>JAFQAZ010000002.1 GCA_017416855.1 Clostridia bacterium
CGTACCATACACTTCAAACTCCAGCATACTCATTTTTGTTGCTGATTTATTCTCCATTTTTACATGCTTTGCAACCACTGGGGTGGACAAAGTATAGGTACGTTTTCTGGTTGTACTGCTACTTGTCGATAATGAATCCACTTTTTCCTTTGTTAAGGTAGCAGCAAGAGGCTGCCAGTTTATACCATCGACAGAATAGGATAATTCAAAATTACTATCACTATTAGAATAAAATTCGTAAATAACAACGCTGGAGACCAAAGCTAAATCTGCAAATGTAGACTGGAACCAGGCATAATTGGTGTCGCTTAATGTGCCTGCATTAGCCATCCAGTTAGGCGTTCTAGCGATGGTACCATCAATTGCATTGATGGGTTTAGAACTGGTATATGTTTTGCAGCTGGTCGCCGTACCATTATTGACAGCAGCTGCTAAATTTATTTCTGTCGGCGTTGCTGAAACATCAAAAAAGGCAGTATATGAACATAACAAAGTAAAAATTAAACACATAGATAAAACTTTTTTCATTGCTTTTTACCTCCTTTTTTTGTTTAACCTTTAACAGCACCGACCATAATTCCCTTTGTAAAATACTTTTGCAAGAAAGGATAGAGCACTAAAATAGGCACAGTTGCAATAATAATGGTTGCATATTTAATAATGCTACTCAATGCCATCTGCTCCGCAGTCTGAGAAGCAATCAACATATCTTCCTGATCATTTAAAATCAAAATTTCCCGTAAATACAGTTGCAGGGGATAAAGTTTTGCATCACGCAGATAGATAGCTGCTTGGAACCAAGTATTCCAGTGATGTACTGCATAATATAGCACAAGTACCGCAATGGTAGGCGAAGTTAACGGAATCATAATTTTAACTAAGATCCCCAATGGTTTCATACCATCTACTTTAGCAGCTTCCTCAAGGGATATAGGTACGCCCTGAAAGGCCGTTCTCATAATGATTAAATTAAAGGTAGAAATGGCAGTAGGCAAAATAACAGCCCAACGAGTATCCATAATTCCCAAAGAACGAACTACCAAATAGGTAGGAATCAGACCACCGCCAAAATACATACTAAATAAAACCATTATCATAATGAATTTGTTAAAATAAAGGTTTTTTCTGGATAATACATAACCAAAGGATACCGTCAAAGCCATATTGATAACTGTACCCACTACAACATAATAAATTGTATTAAAATAGCCAGTGTAAATCTCCGGTTTTTCCAAAACACGTTTGTAGGCTTCTAAGGAAAAACCAACAGGGCCAGTCATAATACCGGTGTGCTTCATGTATTCAACCGGATCGGAAAAAGAAGCGAATACAACATGCAAAACAGGATAGAGTGTTACCAACGATAGGCCTGCAAGCAAAAGAATATTAAAAACATTAAATAATTTTTCTGGAAGTGAGCGTTTAATTTTATTATTCATCTGCATTCTCCTTAATATAAGCTACTACCGCTGACTTTACGACTTACATGGTTAGCTGAAAATACTAAAACACAGTTAATAACCGAATTGAAAAGTCCAACTGCTGCTGAATAGCTGGGGTTGTTGTCGATCAAACCTTTTCTGTAAACGTGAGACGAAATAACGTCAGCTGTTTCATAGATAACCGGGTTATATAACAGAATAATCTTGTCTGCGCCTAAGGTCATCATTTTACCAACCTGCAAAATAAACATAGTAACAATGGTAGGTGCAATACCCGGTAAAGTAATATGCCAGAGTTGACGCATTTTTTTTGCACCATCAATAGAAGCAGCTTCGTAAAGTTCCATATCAATACCGGTAATAGCAGCCAGATAAATAATACTACTCCAACCAATACCCTGCCAAATATCTGATGATACATAAATGGTTCTGAAAAACTCTTCCTGAAGTAGCAGATTTACATAATTATTGCCGGTAAGCATATTAACAAACTGTGTAATAAAACCATTAGGCGATACAAAGTCTACAATCATACCGCAGATAACCACAGAGGAAATAAAGTGCGGCAGGTAAGTAATGGTTTGCACTACTCGCTTATAGGTTTGATTTCTCAACTCGTTTAATAAAATTGCCAGAAGAATCGGCAACGGGAATACATACAATAGCTCATAGAAGTTAATAAGAAGTGTATTCCTGATAACGCGCCAAGCAAAAATACCTCCAAAAAAGTCACGAAAGTTTACCAGCCCTACCCAAGGACTACCCATAATTCCGAACTTTTGAGAGTACTCTTTAAAAGCAATGGTAACACCATACATCGGGAAATAATGAAAAACGATATAGTAGATAATTCCCGGGATGGCCAAGGCATAGATGGATTTATTAACTCGCAAATCCTTTCCAACCATAGAAAACCATGCCCCAAGGCGGCTTTTGCCACCTTGGGGACCGGGAGTACTTTGAATAATTTTTTTCACGAATGTAACCCCCTACTTGATTTATTTCACTGATATTCTATCTGCAGCTTTTTGTTTGATTTCGATAATTTTCTCTAAACCTAAAGACTTACATTCTTCCACAATTTCATCTAATCTATCTAAAGGTTCAACACCGATGTAGAGTTTATCAAACATAGCATTTAAGTGGTCTGATAAATCACTGTATTTTGCAATCTCTTTATCCTCTTCCAAAGTGGTCGGAACAGCAGGCATTAAAAGATCCATATCAGAAGTCATAGTATATTCTACAGACTGATCTTTAATCTCTTTAAATTCAGCAGAGAGATTATGTTCCAGACCAACCATAGCTTCATATTGATGCAAGCCGGTGAAACCTACATTTGTCATATACTTACAAACAGCTTCATAGGGAACCTTACCATCAGGATTGTTTAAGATATAGTCAGTAAACTGATAGCTACCATCAGGCTGCACCGTATAGGACTCACCTTCAATACCCCAATACATTAAGTCAGAAGCCTGCTTGCTGTATAAGAAATCAAAATAACGGATGGCTTCAATAGGATGTGCACAGTTGGTGGTGACAACGCTACCATAAGGTGCAATTAAGGATTTCATACGATTGTTCGGATAATACTGTTTACCGTTTTTATCCATAGGAATAGGTGCTGCAACTAATTCAATATCTTCTCTTGCTAAAAGGTATTTAGGCAGAGAGTTATTATTGTCTATGTAGAATGCACCCAAGTTATCATTTAAGTACAGAGCATCTATTTCGTCGCCTGTAGCAGAGATACAGTTGTTATAAAGCAGACCTTCATTATACCAACGATTCATAGTGGTGATATATTCTTTGAACTCCGGACGAAGAAGGCTGTGTGTTACCTTGCCATTTTCCGGCGAATAATGATAACCAAAGAGAGGCAGACCAAAGCCGCTGGCAAACGCCTCACGATACATATTACCACTCTTAATAGTAGCAAACGGAACTTCATCCTTTGTGTCGCCGTTACCGTTCATATCGTTGTCACGGAAAGCGGTTAACACCTGTTCCCATTCAGCAATATTGGTTGGAACAGAAAGACCCAGCTTATCCAGCCAGTCTTTGCGAATAAAATAACTATTATAAGCTAAGAATTTAGCATTACTGTAAACCATAGGGAAAGCATAAACAGAATCACTCTTAGCTGCTAAGCCTTCACGATAAATAGGGTTGCTATCCAGCAACGCGTTAAAGTTAGGTGTAATTTTCTCCATATACGGAGCTAAATCCAAAGCAACACCATCAGCAACCAGTTTTTTACCCTGATTGGTTTCCCAATAGTGATAAATCACATCAGGGAAGTCGCCTGAGGAGAGCATAATGTTAAGCTGCTCTGCTGCATTACCTGTGGGATGGAAAAAGTCAACATTCACACCGGTAATTTTAGCAATTTCTTTAAATGCCTGAAATTCGTTAAAACTCTTTACATACCCCTGAGAACGGTTCGACGTCCAAATTTGAATGGTAACATCTTCTTCCGTAATCGGCATTGTGTTTTCCGTCATAACCTCTAAATTGTCCGCACCAGTTTGTGAAACATTCGCCTTTTCTTTTCCGCCTCCACAACCGGTTGCCAGCATTGATACGACAAGGACACTTGCCAAAAGTCCACATAATTTTTTTCGCATAGCTTTACGCTCCTTTCTTTGTATGCCATAATTATAACATTGACCCCGCGTGATTGCTATACTCTGTTTCCACAATCACATTCTCATTTTGTTAAAATTCATGCAATGTAGGGGGCAAATCCATTCATTGAAAAATTAAACTTATGTCGGGGTTGAAAACTTAGTTTATTGTCGCAATTTAGTTGTTGCATGTTTTATTGATTTTGTCTCTTTTTCCCTTTTGAACACAAAAAAGCACTATGAAAAAAACACATTTTTTTCATTTCCCCAAAAACATCTGCTTTAACTAAAATTTTGACGACATTTTTTATATTTATATTATACTATAACTAAATAATTGTTCCAATTCTCTATTTCTAAAATTTAATTCTCACTTTACAAAAAAACCTGCCGGAACCAGTCATTCAATTGGGATCGCTCGGTTTTTTTCTTGACATCACTTTTCTTTTTTGTTAGAATGGTCATTGAATTGTATTATGGAATATGCAAATTTAGAGTTTTAAAGACAAGGTGGTATTACATGTTTAGAGACAAAAAAAGTAGCATTAAAACATCTTGGTTTCTTTCCTACTTTATCATTATATCGTTGCTCCTGTTTTCTTTGCTGGGAATCGTATTTATGCTGAATACCTCCATTAAAAGTGAAACGATTAAAAATAACGAACACATTTTTACCATAATTACTTCTGATGTTTCCCAGGTAAAAGAAAATATGGATAATATGGCAATTCAGCTCAGTACCGACCGGGATTTTTCTTCTTTATTCAACGAACTGACACTGAACCCGGAAACCATCTTTGGTATCCGAAAAGCCTTTGATTATGTAGACAATATGCAAATCACCCATCCCTATGCCAAAAATGTTTGCTTATATAACGTCAAATCAGATACTTTCTTATTAGATGGCGGTATTTTTCCCGGTACTTATTTGTATCAAGAATATCAGATTGACGGAATTGACTATATTTCCTATCAGGATTGGAAGCAGAACTTTATAAAAAAATACTTTCACGAGCTTTATGCTACCACTAACGGCGAAATCGTTCATTTAACAGCCTTAGTTGATATGCAGGGTCTTGTAGAAAGCATCCTCATTCTCACTATGGAAGATTTAACTTTTGCGTATAATCCCCTAATTGAAGGAAACGATATAAATAATGTAATTATTTTGAATCACCTGGGACAACCTGTGTTTGCAGAAAAGGAAAATGCCGTCAGGGAAGGCTTTGTAAACCAAAGCATTGCTCTGGAAAAGAGTACCAAAAACTACCAATTTGATAATGAAACCGTCCGCGTGCATATTTCTTCCCCTTATGCCAACATTCAATGCGTATACGCCGTTGCGGAAAACGATCTTTTCAAAATAAGCCGACAACTGATTGCTATTATTTCTGTGGGCCTTTTTGCCATCATCGTTGTAGTGATCTGGGTGATCTTTTTCTATTCAAAACGACACTATAAGCCTATCCAGAACCTGTTGACTACATTAAGTAATTATCAAGACAACAATCAGCTTCAAAGCAACGAATTCGCTGTGATTGAGGCTTGTCTGGATAATCTAATCAAAAGTGAGCGGGATGGCAGAGGCTTCCGGGAGGATTACCAGAAAAAAATGTTTCAAGAGGATTTTTCCACTTACCTGACCTCTAACAGATATCATAGAAGTCTTTCCAGTCTTTTGGATTTCTACGATATTCACTTCAATCATAAATTCTATTTTGTAGGAACCATTTTCATCAGTAATATCAACGAAGAAATCTGGTCGGACGAAAGCGAAAGCATTGAATTTTCCGATGAACGGCTGATGCATTTTGCCTTAACTAACATCTATAGCGAATCATTAGGGGATGATTTTCCCTTTCTGGCAATTAAAACAGGAACCGATAAATTCTGTCTGCTTATAGGCTGCGATATGGAAAAAACAGACGAAATGACTGTCATTGCAGAAAAGCGCTTGAACGAAGCCTGCTTGGCAGCCAATGATTACGCCGGCATTGACACCTTTATTTATGTAAGTGAGTCTTTTGACGAATTAGAAGAAACGCATAATATGTATCAGCGTCTACAGCAGGTGAATCCTGCTGTTCTGCCGGAGAAGATCAAAAGTCAACGGGTAGTGTTCTATCATGACTTAATTGATAAGAAAGACTTTGTCTCCAACTTTGCCTTTGAAGAACTTTTATCAAATGTCTTTAATGCAAAGGATATAGCCGATGCTAAAAGCATACTGGTTCAGGCCTTGGAGTCTTACCAGACAATTGTCTCCCCTTTACAATTTTCCTTGTTTAAAAACGCCTTATTAAACAAATTGGCAACCGACACCCGCCTTCCTAATCCCGCACAGATTTCCGAAAGGCTCTACACCTTAATAAATCAGGTACCACAGGCGACAAATGTTGAACAACTGGCAAATATTATGTTGGATATAATTGATGACATTTTCCAATATAAGAAGCCGCAGAATGTAATTGACCAGATAAAGGAATACATCGATAATAATTATAGTGATACCAGTTTAAATATCAATATGCTGGGCGAAATTTTCTCACTGACACCCTCTTATCTGTCACACTTGTTTAAGGCAGAAAGCGGACAAATGTTAAAAGAATATATCGCTATTATCCGGTTGAGCCATGCAAAAAGTTTATTAAGCACTGATATGAAACTTGAAGAGATCGCAAAAAATTGCGGTTTTATTGATGCAAAGCTATTTATTCGCACCTTCAAAAAATACTATAATACTACACCCGGTCAATATCGTAAAGATATGTAATCACTACGCATCTACGAGAACAAACAGTTAACAAAAAAAATATGCAAAAAAGAGTCTGCAAAACGTTAATTTCGCAGACTCTTTTTTAACACTTTGACACATTAATACTGGTTAACAGTGCTTTTCCGGTACGTCCCTGGCGTGATACCTACAGCCTTTTTAAAAAGCACTTTAAAATGAGAATCAGAGGAAAATCCACAACGAGCCGCAATTTCCTCCAAGGTATTATCCCCTAATGTCAATTGTTCACGTGCCCGGCCAATGCGGATATCCGTCAGCCATTGATGGGGCGTGCGACCAGTATCGTGCCGAAACAGACGCAAAGTATGAATTTCCGAATAGCCGGAAATTCTGCTTAAGGTCTTCAAGGTGATGGGTTCTCCATAGTGCTCTTCCATATAGGCAATGCAATGCCGAACCGCATCACAATATTGTTTTTCCAAACAAAACAACTCAAAGATTGAAGCCAAAAGTTCCATCAAAATGGCCCCCTGCCTGATTTTTCCGGTCATTTCGTTAGTCTTGATACACCGTATCACCTCTTCAAAGTTCTTCCGTAATTCTCCTGTAGTGGAAAAATAGGTTGGAATCCTGTCTAACACCTGATTTTTATAAATCGTGTCACTCTCCCCGAAATCAAAAGTTACAGTATAGCAGTGATAAGCCGGTGTACTGCATAAAAAAACGCCAGGAGGCACAAAACGAATATCTCCAAATTGTACCTTATGCCGTTTCTCTCCAATAATAATTTCTCCGTCTCCCCCTAAATAAAAGCCCAACTCATACAAATGTGAAATTCGTCCGGTATTTTCTTTTTTATTTTCTAAAAGAGAAAATGAACGAGCCGAAAAAATCCGAGGAAACATCGCTTCTATGGGCAACTCTACCTGTTTTATGTTCTCCACCGCCTCTAATGTTAAAAAATCGAACTTTTATGAATAAAAACCGCATTTACTATGTCCATATTATAACATATAATATAGTTAAATACAAGGATTAAATAAAAAATAGTAAAACTTTATTTCGGTATTAATTTTTAGAACGGAGATAGTTATGAATAAGAATTTTTTGCTGAAAAATCCTCTGGCACAGAAGCTTTATCACAAAGTTTTAAAAGAGCTTCCCATTATCGATTATCACAACCATCTGAACTACCAGGATATCGCCACAGACCGGCAATTTGCAAACATCACGCAACTTTGGGTAGCCTCCGATCCCTATAAGCATCGCTTAATGCGGATTTTAGGGGTTAGCGAAGAGAAAATTACTGGCAATAGCAGTGATTTCGAAAAATTTAAGGCCTGGTATGAGGTTTTGCCCCGGCTTGCGGGGAACCCTCTGCTGGATTGGTCGCAGATGGAACTTTCCTATGTATTTGATTATGAACTTTTCCCTTTCACCAATGTTGAAAAGGCGTGGAAGGATTTGAATAAAAAACTGGAAACTATGCCTCTTAGTCAGATTTTGGGCAAATTCAATTTAGCCTATATTGCACCTTGTATTTCCTGCACAGATGACCTTTCTCCGTTTCAAGATAACCCGGTTATGGCTCCATCTCTACGTGGAGATGATATGTTGTTACCCACCCATGAATTATTAGATCGGCTCTGCACACAAACCGGACAGGCTATTCTCTCTTTAGCTGACTATCTTTCCGCCATTGATAAGCGTCTCGCTGAATTTTTGGCTGTCGGCTGTCGCTTTGCTGACCACGCCTTAGATGACGGCTTTGATTTTCGTGCAGATGACGGAAAAAACGACATCAGGTTTACAGCGCTTGTAGAAGGCACTGTATTGGAACAAGCAGATGCACTGGCTCTTTCCTCCTATCTGTTAACGCAGCTTGGCGGCCTTTATGCAAAACACCGGATTGCTCTCCAGCTTCATATCGGAGCCCAGCGTTTCACCAGCTCAAGACTCCGTTCTTTGGCCGGTCCTGCCGGCGGTTTTGCCGGAATCGGTCAAACGGTTTGCGTTCGGGCACTCACGCAGTTGTTAGACAGTATTGAAAAAACGCCTTCAGGCCTTCCCCATACTTTACTTTTCGCCTCTAATCCATCTGATAATGCGGTAATGGCTACTCTTTCCGGTTCCTATGCAAAGGATGCTTGTGAAGCCCTGGTTAGTCAAGGCCCTGCCTGGTGGTGGTGCGACCATTACGAGGGAATGGCCACAATGCTTGATAATTTTGCCACTCACAGTGTACTCTCCAGCTTCATAGGGATGACCACCGATTCCCGCAGTCCCCTTTCTCTGATACGACACGATTATTTTCGTCGTATTCTCTGTCAGTGGGTGGCACAAATGGTAGACTTAGACAGAATGCCCCGTGATTTTTCCCTGCTATCAGACACCGTCTACAGAATGTGCTATGGCAATGCAAAGAGAATTTTAGAGGATTAGTCCTCAATTTCATTATATATGTTTTCCTTCCACCGCCCACACAGAGAAGGAAGCACCTTATTATTTTCATTGGGCAGAAAGGCAGTGAATCCTATGCATTTTAACGACAGAAACGAAATCATTGAATTAACCCCACTTTGGAAAGGTGAACGATTCCCCGACGGCAGACCAAAGGTGCCCGATAAGCATCTGGATGCCCTAAAGAAAATGACCCTGGAAGAGGTTTGGAAACCCATTTTTGTATTGGGTTACGAAAACCAATTCGTCGGTGGCGGCATGGCACCCCTCCATGCGCTCCACGACGATGGCCGCAAACTAATTGGTCGGGCTGTTACCTGTAGCTACTGCCCCACCAGACCGGACTTGCATGAAGTTATGTTCAACAGAGGTGCGGCTGAAGGTCGTTCCGGTAACTACAACCAATGGGTAGTCGATACACTGGTAGAACGTGATGTTATTGTAGTGGATATGTACGATAAAATCTACAAAGGCACCTTCTTAGGCGGCAACCTGACAACTGCTATTAAAACCCGCACTAAAACCGGTGGTGCTGTCGTGTGGGGCGGTATTCGCGATGTTGAACAAATGAAAACCGTACCGGATGTACAGGTATATTACCGGGGTATAGACCCCACTCCCATCCGTGAGTTTGTTATGAAGAGCTTTAACTCTGTAACCAATTTCGGTGGCGCTGTTTGTCTGCCCGGCGATGTTGTCTTCGGTGCCGGCGGCGGTGTACTCTTTATCCCCAGCCATTTGGTAGGTGATGTGGTGGAAGGCGCAGCCAAAACCCATGTAAAAGACGATTTTGGCTTTGAAATGATTTCACAGAACAGATTCACAACTGCCCAGATTGACAGAAACACCTGGACCGTAGAAATGCTGGATATGCTTATGGATTGGATTCAGACAGACCCCCGCGGTGAGCAATATCGCGATTTGGATTGGTCTAAAGAATATGATGCCGCTATCAATGGCGATCCAAACGATACCCAAACAGCGCTGTAACTAAAATAAAAACATAGAATTGGAGAGATAAGAATGAGTACATATTTAAATGATAAAGTGGCTGTTATTACCGGTGCCGGCGGCACCATCTGTTCACAGGTAGCCATCGATTTGGCAAGTCACGGTGTAAAAGTGTGTCTGGTAGGCAGAACCGAAGAAAAGCTTCAAAAAATAGCTGAAACGATCAAGGCCGCAGGAGGCACTTGTATGGTATATGTCTGTAACGTTTTAGATGAAGCTGGTCTGGAAACCATGGCTGACAAGGTCTATGAAACATGGGGAGCCTGTCACTTTTTAATCAATGGTGCAGGCGGTAATAATAACAAAGCAATGCCCAGCATTATCCAATTCGATCCTCAAGAACTTTCCGACGACAAACCGGAGGATTTACGCGGTTTTTATGATATTGATATGGATTGCTTTGAAGATGTTATTAAACTGAACACAATGGGTACCGTGCTGCCCATTCGTGTTTTTGCAAAAAGAATGGCCAAAGACGGTGGTGGCAGTATTATTAACTTTGCTTCTATGAATAGCTATTGCCCATTAACACGATGCTTTGCTTATGCTATGAGCAAGGCCGCTGTTGTAAATTTAACCCAATCCTTTGCTGCCTATTTTGCACCGGCTAACATCCGCATTAACGCCATTGCCCCCGGCTTTATCGCCAACGAGCGAAGCAAAACCTATTTAGGCACACCGGAAACCGGTCTCACCGCCAGAGGGGAAAGCGTGATTGCCCATACCCCCACCAGACGTTTTGGCCAAGCCGGTGATATTTGCGGTTCTGTTCGTTTTCTACTGGATGAAGAGGCCTCTGCTTTTGTGACCGGTGTAACCATTCCGGTAGATGGCGGTTTCTTGACATTAAGCGGTATCTAAAAGGAGGAACAATATGCTTTTAACTGATTATTTTCGTTATCCTAAAGATGCCGTCTGGGATATTGCCAAACAAAGCGGTGTTTCACACGGTGTCATCCGATTGCCGGAAACCGCTGATTTTGACTTGACGAACCCGGCACACTGGCAAACCGTTTATGATGATTTTATGAATTACGGTATTAAACCTGTTATCATTGAACCCATGCCCAACGAGCTCCACGACCATATTAAGGCAGGAGACGAAAAGCGGGATGAATGTATTGAAAAAGCCATAAAAATGCTGCCTATTATGGATAAGCTGGATATTCGCGGTATTTGCTTTAACTTTATGGCTCACATTGGTTGGCTCCGCACTGCAAACAACATTAAAGAGCGTGGTGGTGCCATGGTGACCGGCTTTAATATAAAGGATTTCGTTCCCACAGATGCTACCATTACCGCCCGGGAGCTTTGGGATAATTATACCTATTTCATCAAAGCCATTCTCCCCCATGCCGAAAAACACGGCATTAAGCTGGCTCTCCATCCTGACGATCCGCCGCGGGATTTAGGCGGTGTAGCCCGTATTATGACCAGCGCAGACAACATTGACAGAGCTGTAAATCAAATTGTGAAAAGTGACTATTTAGGCATCACCATGTGCCAGGCCACCTATCACATTATGGGCGAAAATCTTTCACAGGTAATTGACCGGTTTAAAGATAAAATCTTCTTCATTCATTTTCGGAATACTACAGGAACCATTGATAACTATCGGGAAACCTTCCACGATAACGGCGAAATTGATATGGCTGCTATTATGCAGCTTTATCACCAAAAGGGCATTGATGTGCCGGTACGGGTTGACCATGTCCCCACTATGTTAGGTGAGGATATGCACCATCAGGGTTACGATGCCATCGGTCGGTATTTTGCTATTGGTTATTTAAAAGGTATTTTAGATTCGTTAAAATAAGAAAGGAGCACTTTTTCATGATTAAGGTATTTTGTGATAAAAAAGAAAAGGATTTAAAAAATTTTTGGAGCCACATTGTTTTCCATCCAACAGATGCCATTGAAGACGACTGGGGGCAGGCCTTTCTGGATAAAATGGCTACTGATAAAGCTGTAAAAACCATTCGTATTTATTCCATTTTCGAAGAAATGGTTACTTTAGACGAAAACGGAAAAATGCAGTTTGATTTCACCAAGAACGATTTTCGAATTGATTCTCTGTTAGAAAAGGGTTTTGATATTTTCATTGCCTATGCTTTTATTCCTGTCTGGCTGGCTGCAGACCAGAGTTCGGAGCTTTGCTCCGAGCGTTATAAGGGAAACATTTTAGTACGCTCTAAGCCCTATGATTACAGCATTTGGGAAGAAATCTGTCGGGTTTATACCCAGCATTTAGTAGACCGCTACGGAGAAGAACAGGTGAGCAAATGGCGGCTCCATTGCTATAATGAGCCGGATTGGTATCATTTCTTTGATAAACCTGCACCGGATAACTATACACGCGCTATGGAATATTGTAAGCTCTACGATGCATTTGCCCGCGGCGTTATCTCTGTTAGCGAAAAACTCTGTATAGGCGGTCCGGCTCTGGCTGAATCTCCCAAAAACTTTGAATTTTTTGAATTGTTCTTAAATCATATTAAAGAAGCCGGCACCCGTCTTGATTTTATCAGTTTCCACTCCTATGGCACGTTCCCGGAGTTAATCGAAGATAAAACCAAACCCATTGATTCCCGTGGTGCTATGTTCTGCACTATGACTGTAGCCCGTATTGCAGAAATGTGCGGTTTTGGCCATCTGCCCCTGGTTTGTGACGAATGGGGTGCTATTACCGAAGGTTATTTAGACAAAGAACGCATTCCTGAAATGGTGTTCCGTGAAAACGAGCTCTATGCTGCTTATTATGTGCGAATGCTGACGATGTTTGACGAATTAAAGCTCCCCTATGAGCAAATGATGATTTGCCTTTCCGGCCAACATGGTCTTCGCGGCGACTTTATGGGTAACCGAAACTTCTTTACAAAAAGCTTTTATCCAAAGCCCATATACAATGCCTATGTGCTGGCAGCAAAATTAGGCGAAGAAAAACTGCACTTTTATGCTGATTTGGAAAATGAGCATGTGTCTGTAATGCCAACAAAGCATAAAGATGGTCACTACTCTGTTTTATTGTGTTATGCCGATGATGGTTTTGCCTTAGATTTACCTACCCATAACTTTGAGATAAATCTATCTGGGCTTAAGGGCAAATACCAGGTTACTCAATATGTGATTGATAAAGACACCGCTAATGCCTATAGCAAATTTGTAGAATTAGGTGAGCCGCAAAATGCCACAGAAGAACAAAAGAAAGCCATTCGGGAGGCCGGCACCTTAAAACCGGAAAGCTTAGGCACCGTCTCAAAGGAAAATCCCTGTGTTGCACTGACTATGCAAAACAATGCTGTTGTACTGCTGGAAATTGAGCCTGCCTAATACAAGCGCATAAGAAACGAGGTGTCTAAATGACCGATTTTGTTTCTCTTTTTGGAGAATTGATTGATAAAAGCTGGCTCACAGAACATATTATAAAGCTTTATAATTTAGAGCGAAAACAGACCTTTCCCGCCTATCAAGCAGCTGCCAGCTATGTGCACGAACTAATGAAAAAGGAAGGTTTTGAAAGCGAGTTGATTAACTTTCCTGCAGACGGCAAAACCGTTTATCAGGATAAATGTTCCCCCATCGGCTGGGATGTGAGTTCTATGAGCCTTACGCTGCTTTCCAAGGTACCAGGAATTACAGACCCGGTAATTGCAGATTTTGAAAAAGAACCTTTATCCGTGGTGAAGCACTCTGTTTCCACACCGCCTGAAGGGCTTGTTGTCCCGATTATCACAGAGACTCAGATGCTCTCTGGAGAAGATGTAACCGGAGCTATGATTTTACTGGAACAAAGCACCCCTCCCCGCAAGGATGTTATACGGATGCTTTTGGATCTGGGCGCTATCGGTTGGGTGTCAGACTTTTTAGAAGACCCCCACACCACACCCGATTCAGTAAGTTGGGCCAACGGCAGCACAGAATATAACAACTGGCATGTTCAGGCAGAGGATCGTGAATTTATTGCCTTTCAGATTTCACCACGCGTGGGCTATTCCCTGCGAAAAGCCTGTCAGCATGGTGTGGTTCGTGCTAAAATTTTCTCTAATGGTCATCGGTATGTGACAAACATTCCCGTAATTACAGCCTGTTTGCCAGGTGAAAGCACAAAAGAGCTTTGGCTTGTAAGCCATATGTATGAACCCTTAATTGATGACAATGCCAATGGGGTTATTGGCTCCATCGCCATTTTAAAGGCCTTAAAAACCTTATCGGAAACAGGTAAAATCAGGCTGAAATACAGTGTTCGTGTAGTATTCGGCGCAGAGATGTATGGCACCGCTGCTTATGCAGAATATCGTGGCGGTGATTTATCTGACATTACCATTGGCGCCATTAATACAGATGGCGTCACCTCTTCTTTAGACAAATCAAAAAACAAGTCCTATGCCTTAAAGGAGGCTGCCGATCAACCCGGTTTTGCAGGCAACCTGATTTTGCATTATGTTACCCAGGAATTCCTCAAAAAATTTCCAGAATTTTCTATCATAAATTTTGATAATTATTATGGAGACGATTGCTTTATCTCTGATGCTTCTGTTGGCTGTCCTTGTGTTTGGATTGAATACTTTCTCAAAGGTGGCTATCACCATAATTCATGGCTCGATGCCTCTGTATATGATGCTGATGCCACTGTAAAGCATCTTATCTTCATCAGCTTATGGGTGCGTGCTATGGTAGCTATGGATGAGATAGAAGTGAAAAATCTACTGCCCTTTGCTGTTGATTCTGCAAAAAAAGCGCTAGATATTGCCGCAACGCAAACCGTACGCCAAGGAACAAAAGAAGAGGCGCGAATGGATTTTCTTTTGAAGCGCGAAATCGCCAAAATCAGAGGACTTTCACTTTTTGGTAACATCCAGGATATTGAATCTGCTCTTCAAGGCCTTTCAGCCCCTGAATCCGCTGTTTTGCAAGAGAAAACAGAGCAGAACTTTTATGAATATACAGAAAACTTCGTATTTTCGCGTATTACCCGTGGTTTTCCTCACGATTTAGCACGGGTTCCCTTTGATAAGCGCAAAGTATTACCCGGTGGAATTCTCTATAATAAAATTGCAGATATTATCTCACGGATGGACGGAAAAAAATCCTTTAAGACTCTGATTGATGAAGTAGAATGGGATACAGGTCTGATTTTCAGCGATGACACTATCAAAAGCTATTTACGTGTATGCATACTGTTGGCAAACAACGGCTATTTTGCTGTAACGGTACAAAACCCCATTAGGGAAGACCAGATTATAAAGGCGCTTGTTGATTTGGGGGTAAAAAAAGGGGAAACCTTATTAGTACACTCTTCTCTTTCCGGCTTAGGGTATCTTCCCGGTGGTGCCGAAACACTGCTCCGTGCTCTGCGAAAGACTGTTGGAAAAGCCGGAACCCTATTGGCTCCTGCTTTCACCAAGCCCTATGTGTCTTTTAAAGGAAAACTCAATAAAAGCTATCAATACAGACCGTATGACAGGCAAAAAAACGGCAAACTGCGGGATAAGAGTATTTATACCGGCGCCCTGCCCAACCGGATGCTGAAGGAACCGGATGCCTGCCGTTCCGGCCATATATCTCATGAGTGGGTGGCCGTTGGCAAGGAGGCTGAGGCCTGTACCCAGGGCCATGGTTTTACCAATGCTCCGGCCGATATAACCTCGCCTATGACAAAGGCTTTAGAAAACAAAGGTAGTGTTGTGTTCATTGGTTGTGGTTTGAATGCAAATACCTTCGTCCATTATTTAGAAACCTTAGCTGATGTTCCGTGTCTCCAGGAAGCCGTCGTCTCTTATATCGACGAAGAAGGCACCTTAAAGTGGGATTGTATTAAGAAGCATTTGCCCGGTCATAGAAATTTTTATCGGGGAGCTGACAACCATTTCTATGAAGAAGCTCTCCGCCGTGGCTTACACATTCATCAAGAAACTTTAGGGATAGCAACTCTATACCGGATTGAACTGGCAGAACTCTACTCCATTGGCATGGAAATTCTGAAAGAAGACCCCAATGCTACTCTGTGTAGTAGCCCCGGTTGTCCCTTCTGCAGTCAGTTCAGAAAGTAATGAGAAATCCATAACAAGTTGCATTAGTTAGATGTAAAATCAATAAAAAAAGCATCAACTTTAGCAGAATAAAAAAACTGCTATGGTTGATGCTTTTATATTTTCTTAAAAATCAGGACAACCTGTTCAGCTACATACTTTTTAATGATTTTCAAAAGCAAATAACAAACATCATTAAAACTCACTTTCGTAGGTTTTCTTATTCGGCTCCCAATAAATTTCTCTGATTTTAACATCTTTAACCTGCAATTTGGTACAATAGGGAGAAAATCCCACATAGCCACCTTTAATAGGATTGGGGTCTACCAATTCGCAAATCATCTGATCATCCACCACCATAAAGTTATGACCATCAATAGCCCCGCAAATCATATGAATTTCCGTACCGGGTTCATAGTGATACAGAGAGGTGGTTGCATAAAGGTTAGAATAATAATTTCTTTCAATACCGCTTTTACCTTCGTACCAACCGTTTAAACCACAAATATATGCTTCTCCTAAACGATCTCTGTTTTCATCCCAATGAGCGCAATATAGAGCATTTAAATCACGAGTAGCCGGCAAGGCTGTTTTCATCGTAAAAGAAAGCATAACATTACCTGCGTATTGTTCTTTACTAAATAAAATACCGCCTCTGTTCCGTCTTTCGGCACCAACGAGCCACTCTCCGTCATATTCCCACTCGCCATCCATAACGGTCCAATAATTTTGCCAGTCTTCCCCAGGGTCATATTGTAAAAGCATAGGAGACTTGTCCACAATAATCTTTTTACCAATCAACAAAATCTCGTTCATAGTTACATCCTATATATCTTCTGAATATTGTTAACAAATTAAATATAATGCCTGATGACACTTTACTCTGCAAATTTAAATTATATAATAAAACAAACGAAAACAGGGACGTTTTCGATATCTTTATATATTTTGTGCCAAATTATACCGCAAAATCAATCATCAAAAGAATATCTCAAATTGGTTTGTTCCCTAATGTAATCCATTTGTTTTAGAATTCTTATACTTTCAGACATCGGCATAATATCACTTTGCAATTTACCGGAACGAATACAGTGACACGCCTCAATTATTTCCTCTTCAAAACCATCCCCTATGCTCGGTTTTGAAATATGTCTTTCCTCATTATCAGCATTAACAATCAATTCCTGTGCACCATAAAACTGTGGTAAAACAATATAGCCCTTTGTGCCATATATAAAACCCGTTTCCGGCTTATTTACATTTATCGCTGAAGAAACAGAAGCAATGGTGCCATTTGGATATTTCATCAAAACATTTGTCTGGTAATCTACACCATCAACAATATCAGAAATAGCGATAATGCTTTCGGGATTATCACCCAGAAAGATTGTCGCAAAATTAAGTCCATAAATCCCCACATCCAATAGTGAACCGCCGGCCATATCGTTTCTAAAAAGCTTAGCATCTTCATCTGGGGTGATAAAGTAGCAAAAATCCGCTTTAACACCTCTTATTTCTCCAATTTCACCACTGTTTGCAATTTCAAGAGCCTCTTTGATGGCAGGCAAAAATCTTGTCCACATTGCCTCCATTAAAAAAACTCCGTTTTCTTTTGCACATTTTGCAAGTTCAATCGCTTGCTTGACATTAACACATACCGGTTTTTCACACAAAACGTGCTTTTTAGCATTAAGGAAAATTTCAGCACACAGCTTGTGAAACGGATGCGGTGTCGCAATATAAACTGCATCAACAAGTTCCGACTTTGACATTTCTTCATAGCTTGTAAATACATTTTTTATATCATATTTATCAGCAAACGTCCTGCCCTTTCCCTCAGATTGTGAAGCAACCGCTGTCAATTCTGCCCCTTTAACATTTTTTACTGCCTTGGCAAATTTATTGGCTATATTACCGGCACCGACAATTCCCCATTTAATTACTTTTTCCATTAAAATCTCCTCTAATTTTTAATCTTTATATCAGTATTTGTAGAATCATTGGCAATTTATGAAAATTGCATTTTGAGAAATATTTTTTATGATATACTCTCCTCAAAAAAGAGAGAAAACATATGAACAACCAATACACAAGGAGACAGTTCCTGTCTCACATCTACATTCGCCAGATTAATACGAAATTAATCAAGAAGAATTAATGCAATAAAGCTTAGCATCTCTTCGCCCGTATTTTTTATACCATGTCCCTGACCGGAAGGCGTAAACGTAACCATACCGGGCAACGCCTGAATTTCAGTGCCGTTATCATTGTATACGCCTTGTCCTGAAATGATATAGTAGCTTTCACTTTCGCCGGTATGTATATGGTACTCCACTTCTTCACCCGGCTTTAATTCTGCCAAGGCAAAGGTGCGAAGTTTTTTATTTTTCTCCGGAAAATCTGCCAGATTAGACAGATATAGTTTTACTTCTCCTAATGCATTGCATTCCGTGTTAATGTTCAGTTGTTCTTTAATCTTAATCATATATAATCACCTATATTTTAATAAATTTTCTTTGAGCGCTGCTTGCATATGCCGCCTCAACAATTTTCTGAGAACGTATGGCATCTTCAGCACTAATAGCTACCTTGCTATCATGTATGACGGACTCGCTAAAGGCTTCTATCTCCTTAGTATACATATTACCAAATTCAGCTTCTACACTGATGCTCTTAGCATCTTCTCGGTTTTGCATAGCATCATAGCCTACACTGTCATCAGCATAAATGATTTCAATTTGGCCCCCTTCAACTTGTGAAAGAGTATTGTGCAAAACTGCACAGCCCTTGGTTCCGTAGATTTCTAATTTGCTTTTTGACGCAACATCCGGAACATTAAAATTCGAGTCTACATAACCAATTGCGCCATTTGAGAAACGCATCATCACGCTTCCTGCGTCCTCTATGTTATATTTAAATATCTGATTGCCAACGATTCCTGCTACTTCAACAACCTCTAAACCTGTAATGTAGCGCAACAAGTCAATGGAATGTATGCTTAAATCCATCAGTGCTCCGCCACCTGAAAGGTGCTTTTCCTGGCGCCAATTACTTTTCATTTCAGGAAACCAACAAGTGAATTGTCCTCTGGCCGAAACGATTTCTCCAAGAGCACCCTGCTCAATGAGTTCGCGTAATTTTTGATGATAACAATGGAAGCGCATCATAAGGCCAACAGAAAGCTTAACACCTGCTTTGTGACAAAAATCTGCAATCTCTTCTGCTTCTCTGACGTCTAAACCCAACGGTTTTTCAAGCAGAATATGCTTTCCTGCCCGAGCAGCAGCCTTAACCTGCTGCAAATGGCAGAATACAGGAGAAGCGATGTAAACCGCCTGAATTTCATCCAGTGCAAGCAAATCTTCCACCTTATCAAAAGCATATTCTGTACTATATTTTTCTTTACAGCGCTCTGCGGCTTCGCGGTTAGTGTCCATCACGGCTAAGAGCTCTGCATTATCCGCTAACATCATACCTGGCAAGGTCCTGCGATCTGCAATTCCGCCACAGCCAATGACACCCCACTTGATTTTCTTTATCATAATCACACAGCCTTTCTATGATATTGTTAATATCTTCTATAGTCTAAAATATAGTTTTAAAAATGGTGGTTGACATTAATTAAACACACTATTTAATCGTATTTTTCTTTCCTGGTTCTTATTAAGAAAATAAGAATGGATATAAACGTAAATAACTCTGCTCCGGTAATAAACCAGCCCACACTTATATTTTTTGCAAGCCATAAGGGTGAAGCACAAAGACGAACCCATCTGATCAGCCGGGGTTTATATGTCCACTGTGCAAGAATGCCCGCAAGTTGTGCAACTGTCAAAAGAATGGATAAAATACCATTATACGTGAAGATGCCAACCAAAAGATAAACCAGCATAATACCATACTTTATGTATTTATTATCCCCTTTTGTGGCAACTAAAATAATGGGTGAAAACATACCCAAAACCATAAGTGCCGCTGCCGTATATTCAAAAAACATCAAATAATTTACGCAAAACAGCAAATTGGCCAAACACTGAATAACAAACATTTTCCGTGTATTCTTAATTTGAAACGATAAAACAAGTGCTACCGACGCAATGGCGCTGCAGCTTTCTGCAATTATGTTATACATGAAAACACCTTCCTGATTACATTATTAATTATCCTCGGTTTACTTCATCGCAACCATCTTTAATGGTTAAATCGTAAACCTTTGTTATGCCCTCGCAGACATTAAGACCAACATGAACTTCTTCCGGCAGTTCTTCAATTTTTAAAAGCATATCCTGCTCACCAACAAAAATTCTGATATATTTTTCCAAAAACTGAACTGTTAATTTTTGTTTCACATTGGATTCAACAGGAAAATGCACTCTCATTCTTCTGTGCCAGGTTAAACCTTCTTCCGGTGTATTTTTGAAAAACCAAACCGTCACGCCCGTATGCCACAAAACAACTTCAACATAGTTACCGAATTTCAGCACGCCATCTTCATTTTTTCTCAGTTCGTTTGCAAGCACCAAAACAGCACAGGCTTCTCCGCCGCAGATAGCAGAAGTCAGCTCAATTTGTGTATTAACCCCGTATTTTTCCAATGTCATAAGACTCACATTATCGTGACCATACAGAAATTCAGGATTTTCTTTATTCCTGATGCAGTCCTCTTCCTGCACAAATTTATGGGTAGCATCAAAACGCTCTGTATAAGCGTATTCAATTTTATCTTCCCAATTACCTTTGGTAAATTCAATATGTTTCAATTTTTCGCTCCCCCTTAATACGTTTTGATTGTATCTACCGTAATCTGAACAAATTGGATGTATCCACAACCAATGGGCCATACCAATGGGCCATACCTATATTGCCGTAGTCGATAACGCCCAGTTTAACCTTTTCCACAGGTTCGAGTTCAGATAAAATTTATTATAATATAATTTTACTACTCAATCGTTTTAGTGGTCAACTCTCTATTTCCTTAATAAGATTCTCATTTTACCAAGAAAAGCTGCATTGATGCCTTTTTCCTTAATTTTACCAGTCTTCTTGGTGTTGACTCTATTTGGGAAGGTTTCCTGATGAATTACTATCTATCTTTTTAAATTTAAAAGCACCGACTCCTTTTAGGTCGGTGCTTTTACTTCTCTCCATGCGTTGGGTGCAAAGTCTAGGAATCTACGGCAAGTAAATACTAACGCAGCACTTATATCGAAGAGTCTGTTTGTTGTTTATGCTAAATTCAATATATTAATTGTTTACATTTAAATATTCTTTAAGAGCATTCTGTAATATGTTCGAAAAATTTACATTATTTTGTTCAGCTAAATTGTTAAGCCAAGATGGAATCGTTAATGTCTTCTTAACTGCTTTATCACTTGTATTTTTCAAGTATTCTACTAAATTAAATTCAATAAGCACTAAAAACTCGTCTTTTTCTAAGGTAATATCATTGGGTGCACTGGCTTCCGGAAAAACAAAATTGTTTTCTTCGTTTTGTGCGTATAGTCCAATTGCAAATGTAGACATTTTATATGCCTCTTCAATAGTATCTCCCTGAGTATAACAACCCGGAAGATCAGGAAAACTAACAGAAAACCCAACATCTTCTTTGGTAAATATTGCAGGATAATAATAAATTTTATTCATTTTTTGCATCTCCTATCTTATTTCTATTATTGCATTATTAGTCTAAATGTAAAGCAATTTAACATAACTCTAAAAACTTACATAACAAATAAATATATATTTAATCTGTTTTAGGTTATGCGATTTACAAATAAATTATCACAAACCGCACCTAAAACAATTTGTTCTCTAAATCATACTTGCAGTCTCTATCTATTACAATTCATTACTCAAATTAATTTTATTCTTAAACTCATTCTAGATTCAAACAACTTAATCGTGATTCAACATTTTTATTCCTTACTCATTTCTTTAATTCGCTCTTTAATCTATTCTAAATTCAATTTAAATTAAATAATCACATTCTAACTATTTTTTAATCCCGCTTGCTTTAATATTGCTTTCTCTATTCCCTTTTTTAACTCCTCACTGTGTACCGGCACAATAACTGTCGTATTTGTTTCCGCTCTAAACATCTTTTTGTGAGATACATTGTGTGACACTTCTATAAATCCGTTATCCTGCAACAGTTTGATCATCTCTCATGCTTTCATCGGCATTGCAAACACATCCTTTCTTTAAATATTTCAAAACATCTTGCATTATTTTATGACACATTAATATCTTAACACGTATTAACACGTATGTCAATATTTTTTAGAAATTTTAAAATTAACACTTTTTCCAATTTTAAAAATAATATTTTTAACAAACAAAAAAACGAAGTCATTTCCTAAAAACAATATTTTTTCAATTTTGGGAAATAGAAAATTGTTCACTCTCATTTCCATAGTAGTAATCAAAATACATGGACTTTTCACTCCTTCTTTCTTTTTTATAATAAAAAAGAACATTACCGAACAATTTGTTGCAGTAATGTTCATTAAATATTCACTTCATTTTTTGATAAAACAGTTGCATCACAACAATTTTTTTGATAATATATTTACAATATTGAAATTTAGATTTGCTAATTCCTTGCTAATTAAAATGCAAAAAACAGCATAAAAACAAACAATATTGTATAACACCAGATAATAATCGGTTTGTTTAAGAACACCGTAGTTATGCGGATTTTACGGAATTTACGAACACGGAGTAACACTGTGAAATATGCAATACAGTTAACTCCTAAGTGGGAACTGTTCCGCCACCAAACAAACATTATTTAAGCAAAAAACTGAATACTATTAGCAAATATGCCCCCATAGTTAAGTGGATATAACATGCCCCTCCTAAGGGCAAATCGCGTGTTCGACTCACGCCGGGGGGTGCCACCAATACCGCATTATTACTGACTTTTCAGTGATTATGCGGTGTTTTTATTTGAAGCCTACTTTTTTGAAATATCATGTAAATAGCGAAGAACTTCCTTGCTAATAGGAAACGAACTATTTTTTTAAATTTGCTAATGAGTTCGTTTCTTTTTAATAACTAAATTAGTTCGTTTTAGCACAATCCCACTTCCTTATAACTTAGCATTCTCCCCGCAATGCGAGCAAACTTCTGTTTCCCTTTCCAGACAGTCCGGACAATATAGTTCTCCGTTATATTCTCTCCGCATAGCTTTATCCAGAATGCATCCGCATTCAACACAATTTTTTTCTTTACTCATTTTTCTCCTCCTTAATACTCTTCCGCTAACAACATAGTGGAATATTCTCCGTCATCAATAACATAAATTTTCCCAATAATAAATATCCCCCGTATAACGGGGGATATTTATTTTTTCATCAACTAATTATAACATATTTAATTGAATTTTAAACACTCGAAAACAACTGAAATACTCTATATAATATTATTTGACCATTTTTTCGGCATATCTTTTAATAATTGCAGATGTTTCGGCTCTAGTTGCCTTTCCCGAAGGATCCAGCATGCTATTATCCTTACCGCTTATAAGCCCAGATGATACTGCCCATTCAAAAGCAGTTGTTGCCCAGGATGAAATCTTTTCACTATCCGCAAAGGAAGACAGATCACTCTTAGCTGTCAGGTCCATTTTTTTATACTTTGAGTAATTATAGAATATAACTGTTATCTGCTCTCTTGTTACAGGCTCATCAGGAGCAAATCTGTTATCTCCCACACCATTTACAATGCCTGTTGAAGCCGCCCAATCAACACTTTTCGTGTACCATTCGGTTCGTGGAACATCCGAAAAACCATATGTCATAGAAGAAGGCGATCCTTCAAAACGATATAGAATTGTAACAAGCATTCCTCTTGTCAAAGAAGATCCCGGATCAAATTCATTAAATCCGACTCCACTCATAAGCTCATTGTCATAAACATACTTAACACTCTCATAGAACCAGTCCTTTTCTTTCACATCAAAAAAAGGATTTTTCCAAGGCTTAGCTTCCTCTGCTTTATTTTCTATTGTATTTTCTTTCTCTAGTTCAACTTTTTCTCCCACAGAGTTTCCATCTGACGGAGTATTATTTTTATCCTGAGAAATAGAAATATCAGTTTCTTTATCAGTTTCATCAGGTTTTGTTTCAGGTTTTTGGACGTCTTCTACAGGCTTTTCGCCCGGAACAACTATTTTTAAAGCGTCAACATTTAATTTTGTCTCAAATTCCTGAGATGCATTTGCCACAATGGTAGTTGTAGGTGTAAAAACATATTCTGTGCCGGCTTCAGCATCCTCTGGTACTCCAAAGGTAATTTTTGCCACAAGCTGAGTTTGGGTTTCTATAATATTTCCAACCCCCAACAAACTTTTTCCGTTAACTGCCACATTTTCCCATCCTGTGTTGTTTTTAATGATATCCGTCCTTTTAAGTTTAGGAAAGTTTTCGGATAAATCAAACTCAACCTGTATCCCTTGTATGTCAAACCCTGCATTTATAGTAACATCAATTACTACAACAGCATCTTCTCCTGGATTGGCAACAGATGTTCCGCTTATGTTTATAGTTGCCGGAACACTATCTGCAAATACAATTAATGGACACATCAAAGATAGAACTGTTATTACACAAAGAATTTTTACAAGTGCTTTTTTCATCTTTTTTCTCCTTGCAGTTTTTACTTAATAAACATTTGAGTTTTCTTGCAAAAATGCAAGAAAACTCAAATAACCCATATTATTTTATTTCAAAAAATCTTTGGAGTGTGGCTGCAACCTCTGCTCTTGTAGCATTAGCACGCGGTATAAATTCATTTTCAGGAGTTCCTGTCATAATATTTACACTTCTTAAGAATGCTACTGCATCACCAGCCCATGAAGATATCATATCTTTATCAGCATACTCTGCTTCTGTTGCCACAGTTATATCTAACCCCTTAAACTTTGCATAACGATAAATGATTGCAGCAATTTGTTCGCGGGTTATATTATTATCAGGCATAAACTCTGTTTCAGAAACACCTGACACAATGCCATTTTCAAGCGCCCAGATAACTGCATCTGAATAGTATTCGCCCTCTGCCACATCGGAAAACACCTTCTTAGGCTCGATTTCAGGCTGTTCTTCCGCTCTATATAGAACTGTTACCAGCATCGCTCTTGTAAGAGGACTATTTGGTGCAAAGTCTGTTTCCGATACTCCGTTAAAAAGACCTTTCTCAACAACATATTTTACAGCATCATAATACCATTCAGAATTTTTCACATCCGCAAAAGTGATAACAATTTCCTCATTACCCTCAGGCTTTTCAGGCTCAGCTGACTTTTCTTCCCATTTTGCATAAAGGGTAATTGGTTTTGTTATGGCCATGTCAGCATCAAACAATGTTTTAAGTTCCTTATCTGTGCACCAGCCAACAAAGGTATAACCATCTTTTACAGGAATAGGAAGAACATTTATCTTTTGGTCTTTACGGATACTTATCGGTTTAACTTCTTTTCCTCCATTGACAACAAAACTAACAGTGTATTTTGTTATGCTACCGCCACCGCCGCTTGATATAACTACCTTATTGAATTTAGCGACAAGATTTAAATCTTCGGTAACTGTAAATGTATAGCTATTACTTGGTGAAACAAGTGTACCACCATTATACCAACCTGCAAATTCATAACCACTGTCTGCTGTTGCAACAACTGTAACAGATGTATTTTTAACATACACACCCGCTCCGCTTACGTTGCCGTTACCCTGTGTGGTTATGTCTATCTGATATGTTTCGTGTGCCGGCACAGTTGCAGTTATAGTCGCAGTATCTGCACCATCTGTTCCGTCTACGCTTGTTACTGTAAACACAAGGTCTACTGTTAAATCTGTGTCACCTGTGTAAATAACACCCTGTAAGTCTATAATAGTCTCATCAGATGAAGATTTTAAAGTAACCGTAAAGCCTTCCGGCACAGTTGGAAGAACAAGGGTTGTTGCGTTTCTATCTATAACAACATTTGTTATTTGTGCCGCAAGGTCAGCAGCAGTAATTGTTGCTTTGATTGACGCCGTTGTTGTGAAGGTATCTGAATCCAAAACATAGTTTCCTGATTCTTCTCCTATCACATCAAGACCGATTATATTTACTGTTATTCCATCTCCAACTTCAGAAGAAGCAAACTCCGCTGATGCCTGACTTAAATCAAGCATAACGATGTCACCGCTTAACACTCCGCTTAAAACAGCACTTGTTTCATTAATAACCGCTTCGTTTGTTCCATCATATGCTTTATCAAAAACATTAAGAGTTACTATCGAAAGTGTTTTTTTGTTAACAGTAAGTGTATAATCAGTACCATAAATAATGTTATAGTTATCTGCCTCAGCACCACTCAGGATTATATCATATAGTCCTGCATCAGGAGAAGCATCAAAGCCAGTTGCAACTGCCTCTGAAACAAGAATATCCTTTGTCTCGCCGCCTACAAAGCCGCTGTAATTAACAGGAACTGTAAACTCATCACCATAGGTAATCTCTACATTTTCAGAAGTAATATTAAGGTCAGCCTTTAAAATTTCAAAGTCTTTTGTTACTGTTCCAACATAATTTCTCTTAGCTGTAACAGTTGCGCTTCCGCCCTCTGCGACTGTGATATTTGTGCCATAGGTAATATCATAGTCATCAGTTGTTATAGTAGCATCGTCAGCCACCTCAACCGCAGGGGTTATCTGCGCTGCAGTATATGTGTGAGAAGCTATATTTCCTACCATAGCCTCAGTTAATGTTTTTGGCGTTATAACAACATCAAGAGAACCTGTGCAGTTGCTGTAATTCTCCGCAGTTGCCTTGTAGTAAACAACATAATTTCCGGCATTTGTATATTCAGGCATCTCAGATAAATCATACACACCCTCTGAAAGACCATACATAACCTGTGCATAATCACAATTTGTTATGGTTACAGAAGCACCGTGTGCTTGACCATCATAAACACCTTCATAATCCTGCTCTGTTGCGCGAAGAACAGCGTTTGCAATCTCAAAGTCCTTTGTTATGCTTCCGCTATAATTTCCTTTACCTTCAACAGTAACACTACCGCCCTCTGCAACGGAGATATTTGGGCCATAGGTTACTGTATAGTCATTTTCGGTAATTTCGCAAGGGAGAGTGTCTCTTATGACAACTTCCGGTTTAATCTGCTCACCTGTAAACTCCTGAGCAGTAATATTTTCAAGCATTTCAGGTGTTAAATCTTTTGGAGAAATATTAACCGTAAGTTCGCCTGTAACCTCATTATAGTTATTATCTGTTATCTTGTAATAAACAGTATAGTTTCCTTTATTTTTATATTCAGGTGCAACCGAAAGGTCATATGTTCCTAAAGTGGTACCATACATAACCTGAGCTGTTGCCGGCTGGGTTACATTTACACTTACTGTGTGATTAACACCGTCATAAGTTCCATCGTATCCTGAAGCTGAAACTACCATATCAATAGGTGTTATAGAAAAATTCTTTGTTGCGCTTCCGGTATAGTTTCCGTCACTTTTACCTGTAATTGTTACGCTACCACCTGTTAAAACGTTTATGTTTTCGCCATAGCTTACTGTATAATCATTTTCGGTGATTATACTTGGGCTTCCGTCCGCAACTGAAAATTCAGGAATAATCTGACTGCCCGTATATGAATAAGGAGCTATGTCTGCAATCATATTTGCAGTTATCTGTTTCTGGTTTATAATAACCTTAACACTTCCGGTATTATCAATATAGTTTTCAGCCGTTGCTTTATAATAAATTGTATAAGTTCCTACATCCTTATATTCAGGCATAGAATCAAGATTATAAACTCCTTCTTCTACGCCATATTTTACAACTGCAGCAGAAGGCTTTGTTACGCTTACTGATGCAGTATGCATCGCTCCATCATAAACTTCTTCATAATCAGAAGTTGAAACGGTCATTGGGATAGGAGTTATATTAAAATGCTTTTCTACATTTCCAATATAATTTCCCTCACCTTCGATTGTTACGCTTCCGCCTGATAAGACATTTATGTTTTCGCCATAGCTTACTGTGTAATCATTTTCTGTGATTATACTTGGGTTTCCGTCAGTTACCGTCACAGCCGGCTCAATTTTTTCTCCGGTGTATGGCATATCAGGAATATCTGCAACCATGGAAGGTTCTAACGTCTTAGGAGTTATTTCTACCTGCATACTTCCTGTCTTTGTTATATAATTCGGATTTTCTATCTTATAATATACAGTGTTTGAGCTTACATTTTTAAACTTTGGATTTTCTGTTTCAGAATAATTTCCCTCAACAGTTCCGTAACTAATCTCAGGAGTTCCTATAATCGAAACATTAAGTGTTGCACTATGCTCCTGTCCATCATACACATCATTGTAATCTGTTGAAGTTACATCCATTTCGATCGGATTGATTGTAAATGTCTTCTGAGCTGTGCCTTTATAGTTACCGTCACTTTTATCTGTAATTATCACGCTGCCGCCTGCTAAGACGTTTATGTTTTCACCATAGCTTACTGTATAATCCTCAGGTTTAATTATGCTTGGACTTTCGTCAGTTACTGTAACAGACGGTGTTATCTGACTGCCTGTAAAATCATAAGAATATATATCTAGAATCATATCGTCAGTTAACTGTTTCTGTTTTACAATAACCTTAACACTTCCGATGTAATCTTCATAGTTTTCAGCAGTTGCCTTATAATAAATCGTGTAGGTTCCTGCATCTTTATAACAAGGCATAGAATCAAGATTATAAACCCCTTCTTCTACGCCATATTTTACAACTGCAGCAGAAGGCTTTGTTACGGTTACTGACGCGGTATGCATCGCTCCGTCATAAACATCTTCATAATCTTCTTCAATCACAATCATAGTATCAGGTAAAATGTCAAAGTTGACAGTTGCACTACCTGTGTAGTTTCCATCATTTTTACCGGTAACAGTTATGCTACCGCCTGATAAGACATTTATATTTTCGCCATAGCTTACTGTGTAATCCTCGGGGTTAATTATGCTTGGGCTTCCGTCAGTTACTGTAACAGACGGTGTAATCTGACTACCCGTGTATTTCTGCGGCGAAACAGGGTCTATCATACTGCTTTCAATATTCTTCTGAGCAATTTTTACCTTGCCCTGTCCGTATGTATTGCTGTTTCCTTCTTTGCTAACAACGTAGTAAACAGTATACTCCCCTGCATTTGCAAACTTTGGAATTTTATCTCCATATGTGCTTCCGTCCGCAGAAAATTGGATAGAAGCGCCCTCAGGAATATTAACAGAAATGGTATGTTCGTCACCGTCATACACACCCTGATATTCTTCCACAGAAATTCCCTCCACAGGAGGAAGGTCGACAACCTCAACACTAGCAAATGAGTTTGTTATACTATATTCACTTGCAGAGAGATTATTTCCATCTGAATCACCAACTATAACTTCTCCAAAGCTTATGGTATAAACTGTGCCAAAATCAGCATTTTCAGGTATTTTAAAAGATATCTGTCCTAAAATCTGACCTCCGTCCGGCACACTGCTTCCTACAACCATAAAGCAGTTTTGATCCATTATAGCCATATATGGGTCACTGGAGGAAACCTGCGGTCTTATGGTGTCTGTTGTAATTTTACCCTCAATAATTTCAGGAAATCCAGCTGAGTATTCCAAATAGGCGCTTAATCCGCCAACCGCATTAGCAGCAACATCTAAAGATATAGCTACTAAAACTTCCTGACCTCTTAATGCTGTTGCAGGCGCTGTCATATTAAGCACCGCCTTGGGTGCTGTCTGAGCAGCACCCACAGGCGTTAAAAGATTAAATAGCATTGCTAATATTAAAATAAGATTTAGTATTTTTTTCATTATCGTAATACCTCACCATTCTTAATAGCATTAAACATGAGTATAAGGTCGAGAATGTTTATTCTCGTATCGCTATTTACATACGCAGCTTCTGCATATTCTCCGTCAAGTGACTTTGTTTCTTCATCTGCTACATGGTTGAATACCTTAATCATATCCAGAATGTTGAAATTACCATCTCCTGTTGTGTCACCCTTTACTACAACTGTAAGTTCGGAGCTTATTGCTTCATCCTGATTTTTGATTATAAGCTTACTTCCTGTTCCAAGCTTGCTTCCTGCTGATACTGCTGTTCCATTAGCCAGTACAACCTCAACATTTGTGTTGTCAAAGTGTGAGGTAATCTGCTCTGCAGTCATTCCTGCAACAACCTGTTTTAAATAGCTTCCGTCTCCGGTTTGTTTTTCAGTAATATCAAGCTTGCTTTCTGGAGTAAGAATAAATTCCATATAATCAATACTCTCATCAATTACAAGATACTGAATATGTCCGCATTCCTTACATACTCTATGTTTAATACCAAGTTCTTCACCGTTTGCGTCAATTTCTACTATGTATTCACCATAAATATGATTTTCGCAAGCACTCTCATGTTTATCAACTGACATAATTGAGTGACAAATATCACATAGTGAAATCATATATCCGTCTACATCGGTATCAGGTGAAATAATTGTAACAGCATCTGCCGACTCACAAGTGTGAGCATCTACAACTGTAAAGTTATATTCCTTAATTTCGTCACCCATCTGGATGTAAAGTGTTCCGTTTCCTGTTTCCAATGCTTTAACAGAAATATATCCGGGGCCAACAAACTTAAGAACACCATCTTCGATTACTGCATTTTCGTTTGTACTAGTAATTTCAAGTGCCGGACTTGCTATTGATGCCCAAGCCTTAAATTCTACATCACCCATATTGTCTGATGCGGCAAACTTATTTGAAGTGCCATTTACAAATACTACATCTTCTGAATCTTCATAAGCTGCATTTCCGTCACTTAAAATGTTCATAATCCACGGAGAATCTATATGTCCCATTGCAGTTTCAATAACACTGTTTAAATAACTATCCAGTCTTGAAATGCTTGAGAATCTTTCCTCCGGAGTTAATCTGTGAATTGTGTACGGAATACTTGTTGTTGAGCCTTCAAGAGTTGATACGAGCACATCCTCAAGATAATACTTAATCGGAATTGACTCAATCGCTCTTCTTAAAAGTTCAAATAACATTTCTTCGCTTACTGCATTTTCCACAACAATATTTTCACTGTTTACAATTGCAGTAATTGTGTTTACATATTTAGTAATTCTGTTTGCACGATAGGTTGCAAAAACATCGTTCTTTTCACAGATTTCGCTCAAAACTTTATAAACGCCTGTTGTTTTTAGCTTGTTGAATAAATTTACTGATTTCTGGCTTTCTGCCACTTTAACAAGCTCTGCAAAGGCATTAACTGCATTAAGCAGGTTTCCTGCAACCTCAGCATCTGTGCCCTCGTATGCTTTTTTAGTAATAATATTTGAAATACTGTCCACCATATCTCTTAGAGCAATATATGAATCATTAACTTTCTTTGCTCCTGTGATATATGCTTCGTAAGCAACAAGAAGATTGTCGATATTTCCTACATATTTCTTAATTTCGTCAAGTCCTGCTCTTATAAGTGAAGTTCTGAACTCTATATCCGCCTGAACTTCAATTGAAATCTTGTCCCCAGGCTTAAATTCAGATGCACCGATACTTGCGATATCATCCTCTGTGAAATATGTTTCGCTTACAAATGCTCCATTTGAGTAATGAGTTACCTTACCCTCTTTAAAGTATTTGATTGTGTTGCTTACATTATAAAGTGTTCGGTCTGATACGTTGGTAAGCTCAATTTTGATTGGATATCTGTCTCCATAGAAGGTCATATCAGGAACATATATATCCATATGCATTGCATTACCTGCATATACCTTGATTGGCTCTTCCAACGTGTACTTCTGGTCAATAATATCTCCAAGGGGCGAAAGAACTGCATTTAAGTTTGCGCCTATATTGTATTCGCCTGCAACATCGCCTCTTACATACCAGTGAACTGAACGGCTTTCGCTATGTCCAATATCGTCAACCTTTTGAATAAGAGTCTGCTGTTCTTCTTTCATTTCTGCAAGAGAAAGTCCATCAGGAAGAACAAGCTCTGCAGTACATTCTGTAACAGTATCTGTGTTTGAATTGTTCATAATAAGCATTTCAACATCAAACATTTCTTTCAGCCACTGCACTTCACCATATACCATCAAATAGAAGGTTTCAGATACAGGATATACATAAACTGTTCCGGTTGAAAGATGTACAGGAATCCTTACGTTTCCTACACAGCTGTGATTATCGTTAAAGTATGTAACAATATCTGCTTTTTCTCTTCCGCCGAAGGTAAGTGTTACATTATACTTAACAACATGATTATTTCCTGGAGCAGTTACATCAATGCCTGCGTTTATAATCTCATCATATGTCATAACCTTCGATGAAAGCTTAGCTTCAACTAAAGGCTTTGTGCTTATGCCTATTACTGGAACATTCTGTTCTCCTGAAACAACGTTAATCTTCACTGTTCTTGTGAGATAGCCTGACTTATAAACCGAAACATTCACAACGCCTATTGGAAGCGCCTGCGCAATCTTTCCTTCTTCGTCAGTATAGAATGTGTTTTCACCATCGTTATCAGTTGAAATAAATAACTGTGCATTGTTTATAGGCTCAAGAGTTATTGCATCAACAATCTCAAAGTGAACAAGTCCGTAGTTCGGATCATTAAGTTCTACTTCAATCTTTTCTATTTCTTCTGTTTCTGTTTCATAACATACAGAACACTCTCTTGTCATTAAGCCCTCTGAAAGAACATCTGCTTCTTCAATAATTTCCCATTCGCCAAAGGTGTGTCCTTCTGCTTTTGTTATATTCTTTTCAACGCGTCCACATCTTGAACAGGTGCGTGTTTCAAGTCCGTCTGTTGTACAGGTAACCTCAGAAACCTTATTCCATTCAGAGAACTTGTGCTCACTGCAGATTTTTCCGCCTGCTGATGAAAGGGTAAGATTTCCGTTTTCATCCATTTCCCAAATCATGCCAAAATCAAAGCCCACAAAGCTGTCTGCTGATTTCATTTCTTCATCAGTAAGACCTGTGCCAAGGAATATTGCATCTTCATTTTCGTATTGTGCCTCTACAGTGAATGTATCCTGGTTATAATAACAATTATTAGCTGTAATCTCTGTCTCGTCTGTTTCGTCATAAACAGCTACAAACGGAGTTGCATAATTAACTGTCGAGCCATCAGAAATATCAAATGAAGTATTACTGAAGCATGCATCAAATGATGTTTCGCCATAATATTCAACATTTGCAAAGCCTGCAATATCTTCAGCATAGCCAGGGGTTATTGTACCTTTATAATAACTGTTGCTGATTTTTGTGTTTGAAACTGCTTCAGAAAAACCTGCCATATAACCTGATGATGTTATATCAACATTTACAGAAGAGCTATCAACATAACAATCTAAAAGTCCATCTACAAAACCTGAAACTGAGCTGTTTGAATCAGTCTGGACATCTATGCTTCCCTTTACATGAACATTTCTGATATCACAACCTCTTGCAGTTGTAGCAAGAGGAGCTATAACTACATTGTAAATTGAATAATTCGTGCTGATTTCAGTTTCAAGATTCATATTTCTTAGCACTGCGTTTTCAACATCAATAAAGAAACCTACATTATTATAAGAGCCAATATCAAATGTAATATTCTTTATGCTGTGACCATTACCGTCAAACACACCGCTAAACGGAGCACCGGATACTCCCACAGGTTCCCAAGCAGATGTGAGTTCAATATCATTTTCAAGAACATATACGCCGTCAAGGTCATCAGCTATTGCACGAAGCTCTGCTTCTGTTGAGATTTTCTTTATACTTTTCCTTGCGAAAAGAGCTGTAACAGATGTGTCGTAATAAACAGAGTCAAGTGTCTTATCCCAGCCTGTGAATACATAGCCAATACCATCATCACCGGCAGGCTTATAGGGAACTGCTCCGCTATATTCACTTTTGTTACCGCCGCGCACTTTATCGGTATATAAAAGTGTACCATCATAGTTATAATAGTTAACATTTACATAATAAATGCGTGTAAACTGAGCTGTTACAACCATATCCTGATAAACATATGTAAGAGATTTGTTCCAGCCGGTAAATTCATATTCGTAATTTTCATCTTCTCTTACAGGTGTTTCTCCGTCATATACAGCCGTACCGCCTGCAGGAACTGATACAGTTGAAAGAACGGTTCCGTCATAGTTTTTAAAGGTTACTGTGTAATTTTCCTTAACAGGTGCAACTCCAACAACCTCAAAACCATATGCTGTGCTACTACCGTCAGATGTAAGTCTGATACTGAAGGAATTTCCGGGAACAACTACGCTTTGAGCACCAATCGTTCCGGTATAGCTTGCTATCTGCTCGCCATATTGATCATATACATATATACGATCATAATAGTTTTCCGTCTCTGTTTTTTCCGAGAAGGTTACGCGCAGTGCGTCTACTGTTTCATCTTCAGTATATTTATAAGTATATGTTAGGTCTGTATAATTTGAATACGGATGGTCTGATTCAAGATATATAATAACCTCTTCAAACTGCGCTATGAATTCCGTATCCTCTGTTATACCAATAAGCTCCTTATCCCATCCGATGAAACGGTATTTTTTTATACCGTCTGCCGGTTTTTCAGGAGTAAGCCCATTATAAACAGCGTCTTGTTTGTCAAGAACTACCGATGTTTCAAGAACTGTGCCATCATAATTTTTGAAAGTTACATTATGTGTTACAACCGGCCTTACTTCTGTGATTGCAAAACCGAATTTTTGAGCACTGCCATCAGATGTAAGTCTGATAGAGAAGGAATCTCCGGGAACTGTAATTACCGACCCTGATAGCATAGTTCCTGTATACTGCGTCTCATTTCCGTTTTCGTCTATGATATATATATAGTCATAACTTCTTTCAACCTCAGTGTTATCAGAGAAGGTTATCATAAGGCTATCTGCTTCACCATCATAGGTATAGGTATAAACCTTATTCATGCTTCTCTGATACGGGTGTTCTGACTGCAACACATATTCGGGATAAATTACATCGCTTGCTTTTGGAAGCACTAAAGGAATACTATTTTCTTCCGCTATCACAAAAGCTCGTGAATTGTCGCTGTCACCATAGAATTTATCTCCACTTCCAAGATATACCCTCCACGGAATGTAATAATCACTTTCACTGTTAGCGGTAGACGTATAAGCTATTGTAACAGCTTTTCCTTTGTAAGTTTCAGGGAATACCACCCACTCATTTTCTTTGCCGGAATAGCAGCTAACGCCTAAAGTCTTCGTGAACTCTCCTTCAATTTCCTCAATCATCAACTCACCATAATGGTCTCCTGATGCTGGACCGCCACTAAGCGGGAAATTCACAACCACACCCTTTGGAATGGTAATTTCGATATCCTCTATGTCTTCGCGTACCATAAAGTTTAAATCGCTGTCCCAGTCATAGTATACTGTTCCGTCTTCAGAATACATAGCATAATCTAAATATACGTTTACAGGGGTCTCTCCGCTATATGAACCGTCACCATCAAAGTAGTTGGAATTATAGCTATCCTTTGGTGTACCGAACATAAATTCAGCTTCACTTGTTTCGCTGTCAAACCATAAGTTTGCATAGCTATCGTCATAGTTTAGGCTGTAATACAGATTTTCTTCAAGTTCTGTGCCCTCTGGAAGCTTAACTGTACCTGAAAGGGTGAAACCTGTTTCCACTGCAACATCTACATCCTCTGCATCTGTACCATTGTTCAACGCATGCCAATCCTCTGTCCAGTATGTATAACCTTTAACAAGGTTGTTCATCGGTCCGTCGCCAAGGATTTTGATACCAACCTTACAATTTCCTGCAAAGTCATACGGAAGATATGCTTTATAATTCATATCTTCGTCAACAAAAGCAGTAACGCCTCTTTCACCATAATCGCTTTGTCTCCTGAATATGACATTCACTCTGTCAAGCTCTTCAAGATATTTGTAATCTTCATCTACAACAATCTTACCTGAAACCTCTGAAAGCTTAGGAATTACAAAGTTTATATCTGTGCTGTCAGCAGCAACCAAGGTTGCTTCTGACTGATTAACAGTACCACCTGTCGTTGTGTAATATAGTGTACCGGAGAAAACATTTGAATCTCCTGAATAAAGATTTACATATACTCTATAGTCTCCATAATAATCAGGAAGAATTATTTTATAATCATAATCCTTAACCGAATTAATATTGATATACTCACTTACAGTATTACCATAGCTTGTATTATATGCATATACATACAATGTATAGCTGCCTCTTGGCAACTCGCATCCCTCTTCAAAGCTGATTGTTCCCTGAATTGTTTTTGCAAGCTGCGATTGTGTGCCAAGAGTTATACTTATTGGATTATTAATCTGGTGTGCTTCTGCTCCAGCGAGTGTCTTTGAATAAGAACCATCAGGATTTACCCAAACATTACCTGATGTATACACATCACCGCTATAAACATAGTAGGATACATAAAATTTCTCATCAGCAAGTTCTTTTGGTACTACAATATTAGTACTGTAGTTTTTTGTATCCTCAGGCATTGAAAACCATTCATTGGTGTAGAAACAATCCTCTTCCTCTTCACCCTGATACTCAAGCCTTACCTCACCGTTTATAAAACTATATGAGCTGCTCGGTCTATTTATATTAACTGTAACAGGAATACCTGTGGTAAGTGCAAAGTCTTTTGTTATGTCACTAGTTAAACTTATAGCTTCGGCATTTTCTTCATTACTTACCAAAGAGCCGTCAGCTGCTACAAAAAATTCACCTGTGCATATATTGGTGTCAGGACCTGCTCCCTGAACAGTTGAGTTCGCATAAATACTAACGGTAATCGGCTCTTCATGCTCACCGTCTTTACGAACAGCAATTATATAGTCTCCGCTCCTGGTTTCGTTATTCAAATAAACGTTTCCATTGCTATCACCGTAGCGAACATTTACATTTACACTGGTTGTATCAGATATTACTGCATCCTGAGGTAGTGAAACCGTACCTGAAATGGCGTATCCGGTTTCATATTCAATTTCAATACCGGTTACATCTGTTCCCGGAATGATATTTACAGAAATAAAGCCTTCTTCATCCTGGTAATAATAATGTCCTTCTAAAATGTTTGAACCTACGCTCCACGGTTTATATGCAGAAACATTATATTCTCCGCCGATAAAGTATGGTAAATATGCTTCGAAATTATTATCCTTATCTAAAAATCCTGTTTCGCCCCATGAACGACCTGTTGATGTAATGGTCTCAAAATTAAGGTCAATATATTCTACTTTATCTGTTGACTTAAAATCTTGGGGGAATATAACCTTACCTGTAACCTTAGTAGCCTTCGGAACTGTAAACTCCGGAATATCAAGGTCTTCGTCAAGCTCTACCATTGCCGGTGTATAACCTGTGTAAATAAAGCCACCTGTCTCGTAATCATAAATATATTCTGCAAGGCTGATATTTGTTTTTACAGGAGTCCAGTTGTCAGCATCGCTGCCGGCTGCTGTTCCGTTTTGATCATTTTCCCAGATGCCAAGTCCAATTCCCGCCCACTTCCAATGAACAGGAACATACACTGAATAATCAAAGCCATCTGATATTGAAATTTCTTCAATCTCTTTATGAATTCTCTCGCCGTATTCACTTTCAATATAAATTCTTGCACATAGCTCTCCGTCTGCAAAAGCATCCTCTGTGAAGCTTACACTTCCTGAAACAGTTTTGTTTAAGGGGAAGTATAAATTACAAACACTGTCCGCTTCTACATATGAAGCCTCAGAATAGTCAAGAGTCATATTATTGTCAGAAACATAATATGCATTAACATCTGTTCCTATACAGGTTGTATTCTCTAAGGAATAAACATATACACCAACTATATATTCATCGTCTTCTGCATCAAGGATTATTGTAAACTCGTTTTCCTCTCCCGGGGTTGATGTTTCGTAATAACATTGATAGCGTCCGCTTTCGCACTCTGCAAAAATATAGTATTCAACATTTTCCCCGTCATACACCATATCCTCGGGAAGAGTTATTGTACCACTGATAGTTTTTGCTTTTTCAAGCTGAATGTCTATAATCATATCCTCAGACGCAACAAAAGAACATTCCTCTTGATATCTTGAAAGGGGAACTTCGTCATCCATTATGTAAACAGATACATTATAAAGTCCTGAATTCTTTGGATACTTAATAGAATATTTTGTTTCTTTCTGTCCCGCAAGGATACTTACGTATTGATATTCGTAGGTGTCTCCTTCTAAACACACTTCAAAAGAAATATCCTTATCAAAGGTCACATCTTCAGGAAGAGACACAGTACCTGAAACATTGACCGTTTCCTCAAACGCTATATCGTATGCCTTTCCAACATTTGTATCGTATGTACTATTAAATGGTTCGTATGTGATAAGATGAGCATACATATTTGTTCCGGTCAAATAAGCTGGCATCACAAGTTCATATTCTAAAGACCTCTCATCCGGCATAATAACATATTCTTCCGATACACTATTTGAGTCGACCGAAACCACCGCACCGTTTGATGGAGCCGGAAGAGGCAGGGTTATTGTACCCTCCTGAATATAAAACTTTCCTGCAGATACATCAATATCCATACTCTCTTGAAAAACATATATCTCGCCATCATATACTATAGTTTCCTCGTTAAAGCTTCCGTCTTGCTCTTTAGCAAAGAACATTTCAAATTGCTGACCAACATATCTTTCAGGAACGTTTATAGCAAAGTTTTCACAAGGAAGCTCTACAAGGTCATAGAATATTCCATCACCAAAATCCGCTCCCACATATGCATATCCGGTTAATGCTATTCCATTATCATAAACAATGTTTCCCTCTAACACAATTGCTTCAGGCTCATTTATAACAATGTTGTAATCTCCATATACATCTGTGGCATCATCCCTGTCTGATACGGTGCCATAGGTTTCAGAATAATAGATATATGCAAGGTCTGTGTCATACATCACTATGTCTGAGTTCTCAGGAACTTCCTTATATGCAACATATAAACTTGCATCATCTAAAGACGATCTTATGCCTAGTTCTGCTGTAACATATGTGTCTCCTTCGGATGCATATACATAGCTACGGTCATATTCTTCCATATACCATCCGTCATCACAGAACAATGCAATCACATAAGTCTTATCAACATCAAGAGCTTCTTCAAAATTAACAGTAACGCTGTATTCATCATAACTGTCATCCGAATCATCATCTTCATCTTCTTCAGGCAACGGAACTGTTATATCAAGATTATCTATACCCTCTTCAACAAGTATAAAACTTGAACTTCTGCCTTTATTCCCTGAACTTAAACTTCCGGAATAATAACTTCCGCTAAAGAAGAAATCACTTTCAAAATAAAGCTCATAGGTACCAAAAGAAAGACCTATTTCGTAATCTACACTTGTTGCACCGCTTGGAACATCAATCAACGCATAATATGAATTTCCGTACATAGGCCATGCATCTACATATATATAACCGGCTTCGGTGGGGATGCAATTTGAAAGGTCTATTGTACCGCTTATATAACTTTCTGCCACTGGAACTTCCATATCTATATTGCTTTTGTCGCTTAACAAAGTCACAACATCTGCAACATATTTATTAAGAGTAAGACCATCCTCGGTGTAATAATACCTCAAGTTCGAAATTGACTTATTTCCCGAAAGAAAATGAACTCCGAATATATAGTTATCTGCAGGGAGAGAAACTGAGAAGGAAACGTCCTTCTGGCCCGCAGCCAAAGTTATAGTTCTATTCCAACAAGCATAATCACTTTTAATAACTCTGCCATTTTCAACAACAGGTGCCTTATAGGCAAATATATTCATTATATCTCCTGCGCTGATAATTGCATTTGAAGGAAGAGTTACACTACCTAATACTGTATAGGACTCATCAGGAAATGTGATAGATTCATCTTCCTCTTCGTCAGTTTCGCCACCAGTAACATTTTCGGAAGAAGCCCCGCCAGGAACTACAGCTGTTGCGCCACCCGAAATTACTGTTTCTCCAACATCTTCTGCTACAGCACTTCCGCTTGTTGACGCAGTCACATCCTCAGCAGAGGCAATTGATGATCTCATACTGAACATAACAGGTACTTCGCCTGTCTCATCTTCATTAGAAATTATTTCTTCAAAAGACTCTTCACTTTCTTCGGAAGGCTGTTCATCTTCTTCTATATCATCAGAAACATCGTCTGTTAACTCTTCAGATATTTCGTCAGTTTCTTCAACATAAACATCCTCTGTATCTTCATAATATTCAGCATCTGTCTCTGTATTCGAAAAATCTTCTGCAAACCAATCATACTCACCAGGATAGAAACCTGTGTTCTCTAGTAGTTTTTTAATTTTTGCAAATTCTCTTTTGACGGTTTTAGAACGATTTTTCTGTTCCTTTGAAACAGAACTCTCCTTTTCCAAGGCTGAATTATTCAAAACCGGTGTAGTTTCAAGAATTTCCTCCTCATAATTATAAATGCTTGAAACATTTTCTGAAACCACTAAGTTTTCTCTGTCGTTTACTGAAAGCATTTCTTGTGTCTCCGCTTGAGCAGATTTAACTTCACTTGCGTTATCAGAATCTAATTCTACGTTATTTTCTTCATTGAAGTTTTGAATCTGGTCAATGAGCGGTTCAGAAAATGTCTGTACTGATGCATTGATTGGCAGTGATGTCATAATAAATACAAGCGCCAAAACAATACTCATACATCTCTTCACAAATATACCCCCTCTTTAATAATTTATGGTACAAAATAATTTTTATATAAACATCTTTTAATGATGTATTAAAAAAATAGATACTTATTTATCATAACATTTTATAGTATTTTTGTCAACGAATTACAATGAAAATATTGTATGTAAAAGGTTATATAAAAAGACGAAGCACAATCAATAATTTAAAATTCAAAAATATATTGGTAATAAAAACTCAAAGAAATTTCATTTATCATCATGTCACACTCTCCCGTATGAAAAGAATCGAGTGTATTTTACATCCAGAAGCGAAGCAATTCATGCAGGATATTCCAGTTACGGAAATTGCCATCCCTAACATACAAAAAGCATAGCTATCACTAGCTATGCTTTTACGATTCCATTTACTCTTTTTCAAATATCCTTATACTCTCATTCTCTGTTATGTATCCGGCCTCTACCATACAATCGATAACTTTTTTCTGTCTCTCCTCTGCCAGGTCTGGTCTGACATCAAGGGAATAGACCGAAGGTGCATTTGGGATTCCCACAAGCAGTGTACATTCATAGTCCGTCATATCCTTTGGTTCTTTGCCAAAATAACCTTTTGATGCATCATAAATTGAATAATACCCACTGCCGTAATAAATTCCATTGACATAGAACTCAAGCACTTCTTGTTTTTCATACTCTCGTTCCAGTTTTAAGGCCATAAAGACTTCTGCAATTTTTCTTTGGAGAGTGTTGTCTTGAGGGAAATACAGATTCTTTGCAAGTTGTTGCGATATTGTACTGCCACCTTCTAGTAATTGTTTTGCCTTGATATCATTATAAATTGCACGTGACGTCCCTATGATGTCAAAGCCATTATGCTGGTAAAAGCGTCTATCTTCGACTGCAACAAGCGCTTTAAAATATATTTCCGGTATATCTTCATACACCATATAGTTTTCTTCTGCTTTCAACTCTTCTATTGCAACACCAAGCGGTTTTGTTTCAAGCGCATCCCGGTATTTGTCATATCCAAGCTTTACCTGATATGCGCTGACTACAATTAATATAATTATAAACAATAGCAGAATTTTTTTAACTGCTTTCATCTTCGATGGCTATCTCCTTTTATTTTCTTCTCTCGATAATTTGCTATCGACTTCAGCAAGAAACATACTATCAATGAATTTATCACCTATTTAAAATTAATTACGTATCTTTTCTCAAAATCCTAAGATAGTCTTCATAAGCAAATACACGGTTACGATTTGCATTATTAATCTGGACAAGTATTCCGCATTCTTCAAGTCGTTTTACACTCGTGGAAACAGTACTGAATGCAAGTGATAATCCTTCCGATGTTTTTTTGATATCTATAATAGGATTTTTTTCAAGGTAATCGAAAACCTCTTTTGCGGTTTTTGAAGCTCTGCCCATTTTTTCAATAATTGCAATATTCTTATCGTGCAATTCAGACAATTGGTTAATTGATAGGGTTGCATCTTCTGAGGATTCTTTGATTGCCCGAAGAAAGAATTTTATCCATTGTTCGTAATTATTCTTATTCCTCACTTCACTCATACGGTCATAGTATTCAATTCTATTGTTTTTAAGGTAGTATGAAATATAAAGTGCAGGTGTATTTAATCTCTTTTTCTCCATCAAAAACAGAGTGATTAACAATCTTCCCACACGACCATTTCCATCCAAAAACGGATGTATTGTTTCAAACTGATAGTGAATTAAGGCTGCCTGAATCAACAAATCCAATTTATCATCTGAATTTATATATTTTTCTAAATCGGACATTGCCTGTTTCATATCTTCTGGGTTGGGAGGGATGTAACGTGCATTTTTTAATGTACTACCTGCAGCACCAATCCAGTTTTGAGAATATCTAAATTCTCCAGGATTTCTTTCCTGACCTCGTACATCCCTCATCAAGACCTCGTGAGTTTCTTTTATAAGTCTGTTACATAGTGGCAAAGTCTTTAATCTTTCAAGAGCAAACTCAGTTGCCTTTATATAATTGATTACATCAGCCACATTTTGATTGGAATTTTTTTCAATCAATGGATCTAATACATCTTCCAAAGTTGCCTGTGTTCCTTCGATCTGCGATGACAACAATGCTTCCTTACGCACATACATAGAAACAAACAAATTCATATTTGGGATATAGCTTGACAAAGTATCTAATGTTGCTAATGCCTTTGTTGCATCAGTAAGCAAGGAAATCATTTCTGAATCCATATTTATTTCTATTGGTAGTGGTGTAGGCCGAAAAGACATATATTTAGCCTCACCACTTAAATTTGAAATATATTCTCCGGCTCTATTCATATTCACACCTTCTTATCTCAAAATTTCAAATATATTTTAACACGATTATTTTGATTTGTCAAACTAAATCAAAATAAAATAGAATGAACATTTAAAAATAGCTTTTAAAATCAAAATATACACAAATATTCATGTGTATATTATGAACAACAAACATTACAATCAGCAAAATTGCAGAAAAAACAGGCTATAACAATGTTCAAACATTTAACAGACTTTTCAAAACTCAAACCGGCTTTTCTCTAAAGAATACCATGAAAATGTAAATTAAAACTTGAATTCATGTGTATTACTAAAAAAACTATAATATAAAAAGAACTGCAGCATCACTCTACTATAACATTGTCGTCTTAAAAAAACGAAGTTACTTCCCAAAAACAATATTTTTTTAATTTTGGGAAATAGAAAATTAAAATATAGAATTTCAAAGCATATACCACCTCTATACTAATACTAGTTATAATTATAGTATGTATACACGATTTTCCTTATCGAACCATCTGTTTCTTATTGATAATCCCATACGATCAAGCATCAACCCGTACAAAACTTTTGCATCAATCGATACATCTTTGAACAGTTTATCCTTGAACAGCATCTTCGGAATGCGATAAAAAACAAACTGTTCGCTTTCATTTCCATAGTAATAATCAAAATTCATGAACACATTTCACTCCTTTAATCTTTTTCATAATAAAAAAAGAACACTACTAATCATTTGATACAGTAATGTTCTTTAAATATTCACTTCAAATTTTTTGATAAAATAGTTGCATCACAAGAACTTTTTTGATAAGATAATTGTGTTATTAGGATTGCAATTTGCTAATTCCTTGCTAATTGAAGCATAAAAACAGCATAAAAACAAACAATATTGCGTAACACTAGATAATAATCGGTTCATTTAAAAATGCCGTAGTTATGCGGATTCCAAGACATTTTAGAATACTGTGTAGCACGCCCTAAAATGCGGCATAATTTTCTCCTAAGCGGTAGGTCGGAGGTTCAAATCCTCTTGGGAACGCCAAAAAACCGTCAAAAACAATTACGTTTTTGACGGTTTATCTTTTTTATATTTTCGTTTAATTTATCAACAATAACCCTTATTTTATTAACCTTGAACTACATATAAAATTCAATTCTGATTTTGTTTTAAAATCCTATCTGCTTCAATGACGGTCTCAAAGCTTTTAAACACTTCATCAATAGTTGGGGTTGCCGGAATATCTTCTTCAATCATTTTAATTAAATGCTCAAGCTGTGCCCCGGTTGGCCGTCTTTTACAGTTTACATTAATGGTTTTATATTCTTTTTCAGGATAAGAGTAATATTCTATCAAATCCCCTTCTTCTTGGCAGCTTGGTCGATTGGTCCGTTCTGTGATGCGAATACGACCCAATGGGCCGATAAACTCCTTCAAGTTCTCTGCGGCTATCGTATTCCCCCAACCTGCCTCATAGTAAGCGATGCTGCCATCAGCCATTTTCAATGTTATCAGGCCATAATTATAGGTATCTTGCGGAACCTCATGATCTGTCCGCATAGCAATCCCGCTTACACCTGCCACATCGCTACCGGTAAACCATCTGCAAACATCCACATAATGTACACCACAGTCAACAATAGGAGAAGCATTTTGCAAAAGCATACCATATTTTTCCCAGTCCATCACGTGATGATTTTGATTCATGCGCATAATAATGGGATGTCCAACGGCTCCCTCCTGAATCATTTGTGCCACTTTTTTATATGTTTCATTAAACCGTAAAATATAGCCAATCTGAACCTTGATGTCAGAGGATTGAACAATGCTTACAAACTCCTCTGCCTGCTTAAGATTTGTTGTAATTGGTTTTTCACATAACAAATGCTTATGATATTTCACACATTCTTTTAAAATTTTAAGATGACTTTCCGGATAGGTAGCACAAATAATAATATCCGTATTCTCATCCTGTAAATATCGTTCATAAGAAACATCAAAGCTCACAGCATGATATTTTCTGGCAAAAAGCTTTGCACGCTCTATATCTACATCCACCACACCATAAATGCACACATTTTCCATCATATAAATGTCATCTAAGTGCACAGAACCCATGTGTCCGCAACCAATTAAAACAACGTTATACATTGTAGCTCACTCCAAATTTTACCTGTAGTTTTCCATAATTTTATCCATTGCAAGAGATGTGGTATATAAAAGCATATCAGGATAATATGCATACAGAGGACCCATTTCAGAAGTGAGCCAGCTATCATAGCCTATGCTTTTTAACGCTTCCATAACCGCAGGAAAATCTACATTACCCTCCATCAGATTTACAAAGCTATTAGAGGCTTTTTTAAAGTCTTTTAAGTGAATTTTCTTAATACGTTTACCTAAAATACGAATCCACTGATCCGGATAACCGGTTCTGAGAATATTACCTACATCAAAATAAGCACCTACATAGTCTGAACCAACTTTATCAATAAAATCGCGAAGTTCAATAGGAGATAAAAGCAATTTATTACCAACATTTTCAAGACCGATAGAGACCTTTTTTTCTTCAGCATAAACTGATAATTCCTTAATGCCCTCTAAGGCGCGTTCGTAAGCAACATCATAATCAACCAATTCACAATCAGGAATAAAATCCACTCCTACAGCACCGGGAACAACCAAAACCGTATCGCAACCCAGCCAGGATGCTACATCGATCTGCTTTTTTACAATTGCTTTAGCTTGTTCTCTTGTTTCTGGATTAGCAGAAGTCAACGAATGGTCCCAATGCAAGCTGGTTGCAACACTATATAACTCAATTCCATTTGCAGCTGCCTGCTTTTTAATTTCTTCCATTTCTTCTTTTGTTGATTCCATGGTAATTTCACCTGTGGCTTCAACAGAAAGCTCTACCCCGTCATAACCGGCTTTTTTTGCCAGTTTAAAGGTTTCTTCCAATGATTGTTTCGGAAAAGACCAGATTGTAATACCTTTTTTCATCGCAATTTCTCCTTTACATTATAAATTATGTTTTATACCCTCTTTTAAGATTTTCAATTCATTCTCCAGCATATATTCTACCTGACGAATTTTCCACAGAATATGCGTTTCATCACCAAGATATTCCATAGATGGTTCCCATCCCAATCGGGAGTTCTTTTGAACCAAAGGAATAGCAGATTTTGCATTCTCAATTTCTTCTATAGCTATGGATTCCATAGTATTAATAAACCGCTCCATCTCCTTTGGTGACTCTGATGCATCCAGTTTTGCTTTGGCTACAACAAATTCTTTACTATGAAGTGCTGTACGAACTGAACAACAGATATATTTTCCTAAGTCCAGAAGTTCCTCCAGAGCATCATTTTTACAATCGATAGCTTCTAAAATTGAAATTCCTTTTTGCAAATATTCATCCATTATTTGCAGTTGCTTAATTTCATAATGGATTCTTATTTGCGGAACACTTGTTTCACTATAATCCAGCCAAACAAAAGGATCATATTTTGGTTCCACAATCCTCGCACCAAAATGCGCATACGATGCCGAGGGTGGTACCAATCGACGATTTAAGCAAATAGGATATGCCGGACCAATCCGAAATGCTCCATACTGATCTGCAGCAACAGCATGATAATACCTGATGCCTTCACTCCATAAATTGAGTGCTTCATCAACAACCTGAGCATTTTCTTCACCAAAATAACTGCTAAAAATTTCTAACAGAATACTTTCTGTTTTTTCGCTATCTTCTATAAAGTTCCATTTGGCAAATTCACTAATGAAAGAAGGATAAAATCCATAGTGATGAGATTCCATCAAGCCGCATAATCCATATTGTTCTCGACAAGCAATCATCGAATCATACCGTTTTTTCCATTGCTTTGGAAATGGTTCATAAGGAATCATACCAAAATCCCAGGTAAGTCCGGCTGTATTGGTCATCGCATATAGCCGCACTCCCCGTTCTTTGGCGGCTTTTGCTTCTGAAAGAAAATATTTGCCGGGTAAGGCCTTTGACAAGGTATAATCAGAGGTTCTTTCTTTGATACCATCCTCTTCATATACTTCGTGCATTTCATAAGTAACCAACAAGGAAATATCCTTTGGAAGTGAATGAATCAGTTTTACACGATTCTCTTCTGGTGCCCAGCCCCAGTTATAACTCCAAAAAACAATATCGGCCTTTTCATTATGTTTGTAAATTACTTTTTTAAGCAACTCAAGCCATGCGGGATAATCCTCGCATGGCCACCATCCTGGATGTATTTTTGTATTAGGAATCCCATCAAAAGAAGTTCCTTCAATGGTTCCGCTTGTATTTAAATCATGGCTGGGAAAAGCCACTGATTCCCCCACTAAAATAACGCCTTTTAATCCCGGACAAGACGCAAACAAATTCCCGTATGTACTGTCGTAATATGCTTCAGCTCCGGCATCATCGGGATGCTTTTCGCTTTTTAAATAACTATAAGCGTATACATCGATACCGTATTTTGATGCTCGGAAAATCAACTCATTAAAATCTAAAAAACCACAGGGGGTAAGGTTTGGTGCTTCTGTAAAAACCATAATCGCATCCATACCGGCGTGGGCGATGTTCCGAAGATGACTATCCGGAAACTGATCCAGACCATAACCAGAATGAACCATTCTGGGCGAAAACATAGGTTTTCTTTCAACGGTTCTTCGCTTTATATATGGGGCTTTACGTAAAGTCATCAAATCTTCAAGATAGTAAAAAGCCTGGGCAACACCTCGTTCATCAAAAGCCGATATTGTAATGTTTTCATCGAAGCTGAGTTTGAAACCCATATAACCGTTTCCAAGACCCAGTTTCTTATCTTTACCCACAATTTTAACATAAAGAATATGGTTCTGCTTGTCTAACGGTTTTTGTGTGAGTAAAACGGACACGCCCATAGAAATTAACAAATAATCCTGAAAATCCCTAGCAGCAGTTAAAGTAACTTCTCCCGAAGCTTTCGAAATGTCTACAACGAACCCGTCTGTAATTTCAAATTCGTCTTTATCCGGTAATAAACTGGTATTTCTCAAATCTGCTTGATGAATCTGCAGCATTTTTTTCCTAAATGCATAATTTTTTTCTATTTCTCTCATTATATCGCCTCTACTTAGCTTCGTTAATTGCCATTGCTGCTGCGCCGATCACGCCGGCATCATTTTTAAGGGGAGAAATTAGCAATTCAACAGGAAGAGTAATTTTTTCCTTAATAGGCAGAAGCAAAGCATCATCCTCATTGGTAATCGCACCGCCAAGAACAACCGCTTCCGGCTGAAACACACGTACAAGACTGGTAATACCGGTTGCAATATATTCGAAATATGTTTCCAATACCTGGTTTGCTATCGGGCACCCGGCTTTTTGGGCGTCAAAGGCTGTCTGACCGGTAATGCCATGACTACTCATTTCTGCCAGAATACTTTCAGGATGTGTGTCTGCAGCAACCTTTGTCTGTTCAATCAGCGCCGTAATGGATGCATATTTTTCTAAGCACCCCTGTTGGCCACAATTACATTGACGGCCATTTTTTTCAATAATAATATGCCCAAACTCACCGGCACCGCCTCGGCTACCACCATATGGGGTTCCATTTGTGATAATACCACCACCAACGCCTGTCCCCAGCGTAAGCATAATTAAATCAGCGTAATTCTGTCCGTTTCCGGCATAGCGTTCACCAAAAACTGCACAAGTGGCATCATTTGCCAGATAGACCGGAAGCTTAGTTGCTTCTTCAACCATTGCAACCAAAGGTGTGTTGCTATACGGAAGATTAGAAGAGCGAATACAAATACCTTTTTTATAATCTACTGTACCAGGCGTACCGATGCCAATTTTTTCAATGGGATACGTTTTGCGCAGATTCTGAATCACCTCAATAATATCTTGAATCATTGCCTCTGCGCCATTATCTTTTATCGTTGGAATCTTCAGGGCTTCTATAATATTATAGTCACCGTCAATAACACCAAACTTAATATTGGTACCGCCAATATCGACGCCTAAAATAATACTTTTGTCTTGTTTATTTGAGTCGTTAGCATCATAAACACAAACACCATCTATATATGTGCAAACAACATTATATTCATTATCTAAAACCACAATATCCGCAGCCTTACCGGGCGCAAGACTACCTGTCACATCATCCATTTTTAAGGATTTTGCAGGGTTTAAGGATGCCATTTTCGAAACCTCTTCAATGGGTATACCGCTTTTCAGTAAATTCCGAACACCATTCAGCATAGTCTTGGCACTTCCGGCTATTGTTCCGTCTGCCAATCTCACAACACCATCTTTAACATACCGAGTCAGGCCATCAACTGTAAATTCTGTCACATTCATACCTGCCGCATGACCGGAATCGCTGATAATATTCACCTTATCAGCACCCTTTAATTTGTAAATCATTTGTACAATGGCAGGATGCAGATGAACATAATCACAAATCATTTCGCAGACAATGTCAGAATTTGTCAGTCCTGCTCCCAAAACCCCCGGCTCACGGTGGTTCAGACCCACCATTGCATTAAAGGTATGGGTCAGCTGCGTCGCCCCGGCCTCTATGCCGGCAAGAGTTTCATCATAATTGGCTACTGTATGTCCCAGAGATACAGTAATTCCCTGTCTAACGGCATATCGAATCAATTCCGAAGCACCTTCGTTCTCAGGTGCCACTGTCATAATTTTAAGCAAGCCTTTGCTTGTCTTTATCATTTCATTTAATTTTTCAATATCCGGAGCAATGATATTATCCCCATTCATAGCCCCCTTACGGTTTTTGCTGATAAAAGGACCTTCCCCATGTATGCCCAGAATTTTTGTCCCTTTTTCAACACCATTCTCAGCAACCTCTGCTGCACACTTTAATTGTCTGAGCAAGTCCGGAAAAGCAGAGGCGGCAGTGGTGATCGCCAAACCTGTCACACCTTGTGTTGCCTCAAATTGACACATTGCTTCAAGATCAGGCTCCTGATCGCTAATGCGGGTTCCATAAGCACCATGAATATGGGTATCAATAAACCCGGGTAAAACATAACAACCACTTACATCACGAACATCGTCACCAACAATGCCTGCTTTCATATCAGAAATTTTTCCGTCTTTAATTTCAATATCTAGTGATTTCAGATTAAAATCACCATTTACAACACGGCCACCTGACAGAATCATCACTGCCACCTCCTTCTTTTAATTATTACTGATAATACCGTTTAAATAATTGACGGCTGTTTTAATATCTGCAGCCGGATCATCGCCTACTTCTCTTTCGATGGTTAAAAAGCCTTTATAGCCAATATCTTCCAATGCTTTCATATAAGCCGGAAATGGAACACTTCCTGTACCCAGAGGCATTTCCTTGTACTGCTTCACAAGTCCCTCGCGGGAAATGATGCCATAAATTTGTTCCGGATTGGTGTAACCAAACCGATTACCATCTTTAGCATGGGTATGCACAATATAATCTTTCAGGTTGTAAACAGCCTGAACCGGATCATCACCGGTAATCATAATCAGATTAGCAGGGTCAAAGTTAACTGCAACGCCTTTTGAACCCAAAGAATCTAAAAACTCCTTTAACACCATGGAAGTCTCCGGTCCTGTTTCAATAGCAAAATGAGAACCGATTGAATCAGCATATCTGGCTAATTCAACACAGGCTTCCTGCATAATTTTATATCTGTCATGATTCTTATCTTCAGGCACAACGCCAATATGAGTGGTTACCACATTGGTTTCCAGTTCTTTGGCAAGATCCATAATCCGTTTGGATTTTTCAATGAGTTCAGGATTGAGCTCTTTCTGCCAAAATCCCATGCCCAAATCACCACAAATAGCGGAGAAAACCAAACCATGAGATTTCACATAATCCAAAAGTTCTTTTCTTTTTTCACCTGTTAAGTTTTCAGGAGAATTTTCGCCGCTGGTGGAATACATTTGCAAACCCTTCGCGCCAATTTCAGCAGCTCTTTTAACTGCTTCTTTGGTTTCTAACTTAAAAGAATCCAGCATAGCGCCGATAGGAAACTGATACATTTTATACAACTCCGTCCTTATGTATTTTTAATTTTACAGATATACCGGTTCACCAGTCTGAGCTGACTTGATTTCGGCAAGTGCTAAATCCAGTGTTTCCTTGGTGCTTTCAGGAACCAACACTTTAACCGGTCTGTCTTCTTTAATTGCACTAATGAGTTCTTTCATTTCTTCTAAATACTGATTTACTACTACAATTGGAACATTGTAGGTTTCGCCATCCAGGGGATGTACTTTAATTTCGCCGGCCTCTGTCATTTCCAGGGTTGCATTTTCAAAGATGGCGAAAAAGCCACGTCTAAATCCAAAACTATCTCCAAAACTCCAGTCACATGATGCAGTTACCATAGTGCCATCTTTGTAATGATATCTTGTAGAAATAGATTCAAATGGTGTTCTTCTGTGGCCTGCAGCAGAAGAAACATATTCAGGCAAGCCAAATACCCAGTTAATTAAATCAACATCGTGAACGTGTAAGTCTAATGCAGCACAACCACTCTTTTCAAAATCTTCATACCAGTGGTCCCAACCCCAAACCGGTACTAAGCTATACCGATGAAAGTCCGCGCGTACAAATTTACCCAACTCGCCACTATCATAAAATTGTTTTAATGTTTTGCAAGCGTTATTGAAACGCAGGCACTGACCAATCATCAATTTTTTGCCGAGTCGCTCAGATGTTTCAATCATTTTTATTGCCTCTTCAGAGGTACGAGCCATCGGCTTTTCTGAAAAAACATGAGCACCAGCTTCCATAGCCATAATAGCATATTTTGCGTGCAGATATGTAGGCAAAGCAACAATAACTAAATCCGGTTTTTCTTTATTAAGCATTTCCTCAGCATCTGTATAGAAAGGAATGTGGCTTAAATCCACCTTCGTTTCCTGTACACCCTGATTGGTAGCAGCAACTTCCGTTAACTTATTCGGCTCAACATCACATAAAGCAATCAGGTTCACTTCATCTTTTAACGACAAAAGATTGTTCAAATGCAATTTACCAAGACCACCTAAACCAATAACAGCACAATTTAACATAATAATCCTATCCTTTCAATAATTTATAATTAAAAATCCGTTACGTGGAAACAATCCCCTGCCTACTAGGCAAGGGATTATTTTTATTTTTAGAAATTGTAATCAACAGTAACTTTATTACCTGTTTTAAAGGATTCTACAATTGCCAGACAAACAGATGCAGTAGAAGCACCTTCAACACCATCTGTAGGAACAGGCTTACCTGCTAAGATACAATCAACAAAATCCTGAACCTCAGCGGTTGCATTATGATTTGCAAGTGTAATAGGAATTCTGATTTCAGCAGACTGCTGATGCATATCTTTAACGGTTTCATTTTCTGTAAATCTCTCTAAGAATAATGAAATATAAGGAGATGTGTTATCAAAAATAATAGTACCTTTTGTACCATACAGTGCTGAACGCATAGTATAAGCACGCTTACAGCCGTGAGAATTCATTACCTTACCGATAACGCCTGTGGGGAATTTCATAATCGCCAAGCTGCAATCGTGAATGGGCCAATCTTTCTGACAGAAGTTATTAGCATAAGCAAATACTTCTTCAGGGTTACCTGCCATCATTCTGATCAAGTCAACTGCATGACAACCACCACCAATGATAGCTTCACGTTCCGGCTGTTTTCTCCATCCGTCCGTACCGAATTTACCGGTATAGTCATGAGCGTATTCTGATTCAACCATAAACAGTTCACCAATAACACCTGCATCTAGCAGTTCTTTAGCTTTTACAAAGGCAGGGGTATAACGACCAATCTGACCAACCATCAGCTCTTTGCCTGTTTCTCTGGCAACCTTAATCATTTCTTTACATTCATTAAGGTCTAATGCCATAGGTTTTTCACACAAAACGTGTTTACCGGCACGCATAGCGGCAATAGCAATTTCTGCATGTACCTGATCAGGCAACGGTAAGGTTACTGCATCAATGTCTTCTCTTGCCAAAAGCTCATGATAGTCAGTATATGTAGTTTCAACACCAAACTGTTCTGCTTTGGCTGCCAGTCTTTCGCTATCCTTGTCGCAAATAGCAATCAGCTCTGCGTTCTTAGCTTTCTGGATACCATCTAAATGATAAAGGGAAAACGCTCCTGTACCAATGACACCCATACGTAATTTTTTACTCATGATAAAAATCCTCCTATATCGTTTATTTATTACTTACAAAGATCTTCTGCCAACTTAATAGCATGTTCAGCCATTATATATCCGGCATCCGGTATTAGACTTGAAGACGAAATCTGTGCTTCATATAAATCTGTTCCAAATGCCTGCCTGGTGGGAATATAGTTCTCATTTCCACCATTTGCCATTTCCGACACCATGCTAAAGCCAAGAGGTGAATGCTCTTTCATATAGATACCAAATTCAGAATATACCTCTCCGCTAACTGCAAACATCATACAATTACCCAATTTAAGTGCCTGTACAACCATAGGCAATTCCGGTGGTAATTCGTGAAAGTCCAAAATTGCTTCAGCTCTTCTACGTTTATATCCCTCACCATTGGGATCATGAACACTGCCTTCGGCACCTGTTCTCTCCGGATATTTTTTGATTAAATCTTTATATTCCTGAACTTCTTCCGGTGAAAGCTGTCTTCTCTCTATATAAATGATTTCTTTTTTACCGCCCACACCAGTAGGTGCTAACGGCTCTGCCTTTTCATATAAATTGCGAACTTCATCCGCCAGTCTTTGGCCAATACGAATATACGGTGGATCAGCAAAGAAATCATCAAAGGTTCGGCTGATATCAAAATGATTGATGTTGCCACAGCACCCATTGACAAATACCGTTACAAAATTCTCACCATAGGTCTTTTTCAGTTCCTTCGCCATAACACCGGAATAGTCACTGCAATACATTGTACAGGGAGGCCAGGAAGAAACACAGTCATGATGCAGTGCATAGTTAACCATCGCACCGATTGGATTACCTTGTTCATCACAGAAAAACAACACACCCAATTCCGGATCCAGTGTACCAAACGGCTCAACCACATCCGGATTCTGCCAACCGGGATTCATCAATATGCGACCGTCTTTCATGACATAATTGCGGATAAATGAAATTCCATGAACATCTGTTTTAGCCATTTTAGCACTTGCCGGTTGTAAACGATGATATGCTAAAATTCCACAGTCTCCAACCAATCTGCTCAAAACATCATTATATGCTTCGTCAGGTGTATAAACGAGGGAATCTGCTCCCGACTTATCATGTATATCACCCAAGCCGCCACCAGTATGGGTATGCGTTGCATTAATCAAAACCCTGTCGGAAGGAATACCTGTATATGCTGCAATTCTTTCTACCGCTACATCATGAACAATTTGTGGCATAAATTCAGCTTCAACGGAAACAACGATACCGCAAACACCATCCATTTCGACTGCAACAGCCTTGACATACAGTTTCTCAATTACGCCTTCAGCCAACCGTGTACGAAAATAGCCTTTCATATTGCAACCCAAAGGCGGTGTAATTTCAGATTCATAAAATCCGCATTTCATCAACTCAAATCACCTCATATTGTTTGATTTTATAGGCTCATTATAGCATGGCTATCTTTGAAATTAAACTACACAATTTATAAAAAATATCGTTATTTTATCTTTTTTACTTAGAAAGCGAATCAACAAATGCTTCAATTGCTATCACCAGTTCATCTCTTGTTTCAAGCACGGTTTTGCGGTTGAGATTCTTCGTGGTGTGTACAATTTGACCTGACTCATTTTTGGTCTGTTCCAGATAAGATAACCATTTTTGTTTGGCCTCCGAAATGGCATTTTCAAGCTCCTGTATTGCAGCATCTGAAGCAAACTCTTTGCCAGCCGCCAACACTTTATCTGCTTCTTCGATTTTGTTATTTAAATAATAATGAATCAGATTGACGTCAGAAAGAGATCCTATCGTATCCGTCAAACGTTCTACATGCCTATCGACTACATTCCCATATAACTCTTCAAATGAAAGAGTTCTTGTTATAGATGGAATCCCGATAGTCAAGCCTATATATGCAGATTCTAATCCGGCATTTTCTTTAATCAATATTACCTGTTCTGAATCTTTGCCTTTAATAAAGAACATAGGTGCCTCAACGACATTATCACTTCCATCTTCTATACTGTATGTATAGCATGGTGTTGTCGTATAGTTATTCTTAACCGTCATTCCCTTTTGTGTAGTTGGGTTTCCTTCCCTGCCCAAAGCAAAGACCATATCTACATTTTCAAACACATTGTCTGTAACAGTAAAGTCTTCTGAACCGCTATCTGCATAAAATGCATAATATAAATTCTTCTGACCCTTTATGTAGTTACCAATCACCTGTGTGTTTTGTTGTGTACCTAGTAAATATATTCCCCCTGCATCATACATTTTTTGAGCAAATCCATCAACAATATTCTGTCTGATCACATTATTTTTAGCCGTTACAGAATCTGTTGTATTCAACCAACCCCAACCAGCACAAATACCGGAATAAGGCACATCTTTAATTACATTATGTGCAACATCAATCGCTTCTGTATAATAAAGCTGTATACCTGGTGCCCCCCAGTTCACATCACCAATTCTTGTAATGTAATTGTTAGCAATCCTTGAATTTCTGCACACTTCTTTCATTGGTGCTCCATCATCACGACTGATAACCTCAAGTTCTGCCAACGGGAAATATTTGTTTTTCGTAACATTAAAACGAATATACTGAAATTTGTCTGTTATCTCCACTTTGCCAACGAACCCGGCATCAAAATCAAAGCCCGGTGAGCCTTGTGTTGCCAGCAAAACTCCACCATCTGCAAATAAAGGATCATTGGAACCCCATACCTGAAAATCCTGTCTATGAACTTCCTGCCCTCTATATGTTTCTGTTGCCTCATCTGTTGCGCCTAAACGAGCTTTTACTCTGATTTCATTAATGGTATATGGCTTACCTAAATCGACCTGCCAATAATCCGAAATAAGATTGTTTGGATTTTCCCATATAGTTTTACGATTTCCGTCATTTGCGTATGTTGCGTTTGTTCTAATTGCACCACAGGAAACAACTGGTTTATGTAACGCTACATTTCTTCCTGCTTCATAAGCCATATCCATATAGGCATCTGTCGGCAAGCCTACTGTAATAGCAGAATCGCCCAAATCATAAAAACGGTTACCAGTAATGGTGATATTGTCCGCTCCGTCATATAGCCCCAGGCCTACTGATGATAGACCGGTAAATGTATTCCCTTCAAAAATAAGATTTTCGGCTCTATGCACACGAACATCAGCCCCCACTATAGTGCTATCTAACGGATATGAGGACGTTTGCTGTTCGAGAGGTGTAAGCGATTGTGCCTGGTCTCCCAGGTAACCTTCATCTATATCGCTGCGTGTTGTGTGAGCAAAGGTAATTCCTTCAAAAGAAATATTCTTTACTTTATCTTGTAAATTATTGCCCTTGACCTCCATCAGCGTTTCAAGCACTGGCACCTGCGCTGTTGTAACGACCTCGTTTTCCTCTGCTTTATAATAAATATTAGTGCCGTCATAATAAAACTCATTGTCTTCGTCTAAAAGCTCATATGCATTTTCAATATAGAAGGAAATATCACTAGTCAACGGCACATAACTTCCTGCATCTGTTGCAATTGAAAAGGCTTTTGAATCCATCTTAATGATGTAGGTGCCTTCTTCGCCAGGCAATATTTCATCTACATTACATAATGTATTTTTCCAGATTCTTGTATAATGAAGTTGAATTTTTTCAGCATTTTTGTAGAGATCAATATCTTCGGCAGAGACAACGTAACCACTGATTGTCTCCGTGCCATTCACTAGCTCTGTATAAAAACCTTGGGGATAAATTCGATTTTGGCTTTTTGCACGTTGTGCTTTTTTACCATTAACGAAAAGTTCTCGTACATTTTCTAAATTCGCTGCTTCAGCACAAAAAATTCTCTTTTCCTTATCTACCAGACTCCAGTTATTGACAACTTTTGCACCGGATAAAATTGCTTCTTCATCACCATATGAACGATAATGAATTCTATAACCATTCGTACCGCTATCTTCTGTGCCAAACGACAATGCAGATGGTAAATAATATGTACCTTCACGCAAATAAACAGACAAATCTGTCGTCATATCGTCGTTACGTTGACGTATCCTTTTCTGTGCTGCATCTACTGTTTTTAGCGGATCAACAAAAGTACCACTTCCCTCGTTATCCCCATCTACAGCCACATAGATATCATTTGTCGCATATAAGGATTCATCCTTTACAAGCGGCATCATTGCACAATCTGTCATATCCCAGAGAAAAGAGCGGACTTTTTCTCCAACAGCAATCGAATCGATTTTCATGCCAACTGTTACCGGAACCGTTCGACCGGATATAATTTCTTCCTTTGTATGCTCAACATCTATTAAGCAGCCGTTACTGTCATAATAAGCTAAATATAGTCCAACATGTTTGTTTTCGCCCGTACGATTAGAAACTTCTGCTTTAGCACTTACAGAAGAAACGCCCATTAAATCCGGAAGCTTTTCTCCCGTTCCATCCTCTGACGCATAAAAGGATATTGCACTGTTTGATACGATTTCTGCAGCATATACTGTATTCTGTTCAGCAAACACCCCGCTACACGCCGACATACATAACACAACCGCCAAAAAAGTACTGATAACTTTCCGGTTTTTCATTTTGTCACATCCTTAAAAATAATTCATCTTCCTCTAAACATTCAATACGAATAATAACCTCTGTTCCTCCTTCAGGAACACCAATAATCTCCAACCCATATTTTTCTCCATAATATGTTTTAATTCTGCTGATGGTGTTGAAAATGCCATAACCACGTTTAACGTTTTTTCCTTTTTCACCACTTATAACTGTTTCAATCTCTTCTTGAGACATGCTGCGACCATCATTAAAAATCTTGAAAATGATGTCCTTGTCCTGTCTTAAAATCTGTATTTGAATATAAACTTCTTCCTGATCATTAATTCCATGTAAGACAGCATTCTCAACAATCGGTTGCAACAATTGCTTAATCACAAAGCAATCCAGCAAGGCTTCGTCTGCTTTAAGTTCAAAAGTTATTTTTCTTTTATAAGACACTTCCACAATACGAAGATACTGCCTGATAAGTTCTATCTCCTCTTTCAGCGTAATAATATTAGAACCCCCGGATAGAACTGCACGATAATATGACGATAACTCAGATACCAAGTTGCGCATTTCTTCTGTTCCGCTTTGATAAAAGCTCCAGTTTAATGCTGAAAGAGTATTATAAAGCAAATGAGGATTAAAACTCATCTGCAAATATTCCATCTCTACCTTTCTTTTTTCTTGATTACTTTTCTCCAAATCTCTATATATGCGTTGAATTTCCAAAATTAAATCCTTAAATTTATTTTTAATGAATTGGATATCCTCTGCGCCATCATCATTTGAGGCAGCCAAAGAAAGCAACGACCTTTCATCACTTCTGAGCAAAGTAACAAACTCCTGCATATCTTTCATTAAGATAGCAACAATGCATTTGTATAAAGCATATATGCCAAAAGCAATTAAAGCAAACACCAAAACGCTAAAACAGCAATAATAAAAGTAACGCCTTAGAACACTGGACCAGCTTACGTTTAACATAATAGTATCTTTGCTGATTAAAACCTCTTCAAGTGTAAGCCCTTCCGAAACTGTTTCTGTATTCTGATATAAAATGCTTTCTTCAGGCGTTATATAAAGAATTTGCTCATTATTCTTTAAGTCCAATTCTCGCAAAGCATTTTCAATATGATAAAACGGAACACTAATTTCCAAAAAACCTAGAATTTCATTGTATGAACTTATTTTTCTATAAAGAGAAATAGAATGACCACGATCAGTTGTTTGATAGCACCACATAGCTTCATAAACATACATATTATTAATGGTGTCCCAAACGGGATTTTCCTTTAGCTGATATAGCTTAGATATATATTGTCCGGCAGGAAAGTTTTCATTGATAGGATATAATTTAATGTAATTGCTGGCATTACTTCCATACTCTGTATATGCCCCAAACAATTTATTTAAAAAAGCATAGTCTTCCATAATACCATGCATAGAATCTTTAGGCCCTTCCCGCAGCAAGTCTATAACAAACTGATTCTGAGCAATATTGTTGCTTTTATCCAGCATGGAGTCAAAGTTATCGTTAATCATGTCCGCCAAAACAGACATACGTATAGAGGCGTCTTCACGATAGGATTGAATTTCACGATTATATAAAACCAAATTAATGATAAGAAGAATCAACAACAAAAATGCAACTGTTGTAAAAAACAAAACGGACATAAATTTTTTTTGTAAACCGCTATTTCTTCTCATAATCATTGCTCCTTAAGCATCCTATATTCTTTTGGCGTTTTGCCTGCATATTCCCGAAACAATGATGCAAAATATGTTTTACTTTTATATCCTAAATATTCAGCTATCTCATAGATTTTATAATCAGATTGTATAAGCAATTCCTTTGCTTTATCCATCTTAACTTTCGTTAAATAATCAAAAATCGTACAACCGACATTCTTTTTAAATATTTTATTAGCATGCACTGCACTCACATGCACTTGTTCTGAAATCTGATTAACATTCTCAATTTCCCTATACTGCTCAGCAATTATCGATTTGATTCTGCGTACTAAAACAGCATCCCGATCCCCGACACTTTTGCTGCAATACTCTACAATACTTTTCAAAATATTGTATATCCACTGCCTGATATCAAAAATACTATTAAAGTTAAGCAGTTTTTCCCAAATTAATCCACCATCATTAAAAATTTCCTTCATATTCAAATTCATTTCAAATAAAAGAACTTGAATCACACTGATAAAGGTAAGGGTAAATTCTTTAATCACACTCTCATTTACCGCATTTAAGTGGCCATAATATTTATCAACAATTGTTGTACATTTCGTTACATCTCTGGTTTCAAATAAATTTTTTAATTCTATTTTCAGCTCATCAACATCGCATTCTAAAAAAGCATTGGTATCTTTTATTCTTTCTGCCATAATGACAATGTTTGACCGTCTGTAAATATTCATATCTAAAGCATATTCAGTTCTTGCATACAGCGCATGTATATCTTCGTATTTATCTGAAATGCCGCTAAAACAAATAGAAACATTTATTGAATTACTTTCAAATGTATCTTTAACTGTATTTAAGTATTCAAAACAAAACTCTTCTGCTTCTGTCACATTGACACAAGTATCTAAATATAAAAGTACGACTACATCCCCGTTGTTAAGCAATATAGGATATATCCGTGTTCCATCGGGCTGGATTTTGCGTAAATGTGACCTGATTTTACTGGCATTGAAATTAACCATTGCTCTATCCATAACTCCAGCCTTCTCGTGACTGTCACAAACACGGACAATCGCAAAAGCATAATAGCGAATTAATTCCATACCAAATTGAGAAAGTCGATTATAATCGGATTCTGATAATCCAAAGCGAATTGCATCACGAACGATCTGTTCCTGAACAAATGGCAGTTGCTCTGCCAACTGTAACTGTAATTTATGCAATTCCTCATTTCTTGTGTTTTCCAAAGAACTAACACTTAAAACCTTTTTAACCGCGCGCATTAACTCTTCTATATTGATTGGCTTTAAAATATACCCAAAAACATTTAATTGCAGAGATTCTCTGATAATACGGCTGTCATCAAAGCAACTAATGAAAATAAATTTCGTATCCGGTTTTTTTTCTAAAATTTTCTTCGCCATGGTAAGTCCATCCATTCCCGGCATAGAAATATCTGCCAGAATCAGCAAAGGCTCTATTGCCAGAGCCTTTGCCAATCCTTCTTCACCATCTTTAGCCGAATGAATCTCACTGAAATTAAGATGGGTCCATTCAGATAATCCCATCAAGCCTTCTCTGTCATAAAAATTATCATCCACAATTAAAAGCTTATTCATCATTCGGCCTCCTTGTTTTAATCAAGTAATGCAGCAATAATTTTTGCTGCTTCTGCGCGGGTAGTCGAATTTTTCGGTAGATAGCAATTGTTGTCAGCACCATTAATAACACCTGCTTGCTGCAGAGTCTGCACTGCCTCTTGTGCATAAGCAGAAATAGAATCACTATCATTAAAGTTATTGACCGTTTCAGTCACTGCAAGGGTTTTATCTGCGGCTTGCACAGCCCTAAGAATCATCGTCGCAAAATCTTCGCGGGTAATTGTGTCATTGGCACCTACCCTGTTATCATCATAACCATTAACGATTCTTTGACTAAGAGCAGTTGCAATATAAGGATACATCCATGACTCTTTTGGAACATCCTGGAAACCACATTCTGCAGAGAGTTCCACCTGACCGAACGCTAAAACAATCATTTTAATCGCTTCGCTGCGGGTTACAAAATCTGCCGGTGCAAAAATGTTATCCGCTTTACCATTAATAATTCCTTTTTGATAAAGCTTTAAAATGCTCTCTTCGGCCCATGAATACTGTTCCAAGTCAGAAAACGTTTTATTCTGGGCAACCGGCTGATTACTTTCAGCTTTCCCTGCATCCTCAGGTATTTTAATCGCTGAGGATACGCTGCCAACAGAACTGTTTGAACCATAACTATTATTTGGATAAAGTGGTGTATTAATTGCTAGTGTAACGGCATCATTAAACGCTAAAGCAAAAGCAGAACTACTTTGATAGTTTTTCCCAACCAAAGTTTTATAAACCTGATCTTTTTGCAAGCTGTTTAAAGCGTTAAAAGAACTCATATATGGTGTCAATTCTAAAATTACAGAATAGTTTGTAACAACATCTTCTATAACACCCCAGGGGCCTGCCGTTACTCTGCTTAACTGCACCAATGCGTCAAATGTATTCTTGATTTCAGTTGCATTTGCATATGTCTTGTTGCATAAGCCATTAATAACCTGTGTTTTTCCTTCTGCAGATAATTGACCATATGCACTGTCGGCTCCAACAGATAATTGATATACATCATTATATTTTTCGATATTAGATAAAATTGTGCTGCCATCGGCAATCTGATTCATTGCAGTGACAGTTTCAGACACACTTGCGATATGGATCATATCGGTATAAGTTATGTTTTCGGATGACAAACGCAAAGTATAATCACCCGCAACTGCTCCTCCTGGCAAGGTAAAACTTACAAACGTAAAGCTTTTATCCCCTGAGAGTGTTGTTTCATCAACATGCACACCTACAGTAGCAAACGTTGCTGTGCCACTGATTAATTTTTGTAAATTCGTATCACCAACGCCTGTATCCGGTTTTAAAAGCATTAAACGAACCGGTTCACTTAAATTAATCGCAAACGGAGCTTCGCCGCTGATTGCTACCGTGCCATTGACGCGGTCATAATCAACAACCACATTTTCAAAAGAAGGTGTCACAGGTATTGTTTCTGCAAAAGCACTTAAGGAAACCACACACAGAAGTACAGCTAAACATAAGGACAATAGTCGTTTTTTCATAATTTGCTGCTCCCTCCCCTTAGTCTAAAATAATACATTCACGGAAAAGACCAGAATCTGCTGTAACGATTACATGGGAGGCTTCTAATGTACCTACTGTTGCTTCATCCAGTACATCTGTATCTTTTCCAAGCATAATCTTTTCGTTTTCGCTATCATATCGATAAATATTCTCAAGCGAGGATAGTCTGACGACTAAATGAGGATAGCTTGTGCCCTCTTCGCCTGTTGTGCCACTGAAACTTACAATCATAATGCCATTTTTCTTTGCCGTAACAGTTCCGTAACCCATAAATCCACCGCCGAGAATACCACGAACATTTCGTGCCGCCTGACACTCTGATGCTGCTGCTGATATAGAATACTCAGGTGCGTCATTGGGTTTTGTTGTCGGAAAGAATTTTATTTCATAATCAGAAATCTCACTGCCTTTAAACGCAAGTGACATAACAGTTCCCTGTGTAAAATCACTTGCAGAAAAAGAAGCATCTTCATTAATGAAGTATTCAACTTCTTCCCCGCCATAAAGACCGGACACTTTATAAGAAACACCTTCATCATCATTAACTGCTTGTTTTAAATCATTTACAAGAAAGAGTTTTTCGGAATCGCCAGCATCAGAACTTGCACCACCTGTAAATACAAGCATTTTCGCTATTTTCTCGTCGCTAACATCATAAGCCATTACCTTATAGTAGCTTGACTTTTTCAGATCGGCAGATGTTAAAAGAGCATATCCCTTTTCAGAAGCCAGTTCATTTCCAGGAGGCAACTCAACCATTACGGTATCTTCATCGTACGCAAAAGCTGAATCAAAGGTTTCTGCAACACTCAGATAATATCCAGCCATATCAGATGCAATGGGTGGCGTACCGATACCATTGACAGGATCATAATTCAACACTAACGCACCATTCGTTGTCTCCATTGAAGTAACTAAACCAGAGGCATTAATGGTATAATAAATAGCTTGTCCGGCTGTACCGGCCATACCGGTAGCCTCAAGTTGTCCCTTTACAGCCGATTTATCCGTTACCAAGGCACCATTTAAAGTAAATTTATCTGAAGCCGTTAAGGTTTCAAAAATTCCTTTGTGTGTAAATACTCTAAACTGGAGTTTTCTATCTAAACCTTCATTGGGATAGTTTACACCGCGCAAGAAGCCATAACAAGCCCCGGGAGTGGAATCACCATTAAATGCTGCAACCTTTCCAACGGCATCTAAATAGTAAAAACCTTTAGCTCCAAGTTCAACAGAAGACACTACAAAATTATCTGCGATACCAAATTTTCTGCCTGCAATGATGAGATAATCGTTTCCCTTTTCTTCTAACTGTCCGCGAACAAATTCATCAGATACAATTACCTGATAGCATTTCTGGCCTTCTGTGTTCACACTCTCCATAACTGACAAAACATTCCATTCCTGCAAGTTCTCAAGAGTTACGGGAGCACCGGTAGCCTTATGGATGATGCTGACATTGCTCTTCTCCATATCCAAAGGCAAGCTACCAGCGGCATCTTTGGTGTATACTGTATTTTTGTTTAAATTCACGAAGTTGACAATATAATTTTTAATATCTAAAACGATATATACATCATATGTCAAATCACCATTGTTGTCAATTAATGTCACCTGTCCGCTGGATGGCAACAGATCATCATAATCATAAATACGTAAAGCAACACCATTATAAATTACATCCATGTTTTCAGAAAGACGCGCTTTTTGTTCTTTTTCCATATCGTAAAGTAATGTATTATTCTTAATATCTAAAAGTTCAGAGGCGTCAATCGTTAAGGATGTGTTTCTGTTTGTGACAACAAGTGCAACAACATTAGGAATATCCGCTACATTATTATCATAATAGTATTCTACCTCATAGCCAAGGTATCTATCCAATCCCGGAATAGCAGATACATATTGTGTGCCATTAATTTCTAAATAGTCGTCAGTTTCTCTGTGATTAACATTGGTTAAAGAGGTCCCTCTTACACCTGTTACAATACCCTTTGCTTTATTTAAGTGAAGATACTCTGTTAAAACAGTTTGACCTTTATAGGCTGTACCGGTGATATATTTACCTGTTCCCATAACCTGCATAATATCACATTCTAAAGCATTATATACAAGCAAGGCAATTTCACCACGGTTAATATCTTCACCCTGTTGTAATGTAATATTATCATATAAACCAAGCTTACCAGCCATTTGCTGGTATCCTTCCGGATATCCACCCGTTCTTTCTGCCACATCGCTATATCCTAGGGCAGAAACAAGCATTTTGATGACCTGCGGTTTGGTTACCTTGCTATCCGGTGCAAACAAACCTTCATCAACACCGTTGACAATCCCCATACCGGCAACTGTTTCAATAGCATTATACGCCCAATGCTCCGGTTTCACATCTACAAAACTCCGTGTTCCGGCAGAAAGTTCTCCGCCCAACATTCTGGCAATTACAGTAGAAAACTCAGCACGGGTAATAGAATCATAGGGTAAAAAGTCACCATCAGGATACCCTCTCATTAAATTAAGAGCAGACAAAAGCTGAACTGCTTTTTCGTAGGAAGTACCGATAACATCAGCAGGTAAAATGTAACGTCCTGCTTCATCTGTTGACGGGATTTGCCCCGTGAGCGAAACTGCCTCAGCTCCCTGTGCGATTTCCGCTTTTTTCACAAGAACGCGAAATTCTCCTATAGATAATGCAGCTGCGTCTGTTTTTTCGATTCTAACAAACCGGAATTTATCCTTTTTGTTAACCTCTACAGAGAATAATTCTCCATAATCCTCAGTAACAACCGCAAGTTCTACACTTTGGCTAAAATCTGCGTTGTTTGATGCTAAAATGCGAAAATTCTTTCGTTCAATAGCACTGCCTCCTACTCGTGAAGCTACTTCAACGCTGCAAATCTTATGCGCAATTCCCAAGTCAACCTGCCACCAAACGGACACATCATCGCTTTTGTTCATCCACCAAGTATAGGTTTCATTATCATTAATGCCGTCATTAGCAAACTCTGCAGAATGAGCATCATCTACAAACGAAGATGCAGTTGCCGGTTGATACAATGCAACATTGACAGTTCCTTCATCTGCATAAATGGTCATGGTACTTAAGCAAAATAAAGCCATGACAAATAGCAAAAACAATCTTCTTTTCAAAATAGTCCCTCCATTCAATAAACTTTATTTTGCACCTAACACTACTGCTGAGCCGGGCGCCACGGTACCAAAATAACCTGGATTGGTAATCGCACCTTCGTAATTATCCACGAAGTCAATCACGGTTTCCCCATTAATGGTAACAATGATTCTGACACCGCCTGCTTCATTGCGTGTAGTCAGCTGAATATCATTTTCTTCATCAAACTTAAATACATCTGTTTTTAAGCTTCCACCAAATATGGTTTTGGCACTTTCAACAGGACCCCAGAACTGGGTACGAACACCCTGATTAAAGCGATGTAATTCAATGGCTCCCGGATTAAAGCAGAGAATATAGGCCTGATTTGCCATATCATCAAAGCTCTTATCATAACTTTCAGAACGGAAGACAAGGCTCGGCCAGTCATAGGTATCACGAGAGGCGACTTTCATTGTAAAGGACAGGTTTACGTTGCCGTAAATATCGCCTGTATAACAGCTATTGTTATACAACCCAAAACTATTCCAACCTTCTGTATCATCCAATGCCGACTTCAAACTATGTGCATGTTCACTATCAATAGGCGTTGGCTTAACCGCACGTACAATATATGTTTTAGCTGAGGTTCCATCTAACGTTTTCAAGGTATATTTAACATCACGACTAAAGTTCTGTGGCAAGGAGGGATCCGGTGAGATTGTGACACCATCTTTGCGATATCCAATTACCGGAACTAAATCCTGAAGATCCGCAGAATATTGTACCGGCACTTCAACAATGCCGTTTTCGTGGTCAATTTTAACTCCTATTGATTGATTCAACAAAGAGAAAGAAGAGATTCTCAGATCAATTTTGGATTCTCTGAAAAATTGTAAATACTGTTCTAAATACAAATGCATTTCCTCATCATCTGTATCCTTTTTATAGGTCTCTAAAATATTTTTCAGCTTGTTGTAGCAATCCTTATTAATCATACCCAAGCCTGTTCCTACCGTTGTCTTCTTCAATTCGGATTCAGCTTCTTGAATCAGACGTTCCGGTGTATAGCTGATACGGCTTGCTTTAAAAGCTTCTACTTCTTTGATTAATTCCAAACGTGTTGCCACTACTTTATCCCTATTAATGGGGTTCATTTTCAATGCAGCAGCTGCCGTTTCAATCGCATTTGAAAAAGCCTCTATAGCTTCCTTAGGGTACTGCCCCACTTCGCTTCCTGTTTCCGCCAAAGACAGCCACATACGGCAGTCGGCAATATAATAACGAAGTACATAAACCAAAAGGTTATTATCAATCATAAAGACAGGGTCATAACGGAGATTATTAAATTGGCTTTCTATTGTCCGAGGCCACCAGTTTTTTCCTGCCTTTTCTGTAATATGCTTATATTGGTCCTCCAATCCCGCGTTAACAATAATCTCCATAGCATCCACAGGTGGATTACCGGGGATAAAATAGGTTGGATCTTCAATATATTGATTAGGTGTTGTATCGATCATATCCTTGGTAGCCGTTGTCCAGTTATCTTCCCAACGGGTACCCTGACCGTTTTCAGCACATAAAGCAAAAATATTCACATCTTCAATCACATTATTGATATAACTATAAAATGAAGTTGAATTATCACCATAAAGAGCACCATAAGGATTCGGCATGTTCTTAATATAGTTACCAATCTGTGTAGAGTTTGGCTGAGAACCCAATGTATAGATACCACCACCATCAACAGAAACCTGCATTACCTTTTCGAGATGGTTATAGTTGATACTGTTGTCTCTGCCGTCTACAGCATCAGCATAATGACCCCAACCCCATCCGCAACATAAACCGGAATAAGGGACGTCATACACTGTATTATGACTCATATCCAAGCCTCTTGTATAATAAGCCTGAATACCTGGTGCACCAGTATTAATCAAACCAATTCTGGTAATATAGTTATTACGAATCAGATTATCTGCGCACTGGTCGGTTCCTGGTGCATATTCTTCATCTTCATTAATAACACGCACTTCAGCCAGATATAAATATGATACATCCGTTTTTCTGATACGCACATAACGGAATTCTTCTTCGCTCTCTACATAATAGGTTGCTGTAGAATGATGAGCATAAGGTTCTGCACCCTGTTTTCCCAAAATTGTATAGGTACTAAAATTAGGGTCATTAGAGCCTAAAATTTCAAAATTACTGCGGGCAACCTTATTATCAACATCAATTCTATCATCAATTTCAATACGATGAATACGCCAGGATTCTCCTAAATCTACCTGCCACCAATGTGGCCCTAAGCCCTCTGCAGAATAACCGGTTTTTACATTACCGTCTATTGCTGCTGTTGATATGTACGTCTGTTTGTGCGTCCAATCTTTTGCAGCGGATGCAAACTTTCCATGTGCCAGGTCTCTTCCTTCATAAACCTTATCCTGATAAGGCTGATCCATGGTACCGACAGTCATTGCACTATCCGCAATATCACAGAATACATTGCCCACAAACTGACAGTTATACACACCTTCTACCAAGCCGATGCCAACAGCTCCCATATTCCGAATAATATTGTTGGTAAAGAAAATTTTTTCAGCACGGTCTAATACGATGTTAGCCGGAACTTGATAATAGCCGGGATTTTTCTTTACATCATCCTCATGGGGTGTATACCACTGTGCCTGGTCACCCACAATGCTGTGAGAAGCACCACGATTCCAAATAGTATGTGCAAAAGTTAATGAATCGAAGGCGATATTTTTAACTTTATTGCCGGAATGTTCCCCGCTGATAGAAAGGAGTGTCTGTATCACAGGCACTTCAACTTCTGCCGTTGACATGTCCTCATCTTCACGGGGCATATAATACAACATAGCGGTTTTTCTGTTATAATAAAATTCGCCAGGTGTATCCAATTCTTCAAAGGCATTAATCAGAATGAAACGATTGCCTGGATTTACATAATGTGTGGGACCGGGGGTTGTAGCCTCTTCAAAGAAAGGCTGTTCCATATAAAAACGGCAGTTATCCCCAGTCGCTTCTATCTTTTCAACATTCAGCAAAAAAGCTTTCCATGCACGGCTGAAAAACAGTTGAATATCCTCGGCATTTGTATAAGAAGCATATTTTGCGCCGCCTTTGGTCACAATTCCGTCACTTTTGTAACCGGAATCTTTAACCGCAAAAAGCTCATCTAAAGGAACCATTTCTTCTGTCTGAGCACGTCGCCCTGCTCTGCCATTAACATCTAATGTGCGAACATATTCAACACCTTCAACCGGTGCACTCCAAATATTGCCGTTTGTTTTTTTCCAGCCGGTAACCGGTTTGCCACCGGAAACAGTTACAGTTTCTCCCGGATATGACATATATCGCACATAGTAACCATTTGAGCCACTATCCTCCGGCTCAAATGTCAGGGTTTCAGACTGTCTGTAAACACCACTGCGAAGATATACACAGATATCCCCTTTCATATCCTGATTGAATTTTCTTACTTCTTCCCGTGCTCTGTCGATTGTTAAAAACGGATCGCTTTCAGTACCGGTTCCATTATCATTACCAGTTGTCGATACATAAATCGTTTTCCATGGCGTGTTTGCACCATTGTATGCAAAACACGGAAGTGACGAAATTAACAATATTGTTCCAAGTAAAAGTGATAATATTTTTTTCATAAAAGCCTCCCTCTGTAGAGTGACCGCTTACATCCCTTCCATTAATTTGAAAGAGTTTGTTTGAGCGTCCACGGCTTCATTAAATCATAGTCTTTCCAAATAAACACTGCCATTGTGCAACCGGTTGTATCAGCCGGCAATGTAAACCCAGCTTTTAGCGGTGTTGGGTCACTACCGGGCAAAAGTGTTGATCTTGCTTCATCTGCACGAATAAGTGTATTATTAGCATCATACAAAACTGTTAAAAGAATAACCGTTTCTGTTTTTGCGGGCTGATTGTTAGTAAATGTAACACTTGCAGCTGCAGAAGCATTGCCGCTTAAGCTATGTATTTCAGTGCTTGTTTCAAGTTTTCCGTTTAAGAATTTAAAATCCTGCATTTCAACAGCCGCAGGTGCAAAATGTGTTGCTGTCGCTGCATCTACTGCTATGCCATAGCTATTTGTCACTGTTACAGGAATTTCTGCTGTAATGGTAGAACCATAATACATAGCATCCAAGGTAAACTGAGCTGTATAATTATCCAGAACAGTTGGAGTAATCGTTTTTGCTTCACCATCTACTTTAACAACGATATTGCCAAATGTAGATGTATCCATTTTATCAGAAAAACGAATCGTTAGTGTTTGTCCGGAATATTCAGAATATGCAAACGCAGGCTTTACAACATAAGCTTTAAACTCAGCGATTGCTAAGGCCTTTCTGGCTGCTTTTGAAAGCACAACATACCGATAGCTTCCTTCTTCAATCATAAAAGTTTCTGATGGATTGCTGATACCGTTTGAAGAAAGTAACAGAGTTGATGTAGGTGTTCCTTCTGTGCTGGGTTTGCCGGCTTCTTCTGTAGCACCATAAATGTCAAACGCCGTGTAATCAGGGTCTACAAACGGATCTGCCTGATACATTTCCAACAAAGAAAGAGGACAATCTTTGCCTAAATCCATTACCAGATTAACAGGACTTGTGTGAGAAACGTCTGTAAGACGCCATGCAGACCATAAATAGCCGTCTACAACATTTGTCGGCGGCAGCACATCTAATGAGTTACTTGTGACTGTTGCCTCTACATCTGCTTCTCTTGAAACCTCTATTGCCTGAACATTGGCAAATACTTCTAATTCACTAAAATTATAGCTACCTGCAGCGATCTTTCTAACGCGAACAAATCGGCAAACTGTCCCTGACTCTGCCGAAGCTGTAAAGGCATCACTATCTGTAAGAGTTTCACTACTTCTGTCTCCTTGGCTTGCTAAAGTGGTGAAATTCATACCATCATTGCTGATTTCCAATGCAACATTTGAAAGATCCGCCCCCACCGTTGCACTACTTGTAACCGGCCATAATTTAATTTCTGTTATTGTTGCATATCTTTTCAGGTCAATGGTAAAGGTTTCGTCCGCCGCAGCTGTTCCGGCCACCGCACCATTATAAAGTCCATCTGCCAATTTAGCAGCGTCGGTATGACCGACGCTGCTAACAACAGCTTTATTTCTTGCCAAATTAATATTTTTAGTCACAGCAGGTACTTCCGTTGCTGCAAAGACTACCTGAAAAGCACATAAGGAAAACAACAACACTGCCACAATTGAAATCGTTGTAAGTCTTTTTATTATCTTCATAGTTTCCCTCTTTTCACTTAATCTACTTTATTGCTGCAAGCTTCTGGCGATTTCTGTCATTTCTTTCGCCATTTTTTCTAAATCTGTTGATTTCTTAAGATTTTCAACCGCACTATTCCATTTTTCTTCGAACTCTTCGTCAGATTCTGCTGCTAAAACCAGCTTAAAGGGTTCCTCCCACTGAGAGCGTGAGGACCAGAATTCAGAAACTGTCTCCAGTTCAGCATATTCAGCAGCCCAAGCATCAAACGGGGGAGCTTCTACCGCTTTCACACGCAAGGGACTATCGGCTGAAAGTCGACCGCCAGCACTTGGTACCAACGCAAAGGTGCGAACATCATTATAACCTTTCGGCTCAAATTTGCTGGTTACCATGAAGGACATAGAGAACAGTCCTGCATTGCCATACAATCCGTAACAATCTGCTTCATCTAAGGTATTTGCTTCACCGCGAATATATTTTTTGTTAAACTCGTCATTGATAAATTCACGGGTTCCATCTTCATTATCCTTATACAGTCCGGCTTCCTTGGGACCCCAATACTTAACTTCTTCCCATTCATCTGTAAACTGAACATTCATCCAGTTTAAAATCTGCGGTAAATCAGCTTCTTTAACTGTCTTTAAAATGCCAACTGCCGAGCCCCAGGAGGTCGGTGTTTTCACAGGACCATAACCTTCCATAGCGGGCACATTGGTGTAAAGAGGTCTGTAACGATAAGGCTTACCTGCTTTAGCAAGCATATCGTTAATAAATGGCGGATGGTCAACTGAAGATAATACAGCTATTGCATATTCACCATTTAATAATTTTTCTTTAAACTGTGCAGTAGGTATAACCAAGCTTTCAGGGTCAAATACCTTTTCTCTGATCAGTCTATTCTGAGTCAAAGCTACTTCTTTAATTGTATCGCCTAACAAGGGTAACACAATTTCTCTTTTTTCTGTATCCCATGTAGTAATGTAATTTCGGCCGACATAACCAGCCATATGCGCACCAAGCTGTGCATAAGGCACCCAACAGTCCACACTGGAATAACCAAAAGAATATACAGGACGTTCTCCAACCTTTAAATCAAGCGCCTTAATATCTCTGAAAAGTTTTATTAATTCTTCTGTGCTTTCAATGGGAACATCATATATTTCATCGCCTATTGGTTCATTCTTTTCATTCAAAAGTGCAACCAGTTCGTCCCAGGTTTTAGCATCGGGATACAACATTTTTAAAATGTCGTCACGAATCCAAAGGTCTGTACCAACACTAACTGCTTCGCTCATTGCAGCATCTTCTCGTTGATAAGCAGAAAGATGATCTGCATATTCTTCGTCAGCACTTAAAGGGAAATTATATGGAATACCATAAATTTTGCCGTTTACTTTAATGCGTTCCCACATTACGTCAGGAACTTTTTCCCAAATATCAGGTGCATACTTCTGTAGCATTTCCGGTGTTAATTCCCAAATTTTATCAGCCTCAGCAATTTTACCAAAGTGAACAGGACCCTGACCGCCGCCACAGGCAACCAATTCAGGGAAATTATCACCAGCAATCAAACGTGCCAGCACACTTTCCCACTGACCGCCACCATTACCGTATGCGTTTTTAATACGCACATTCGTCTTGTCAATCAACCAATTCTCTACTAAATTTTCTTTTGCTGTAACAGGTGCAACAAAGTCGCTGCCCTGAGTACTCCATACGGTGAGTTCCAATTTTTTAGAAAAATCTCCCTCGCCTGTCGTTGTAGCTTTTTCTGCACAACCGGAAAGCACAACAACCATCATACAAGCTAACATAACAACCGCTGTCAGTTTTTTCAGCATTTTCATTTTTACTCCTCCTCAAATCTTTTATATTAAAAATTAATCTTTAACTGCACCAATGGTAACACCTTGAACAAAATATCTCTGCAAGAAGGGATAACTCAAAATAATAGGCAACGTCGAACAGATAATAGCTGCTGATTTAATAGCTTCAGAGGTTGGCTTTACATGAGTCATATCTGTTCCCGTCATCATAGCCTCCGTGGTCATTTTACTAATGGCTTCGCTTTGTTTAATCAACTGCATAACCACATATTGCAAAGTATATAAATTGCTGTCGTTAACATAATAAAGAGTTGGTGTCCAGCTATTCCACGCTGCCACAACAGACCATAAAGCAATCGTAGCCAAAATAGGCTTACAAAGTGGCAGGATAATCTTATACAGAATTTGAATCTCGTTAGCCCCTTCAATATAGGCAGCCTCTTCCAACGCCGTTGGCAATGAGCTTAAATATGTACGAATAATAATTGTGTTATAAAAGACAAACGCACCAGGCAAAACATATACCCACCAACTGTTTAAAAGATGAAGATAGCGATATAAAATAAATGTTGGTATAATACCTGCAGAAATATAACTGGGAATCATTAAAAACCAGATAAAGAAGCTTCTCAGCGGCATCTGCTTTTTTGTCATGGCATACGCAGCCCCAACACATGTCACCAAAATTAAAACTGTGGAACAAATGGCACTGGCAGCTGTAACACCTGCAGCCTTCCAAATAGACTTACTGGTAAGAATCGCCTCAAAATTAACCCATGTAAGTTTTCTGGGATAGATTGTGATACCACCCATCATCGTATCCGTACCATCATTTAAGGCAATTGCCAGCTGATTGATGTAAGGGTAAATCATAATAACACACAGAAAAACCATTAGCAAAACATTAAAAACATCAAAAACTTTTTCTCCAAGACTTTTCTTCATATTGCTCCACCTCCTTACCATATCCCCATGCCGGTTCCCTTTTTAACCACCGCATTAGAAACAACCACCAATAAAAACGACACAACCCCCTGCATCATACCAAAGGCAGTTGCCATAGAATAATCACCATTTAAAATACCCTGACGATATGTTAACGTATTAATAACCTCTGTTGCTTCTTGTGTATACACATTCTGAAAACCATAAACCTGCTCAAAGTTAGAATTAACAAGACTTGACATACCCATAATAAAGCAAATAACAATGGTGGGCATGATGCTGGGAATTGTTATATAAAACACCTGTTTTAAACGGTTGCATCCATCTACCTTTGCTGCTTCATACATTGTTGGGTCAATGCCTGCAATAGCCGCTAAATAAACAACGGAGTTCCAACCAATATTTTTCCATTGTCCTGACCAGAAAATGATGCTCAAGAAACTATCCGGGTCGCATAAAATATTTTTTCTTTCATAACCGGAGCCAAAAATTGCTGCCATAATATCATTAAAGGTTCCATTAATAGAAAACATAGCGTAAAACATACCAATAACAGAAATCCAGGAAATAAAATGTGGCAAATAGCTAACCGTTTGTACAATCTTTTTCAGTTTCTGTTGCTTGAGTTCATTAAACAAAATTGCCAAAGCAATTGGAAACGGCGTGCCCAGGAAAATGGTAACACTACTGTACACCAATGTATTTTTAATCGCACCTAAGAACTTAGGCATACTTAAAATTTCTTTAAAGTTTGCAAGACCAGTAAACGGACTCTTTCCAATCCCGCCTATGATATCATAATCCTGAAAGGCCATAATTAAACCGCCCATAGGTAAATACTGAAAAATCAGTGCGCATAAAACTGCCGGCAGAATTAAAACGTACATAAATTTGTATCGTGAAAATCGCCTGCCCAGATCCTTCCAATATGTTCCGTGTGTGGGCTGATCCAATTTCTTAGCTAAATTGTTCAAACGAATCGCTCCTAACCTTAAGTGTTTGCAGGGCAGAACAAGACAAAACCCTGCATAATCATCTTACCACAATATACCCTCAAAAAAAACTACACAATTTATAAAAAATATCGTTATTTAGTCAACTTTTTATTTATTTGTAACAAAAATACTTTTTTCTCTTTGACTTGTGACAAAGGGCTGTGACGATATGTCACAGCCCTGTTGTATTAAGTTTACTCTGCCGCAGCCGTTACCGGCGCTGTATAACTTTCAAAAAGCGGTTTAAGCGTTTCGTGTTCCCAGAGGAAGAAGGAAAGCTTTTCCCCGGCCTTCGGTGTAACATTTGCAACAGATACCTGTGCTTTCACACCAGCTGTAACCTCCACAGGTTCACTGGGGATGCAGTTGATAAGCACTCCCTTATCAGTCTTAACCGCTACATAGAGCACAACAGAAGCATCAGCTTCAGGAATGAAATTAGCAATAATATCGCAGGCTGTATTGCCCACAGGATTGGTTACTGCAGAATCATTCTGTTCAATGGTAAAGATGTTAGCTTTAATAGAAAGTGTCTTATCTGCCGCCATTTCAATTCCATTCTGATTTCTCACCTTGGAACTGATGGTCAGCTTGTCACCATTTACAATGGTTCCATTATAATCAAAGGTAACATCATAGCCACCATCCCAACCACCTGCTACAACAGGGTTGGAAAGGGTTATGCCATCAATGCTGAAATTGTTGGCAACCAAAGTTGTAATTTCCATTTTGTCAGTAAAGCTGATGGTTATGGTGTTATCACCGTTCGCCACCGCACTGTAAGCAACCGGATTTACAACAAAGGCTTTAAATTCTGCCAAGCCACATGCCTTATTCTTTGCCTTAGAAAGCACCAAATAGCGATAAGTACCTGGTGTAAAATCAAAATATTGAGAAACCACACTGGAACTGAAACCAGTCGATGAAGTAAACAGTTTAGTTGCCGCAGTCGTAGGTTCACCGGTAGTTGCAGGTTTACCTGCCGCTGTCTTATAGCCATATGCATCAAAAGCCGTGTACTCATTATAATAATTTGACAAATTACTTTGTCTATATAATTGAGCCATTTCTACCGGGTACTCATCATTCAAATCTACAACCAGATTGTTAATGAAGGTATTGACACCATTTACTCGCCAATATGTGCTGGTATCACCATCAACCGCCTTAGAGGCACCAGTATTATAATATTCTCCAACCTCAGCCGTCTTATTTCTTGCTACATCAGTAATTGTCACATCGGCAAGCACTTCGATTTCGCTGTAGATATGATAAGAGGCTGCTGTTTTTCTAAGTCTGATATATCGATAGGCACCGCCATCACCATTAAAGGCAACTGCTGTGGCACCGTCGACTGTTGTATCATTAGCTTTTACTTCGCCAAGGGGAACACAATTTGCAAAGGTTTCATCATTAGAAGCTTCAATTACAAAGCCCCAATAGTTGGCTGCCGGCTTATCGGCGACAGGATGAACAATAACCTCAGAAACTGCATATCGTCTGCCCAAATCAATCATATACCAGTCATTGGCAGAAGATGTAGATGGGTCAGCCTGAGCACCGGATGGCAAGTTAATCTTATCCTGATTATAAGCATCAGGAGGACACACAAATCCTGTAGTGGTACCGCCATCAACCAACTTAGATGCAGCATAGGTACCAGTTGTCGGACAACCTGTATTGCTTGCAATGATGGTTTTGTTAAGCGCTACGTTTACATCTTCTCTTGTCTTACTGTAGCTTTTATTAATGGTCAGTGCTTTACCCGCAATCGGCACGCTCAATTCATCAACAAAAATTGCACCGTCTGCCGATCCTACACTACCGGCTATTTTCAAAGTTATCCCGCTTGCAGGAAGAGCATTGGCAAAGGTGAGTGTGGCATCATAGCCGCCATCCCATTCCTCAGCACCTGTCAGCGTTACGTTAGAGGGGTTAATAACAGTACCATCATCCTGGACTACAGTCATTGCACCGGAAGCAGTCAGGCTGGCTTCATCCATTTTATGTGCAAAGGATACGCTAATGGCGTTATCATTGACACGGACAGCATTCATAACCTTCGGGCCGATTAAGTCTTCAGCGGTTTTAACAGCAGCATAAACTTCTAATTCACCAATGGTAAAATAAGTATTTTTCGTTTTTGCCAATCTGACATAACGCCATGCATTACTGTCACCGGCAAAAACTTGCGGCGTTGTATTGTTTACATCCTCTGCAAAGCTACCAAGAGTCACTTTGCTTGAGAAATCTTCCACATTAGATACCTGAACTGCAAAGTCCATCATATAACCGTTACTTGCGGCTGAGCTGGGCCAAACTTTGATCTGTGACAAGTTATAGCGTCTGCCAAGGTCAATCATAAACCAGTCTTCGCCCTGGTTTGCCGCCCCGGCAATTGTTGCACCGGACGGAAGCGTTACCACGCTATCAGCAGCATAAGTACCCGGTGTTACCTTATCACTCTTCTTACCATTAACCAAGTTCCCTTTACTGTCACTTGAAGAGGCCGCAGTATAAACTGTTTTATTTAACGCAACATTGATACCGCCATTGGCCTCAATAGATGCTTTTTCAGAATCTGTTAATTCTGCCGCAGTTGTAAAGGTATAGCTAACAGGTTTTACACCTTTGGCATCTAACGCACTTACAGAAAGATCCGCGGTCAACGGTGTTAAGGCATAAACTAAAGCTTCGTAATTTGTACCAAGATTCAAAGCGTTAGAGAATGATACAGTATAACTCGTAGCGTGAGAACTCTCCGGTTCATAAATATCACCAAACACCTTAAAGTTCTGCTCTATAACATCCTTATCTTTGTTCCTCAGCGCCACCCGATAAGCATGCACATAAGCATCCTGAAGCCATTCGACATCATCGCCCGGCGTAACAGATACATCGGTTGTGTTATACTTAAATGCAAAAGCCTGACGGCTATCTCTGATCACTGTAATTTCAGCTTCATTACTGAAGTTTGCGATAGAAACATCGGCATTATAACGAGCTTCTGTATATTTAAAGGTTTCATTTGCCGGTTCGGAATTATCCGATGTTCCGTCAATGGTAAATGTAAACGGTGTGCCAATGACCTGACCGGTTAAGAGATTTAAACGGTAAACAGATACATCTGTTGCATCAGCCTTTTCGGTCATATCCAGCATAATGCACTGTGAGCCGGTATTGGCTGCTCCCATAGAATTCTTAGCGCTGCCGCCGGAAACGCTGCCGCCACCAATTTGCGAGGTCGCAATTGCTGTAAACCCGTCCTGCCAGATGCTTCTTGGGTCTTCGATAATAGCGTGGCTATGTCCACTGAAAACAACAACGCGGGGATGTGCTTTTAAGAAATTTTTAAATTCTTCTGTGTTATCCTTATCTGTAGAAGTCGAAGACGGACTTTCGATAACCGTTCCGAAAATTGCTTCGTGCTGCAGATAGAAAATAGGTTTGTTCGTTCCGTCTTTTTCAGCTTCTAAAATCTGCTCCATTACAAAATCTTCTGCCGTGGTTTTATAATCGAGAAGATAATCAGCCGGCTCACCAACAATAAATGTGTAACCATTTATTTTCATCACATGGCTCGGTTGTCTGCCGGTTTCTGTAGCAAAGCGTTCTTTGGATTCAGTAACTAATGTACTTGCTGTTGAAACAGATGCATTCAGAGGAAATTCATGGTTACCCATAGAATAAATGATAGGCTTTTTACCACCTGTTGTATCAGCATCAAAAGTAACCTCGTCTGCATTCATTTCACCGGCAAGAGTAAAGGTTCCGTTTGTTTCAATAAAACCTTTTAAAGCGCTGTACAAATTGGAAGGTACTGCTCCCGATGGTGCATACACCATGTCACCGTTCATAGCAAGAGCATCTACACCTAACGTTTGCATTGTTTGCAATGCCAGCGTCATGTTCTTTGCTGTGAGCTTTGTTTCTGCAACTTCCGGATCAAGGTGAGAGTCTGAGATAACACCCAAACGGAAGGTTGCACCTGCAGTTTCTTTTGTTGGAATCTGAGAGGTAAAATCATCTGCCGTTACACCTGCAACGGGCAAGCTTGTCAGCATCATTCCCAAAACCATAATAAGAGAAAGAAGTCTGACTGTTCGTTTACTTTTCATTACCATTTCACCCTTTCAAAATTAAAATTCTTAAACACAAACATTTTTTGTTTTATCATCGTAACATAAAAATTTATAAAAAAAAACTACACAATTTATAAAAAATATCGCTTTTTGATTATTTTTTATAAAAATGTAGCCCTTTTACCATCAGTTTTAATCAATAACTTATAAATTTTTACTAATTTTACAACTAAAAATACGGGATTAATCTATCAAAATCTCATGGTATATAATGTAAAGAATCACTTATAATAATCATTTTCTAAATTATAAGAAAAGAAAGGCAGTATACATAATTAAATTAAAAAACGATATTTTTTATAAATTGTGTAGTTTCTTTATGATTTTAATTGTGCTATAATATGCCAATGTTACAATAATTTAATAAGGAGTATTTACATATGAAAACTAAAGCATTTATATATATTGTCATTGCAGGCATTCTATGGGGAACAGCAGGGCTTTTTGTTCATTATTTAACCCCATTCGGATTTTCCTCTTTACAATTGACAGCAATACGTGGCAGCGTTGCCGCAATGGCTATGACAGTATATTTGTTTTTCTTCAATCGACAGGCCTTTAAAGTGACACTAAAAGATGTGCTGCTCTTTGCATGTAGCGGTTTTTTTCTGTTCGGTACCTCCAGCTGTTATTATATCGCCATGCAGGCATCCTCCGTTTCTACAGCTGTTATACTGATGTATACCTCCCCTGTTGTTGTCATGGCTTTTTCAGTAGCCTTTTTCAATGAAAAAATGACCACCTTAAAAACTCTTTCCGTGGTTTGTATGTTAGCAGGCTGCTGTCTTGTTTCAGGCATCGTTGGCGGTATGGAATTTAATTTTATGGGAGTGATTATGGGTTTAGCCGCCAGTTTCTCTTATAGTGCCTATAATGTTTTCACAAAAATACAAATGCGTCGATTCTGTAATCCAAAATCAGCTACGCTATTTTGCCTTATTTTCATGGCTCTTGTAGCACTAAGCTTCTCAAATCCGCCGGAGATTGTATCCATCATAGCACAAAAACCATCCGCTATTTTACCTTTAAGTATTGGTCTCGGCATCTGCACCTGTGTGTTGCCATACTTTTTATACACCATGGCTTTAAAAGACTTACCTGTAGGTATCGCTGCTTCTTTGGGGATCGTTGAACCAATGTCTGCCACACTCTTTAGTGTGCTGCTTCTTGGAGAGCCTTTATCGTTCCCTACACTTTGTGGCATTATACTAATCCTGATAGCAGTTTTAATTCTAAGTCGCAGCAAAGATTGATTGTTTCAACACTTTCAAAGTCTAAGTGAAGCGACCTTCAAAAAGTCATCAATACAAATACAGTACTATTGGAGCTTCAAATCTTCTTGGGGACGCCAAAGCCGTCAAAAACAATAAAGTTTTTGACGGCTTTTTTACTTTATCTTTCTTTTTTTGAATTAGTTTGATATAATATAATAAAAACAGGAGGTTTTATGATGTTTGATTTAGAAAAAGAAAAGGAAAAATTAAATTATATAATTGAAAGAAGAGACGAAATTCTTGCCGACATCAAAGAATGCTATCGCCTTGACGAAGAACAGTACGAAACCCTGGAAGATATTGATGCTGCTATTGCTTGTGAAGAGCTGTGTCTTATATTTTGTGACCTTCGTGATATTGAGTACATAAATACACTCTATTATAAGCAAAGACAACTGATAAAAGTTTTGGAATGCTTGTCGAAGCCGGATGAAGAATCGAAAAAAACCGGAAAAGAAGCTTTGCATAAATTGATAGAAGAGGCCACTCGTGCAAGGAGATGCCTACAAATTGATATAAAAAAGGCAGAAAGAAACATGGAAGAACTGGATGAAATTCTGAAAACATGCAACAAGATACAGTAAATTGCTTTAGCATCTATAAAGGGACTGTAAAAAACTAGTTTTTTACAGTCCCTTTCATTTTACTCCTGAAGTTTTTTCAATTCATAGAAAGCGCCTTTTTTTGCCATCAGTTCATCATGAGAACCGACCTCAACAATATGCCCTTTATCCAGCACCACAATTCTGTCCACATTACGAACAGTAGAAAGACGATGTGCTACCATAAAGGTTGTGCACTGCTTCATCATATTATCAACTGCTGCCTGCACCTTCTTTTCAGAAGCAGTATCCAAAGCCGAGGTTGCTTCATCAAAAATGATGATTTTTGGTTTTCTGAGCAAGGCTCTGGCTATAGAAACGCGCTGACGCTGACCGCCGGACAGCTTGCCGCCGTGTTCACCCAACTGGGTGTTCATACCGTTAGGCAGCAAGTCCAAAAGGTCGTCAAGGCCCACACTTTTAATCACGCTGTTCACTTCTTCATCTGAAACATGGTCAAGACCGTAAGTGATATTATCGCGAATCGTACCGGAAAACAAAATGGTATTCTGTGGTACCACAGCAATTTGATTACGGTATTCTGTCATATCCAGATTCAGCATATTCACCCGGTCAATCAGAATCTGCCCTTCCTGGGGATTGTCAAAACCAATCAACAGGTCTAAAATAGTGGATTTACCGGCACCGGAGGAACCTACAAAAGCAATACTTTCACCGGGTTTCACCGACAAGGTGAAGTCCTCTAAAGTCCAGCGGTCGCTCCCTGCATAACGGTAATGAACATTTGAAAACTCAACCTGCCCCTTCATATCTGAAAGAGGGATAATGGCGTTATCAGTTTCCACCCGTTCTTCATAAAGAATTTCACCAATGGAATTAACCGATTCAATACCCTTTGTCAGTTGCGGATATAAACTGAACAAGGTATTCACACAGCTGACAAGCTGGCCAAAATACGTTTGGTATAAAACCACCTCGCCAATGGAAATTTTTCCGTTAAATGCGAGAATACCGGTAAACACAAGGCAAGCAAGACGAGCACTTTCCATCAGCACATAGCTGCTGGCACCAAACAGACTGTTGGTTTTATCAAGGGAATAACCGGCACTCATAACATGTCCCAACCGGTTATCCATTCTCCGCATTTCCCGTTGCTGCAAGCCATGAGCGCGGGTAACGGGAATCAGTTCAATCATTTCAGAAACATTAGACTGTGTTTTTTCCATTTCCTTTCGGAAAATCGTATTTCTGGTGGTAATTTTGCTTCTTAAAATCCGTAATAAAAGCACTTCCAGCGGCACAATTAACACAAAGAACAGTACCACGATGGGGCTGTTCATAACCGTTACCGTAATAGACACAGTAATGCTAATGGCAATAATCAGAATGTGTCTGTAAGCAGAAGCCAAGAGCACCTCAATGCTCTCACAGTCACGCATTATTTTAGACTGCAGCTTACCGGAATTGACATTTTTATGATAAGACATGGAAAGTTGCTGCAATTTCTGAATAATACTGCTTCTGAGCATAAATTCTATTTTTCTTGTGAGTCTATCATAGAATTTAGAAACACTGTATGTGCTATATGCATTTTGCAGAATTGTCACCGCTGCAATGGCTGCATTAATCAAAATATCAGGGATTTTGTGTCCGGCAGGGCTGGTGGCTATGTTAATAATATTCGATGTTGCCACAGGCACAACCCAAACCGGCAAATTCTGAAGAATCAAAAAGAAGGTACTGGTTAAAAGAGTCTTCATTTCACCCTTGTAAAATCCCAACAGAATTTTAATTGGATGACCTTTATTCTCCGTAAAATTCTTAATACACTCATAAATGGAATCGCAGGAATTCTTTTTCTTCATCATAATACCCCTTTCAAGGTTTATTCTTTAGCTGAACAAAAACTCCTTCTTGCCCCCTATTATACACGAACCGGTAGGTTTGTCAACCCTTTTTTATCATTTTTTTCAGATGTAAATATTTTGTAATAAACAAACAGTTAAACAAAAAAAATAAAATTTAAAAAAACGCATAGAATAATACTATAAAATCAAATAAAAAGGATGGATTATATGAAAAAATTTTTTTGTCTCTTTCTTCTTTTAATCATCTTGTTAAGCGGTTGTTCCGGCGACGGCAATCCTTTTCGTACAGAAATTTCTATGGAGCCCACACATCCTGTCAGCGTCACCATGGCCGATGTTCAGGAAAATTATGAACAATATCCCAATACTATGTATGGTTGGGGACTTAAGAAAAACGTAAATGCGCCACCGGAAATTCCCTCCACCATTCAAAACATGATGAATACATATCACGCCATTTATTTAGATTCTACACCCCGTTCTCTCTATCTCACCTTTGATGAAGGATATGAAAACGGCTACACTGGCCAGATTCTGGATGTTTTAAAAGAAAACAATGTAAAAGCGGCTTTTTTCGTCACCGGTCCTTATCTTGAAAAGGAAGAAGAGCTGGTAAAACGCATGTTTGATGAGGGGCATATTGTGGGGAATCATACCGTCAACCACCCCAGTCTACCACAGCTTGCAAGCACTAAACAAGTGGCTGAGGAAATCACCGCTTTGCAAAATCTTTGCAAAGAAAAATATGGTCAGGAAATGACTTACTTCCGCCCGCCGCGAGGTGAATATTCAGAAAGGACCTTAAAAATTGCCGAAGATCTTGGCTATACCAATGTCTTTTGGAGTTTTGCCTATAAAGACTGGGATGTGAAAGCGCAAAAAGGCACCGATTATGCCTATAATCAGATAAAAAAAGGTGTACACGATGGTGCCGTTTTACTGCTGCACGCTGTGTCGAAGGATAACGCTGATGTTTTGGATAAAATTATCAAAGACTTAAAAAGTGAAGGCTATCGTTTTAAATCATTAGACGAATTTGGAACGCCTTAACCATTGCCAAAAACGACCTAGGATATTCTCCACTCTCCGGGTCAATCTAAAAGAGAACGATTAAAAACGGAGAGTGAAACCTATGAAACGAAGCCTTACAAACAGAAACAGAATTCGCTTATTTAGCGCTCTTTTTGCTTTGGTTACGGCTTCTATGATATTAGCCTGTCAAATTCAGTACCCAGCGCATATCACCATTTTTGAAGGTGAAAATCTCACACTAACCTCACCCACTGCCTACTCGATGAGTGCACCGGCCGCCATGGGCGGTATGCTGACAGAAGATGGCACTTTAGAAACAGATGTTTTCCAAAAATCAGCAAATAACGAATGTCATATGACTGTCAAGTTATTTGGTCTGGTCCCCGTGCGCACTGTAACCGTTCACATTGAGCCAAAAACAGAACTGATAGCTTGCGGTAATACCGTAGGGATTAAAATTTTCAGCAAAGGGTTGGTTTGTGTCGGTACACAGGAAATTGTGGCCACAGACGGTAGCCGGCAAAACCTTGGTCGCACAGCTGATATACGACCGGGAGATATCCTTCTTTCGGCCAACGATGTGACTTTAACTGATACAGAAGAGCTAAGTCATTTAATTGCAAACAGCAACGGTTCTACAATTCATTTTACCATTTCCCGCAGTGGTCAGCAGATTGAAAAAAAGCTGACACCATTGCAAACAAAAGATGGATATAAACTAGGAATCTGGCTTCGTGACAGCACCGCCGGCATTGGCACACTCACCTTTTACAATCCTGATACAAAGGCATTCGGTGCCTTGGGGCACCCCATTGCCGACAGAGACACCGGCACCACAATTCCCGTACTGGAAGGCTCGCTCCTCCCTGCCGGTGTGATTGGCATTACCAAGGGTGCCAAAGGGGAGCCAGGAGAATTAAAGGGCATATTCAAAACCGGTCAGAAACCATTAGGTGTGATTAGTAAAAACACTGACCAAGGCGTTTTCGGCACTTTACACCACGAAATGAATGTAACTCATTTTTATCCCGTGGCCTCCTCTGCTCAGATTAAAGAAGGGCCTGCCACCATTCTTTCCAACATAAATGGTGACATGGTAGAAGAATTTGATATTGAAATCCAGAAAGCCTCCCCTTTTTATACCGGTGAGCAAAAAGATATGATTCTCCATGTAACCGATCCAAAGCTTCTTGAAAAAACCGGTGGTATAGTGCAGGGGATGTCGGGTTCACCTGTGCTGCAAAATGGTAAAATTGTGGGAGCTGTAACACACGTTTTTGTGAATGATCCAACCCGTGGATATGGAATATTTATTGAGAATATGTTAAAAGAAGTAGGATAAAATAAAATATCAAAGCTCGGCTATTTTATAGCCGAGCTTTTTTGAATAATTAATTTTTTTTTGAATTCTCTTGGTGTAACACCAACCTGTTTTCTAAATTGGCGTGTAAAATGCTCCACATTTTTATAGCCGCACATTTGCGCAATTTCATATATTTTATTATTGCCATATAGCAAAAGTTTTTTTGCTAAGCTTATTCGTGCACAAATTAAATCTTTTTGGAAGGTAGTCTTAAAAAATTGCTTATATAAGCTTTGAAAATAAAATCTGCTTAGAAATAATTTATTTGCTGCATATTCAATTGACCAATCGAAAGCCGGTTTTTTATAAATATCATCTCGCAAACGATAAAAGACTGCATATTGGCTATACCGACTGTTGTTTTCAACCGATAAATCATTTATCTCTTCGCCAGCCTTATATAAAAAGGCAAGTCCAAGTGATGATAAAATGTCCTGTGCATTGTGTGACGGAAGGTATTTCTCTTGCTCTATCAGTGATATTATGCTGGTTATATATGCTGAGTTAACATGAAATATTGGCTTGCCTAATGGGATGTTCGAAAAAACGATTTTTTCAATATCGTTGCTCAAATCAAAGAAGACATAATCGTGATTAAATTCTGTTTCATCACAGCCGTAATAACTTTGAAACTGGTTTTTATCATAAAAAACCCCTGTTCCGGCTTGCACCAGAATATATTCGCCATCTACATAAAGCATAGTTTTTGAGCGAAAAAGAACATAGAGATAATGTCCTCTACCATTGGGGAAATGAACGCTAAAGTTATTATATCCTACAGAATTTGAAGCAGCTGATCTTATTATCATAATGGCACCTCTGTAAATAGCATTATATATCAATTTATTAACATTATATATCATTGTTTTTACAATTGCAATAGCTTACAATATTCTCGAAAAACACTTTAAGGAGGATTTAAACAATGCCATATAGTGAACGAATTTCAAAAATAAGAGCATTTTCACAAGCGTTAGCGAAAAACGAGCCTGAAAACACATATTATTATGATCTCCATCGATTTGCAAAAAATCAATTTCACAGTCTTGATCGTTCGGAAAAAATTGCCCGAAGCACCGCATCAGCAATCAAAAATCAAAAAATATATATTGAACCCTTTGACAATATTATCGGCAGAGTTTTCCTTTTTAATCATAAGTCGGTTGATATGGAAGACCCGGACTTTGACCATATCACCGAAGCTCGCGAACGAATTTTCGCCGAAATAGAAGACTACGCCGACTTCGCCCAGTTCCCGTTTGTCGTTGGTGATACTCATTATTCTTTCGGTCATATGAGCTGGAATTGGAACGCCATTTTAAAATATGGTACTTCGGGACTAAAAAAGAGATGTGAGGATGCCATGTCCAGAACCGATGACATCACAAGCCACGAATATTACAAAGGCGTTATCATTCTTCTTACTGCATTGGAGGACTGGAATGATTTACACGTAAAAAAATTGCTTGAAATGGGTATGGAGAAGCAGGCGAAAATATGTGAAAAAGTTCCACGCTACCCTGCTGAAACCTTCCACGAAGCTATTCAGGCATTTTTCATGCAGTACATTGTTGTTATGCGTGAAAATCCGGGCGGTGGCAACAGCCCGGGTCGTCTTGACTATTATCTGTGGCCATATCTTGAAAGAGACCTGGCAAATAACACCTGCACGATGGAAGACGCAAGAGAGCTTATAGAGGAGCTTTTTATCAGAATAAACGAACGCGTTTGGGATAAAGACGGGTGGACCGAAACCATTGTTGTCGGCGGAACCAATCCAAGCGGTAGTTCAGCAGTAAATCCGCTTTCATATTTGATGATAGAGGCGTTTATGGAACTTGAAATCATCCACCCTGCGCTTTATGCCCGAATTCCCGAAAACAGCCCTAATGAATGGATCGATTTCTGCGCAGATTTTCTCGTCAACGGAAAAAACCGTGCGCAACTGTTATATGATAAAACTATTATTGAGGCATTGTGCAAAAATGGTGTTCCTTATGAAGATGCGGTTGAGTATTACTGTGGCGGCTGTATGGAAATTGGTATTCAAGGCAAAACAAACAATTATCTTTTTAACACCTGGCATAATATGCCAAAAATGGTTGAGTTTGCAGTTACAAAAGGACTTTCTCTGTCGGACGGTAAAGTTATAAAGTCATATCGCAGCAAGGGCCTTGAGAACTACGATACCTTCGATGAGTTTTATTCAGATTTTATAAAAGAAGTAAAACGTATATTATATATGTTCTTTAAGGCTCAGGATATTTACAGCGAGGTTGCTGACAAAGCGTACCCACGATATCTTCTCACCTCTATGATTGATGATTGCATAAAACTCGGTAAAGGCATGCATTCAGGCGGAGTTCGTTATCCTGACTACGGTTCGTTGCCAATTGGGCTTCCTGATGCTGCTGATTACCTATTCGCTATCAAAAAAGCAGTATACGACGACAAAGTCTGCACAGCATCTGAGCTTGTAGATGCCTTGAAGGCAAACTTTGAAGGCTATGAATTATTACGCAAACAGCTTATTGCTATTCCGAAATATGGTCAGGATAACAGTGAAGCAGATAGCTTTGCAAACAAGTATTTTAGCGACGTAAGTGATATTTATACATCTTATGTAACTCGTTTTGGTGGTAAGGGTAAAATGGTTATTTTCACATTTACCTGGGCTGCTGATGCAGGTATGGATATGGGCGCTACTGCATCAGGTAAGCTTGCGCACACGCCTGTTGCACACGGAGTTACGCCACATAGCTCTTCTATGACAGAAGGCATAACTGCTGCAATTAACTCGTGTACTGCTTTGGATTTTACAAAATTTAACGGTGGCGCATCTACCATGTGGGACTTAGACAGTTCTTGGGTAAATCCAACTCTTGTAAAGAGTCTGTTTATGACATTTTTCAAAAATGGAGGGCAAATCTTCCAAGGCAACACAACTGATGTTAAAGAGCTTATAGCTGCTCAACAAAATCCTGAAAACTTCCCAAATCTTATGGTAAGAGTCGGCGGATTCTCAGCACGTTTTGTTACTCTTAAAAAGCATGTACAGGACGAAATTATAGGCCGTATTCGCCACAACTGTTAAATTGCTTTTGGAGGACACTAAAATGAAAGGCCTGATTTTTAATATTCAAAGATTTTGTATACATGATGGCCCCGGAATCAGAACAACGGTATTTTTTAAAGGTTGTAACCTAAGCTGTGCTTGGTGCCATAATCCTGAAAGTCAATCTCCCTATAAAGAGACAATGTTTTATGAGGACAAATGCATAGGTTGCGGAAGATGCAAAAACACATCTGATTTTATTTGTCCCAGTGGCGCGCGTGAGCTTTGTGGAAAGGAATACAGTGTTAATGAGGTTCTTGCAGAAGTCGTAAAAGACAAGTCTTTTTACGAAAATTCGGGTGGAGGTGTAACCTTTTCGGGTGGAGAGTGTATGCTGCAAATTGATTTTCTTTTGGAAATTCTTAAAAAGTGCAAAAAAAACGGTATACATATCACAGTTGATACAGCTGGACATATTCCCTGGACAGACTTTGAAAAAATAATGCTGTATACGGATTTGTTTTTATATGATATAAAGTCGATGGACTCCAATACCCATAAAAAGTATGTCGGTGTGGGGAATGAACTTATTCTGGATAATCTTGCAAGGCTATTAAAGTCAAAGGCTGCGGTTCGTGTAAGAGTTCCTGTTATTCCATCTGTAAACGATGCAGAGGAAGAAATGCAAAAAATCAAATTGTTTTTTGATGAAAACGGGCATCCGACCGAAATTGAACTGCTGCCATATCATAGGATGGGTGAGCACAAATACGAGTCTCTCGGAAAATCTACACAAAAATTTGATATTCCAAGCAAAGAGAAAATCGAAATACTAAAACATATCGTTGTCCCCTATTGACAACAGTCGTGTCGGGTTCACCCATCCTGCAAAATGGCCGAATTGTGGGAGCTGTGACACACGTATTTGTGAATGATCCAACCCGTGGGTATGGGATATTTATTGAGAATATGTTAGCGGAAGCAGAGAAATAAGACAAAAAGGCAGTAATACATTTCGTATTACTGCCTTTTGCATTATATATCCATTTCCTCAAAAGCCTGGAGCACACCGTCACAAACGGCCTGTGCCAGTTTTTGGCGATACTCTTCCGTCATCATCTTCTCACATTCTTCAGCATTGGAAATGAAACCAATTTCGATGAGTGTTGCCGGCATCTTAGTGGAATTAATAACCGCTAAGCTCTTTCCTTCTTTTACGCCACGGCTGTAAGCGCCAGTTTGTTCAATCAAATTATCCAAAAGAATCTGCGACAACCGTTCCCCGGTCATACCGTTGGACACACTCCCCGCCTCCAAATAACCAAAGGTTTCTATGCCATTGGGCGTTTCCATGGTTGCAGAGTTTGTATGTATACTCACAAAAAGCGAGGTTCCGGCATCGTTAGCAATGCTGCCCACACGAAGGAAGTCGACATATACATCCTCTGTACGAATCATATGCACTTCAACACCTTCAGCCTCCAACAGTTTTTGAGCACGCAAAGCAACATCTAAGTTAAAGTCTTTTTCCTTGGCCTTAATCGTGCCATCTTCATTATAGGCCACCGCGCCTGCATCCTGACCGCCGTGACCGGCATCCAGCATGACTGACCGGGGCAATGCTTTATGTACGGATTTTAAGCGAATTTCGTTGCCCTGTACATACATTTCTGCCTCCGAGGATTTTAATTCTATGGTAATGATACCGTTTTCATCGTCAGAACCAGGGGTATATGTCATTTTCCTGCCAAAGAAACCAATCACATTAGTTTCTGCAGTTTCTTCCGGTAACAGGCCTTTAATGGGCACCGTAATGACACTTCCCTGTTTTTTCGGCGTACCCATTTCCACATCAAATCTGATATAGTCGCGGCCACCTTCATAACCATATGTCACTTCTTTGAAAATATCTGAAATTCTCGGCTTGGCATCGGGGTCAATCGCAATGGAAACCAAAATGTTCTTTCCCTGCACTTTTGCTTCGTATCCTAAGTTTTCTGTTAAATCAATAACTGTCCTCGCCGCTGTTTCCTGCTGACCAAACCGAATCTGTGTTACATTGCCTGTATCCATCGTAATGGGAGATGGTTTATTGACAAACATACCGCCCTCAACATCCACAACCAACCTGGTGGGATTTTCCAGAACAAAAGCTGAATAATCTGGATTGCGCGTATCTGTAGCAATCGTCAACAAACCCTCGGTTTCATCCTTGAGCTGATAGGTCACCTTGTTCACCATAACATCACCCTGTATCGTTGTTCCGGGTGATGCAGAAGGTTTAGCCGATGGCTTTGGCGTCGGTGTAGCCACCGGTGTCTTTGGTTTTTCCTTTATGATAACGGTATCTGTTTTACTGTCAAACTCCACATCCATACCCAAATGCTCTGCCACAAAACGCGCCGGTATCATTGTGTAATCATTGATAATTTTCGGCGCAATGGGCATAGTGTACCATTGCCCGGTTACATTCACCAGCGTTTTATCAATCGTCATCAGCAACCGTTTCGTCCCCATCTTAACCGTTACCTGACGGCTATCAGCATCCCATTCCACAGTTGCACCCAGGCCATCCTGAAAGACCGCACGGGCCGGTACCACAGAATAATCATTAAACACAATAGGTGGCATGGGCGGATTTAACAGTTTTCCGTTTACTTCCAGTTTAAAAATATTCCCTTTATATTCATGGTAAGCACCGTCATAAAAGAATTCTACTGCGGCGGTGGATACTGTCATTCCAAGGAGTAACAATGCTGTCATAAAAAATATGGTCAATCTCTTTTTTATGCTCAAATTTGCCCCTCCGTTCGTTTTAAAAACTGCATATACCCTTCTAAAATAAGAGTTGCGGCCACGGTATCTACAATTGCTTTCCGCTTTTTACCGCGAACATCCAGTTCACTTAAATAGCCATGAGCAGCCACCGTGGTCAGCCGCTCATCCCAGAACACAATATCAATATCGACCAGTGTCTGCAATTGTGCTGCAAAGGCTCTTGCCTTTTCAGCGCTGGCACCTTCTGTATTATCCATATTTTTAGGAAGTCCCACAACAATCCTGCCGACTCCCTGTTCTTTGGCCAGTTCTGCTATCTGTGTGGCGGCAGTTTCCGATTGTTTCACATTGCCCCATCCCTGTGCCATAATGCACAAAGGATCAGACATTGCAACGCCAATGCGCGCGTCGCCATAATCAATTCCCATCAACTTCATTGCTGCCATCCACCTTTCTGATTTTACAATCCAAACTGTAACCGGCGGATTAGCTCGCCGGCAATGTGTGCGTTTTCCTTCGCTTTATCGCACAATAAAACGTGTTTTTCCTTCAGCGCCTGTTGTATATCATCCCGATTATCCAAAACCGCATAAACTGCATTAATGGCTTTATCAACTGAAAACTCCTCCACTGAAATTCCGGTTCCAATGCCGATATATTCCATAAACGCATCTACTTTTGTATCATAGGATAAGCCAACCGTCGGCACAAAGGCATTAACGGCATAAATCAGCGAATGCAGTCGTTCTGCCAGCATTGCATCCATTCGACTCACAAGACCAATCAATTCTTCTGCCGGACGGCTCCTGCCGATAATATAACACTTATCACTCAGCAAATTTGCAATACTTTGTGAAAAATCAAAGTCTAAGGGATATTGCATAGGAACGAACACCGGAACCAATTGACGTTCTTTGCAAACCGTATCAATCACTTCCGCCAATTTTGCTATAAAGTCCTTATCGCTTTCCTTCCATTGACGAACAGAAATACCAAGAAGCTTTTCTTCAGGAGAAATTCCTTCTTCAAGAAGAACTTCATCAATCCGTTCCTTAGAAGCAGGTTGAATAGAAAGGGCCGGATCTGCTGTCACCGTCACTTTTTCTGCCGGAATACCCAATTGCTTTAATTCTTCTTTGGAGGTTTCCTCACGCAAAGTGATCACATCAACAGCATTCAATGCTTTTTGTACTGCCAGCCGGTTTGCTTCTTTATTCACAGGGCCAATACCATTAGCATAGAGCATAACTGCTGCTCCGGCACTTTTAGCCAACTTGATTAAGGATAAATAATATTTGATAGAACGGCTGGATGTAACATCCTGCAACAAGCTGCCGCCGCCGCTGATGAACAGCTTTGTTTTCTTAAACATTTTTTTAATTTTAAAATAGCGATATCGATTAACGGATTCAACTCCGTAAACTGCTGCAGTTTCCTTAGGGTTTTTAGACAGAACGCAGATGTTGGCTTCAGGCATTTCTTCACGCAAATGGCAAAGCATTGCAGATAAAAGCGCTTCATCACCGGAATTTCCGTAACCGTAATAGCCTGAAATGACTACATCCCATGGCTTTTTATCAATAGCCGCGCAATACATTCTGGCATTATCCTCTGCCATTTTAGAAACGGAATAATTTTCACAGATGACCTTTCTGGAATAGGCGCCCCAAGCTTCCTGCTGCTCTTTTGAAGCTGACAAAACCTTTTTAACATCCTCTAAAAGCAGCTCTTTTGTAGACTCTGCAAGACCACGGCAGCAGAAATTCGTGTCAATGCCAACCTGAAGTTTGTCCTCTTCAAAAATACCAAGATACCCCTCATTACCAGCCACAATCACCGGCTTTGCACAGGCCATAGCCTCCAGCGCTGAGCGGGATACACCGATAAACAAATCAGACATTGCCGCAAACTGATCAATATCTGTACGGCCACCTGTTAAGGTGATCATCTTTCTACCAATTTTACCATTGATTTCGTCTGTTAAGGCTTTTAGCTTGTCAAAGACATTCCCACCGCCAACAATGACAATATCTGTACCCGGAAAGGCATTTTCAATCTCAGGCGCAATTTCAGCCAGATGAAAGGCCACCAGAGCTCTGTCTTCATCCATACGGCTGATATAGACAATTTTTTTGCTCTCTTCAGGCAGAGAGAACTCTGCAAGAGCTTTAGAATAATCTGCTTCAGGAGAAAACTTATTGGTATCAATTCCATTAATGGTTACAGAAATATCTTTAGGATTCGTACCATAATTATCCATTAAGTAAGTTTTAATGTCTTCACTAACGGCCATCACTTTTTCGCCCCAATTGGTCATTTGTTTAAACCAAAAACTGGTGCGGAACACCCAATGAGCTGTTGTCACAAAGGTAAAATCCATCATTTTATGCAGAATGCCGCACAAAAATGCCGGAATACGGCCGTGAGCATGAACAATATCAATCTGTTCATCGCGGATAATCTTTTTAAGCATTCGTAATGATTCTGCCATTCTGGCCGGATGCTTGGTATACATTGGCACAGTATAATGCGGAATGCCCGCCGCCTTTAAATGCTCTTCATACACACCGCCACCGGAAGCAACAACAATATCAAAGCCCATTCGTGCCAGTTCTAAGCTCAGCTCCAGCACATGGGTTTCAGCACCGCCGATTTCAAGACGCATCAGTGTCATTAAAATTTTCTTTTTTCTGATATCTGCCATCTAAAGCACTCCTTCCGGTAACATTACATAAGGATTTTTCTGTTCAGATCGATAGAATTAAATTATTTCGCTGCAATTTCCTTAATAATCTGCATCATTTCGTCCATTTTTGCTTCCATATCCGCAACCAGTTTCAGTTGTGTTCTGGCGCGGTCAAGATTCTGTTCAGGATAATGAACTTTAAAATATACATCACCATTTAAGTAATCTGCCAAGAAACGGATGCCGCATTCATATGTCATCAGTTTGGCAGAAAAAGGCAACAATTCCAGTTCCTTTTCGGTGATAACTTCTTTCATTTCTTCGATATATCCTTTAGAGAAAGACTTAAACAACTCCAAATCGAACCAAACCTTTGAAAGGTCTTTTTCGTCTTCATCTGCCGTGGATGCACCAAAACGGAGAGCATCACCGTAATCATATAGCATTGAGCCGGGCATAACCGTATCAAGGTCTACCACACAAATGGGCTCATTGGAATCAATATCAAACATAACATTATTAAGCTTGGTATCATTATGGGTTACACGCAAAGGCACCAGGCCTTCTGCCATTGCCTTTAAAACAGCATCCATCTCCTCTACCCGTGCCAGAGCAAAATCGATTTCTTCCTTCACGCTTGCCGCTCTTTTTGCCGCATCATTTTGGATAGCCTCGCGAAGCTGATTCACACGGTTAGGTGTATTGTGAAACTCCGGAATAGTTTCATACAGCTTTTCCGCCGGAAAATCTGCAAGCATATTCTGAAATTTACCAAAAGCTCTTGCCACATTGTAAAACTGTTCCGCCGATTCCACTTTGTTGTAAGATACGGCGTTTTCAATAAATTTATACACACGGAAAACACGACCGGGTTCCGGTTCGACATATGTTTTGCCATCAACGGTTTTAACAAGCGTTAATGTTTCTCTGTCCGGATCACCGCCTGCCGCTGTAATCTTTTTACGAAGGTGTTCTGTAACATTTTCAATGTTCTCCATTACTTCACCGGGTTTTTTAAAAATATCCGTATTCACCCGTTGCAGAAGATATGGCTGATTTTTTATGCGGTAGGTTTCATTAATATGTCCATCGCCATATTCATCCATATTTGCCTCAATGTTAAACTGCTTTAATACATTCTGAAAATAGCTCTCCATCATACACACATCCAATCACATTATTATATCGTGTATAAATACATTTTTACTATTTTAGTATATAATACTTTACTTCTTTTTTCAATTGTTTCGGCTTCATTGTAACAAAATCTTAAATTTGCCGTCAAAAAAACGAAACTTTTGTCATAAAAAAAGGGCTGTCGCTTGTTGCGACAACCCTTTCACTCCTTGTCTTACCGTAAAACACGAACTCTTAAAACGCCTTCAATTTTCTGCAGTTTTTCTTCAATATCATCATCTACTGCACCGGAAATATCCATAATCGTGTAGGCAGTTTCCTTTTTGTTTTTATTCATCATATTCAGGATATTCAGTTGCTTTTCAGCAAACAGAGCCGAGAACTGACTGAGCATAGTGGGCACATTCTGATGAAGAATGGTCACACGTACATCACCTTCACGGTCAACAGAACAGCTGGGGAAGTTCACAGAATTAGTAATGTTACCATTTTCTAAATAATCCACCAGTTCCTGCGCTGCCATTTCTGCACAGTTTTCTTCAGATTCCGGTGTGGAAGCACCCAAGTGCGGAATAGCAATGACATTATCCATTGTGAGAACTGTTTCATCCGGGAAGTCAGTTACATAACATGCAACCTTCTTCTCTTCGATAGCTGTTGCCAGATGAGAAGCATTCACCAGACCGCCGCGGGAGAAGTTTAAGATTCTCACACCATCTTTCATGGTCTTTAATGTATCAGAATTAATCATATTCTTAGTAGAATCATTCAGAGGCACATGCAGAGTGATATAATCACAGGTTGCAAAAATTTCGTTCATATCCTTTGCCTTGATGATGCTGCGGGATAAGTGCCAAGCAGAATCTATGGTGAGGTACGGATCATAGCCGATAACATCCATGCCCAGGTTGTGAGCTGTGTTTGCCACCATAACACCAATGGCACCCAGACCAATAACACCCAGTTTTTTCCCTTTTAATTCAGGACCTACAAACTGACCCTTACCTTTTTCAACCAGTTTCGGCACTTCTGCACCTTTGCCGATTAAGGTTTTTGCCCATTCAATACCGCCGGTGATATTACGGCTGGCTAATAAAAGACCCGCAATCACCAGTTCTTTAACAGCATTTGCATTCGCACCGGGAGTGTTAAACACAACGATACCCTTTTCTGTGCAGGCATCAATAGGAATATTGTTTACGCCTGCACCAGCACGGGCAACAGCCTTTAAATTGGCGGGCAGTTCCATATCGTGCATGGAAAAGCTGCGCAGAATGATACCATCAGGATTTTCGCAGGTATCCGTTACGGTATATTTTTCAGCGCTGAACTTATCCAGGCCCTGAGGGGCAATTTTATTTAAGGTTAAAACGTCAAACATTAAAATCACTCACTTTTAGTTATTTTTTTCAAATTCTTTCATGAAAGCAACCAATGCTTCTACACCTTCAACAGGCATAGCATTGTAAATGCTGGCACGCATACCGCCAACGGTACGATGACCCTTCAGGTTAACAAAACCGGCTGCCTTTGCTTCTTTAATGAATTTAGCATTCAGTTCATCAGAGTCAGTTACAAAGGGAACGTTCATCAGAGAACGGTCTTCTTTTACAACAGTACCGCGGAACATTTTGGAAGAATCCAGAAAATCATATAAAATAGCAGCTTTCTTTTTGTTAATCTCATGCATAGCGTCAATGCCGCCTAATTCTTTCAGCCATTCCAATACCATTTTCAGAATGTAAATAGCATAAGTCGGCGGTGTGTTATACATAGAACCGTTATCAGCATGAATCTGATAGTCAAACATGGTGGGAGTGCCTTCTTTTGCATGACCGATTAAATCCTCACGGATAATCACAACGGTCACGCCGGCAGGGCCCATATTTTTCTGTGCACCGGCATAAAGCATACCGAACTTAGAGACATCAATGGGTTCGGAAAGCGCATTAGAAGAAATATCAGCAACAATCGGCACATTACCAGTGTCAGGCAGTTTGGTGTAACGAGTACCGTAAATTGTATTGTTAAAGGTAATGTGGAAATAATCTGCCTCAGGATCAAAAGTAGCAGGATCCAGTTTCGGAATATAAGAAAATGTTTTGTCAGCAGAACTTGCCACACGGTTTACTGTACCATATTTTTCTGCTTCCTGAGCAGCCTTTTTAGACCACTGACCGGTAATAACATAATCTGCTTTGCCGGTTTTTAACAAATTCAAAGGAATCATAGCAAACTGGCTGGAAGCACCACCCTGCAGAAACAGAACTTTATAATTATCGGGAATGTTCATCAATTCACGAAGAAGCGCTTCTGCGCCATTAATAATAGCCTCGTACTCAGGTGTACGATGACTCATTTCCATAACAGACATACCACATCCGTTATAATCCAGCATATCTGCAGCTGCTTTCTTCAGAACTGCCTCCGGCAACATGGAGGGACCGGCTGAAAAATTAAAAACTCTACCCATTGTAAAGACCTCCAATAAATAATTTTTGTTATAAATATAACAATATTCTTTAATTATACATTATAATAAGTCATCCGTCAATAGTTTTTTCATGTAAAACAAGCGTTTCTTCACCATTTTCGACAATTTGCAAGTATTATAAAAAATTTTTTAAAATATACTTCCCTTTTCTGATAAATTGTGTTACAATGTATTTGTTAGTATCCTTACTGACGCTTAATTTGCCGTTATTCCGGCAATGATGTTACAGAACTTAAGGAGGTGTAACGAATGGCTTATAAAATTACAGACGAATGCATCGGCTGCGGCGCTTGCGAAGCTGAATGCCCCGTATCCTGTATCAGCGCAGGCGATATCTACGCTATCGACGCTGACAGCTGCATCGATTGCGGTAACTGCGCAAACGTTTGCCCTGTAGGTGCGCCTCAGGCAGAATAATTTCTGCAACGTATACGTACATAACATGTTTGGAATCCGGAAAGGTTTTATCCTTTCCGGATTCTTCTTTTTCATCCAGGACTTCCCTACTTTTCCGTTAATTTTGCATTGCCTCTTGCCGTTATTTTCTTGTATAATATATACAGGAGTTGATTGTTATGAAGAAACATTTTTCTGCTGCCGTTCAGTCTATGCACTGGGCCGCAAGGCTGACTATAAAATCCGGTACAACCCTAGCTCTTTTGGTTCTTTTCACCGGTTATTTCTTTCCCCGCTTTTCATTTTTGGCCATTGCCTCTTGCGAAACTGCTGTTTATCTGTTTGCTCTCGCCCTTTGCGGTGGCTTTTTGATGGATGTCATTGCGGAGCGCACCGGTTTGCGGGAGTAAATTTCAAAAATTCTGTAAAACAGACCCATTTTAACCAATAAAGCGGTATATTTTACTTGATTTTTGTGTTATAATGATTTATGTTATATTATACACAACATCAAGGAGTTGATTTATTTTGACAAACATTCAGGAATTATATCAAAAATCTGTTGGCCCCGAACGCGTTGTACAGTTCGGCGAAGGCGGATTTTTGCGCGGTTTTGTAGATTGGATGTTTCAGAAATTATCTGATGCCGGCAAATTCGACGGCAACATTGTGATTGTTCAGCCCATCGAAAAAGGTATGTGTGATGCTCTCTCCGCTCAGAATTGTCTCTATACCCATGTCATGCGTGGCTTGGATAACGGCGTACCTACCGTGAACAAGGATGTTGTTCGCATTGTATCCCGCTGTGTAAAACCCTATGACGATTTTGATGCCTATCTGGCACTGGCTGAAAACCCTGATCTCCGTTTTGTGGTTTCCAACACCACAGAAGCCGGCATTGCCTACCACGAAGGTGATAAACTTACTGACCGTCCGGCAGTTTCTTATCCGGCTAAATTAACACAGTTTTTATACCACCGTTTTGAAAAAGGCTTAGGTGGTTTGATCCTTTTGCCCTGTGAACTGATTGACAGAAACGGTGACAAATTAAAAGAACTTGTTCTCCGTTATGCCACAGAATGGAATTTGGGCGCAGGCTTTTCAAGCTGGATTCAGAGCGAAAACCACTTCTGTTGCACTTTGGTTGACCGTATTGTAACCGGGTTTCCGAAAGATGAAGATTTGGCCTTGGGCTACGATGATACTATGCGCAACACCTCTGAACTGTTCCATTTATGGGTAATTGAGGGTGACTCTTGTGTGGAAAAAGAACTGCCTTTAAAGGAAATCGGCCTGAATGTTGTCTTTACTGATAATTTAGAGCTTTATCGCACCAGAAAAGTCCGCATTTTAAACGGTGCTCACACCTCTTTGGTGCCCTATGCCATGCTCCGTGGCTTCCAGACGGTTGGCGATTGTATGAACAATAAGGATATGCGCGCTTATCTTGAAAAATGTGTCTATGAAGAAATTATACCTACCCTGGATTTAACCAAGGAAGAATTAACTGAATATGCCGATGGTGTGTTTGAGCGTTTTGCTAATCCCTACATTCGCCATATGCTCTCTTCCATTGTTTTAAATTCCGTCAGCAAATTCAAAGTGCGTGTTCTGCCTTCTATTTTAGAATATAAAAAACGGTTCGGCACTTATCCCGAAACCCTGTTAAAAGGATTCGCCGCTCTTCTGGATTTATATAAAACAGATATGGCTAATGACGATGCTGAAATTATGACATTTTTAAAGACAGCCACCTTAGATGAAGCCTTAGCCCGCGAAGACTATTGGGGTATGGATTTATCTGTCTTGAAAGAGGAGGTCGTGAAATATGCAAATTCATCCCATTGATAATGTTGAGGTCAACATTGAAAACGGTCATAAATTTGCACTTAGCGACATTAGAAAAGGTGAATCCGTTATAAAATACGGTTTTCCCATTGGTGTGGCGACTGAAGATATCAAAAAGGGTGACCATGTACATACTCATAATGTAAAAACCGGCTTAGGCGAGTTGTTAACCTATACTTACGCCCCCCACTTTAATGACCCCGCGAAGGAAACTGAAATTCCTACCTTTATGGGGTATCGCCGTCCTGACGGCAAGGTGGGTATCCGTAACGACATCTGGATTATCAACACCGTAGGTTGTGTGAACAAAACGGCTGAGCGCATTGCAACTGCCACCGGCAGCTTGTGTCTGCCTCATCCCTTTGGTTGCTCGCAACTTGGTGGCGATCAGGAGATTACCCAAAAAACTTTACGTGGTCTCGTTAATCACCCTAACGCAGGCGGTGTGCTGGTGCTGGGGCTTGGTTGCGAAAATAACCATATTGCTCTTTTTAAAGAAGTGCTGGGTGAATATAACCCCGATCGTGTGAAGTTCCTAAACGCTCAGGATGTGGAAGACGAACACGCAGAAGGCATCCGCCTGGTTGAAGAATTAAAGGCCTATGCTGCAACCTTTAAACGAGAACCCATCCCTGTTTCTGAGTTAAAGGTCGGTTTAAAATGTGGCGGCAGCGATGGCTACAGTGGAATTACTGCCAATCCGTTGGTGGGACGTTTTTCTGATAAACTCATTGCCTGCGGCGGTACCAGTGTTCTTACTGAAGTGCCGGAAATGTTCGGTGCCGAAACCCTGCTGATGGATCGTTGCGAAAGCCGTGAAGTCTTTGACAAAACTGTGCTATTGATTAATAATTTTAAAGAATATTTCACCCGTCACAATCAGGTGATTTATGAAAACCCCTCCCCCGGCAACAAAGCTGGCGGTATCACCACATTAGAGGAAAAATCCTTAGGCTGTGTGCAAAAGGGTGGCTCTTCCCGGGTGGTTGACGTTTTGGATTACGGAGATTTCTTAGAAAAACCGGGGCTTAACCTGTTAAACGGACCGGGTAATGATATGGTAGCGGTCACCAATTTAACTGCCGCCGGTGCTCACATTATTCTCTTTACAACTGGCCGTGGTACGCCGTTGGGAGCCCCTGTCCCCACTATTAAGCTTGCCACCAACTCGGCACTTGCCAAAAAGAAAGCCGGCTGGATTGACTTTGATGCCGGTCGCCTGCTCTCCGGCACCTCTATGGATGAACTGACAGAGGATTTATTCCGCTATGTCATCTCAGTTGCTGAAGGTGAAGAAACCAAAAATGAGAAAAACGGTTACCGTGAAATTTCTATTTTTAAAGATGGTGTAACTTTATAAAGCAAATAACAGCGCGGCTTTCTCAATGGATGCCGCGCTGTTCTAAAATTAAAAATATATTTTTTATGAGTCTGGTTTTTTTCTGTCGCTTGCGGTAGAACTGCCTTTTTCGACAGTCTGAAAGAAGGATGCAACCGCATCCTTCTTTTTTATTTACCAAGCAGCATATTCATCAACTCGCTACCCTTTTCCACAAATAAGCCCGTGCTTTCTGCATTTTTTTCTGTATAAGAAAGACCGGAGCCTTCGCCCTGTCCCTTTTTATAGAGAACAAAAGGAACCGGGTTTTTCACATGGGTTAACAGTTCTAACGGTGTTGGATGGTCAGGCGTTAAAAGTACACTATAGTCCTCTCCGCTTGCTTCTAAGTATTCCAGAACCGGACCAACAATTTTTTCATCAATAAGTTCAATGGCTTTTATTTTCAAATCGTGCTGACCGTGATGACCACATTCATCCGGCGCTTCCACATGGATATATACAAAATCCTGACCGGATGAAAGCGCTTTGATAGCAGCTTCTGCTTTACCATCAAAATTGGTATCAATATTACCGGTTACATCAGCCACTTCCGCCACCTGCATTCCCGTACCTACAGCAATTCCCTTTAACAGGTCAACTGCTGAAATCATGGTGCCTTTCACACCGAATTTTTCATAGAAGGAATCCAGCGCCGGTTTGGTACCTTCGCCCCAAATCCACAAGGAGTTGGCAGGATTAAGTCCCCGTTTGATTCTATCCTGATTAATAGGATGACCTGTCAGTAATTCGTGGCTCTTTTGCATAATGCCTAAAAGCAGTTCACCAAACTCTCCGCCTGGCAGATACTCTGTTACCTTGCGGCCAGAAATATCGTGCGGCGGTGTGAGGTTCACATCTGTTGTACCTTTATCCCAAACCAGCAAATGGCGATAACTGATGCCGCTATACAAAGCAAAATTCTCAACCACCAGATTCTCCTGCAGGTATTCAATCAAAGCGGTCGATTCAGCCGTCGTAATTTCGCCGGAGCTATAATCCACCATCGTTTTTTCACTATACTCTGCTTCATCAGAGAGAGTGACCAGATTGGCACGAAAGGTTACATCTGTCTCCTTCAGTTCCACACCAATAGAAAGTGCTTCCAAGGGTGAGCGGCCGCTATAGTACTGCAGGGGGTCATAGCCTAGAACACTTAAGTTTGCCACATCACTACCGGGACTTAAGGAATCATCCACCGTTTTGGCAAGGCCCATAGCACCTGCTTTTGCCAGTTTATCCATATTCGGCTTTTCAGCCAGTTCAAGAGGCGTTTTGCCGGACAGTTCCTTATTTGGAAAATCCGCCATACCATCTCCTAAAAATACAACATATTTCATTCTGTTACCTCCAGACCTGTCACAATGTTACGTATCGTTTTTTTCTTTCTTATATTATAGCTTTTTCCGATATAAAAGTCAAGAATAAGCCGTTTGTATTTTTTATAAAACATTGACAACGGCAGACGATTTATGATATACTCAATAATGAGAAAAAATGTAAATTTTCAATCCGTTAGGATGATGATTATGAAGAAAATTTTAATCGTTCCCAATCCGGAACGGGACCCCGATTTAATCTATACAAAGGAAACTGTTAACTGCCTTAACAATATGGAGCTCTACGCTGTCGAAGAGGTTGCAGACAGCATTGGAAGCGGTGTTATCCCCCTTCCCCATAGTCAATTATATCAAAGCATTGATCTGGTTATTGCTTTGGGTGGTGACGGCACACTACTTTCTTCTGCCCGGGATGCCGCTGTTTATAATGTACCGGTGCTGGGCATTAACTTAGGGCATTTGGGATTTTTGTCTGAGATCGAAAAACAGGACATTAAAGAAAGTCTCGCTCGTCTGGAACAGGGGCAGTTTACAATTGAAAACCGTATGATGCTGAAGGCTTCCCTTTCACATCCGGGTGGTGAAATTGTCACATTTCACGCTTTGAACGATATTGTTGTCAGCCGGTGCGAAAGTTCAAGGCTCATCAATGTGAATGTGTGTGTTGACGGGCAGTTTGTTGATGATTATAAAGCCGATGGCATGATCATTGCCACACCCACCGGTTCAACAGCCTATTCTATGTCGGCAGGCGGCCCCATTCTGGATCCTATCCTTGAAAGCTTTGTCATAACGCCTATCTGTCCGCACAAGTTATATACCAAGAGCATTGTTGTGCCGGACAGTCGCAAAATTACAATGACCATCAGCAACCAAAACCCCCGTCCGGCCATGGTAAATTCAGACGGTCTGGGAGATGCTGTGTTTTCACAAGGGGATGTACTGACCATATCCCGCTCTGATTATACTGCGCGTCTGATTAAAATTAACGGTGATCGTTTTTATAGTGTACTCCGCAACAAACTGTTGGGAAAGGAAAGCTGACATGAAACAAAAGAGACATGCTGCAATTTTGAATTTAATTGCAAATCACGAAATTACTACGCAGGAAGAACTGGCAACCCGCCTTTGTGAAATGGGGTTCCGGGTTACCCAGGCTACTGTTTCCCGTGATATTAAAGAATTACGGTTAACCAAAATTCCGCTTTCCGGCGGTCTATATAAATATACACAACCCGCCGTAAATGACAGCGCCTGGGGTCAGCAGATGCTTATTTTATCCAAAGCAGTCTGTAGTGTTTGTCACGCTCAAAACATTGTTGTCATTAAAACACAGGCAGGCATGGCGCAGGCTGCCGCTGCGGTGCTTGATTCCTTGCTGATTGAAGAAATTGTTGGTTCATTAGCCGGTGATGATACTATTTTTTGTGTCACTCAGGACAACGATTCTGCCATCAGACTCACCCAACAGGTAAAAAGCTTTTTGTAAAAATTAGGGGGAACCGATATGCTGTTTAACCTGCATATTAAAAACATTGCCTTGTTAGACGATGTTGAAATTGAATTTCATAATGGTTTAAATGTGCTGACGGGCGAAACCGGTGCCGGTAAATCTATCCTCATCGGTTCCATTAACCTTTTGTTAGGCGACCGTGCTAACCGAGAACTGATTCGCCACGGTGCCGACCGTGCCGAAGTCAGCGGTTTGTTTTATATAGAAAATGAAGAGTTAAAAAATCAGTTGATTGAAGCAGGTTATGAAATAGATGATGAGAATTCTATTTCTCTTTCCCGACAACTTTTGAAAGATGGCAAAAATCTTTGTCGCATTGGAGGACGGCCTGCCACGTTAGCAGAACTTAAGGAAGTCAGTCAATTATTGGTTAACATACACGGCCAGCACGATAATCAGGCTTTGTTGAATCCTACCCGTCATATTCATTTTTTAGATAGTTTTTTAAAAAAAGACGGAAACGATGCACGACTTGCCTATCAAACCGATTATAATCTTTGGCGTTCTTTAGTGCAGGAAGCGGAAGCTCTGCAAATAGATGAAGCTGATCGTTTGAGAAAAATTGATTTGCTTACCTTTGAGCGTGATGAAATTCGCGCAGCCAATCTTTCTCCTGATGAGGAGGAGGACTTAAAACAAAAACGGGATATTATACGTCACCGCGTACTATTGGAACAAAGTATCGGTCAGGCACTTTCTGCACTTTGCGATGGCAACGAAGAAGCTGATGCACGACAGGCTCTAGCCGTCACAGCCAAGGCGCTGGATGAAGCATCAGGACTGGATAGCCAATTAGAACCTTTTAGTAATGCTATATATGCCATTTTGGAAGACACAGAAGAACTGGCCCGGAATCTGCGCAGTTATTATGACAGTTTATCGGATATTGAACTGCCGCTGGATGAAATTGAGAATCGTCTGGATGTTATTTATCACTTAAAAAGAAAATACGGTGGAACTGTAGAAGCGGTTTTAGATCATCTTGAAACTTGCGAAAGCGAGCTTTCTGCTTTAGAAAACGCTGAAGAAAAGAAAGAACATATGGAACAGTTGTTGAGTGATGCTGAAAACAAAGTAAAACTTTCTGGCAAAACACTAACACAGCTTCGCCAAAAAGCAATTCCAGTTATTCAGAAGGCAATTGATGACAGTCTGCATTTTTTAAATATGCCCGATGCAGAGTTTAAAATTGATTTAACACCTGCACCTCTCCACCGTTACGGTGCTGACCAGGTTAATTTTTTAATTAAAACCAACGCCGGTGAAGATCATCGTCCCTTGACTAAAATCATTTCCGGTGGTGAGCTATCCCGCATAATGCTGGCAATTAAATCTATCCTTACAGATGGAGATAGTGCTGAAACTCTGATTTTCGATGAAATTGATACCGGTGTCAGCGGCTCCGCGGCACAGAAAATCGGTTTGAAGATGAAATCTCTTGCCAAAAGTCGTCAGGTTCTGTGTGTAACCCACCTGGCACAAATTGCTGCTATGGCAAATACACATTTTTACATCAGTAAAACCACAGAAGATGGACGGACGAAAACAGATGTTTCGCCTCTTGACTACGATAGCCGCATCAGCGAACTGGCGCGAATTATCGGCGGTGACTCCGTAACCGAAACCACATTGAAGCAAGCTGAAGAATTGATTGCTTTTGGAGAAAACAATGATTAACGAATTAACTAATTTACTAATGCAGGAGGGGGCGGCAGAAGTCGGTTTTTCATGGGTTACCCCGCCACCTGAATATGCTAATCTGACCAATGCTGTAACGATTGCCGTCCGTCTGTCCGACGCCGTCATCGACACAGTTTCAAAAGGCCCGACACATACCTATTTTCATCATTACCGCACAGTAAATGCTTTTTTGGACCGTTTATCCTTAACAGCCGGTCTGTTTTTACAAAAACACGGCGGACAGTATGTATGCGTGCCCGCCTCACAAAGCATTGAAGGATTTTCAGGTTTATTCTCTCATAAAGAGGCTGCTGTTAAAGCCGGTTTAGGCACCATTGGCCGTAGTGCCTTATATTTATCTGACAACTTCGGCCCCCGTGTTCGTCTGGCAACTGTGCTGACCGATCTGGATCTTTCCGCCGGATTTAGACCGCTATCCGAAAACAACCCATGCGATGGTTGCTCTGCCTGTGTAACCGCCTGCCCTGCCATGGCGATTTCCGGCCATAGCTTTTCTGAAAAGGGCATACATATTTTAGACAGAAGCGCCTGCAGCACACATATGAAGCAGGCTTACCAGAAAATCGGTCGTGGAGTTGTTTGTGGCATTTGTGTCAGCATTTGTCCCGCAGGAAAGATAAATAAGCAAAAAACTATTGCAAGATAACAAAAAGTTATGTATAATGAAAATATATACAAATTTTGTATAATTATTTTCATTTGATAGAATATATAAATCAAGGAGGAGATTCCTTTGTTTAAATTCGGACAAGACATCGGTATAGATTTGGGAACAGCAACTATATTAGTATATGTTAAAGGTAAGGGTGTTGTGTTAAAGGAGCCCAGCGTTGTTGCCATTGATACTGATACCGGAAAAGTACTTAAGGTTGGTTCCGAAGCACAAAATATGATTGGTCGTACCCCTGGTAACATTGTTGCTATCCGACCTTTAAAAGATGGTGTGATTTCAGATTATGACACCACAGAAAAAATGATTCGTTATTTTCTGCGCAAGGTTTGTAAAAACCGCTTCTTTAAGCCCAGGGTTATGATTTGTGTTCCCAGTCAGGCTACTGAAGTGGAAGAAAAAGCAGTCAACGATGCTGCCATTTCTGCTGGTGCAGGCAAAACCTTTATCATTGAAGAACCTATTGCCGCTGCCATTGGTGCCGGCATTGATATTTCAAAACCTTATGGTAATATGATCGTAGATATCGGTGGTGGTACCGCAGATGTTGCTGTTATTTCCTTAGGCGAAATTGTTGTCAGCAATTCCATTAAAGTTGCCGGCGATAAGTTTGATGAAGCCGTTGTTCGTTACATCCGTAAAAAACATAATATGATGATTGGTGACAGAACTGCTGAAGAATTAAAAATTCAGTTAGGCTGTGTGTATCCCCGTCCTGAAGTACTGTCAATGGAAATTAAAGGCCGCTGTTTGGTCTCCGGCCTGCCTAAGGTTGTGACTGTTACCTCAGAAGAAATGCTGGAGGCTTTTGAAGAATGTGCCGCACAGATTGTAGATGCTGTACACACCGTTTTAGAAAAAACGCCACCAGAACTGGTTGGCGATATCAGCACAGGCGGTATCCTCTTAACCGGCGGTGGAAGCCTGATTTATGGTCTGGACAAGCTTCTGCACCGTGAAACCGGTCTGGATGTTTATATCGCAGAAGATGCTGTGTACTGTGTAGCTAAGGGAACTGGTATGTCACTTGACTATATGGACAATATGAAGCAAGGTCCACGCTATCGCAATTAATTGAAAATCTACAACAAATAAAAGCACTTTACAAACGAATGTAAAGTGCTTTTTTCTCTTTTGTAAGCCCCGCCGTGCCGTGTATAGGATTAATTTTTACCTGCATATGCAGGTGGGTATCCTCCCGCTCGCTTTATATGTCCCCTGGCCGATTATTCGGGGGGCGTATACGCCGCAAACGAAGCCGGATTCCCTTATAAAAAGTGTTGGTAAAATAAAAATCACTAATCACGCACACCGCAGGGTGAATTTCTGTTTATATTATAACACCATATTAAATAAATATCAATATGTTAATTCAAAAAAAGCGTTTTTTTCCTCATCCAAATCCTTCCTTGTTTTTTTTATTACGTTTTTTCCCTGTTTAGTAATAAAAAAAGTAAAATGACAATATATTTGTAGTAACCTGTACCATTTGTCTGAAGGAGGAACACACATGGAAAGCTATAACATATACCGGGATATTGCCACCCGCACAAACGGTGATATTTATGTGGGTGTGGTGGGACCGGTTCGCACCGGTAAATCCACTTTCATTAAGAAATTTATGGATCTCCTGGTCATTCCAAACATCGAAAATACATACAGTCAGGAACGAGCTAAAGATGAACTGCCACAAAGTGCTGCCGGCAAAACTATTATGACAACAGAGCCAAAGTTTATCCCCAACGAAGCAGTTGAAATTTCCCTGGGCTCAGAATCAAAAATGAAGGTGCGCATGATTGATTGTGTTGGTTACATCGTGAATGGTGCTCAGGGGCACTTGGAAAACGATGCACCGCGTATGGTCTCAACTCCCTGGTCAAAGGAACCCATTCCTTTTGGAGATGCCGCTGAGATAGGCACCAAAAAGGTCATCACGGAGCATTCCACCATAGGTCTTGTTATCACTACAGACGGTAGCGTGACCGATATTGATCGGGATGATTATGTAGAAGCAGAAGAGCGGGTTATTAACGAATTAAAAAGCATTAACAAGCCCTTCGTAGTATTGTTAAACACTAAATACCCTGAAAAAGCAGAAACTGAAGAACTTCGCTCATATCTGGAAGAGCGGTATGCCGTACCGGTACTGGCTGTGAATTGTGCCACAGCTACCGAAGAAGAAATCAATGCTATTATGCAGAAAATTCTGTTTCAATTCCCTGTTAATGAAATCAGAATCAATCTGCCAAGGTGGATTGATGTTTTAGACGATAACCATTGGTTAAAGCAAGGCATCGAAAGTTGTATTCTGCAGTCAGTTGCTGATGTGTGGCGACTCGACAACATAAGTCACTTAACCAATCAATTGACAGAATACGAACACATTCTCTCTGCAGATATTAGCGAAATCAACTTAGGCACAGGTACTGTTACAATCTCACTCACAGTATCGGAGGGATTATTCTACCAAATTGTTAAAGAGCTCTCCGGATTTGATATTGGCGGTGAGGATAAACTAATCTCCCTGCTTGTCGAAATGGCGCAAATGAAAAAAGAATACGACAAAATATCATATGCTTTGCACGAGGTTCAACAAAAAGGCTATGGCATAGTGACACCAACGATTGACGAGCTGCGCTTAGAAGAGCCGGAAATTGTGAAACAAGGTAGCCGATTTGGCGTTAAACTCAAGGCCTCTGCCCCATCCATTCACATGATTGCGGCGAACATTGAAACAGAAGTCTCCCCCATCGTTGGCACAGAAAAGCAGTCTGAAGAATTGGTACATTATTTGTTGGAAGAATTTGAAACCGACCCAAAAAAAATTTGGGAATCCAATATTTTTGGCAAATCTCTGCATGAATTAGTTAATGAAGGCTTGCACAACAAGCTTTACCGCATGCCGGACGAAGCACAGATGAAGCTACAAGAAACTTTGTCAAAAATCATCAACGAAGGCTCCGGCGGCCTGATTTGTATTATTTTATAACAAAATAAGCGGTGTAAAACCAAGGTTTTACACCGCTTATTATTTAAATCAATTTTATTCAGCACTGAAGGGTAAAAGCGCAATATGTCTTGCACGCTTGATAGCTTCAGTCAGCTGTCTCTGATGTTTAGCGCAGGTGCCGGTAATTCTTCTGGGAAGAATTTTAGCACGCTCGGACACAAAACGTCTGAGCTTTGCTACGTCCTTATAATCAATATAATCGATTTTATCCTGACAAAAGGCACAAACTTTTTTCTTTGCCTTTCTTGTTCTGTTCATCGGTCTTTCAGCCACGTGAAAACGCCTCCTTTCAAATTAAAAGGGCAAATCCTCTTCTTCAACAGGCATAAATCCGTCAATATCTGCAGACGGAGCCTGCGGTGCTGCAGGATCAGAATAAGCCGGAGCCTGATAACCGCCATTGCCGCCTGCCTCATTTTTGCTCTGAGCAAATTCAACATCTTCGGCAATTACTTCAGTAATATAACGTTTATTACCGTTCTGATCATCATATGTCCGGGTTTGAATGCGGCCATCTAAAGCAATGCGCATACCCTTTGTGAAATAACGGCTGACAAATTCAGCAGTTTTATTCCAGGCAACACAGCTAATGAAATCAGCCTGACGTTCCTCGCCCTGTCTTGCAAAGCGACGGTCACAAGCAACAGTAAAGCTAACAACCGGTGTGCCGGATTGAGTGGTTCTCAGTTCAGGGTCACGTGCCAAACGGCCAACTAAAATAACCTTATTCATACAATCTCATCCCTTCGCAGCAAAAACCCTTTGTTATTTGCTGATCTTTCTCTTTTCTTCTTTTTTGATCACGATATCGCGCAGGATACCATCTGTGATACGGTAGATTCTTTCCAGCTCCTGCGGAAAATCCGGCTTAGCGCTGAAATTAATCAACACATAGTAGCCTTCGTTCATGTCATTGATAGGATACGCCAATCTGCGTTTACCCCACTCGTCTACGGATTCAATTTCACCCGCACCGGAAATCAATGATTTGAACTTTTCAACTAAAGCCTGGATTTTTTCTTCTTCTAAAGAAGCATCAATCACGAAAATGGTTTCGTACTTGTTGATTACATCAATCATCTTTTTCACCTCCTTCTGGACTTTGGCTCTCTGCTTAAAGCAAAGAGCAAGGATTTATATCACATTATGATATAACATTATAATTATACCCAATGTTTTTGGATTTGTCAAGCATAATTTTTTACTTATTTTTCCGTTTCTTATCGTAACGATAAATATTTCCCGTTTTTTACCAGGTAATCAACACCGGATACAATGGTGAGCACAGCTGCCAGCCAGATGCAAATATCAATACATAAATTCTTGCCGATTAAAAGAGCAAGAGTGAGTGCGATAAATTGCCACATCGTTTTAGCCTTGCCCCACATACTGGCCGCAATAACATTGCCTTCTGATGCGGCAGAAATGCGGATACCGGAAACAATAAATTCGCGAGCTAAAATAATAATAGTCACCCAGGCTGAAATAACGCCGCTTACATTCAGGCAAATCAAAGCGGCCGTAACAAGCAATTTATCTGCCAAAGGATCCATAATTTTACCAAAGTTAGTCACCTGGTTGTTCTTACGCGCCAGATAGCCATCCAGCCAGTCGGTACAAAAAGCCAGAACAAAAATCACGGTACTGATAATATTTGCATACGGCAATCCTTCTAGCAACATAAATACCATAAATACCGGTACCAACAAAAATCTTAAAATTGTTAGCGCATTAGGTAAATTCATTCGTAATCATCCTCCAAAATAGCCTGACCAACCAGTTCATAAGCATCGGCATTTAAAATTTCAACCATTACAAACTCCCCTATTGTCAGTTCATCCTCAGCCACAAAGTAAACGGTGTTATCCACCTCGGGGGCATCCCCTGCTGTACGGCCGAAATACATCAGACTTTCTTCATCATAACCTTCTACCAGACATTCAGCTATCGTGCCGATTTTAGCATTTTGTAAAGACAGAGAAATCTCTGCCTGTGCCTCTAAAATTTTAGCGGCTCGTTCCGCTTTTACCTCCTCCGGTAGTTGATCAGGCAGCTTAGCTGCCGGAGTATCCTCTTCCTGAGAATAAGCAAACGCGCCCAAACGATCAAACTGCATATCTTGTACAAAAGACAGCAATTCTTCAAACTGTTCTTCTGTTTCCCCGGGAAAACCGGCAATGACCGTTGTGCGAAGCACAATACCGGGCACTCTGCTTCTTAGCTTGTCAATCAGAACATTGAGCTGCTCGTGAGTCAAATGACGCCCCATTCTTTTGAGCACACTGTCATTGGCATGCTGAATAGGAATATCCATATATTTAACTATTTTATCTTCACTTGCAAAGGTATCTATCAATTCATCTGTAATGGCTTCGGGATAGAGATACAACACTCTGACCCAATGAATGCCCCGGATGGCACAAAGTGCCTTTAACAGCTCCGGCAATCTGCTTTCACCATATAAATCCACACCATAGCGGGATGTATCCTGAGCAATGACCACCAGTTCACGAACACCGTCTGCCGCCAGTTCCTCTGCTTCGTGCACAATATCTTCCATCTGGCGGCTTCTGTAATGTCCACGGAGTTTGGGTATGATACAATAGGTGCAGCAGTTATCACAACCGTCGGCAATTTTTAAGTAAGCCATATAGCACGGTGTGGAAAGAACGCGGTTTTCTTCGGGCAAATCATCATTCATATGCCCGTATAACACCACTTTTTCACCGTCAAACGCCCGATTAATAACCTCTGCAATTTTGGTATAATCTCCGGTGCCCACAACAGCATCCACTTCCGGTAATTCAGTTATAATATCATTGTGATAGCGCTCTGCCATACAGCCGCACACAACGAGCAAACGACAACGGTCCTTTTTATACTCTGCCATTTCCAGCACAGTCTGAATTGATTCTTCCTTGGCTGAATCAATAAAAGCACAGGTGTTGACAATAATCACATCTGCTTCTTGTGGGTCTGAAACAATCTGCCAACCCTCCTGGCCTAAGATACCCAGCATGACCTCTGTATCCACCAGGTTTTTGGCACAGCCAAGAGATACGATTCCAATATTCAAAGAAATCACCCTATTCTGCATCTGCTTCAGCGGCTTCAGCTTCCTCTGCTTCAGTTTCTAAAGCATGTTCTGCTGCTTCTAAAGCATCAACCTTTGCCTGATATTCAGCTTCACGTTCCAGCTCCTGTTCGCGGGTTTCATTCACAACCAGAATATCACCTGCTGCAATTTCTTCAACTGCGCGGGTGATGCTTCTTGCACCGTCAATGCTCTCTTCGCCTTCTTTTGAAGAATCTAAAATGGTGCGGGCACGCTTAGAAGCCGCAATCACCAGAGAATAACGGTTACCTGCTTTCTTCATCAAGTCCATAATTGAGGGATATAACATCATTGTAAATCAATCCTTTCTTTTGCTTTTAATGCTTCCTGAATCACATCGGCGTTGCGCTCTGTCCTCTGTTTTTCAGCATCAATAATGCTGATTAAGCGGTCAACCGCACCGTCAACTTCATCATTTAATAATATGTAATTATATTTTTCCATATTCGAATATTCCCAAAGGGCAGTTTTCAGCCGCTCTTTGATGACCTCCGGTGCTTCTGTGCCCCGGCCGGACAAGCGCCGCTCCAGTTCCTCTACAGAAGGCGCCATCACAAACACAAACACCGCTTCGGGGAACTTACTCCGCACCTGCATTGCACCCTGCACTTCAATTTCAAGAATCACATCATGGCCGGCCGCAAGCTGTTCCTCTACTTTATCCCGGGGAGTTCCGTAATAATTCTGACAGAAGCAGGCCCATTCAATAAAGCCTTTTTCTTCTATCATTGACTTAAACTTTTCTTCTGATAAAAAATAATAATTAACGCCATCTGTTTCACCGGGACGTGGTTTTCTCGTCGTTGCAGAAACTGAAAGATGAATATCCGGCCGTTTCTGAAGCAATGCCTGACAAACGGTTCCTTTCCCTGTACCGGAAGGACCGGAAACAACAATCAAAAGGCCTCGTTTATTCATCCTCCTCTTCCTCCTCTTCATACACCATTACCTCACCATTTTCATTCAAACGGTTGGCCACGGTGGTGGGCTGTACTGCAGATAAAACGATGTGATCACTATCCATAATAATCACAGCACGGGTACGTCTTCCATAGGTTGCATCAATAAGCATACTTCTGTCCCGCGCTTCCTGAATCATACGTTTAATCGGCGCCGATTCAGGGGATACAACTGCTACCAAACGCTCAGATGACACAATATTGCCAAAACCAATGTTAATCAGTTTCATTTCAAAATCCTTCCTTTATTCAATATTTTGAATCTGTTCTCTTAATTTTTCGATTTCAGCTTTCATATTCACAACACACTTGGCAATGTTCAGGTCATTTGCCTTAGAGCCTATGGTGTTAACCTCGCGGTTCATTTCCTGCACCAGGAAATCCAGCTTACGGCCAATGCCTTCAGCTTCGCCCAGAATATTTTCAAGCTCTTCAAAATGGCTCTTTAAACGAACAATTTCTTCATTAACACATAGCTTATCAGCCATTAATGCCACTTCGGTCATAAATCTGGGTTCATCTACCGGTGTATCGGCCAGGAATTCTTTCATCCGTTCGCGAAGACGAGCTGCATATTCCTCTGAAAGCTTCGGTGCCATTTCTTCTACCTTGGCAAGCTCAGCAAGAACATTTTGTGCTTTTTCGCGCAGGTCAGCCGCCATACGGGCACCTTCACGCTCACGCATTGCCTCAAAATCATCCACCGCCTTTTCCAGAGCTTCTGCAATCACGGCCCAAATAGCATCCTGATCCTGCTCTTCCTGGCGTGTGATGAAAATATCGCTGAACCGTGTTAAATCAGACAAACCAATTTTGCTGTCTAAATTGCACTCAGTCTGAATTTCTGACAGCACCTCATAATAGTTCTTTAAAAGGCCTTTATCTAAAGAAACCGCCTTATTCTGGCAAACATAGCTTTCAAAATAAACTGATACATCAATTTTTCCACGATGCACCCGTTTACCTACATAATCTTTGATTTTATCTTCCAGATAACCGTACATTCTGGAGATTTTAACATTGATATCGCAATAGCGATGATTCACACTTCGTAAATCAATAACAATTTTCTTTTCTGCATCTACACTTTCATACCGGCCATATCCGGTCATACTTTTAATTGTACTCATCTTTTAAACCTCTTTATTCTCTAAGACTCTTTTGTGCCTTTTTGTTGCTCTAAATAAATCATCAGCACCGAAACATCCGCCGGGCTCACGCCGGAAATGCGGCTGGCCTGTCCCAAGGAACGGGGACGGATTTTGCTGAGCTTTTGTCTTGCCTCTATGCGCAATCCATCAATGGACATATAATCAATATCTTCCGAAAGGAGTTTATCCTCCATTTTGCGGAAGGCCGAAACCTGTCTGAGCTGTCGGTTAATATAGCCCTCATACTTAACCTGAATTTCCACCTGTTCTGCTTCTGCCTTGGAAAGAGACGGTCTGCCGCTATCCAGCTCTGCCAGCATTTCATAGGTAAACTCAGGACGTCTTAACAACTCACATAACCGGATGCCTGTAGAAATATCAGCTGAATTGTGCTGTTTTAAAAATTCACGGACTTCTTTAGAAGGCGGAATCACCACCCCAGAAAGACGCTCAATTTCTTTTTCTATATTTTCTTTTTTCTGTAAAAACTGTTCATATCGTTCTTGGCTGATTAGGCCAATCCGATACCCTGTCGGTGTCAGGCGTAAATCAGCATTATCCTGCCTTAGCAACAATCTGTATTCTGAACGGGAGGTCATCATGCGGTATGGCTCCGGTGTACCTTTGGTCACCAGATCATCAATCAATGTACCAATATAGCTTTCCGAGCGGTCTAACACAAGAGGTTCTTTTCCCTGTACAGAGCGTGCTGCATTAATACCGGCAATGAGACCCTGTGCCGCCGCTTCTTCGTATCCTGAACTGCCGTTAAACTGTCCGGCACCATAAAGACCGCTGATTTTCTTAAACTCCAGCGTAGGTAACAGTTCCGTAGGGTCAACACAATCATATTCAATGGCATAGGCCGTTCGCATCATTTTCACATTTTCCAGACCGCTGATGGTGCGGATCATGGCAATCTGCACATCCTCAGGCAAACTGCTGGAAAGCCCCTGCACATACATTTCTTCCGTTTGTGCGCCCATAGGCTCGATAAAAATCTGATGCCGATTTTTATCAGCAAAGCGAACCACTTTATCTTCAATAGACGGACAGTAACGAGGACCAATGCCCTCAATTTTTCCACCAAACAAAGGGGAACGGTGAAGATTGTCGCGAATCACCTGATGAGTATTTTCATTTGTATATGTAAGATAACAGCTGACCGTGTTTTCACCGGGATCTTCTGTTTCAAAGGAAAAAGGTGTAATGATATCATCGCCTTTTTGCTCTTCCATTTTCGAAAAATCAACACTGCTCCGACTGACTCTGGCAGGCGTTCCTGTTTTAAAGCGTCGTAGCATAATGCCCTGCTCCTGCAGACTGTCAGACAAGCGATTAGCAGGAAAGAGACCATCTGGACCACCGCTGTAAGAAACATCACCAATAATGATTTTGCCCTTCAAAAAGGTACCGGTTGCCAAAATAACCTTTTCTGCTCTGAAATAAGCACCGGTGTGAGTCACTACTCCGCAAACCTTGCCTTCTTCGCAATGGATGGCAATAATTTCAGCCTGTTTAACATCTAAGTTTTCCGTTTGTTCCAAACGGTGTTTCATTTCAATCTGATAGGCTCTGCGATCAGACTGCACTCTTAAAGAGTAAACAGCCGGACCTTTCCCTTTATTCAGAATACGGGACTGTAAAAAGGTTTTATCCGCCACCTTGCCCATTTCACCACCCAAGGCATCAATTTCGCGGACAAGATGACCTTTAGCCGTTCCGCCAATTGACGGATTACAGGGCATATTTGCCACAGAATCCAGATTGATGGCAAATATGACGGTTGCTATACCAAGACGGGCGCTGGCTAAGGCTGCTTCGCAACCTGCATGACCACCGCCTATCACTACTGTTCCATAATCGCCGGCATAATATGAAGCACATTCCGGCAAGTGAATGTTATGTTCTTCCATGATCATTAACCCTTCTGTTTCATATACCTATAGACATACTCTTGTATTATACCATTTTTTCTCTGTTAGTGCAATCTTTTTTTTGTTTTTTTCTACCTTTTTATAATATTTAACATAATAAGCAAGAAAAATCATTACAATTTAGTTAAAATTAAAGATTTTAGTTGACTATTTGGAAAATAATATATATAATAACCTTATGTGACTTTACGAAGGAGGAAATTTAAAATGGGCAAAAGTATCACCAAGCTTGTAGTTGCTGTTATTGCCATTGTGCTGTGCGTTTACATCGCTCTTTTTGGCTTTAATCTTCAAATTTCAAGCTTGCATATCAGTTATCCTTCCGCTCTGGATGCAGATAACGGTATCAGACAAGGTTTGGACTTGGTAGGCGGTTCTGTTATCACCTATGAAGCTCAGGCCGAAACTGCAACAGATGAAGAAATGGAATCTGTTAAAAACGTATTGAGAAAGCGTCTTGACGCTTTAGGTTACAGTGAAGCAACTGTTTCCCGTCAGGGTGACAAAAAGGTTCGCGTTGAAATCCCGGCTATTCAGGATCCTGAAGAAGCAGTACAGACTCTGGGACAGACCGCGAAGTTATACTTTAAAGACAGTGCGGAAAACGTTGTTTTAGAAAGCACCGATGTTGAAGGTGCAAGCGCACGTTTTGGTCCTATCAACGAAACCGGCGGCAGCGTACATTATGTTGAACTGAGATTAAACGACAGCGGCGTTGATAAGTTTGCCGCAGCAACTGCAGCTGCTGCAGCAAAAGCAGAAGGTGAAAATTACATTGCCATTATGCTGGATGAAAACGTTATCAGCCAACCTCGCGTACAGGAAGCAATCAATTCTAAAACCTGTGTGATTTCCGGCGGTTTTGCAGATTCTTCCGAAACCAACGAACTGGCAACCTTAATCAATTCCGGTAATCTGCCCTTCTCTATCAAAGACGTTGAGTTGAGAAGCGTTGGTCCTACTTTGGGTGAAAAGGCTCTGGAAACAAGCCTGATGGCAGCTGCTATCGGTATCTTATTAATCTTAATATTTATGCTTGTTTGCTACCGTCTGCCCGGTCTGGTAGCTGACATTTCATTACTGGCTTACATTGCCATTGTGGCTTACATTATGGCACAGTTCAGAATCAACTTAAGCCTGCCCGGTATTGCCGGTATCATCTTATCAGTTGGTATGGCTGTTGACGCAAACGTTGTTATCTTTGCCAGAATGAAGGAAGAGTTGAGCTTAGGCAAAACCATTCGTACCTCTGTTGAATCCGGTTTCGACCGTGCATTCATTGCCATTTTAGATGCCAACATCACCACATTGATTGCGGCTGTTGTTCTGTACTACTTTGGTACCGGTCCGATTCAGGGCTTTGCCATTACATTAGGTATTGGTACAATCGTCAGCATGTTCTCGGCAATTGTTATTACCAAGTTCTTACTGAAGCAGATTGTTAACCTGAAAATCACCAACCCTGCACTCTATGGCGTAGCAAGAAAAGGAGGAGAAGACCGTGTTTAAAATCGTTGAAAAGTTTAAGTTTTTTGTAATTGCTCCTCTCGTAATTGTTTTAATCGGCGCTATTATGTTCGGTGTTTGCGGCGGTTTTGCACAGGATGTTGACTTTGCCGGCGGTATGACCATGTATGTTGAAATGGGCAAAGATATCAATCTGGACGAGCTGAACAAACTGGTTATTGAAGCAACTCCGGACGGCGTTAATCCCACTTCTCAGAAATCTGACGGTACACAGGTTGTTATTAAAACAACCCCCATCAGCACAGAAGAACGTGAAGCTCTGCAGAATGCCATCCTCGAAAAATACGAATTAGAAGATAGCGCTATTCTGCAGGTAGATAATGTTGATGCAACTGTTGGTAATGAGTTAAAAGCACAGGCATTAAAAGCAACTTTAATTGCTGCCGTATTAATGCTCATTTACATTACCATCCGTTTCGAAATGAGAACCGGTTTGGCTGCTGTAATCTGCTTACTGCACGATATTCTGATTATGCTGTCTGTGTATGTTATTTTCCGCATTCCTGTTAACAGTAACTTTATCGCAGCCATCTTAACCATTGTGGGTTATTCAATCAACAATACAATCATCGTATTTGACCGTGTTCGCGAAAACTATTCGAAAAACAAACGGGCACCTTTTGCTGATACTGTGAATATGAGCATTAAGCAAACTGTAACCCGTTCTATCAACACAACTATCACCACATTATTACCGGTTGTTATGCTGTTTATCTTCGGCGTAACCTCCATCCGCCAGTTCACCATCCCTCTGATGGTTGGCCTTTTAGCCGGTACCTATTCTTCTGTATTTATTGCCGGCCCCATTTGGGTATTCTTAAAGCAGGCTCAGGCTAACAGAAAGAAAAAAAGAATTCACAAAGGAAAATAACTAAAACTAAATTAAAGATACCGCGATAAAGCCGTTTTATCGCGGTTCTTTTATTCACATCATGCGCTCGTACAAGAAAGGAGCTTTAACTATGTCTAATATCTGGCATGATATTTCCCCGAAGCGAATTAATGCTGAGGATTTTATCTGTGTAATCGAAATTTCCAAAGGTTCCAAGAAAAAATATGAGTTGGATAAAGAAACCGGTTATTTAATACTTGACCGTATTCTCTATACCTCCACTCACTATCCGGCAAACTACGGCTTTATCCCCCGTACATACGGTGATGATAACGACCCATTAGATGTACTGCTGGTATGTTCTGAACAGGTAGAACCTATGACCTTGGTCCGTGCCTACCCCATTGGTGTTATTTCAATGATTGATAACGGCCGTAACGATGAAAAAATCATCGCCATTCCCTTTAACGATCCTAACTATAATATGTATAAGGATATTAATGAACTACCCGGCCATGTTTTTGATGAAATGAGGCACTTTTTCTCCGTATATAAAAACCTGGAGAATAAAGAAACCGCTGTCAACGAAGTCAGCGGTCGCGAAGATTCCATCAAAATTATTAATAACGCTATTGATAACTATATTGAAAATTTCTGTAAATGAGTCAAAAACTCCTTTACATTCCGGTGAATTTGTAGTATCATATATTGGTATAGATATTCGCCGGTTTCAGTTAGTTATGCCGGCAGAAAGGCAATGAACCAAATGGTAATAAATTTTGACAGAACCGCCGCATACCGTTGTCCCAGTTGTGGCGAAATTGCATATGGGGACTTTTCCATTTTTGAATTATCCGGTACAAAAGCAGTCAGTATTCAGTGTGCTTGCGGCCAGTCTAATATGATTATCGCTCCGGAAAATAAAAATAACTTTTCCGTATCGCTGCAATGCATCGTCTGCGATGAAGTGCATAAGTTTTCAATGCCCTTTCAATTACTGACCAAAAAGGATTGTATTGAATTTGCCTGCCCCAATGTAGTCGTGGGATTGGTCTTTATCGGCAGAAACGAAGCCGTCCGCAATTCTGTTTTGCGTAACGAGCAATATGTTGAAGAAGTGATTGCCGCCTGCGGTTTAGAGCACACCGGCAAAAACGGCGTTACCATGCTGAAAGCTCTTGATAAAATTCAGGACTTATCTGATAATGAGAATCTTTACTGCGAATGCGGCTCCAATATGATTGATGTGGAAGTGAGAGAAAATGATTTGGTGCTGGAATGCTGCCAGTGCGGCACATCCATTACTCTCTCAGCAGATGCCATACGCAATAGTGATTTTTCTCATTTGGAAAAACTGATTTTAAAGCGAAAAAAATAATTTTAAAAAAAATAATGGTTGTCCTGATAGACAACCATTATTTTTTTATTCTATACCTTCTTCAATTAACAACTTGGCTAACTCACCGGCATTCTGCAGATCTTTAGCCGATATCATTTCACCCGGTGTGTGCACATAACGCACCGGAATGGAAATACAACCGGAGGGCACGCCGCCACAGGTTAGATGGATGGCACCAGCATCAGTTCCGCCCATTTCCAACACTTCCAACTGGTGAGGAATGGAATGTTTTTCACACAACTCCACCATTCTGTCTTTGATGATCGGATGAGCAATAAATGAGCGATCCATAATCTTAACCGCTACACCTTCTCCTAATGATACAGCACGCTTGTTCGTGGAAGAAACATCTCCGGTGGGGGTTACATCCAGCGCCACCGCATAATCAGGTGCAATGCTGACTGCCGCTGCTTTCGCGCCTCGCAACCCCAGCTCTTCACTTACGGTGAACACATAATATAAATCATTCACATTCCTTTTTGCCTGCTGTAAGCCATAAATTAGAGCCGCACATCCGCTACGGTTGTCCAATGCCTTGGAAATAACACAATCCCCCTGAAGGGCAAAACAACCGCCAAAAACGCCGGTTTCACCTAAAGCCACTTTAGCTTTGGCATCTTCCTCATTTTTAGCTCCCAAATCCACATACATTTTCTGCAGGGACAGATTTTTTGCAATATCATCAAGCTTTCCATCCGGCACCAGAACACCTTCTGCGCCGCCGGAAAACCGAACTCTTTGATAAAGAGCTGTCTGAGGTGTTACGCCGCCTAAAGCCGCAACATATACCTGCCCTTTTTCACCATAGCAGGTGGCCACCAACCCGATTTCATCCATATGTGCCGCAAACATCAGCTTTTTGCCGGTACCTTTTTTATGGGCTATTAAATTGCCAAGGGCATCTGTGTATACTTCATCCACATAGGGCCGCACTTCTTCGGCAATCAGTTTTGCAATCGCTCCTTCATTGCCGGGAGCTGCCGATGTTTCACATAATGTTTTCAATATTGTCAGCATAGTCTACCTCCTGCATCAACACTTTGGTTAAGTCTTTAACTGCTTTATAATCCTGCAGCGATATTACGCTTGACGGCGAATGAATATATCGTGCCGGCACAGAAATGCTAATCACTAAAATACCACCGGCAGAAACATGAATAATCCCTGCATCATTGCCGCCTGTGGCCGTTTGTTTATATTGCACCGGAATCTGATTCTCTTCCCCTAATCGGTAGAGCCAGGAAACCAACTGCCGGTTAAAGCTTGTGGTACCATCCACAAAAGAAATGGCCGCACCGCCACCCAATCGAGTGGAAACCATATTGGAGTTAGTTCCGGGAATATCGGAGCAAGTAGTTCCTTCCAGAACAACTGCCAAATCAGGCTTTACTCGTCTTGCACAGAGTCGCGCACCGCGCAAGCCTGTTTCCTCCTGAACGGTAAAGGCAAAGCAAATATCCCACGTGCAGGGCTCTTGCGCCAGTTCCATAAGTGCACCGCAACCAACACGATCATCTAATGCTTTGGTCTTCACCAGGCTATCACCAAACTCTCGATAGGCACTGTCAAACACAATGTAATCACCTACCGTCACATATTTTTCCGCTTCTTTTTTATTTTTCGCTCCAAAATCTACATAGAGTTCTTTCACCTTTGGAGCTTTTTTCCGTTCCTCAGGGGTTAAGAGATGAATAGCCTTTCGACCGATAACACCAGGAAGACCCTCTTCACCAATCAACACCCGTTTGGATACCAACACGCGGGGGTCAATACCACCAACGGTTTTAAATTTTAAAAAGCCTTCTTCCGTAATCCGGCTCACGATAAGTCCCACTTCATCCATATGAGCGCAGAGCATCAAGGTTTTCCCTGTGTTGCCCGTTCCCTTTTTAAAGCACATCATATTGCCCATGGAATCAATTTCTATCCGGTCACACAAAGGCTCCATCCGTTTTTTTATATATGCCCGCACGGCATTTTCGTTTCCCGAAACGCCGGGCAAAGCCGTTAATTCTGAAAGGTACATCCGAGCGCCTCCAAATCCAGATTCAAAAGCATAGCAGAAAGCAAGTCGCCAACTGCCTTCACATCGTCAAAATGCAGGGTTTCCACCGTTGTGTGCATATAGCGAAGGGGAATGGATAACAACAGAACAGGAATGCCCATTCCTGCCACCTGCACAGCCCAGGCATCGGTACCTGTGTCGCCCCCATCAGCATCATAGCTGACTTTAATTTTCTCCTTCTTGGCAACAGTTTTCGCCAAAGAAGACAAATAGGGATGGATATTGGGGCCAAAGCTGATGACGGCTCCGCTCCCCAGCTTAAAAATACTTTCCGAGCCGCCGTCCGGTGTATCTCCGTGACAAACATCCACCACAAAGGCGCAATCCGGTGCCAGCCGTTCACTGACCATTGCCGCACCGCGAAGACCAACCTCTTCCTGCACCGCCGCTACAACATATAAATGAAAGGGCAGCTTTTTTCCTTTTAATGCTTTCAGGCATAAAAGCAGAGAAATCAGACCCGCACGGTCATCAAAGCTTTTACCGGAGAGAACTTTGCCTGATAAAGCTTTAACAGACTCAGCAAAACAGACCATGTCTCCCACCTTAACTTTATTCCGCACCTCTTCACCGGAAAGTCCCACATCAATCACCAATTCGTCAATAGGCACCGCCGCATCACGGCCACTGGTTTGCAGATGAGGCGGTTTCATACCAATAACACCAAACAACTGCTCATTGCCATAAACCCACACCTCAGCGCCGGGTAAAACGGCGCTATCGACACCGCCAACAGGAACAAAGGACAAAAAGCCTTCCTCGCTGATGCCGGATACCATCAAGCCAATGCCATCAATATGCGCTTCTAACATAACACTTTTCGCCGTTGGATTTTCAGAAGGAATATGGCCAATCACATTGCCCATTGTATCTGCTTCTACAGAATCACAATAAGGCTTCATTAACTTTTTCACTGCCTCTGTCAGGGAAAATTCAAAGCCGGAAATACCGTCTGCCGCTGCCAGATGAATCAGTTCTTTTTTCATAATTCCATCACCAGTTTCTTAAATAAGTTACCTCGTTCTTCAAAATTGTTAAACATGTCAAAGCTGGTGCTGGCATTGGAAAGCAGCACTATATCACCTGAAGCCGCTTGTTCTTTAGCCTTAAGCACAGCCTGCTCATAGCTTTCCTCAAAAATTACCGGAATCTCCGGCGCCACTTTTTTGGCCACTTCAGCAATCACTTTTGCCGTGGGGCCTACTAAAACCATTGCTTTAACATGCTCTTTCAAGGCAGGTCCAAGATCATCATAAGGAATTCCCTTATCCTTACCGCCGGCAATCAGCACCACAGGCTCGGAAAAAACTCCCAAAGTATTCAAAGTTCTGTTAGGTGAAGAGTCGATGGAGCTGTTATAATAGCGCACGCCGTCCAATTCCCGCACAAATTCAATACGGTGCGCCACACCGCCAAACTCTTTTGCGCAACTGGTAATCATCTCAGCGCTGACGATGGGATAAACAGCCGCTATCGCTGTCATATAATTCTCCACATTGTGTTTACCGGGAATTTTAATGTCGTGAACATTCAGCACCGGCTCACCGCGAAACATAATCATATCCCCATCCAGGTACACATCAGCAGATTCTGTGCGGGAAAAGGTGATGACCTTCCCCTTCGCCTCTCCTTTGGCACCACGGGTAACATCATTGCTTTCGTTCAGCACAAGAAGGCCGTTCTCCTTCTGAAAACAAAAAATATTCTTCTTAGCGTCTATATATTCATCATAGCTTTTGTGATAATCCAGATGATTGGGTGTTATGTTCGTAATCACCGCGACCTGCGGACTGGTTTTCATTGTCTGGAGTTGGAAACTGGACAGTTCAAGCACCACTCTGTCGGTCTCTTTAATTTTTTCTATTTCAGGCAGAAGCGGCGCACCAATGTTACCGCCAACGTGGGTAGTAAACCCCGCCATGGTGAGCAGTTTATAAATCAGAGTTGTGGTGGTTGTTTTGCCGTCACTACCGGTTACAGCTGTAATATGAGCAGGACAAAGCTGCATAAACAACTCCATTTCCGTTGTCACAGGAATACCTTTGGCCTGTGCCTCTAACAGTTCCGGCACATCCGGACGGAGACCGGGCGTTTTAAAAATTAAATCACCGGAAAGATGCTGTAAATACTCTTCTCCCAAAACTAAAGATACGCCTTTTCTCACAAGAGAATCGAATGTTGCGCCCAGCTGCTCCTTTGTTTTTCTGTCGCAGGCAGTAACCTCTGCACCGCAATCAAGTAAAAAATCAATCAGCGGTAAATGGCTGATGCCAATGCCCACCACACATATTTTTTTACCTTTTATGTCTCGTTTAAATGTCAGCAGTTTCTCGTTCAATTGTTATGCCTCTTTTCTGTCAAATGACTGATTTTTTACTCATTCTATTATATAACATTTTATTTCCAAAGTAAAGAAATTTATGCAAAATTGAACTTCTCTCTTTTCGCAAAAACAGTTGAAAATTGACGAAAAATACGATACAATAAAAGAAGACTGAAACAAGGAGAAAAACAAATGAAAAAAATCTGCTTTTTACTTGTGCTTATATTCATATTTTCCCTCCCGGTTAACGCCTCTGAAAGCTATCAGCTGGCATACCCGGTAAAGGATGGCTATGCCCGCATTGTCAAGGATTTAAAATGGGGCTTGGTCAATGACCGCTTAGAACCGGTTCTTACCCCAAAATGGGATTTTTTAGGCGACCTGACAGAAGGGTTCCGTCTGATTCGATCCGGAACCCTCTCAGGCTTTGCCGATCGTGAAGGCAAGCAGGTTATTGCACCCCAGTTTATTCAGGCCGAAAACTTTTCACAGGGGCTTTCAGCGGTGAAAAATGCCGAAGGAAAATGGGGGTTCATAAACACCACAGGGGAGCTTGTCATTCCTTATCAATACGATGAAGCTAATTCCTTTTCCGATGGATTGGCCCTCATCAGAACTGAAGGGCTGTACGGTTATATTGACAAAGAGAACAACGCCGTAATCCCCCCTACCTATACGGAGGCATATCCTTTTTCTGAAAACCTAGCCTGTATCAAGTCTGAAGGTGGATACGGCTACATTCATACCGACGGTTCCCTGGCCATTACGCCGCAATACGAGCTTGCATTTGACTTTTGCGAAGGCGTTGCTGTGATTAAAAACGGTCAATACGGATTGATTGATACATCCGGCAAAACTTTGATTGTTCCCTCCTTTGACCGTCTTTTCCCCATGAGCAAAAACGGCTTGTTAAAAGCTGAAAAAGGCGGAAAAATGGCATTTGTAAACACTTCAGGCCAGCCAAAAACAGAGTTTCTCTATACAGATTTAGGGGATTTTTCTGAAGGCTTTTGTCCTGTGGGCACATCTGAAGGCTATGGTTACATTAACAGTTCTTTTGAGCTTGTTTTGTCCCCAACCTGGGAGCAAGCCGGTGATTTTTCAGATGGGCTCGCTCCGGTAAAAAAAGACGGATTGTGGGGATACATCGACACAGAAGGCAACCTTAAAACTGACTATTGCTTTACAGAAGCCAGTTCTTTTGCCTTTGGTTCTGCTGTTGTTTGCACCGAAGACGGCAGCTGGCAATTTGTTACAGCCAACACTCTCTCTTCATTTACTTCTGAAGAAACTCCCTATGAAATGACAACCGAATCCCGTACTCTGCTTTTAGAAATCGACCACAGTTTTCTGTATACCCCAACCGGAACCGTTCCCTTAGATGCGGCTCCTGTCATTATGGATGGGCATACTATGCTCCCCATCCGCGCCGTCATTGAAGCTATTGGCGGCACAGTTACCTGGAATGCAGAAAGCCAAAAAATTACCATCGAAAAAGATGGCCACGTTGTGATTCTCACTCTGAACAAAACAGCTGCTATTGCAGACGGACGGCTTACCCTGATGTCTGCTGCCCCCGTTATTGAAAACGGCAGAACGCTGTGCCCTCTGCGGTTTGTAACAGAATCCCTGGATTGTCATGTTACATGGAACGGAGAAACAAAGCAAATTTTGATTTCCTATTAAAATTTTATAAAAATCCCATAATTTTTTATACATAAACAGGCTCTCCTGCCCTTGACAGAAAGCCCCGAAAACGATATACTAAATAGTGGTAAAAAACATCTTTAGGAGTGAATATAATGGCTATTTTAGTTACCGGCGGTGCTGGTTTTATCGGTTCTCACACTTGTGTGGAACTGCTTGAAAACGGATATGATATTGTGGTTTTGGATAACTTTATCAATTCAAAACCGGAATCTTTAAAGCGCATTAAGCAAATCACCGGCAAGGATTTTAAGTTTTACGAAACTGACCTGTTGGATAAAGAAGGTCTGGAAACCATTTTCTCCGAAAACGAAATTGAGGCAGTTATCCATTTTGCCGGCTTAAAGGCTGTTGGAGAATCTGTTGCCAAACCCTTGTGGTATTACCACAACAACTTAACCGGTACATTTATGCTGTGCGAGGTTATGGCAAAGCACAACGTGAAAAAGCTGGTGTTCAGCTCTTCTGCAACGGTATACGGCAATCCCCATACCGTGCCCATCCGTGAGGATTTCCCCCTGTCTACCACCAATCCTTATGGCAGTACAAAGTTAATGATCGAAAACATTCTCCGTGATTTATATGTGCCCGATAACGAATGGAGTGTTGCTCTGCTTCGTTACTTCAACCCCATTGGTGCACACGAATCCGGCTTAATTGGTGAAGACCCCAACGGCATTCCCAATAACCTGATGCCCTATGTCGCACAGGTCGCCGCCGGCAAATTAGAAAAACTCAGTATCTTTGGTGATGATTACGACACCAAAGACGGAACCGGTGTTCGTGACTATATCCATGTTGTGGACTTAGCCCGCGGTCACATTAAGGCTCTCGAAAGAGTTCTCTCCACCACAGGGGTTGATGCCTATAACTTAGGCACCGGCAATGGCTATAGCGTACTGGATATGGTGAAAGCATTTTCTGAGGTTAACGGCGTTAAGGTACCTTATGTCATAGCACCCCGCCGTCCCGGTGACATTGCCGAGTGCTATGCCGATCCTTCCAAAGCAAAAGAACTGTTAGGCTGGGAGGCGCAGTTTGGCTTAGAAAAAATGTGCCGGGATGCCTGGAACTTTATGGTACAGAATCCTAACGGACTATAATTTTTAATGACTACATTAAAATGGAAGCAAGTCATAATGAGACTTGCTTCCATTTTTTGCTTTGTGTCTATTTTCATTTATTTTTATCTATTCGTGCAAAGATATAAGATATAACATCTTCTTGTGAAAGATTCAGCACATACTGAAACTCATCATACAGAATCTTTTCAGCGTCTTTAAGAAACCGCTCATCTGATATGTGGAGCTTTTTTCCTTTTTTCTCACGGGCCAGTTTCTTACAATGAATTGCTTTGATCATTCTGATCAAATCTGACTGATTGCCATCTGTAATAATTTTCTTATAGCATTCTTTCCGTTCTCTCTCATTATCAATCCAGAGAATTTCTTCATCCGGCATAGAATCAATCAGCTTATTAATCTCCTCTTCTGATAAAAGCTTTCGCATTTTACTCAAAAGGTTTTCGTTATCAGCAGGCACAAAGCATGTTGATTTTTCCCCGTGTAATGGTTTCAAAACCAAATATGTCTTGTTTGCTCCCATCAGGTTTTTTTCTTCGATTTCCACAATTTTACATACACCATTCATACCGTATGTAACGATATCATCAACTTTAAACATTTTATAACCCCATTTAAACAACAAAAAAACACACGCTTGCAACTTCGTACCGTAATCAGATTTACGCACAAAATGTGCAACATGTGTCGTTTTCGTTTGATATTTATTTTTAATAATTATATCAAATTTTCTAAAAAAATTCAAGAAACACTTTAAAAAAATTTTTTGGCTATCCCTGCATTACAAGACTTCAGATACATTTTACGTAAACTCTTCTTTGATAATATCATAATTCCTGTAAAAAATTCTTGATTTATCAAAAAATTTGTACTATAATTTGATATAGTTCTTGAGAAAGAGATGATAAAATGCTGGGCGTTTTAGCAAATGTGATAACCGTTTTAATCGGTTCTTCTATTGGTCTTTTATTTAAAAAAGGAATTCCTGATCGAATCAGTCAGGCTGTTATGACAGGCTTAGGTGCCTGCACAGTTTATATCGGCATTTCAGGCGCATTAGTCGGACAGAATGTTCTCGTTTTAATCGTTGCCACCGTATTGGGCGTGATTACCGGTACTCTTTTGAATATTGATGCTCACATTAATGCATTGGCCTCTTGGGTGGAAACAGCCTTCTCCCGCAAGGATAAAAAAGTCTCCATTGCGGAAGGTCTGGTTGCTGCCACCTTGCTCTTTTGTGTAGGTTCTATGACAGTGACCGGTTCTATTCAAGCAGGGTTAACAGGTGATAACACCATTTTATATACTAAAGCTACGCTTGATTTTGTCTCTTCTGCTATGCTGGCTTCCACCCTGGGCGTCGGTGTGATGCTTGCCTCTGTAACCGTCTTTCTCATTCAGGGCGGACTTGTTCTTTGCGCCGGCTTGATAGAACCTTTTATGACTGCTGCAGCCATTTCTGAAATGACTTGCGCCGGTTCATTGATTATTATCATGATTGGTACGAATTTAATGGGTATCACCAAAATAAAAGTGGCCGATTTTCTGCCTGCCATTGTGTATGCCCCCTTATTGCAAAACCTTGTGCCATATGTAACAAAATTAACAGATTGGATGATTTCGATAATATGACAAATATAGTCCGTGTTTTACCATATAAAAGCGAGCCGGAGCAAGCTGAAGTCTGGGCCACCAGTGTTTTTCCATTGGCAGACTATCGTCTGCTCTTGCAATTTAACACAGGAGAGAGACGGATATTTAACTGTAAAACCATACTCTATAACAGAGAATTTATGGCTCTTTTAAGTCCTGAAAAGTTTAACAAGGTCGTTATCTTTAACGGCGATGCCGCCTGGCCGGAAGAAAAAGTTGGTTTAAGCGGCGAGGCACTCTATTTTGAAAGCACCCCTGCTAATGAAGCTATTGATAAGGTGTTTCCCTTTTAATCTAAATATTAAAAAGGCTTTGACAAACCAAAAGTTTGTCAAAGCCTTTTTCAGCATTTACACAATTTCCACAATAACGCGTTTGTTTTCACGGCTTGCAGCAGCCTGCATAACTGTTCTGATGGACTGTGCAATTCTGCCTTTTTTGCCAATTACCTTACCCATATCTCCATCTGCTACGCGCAGTTCTAAGGTTACAGCCTGTTCGCCTTCTACCTCACGCACATCAACAGATTCAGGATGATCAACTAAGGATTTGGCCAGAACTTCCAACAATTCTTTCATGTTGTAAGCCTCCTAAACCATAAGAATTTACTCTTAATTACTGAATGATGCCGCTCTTTTTCAGCAGACCCTTAACAGTATCGGTAGGCTGTGCACCATTACCTAACCATTTCTGTGCTTTTTCAGCATCAATTTTGATTTCAGAAGGGCTTGTCAGCGGATTGTAGGTACCGATTTCTTCGATAAATCTACCATCTCTGGGGTATCTGGAATCTGCAACAACAACTCTGTAAAAAGGAGCTTTCTTTGCACCCATTCTTCTCAGTCTGATTTTAACTGCCATGTATTTCACCTCCAATGTATTCACTTCTATATAAACCACAATGGTGATTTAACGTTTTTTCTTCCGTTTCATAAAGCGGCCCATACCGCCACCTGTAAACTGCTTCATCATTTTTTGCATCTGCTCAAACTGACGGAGCAATTGGTTAACCTCCTGCACACCGTTACCGCTACCGGCTGCAATACGTTTTTTGCGGCTGGCATTAATGATGGAAGGATTTTGCCGTTCTTTCATCGTCATAGACTGAATAATGGCTTCCACCCTGAGCATCCGCCCGTCATCTAAATCCACATTGTCAAGCTCTTTTGTGTTCACGCCGGGTAACATTTTAACAAGCTGTGACAAAGGACCCATTTTTTTCACTTGTTGCATCTGTTCTAAGAAGTCATTTAAGTCAAATTGATTCTTTCTTAGCTTTTCTTCTAAAGCTGCTGCCGATTTTTCATCAATGGCCTGCTCTGCTCTTTCAATCAGTGACAGTACATCACCGCTACCTAAAATACGGGAAGCCATTCTGTCTGGATGAAACTCTTCAATATCGGAAAGCTTTTCGCCAACACCCACAAATTTAATGGGTTTACCGGTTACTGCTTTAACCGAAAGGGCTGCACCGCCACGGGTGTCACCGTCAAGCTTGGTCATGATTACACCAGTTACCTGCAGACGGCTGTTAAAGCTTTCAGCAATGTTTACAGCATCCTGACCGGTCATTGCATCAATAACCAGCAAAATTTCTTCCGGCTCTACCGCCGCTTTAATATCTTCCAGCTCCTGCATCAGCAAATCGTCAATATGCAGTCGACCGGCAGTATCCACAATCACGAAATCATTGCCATGAGCCTTTGCGTGCTCAACAGCGCTTGTTGCTATTGTAACAGCATTTTTGCAATCTTCCATTGCAAAAACAGGAATATCAAGTTGTTTACCCACAACCTCCAGCTGGCGGATAGCCGCCGGACGGTAAATATCACATGCAACAAGCAAAGGGCGTTTATTATGCTTTTTACGCATATATCCGGCAAGTTTCGCACAAAAGGTAGTTTTACCAGCACCCTGAAGACCTGCCATCAAAACAACGGTCGGAGTTTTTTTACCGAATTCAATGCGGGCATTTTCACCGCCCATTAAAGCCGTCAGCTCATCATTAACAATTTTAATAATCTGTTGACCGGGGGTAAGGCTTTCTAATACATCACTACCCACAGCCCGTTCAGAAACGCGACTGATAAAATCTTTAACAACCTTAAAGTTTACATCAGCTTCCAACAAAGCAAGCTTAATTTCGCGCATGGATTCCTTTAAATCCTTCTCCGTAACAACGCCCTTGCCTCTCAGCTTTTTAAAAGCCATGCTCAGTTTTTCGGAAAGACTTTCAAATGCCACTGCCATGGCCTCCTTTATCAAAAAAATAGAATTATAGTTCTTTTGTGAAGTCCTTTAACTTTCCAGTCAATTCAGCTAAAGCATCAGACATTTTTTTGGAATGCACATAGTTCTGCGCATACCGCTGCATTGCTTCAACATCTTGAATAACTTCCTGCATTTTTTCTTCTAAATCCATAAAACGATTGACCAATCCCAACCGTTCTTCCATGGAAAGCAGGAGCTTTTCGCCACGCTTAATAGCATCGCGAACACCCTGACGGGAAATTTCCAGAGGCTCAGCAATTTCAGCCAAGGACAAATCTTCATTATAATACAAATCAATGGCCTGAGCCTGCTTCGGCGTTAACAATTCGCCATAAAAATCATACAGCATAGCCATACTTAAATCCTTGCTCAATTGCTTTCCTCCTTTGCTGTAAAGGTTTCGACCTACACACCTATGTTATTGTACAACAATCAAAAGGTTTTGTCAATACCTTTTGATTAAAAAAACAGAATTTTTACAAAGAAAAAACCGCAAGCTTTTGCTTGCGGTTTAATGAACTAAAACAAAACTTATGCGCCAACTTTGTTCAGCATAAGAGCCAGACGAGACTTTCTTCTGGAAGCGGTATTCTTCTTCATAATACCCTTGCTGACAGCCTGGTCAATTTTCTTGATAGCCAGGTTAAAAGCAGGTTCAGCAACAGCCTTATCACCGGCAGCTGCAGCAGCCTCGAACTTCTTAATATATGTTTTTACAGCAGATTTAATCATCTGATTGCGGAGCGTTTTGGTCTTAATGACTTCCACTCTTTTTTTCGCAGATTTAATATTCGGCAAAACGTTCACCTCCATTGCCCGTCAAATCACTCTTGACATTATAACATAATGAAACTGAAAAATCAACTGTTTTTTTAAAAAAATTAAAAATTTTTCAAAAAATGGATTTTTCTTTATAAGGTTATCAATTAAATTACTCTTCCCAGTTATGATATACATTCTGAACATCATCATTGTCTTCCAGCATATCAATGAGTTTGTTCATCATGGTAATATCTTTTTCATCCGTTAACGAAACCATTGTCTGAGGAATCTTTTCCACTTCGGCAGAAGCAAAGATGTAACCCTTCTCTTCCAACGTATCGCGAACAGTTGCAAAGCTTGATGGATCACACAGAATTTCAAAGCAGCCTTCCTGTGGTGAAAAATCCTCTGCGCCGGCATCTAAAGCATCCATCATCACGGTGTCTTCATCTAAAGCACCTTCTTCATTATCAATGATGATAACGCCCTTTTCATCAAACATAAAGCTCACACAACCGGTCTGACCCAAGTTGCCGCCAAACTTATCAAAATAATGACGGACTTCACCGGCTGTACGGTTACGATTATCTGTTAATGTTTCAACAATAACAGCCACACCGCTGGGGCCATAGCCTTCGTATGTGATTTCTTCATAGTTGGCAGAGCCCATTTCGCCGGAGGCTTTTTTGATGCAACGCTCAATGTTATCATTGGGCATATTGTTGGAACGCGCTTTCGCGATAACATCCTTCAGCTTGCCGTTTGATTCCGGGTCTGGGCCGCCTGCTTTGACAATAACCGTAATTTCACGACCTAATTTAGTAAAGATTTTCGCTTTTTTAGCGTCACTCTTTTCTTTTTTATGTTTAATGTTGTTCCATTTGGAATGACCTGACATTGTTTAACCTCTCCCTGTTACATATAATTTAATTAATTTGTTTATACTATACATTACAACACATTAAAAGGATGATTTGATGCAATATCTATGGACTTTTTTAATTGGCGGAACTCTCTGTGCCATTGCCCAGCTGTTAATTGACAAATGCAAGCTGACACCGGCACGGATTTTGGTTATCTATGTCAGCGTCGGTACATTTTTGACCTTGTTAGGGTGGTATGAGCCATTGGTGAAGCTGGCAGGAGCCGGCGCCACCATTCCCTTAACAGGCTTCGGCTATACCTTAGCCAAAGGCGTTGCCAAGGCCGTTGCCGAAAAAGGCTTTCTGGGTATTTTCTCCGGTGGTTTAACCGGTGCCGCTGCCGGCATTACAGCTGCAATTGTTTTCGGCTATCTCGTTGCCTTACTGTTCAAGCCCAAACCAAAGTCATAATCACATCACACCGGAATCCGCCATACTGTAATACTGATTACCAGCCACTATGATGTGGTCAACCACAGTCACACCAATGGCATCTAACGCCTGAATCAACTGTTCCGTTGCCTGCATATCTCCTTCAGAAGGACGGGACGAGCCACCCGGATGGTTGTGCGTAAATATCACATATTGTGCCTTGCGCTTTAAAACCTCTTCCACAATCAACCGAGGATATGCCGGCACCTCATTAATGGTTCCGCTCAGCACTTTCCCCTGATAAAACACCCGTCTGTTGGAATCCAAGCAGATAATGCGGAATTCCTCGCATTGCTTGCCAATAAACAGATTGATGGCATACTGCCCTGCCAGCTCTGTGTTTCCCAAAACAATATTCCTATCCCACTTAGACTGTTGGTATGCACGGGAAAGATGAGGAATGATTGACAGCAAAAAGGCGCTGTTTTCACCAATTCCTTCAATTTTCTTAAGTTCTTCGGGTGATGCTTCAAATACATTGGCAACATTGCCGAATTCCTTAATTAAGTCATGAGCAATGGGATTGGTATCCCGTCTGGCATTCGTAGCGTATAACAGAACCTCTAAAACTTCGTGGGGTGCAAAATAATCAAACCCACCGTCATTTTTAAAGCGTTCTTTCATCCTCTTTCGATGACCGTCGTGTTGCATGGCGATCTTCTCCTAAATTCAAACCTTTAAATTTCTGCTGCCGGGTTTAACCAGCGGAATATTTTCTTTGCACAAGGGACATTCCTCCTGCTCATAAGAAACAACATCTAAAGAAATAACTGATTCCAGAGGAACACCAAAATCGATTTTACCGCCAGTACGGTCAACAACTACACCAACACCAGCCACTTCGCCACCATATTCTTTCACAATATCAATAACTTCACGCACGCTGCCACCGGTGGTCACAACATCTTCTACTACCAAAACTTTCTGACCGGGTTTAATTTCAAAACTTCTGCGCAGAGTCATTTTGCCATTTTCACGTTCTGCAAAAATGTTTCTCACACCCAGCTGACGGGATACTTCATAGCTCATCTGAATGGCACCGATTGCAGGACCAATAACCAATTCAATACCCTGATCCTTAAATTTTTCTGCCAGCGCGCCACAAAGTTCTTCACTGTAGCGGGCATCCTGAAAAATTTTCGCGCATTGCAGATATTTATTTGAATGCCGACCGGAAGTCAACAAGAAATGGCCTTCCATTAAAACGCCGGCCTCCTTTAAAATTTCTAACACACGTTCTTTTGTCATTTTAATACTCCCCTCTGCTATGTTTTAACACAGCACATAATTCTCTAATATATATTGTACCTTTTTTTTCTCTAAATTTCAAGTTTTATTTTAAAATATTCGCAGATTTCCCTTATTTGAATATAATATAGTGTAAGCGAAAATAAAAAAAACACCCTTTCGCTGCAAAATTCAAGATGCTTTTTTGCATCAGAACAGGAGACGATGCTATGGAAGCTGCACTCATTGCTTTTTCTTCCTCCACTTCAGCAAACCGATTAAAGAGAATCGCCGAAAAAGAGCAGCTTTACAAGGTTACCATCACACAAACTCCTCGTTCCATTAGTCAGAATGGTTGCACGTATTCCGTAAAATGCCCGATAAGTCTTTTATCTGCCCTGCTGAAGCTGGCAGATGAATATCATATAAAACACGGACAGGTCTACCGTGAGACTCTGGACAAAGAGGGACGAAAGTTTTATCAACGATTATAAACAAACAATAGAAAAAAAGCTACTGCAAATCGAAGGATTTTGCAGTAGCTTTTAATTTATTATGAAAGCAAATTAATTGTTTTCTTTTTCGCATAATGCAAGGCAATTGCATGCATCAGAATAACCACAATCCAGGATACCGGCCAGCACAGGAAGAGCATCTCTTGCGTTCTGCATAGCGGAAGGACCAGCCAAACCCAAAGAATTCTCAATCCACAAGCTCCCACCAAGGAGTTAACTGTTGAGGTGCCGGAATAACCCAAACCACGCAGACCACCTGCCAAAACCTCCATAATGCCACACATAAAATACGGCAGTCCTGTATACGCAATACGAACGACACCATATTCAATAGCTTCCGGAGAGTCTGTTATGTAAATTCCCAAAAGCGGTCTTGCAAAGATAGCACTCAGCCCGCCAAGAATAATACCTGTTATCGCTGCACAAATCATAGAAACTGAAATTGTTTTATTCACTCGTTTTTTGTTTTTTGCTCCGTAGTTCTGACTAACACTGGTGAGGCAAGCCTGATAAAAAGCATTCATAGCAACATACACAAAGCCTTCAATATTGGCACCAGCTGCATTACCTGCCATCGCCACAGGGCCAAAAGAATTCACTGCTGACTGAATGGTTGTATTAGACAAGCCAAATACAGAACCTTGTATACCTGCCGGCAGGCCAACTTTAAGAATAGCCTTCAATTCATCTTTATAGATTTTCAATTCTTTAAGAAACAGTCTGTAAACACCTTCTGATCTGCACAGGGTATATATAACCGCAAGAGCAGAAAGAAAGTTTGCTACAGCAGTAGCAATAGCAACGCCGGCCACATCTAAATGGAACCAACATACCAGAACAAGATTTAAAACAACATTGACAATGCCCGTCAGAGATAAAATATATAAGGGACGCTTGGTGTCACCCACAGCACGCAAAACAGCAGCTCCGAAGTTATATATAAAGGAAGCGAACATCCCCACAAAATAAATCCGCATATATAACACCGCACCGTTTAACACTGAGCCTTCAGGAGTACCCATCAAAACAAGAAGGGGTTTTGAAAGCATAACTCCCACAACCATAACCAAAATTCCCAGAATAACACTCAAAAACATAGATGTATGAACACCTCTGTGGACACCTTCATAGTCCTGTGCACCATATTTTTTAGAAACCAAAACGCTGGCACCCACTGAACAACCGATAAAAAACTGCACAATTAAACTGCACAAAGATCCGGTTGCTCCAACAGAAGCAATAGCATCACTGCCGGCAAACCGACCCACAACAACCACATCCGCTGCATTGTATAAAAGCTGTAACAAACTGCTTGCCATAAGCGGCAGAGCAAACAGAATAATATTTTTTAAAATAGAACCCTCACACATATTAATACCAAACTTACTTCTTGCCATAAGATCGCCTCCGAATTTAAAGAAATATTATTAAGCGTGGAAAAAGGACTTGCTTTCGCAAATCCTTTTATCAAAATCTTTGTATACAATTTTTAACCTGTGTCAAATAACACAAGTTTCTCAGCACAAACAGGCTACATATTATAAAGGATGTCAGTATACAACATATGTAAAAAGTACTTAACAAACTCATATGTCTGCCCCCTTTATGCCATTATTATAGACCCTTTCATATAGAAAGTCAATAATAAAATCCTATTTTCTATTTCTTTTTTTAATGGAAAAAGCTATTCTCCTTCAACATAAATCAATTCACAAATATCTGTGTATTTTTTATGTCCTATGCCGGGCACTTTCTTTATATCTCTCGCCATTTTAAATGGTGTTTTTGTGCGATGCTCTATAATTCTTTCCGCCAAAGCAGGACCAATGCCCGGCAAAGTGGAAAGCTCTTCTTTTGTTGCCATATTTAATTCCAATTTTTTCGTTACAACAGATTGCGACTCAATAATCGTTTTATCTTCCGTTGTCTCATCATTGTCTGCTCTTGTTACACTCTGTGTTGGTTGCACTTCAATCATACCTTCTTTTTGTTTATCAATATGTATCAACCACGTTCCCAGTCCTGTAATCAGCACAACACACAAGACCATACCGGCCAGTTTAATTATTTTCTTCTTATCCATATATACCCCTCCGAAATTCCTGTTTGTATTATAGCTTTCCTTTGATTTCCCGTCAAGACAAATTCTTGCACCGCCGGAAAAAAACATTCCAATTGCTACAAAATTGTTAAAAAAGTTTTAAAAACAGTTGACAAATTTATTTATTTTTGCTATAATCATTTTGTAATACTTTTTTAACAACTTCTCTTGGAGGTTATTTTTGCATGAAAATTTTAAAAAAACTGACAGTTTTGTTGGCTATTTGCATACTGCTTACCGGCTTCAACATTCCGTCTGTCAGCGCTGATTCTTTTCCTTGTGTCGGTATTGTTATCGGCAACAATATTAATGTTCGTTCCGGTGCAGGATTAGATTACAAAATTTTAACTCAGGTTAATAGTGGTGTTTTGTTAGATGTTTTTGAAAAAACCGGCAACTGGTATAAAATCGGTACCGGCAACGGCAATTTTGCTTACATAAGTGCAGATTATGTCAGCATCCGTCCTCAGGATGTAGCCGCCAGAAGCAGTTATCTCGGCGGTAATCGCGTGGTTCAGCTGGCAAAGCAGTATCTGGGTGTTCCTTATGTATATGGTGGCAATGGTCCTAACGGGTTTGATTGCTCTGGTTTTACCTCTTTCATTTACCGTCAGTTGGGCTATTCTTTAAATCGAGTTGCGCACGATCAGCTTAAAAATGGTGTGCCCGTAAGCAAAAACGAATTGCAGCCTGGTGATTTGGTACTCTTTATGCGTTCCGGTCGCACAACTGTTAACCACGTTGGTATTTATGTCGGCGACGGCATGATGATTCATGCTCCACAAACCGGTGATGTTGTGAAATATACAAGCATTACTACTGGCTATTATAACGATTGTTATTATGCCGCAAGAAGAATCATACGATAATGATTATGCTCTTTAAAACCGTCCGAATTTATTTCGGACGGTTTTTCTTATGCCTGTAAAGATGCGTTTGCTTTGCATCAGTTGCATGAACCTCTTTTTCGAAATCCAATTTTATCAGATTTTGTTTCTTTTCGAAACAAATTTTGACCTTATTCTACTTGTATTTACACATTTTGTATGATATACTTGTACTAACAACGAATTGTGCGCACAAGGAGAACTAAACAATGAAAGATTTCGGATCGAACTTAAAAAGCTTAAGAAAAGCAAAAGGTCTTAATCAGAATGAATTAGCAGCTAAACTTGGCACTAGTAAAACAAACATTTCCAATTATGAAACTGGTTATTCCAATCCGCCCGCCTCTACATTGAAAAAAATTGCTGATTTTTTCGATGTAACAATGGATGAGCTCTTTGGTAAAACCATTGTTGCAGCCCCCATACTGAATGATCCGGGATTGGTAGTCGACAGAACACCCCCACACTCCGTTCCGGTTTATGCTTCTTTTTCCTCATCTTGCAGCGAAAAACCTCTCTTTCAATTTACTTTTTCTGCAGATTTTTTAGGTGAAGGTAATTTTTTAGCGGTGAAAGTCAATAACCATGCAATGAGCCACGCTGGTCTGGCCGATGGCAGTTTTGCCATTGTCAAAAGGCAAAATACCGTCCATAATGGGGAACTTGCCTTAGTGAGTGTTGATGACGAAGCGGCTTTTTTCTGCAGGTTTTATCAAATTGGCGAATTTATTTCCCTCACCTTTGAAAGTGGCATTTCTGCTCAGCCTCTAATGGTTGACCCTCAGAAGCAGTCCATCAATGTAGTCGGAAAAGTCGTTAAAGTCATTCATTCTGTTGTGTAACTGTTTTTCGTGTCATTTTTTGTCGAAAAAATAGATTGTTTGCGTTTTTTTGCTCTTTTATGCCGGAATTTTACTTTGTTATAATGAAAATATAGAATTGTTCTATATCGAAATCCGGAGGTTCTTAATGGAAAAAAAGCACACTTGTTGTTTTACTGGTCATCGTGAGATTGATTCCTCTGTCATAAAACCATTGAAAAAATCACTGAAAAGAGTTTTGCAACAACTGATAAAAGAAGGATATTTACAGTTTATCTCCGGCGGTGCCCTGGGCTTTGATTTACTGGCAGCAGAAACTGTTCTGAATTTAAAGCAAAAACACCCGCACATTCATTTAACCATGGCTCTGCCCTGCCGGAATCAGGATGCTTTCTGGAATCTAGAGCAAAAAGCAAAATACAACGCTATTCTCTCTTTGGCTGATGACATTATTTATACAGCCGAAGGATATTATAATGGTTGTATGTTCAAACGAAATCGCTATATGGTTGATAACGCTTCCTGTGTGATTGCTTACTTAACCCATGGTTCAGGCGGCACTAAATATACTGTTGATTATGCTGAAAAAATGAGTCGAAATATTATTTTTGTGAATCATCGGCCCGGTTGTCAACTTTCTTTCTTTGCCTGAAAACAGAAAAAACAACATAAAAATACCATTTTGAAAAACACATTTCAAGGTGGTATTTTTTTGTGTCAAAATACCTTTTGACATTGATTCTTCAGAAGTGTTTTTCCTGGCATTTTTTTCATGTTTTTTTAAAGGAAAACATTGAATTTTATTGACTTTCACGTAAGGTTGCTATATAATATAAGTTGATATTATTTTGTATAAAAGGAACCTCGTTATGTTAAACGTTAAAAATACAATTAAAACGGTTGGTTTTATGGTCGTTGCCACATTGCTTGCTAAAATTGCCGGCATGGGTCGCGAGGTTTTGTTTGCCAATCTGTACGGAACCGGTAGTGAGGCTGCCGCTTTTTTAACCGCCTCACGTATTCCGTTGCTTTTTTTTGATATCACCTTAGGAGCAGCTATTTCATCATCCTTTATTCCTGTTTTTAACGAATATCTTGAAAACGGAAAGCAGGAGGATGCTTCCCGTTATGCCAACACATTTATTAATGCCATTTTGTTGATTACCGGCTTTTTTTGTACGTTGGGTATACTGTTTGCAGGCCCCATTGCCGGATTCATCGGTAGCGGTTTAGGTGAAAGTGAAAAAACTTTAGCTGCACAGTTGGTTATCATTTTATTTCCCACTATGTTGTTTACCGGCATTGCCTACGCCTTAACCGGTATTTTGCAATCCTATGGAGAATTTAATGTTCCGGCAGCCATCAGCTTGGTTTCCAACCTGTTAATGATGTTGTACCTGATAATTGCCAAAGACCATTTTGGTATTCACGGCGTTGCATTTGCTATGCTGATCTCTTGGGGCTTTCAGGTGATTATCCAGTTACCGGCTCTCCACAAAAAGAGATTCCGTTATCGTCCGGTTTTAGATTTAAAAAGCGACGGTATGAAGAAAACAGTGGCTCTTGCTCTGCCGATTCTCATCAGCTCCTGGGTGCAGCCGATAAATTCTACAGTTAACATTTACCTTGCCTCATTCTTGAACGACGGTCAGGCTGTTCCCGCATTGGATTATGCCAACAAACTGTATATTATTTTTGTGGGTGTGTTAACATATGCCATATCCAATTTGATTTTCCCTTCCATTTCCCGTTTGGCCGCCGGTAACCATAAAGAAGAGCTGGCTGACGTTGTGGGAAAGGCCGTTAAAATTGTTATTGCTTTAATATTGCCTGTTATGATTATCTTTCTGGCCCTGCGTGTGCCCATTGTCCGCTTTGTATATGAACGGGGTGAGTTTAATGCTCAAAGCACAGCATTAACCTCAACTGCCCTGCTCTTTTATTCCCTGGGTATGGTTGGCTTCGGCGTCAGTGAAATAATGAACAAAGCCTTTTACGCTTTAAAAGACGGCAAAACGCCAATGTATGTTGCTATGGGTGGTATTTCGCTTAACATTTTACTGAGTTTTGTGATGGTTCGTGGTTTTAACACCGGCCTGTGGGGTGTTGCATTAGCCGCTTCCATTGCTGCCAATGTCATTGGTTTGATATTACTGATCAGGCTGAATAAAAAGCTTCATTGTTTTAAACTGAAAGACCTGTTCAATTCACTAAAGCTCATTTTTTCAGCAGCCATAATGCTGATTTGTGTAAATATTTCATCTGCACAGATAATCTTTTCAGATTCATTAGGCGGTCGGTTTTTAGCGGTTTTATTACCGGCTGCTCTTGGTATAATCGTTTATGTAATTTTACTGTTTGTTACCCGCACCGATGAGTCAAAAGAATTAATAACTATATTGTTTCGCAACAGAAAGAAGGTGGACTGATGCAAAGCTCAATTATGGCTTTTTTCGCCAAACTGTTCCATTGTCTGGCCATTTGGTTTGAAGAAAGCTGTACCGGTCGTATTTTCAACCACATTTCGGCTTTTGGGGCCAATTGTTTCCGTCACAGCTTTGTAGGCAGATTGTTTACCCAAACCAATTGGGGAGAAGTTTTTAAACACAGTTTATTTTGCAAACTGCTTCTGCTGCCGGTTACCCTTTGCCGCTTAGTTGCCCGGCATACTGATTCCTTCAGTAAAAATGTGGCTTCCTCCAGCGGTTTGTTGTTTCTGTTTGAGAACTGGCATCGGCTGAGCATTCGGGCATACGGAATTTGTTTTTGCTCATTTTCCCTCTGCTATGGTGCTTTGCGGGTAGTATTCTCTTTTCCTTCTGTGATTGAATGGTGTATCATAACTGTTCTTTTCATTTTGTCTCTTTTATGCATACTGATTAACCGCAGTTTGAATTCTCTGTTTCAGGGCAGCCGGATTCTGAACCTTGTAGGCGGTTTCTTCTGTGATATCAAAAAAGAAACAGAAAGCAAACTCTTTTTTAAAGAACCTGAAAACATAGCCACCCGTCCTGTAATTGGCATTGCCATTGGTATCCTGGCAGCCATCATTGCCTCCTGCATGCCGTCTTTTGCCTTTCTGCTGGCCGTGGCAGGTGTTTTCTATGTGTTCATCACCATGCGTTATACTGTTGTTGGTGTATTCACCGTCATCATCGCAGCACCGATCCTGCCCACTATGGTACTGGCCGGTTGTTGTTGCTTAACCATTCTTTCTCTGTTCCTGAATTTAGCAACAAACAAGGATATGACGTTGCGCCCGGTTCCTCTTGGTGGTTTTATCGCTTTGTTTACCTTAATGCTGTGCTTGGCCACTATAAATTCCTTCACCTTTGTGAAGAGTGTAAAAATCCTGTTTCTTCATTTAGCCTTTATTCTGTTTTACTTTGTAGCGTTCCAGACCTTAAACACAAAGAAAAAGTGGTGCGGAGCTTTGGTTTCTTTTCTGCTTGTTGCCGGTCTTGTAGCGCTTTATGGCGTATATCAGAATTTTGCCGGTGTTTCCTCCACTGCCTCATGGGTTGATCAGGAAATGTTCCAGCAAATCAAGGTCAGAGTATATTCAACCTTTGATAACCCCAATGTACTTGGTGAATATCTGGTTCTTTTAATCCCGGTTATGATGGCCATGGTCTGGAAAAGCAAAACCAACGGTCAAAAAACCGTGTACAGCGGACTGCTTCTCATTCTGGCCGCCTGTTTGATCTTCACGTGGTCCCGTGGGGCCTGGTTAGGTGTTTTCCTGGCCGCGGCTGTTTTTCTGTTGGTCATGGATAAGCGCTGGTCTTTGCTGGCCCTTTTAGGGTTGTGCCTGATTCCGGCATTTTTAACCTCAGATTCAGCCATTGCCAACCGCTTACTCAGTATTGGCAACACAACCGATACCTCAACGGCTTACCGCGTTTCCATCTGGCGTGCCTCTCTTTCTATGCTGAAAGATTTCTGGCTCTGCGGCATTGGTCCCGGCTCTGATGCCTTTTCAATGATTTATCCCAAATATGCTTTAGCCGGCGCAAACTTTGCCCTGCATTCCCATAATCTGTTCCTGCAGTTGTGGGTAGAAACCGGCATTTGCGGTATTGCCTCTTTCTTTGCATTAATCATTGCCTTTATCCGTCAAAGCTTTACTTTGCCGGTCTATCAGGAACGTAACCGTTTATCTCCGGCTATTTCTATGGCATTTGCCGCCGGTATTTTAGGATTTTTATTCCAAGGGCTGACGGATAACGTTTGGTATAACTATAAAATGGTGCTGTTGTTCTGGATCATTCTGGCATTTGCCGGATCGGCTACTGCACCGGACTTTAACAACTCAGATATTGAATCCGGAGGTGACGGTGTATGATTCATGTTGTTCAGGTTCTCACCGACACCAACATCGGTGGCGCAGGCAAATATTTATTGAATTATTTGCAAAACTTTGACCGTTCTTCCTTTCGTGTTACGGTCATCTTACCTGAAAACAGTCAATTAGCTGAGCCTGTAAAGGCTTGCGATGGCGTTACACTTGAAGAAGTTCCTTATATGGCTGATCAGTCATATAACAAACACTGTGTCGCCGTGTTGAAGGAATTGTTTATTAAAATCAAGCCGGATATTTTACATACCCACGCTTGCCTGTCTGCCCGTATTGCAGGCAGAAAATCCAAAGTGCCGGTTATTTTAGCCACCCGACACTGTATCGAGCCCCTCTCCCGGGGTATAAAAGCTTTGATCAAAGGCTTTGCAAACACCTTCCTGTGTGATTATTATATCGCCGTTTCTCAGGCTGTTGTGCAGAATCTTACCGATTCCGGCATTAAACCGGATAAAATTAAGCTGGTTAATAACGGTGTTGTCCCTGTCCGCACAATCTCAGAAGATGAGTGCCGGACGCTGCGGGAAGCATATCATATTCAGGAAGATGATACGGTTTTTGGTGTGTTTGCCCGTTTAGAGCCGGTTAAAGGGCATAAGTATTTTATCAAAGCAGCCCGTCAATACTTAAAAGAAGAATCAAAAGCTAAGTTTTTAATTGTTGGCAATGGTAGTCTGGAATCTGTTTTAAAAGAACAGGTTGCTCGATACGGTTTGGAAGAACATGTTATTTTCACAGGCTTTGTTCCGGATACTGCCCCATTGTTAAACATTACGGATATTACTGTTATTTCCTCTGAATCTGAAGCAATGAGCCTGGCTATTTTAGAAGCCATGAGTTTAGGAAAACCTTCCATTGCCACAGCTGTAGGAGGCAATACGGAACTGATTGAAAATGACATAAGCGGGTTGTTAACAGGTTATGCCGACAGTGCTTCACTGGCTTCGGCTATGCTCCGTTTAGCAAATAACCCCACACTGTCTCAAAAACTGGGACAATGTGCCAAGGAACAATATGAGCGTAATTTTACCGTTGAAAGAATGGTATCTCGTTTAGAAGAACTTTACAGGGAGGTTTTAAGAAATGATCATTGATAATAAGGGAAGATTATTTGGAAAAATTAATCTTTTGGATGTATTTTTTATTCTGGTGCTTTTAGCCGCATTGGCCGTCGGTTATCTTCTGTTTGCCGATGGCGGCAGTTCTGCCGGTACAATCCCGGTTGTGTATACGGTAGAAATTCAGAACCAGGATGCTGCTTATTTTGAGCATATTAATGAGGGAGAACAAGTTATTGACGGCATTACCAAAACTCCTATGGGCAAAATTGTTGGTTTTTCAAAAGAGCCTGCTAAAATCATTGCTCAGGCTGATGATAAACTAGTTCTTGCTTCTCCTGAAAACCGTTTTGACGGTTATGTTCAAATTGAAGCCAACGCTTCAGTTGCCTACCCTGATTTATTGTTGGACAGTGAAGCAATCAAAATCGGAAAAGCGGTGGCTCTCCGTTCCGAAAGTGCCGCTATGCATGGTTACATTGTGGCAATGGATTATGACGAAGAACAACTGAAGGAGGCAAAATAATGCTTGATAAAAAAGGAAAGCTGTTCGGCAAGATCAGCATTGTAGATATTTTAGTTGTTGTTATGATTTTGGTTATGATGGCCGGCGCTTTTGTCGTTTGGCAAAAGATTAACAGCAACGCTGTGTTAACTGAAAACAAAAGTATCGTTCAAAACAGTAGTCTGGATTCTTTAGATGTGTCTATGCGCTTGAAATCTGTTCGCCAGATGACAATGGATGCCATTCATATTGATGACGATGTGTATATGAAAGACACCGGTAAATATTTAGGTAAAGTTGTCAACATTTCTTCTGAGCCTGCCAAACAGTTGATTTTCGACACTAAGGGAAATCCTGTTATGGCCGAATCTCCGGAGCGTATGGATGTGATTCTGGTTGTGAGAGTGCCCGGTAAGCGTCTTCAGAACGGATTTTATACCGCAGATAATATTCAGCTTGTGTACAATTCTTCTTTTGAAATTGTTACGCCCACTATCCAGACAAATCCCATTATTGAAAATATAACAACAGTTACAGGTGAGTGATTCATTATGCAGACATCTATTTCCAGATTAAAAAATGCGAAACGCATTGTTATAAAGGTTGGCACCTCTACCCTGACCTACAGCACCGGTCGGATTCATCTGCGCCGGATTGAGCTTCTGGCCCGTACCCTTTCTGATTTATGCCATGAAGGCCGGGAAATCGTTTTGGTAACAAGTGGGGCTGTTGGTGTTGGCATGAGCAAAATCGGCCTTTCCGAAAAGCCGAAAACCACCCGTGAAAAGCAGGCGACCTCTGCCATTGGACAAAGTGAACTGATGAGTATTTATGGCAAGCTGTTCAGCGAATATGGTTGTGATGTGGCCCAGATTTTGTTGACTAAAGATGTTATTGAAAACGAACAGAGAAAACAAAATGCCATAACCACCTTCAATACTCTGCTGGAATGGGGAATTGTTCCGATTGTAAATGAAAACGATGCCATTTCTTCGGAAGAAATTGAATTTGGCGATAACGATACCTTATCAGCCATGGTTGCTACATTAATCAACGCTGATTTGTTGATTATTCTTTCTGATATCGACGGTCTCTATAGTGCGGACCCTCATAAATCGGAGGATGCTCGTTTAATTGATGAGATAGACGAAGTAACTGACGAACTATTCAAAATTGCCGGTTCTGCCGGAACAAACCGCGGAACAGGCGGTATGCATACCAAATTAATTGCCGCAAAAAAAGCAACAGAAGCCGGCATTAATATGGTCATCACCAATGGACAAAAGCCTTCTGTTATTTATGATATTTTAGAAGGCAAACAAACCGGTACCCTGTTTAAAGGACAGATTAAAACAACAAATTGAGGAGATACATATGCTGCAAGAATTAGGCAAAAAAGCAAAACAGGCAAGCTATCAGTTAATGACGATCGCTCCTGCAGTTAAATCCAAAGGTTTATTAGCCGTTGCAGAAGCTCTCAGGCTGCAAACCGACCGGATATTGGAAGAAAACAAAAAGGATGTGGACACCCTCTGCCAAAAAGGCGGGAGCAAAGCATTAATTGACCGTTTAACCCTGACGAAAGACCGCATTTTAGATATGGCCAAAGGTGTGGAAACTGTTGAGTCGCTCCCCGACCCCATCGGTGAAGTCACCGGAATGACAAAACGCCCCAATGGGTTGGTGATTGGTACAAAACGTGTGCCGTTAGGTGTGATCGGTATTATCTACGAGGCTCGCCCCAATGTTACAGTGGATGCGGCTGTTCTCTGTCTGAAGACTTCTAACGCCTGCATTCTTCGCGGTGGCAGCGAAGCCATTCACTCCAATTCTGTTTTAGTGGATATTATGACTGAAGCTTTGGAAAATGCCGGTTTTCCTGCAGGCTCCCTGCAGTTGGTTCGGGATACTTCCCGGGAAACCGCCCGTGAACTGATGCGTCTTTCTGAATATTTAGATGTCCTGATTCCCCGCGGCGGCAAAGGATTAATTTCTACTGTCGTAGAAAATGCAACCGTTCCGGTTATTGAAACCGGCACAGGTAACTGCCATATTTACGTTGAAAAATCAGCTGATTTCGAAATGGCTAAAAATATAACCGTCAACGCTAAAACCAGTCGTCCTGCGGTATGCAACGCCGCTGAATCCCTGCTGGTGGATGAAGCTGTTGCTAAAGATGTTCTCCCTCTCATCGCTGAAGCTTTACAGCCCTTTCATGTAGAAATTCGCGGTTGTGAGAAAACCCTGAGCATTTTACCCGGCGCAAACCGGGCAACAGAAGAAGATTTCTATACTGAATATAACGATTATATTTTATCTGTTAAGGTTGTTTCCGGTATCACGGAAGCTATCGCTCACATTAACGAACACGGCACCAGACATTCTGAAGCTATTATAACAACTGATTATAATATGGCAAATCGCTTTTTAGATGAAATTGATGCCGCTGCTGTTTATGTGAACGCTTCTACCCGCTTTACAGACGGCAACGAGTTCGGTTACGGTGCAGAAATCGGCATCAGTACTCAAAAGCTTCACGCCCGTGGTCCTATGGGATTGACACAGCTCACATCCACAAAACACATCATTTACGGAAACGGTCAGATCAGATAAACAAGCATAAAGGATGACAAAAGATGATTAAAACGGAACATTTGCGGTACGCTTACCAAACCGATACGGAAGAAACAATTAAATTTGTGTTAGATGATGTGAACCTGACCGTCAACAAAGGCGAATTTGTTGCCGTTTTAGGCCATAATGGTTGCGGTAAGTCTACCCTAGCCAAGCATTTTAACGGTTTACTCCTTCCTTCCGGCGGTATGGTCTACATTAATGGCATGAATACAAAACAAGAAGACTTATATCAGGAAATCCGCAAAAATGTGGGTATGGTTTTTCAGAATCCTGATAACCAGATTGTTGCCACCGTGGTGGAAGAGGATGTGGCTTTTGCACCTGAAAACTTAGGCGTACCTTCTGATGAAATCCGTCATCGTGTGGATGAAGCTTTAAAGACAGTTGGTATGTATGAGCTGCGTCTCCATGCGCCGCATTTGTTATCCGGTGGCCAGAAACAGCGTGTTGCCATTGCCGGTGCCATTGCAATGGAACCGGAATGCATTGTGTTCGATGAACCCACCGCTATGCTGGATCCAAAGGGCAGAAGCGAAGTCATTGAAACCATGCTGAAGCTGAAAAACGAAAAAAATATGACTGTTGTACTCATTACCCACTATATGGAAGAGGCAGCCCGGGCTGACCGCGTGGTAGTGATGGATAGAGGCAAGATTCTGCGGGATGATACCCCGAAAAATATTTTTTCTGAGGTCAAATTTTTAAAAGGGTTAGGCCTGGATGTCCCACAGGTAACAGAACTATGTTACCTACTCGCCAAAGCCGGCATTCCTGTTCCGCAGGATGTGCTGACCGTTGAAGAATGTGCAGATGCCTTGATGCAGCTGCTATAATTGATTTCACTTTTGAATGGAGCAATAAAAATGGCTATTCAGATTTCTGACTTGAATTATATTTATATGGCAGGCAGCCCTTTTGAAAAGCTGGCTCTGCACGATGTGAACCTGACTATTAACGACGGTGAGTTTATTGGTATTATTGGTCACACCGGTTCCGGAAAATCCACTTTGATTCAGCACTTAAACGGCTTGCTAAAGCCTTCTTCCGGCACCATTACCATTGGTGATACCGTTATTACAGATAAAAAGGCAGATATGAAGGCTCTGCGCCAGAAAGTCGGTCTTGTTTTTCAGTACCCTGAACATCAGTTGTTTGAAGAAACAGTTTATAAAGATATTGCCTATGGTCCTAAAAACATGGGGCTTTCGCAGGATGAAATTGACGAACGGGTTCGGGAGGCTATGAACTATGTAGGCCTTTCAGAAAAGTATATGAATCGTTCACCCTTTGAGCTGTCCGGCGGTCAAAAACGCCGTGTTGCCATTGCCGGCGTACTGGCAATGCGCCCGGAGGTTTTAATTTTAGATGAACCCGCCGCCGGGTTGGACCCAGCCGGTCGTGAAGAAATTTTAACTCAGATACGCGCCTTATATTTAGAGCGGAAAATGACGGTTTTGTTTGTTTCTCACTCTATGGAAGATGTTGCCCGCACAGCTGGACGTATTATTGTTATGAATAAAGGCACTGTAGCAATGGATGGCAAACCCTCCGAAATTTTTTCAAGAGCAAAAGAACTGCGGGAAATGGGACTGGATGTTCCCCAGATAACCCGTTTAATTGACGAGCTTCGTGCCCGTGGCGTTGCCATTGATAACAGCATTTATACCTTAGAGCGTGCCAAGGCTACTCTCCAGATGCTGATAGCCAAGAAAGAAAAGAAAGAACAGGGGGATGCAACATGCTGAAAGATATTACATTAGGCCAGTATTTCCCCATTGAATCCCCTATGCACCGTATGGATCCCCGAAGCAAAATTGTTTTGCTGATTTTTATGATTGTGGCTATTTTTATAGCTGACAATCCCATTACCTATGCTTTGGTTACGGTGTTTACACTTTTGATTATTCTGCTTTCAAAAGTGCCCATTATGATGTATATCAAAGGTCTTAAACCCATTTTATTCGTGATTATTTTCACTGCTGTTTTAAATGTGTTTCTGACACCCGGTACAAAAATCGACCTGTGGGGCTATACCACACCTATGACCTGGGAAGGACTCATTTTAGCAGGCAAAATGGCACTTCGTTTAATTCTTTTAATCATTGCCAGCTCTGCATTAACCTACACCACCTCCCCAATCATATTAACGGATGGTATTGAAAAATTGTTAAAGCCCCTTTCTTATTTAAAAGTACCAACCTATGAACTGGCTATGATGATGAGCATTGCCATTCGGTTTATTCCCACCTTAATTGAAGAAACCGAAAAAATTACCAAAGCACAACAAGCCCGTGGTGCCGACTTTGATTCCGGTTCCATTTTCAAACGGATCAAAGCTCTGGCTCCGATGCTGGTGCCACTCTTTGTCAGTGCCTTCCGTCGTGCCGACGAGCTGGCCGTTGCAATGGAAAGCAGATGCTATCAGGGCGGCGAACACCGCACCCGGTTAAGGGAAATCCATTTTAAGGGGATCGACTTGATTGCCGTGTTGGTTTTCGTATTGTTTTTTGCCGCTATAATTGTTTTAGGCATTTTATTCTAATGCAGAAAGGCCGAACCGAGCTATGAATTACAAATTACGTCTTATGTACGACGGTACCAATTATGCCGGTTGGCAGCGGCAGGAAAACGCCAGAACCATTCAGGGGGAACTGGAAAAAGCCCTGGCCGTGATTCTCCGGCAGCCGATAACACTCACCGGTGTCAGCCGTACTGATGCCGGCGTACATGCTGCTGATTTTACTGCTAATTTTCATATTGATTCTACTATAGAAACCTTTAAGCTTTGCCGCGGGGCTAATGCGCTGTTACCGCCGGATATCCGTGTAACAGACGCTGTTCCCTGCTCTGAGGACTTCAGCTCACGGTTTGATGCAGTTAAAAAAACATACATCTACCGCATCGACTGTTCTCCTTACGGCAATGCTTTTTATCGCAATTTCGCCTGGCATCATCCTGTTCCTCTGGACGTTGAAAAAATGCAAACAGCTGCCAGCCATTTCCTCGGCAACCACGATTTTTCAGGATTTATGGCCCAAGGCGGCAGCTCGAAAACCTTTACCCGGCATATTATGGAATCTGAAATTTCCCGTCAGGGTGATTTAATTGAATACCGTATCACCGGAAACGGCTTCCTATATAATATGGTCCGGATTATCACCGGCACCTTAGTATGGGTTGGCCGGAACAAAATACAGTCTGAGGATATCCCGGCTTTAATTCTCTCAAAAGACAGAACCCGCGCCGGCATGACAGCACCTGCCAAAGGGCTGATGCTTATGCAGGCCTACTACAACGAATAAACCGCTAAGGAGTGAGTTTTATGCGTTCCCCCATGTTTTATAAACCGAAAATATCCCATCGTATTTTATGGGCTGTTATCATTACCTTTATAGCCCTTGCTCTTATTTTTGGCGCTGTTTTCCTGGCCCGTTGGTACTTCGGCAACAAACAGGAAGTGCAAGTCAGTGAAAATCCTAGCGTCACACCCCTGAGCTTTGAATTGGAACCCGGCATTCACTACGAAAACACCGTCAGCAACAGTGCCTTATTTCTCTATAGTGCCGAGAACACTAAAATAGTCAATACAAATGGCGATTTAATAGAAGAAATCTCTCTGAAAATGTCTCATCCCACTACAAGCGTTAAAGGAGATTACACGCTGTTTTACGATATGGGTGGACGAAACATCCTCGTATTTAATAAAACCAAGCAGGTATCCACCTTTTCTTTGGAGGAAAGCATTGTGTTAGCCTCTGTTAACGAGCATGGCTATGCTGTTATCGTCACCAAAGGCACCCAGCATAAGTGCTCTGTTTCTGTTTACACACCAGACGGCGAAGAGGTTTTTAAATGGAATTCCGGTAATCTTTCTGTTGTAGGTGCTGATATTGCCAACAACAATAAAGACATTACGGTTTCTGCCATCAATACAGATGAAGGCAATGTTAAAACCCATATTATTATGTTTAATATTGCAAAAGAAAAACCCTTTACCAATGATCTATATGATAAAGAAATGTACTCAATCATCCGTTACAGTAGCGGCTATGTTTATTGCATTGGCAGTAACAAAACCCGCATATATAACAGTTATGGAAAATCCATCGGTGAGATTCCTTACGAAGACCGCGAACTACTCCAATATGCTCTTGCAGACGATTTGCTGATTCTGGCCTTCTCCGGCTCTTCCGATTCTCCGGGAGCCACTGTTGAAATCAAATCCTATAATCACAACGGTAACGAAACCGGCAGTTTTTCCTGTTCTCAAAGCTTTGAGTTCTTAAGTGTTAAAGGCAACACCATTGTGTTAAACAACGGCAGAACCATTTCTGTTTTAGACAGTCATTGCCAGGAAAAGCGTCAGCTTAACCTGGGACTTGATTTACTGGATTTTGACTTCTTCGGCAATCAGAACAAGGGAGTTGGCATTACCGCTGCAGGCGCTGTTTTAATTCAGTTAAACTCTTAATTAAAGGATGTAAGCCTATGAATATGATTGATTTAATCGCTATTTTGGTTATTATAGCCTCTGTGCTGATTGGTGCAAAGAGAGGTTTTGTTAAATCGGTTTTCAGTTTCGGTTCATTAATTATCTCCTTACTGTTGGCCCTCACCTTATATCCTGTTGTGACGGATTGCTTAGAAGGAAGCTTTGTGGATAAGTTTGTTCACGAAAGTGCCTATGCGCTTTTTGATGCACAAACAGCAAATGGAAGCACCACCGCAGAAGCCGGTGCCAATAGCTCTCTCCCTGAAGGCTTACAAGCCATCATCAACAAAACCATATCAAATGCCGCAGAAGCCACAAAAGAAGTTCTGGCTGAAACGGTTGCTTCTCTTGCCTTAAAAATTCTGGGGGTTTTAATTGTATTCTTCTTGTCAAAAATTCTTCTTTGGATTATTTCCTTAATTTTTGACCTGGTTTCCAAGCTACCCATTATCCGTACCTTAAATAAGCTAATGGGTGGAGCAATCGGTGCCTTTTACGGTGTTTTAATTCTGTACGTTATCCTGGCATTGCTTGCCTTTGCCTCAGCAACACAAACTTTACAGAAACCCATTCAGATGGTAAACGACTCAGCGATTGTATCCGTTATGTATAATCAAAATATTTTACTGAGTTTCTTAAAATAAAAACGAAAGGTATGAACTAATATGCAAATTGCAATTGATGGTCCCGGCGGTGCCGGAAAAAGTACCCTTTCTAAATTATTGGCTAAAAAACTGGGCTTTGTGTATATTGATACCGGTGCTATGTATCGTGCGGCAGGGCTTGCCTGTCTGCGACAAAATGTTGTCATCAGAGAGGAAACAGATAAAGCTGTTTCCGTTGTCGAAGGCACCGAAATTGACTTAACCGTATCGGAAGAAGGTCAGCGTATTTTCTTAAACGGCGAAGACGTCACCGGTCTTATTCGCACACCGGAGGTTTCTATGGCCGCCTCTGATGTATCAGCCATTCCCGCTGTTCGTTTGCGTCTGGTGGCTCTGCAGAGACAACTGGCCAGCACCCGTGATGTCATTATGGATGGCCGGGATATTGGCACCTATGTTCTTCCCGATGCCCCCATTAAAATCTTTTTAACCGCCTCTTCAGATGAGCGTGCCCGCCGTCGGTTTATCGAGCTGAAGGAACGAGGCGAAAATTGTACTTTCGAGGCCGTTTTAGCTGAGCTTGAGGAACGGGATAAAAACGACTCTACCCGTGCATTCGCGCCCTTAAAACCGGCTGAAGACAGCATTATTGTAGACACCACAGAGCTGAATTTTGAAGAATCTCTGGCTCGACTTTATGACATTATTCAAGAAAGGTTATGATGGAATGCTCTTCCGTTTCGTTTTAGCATTAGTAAGAGGTTTTTTACATATCATTTTCCGTTTGCGGATACATGGCAAAGAAAATTTGCCTGCAGAGGGCGCTGTGATTGTGGCTTTGAACCATAAAAGCAACTGGGATGCCGTGCTGGCCATTACCCACATGCCCCGCAAACTGAATTTTATGGCGAAAAAGGAATTGTTCCGCTACCCTGTTTTAAAAAGTATTTTAAAATGGGCAGGCGCCTTCCCTGTTGACAGAGAGTCCTCTGGTCTGAGCGCCATCAAAACAGCCCTTTCTATTCTGCGTTCCGGTCAGGTAATGGCTATGTTCCCCGAAGGCCGCCGCGTAATGAAGGATCAGGAACACACCGCCAAGGCCGGCGTGGCTATGATTGCCGAAAAAACCGGTGCTCCCATTGTGCCCGTTGCCATTTCCGGTCGTTACCGTTTGTTTGCTAAAATTAATTTATATATCGGTGAACCTATGCACGTTAAATCTCAGAACGGTGGAAAGCTAACCGGTGAGGAATTGCAGCAAATCAGCGATGAGCTGCTTGCCAGAATTCTGTATATGGCCGGGGAACAGGATGCACCCGTACCAAAGGAGAATAACACATGGACATTACAGTAGCCAAAACTGCCGGATTCTGCTTCGGCGTTGCCCGCGCAGTAGACAGCGCCTACCAGTGTTCTGAAAACAAGGATAAAAAATACTGCACCTTAGGCCCTATTATTCACAATACCCAGGTGGTAAATGATTTAAAGGAAAAAGGAATTGACGTAATTCATTCTTTAGTTGAACGGCCGGAAGATGCCATCGTCATCATCCGTACCCACGGTGTGCCGGAAGCACTTTACCGTGAGATGGAAGAACAAGGGATTGAATATCTGGATTTAACCTGCCCTTTTGTTAAAAAGATTCACAATCTGGTGAGCAAGCATTACAAAGAAGGCTATCAAATTATTATCATTGGCGATAAAAACCATCCTGAGGTTGCTGGCATTAACGGTTGGTGCGAGAATTCTGCCATCATTATTGAGGATTTAGACCAGGCAGAAGCCCTTTTACCTATAGAAAAAAAGGTGTGTATCGTAGCTCAGACTACATTTAATCAAAATATTTATAAAAAAATCATATTTTTTTTAAAAAAAACTTGCCAAAACCATACTATATTTGATACAATATGTAGTGCGACTGAAGAAAGACAAGCTGAATCCCGTGAGCTGGCACAAACGGTTGACGTTATGCTGGTGCTGGGAGGGCAAAACAGCTCGAACACTCAAAAGCTGTATCAGATTTGTAAGAGCGTTTGTCCGGAGGCCTATTGTGCAGAGTCCATTGATGCGCTGGGCAGCCTTTCGCCCTTTCAAAATAAAAAAGTCGGAATTACTGCCGGTGCTTCAACACCTGCAGTCATAATCAAGGAGGCTATCAACAAAATGGAAAACCAAGAGAAAGACTTTGCAACATTATTAGAAGAATCCTTAAAAGCGATTCACACCGGTGATGTTGTAACAGGTACCGTAATCGAAGTAGGCCCCACAGAGGTTATTGTGGACTTAGGCGTAAAGCAGGACGGTATCATCCCCGCATCTGAAATTTCAGATGACCCCAACTTAACCCCGGAGGATATTGTTAAAGTAGGAGATGAAATTCAGGGTTTCGTTGTCCGTGTTAACGACGTGGAAGGCAAAATTACACTTTCCAAAAAGAAGCTGGATTCCTATAAAACATGGGACGCTATCGTAAAAGCTTCTGAAGAAGGTACCATTCTGGAAGGAAAAGTGGACGGCGTTGTAAACGGCGGCGTAATCGTTACATATAAGAGTTTCCGCGTATTTGTCCCCGCTTCTTTAGCGAATGACCGTTACCTTTCTGATTTAAACGAACTGGTTGGTAAGGTTGTTCCCTTTAAGATCATTGACATCAACGAAAGAAGAAGACGGATCGTTGGTAACATTAAAACTGTTTTAACTGCACAGAAGCAGGAACTGGAAGGCGCTTTCTGGGCTGAAGCTGAAGTTGGCAAGAAATATACCGGTATTGTAAAATCCTTAACAAGCTTTGGTGTATTCGTTGACATCGGCGGTGTTGACGGTTTAGTTCACATTTCTGAACTGAGCTGGTCCAGAATCAAACATCCTTCCGATGTTGTCAGCGTTGGTGACAGCATTGAAGTTTACATCAAAGATATTAACGAAGAAACCAAGAAAATTTCTCTGGGTTACAAAAACCCTGCAGAAAATCCTTGGGAAATCGCTAAAGCTAAATTAAACGCAGGCGATGTGGTTAAGGTTAAAATCGTTCGTATGCTTCCCTTCGGCGCATTCGCTGAAATCCTGCCCACCGTTGACGGTTTAATTCACATTTCTCAGATTGCCAACAAGCGCATCGAAAAGCCCCAGGACGAGCTTTCCATCGGCCAGGAAGTTGATGCTAAGATTGTTGACATTGACTGGGAAAACAAGAAGATTGCTCTGAGCATTCGTGCACTGCTGCCCGAACCGGAAGTTGCTCCCGTAGAAGAAGCCGCTGAAGCTGCTGAAGATGCTGAGCCCACTTCTTACACCGAAGAAGTTTCTTCCACCATCGGCGATGCTGTTGGCGTTGAAACAACTGAAGAATAAGTTTAAAATTTTTAACGGACCTGCCAAAATGGCAGGTCCGTTTTTTGTTTTCTTTAATACAGTTTATATAAAAACTGCAAAATTCTCAATTTTAATATTGAATATTTATGAAACCTAATGTATAATAAAAGAGTTAACTACTTTTTTACCATCAGGAGGCTATTATGGCAGATTGGAAACTTTACACACCGGAGGGAACGCAGGATATTCTGCCCCGTCAGTGTGCTGATAAAATGAAAATGGAGTCCGCTATCAGCGAAGTCTTTGAAGGCTTTGGCTATCAGGTGGTGGAAACCCCTGTTTTGCAGTTTTATGATGCATTCGATACCCAGAGCGGCAAAATTCCTCAGGAAATGATGTTTAAGCTCTTTGATGCACAGGGTCGCATTTTAGTTCTGCGCCCGGACATTACCACCTGTCTTGCCCGTATGGTAGCTTCTAAATTAGATGACGGCGTATATCCCAAGCGCCTGTATTACTGCGGCAAGGTTTTCCGCTTTATTGATGAGTTTGCTTCCGGTCAGCGTGAATTCTGTCAGGCCGGCATTGAGCTTTTCGGTGCTAAAAGTGATGCTGCCGATGCTGAAGTCATTGCCTGTGCCATTGAATCCCTCTTTGCCACCGGCTTAGAGCGGTTCCAGATAGAAATCGGCCAGGTGGAATTTTATAAGGCTGTTGTCTCTCAGGCAGGCCTTGATGATGTTGAAACAGAAGAGCTCCGTGCTTTAATTGATAAAAAAGATGCCTTAGCCATCAGCGAATTTGTTAAGGATAAAAAGATTGAAAAAGGCCTGGCACAGTTGTTGGAAGAACTGCCTACCCTTTTTGGCGGCATTGATGTGCTGGAACGCTTAGACCGTTCTTTGTTGAATGAGCAAGCCTTAGAAGCGTTAGACAATCTGAAAAATATTTATACCTTGCTTGTCGGCTACGGCTACGAGGATTACATTTCTATCGACCTGTCTTTGGTACAGGGCATTAACCGTTACACCGGTATGATTTTTAAAGGCATTACCCACGGCATTGGCTACTCTGTTTGTGCCGGCGGTCGTTACGACGGTTTAACCGGCGATTTCGGCAACAGCTTAAGCGCTGTTGGTATGGCCATCGGTACCGACCGTTTGTTAACGGTTCTGTCTCGTCAGAATCTATTAGACCCGGCCACCGGTTCCGAATTTTTGGTTGCCGGCAAGGATACTGCACTCTGCTATCAGGTAGCCACCGCTCTGCGTGATTGCGGTTATAGTGTTCAGCAGGCACTTTGCGGTGAATCAGAAGCCGAGTTAAAGACCTATGCCAAGGCAAATGATATCCAGGGCGTTCTCACCGTTGTGGATGATAACACCGCCTCCATTTACAATCTGGAGTTGGATGAAACTACAGAGGTGGATTTAAACGAATTACTCGCCGAGGATGACTGCCATTGTCACGACGAGGATTGCCACTGTGATGACTGTAACGGAAAGGACTGAAATGAAATGGAATATATTACAATTGCTTTAGCCAAAGGCCGTTTGGCTGATTTAACCGTTGACCTTTTGGAACAGGCCGGATTGGATGTTCACGAACTGCGCGAAAAATCCCGTAAGCTGATTTTCACAGATGAAAAGAACAAGTTTAAGTTCATTCTGGTGAAAGCCAGCGACGTACCCACTTATGTGGAATACGGTGCGGCTGATATCGGCGTTGTGGGCCGTGATACCCTGCTGGAGGCCGGCAAAGATATGTATGAAATGATTAACTTAGGCTTTGGCGCCTGCCGTATGTGCGTAGCCGGCCCCAAAGAGCTGGCCGGACAATTAGACGAAATTCACAATATGCGCGTAGCCACTAAATACACACAGATTGCTAAAAACTATTATCACCATGTGAAAAAGCAGTCTGTTGAAATTATCAAGCTCCATGGTTCTGTAGAACTGGCTCCTCTGGTTGGTCTTTCTGAAGTGATTGTAGATATTGTGGAGAGTGGCAAAACTTTAAAGGAAAACGGCTTAGAGGTGTTGGAAGAGGTTTGCGATTTATCTGCCCGTCTGGTTGTGAACCGTGTTAGCATGAAAATGGAATCGAAACGAATTTTAAACCTTGTCAACACCATTAAAACTCTTTTGGCACAGTGAGGTACATAGATGATTGCAATTATAAATTACGACGCCGGCAACCTGCGCAGCGTTGAAAAAGCATTTTTATATTTAGGAGAAGCGGTTACCGTTACGGCTGACCCGAAAGAAATCCTTTCCGCAGACCGTGTGGTGCTCCCCGGTGTGGGTGCTTATCGCGATGCGATGGATAAATTGAAAAACGCTGACTTAGTGGGTGTTGTGAAAGAAGTTATTGATAAACAAACACCCTTTTTGGGCATTTGTTTGGGTATGCAGTTAATGTACGATTACAGCGAAGAAGGCGACGCCGAAGGTCTGGGTATTTTAAAAGGTATCGTGAAACGCTTCCCTGCTGAATCTGGGCTAAAAATCCCTCAGATTGGTTGGAATCAGCTGGAGGTACAGAAGGAATCCCTTTTGCTCAAAGGTGCAGAGTCTGCTCCCTTTGTTTATTTTGTTCATTCTTATTATGTAGATGCTGAGGATAAAAGCACCGTCTCCGCTACGGTGACCTATGGTGCCAAAGCTGATGTATTGGTGGAGACAGAGAACATTCACTTAACCCAGTTTCATCCCGAAAAAAGCAGCAGCGCAGGCCTTTTGATGCTAAAGAATTTTGCAACCGGAGAATAAACCATGAAAATTTTACTGCTCAGCGATACCCACGGCGATGTTCTGCGCATTGATGAGGTTTTAGACGAATGCGGCAAGCCGGATTTGATTATCCATTGTGGGGATATCGATTCAGATTGTGATTATATTGAAAGAATCATTCCTGCCGATGTGGCCTTTTTATCTGTCCGTGGCAACAACGACTGGCACTCAGAAAGACCCTACTCTATGGTGCAGGAATTGGATGGAATTCGCTTTTATATCACCCACGGTCACCGTGAAAAAGTCAAAACAGGCTCAGACAGCCTCATAAGAGCCGCTAAAATGCAAAATTGCACCGTTGCCCTACACGGACATACCCACAGACCGTTACACACCACAGAAGACGGAATTCAGGTGATTAACCCCGGTGCTCTGTCCTATCCCGTTACATCATATGCTGTTTTATATACAGACAATGGAAAACTGACAGTGTATTTAAAGAAAATCTGAGTACAAAAAATCCCTTTGCTTAATAGCAAAGGGATTTTTTGTACTATTCTAAAACATAAATTCTGGCTGGCCTGCGTCCAAACTGAATGCATTCGGAATATGAGTTGTAGAACAAGTCAATTTTCTTGCCTTTAATGAGTCCTCCGGTGTCGCCGGCAATGGCATAACCATATGTCCAGGAACCGTCAACTGCTTCAATATAGAGCTTAGAACCCATAGGAATCACGCGAGGGTCAACAGCAATAATGCCGTAAGCCGCCACTTTACCGGATGCGGTTCTGGCACCACTGCGAGCCGTATAAGCCGTTGCTGTGCCGTCAATCACTTCTTTAACCTTTAATTCTTCTGCAGAAACAGCAACAATTTTAGAACCCTGAACGCCTTTTTCAATCACCCGGTCAACAGGTTCTTTCGTCACAGTGCGTGAAACAGCTTCACGGGCAATTTCAACACCGTCACGAGTAATTACCTTATAGGTTACATCCTCACTGCCATCCTCACCTTCCTGCAGTATAACAGAATGGTTAGAACGAGCTTCATAGTTCGGTTTCATAACTGTTGTTCTTGCAATACTTTCGGTGCGAATCTCTTCTGAAACGCAAACACGGGCAATGTTAACCTTCATTCCTTCAGAAACCGGTGTTTCCAAAGCAGGAAAAATTTCATCATATTCATTCATAACCACGCCACAGTCTGCAAGGGCATCTGATAAAATGGTTTCACAGCTATAAAGGTTCCGGGTTGTCCCATCAACCGTTAAAACAAATCTTTTAGCACGTTCAATCACAACTTCATCATTTTGGCGGAGTACTGAATCCAACGGCATTGAAATTCTGTCACCTGGACGAAGGCTGACGTTCTGCTCTGCCAGAAATTCTTCAACATAAATCCGGCTGGTATTCACACTCACTTCGCGGCCGTCAACTTTAAGGATAACATCTTTGGGAACAACAAAACCGATCATGGTAATGCTGACTGCAAAAATCATAAACAATGTACAAATGGTTACCAGTATGTTGTGGCGCGGAAATTTCTTAAGCTTGTTAAACTTTTCCATCAAGTTCATTCTAACACTTCCTCTCTTTTTTATCTTATGAAAAAAAGTTAAGAAAATTCATAAAACTTATAACAAAATTATTACAAAATTATTTCATTTTTCAAAGCGCACGGACTATTATAAAACATTTTCGGTCAAAAGTCAAACATTTTTATCATTTTGAGCAGATTTCATTCATACATTTTTTTCCATTTCTATATGATGACCCATTTCAAACCCCCACCTGACAACGAATACGCAAAAAACAGTTAAATTTTTCCAATTTTTCGCATTTTTCCGTTTTTTGCTTTATTTTCATTGACCAAACAGCCTGAATATGATAAAATTATAGAAAAATTTTAATGTTTTTTCTTTGATTTTTTAGCGTAATCAAGCAATGATTCGGGAGGTAATTTGTTTTGTCCTTAACTGTAATTTTCGGTGAAGCCGGAACAGGCAAAAGTGAATATTGTACTACCTCAATGCTCTCCCTTGCAAAAAAAGGCGCAAAGGTTTTGATGATTGTTCCTGAGCAGTTCGCCCATGCCGCCGAAAGTTATTTGCTTGAAAAAAACGGTTTTCTTTCTGAAGATATTCAAGCAACTTCCTTTAAGCGTTTGGCTCAAAAAATGTTGCGGAACGCCGGAATGTTGAATAATTCCGTCAGCCGTATAGGAAAAAGCATGTTGCTCGCCCGTGCGGTTTTACAAAATGCCGATTCTCTTGTTTTATACCAGAACTCTGCTGCAAAGCCCGGCTTTATTGACGCTATGCTGAGCTTCATCTCTGAGTGTAAACGCTCCGGCATCACCCCTTCTATGCTGACTGAGAACATTAACATGAACACAGAAAATGACTATTTAGCTTTAAAATTAAAAGAGCTTTCTATTATATATAGTACATATCAGGATTTATTGTCTAAAGACCTGACAGATAGTGACGACTATCTTGCAATGTTATCTGAATACATTCTGGACTCCCATACCTTCCAGGGGGATTATATTTTCATTGATGAATTCTTCCGGTTTACACCGGCAGAACTGAGCTGCATCCGGGCATTTTTATTGTCCGGCGCACACGTATTTGTTACTTTAGGTGCCAAAAACCAATCGGCTGCCGGTATTTTTGAACCTGTGGTTCAAACTGCAAAAGCATTGGAAATAATGGCTAAAAATGAAGGAATCCCGGTGAATCCGCCAATCTGCTTAACAGAGAAACATCGCTTTGAATCGGTTCCTGATCTGGCACATTTTGAAAATGAATACCATCGGTTTTCCCATCGTGAATATGCTGATGCTACAAAAAACCTTTCCTTATATATAACACAAAATCCTTACACCGAAACTCAACTGTTGGCGGCCAACATTTGTCGTGCCGTAAAAGAAAGAGGATTGCACTATCGTGATATTGCCATTATTGCAGGAAATACCGATATATATTCCGATATGATTAAAACTGTCTTCCCTGCTTATGACATTCCGGTGTTTATTGACAAGAAACGTTCTCTTTTATCGCACCCTATAATTATTATGTTGTTTTCGCTCCTAGAGTTAATGTCACGCGGTGTCGAAACCGAGGCGTTACTTGCCTTTGCTAAAACCGGCTACAGTCCCTTAACCCGCGACGAAACAGATATATTGGAAAACTTCGCCCTGGCCGGCCGCCTGCATAAGCAGGACTGGCTGAATGACGAGCGTTTTCTCCAGAGGGCTGATTCTGTTTTTTACGAAACAGAAAGCATGGATGAGACCAATGCCGAAAATGCCGAGCAGATTCTTGAGATCCGCAATCGGTTACTTGCTCCCCTGCTTTCTTTGCGGACATCTCTTTCACAAAGCCGTTTACTAAAAGACCGCGCCTCTGCCATCTTTACTTTCTTCGAAGATATTGCTTTATATCAGAAGGTTTCTGACGAAATCAAACATTTCGAAGAAGAAGGCCAACATCAGAATGCCGAAGAGTTAGGTGAAATTTTCAATCTATTAATCGGTCTTTTAGATGAACTGGTGAACTGTCTTGGCAATGAAAAAATTGGCATGACCCGGCTGACCTCTATTATTTCTGCGGGTTTATCACAATGTGAAATTGCTACCATTCCGCCGGGTAATGATCATGTCTTTTTCGGTGATCTCAGCCGTTCGTTAATCAAAAATGTGAAAGCCTTATTTGTTGTTGGCGTCAACGATGCTGCTTTTCCGCCCCAGGCTCCTCAGGAGGGAATTCTAAAAGATACAGAGCGTGCTGTTTTAACCCAGCAGGGATTAGATCCGGGACCGGATAGCAAAAAAATCACCCTGCACAACCAATTTGTTATGTATAATGCCCTGTGTGCTTCCAGCGGTTCTCTCACCTTCAGTTATCCGGTGGCCGATGTGGAAGGCAAAGGTCTTCGACCTGCTCCGCTGATTCAGAGACTGCGGAAAATTTTTCCCAGACTCACTGTGTCTGATTATTTAATTCAGGAACCGGAAGCAGATAGAATTGTCGCTGGGCTTTCCTCCGGCTGGCAATATATGCTGGAGCATTTTAACGAAAACACAAGTGTGGTTCGTTCGTTAAAGAAACTATTTGAAAATCATGAGGATTATCGTGAACGATATCAGGCTCTTTTGCGCAGCCGGGATTATAAAACCCGTAAACTGCTTCTTTCTGACAAAATGGCAACCTCTTTGTATGGAAGAACACTGTATAGTAGTGTCACACGACTGGAAAAGTTTTCATCCTGTCCCTTTGCTTACTTTTTACAATATGGTTTAAAGGCCAAAGAGCGGAAAATTTTGAAGATTGATACGCCGGACATCGGCAGTCTGCTCCACCGTCTTGTTGAACTTGCATCTAAACGCATTGTGGAGGAAGGAAAGAGCTTTGGTGCCCTTTCTGATGAAGATATAACCCACATAGCTGAAACAACTGTGGATGAGCTTCTCTCCACCCTGTTCATCAGCAAATTATATACCGAAAACCGCTTATCAGCTCTGGTCACCAGATTAAAAGCGTTGGTTGGTAAAATGTTGCAGATCATTTGCACACATATCAGACGTGGTGAATTTGAACCCTGTGCCTTTGAGGTTTCTTTTTCTGAAAACGGTGAAATTCCACCGGTAACCATAAACCTCCCCACCGGCGAAAAAATTGTTTTGGTTGGCAAAATTGACCGAATCGATGCCGTAAAAAAAGAAGCTTCTGTTTATATTAAAATTATTGACTACAAAACCGGCAATAAAGACTTTAAACTCAGCGAAATTTATAGCGGTCTTTCCCTGCAGCTGGCAATCTATTTAACAGCTGTTACTGAAGGCAGCGAGGCTTTGCTGGGGGATAAGGCAATGCCTGCCGGTATGTTCTATTTCCGACTGGCAGATAAAACAGTTGACGCCAATGATATCAAGTCAGAAAATGATTTAATAAAGCAGTTTAAAATGCAAGGGTTATTGCTGAAGGATTCCGATATTATTCGTGCTATGGATAAAGGAATCAGCGGCTACTCTTCTATTCTGCCAGCTTATATGAAACAAGACGGAACCGTTTCGGAAAGTCTCGGAAGCTATGCAACCTATGAGCAATTTCTTTCCCTTTCGAAATATGTCCGTCACGTTGCCGGCGAAATTGGTCGGGAGATTCTGCACGGAACAATTGCCATTTCCCCCTGTAAGGGTGCAAACGGCCTTCCCTGTGAGTATTGTCGTTTTCATTCTGTCTGCGGCTTTGATGTTGAAACAGATTCCTACCGCATCTCGCACCCCTTAAAAAACGACATTTTCTGGTCACTTTTGGAAAAAGAATGGACAGATTCTTAATATTGGTTGCATTTTATTGAAAAAAAGTGTATAATTAAATAGAAAAAAAATTAGGAGGGTATGAAAAAAATGTATGATGTTGCCTGTATCGGAATTTTAGTTGCGGATTGCATTGCCAAAACCGTTGACAAAATTCCTGAAAGAGGAAAATTAGGATTAATTGACAGTTTAAAGCTCTACACCGGCGGTTGCGCTATGAACGCTTGTGTAGATATGAAAAAATTAGGTGCTGATGTTGCTTTGGTTGGCATGGTCGGCAACGACGGCTTTGGCTCCTTTATGATTGATGAATTAAAGCGTTTGGGAATGCCCACAGAAGGTATTAAACGCAGTGATGATTACGCTACCTCCGGCTCCGTTGTTTTGGTTGATGGTGGCGGTGAGCGTACCTTTTTACATAGTTTAGGTGCCAACGGTAAATTTACCGACAGCGATGTAAATTACGATGTAATTGCTAATTCTAAAGTTGTGTTTGTAGCCGGCACAATGCTGATGCCGGACTTTGACGGCGAGCCCTGTGCCCGTGTGCTGAAGAAATGTAAAGAAATGGGCAAAATTACCGTGTTAGACAGTGCCTGGGATGATACCGGTCGCTGGATGGATGTGCTTCGTCCCTGTATGCCCTATATTGATTACTTTATCCCCAGCATTGATGAGGCACGTATGTTTGCCGAAGGTCGCGAAAATGTAGCTGATATTGCTGATTATTTCTTTGATTTAGGTGTAAAGCACGTTGCCATTAAAGTTGGCAAAGATGGTTGCTATGTACGTGAAACAAAGGATTCCGAAGGCATTACGCTGCCGACCTATTTAGGCTTTAAGCCCGTGGATACCACCGGTGCCGGCGACTCCTTCTGCTCCGGCTTCCTCTATGGTTTAACCCACGGTATGACCATGGCAGAAAGTGCACAGTTTGCTAATGCCGTTGCAACCCATTGCGTTATGGAGGTTGGCGCTTCTACCGGTATTAAGTCTTACGAAGAAATTAAACAGTTTATGAAAGAGAATCAGCCCGGTTAATCCGGGCTGATTGCCATAATAAAACAATTGACAGAAACGGAGAGATAAACCAAATGAAAAAAGCAGTTATGTACGGCGGCGGCAACATTGGTCGCGGTTTTATTGGCCAGCTGATGTATCAGGCAGGCTATGCAGTTAGCTTTGTAGATGTAAACCAGGAGCTTCTCAATATGTTAAACACCCAGAAAGAATACCCTGTTCGCATTTTAAAGGGTGACAGTTATGATGAGGTTATGGTGAAAAATATCAGCGGTATTGACGGTAATGATTTAGAAGCTGTCAGCTCCGCCATTGCCGAAGCTGATTTATGTGCCACAGCTGTTGGCGTTAATGTATTAAAATTCACCGCAAAACCCTTTAAAGAAGGTATTGTTCGTCGTTTTACCACCGGTAACAAACAACCTTTGGATATTATCATCTGTGAAAACTTAATCGGTGCCGATGAATTTTTAAAAGGCCTGATTTCTGATTTAATGACAGAAGAAGAGCGTAAATTCTTAGATAAGGTAGGCTTTGTTGAAGCCTCCATCGGCCGAATGGTGCCCATTCAGACAGAAGCTATGAAGGACGGTCATCCCCTGCGTGTTTGCGTGGAACGTTACGACCGCCTGCCGGTGGATAAAGCCGCTTTCCGTGGTGAAATTCCCGCCATTGAAAATCTGGTACCCTTCTCTCCCTTCTCCTACTATATTGAAAGAAAATTGTTTGTTCACAATATGGGTCACGCCTCTACTGCTTACTTAGGCCAGTATATGGGCAAGGAAGCCATTTGGGAAAGCATCGGTATCCCTGAAGTTGAACTGATTGTCGTCCGAGCTATGCAGGCTTCTGCTTTAGCCATGAGCAAAAAATATAATGTACCCTATCAGGATTTAAACGAACACGTTGAGAACCTGATTTACCGTTTTTCCAACAAACAGTTGGGCGATACCAATGCCCGTGTTGGTGGTGATATTAAGCGTAAGCTCTCTCCCAACGACCGTATGATTGGCGCTCTTCGTCTCTGTACTGAACAGAGTGTTGCCACTGATTGGTTAGAAGCCGCTATTGCCGCATCTTTATCCTTCCGTCGCGAAGGCGAAGAACCCATGACACCGGAAACCATTTTAACTGAGGTTGCAGGCCTTTCTAAGGACGATGCTATCTATAACAACATTATGACCTACTATGATATGTTCGCCGCTAAAAAGCCTCTTTCTGAGCTGATTAAGGTAATTAAAGAAAAACAAAACAGCGCCGTAATTGTATAATCTCAAAAAGCATTAAAAATCTCCTTTGTCCTTTGACAAAGGAGATTTTTATTATTATTTGAACATTTCATTGACATTTTTAAGGGTTTGTCTCACCAGGAGTTCGCCGCCCTCATGGCCCACCTGACCACTGGAGATAAAGGCACTGTAATGACCGTGTCTTTCAGCTTTCGCTGTGGGCAGATAACCTTCAGAGCCATTGGTCAGCTGACTCAGGAAAATTTGCTCACATTTGATGCGGGCCTTAATTTGATTACCATAATCTAAAAACAGTTCAAAGGGATTGGTGGCAAAGGCTACAGAACCAAGACGGACAATGTGAATTTCTGTATCCAGGCAGTCCAGGGTTTCCTGAATCTTAGAACGTTTGATAACGCCTAAATGCACCTGGAGATTGGCAACATCATTATAGTCCACATCACCGGTTTTCCGCTGGAGATATTCCATAATGCCTTTTTCCGCATTCTTAACGTCTGTCAAAGTTGCACGGCGGATGGGGAGCTGCATATCCAGTACTCTGTGTTCCAAAACAACCTCTTTTTGAGGTGCATCCAGACCATCTTCATATACCGCAATGATTTCATTGGCAATTCGTCTGCCCACCAGGCGCATACCGGAAAGATCAAACATAGAAGGGTCTGCCTTTCTCTTGGGCGGGTTGTTTCGCAGACAGTTGGGGTCATTGATATCGCTTTCGGGTTCTACCCAGCGCACCAGGTCAACAGGGCACTGGTCTCCGGCTGCAGAGCACTGCGGCAGCATAAATATATGGTCACCAAACCGTTTACGGAGCAGCATTTTCACTTCGCCCCAGAAGTCAGGAGACACAAACAGACGGTGCTGTACGCACTGTGCAGGACAAGCTAAATTCACCACAACACCGGAGAGTTCTTCTTTTTCGTTAAACACATATAACAGCTCTACACCGGAATCGTTACCGCCTTCTAGTTCGGTAAATACCGCTGTATTGGTATCGCCCCACATCTGTGCCGTATCGTCAGAATATGCCGCACGACGGCACATACCAACAGCCACACGACCGAAAGCATTGGAGAAAGAGCCTTCTTTCCGGTTTTCCCAGGCTTCTAAAATCACCTGAGAAATTTTTTCCACTAACATGGTATAATTCTCTTCCATCGTGGCAATCTCGGGATTGGTGGAAATATCTTCTTTTTCAACATATTTCTGTCCCGGTGCCAGATAACTTTTGAGCATTTCACGAAAAGTGCCGATGGGGTCTTTACCCTTACCCATATTAGGACGCTGTGTAGCACCGTAGCCCGGGCCGGTGTGTGTATGAATGGCGCCGATAATCACTTTTTCAGGGTCAAAGGGTGCCTTCTTCTCTACCAGCTTTTCGCGAACACCTACAATCAGATTCCAAGCCGCATTCACAAGGTCCAAGGAGCAAAAGATAACATAATCGTCACCGTTATCAACTGCCAAAGCTGTTGCTGTCAGCGGTTTTTCAACATACTGGGAAATTCTTTCTGCAAACTGACCAACCAAAGAAACTTTTTTATCCGGCGTAATATTTACTTCGGACCAACCAATTTTTAATGTGCTCATTTTATTTATCCTTTCTATGCATTAATTTTTCTTATACTGTCGCGTTCTATAATTTTGTGTTCAACGGTTATGTGCTGAACAACCTCGGTTTCTGTTAAAATTTTGTTGAACAAAAGCTCCACCGCCGCTCTGTTTTGCTCTGCCGAAAAGGTATCCACCGTCGTCAGCGGCACTTGAGCATAGGCCGAGGCAGAAATGTTATTAATCCCCATCACCGAAATATCCTCCGGCACTCTGATGCCGTTTTGCGTTAACTCGTGAATGAGGGAAAGCGCCACCACATCATAGGCTGCCAGAATAGCCGTAGGTTTTTCCTGTAAAGAAAGTAGTTTTTTGGCCGCTTCCACACCAATGGCTTCCAGCCGTGCTTCAACGTTAAAAAGAAACGCTTCATGACAAACAAGACCATTTTGTTGCATTGCCTCTTTAAAGGCGTTGTTGCTGCCGGCGGTGTTAGGTTCTCCTACATAAGCAATGGCTGTGTGTCCCGCTTCTTTTAAATACTTCACACAATCTTCAACCATGGCCATTATATCGCTGCCGATGGAATCATAAGGTCCGGTTGTTTTGCCACCAAAATAAACGATGGGAATACTGGGTTTTACAGGCAGTTCCGGCTTGCAGAACATAATCACCCCATCTGCCGCCCCATTTACAATAATATTTTGTAAAATTTCATTGGCTTTTTTCGGGTCAAAATCATAAATATAAACGGCGATTTGCGCTCCTTTGGCTTCTATCTCATTTTTTAAATGAGTAATGATCTCAGGATAATGAGAGCCTAACAGTTCCGGCACAAGCACTGCAACAAGCAAGGCGCTGTTGTTGCTGTATTCCCGTTTTCTTTTGCTTTTTTCTTTGAAATAGCCACATTCAATGGCAATTTTTTTAATCTTTTCTGCCAACTCCACACTGATTTCCGAACTGCCGGATAAAGCTTTCGACACCGTGGAGGTGGAAACATGAGCAAGCTCTGCAATTTTTTTATGATTCATAGTGATGCTCCTTAGCATACAAAAGACTGCAATCTAATTATAAATTAAAAAATAAACATTGGCAAGCATCTCCGCAACGAATTAAATTCGTATTGATAAAAAACAGGCTGTAGCATTCCACTACAGCCTGTTTTTCACATAATACCGCCGCCGGATTTGGCTCTTTTTAAGAGCGTCGCCGAAGATATAGGAGACACAAACACGCGGCTTTTTTTATCGATTTCCGTAATCACAAAGGATTTCGGCAAATCACCGGGCACATTTACCACAAAGCCCTCATCTTCAGCTACCGCCAAAAACTCACGGGTGATTTTCGATGTGCTGGTAACATCCAAATCCAAAATAGCAATCACATCAGCCATATTCACAACCACATCTGAGCCTAAATGCAAAAACATATTGTTCCCTCTTCAATCATTTAATAGTCGGCTGAGCACTACCGGCCGATACATTGAACTGTTGCCCTTTTTCCAGCAAAGAGTCAAGTTCCGTGCAAGTGATAAACACCTGCTTATCCGGAATTTTTCCGGCTAAATATGCTCTTCTCGTCTGGTCTAATTCACTCATAATATCATCTAATAAAAGCACGGGATATTCCCCATATTCTTCAAACAAAAGGTCTGCCTGTGCCAATTTTAAGGAAAGCACCGCGCTCCGTTGCTGACCTTGAGAACCAAAGGTTTTGGCCACTTTATCATTAATAAAAATCTCAAAGTCCTCACGATGGGGGCCATATAAGGTGTACCCCTGCTCCACTTCCCGCGAAAAGTTTTCTTCTAATTTTTTCAAAAACTCCTCTTTTGTAGTAAAACGGGGTTTATATACCACATTTAATTTTTCGCCAGATGCCTCAAAATGTGCTTTTTGTGCCAAAGCATCCAGTCGCTCCATAAACTCTGCACGGTAGCGCATCAGCTCCAGGCCATAATCTGCCAGCTTTTCATTCCACACAAACACGGTTTCAGAAAGTCCGGCGGTATGCTGGGAAGAGCGAATCCGTTTAATCAGCTTATTCCGTTGCTCCACCACCCGCATATAACGCCCTAATGTGTGATAATAAGCCGGCCGGAGTTGGCTTAAGGCCACATCCATAAACCGACGGCGGATGTGAGGCCCTTCTTTAACAAGCCCCAATTCCTCAGGGTAAAACAGCACCACATTCAAATGCCCCACCAGTTCACTTAAACGGCTGATAGTCAGGCCGTTGATTTTAATCTGCTTACGCTTATTCCGTAGAATAATAATCTCTAAGGTATGCTCACGGTTACGGTCGCAGAACACCAAGGTGAGCTTTGTGTATTCCTCACCAAAGCGAATCAGGTCTGCATCCTGCACCGTGCGGAAGGATTTGCCCATACTGAAAAGATAAAGCGCCTCCAGTAAATTGGTTTTGCCCTGGGCGTTATCTCCGCAGAACACGTTGGTTCCTTCATCAAAGGTGAGATGTTGTTCCTGATAATTCCGAAAATTTTTCAGGCTCAGACTTTTGATGTACATAGGCTTATTCCACCGTTATTTCCAGATATTCGTCACCCAGCTCCAAAAATACCTTGTCGCCGGGATATATTTTTTTACCGCGCATGGTACAGGGCTCTTCATTCACGCTGACAACGCCCTCCCAAATCAGTTCCTTGGCATCGCTGCCGGAACCGCAAATGCCGGCAAATTTTAACAGCTGATCTAATTTAATAAACTCGGTTTCAATTTGCACTTTCATTGTTTTCACCGCTTTTACTGTCTGTTTTCTAAGTTGGTAATCAACTCTTCTACAATCTTTTTGGTATCTTCATTCTTTTCCATGCTGTTTTTGATGTTGTTGATACCGTTTAAGATGGTTGCGTGATTTCTGCCACCCAGCTCCTTACCGATTTTTGGCAGCGAAAGACCGGTAAACTCGCGCAGAAGATACATTGCAATGTGCCGGGCATAAGAAATTTCCTGTGTTCTCTTGGAAGACAGAATTTCATCTGATGTCAGGTTAAAATAGTTCGCCACAATGGACAGAATGTATTCCGTATTAATATGCGGGTCATCTGACTTATTCAAAAATTCCTTAATGGCTTCATCGGCCAGTTGCATGGTAATGGGCTTGCCCATAAGTACATTATAAGCTGTGAGTCGTTTTAAAACGCCTTCTAAATTACGGATGTTGGACTTTAAATTCTCCGCTATGTAAAACAGAATATCATCAGGCACTTCAAAGTTTTCTTCACTGGCTTTTTTCTTCAAAATCGCCACACGGGTTTCCAGATCCGGCGGCTTGATATCAACAATAAGGCCCCATTCGAAACGGGTTCTTAAGCGTTCTTCCAGCTCTTTAATTTCCTTAGGCGGACGGTCAGAGGTGATAATAATCTGCTTATTGGATTCGTGTAAGGTATTAAAGGTATGGAAAAATTCTACCTGTGTCTGGTCTTTGTTAGAGATAAACTGAATATCATCAATAATTAAGACATCACAGGTTCTGTATTTATTGCGGAAATCCACCGTCTTTTTATCCAAAAGGGTGTTAATAAAGTCGTTGGTAAACTGTTCGCTGGTGACATATAAAATATTGGCCGCAGGATTACCCTCTTTGATTTTGTTACCGATTGCCTGCACCAGATGGGTTTTGCCCAGTCCCGGTCCACCATAAATAAACAAGGGGTTAAAGGCATCAGCCGGACGTTCAGAAACAGCCTGAGATGCTGCACTGGCCAACTGGTTAGAATCACCTACAACGAAGGATGAGAAGGTATATTTGGGGTTTAATGTGCTGGTGCTGTCTCCGCTTGTGGCATAAGAAACTGTGTAGGCAAGTTCAGGCGGCAGGGCTTCATTAAAGTCTAACAGTTCAATTCTGTAAAACTTATCAGCAGAAGCATTGATGGCCTCACTGATTGCCTCAAAATGCATAGATTTTACAATTTCATAATGCAGTTCCGTTGGCACCTTTAAATAGATTGCCTCCTCGGTCATACCAACAGGTAAAAGAGGTTCAATCCAATGGTCATACGCCGATTGACTAACCTCCGGTTTTTCTTTTAAAAGCTTTAATGCCTGATACCATATCGAAGATAATTTTGCCTTCATTGCCTTCGTGCCCCCAAATGAATAATTAAAAATAGCGTGTTTATCTATTGTAACATAAATGCACGCCGGAATCAAGAAAAATTTATATGAATGTTGCACAAAAATTAATTATTTCATTGTTCAAAACGTTTTTGTAAGAATAATCAAAAGACAGGCGGTGTAATCAAACAATGACACCGCCTGTCTTTTATAAATATGGTCTGATATCTACCGCCAACCGTTCTTCCAGACTGATTAAATCCTTGGTAATATCCTTGGATTTTTCGTCTGCCGCCTGATATTGATTTAAATAGCGACTCAGGGATTTTACACCCATATTACAGCCATCTGTCATTAAATCTGCAATGGTTTCATCTGAGGTTTCCATCATCAGCTTGGCGTTGGTTTTCATCCACGACATACTTTTGGCAATGGGATTGGGTTCTTTGCCTTCGTCGTGGTAATCATCCAGCATGACCTGCAGCTTCTCTTTCAGTTTTTCGTGGTCTTCTTTGCAAACGGATAATTTGCTCTTTAAGCTTTCATTCTCCACGTGAGGCAACACATCTTCAATGGATGTAACACCCATTTTAATGCCGGCATCGCACTCTCGCAGTAATTTAACAGTATCTTGTTCTATCATCGGTAACCCTCCTATCACAGTATACTGTCAGTATGCCCCACCGCCGTAAAAATATACAATCTATGAAAGTTCTTGACATTGCTACAAAAGAATGGTATAATGTTTTTGTTCTTAATGCAAACAATAATTTTTCATTTTCAGCTTTTCATTTTCAATTCAATATATGCGGATGTGGCGGAATTGGCAGACGCGCCAGATTTAGGTTCCGTCCTGTATGTGATTTTATTGTTGATTACGGTTTTAGCCGTTTTCATAGATGAGGATTAAGTGATATGCTCCTCCTCGGTGTACCTCTACCGTGTAAAAATTAGGAGGTAAAAACTTAATATGCGGGCGTGGCGGAATTGGCAGACGCGCTAGACTTAGGATCTAGTGATTTTATCGTGGGGGTTCAAGTCCCTTCGCCCGCACCACCGACAAAAAGCTTACAGAATTTTAACTGTAAGCTTTTTTCGTGCCTGTTATTTGTCAGGCAGATACTTCCTCGTAATCGTCCTCGTATATCATACCGATTTCATCTGTATAGCTTTTTTCGAGGAATGGTGCTTTCATTCGTATTTCAAGGCGAAGTCCGTATTCATCTTCATGAATTATTATTTTTTCTAACAGCAGACACAGATTTGCGTGGCTCAATTCCTTTTCGCTTAATATTTTATCAAGCAAATTTGCATTTTCAAGCATTGCCTTTTTTCGCTCTTTGATAGTTTTATCGATATTCTCTATCTTTGCAATCTCATTTTTGAAGCCTTCGATTTCTCTGTTCCGCTTTTCTATCATTCTCTCATATCTTTCGGCATTATCCCTGTCCTTGATTTTTTCCATCAGTATTTGTTCAATCTCAAGCTCGGTGAAATTTATATTATCGTGAAGCCTTTTTATTTTCTTAGTCACATTGTTTTTCTGTGACATCCATGACCGTATATCACTTTCAATTTGTCTTGAGCATTTGGAGAGTCCGTCTCTCATTACGGCAAGTTGCTTGTAAATCTGCTCGTCAAGCACCGATTCGTTAATTCTGTGTGAGGAACACACCATCTGAGTATGTCTGTGATAGCCGTTGCACACATACTCAATCCTGTCCGGTTTACCTTTTGTTTTTCGCCTTTTCGCTGTGAATGTGCTACCGCAATCTCCACATTTTAAGAGAGAAGCATATCTGTGGCAAGGCTGATTGTTTTGCGATTTCACTCTGCCCTCTGAGTTTATCCGTATAATCTCCTGTACCTTGTCCCAAATCTCTCTTGGTATAATTGCAGGAACTGCATCCTTATGTATAAATTGTTCCTCTTTAGGCACCTTTATCTGCTTTTTGGTTATTCGGCTTCGCTCTCTTTGATGATTGACTAAATCTCCGCAGTAGAAGGGATTAGTGAGAATTCTTCGCACTATGGAATATGTCCATAGATATTCAAAGGCTGCTTTTGGTTTGTTCTCCCCAAGGCTTTTTCCTTTTAGCTTTAGTTCATAGTAGGCAGGTGTTTTAACACCTTCTTGATTCAATATTTTTGCTATTGTTTCCGTGCCATGCCCATCTAGGAATAACTTATATATCCTTCTGATAATATCCGCCGTTTCCTCACATATCTCAACTTTTTTGGTGTATCTGTCCTTTAGGTATCCCATCGGC
>JAFQAZ010000003.1 GCA_017416855.1 Clostridia bacterium
CAATGCATTATATAGAGCAGTTACGATATATGGAACAGGATTTCTGACTTGAATTTCAACCTTACCATCAACCAATTTTCTCGGCATATTATTATCGACATAGACGATATGTTCGTAGCTGATATTTTCTAATCGCTTGCGAACAATTTCACGAGGAACGATTTCGCCGCCAACCGAAATTGATTCTGAATTAAACATAATTTCAAGTGCCGATTCATAATTCTTTTTTGTCAGACCTTCGAGTTCATATGTTTCTGCTCGATCCATCAAATCTTCTATTGATGATAGATGGTTATTAATAAAATAATTAATAATTTTATTTATAAATTTATTGCAGTCGTATGACACACCACCCTTGGACTTTTCACAACCACAGGGTAGATCGTTAGGTGTACTAGAGGTGGTATTTGAAACGACCTCATCAGGTTTTTCTGCGACCTGCATAGTGGTCTTTTCACACACCACATATAAATTGGAACCAGCACTGCCATTTTCTTTTGTGCGGTTAGTCTTATTGATAATTTTAAGTTCATTCAAATGCTTAATTGCATTCTTTACTTTTGTTTCGCCTATGCCGATTTTCTCTGCAATGGTATTGTATGACGGAAAGCAAATACCATCGTCATCTGCCAGCATAAGAAGATAGCAAAGAACTCTAAATTCATAGGGATCAATCTCTGTATTTGTAATGTGTTTGTTTAGTACAATCGTAAAATTTTCAGTATATATTTTCATAAAAGTATGCCTCCTTTTTGCATTAAAAAAAGCCGCATCATTTCAATACGACTTAATCAAATATTAAATTGAAGCCTTTTTGAGCAAAAGAAAAAGTACAGCTATTTTTCAATAACTGTACTTATTTCTCTCAATCGGCTTTTTTCGGAAACATCCTTTTGAGAAACACGCCTTGAGGTTCTTTTTTTATGTCTTTTTATGCTTTTTTTCTGATATTAAGTAATCTTACAACCACCGGGCTCAGCACAATGTTCGTACCCAGTTCAAACAAAAAGTTTGCACCAACCAGGCCCAAAATCATATAGGCTCCCACATCGGCAAAGCCTGCTGCTTGCCCCCAGCCTGCAATGGTATCCATAAAGAAAATCAGGCAACCCAGCAAAAACACGCCGGTGTTTACCACGGGACAAACCACAGCTGCTACAGCCACAGCCAGATAACGGTTCACATTCTCAAGCAGCTTATAAGCCAGACCGGAAAGAAGCCCGCAAAGAATACCCTTTGCCAGCACGGTAACCACCGTGCCCAAAACATCCACGGTTAAAAAGGCCGCCGCATCGCCGCTTGCCAAAACCACAATACCGAACATCAATCCCAGCCAGGCAGCAACGCCCACGCCGCAGGTTCCGGCACCGATAACAATGGGAATCAGTACCAATGAGATGGAAAACTGGCCGAAATGGATAAAAGAACCCATCATCTGCAACAGTACCACCATTGCCGTTAGCACGGCGCCCAGCACCAAGGTCTTGGTTGACATTCTCCTCTTTTCTGTGTTCATAAAAAATTCCTCCTTGCTGTCGCCCGCCTACGCGGTGCAACGCATACATTTTTTTATACACTTTCCAAAAGGAAAGAATATAGCATTATTTATTTTTCTGATATAAAATGTTCAGCCCCTTCAGCACCAAATTCTCATCGTGCTTAATTTCGTGCTTACAATGGCAGATAATGGTTTTCGAAAGTCCGCCGGTGGCATAAACAGGAAGACTCTCTCCCACCTCTTCATTATACCGGTCAATCATGCCGTCAATCATTGAGGCATTGCCGAACACCACGCCGGAGCGCATACAATCAATGGTATTTTTGCCAATGACGGATTTCGGTGCTTCCAGACTGATTTGAGGAAGTTGCGCCGTTCCGCTGGCCAATGCCTTTAAGGCAATGTTCACGCCGGGGATGATGGATGCACCACAAAAGGCACCGTTTTTGTCTATGAGCATGAGTTTAGTGGCTGTGCCCATATCAATCACCAAAGACGGGCTGCCGTAAATATGATGGGCCGCCACACAGGCACAGATTAAATCTGCTCCCACCGAGGCCGGATTATCACAATGCAGATTAATGCCGGTTTTCATTCCGGGACCAACCATAATGGCACTAATGCCATAAGCCATTAGAAGCGCCTGCTTCATCACGCTGTTTAAAGGCGGCACAACGGAAGCAATGATAGCACCTTCCACATTGGTTTCCTCCACCTCGTGGAGCTTTAGCACGCTGCGGATTTTAGTGGCATATTCATCCTCCGTTTTGTTGGCATTGGTGGCAATGCGAGCCACAAACGAAAGCTTGTCTCCCTCAAAACCACCGATTACAATATTGGTGTTGCCGATATCAATTGCTAAAACCATACGTTCACCCACTGACATACCTTATTTTCAAGCCAATTATACCACCAACACCCGATTTTGTCAATTGTACAGAAAATGCAATTTTTACTGGACTTTTCACCATTTTTTTGTTATAATAATTATGTATACTGTTTTCCGATGGAAAGGACATGAGGAAAAATGATTTTAAAAGACGTAGATTTTAACAACTATTTCAAGAATTATCCCAATGATGAAGGATATTTCGGCAGATATGGCGGTTGCTTCGTCTCCGATGAATTAAAGGCCGCTATGAGAGAAATTAACGATGCTTATTTCAACATCTGTCAGTCCAGAAGGTTTATCAGTGAGCTTCGTCGCATCCGTAAGGAATTTCAGGGTCGTCCCACGCCGATTACTCACTTGGAGAGACTTTCCAATCAGATTGGTAATGTACATATTTACGCTAAGCGTGAGGATTTAAACCACTCCGGCGCTCATAAGTTAAACCACTGTATGGGTGAAGCGCTCCTTGCCAAATATATGGGCAAGAAAAAAGTCATTGCCGAAACCGGTGCCGGTCAGCATGGTGTGGCTTTGGCTACTGCTGCTGCCCACTTTGGTCTGGAATGTGACATCTATATGGGCTCAGTGGACATTAAGAAACAGGCTCCCAACGTTGCCAGAATGAAAATTTTAGGCGCTAATGTTGTGGAGGTTACTCACGGTCTTGCCACGTTAAAAGAAGCTGTAGACGCTGCTTTTGAGGCTTATGCCAAGGAATATAAAGATGCCATCTATTGCATCGGTTCTGTACTCGGCCCCCATCCCTTCCCCATGATGGTTCGTGATTTCCAACACGTTGTGGGTGAGGAATCCAGAGAGCAGTTCCTTGAAATGACCGGCTATCTGCCCGACTCCATTGTAGCTTGCGTGGGCGGCGGTTCTAATGCTGCCGGCTTCTTCTCCGGATTTTTAAATGACCCCGTTGATATTTATGGTGTTGAACCCTTAGGCCGTGGTGCAACGCTCGGCGACCATGCCGCCAGCTTAAATTACGGTACCGAAGGCGTTATGCACGGCTTTAACAGCATAATGCTGAAGGACGAAAACGGTGAGCCTGCTCCTGTTTATTCTGTTGCCAGCGGCCTTGACTATCCCTCTTCCGGCCCCGAGCACGCTTTCTGGCAGGAATTGGGCCGCGTGAAATATGATGTGATTGATGATGAAGAAGCCATTGATGCATTCTTCCGTCTGTCCCGCTTAGAGGGCATCATCCCGGCCATTGAAAGCTCCCATGCTGTTGCTTATGCTATGAAGCTGGCAAAAGAAAAGAAGCACGGTTCCATTCTGCTGTGCCTCTCCGGCCGCGGCGATAAGGATATGGATTATGTATTGGAAAACTTTCCCATGAAATAAGGTTGGCTGCTGTAAAATTGCCCAGATCGCCAATCATACAAAAAGAGGCTGTAGCAAAAGCTATAGCCTCTTTTTTATAATCTTTTTACACATTTTGTGTGGTCTGTGCATGTTTCTACAACCCTTTCAGGGGCTGGACGAAAAATAGTGCAGATTGGATAAACTGAACCCGAAGCTGTACAAAGGTACTGCGAGTGGTGAAGTTTATTCAAAGTACAAATTTATTTGTACGGTCTGTGCATTTTTCTACAGCCCCTTTAAATCAAAGGGCGGTGTATAGTCTAACTTTGCACTTGACTTATCCTGCACATAGGCATTGTCAAACCCTAACGCCAATGCCGCATCAACAACCGAATGATATTCAAATGTAGTGATTTTCCGGTTAATCTCGGGATAGTCTTCCAAATGCCCATTGGGAGTATACTGACTCATTAAGCTGAGAATAAAACTCTCCGTGCCAAACTGTTCTTTCAGGCTTTTTAAAATCTCAATGGAATCCTTCCGGCATCCGGGCAGTACAAGATGACGAACAATCACCCCCGATTGCATCATCCCTTCTGCATCAAGTTTCGGTGCCCCGCAAAGGGACACCATCTCACAAAGGGCAGCCATTGCGAACTCAAAATAATCCGGTGCCAAGCTATATTTCTTTGAAAATTCAGATGATTTATATTTTATATCTGTTAGAAAAATATCAATATATCCCTGCAAAGCCTTAATGATTTCCGGCTTTTCATAGCCACCCAAATTCGCAACAAAAGGAATGTGCATGTGGCTGCGCACGCGATCGATGGCAGATATAATCTGCGGCAAATATGGCGTTGGGGTGACAAGATTAATGTTGTGCGCACCCTGCTCCTGAAGTTCAAGAAATATCTCACCAAGCCGTTCAATTGATATCTCTTTCCCAAAACCACCAATACTGATATCATAATTCTGACAGTACCGGCAGGCCAGATTGCACCCGCTGAAAAACACCGTGCCCGAACCCGCCCTGCCGCTGATGCAGGGTTCTTCCCAAAAATGCAAAGCCGCTCTTGCCACTTTAATTTTATCGGTTGCGCCACAAAAGCCAACCGTCTTTGTTCTGTCAACGCCGCAGTTTCTGGGGCACAAGGTACAGTTTTTTAATTGATCCATCTCAAACACTCCATCCTTAGCCTACTTAAAAATGGTCGACGAAGCGTAAAACCGTTTCGCCGACCATTGTATCAGAACCTGAAATCTCTACGATTGGAGTTCTTAATATCCTCAATGTTTTGTTTTGCAATACCCTTAACCTTTTCCTTAGGAATCTTCTCCAACTCCTGCTCAATCATCCGATAGCCAACTTCTTTGGTTTCGGGGGTTGCATAATCCTCTAAAAATTCCGTTAAGGTCATAAGGGCATTGGGGTGACAGCAGTTTAAAATCTGCCCAGTTTTACAAAGCTGCATAAAACGGTCACCGGTTCTGCCTTCGCGGTAGCAAGCCGTACAGAAAGAGGGAATAAAGCCCATTTCCATCAGCCAGCGCACCACCTCATCTAATGTACGGGAATCGGACACATCGAACTGCTCCGTATCGTGGGGGCGTTCTTCTTCCGTATAACCACCAACGGAGGTGCGGGAAGCACCGCTGATCTGGGAAATACCCACCCGAAGGGCCTTAGCACGAACCTCTTCTGATTCTCTGGTGGAAATAATCATGCCTGTGTAAGGCACCGCCATACGGATGCAGGCAATAATCTTAGTGAAAATTTCATCTGAAATGCCGTTGTCAAAAGCAGAGGGGTCAATGTCGCTGGCACGCTTTAAACGGGGCACGCTGATGGTGTGAGGACCCACACCGTGAACCGCTTCTAAGTGCTCAGCGTGCATTAAAAGGCCGGCAAATTCGTATTTATAAAGCTCTAAGCCAAAGAGAACGCCTAGGCCTACATCGTCAATACCGCCTTCCATGGCACGGTCCATTGCCTCCGTATGGTACGCATAGTTATGCTTGGGACCGGTGGGATGCAGTTGCTCATAGCTTTCCTTGTGATAGGTTTCCTGGAACAGAATGTAGGTACCAATGCCGGCTTCCTTCAACTTGCGGTAATTTTCCACCGTGGTGGCCGCAATGTTCACATTCACGCGGCGGATATCACCATTTTTGTGATGAACGCTGTAAATAGTGTTAATGCAGTCTAAAATATATTCAATGGGGTTATTCACCGGGTCTTCGCCGGATTCAATTGCCAGGCGCTTATGGCCCATATCCTGCAGAGCGATAACCTCAGCACGAACCTCTTCCTGGGTCAGCTTTTTACGGGGAATTTCCTTATTCTGATGATGATAAGGACAATACACACAACCGTTTACGCAGTAATTAGAAAGATATAACGGCGCAAACATAACGATGCGATTGCCATAAAACGCCAGTTTGATTTCTTCTGCAATTTTATACATCTCCTGAATTTTTTCAGGAATTTCACAAGCCAGTAATACAGATGCCTCACGGTGGGTTAAACCCTCACAATGCATACCGGTTTCAGTCTTCTTCGGTCTTGCTTTTTCAAGCAGGCTGTCAATCAATTCAATATTGTTCTTGTTTTCTTCTGCATACTTAAGCGTATCTAAAATCTCTTCATGGCTGATGAATTCTTCTGCCTTCAAAGATTTGGGGTTAAATTTTGCCATACTGATCATCCCTTGTTCTAAAAAATATTCTTCTTTTATTATATCATAATTTACCGTAAAATCAACTGTTTGCAATATAAAAAGGCTGTAAAATCTTTTTACAGCCTTTTAGTTCTTATCGATACTTTTTACAGAAAGGACACTCCGGTCGATCACACAATGTCACATTGGGGTCTTCGCGGAACAGTTCCATACCGATTTCATACAGCTGCTTTAAATCAATACAGCTCACGGTTCCCAAACCAAGCTTTGCCTTCCGGATTTCCAGGCCTTTGGCTATGGCTCTTTGATAGAACTTCGCCTGTATGCCCACCGGCTCATAAAAATCACGGCAGCCGGGCACATGGTTGTGAATGACCTCGGTGTGTTGTTTGCCGCTAGCATCCTCCACCTTCACAATGGCGTTTTCCAAAAAGGCAGATTGTGCCAGATGCTCTACATGATGCACAAAGGTGTTGCTGCCCAGACCGCAGCCGAAGAACACAACCTTGCCGCCCATTGCCAGAGCTTTTGCCATGGGGCTGGTTTCCGATGCTGGCGGATCTAACAAACCTTGTGCCATTACACTTTCTTCTGCTTTTTTGCCTAATCCTGCCCAGGAGTGACTACAATGAGCGCTTCGTTTAGCATTAAACTTTTTCAAAAGCACTTTCGGCATTGTGCCAACCCATATGTTATCAATATTGTCAGGACTAAACGGCCGGTAATTTCTTGCCTTGTTCACCGCTCCCTCAAAAGCAACATAAGGCCGGGTGAAAGTAGGCATCAGCATGCCGCCATTTTCTCCTACTGTTTCATAAAACGCCTCAATCACCGTTTCGGCACCGCCTTTAATGTGTCCGCAGCCGGACTGGCTGGAGTGCACCAACAAAATGTCATTTTTTTCAATACCCAAAGCCTGCAAGGTGTCTTTAATCTGCTCTTTGGTGATATCATTTTCATTGATAACCGAAAGATAACCGCTATCGGCCAGAAACATCACCGCATCCACTTGAGTTTTTACATTTTTTTCTGTTATGGGCTGACCGGATTCCCACAAAGCCCCTTGGATGAGTTCTGCTAAATTTCGCTTTCCATCCATTGCTGAAAGAATCATACCTAACGGACCATACATCACATCATTGGGTAATATGCGGCGCTTTTCTTTCGGCAATTTAATCAAATCGTGAGGAAATCCAATGATAGAACGCGTCCCCACAATGCCTTTTGCATAGGTAAGCCAACGAAGTTCCTGTATTTCATTGGGAAGTTCCGGCACCTGCAGGCTCGTAATTGCTTCATCAATTTCAGGTACATCGGCAATCTTTTTAAAGCTTTTAAGCTGTGCCTGTTCCCCCGCCATAAAGTATGCCATACGGTCTTGCTGATTAGGATACTGTTCTCCTTTTGTCATTTCAAAAGCTAACCGTTCTTTAGCAAGCTCTGCTGAGGCTTTTACCATCTCCGGCAGATTCTCTTCGTTCAAAAGCACCATCTGTGCCGCCCAAAGGGTGGTAAAACTCTGTACACGGTGGAGTTTTTCTTCACAAAGCACATCATTACTCTGAATGGAATTGTGCCAATAATAGCATTCACAATGCTCAACATAAATGGATGGCACCCCAATGGTGGAATCCCCCACCATACAGTCATCGCCATAATTATACACCCAGGAAACAAATTTTTCGTTATGGGGAAATTCCTTTTCAAAGGCCTTAGCCGCCAAACGATAAATGTAGTTCCCAAAAAAGGGCGTAGCATAAGGCACTAAGTCTGTTTTAAAATCGGTATCTATGGTTTGCACCGGTGGAGTATCAATATTAAGGCCACCAATCACCTGATTGTGCAGCGCTCCGCCAAAATGGGCTGCCATAGCCGTGTAGCCATAACTTTCCATAGCAAAAACCAGACGGATGGAATATGTAAGAGGCGGTAACTTGCCTTCTTGAATCAGTTTTAACAGTTGTTTTACGGTACCGATGGTCATGGTTACACTCACGGCATTATCTGCAATAAAGGGTTCATATAAGTGAGCCATCAGCCAAAGCTCTTGCTTCTTTTTCCCGGGAATTAACGCGGTTACGCCATAAATTTCTCCTTCATACCGCCGACCGTCGGACTCAACAAGCACCTCCACCGCACCGCTTTCGGCCGCCTGACGAAGTTTTCGACCCACACGAGGTGAAATGGAAAAACCAATGAAATCGCGGTCATCTGCCTGCACATGCCAATGGCTTGTGTCGTCTGTTCCGGCATTCACCCACTGCACCGCATCCGGTGTATCGGCTGCCGCACGGATGTAATCAGACACAAATCCCATAGCCCCCAAATCCAAAAGAGGCGAAATGGCATACGGTCGGGGCGGCGTATCCGCATTTAACAGCACCATAGCTCCCCGGCAATCCTCACCGGCATAGACCTGCGCTTCCGTTACCAGCTTCACACGGACGCCACCTGCCGGTGTGGCGGTGGAATGTTTGATTAAGTGAAAGGGATGTTTTTCATAATCGGCCACCACCGGCTCAGCAAAAGGAACAGAAGATTTCGTTACCGTGAGCCGCCCTACGCTTGCCTCCCAAGCCATGGGAGTTCGCATATCCATATAGGTGGTTTTGCCGTCTGCCGGAAAGGTTATGATTTCGGCATCAAAGCCCTCTTCTTTTAAAAGGTTATAGGTATAGTCTGCGGCCGCTTTATACTCTTTAAAGGTTTGCCCGAATTCAATGGTGTTCAGTTCTTTGCCGTGCTTTGCAATCCATTCTGTATCCTGTGTCTCATATAAAAGCCGCAACATTTTCTGCATATTTTCAATAACTGACATAATGTTACTCCTTTTCTCTGCCAAAAAATCTGTTTTCAAAGTCGGTAATGCGCTGTTCCAACGCCTCTAAAAGAGGTTTAACACTTTTATCACCCTGAATGTAATCCCGGAGAACAGGGCCAACAGATGCACACAGCTCATTGTGGAGAGGAAAATAATAATCCGTTAAGAAACGGGCATAACGCACCAGGCGATAGGGGCCGTATAACCGAATATTTTTTTCATCCGGCTGATGTTCCACCGCCACGCTGTAGCCTTCTAACACCGCTTTTTTAATGTTGCTGTTTTCGGTGAACACATAGGTGGAGGCTTTAAATTCGTTGCCATCCCAAAGAACGGTGTGACTGTCCGTTGAACCAACCACCGGCAGATTCACGCCCTGACGCTGGGCTTCATAATAAAGGGCTGTTTGCAGATTGTTTTCTTCTGCATTGCCGCCACCCATAATTTCAAAGGCATCGCAAAGACCGTCTTTTAAAATAGCCATAGACATTTCATGGCCCACGTGCCAGCGTACTTTTTCAATGTTCCAGTAAGGATGAGGGAAAATCACCAAACCGCCATAGCGTTTGGCTTCTAAATAGACCCAAACCCTGTATAAATATTCCTGTTCATCCACATTTTCAGGAACATCCACCGCTTCTTTCAAGGCTTCTACTTCTTTTTTTATGCGCTCCGGATTTTCTCTGAACACTTCGTTCACACTTTGGGAACTGCCAATGTTCACTATGTGCAAATGACCGCCAAAACCGTTGTGAATTTCTTCACCCACCGGCAGGAGAAAATCAGTTTTAAAATCAAACTTTTCCCGGGCATATTGACCAATATCATAAAAATAATGGTCGGTAATGACCGCAAAGTCATAACCCATCTGGCGGTAGGTAGCCGCCGTCAGTGCCGGGCTTTCATCCCCGTCGGTCATATTGGTGTGAATATGCAAATCGCCTCGCAACGCTCTGCGGTTATATAAATCCTCTTTTAATGAATATACCGACACAATGGACCATTGCTCGGGGCGCTCCATGACCCAGCCAAAACTCTTGGGATTCATTTGGTGAGTGGTCAGTTCATGCTTATCATGCTCAAAGGTACGGATGCGGATATTCCACTGCTGTTCCCCTTTGAAAAAGTGGGTCAGTTCAATCACACCGTTTTTCGGCTGAACCTTTCGTGTTTCTCTGAACTGCTCCATACCCTTTAATGAGAGAGCCTCATCCATGGGAAGTTCATTTTTATCAGCGGGGATAATCTGCACCTCATAGGTCACATCGTCATAAAAAAGCATCCAACCATCTAAGGCACGGATGCTTATTTTGCTTTCACAATCTGCCGGTACAACAGACGGGGTAACAGAAAAGCGCTTTAATTCAGATTTCATAAGGCTTCCTCTTTTCTTTACTCTAATGTAAATTCACAGCAAATGGGATAATGGTCAGAAAGGAAAATACCGTTTTTGTTATCCTCCCATGTATAAACCTTTTGCAGTTTTTGAGCCGTTTCAGGACCGGTAAATACATAGTCAATCTTCCAGCCACGGGAATATTCTGTATGGCCGGTACCGCCAAAATCGTGGAAAGAAACCGGGATGTCTTTTGTTAAATCCACTAAGGGATAGTCCTCATAGTTATTGCAAAAAGCAATGGTTTTGCTATCCGGCTGAGCATTAAAATCTCCCAGTATAAAGGAGGGATATGCCATCACTTCATCGTCTTTTTTCATTTTTTCCAAAATCTGACGAATGCCTAAAATTCTGGCCTCATCGCTTTCGTGGTCTAAATGCACATCATATAAGCGAATGGGGGTTTTCATGTTTTTATGTTTCACCGTTGCATAAATGCAGGTACGGGGATATTCACTCTGAATTTCATACCGGGTGCCGGGCACAAAAGGTGTGGGAGACAGCCAAAACTGCTCCAAACCAAACAATTCCATTGAATCCTTGCGATAGGCAAACCCTAACCCTTCGTTGGAAAAATCAGCCAGACGCCCGTGACCTACCATATGATAATCCACCAAATATTTTTCCAAAAAAGGACGGATTTGCTCCCCCACTTCCTGAAAACAAATCACGTGGGGTTTTTCTTCGTTAATTTTATCTAAAATGAGGCCGGCACGGTGAATGAAGGCATTCATGCCGTCATAAGTATCATATAGCGTGCGTAGATTAAAGGTGACGATTTTTACGTTCTCCATCCTTTTTTCCTCTTTTCTTACAAAATCAGCTCTGCCACATAGGGCTTGTGGTCGCTGGGGTTTGCCTCAATGGGCATAGCCTGTTCCACCTTCATAGACTCATCCGCAAAAATGTAATCAATTTTCATAAAGGGGTCATTGGAAGAAAAGGTATACTGGGTTTTATCAATTTTTTCAGGTGCTGTGTCTTGTATAAGGGCAGAAAGCTCACGGATTAACTTTTCATCCGGCTCCATATTAAAATCACCCATTAAAATGCAGGGATAGGGGGATACCGCAATGAGCTCTTTCACTTTTTCGACCACCATTTTCTGTTCAGAAGGTGCCAAACCAAAGTGCGAAACCAAAACTGTCACCTTTTGCTCCCCTAAATCAATTGTGGCTTTGGCAATGCTTCGCGCCTCTACTCGTTCATCCTCACTGGGGTCACCAGCAGGAATACAGAACGTTTCTGCCTCTACAATGGGGTATTTCGACAAAATGGCGTTGCCATAGGGGCTTTCCCTATCTAAAACGGCCTGAGCAAAATAAAAATAGTCATAGCCGGCTTCTTTGGCAATCCGCTCCGGCTGGTTATCAAAAATAAAGCCTGCCTCGTGAACTTCATTCATGCCCACAATATGGGCATTTTGTTCTTTAATCACCGCTGCCACTAAAGAGGGGTTCACCAGGGTGGGGTCAAGCCAATCCTTCCCCGCCATCAGCTCCAGATTATTCCGACCGGACATAATGTTATACGTCATAACTTTTAATTTCATTGTTATCCTCTTTTCTCATATTTTTTACACACAAACAATTTCTTCGATTTTGCCAAGATCATCAATTTCATAGGTTATGGGAATGTTTCGGGTGTTGGGCTTATGCTCCGGATTAAACCAGCAGGTGTCAATGCCTGCTAAAAACCCGCCCTGCATATCGCTTGTGAGAGAATCACCAATAATAAGTACCTCTTTTTTATCGGTTATCCCCATTTTTTCAAAAACATAATCGAAATAGGCCTTGTTGGGCTTTTCTGCTCCAACAAGCTCCGAGATAAAGATGGCATCAAAAATTTCATTCAGCCCTGAAAGACGCAATTTCCGCTCCTGAGCAACCTTTGTGCCGTTGGTAACCGCAACCAACGTATACTTCCCTTTTTGAGAAAGCAATATGTCCTTTGCTTTATCAACAAACTCAACATAGTCCCCAAGAGTTACCTGATATTCTTGATTAAAGCTTTCTGCAATGGAAACCTCAACACCGATGATGCTGAAAAACTCACGGAATCTGCCAACCAATATCTCCGGCTTGGTGAGTTCGTTCCGTTCCAGCATTTGCCAGTATTTTACGTTAATGGCAGAATACTGCTTCAGCATTTCATCGCTACACTCGCCAAGGTTATATTTTTTGAATAATGTTCTGATGGCATATGCCTCTGATGCCAAAAAATCAAGAACTGTTCCGTCTATATCCCACAAAATGTATTGATACATAATGATTCCTTCACTGCCTATGGGCGTTTTTCCATTTATTCATTCAACGTTAAGGTGCAATCGCAATCAAACCGCGCTACCAGCACACTTTCTTCAAGCCGTGGCGGAATTTCAAGGACATAGCGATACTCTACCACATTGTTTTGCACCTCTTTTTTCACACTCACATCGCTGACGGTAATACCCAGCTCATTAAAAATTCCCGTTGCATCCGGTTGACCCTTGCCATCATTCTGATAGCGCAAAAGCAAAATTTTAACCTTGGGCTTTTGCAACCAGCCTGCATGAGAGTGCAAAAGGAACTGCACCAACAGGATGATCAAAGTGGCCGATAACCCCAGAACATACATGCCGCCGCCAATGGCGAGACCCACACCGGCTGTGGCCCAGATGCCTGCCGCTGTGGTGAGGCCGGAGACAGTGCGCTTATACACAAAAATCACACCGGCACCCAAAAAACCGATACCGCTGGCCACACCGGAAGCGATACGGGAGGGGTCTACCTTAATAAACTCCCCCGCCAAATCATCAAACGCGTATTTTGATAAAATCATCATAAGTGCCGAAGCACACGCCACCAGACAATGGGTGCGGATGCCGGCCTCTTTGGCGCGGCGTTTTCGTTCTATGCCCACCAAAGCGCCACAAATGCCGGCAACGATTAAGCGAAAGACAAAATGCAAATCATATTGATAAATAAAATCCATGGAAACAATCTCCAATCAAATTACTCGGCATATATTTTTTCAATGGCAGCAATAACCTCTCTGCCATATTCCGGCATAACGATGTTACTTTCTTCGCCCTTTAAAAATTTCACAAATTCCACCAGCTGGTCATATAACAAATCAGTAGTACCGCCGTAATTTACCCACTGGTTATTCTCAAATACACAGAAATCAGAGCCGCCGGCTGATTTTGCCATACCATTTGTGAAATAAAATACCGTTTCATACGCACGGGTATCGGGGCAACCGCAATACGTAACGGTGGCTGTTATATCGCCGGTAAACTTTAACAGAATCTGTGCATTGATCTCCACATTATCATCAGAAAGCGGGTTAGAAAGGTAAGAGGTTGCCTCTACAACCTTTTCTCCAGACACATACATAATTTTATCAATGGTGTGGGCTCCGTAGTTCATCACAATGCCGCCGCCGGATAACTTCTTATCTAAAAACCACTTGGGACGGCCGGGCAGATAGTTTACGTTACGTACTTCGGTAATCATTTTCAGTTCGCCCAGCTTGCCGCTTTCTTTAATCTTTTTAATTTCTTCATAAGCTGAATAGTAGCGCTGTACGTGACCAACTGCCAGCTTGGCACCGCTTTTTTCAGCGGCCGCTATCATGCTGTCACACTCCTCCACACTCATAGCCATGGGTTTTTCTACCAGCACGTTCACGCCTTTTTCCAGGAAATAAACCGTTACATCGTGATGGAGAAAATGGGGCAGATTTAAAATCACAGCATCCAGCTCCACCTGCTCACACATTTCTTTGTAATCAGTAAAACTTTTTGCTTTGTGTGCTGCTGCAATTTCTTCGGCACGTTCAAGCACCGTATCACAAACGGCTACCAATTCACAATCTTCATTTCTCAAAATGGCAGCACTATGGTCTCTACCGATAATTCCGGCACCAACAATACCTAATTTAAACATCTGTCGTTCCTCCTAAATATGTTTTTTAATCTCGTTATTGACAATTTCACGCAAACGCAAAAGGAACGTTTTATCGTGAGGATACTGGTCGAAGCGAATTTCCATCCCCGCTTCTTTTTCAATGAGCTCTACAACCTTTTCCTTGCCGATAAAGCTTTCTAATAGTTTTAAAGCACGCAAGTCTTGCAGGGCATCGTAGAACACCAAAATACGCAGGGACTCAATGGGTCCTTCCGGTCCGGGATAAACAGAAAAGGCATCACCGGACTGATAGGTATTAATGGCATCCGTAATCATAAAGGGGTTAATCTGCTTTAAGGAAAGGGCTGAGTTATAGAAATTATAACCCCAATGCAAAAAGCCGAACACATCGAATTTATAGAACTGCAGGCCGATGACACGATTGCGGTAAGAGGGCATTGCCATAAACCGGTTGCTCACATTAATCGCCTGGGAACAACAGTAATAGGCCCACATATCCGGCACATTGTTTTCAATAAAGGGTTCAATTCTGTTGGTAGAGGGAATGGGATGGTCTACCACACCTTTTTTATAATAATCAAAATCGGAAAGAGCATCAATAAACTCATAGCCGGGCAGATACTGTTTCACCTGCTCCTTTAACATTAAATAACGCTCTAAGTGCTCGCCGTGAGGCTCATCGGAAATGTGGAAGAAGGTGTTTTTGTGAATGCCCTCTTCCCGAAGCACTTTGTCAAGTGCCGGCAAAAGTTGGGATAAAAAGTTCATATAACGGGGATCATCAGAGGCTACATCCCAACCGAAAATCCGCTTATATTCACCATTTTCCGTTGCCATAATTTTCGGGGTGAATTCAAGACCCCACTGGGTGAACATATGCGCCATTTCATAATAACGGATGCCGTTTTTCTTACAAATGGCAATCCAGCGGCGGAGCTTGTCAAAGCCGAAGCTGTAGGTTTCCCCGTCCTTTGTCACATCCACCAGCTGAACAGTGGTACGCTCATGCCCCACCTGAGTGTCAAGAGGCGGTGTGTAGATGGGTGTTAACATCATATTAATGCCGTTATCGGCCGCTGTTTTCATAAATTTATCAATCAGCTCCCAATGCTCTTCGGAGAACACGGGCACCTGATAGTAATTCGCCAGACAATCAGCGTGGAACCACTGGGTGAAAACCATCTCCTGTTCGGGAAGCAGGGCATCAATCACCTCAACGGTCATAGTTTTGGAAAAACTACCTTCTTTATCACTCAGCACCACTTCAATGGGGTATGTACCGGCTTTCACGGAGCCATCTAAGGTCACCGTAATCCACAGGCTATGCCAGGCACAACGAACCACCTCCATAGTGCTTTCTTCCATCGGATAGAGCACATCGGGGAACAGGCCGGGCTCATAGCGTTCATAATATTCATCGCTCTCTACACGAACGGGATATTCAGAAGGTACATTACCCACCTTGCGGATGGTGATAAACTCCGCCAAAGGGGAATTCACCGTAATATCCATATTCCGGCGCATATAATTGTTGTCACCATTATAGGCAATCTGATAAGAAAATTTCTCGTTTTTCATCACCGACATCTGCAGAAATTCTGCTTCGGGCAAGGTGTAATCAAGATACACTTTCTCTAATGAAGAAAGCTGAAACAATGTCATTGTGCTCATATTGTTACCTCCTGTTTTACTCGTTTTCTCTTAAATAGCGTTCTGATTCATTCCAATAGTTCATAGATTCCACCGGCTCTTCGTCAAGCTGCCAGTACTGGGTCATCATGCGTTCCTTCTGGGGACCCTCAGCGGCAATGCCGGCAAGATAGTTCTTTAATTCAGTTGTCGTCAGGCTACCTTCTTTGCCAAAAGCATCCGTATGACAGTAATCAACTAAAGCTTTCAGCATAGCGCAGGATGCGGTGTCATAAGAATCCACACCGGTAAAATTCATACCAGTAACCAAGAGCCGTCCCTTGCCCACCTGTAATGCAAAAGCATAGCTGAAGTGGCGCATGGTGCGGTCATACATCAGTTCCGGCAGCCTGAATTTTGTGGCATCAAACCGGTCACGGCTGGACTTATCCAAGCCGCTGACAATGGAATGTACCGCCGTGGGAAAATCGTCTAAATTAATCTTATCACTATCATCAATTAAGTTATAATACTGGAAGTTAATCTGACCATCGGTGACAAAGCCTAAGCCGTTTAAGGTCTCTTTATCTACCGGACCACCATTGATGGTACCACGATCCCAGATAACCCCTTTATACCGATCCCACACGTGGCGGAAGGAATATTTTGGTGCTTTCATATCCTTATGGAGCAGATGACGGGTCCAGTCCGTGCGGTAAATGAGCATTACATCCTGACCCTGCTCTAACTTTTCAAATAAGGCATCATCCAGCTTATCCGTTAGCAATAAGGATGAATTCTCATTGAATGTACAAACTCTGTCTAAGTAGCTTGCCTCCATATCTGCCTTCGCATCTAAAGAAAGCTCACGGCAACCGGGCATTACCCACAGCTCCCAGTTATTTTCGCAAACGGTACCGTCGGCAAAATCCAAGCGACAGTCAAGGGTTAAATGAGTACTTTCTTCCGGCATTAATACCTCTAAGCTGCACAGACTGTAAAGACCGGATTCTCTTGTATCCACATCGTTTAAACTGCCCTTACAATATATCTTGCCGCTATCATCCGTCAAGGTATAGGTAAACACCGCTTTTTTAGGCGGATTAATCATAAACTGAGAAAGCAAAACAGGGATTTTGGCTGTTTCACCATAACCATATACCTGCTTGGGGAGTCTTGCAAGGAGCACCGTATCACCATTAAACTTGCGGAATTCCTCCTGGGAAATGCCGTGAGGATCATCAAAGCAATCCACTACACCATTGGAATTTTCATACCGGTCGGTATCGGCAAACTGAAGCATGTGAAAACCGGAGAGGAGCTTGCTGGAACGGATGCCCTCTAATGCCGCCTTCCAGCAACGAAACTGAAAGTCTTTAGTAATCTGCAAAGTGTCTGCAAAGCCTTCTTTATAGCCTTTAGCTTCAATCATTTTAATTTCTTCCTCTACCCACCAGGGTGCAGGACGGCCATATTTTGCAAACTTTTCTTTTAATGCATAAAAATCACGCCAGGAGGTGTAATGACAAACCTCGTGAGCAATTAAGGGGCGGGGGAACTGAATACCGCGACGGATTTTGCCACTTCCCTCTTCCACCACCATATCACGGTTATTCACCGTGCCAAAGCACAAGAGATTATCCGTATTTTCAAACATATCTGCATTCTTGCCGTAGGGGAAGAAATAGCTCATATGCTGCACGTCAAAATCAACATAGTCACGGTCATATTCACCGTGAGCACAGGTGTCAATAAACAAACGGTTGGGGTCATTTTCCTTAATAAAATCACGGATTTCACGGATTCTGGGTTTCTTGCCCGGCTCACGGATTTCATTACCCACACAATAGACCATAAAAGAGGGATGGTTATATAAGGTTTCAATGATTTCCAGCAATCTATCGTTATTGATGAAATCATTTTTGCCATAAAGCATTTCCTCTAAATTATCGTAATCATCATTTTCCTTACGCATTTCAATATGGATTAAAATACCCAAATCGTCTGCCGCGCGGAAGCAGGCCTCCGGCGGGATAACAGAGTGAAAGCGAATGGTGTTAAAGCCATAGCTTTTTGCCATCTCGATATTCTTTTTATAAAAATCATATTCAGACAAATTACAGTTATTCTCGTGCTCGTGTGCTGCCGCGCCGCGGATGTAAGCGCGCATATAGAAGGGATAGCCGTTTAAATAAATGTTTTTATCATCGGTGGATACATAGCGAAAACCAAAACAGTCGCTAATTTCTTCTGTTTCACCGTCTGCATAGGTAATTGCCAGTGATAATATGTATAAATTCGGTTGTTCCACTGACCACATGACCGCCTCAAACTGTGCCGAAAGGTTTGCCTCACAGCCCGTAACCATCGCTTCACCGGTTGCCAGTTCCTTGCCGGTTTTATCGGTAACAGCAAAACGGCATCCTTTTATTTCTTTTTTTGTAATGATCACCGCCTGCATTCCCTCTTCAGGACGGGCAGCTGTTATTTTTAAAACAGTTTGTTTCTCTGTAATCATCCGAAACTCTCCTTTTTCTCTTAATAAAATGCACGCCAGAGTGCTTCTTCTACCGTATCAGCTGTAACCGTAAAGCTTCTGCCGTCAATCATCTGCATATAGGGCTTACAGGAAGGGCGGAACATTCTTGTCCGTTCAATCATTTCCATTTTGCAGGTGATGGGACCTTCGATTACATAAGGCTTAATGGAATCTGCTTTTTCCACCGCCTCTTTTGCTTTTTCATAAATGAGCTTGTGGGCCTTGCCCGGGGGCAACAAAATACCACCGGTGCAGGTCAGACCTTTTTTTACCTCAGCCGTTACCACATCGGGCATAATGGCTTTAGCCTCGGCACAAACCTTATCGTCGCCACTAACCATAATCACCGGCACGCCCTGCTCTCCGGCAATGGCGGCATCTACAGCGGTTTCACCCACTTTTTCGCCGTTAATGTACATATTCTGCACATCCAGGCCAAAGGTGTGCTCTAAAATGGCGCCTTCCGTGCCAGCCATGGCGTGATAGCCTAATAAAACCATCGCATCCATATCCGTTAAATCGCCATAGCGACGGTCGCCCACATAACCGCAAATGTACCCATCTGCAAGCGGAATAGCCTGCTCCCAATCCAGCATCCAGCCACCACCGTGACAATCATGAACGATGACTTTTTCTGCGCCGCCTGCCTTTAACCCTTCTACGCAGGCATTAATATCTGCCATTAAGCACCGGCGGCCTTCGGGATTCTGCCAGCGGCCCTCTCTTGTCTGGTCATTACTGTAAATCCCGCTGATACCCTCTATATCAACCATAACATAAACATTCATTTTCTGCCCCTCCTATCACCAGAATGCTCTCCAGAGCGCCTGTTCAACCGTGTCACCGGTTACGGTGTAGGTTCTGCCGTCTAAAATCTCCATATAAGGCTTAACGGAGGGACGGAACAAACGGGTTGCCTCTGTCATTTCCATTTTGCAGGTAATGGGACCGGGAATAACATAAGGCTTGATGGAATCTGCCTTTTTCACAGCCTCTATGGTCTTTTCATAAATCAGCTGATGAGCCTTTTCCGGCGGTAATAAAGTTCCGCCCAATCTTGACAATCCCTTTTTCACTTCAGCTGTGACCACATCAGGCATAATGGCTTTAGCCTCGGCACAAACCTTATCATCGCCACTAACCATAATCACCGGCACGCCCTGCTCACCGGCAATGGCGGCATCCACAGCGGTTTCGCCCACTTTAACGCCGTTAATATACATATTCTGCACATCTTTGGAGGAATAAGTATGCTCTAAAATAGCCTCCTGAGTGCCGGCCATAGCGTGATAGCCTAAAAGAATCACCGCATCGAATTCTTCTAAATTAGCATAGCGGCGGTCGCCTACATAACCGCAAACATACCCATCTGCCAAATCGGAAGCCATTTCCCAGTCAAACATCCAGCCACCACCGTGGCAATCGTGGACATAGACTTTATCCACGCCGGCATCCTTTAAGCCTTTCACGCAGGCATTGATATCGCCCATTAAATGACGGCGACCTTCCGGCACCTGCCATTGTTCTTCTGCCACCTGGTCACGGTTATAAATACCGCTGATGCCCTCTATATCAACCATAACATAAACATTCATTTGGATAGCCTCCATTCTTTTCTTCATTATATCAACAAAACCGCCTGTTCGCAATAAAAAAAGCGGTTTTTACTATTTTTTCATACATTTTTTAGTTTTTTTAATTATTTTTTCCTTTATGCTGATTTTCTCCCTTATCACCCTTTTTTCCTTTTACATCTCTTACAATAACAGAAATAATTTGGAAAATTAATAAAGCAACGTGAGTGAATAAATTTCCGTATGCTGCGGCAAGAAAATCATAGAAAATCCAAATACTTGAATTGACAAAAGCCAGTATGCGATAATATTTTGCATTGCTTTGTGCCACGCTCATCACAAAGACCATGGATGCTGCCAAAGCAAATACATCATACCAATGGGCAAAGGTCATTAAATTAATCGAAAGAAAGATGACCGCATAAACAATGATCAGCCAAAAGGGTACCTTTTTCCCTTTTGAATCAAAAATATAATTAATAAACACTTGCACACAAGCAAAAGCGCAGATGGCAGCACCACTGTTTTGCCCTACCATCAGATAGCTTAATCCAACCAAAAAATTCCCTGTAAAGTTCAGGGGTAGGATGGTTTTCATTTTTTTGCCGAAAGGCTCTATCAGTCCTAAAATTGTTGCTATAAAAGAAGCTATATAAGAAGCGTTTGCCATACGTTCCTCCTACTAAAAAAATAAACTCATATTCATCAAAGATAAATCTATGATGTAAATTGCGGGATAAACCTTAAAGGCTTATCCCGCTACTATTACGATTAATAATTTTTAACGTAAATACGTTTTAAGAATGTAGCCGCCTGTGCTCTTGTTGCTGTTGCGGAAGGAGCAAAGGTATCTTCGCTCATGCCCGCAATGAGACGCATAGCAACCGCTTTTTCCACATAAGGTCTTGCCCATTCGGAGGTGGTATCAGCATCTGTGAACTTAGACAAGTCTGCACCGGTGAGTGCTTCGTGGAATTTCTCGTAATACACAACTGCCAATGCACAAATTTCTTCACGGGTAATGTTCTGGTCAGGCTTGAAGCCGCCTTCTAACATTGCCGGCGGAATGAGATCTTGTGCCAAAGCACCTTCAATGGCCGGTGTAAACCAGGAATTGGCACCAATATCGGCAATCTTGCCGGTATAGTTACCATTTGCAACACCATACACTCGGTTGAGCATGGTGAGGAACGCCGCACGGCTTAAGGTGGATTCAGGAGAATATACTCTGTCGGCCACACCGTCTATCATACCGATTTTCGCCATTTCCTCAATGTAGCTCTGTGCCCAGCTGCCCTCTAAGTCATCAAACATGGTGCCGCTGAAGGGAATGTAGAACTCATTAATGGAGGTCCAGTTGTTCACCGTGTTCTTATAACCGGTTACCTTAATGTAGCGGGCATACACTTCATCAAAGGTATAGCTTTCCATCTTATCGGATAAGATGCTTTCGCCTTCCCAAACTGTAGTCCAGCTCTTGTTATCGTTAGAAACCTGAATGTCAAAGGTTTCTATACGCTTATTCTGGTTGTTCCAGTAAAGCTGTACTTCGCTGACGGGAATGGGTTTGCCCATATCGTAGCCTACCCACTGAGGGCCTTCATTGGACCAACCGGAGGATGTGCTACCGTCCATCATGTTGGGGATTTCTACGCGGTTTGCACTGTAGATATAACCCTTAGGTGCATAAGCACTCCAGTTATCTAAGTATTCCTGTGCATCGCTGGAGAAGGTGACGGCATAGCCGGTGGTCATTTTGCCGTTGGAGGCTTTTACCACAGCGGTATCTCCCACATTTTCTGCCTGTTCAATTTCAATTTTAATGCCGGCGCCGGCGGTAGCTGTTAAGGTACCTACGCGGTCTTCTTTTAAGGTGTAAACGGTTTTATCTTCTGCAAAGCCCTGTAATTTCACGCCGTCTAAGTAAATGCCGGTGAGCTTCACAGGTTCTTCCAAGAGTGTATCCCACTGATTTAAGGGGATAATTTCATCCATTGTGAAGGTATAAGATTTTTCACCGTAATAAGGTGTAAACAACAATGAGAAGGTCGCACTGCCGGAAACATTGGCTGTTACTGTCAACTTGCGGTAACCGGTGTTTTCTTCGTTCTGCACGTCCGGCGAGGTGGGCAGAGCTGATGCCTCCATTTCGGACAAGGTTGCATTACAGTTGGACTTTAAGACAACCTTCATCTGCTTGTCGCCCTTTGAGTTAGTTAAAATGGCTTCCTTGCCGCCCTTTAAGATTTCAATCTTAGCGGCGGTGTGTACGAAGGAATATACTTCACAAGGCTCAATCACAGAAACTTCATCCTGTAATAAGAAAGCATTTCGGCCGTCAATCAAGGCAAAACCACGTCTTGCAGAGGTTGCCGTTTTAGAATAAGCGTCTGTCTGGTCAACAATGGCATAGGATGCCCAGGGCTGCGATGCTGTCTTTTCAATGGGAGAAACGTTGTAGTGCTTCTGGTCAACAAAGTCATCACCATCCGCCTGTTTATCCACTTCATAAGCAGAACCCTGATCCACACCGGGGCCGATAACCAAGGTGTTCATACCTTCGGCACGGTTTCTGTAATACTGGTAACGCTGGGAACCAAACATACCGGGCAGGTTATAGTTTGCCGTGTTGATAATGGATGCCCAACGGAAGCCCTGAGATTCCAGTACGAAAGTACCGGTATCTAAACGTGCGTGGGTTGCCACATTTGCATTGTTACCTTTATAGGCAACAAAGAAACCGGTGTTACCCTTTTCCCAGCTGGCACGCATAGAACCAACCTGCGCTTCACCTTCAGTGTAGGCAACGTCTAAGGGCATATTGTGACGCCATTCTTTATATTCTTCTTTATGTTCGGGACGGTAAAGCAAAATACTGTAAACACTCTTTACCTTAGCTTCATAAATATGACCGGCATCTTCATTACGGTCAAACAGGTGGCCGATTAAGAAGTCACCTGTTACGGTACAGAAACGAGGAGAACCATCATAATAGTTAAAGGAGGTGCCGCTGTTGCCGTGCATATTCACAATAGCACGAGAGCTGTTTTCCATACCGAATTCATCTAAGATGGAGAACCGGAAGTAGAGATCTTTATCCCCTAAAGTGTTATACAGCGCTTCTTCATACGCAAAGTAGTTATTCATGCAGTAGTTCCAGTAGTCCAAACCTTCAAAGGGGCTGCCATCCGGCGCATAGTGGCGGAACAGAATACGAAGAGCAATATGAATACGGTTTAAATACTGGTTAGAAACCATTTCATAGCCCGGTGTATCGGCAATGGCCAAAGCACACATACCAACACCGGAGTTAATGATGGCATTCCAGTTGGTATCCTGGGTTGCCGCACCATTGTTACGGAGCAGGTTGCCCCAATAGAACTTTAAGGCATATAAAATCATGGCGTTTCTTGCCATCATACGCTGTTCCTCTGTCCAATGGTTATACATCAGGTCGTAAGAAACGGCAGCTGAACGAGAAATGTCACCGATAGAAAGCTCGGATTTACCCCCCGGGTTCCAGGTGCTGGTGCCTTTGGTTAATACCAGCCAGTTTTTCCAGCAGGCATCGGCATATTTTTGGTCACCGGTTAAATTGTAAGCCATCGCCAGATTCAGAACATAACCACCGGCCGTGTCCGGGCTGGTGGTTGTGGCTTCTGCCGCACCGTCACAGGTTGCTAAAAAGTCCGGAATAATGGCACTTAAATATTCATCGGTTTTGTAGTTCTCTTTAATCCAGTCAATCTCGTCCTGGGTTGCCAGAAGGCGAGGATGCTGGTTGTTGGGGAACTTCGTCTTAACGTGTTCCGCAAAATCATAGAAGTCTTCTTCCATGGGCGGAATGTTTTCAATATACTGAGGCTCCTGCCACAGAACTTCATAGTCAATGTTCTTTAAGGTAATTTTTTCAATATAGGTCTCTGAGTTATTCAGATAGTCCCCGGTTTCATACCACCAGAGCTGAATGGCATTAATCTCTCCCCATCCCTTGGGCACACCGCCGGCAGAGAAGGAACCTAACTGCAGCTGCACATCACGCCATTCATCATCCCAGTCAAGCACAATATCCATGTAGTAATAGTCATTACTTTCATTGGTATAGTCATCAGAACGGATGGCAACACGGATACTGTCACCGGTAGCGGTTTTATTATACATTTTAAACTCAATGGTGTTAAAAGGCGTAAAGTCTGTGGTTGCCACGCTCATATCATTAAAGTTTAAGCCGGAAGCACCGCTTTTACCTTCCACCGCCTTAGTATCGGTAAAATGCATAGCATAGGTGGTTTTACCCGGCGCCTTCTTTAAAGTGCTGTTTATTGAATTATATGTTGCCATAGATGCCGCCAGACCGGATTGGCTGGTTAAATCAAAGAGCACCATGTCGCCGCTTTGGGTGTCGGTTACAGTTGCTTCTGTTGTTACAAAGAAACTGTCGAGATACAGTTCAACGGTAGACTTAATGGAAGAATCCCTGTAGCCGGGCCACAGTTCTACCCTATCTACCTTGTCAAAGCCAACAGGCTTGCCGTTTGCCGTAAAGGATTCCAGCGGCAGGCTCACAAGCTGCCAGCCCTTAGCCGTTACGGATACTGTGGTTGCATAATAGTCAAGACCGGGCGTTTCTGCATTGTCGGAGATAACACCCAGACCGAAGGAAGAGTTTTCTCTTAAGGTAGAGAATACCCATAATTCCAGAAAGTTACCGGTTGACCAGTCGCCTCGCGCTGGAAGGGAAACCGTTCTTTCAAGATCAGCACCGCCCCAACGCAGAGAAAATTTTGAATTTTTGCTATACGCACTGCTCACTGCCAGACCCGATAGCTCCGTAACGGAAGTGTTGTCCATATCAACAACCTTCATGCTATCTTCTGCCGCGCTGGCAAAAGGCACACAAAAGCTTGTTAACATAAGAATTGTCAGCAGCATTGTTAAACATCTTTTAAACATAATAACGCTCCTTTCTCCAGTTATGATAGCGGCACTACACCGCTATCATAGCATTAATCAACAATCCCTTAAAATGTTTTAACAAAAATACGTTTTAAGAAGGTTGCCGCCTGTGCACGAGTTGCATTGTTCGCTGGTGCAAAGGTATCTTCACTCATACCTGCTAAAAGACGAATGGCAATTGCTTTTTCAACATAAGGTCTTGCCCAGTCGGAGGTACTATCCGCATCTTTAAACTTATCAAGGCTTGCACCTTTGACTTCACCATGGAACTTTTCGTAGTAAAGAATCGCCAATGCACAAATCTCTTCACGGGTAATGTTCCGGTTGGGTTTAAAGCCACCCTGCAGCATTGCTGCAGGAATGAGATTTTGTGCCAAAGCACCTTCAATTGCCGGTGTGAACCATTCATTTTCTTTAATATCGGCCACAGTTCCGGTATAAGTTCCGTCTGAAACTTTATATGCTCGGTTAAGCATTGTGAGGAACGCTGCACGACTCAAAGAATCATCGGGAGAATATACTCTGTCTGCAATGCCTTCCACAATACCGACTTTTGCCATATCTTCAATATAACCCTGTGCCCAGCAACCATCTAAATCGTCAAAGTTTGTGCCTTCAAACACAACATAGAATTCATTAATAGATGTCCAGTTGTTGGCCGTATTCTTATAACCTTCAACTTTAACATAACGGGCATAAACTTCATCGAAGGTATAACTTTCAATCTTTTCAGACAAAATGCTTTCGCCTTCCCAAACGGTGGTCCAGGTTTTATTATCGTTAGAAACCTGAATGTCAAAGGTTTCGGTACGCTTATGCTGGTTATTCCAGAAAAGCTGAACTTCACTCACCGGCTTGGGTTTACCCAAGTCATAACCAACCCATTGAGGCCCTTCATTGGCCCAGCTGGTGTTTACGTCACCGTCTAACATCAAGGGAATCTGAGCTAAGTTGGTACTGTAAATATAGTCTTTCGGCGGATATGTTTTGTAATTATCCAGATATTCCTGAGCTGCCGACGCATATGTTACCGCATAGGTTGTGGATGCCTTTCCGTCGGAAGCCTTAATCACCGCGGTACCGCCAATCTTGTTGGCCTGCAGGACTTCAATTTTGACGCCCGGAGCGGCTGTGGCGGTAATGGTGCCCAGTCTATCCTCTTTTAAGGTATAAACGGATTTGTTTTCTTTAAAATCCTGTAGTTTCACACCGTCTAAATAAATACCGGTGAGTTTAATGGGGTCTGCTAAGAATGTATCCCACTCGTTAAGAGGAACAATTTCTTCCATCTTAAAGGTATATTCATTAGCACCGAAATACGGCGTGAATAACAGAGAAATTTTTGCATTTTTCTTAACATTTGCAACAACAGCCAATTTCCGATAGTGGGGATTTGCTGTGTTGTTTACATTAGGAGATGTAGGCAATTTTTCTGCCGGCATATCTGCTAATTTTGCATCACAGTCAGACAGCAGGGTTACCTTCATTCTTTTGTTCTGCATAGTGAGGATGGCTTCTTTTTCACCGGGCATAATGATAATATCTGCCGCTGTGTGTGCAAAGGAATATACATCACAGGGCTGTTTGACTGTAATTTCATCCTGCAACAGGAAGGCATTTCGGCCATCGATTAATGCAAATCCGCGTTTAACGGAGCTTGCTGTTGCACTGTAGGTATCCGTTAAATTTAAAATCGCGTAAGACGCCCAGTCTCTCGCCCCTGTTTTTTCAATTGGCGCAATGCTATAGGTCTTCTGGTCAACAAAGTCATCACCGTCTGCCTGGTTATCACCACCCGCTTTATTGGTGCCTTGTGAAACACCGGGACCAATAACCAACGTATTCATACCTTCGGCACGGTTTCTGTAATACTGATAACGCTGCGAGCCGAACATACCGGGCAGGTTATAGTTTTCGGTATCAATAACCGACACCCAGCGCTGACCCTGAGATTCCAGTACATAACAACCTGCATCTAAACGGCCGTGAGTAGCCGCATTGGCTTTGTTACCTTTATAACCGATATAAAAACCCTGATTGCCGGCATCCCAGCTGGTTCTGATAGAACCAACCTGTGCTTCACCTTCGGTGTAGGCACGGTCAATCTGCATATTGTCACGCCATGTTTTATAGGCTTCTAAATGCTCGGGGACATATTGCAAAATACCATAGGTAGATACTTCTCTGGTTTCAAAAGCACGACCGGCATCCTGAGGACGGTCAAAGAGATCGGCTACAAAGAAGTCACCGGGTACGGTACAGTTACGGGGTCGACCGTCAAAATAGTTAAAGGACTGACCACTGGGGCCATGCATATACTGCACCGCTTCAATGCTGTTTTCCATGCCGTATTCATCCAGCATAGAGAACCGGAAGAAGAGGTCTTTATCCCCTAAGGTGTTATAGAGCGCTTCTTCATAAGCAAAGTAGTTATTCATACAGTAGTTCCAGTAGTCAAGACCTTCAAAGGGGCTACCATCCGGATCATAGTGCTGGAACAACAGACGAAGTGCATTGGGAATACGGTTTAAATACTGGTTGGCTACACCTTCATAACCCGGGTCATCAGCAATGGCTAAAGCACACATACCCACACCGGAGTTAATAATAGCATTCCAGTTGGTTTCCTGATTAGCCGCACCGTTGGTACGCAAAAGTGTACCCCAGCGATGCTCTAATGCATAAATCATCATGGCATTTCTTGCCATCATGCGCTGTTCTTCTGTCCAGAAATTATACATCAGGTCGTAAGAAACAGCGGCAGTTCTGGAGGTATCACCAATTTGCAGCATAGATTTTCCACCCGGATCCCAGCTACTGGTACCTTTGGTCAGAACCTCCCATTTTTCCCAACAGGCATCGGCATATTTTTCATCACCGGTCAGGTGATACGCTAATGCCAAAGAGGCTGCATTGCCGGAGGTTGCATCCATATCATTGGGATCGGCTACTTTTTCGGCATAACCGTCACAAAGGTTTAAAAAATTAGGAATAAGTTCGCTTAAATACTCATCGGTTTTATAGTTATCCCGAATCCAATTCAGTTCCTCCTGAGTTGCCAGAAGTCGAGGATGCTGATTGTTGGGGAATCTTTCTTTAATATGAGCTGCAAAGTCGAACCAACCTTCTTCCATAGGTGGTACGTTTGCAATATACCGGGGGCTCTGCCACCGTTTGTTATAGTCTACATTGCGCAGAATGAAGTGTTCAATATAAACTTCAGAATCGTGTTTTTTATCATCAGACTCATACCACCAAATTTGGACAGCATTAATCTGATCCCAACCTAAGGGTACGCCACCGGCAGATAAAGAATCAAGCTTAAACTGAACGGTTTTCCATTCTTCTTCCCAGTCTAAAACAATCTCACCCACATAATAGTCGTTGGCTTCTGTGTTCACATCATCAGAACGCATTGCAATACGCAGCGCATCGTTGGTGGCACGTTTATTATAAATCGAAACTTCCAGAGTGTTATAAGGGGTAAAGTCGGAGGTGGCAACGCTCATATCATCGAAATATACACCACCGGCTGTACCTGTTCCTTCTGTTCTTTTAATATCCGTTAAATGCAGAGCATTGGTGTTTTTACCCGGTGCTTTTTTCAAATTACAGTTTAATGTGTTGAAAGATGCCCGGGAAGCCGCAACGCCTGACTGACTGGTCAAATCAAACAGCACCATGTCACCGCTTTTCACCTCTGTTACAGAGGGATACAGCGAAACAAACATACTGTCAATGTAAAGGTCAACCGTAGACTTCATTTTGGCACCTTTATAACCGGGCCATAATTCCACTCTGTCTACATTGTCAAATCCGTTCGGGATGCCGTTTTTCTCAAAGGAATCCAGTGGCAGACTAATCAGATGCCAACCCTGACCCATAACGGAAATGGTAGTACCATAATAATCTAATCCAGCGGTTTCTGCATTATCAGAAATAACGCCCAAACCGAAGGAAGAATTTTCTTTAATAGAAGAATAAATCCAAAATTCTAAATAAGAACCGGCGGACCAATCTCTCTCAGCCGGCAGGGTAATGTTTTTGGTTAAATCCGCTCCGCCCCAACGGAGAGTGAACTTAGAGCTTTTGGAATAGGCACCGCTAACCGCAAGACCGGAATGTTCTGCTATAGAAGAATCATCCATATCCACAACTTTTATGTTGATTGCATCCGCGCTCACAAAGGGTATGCAAAGACCTAAAACAAGGATAACTGTCAATAACACTGTAAATAATCTTTTGAACATAATTACGCTCCTTTTACATGTTACCATAACGGCAGAACGCCGTTATGGTAACTTAAATAGCGATTTATAAACATTTACTGTAAGCCATCCCAATTGCTAATGGCTGTCATAGAGTTCATAGTGAAGTCACTACCTTCCGGTGTAAAGAGCAGAGCGAACTTAATGCTGCCGCTTGCATCTTCTTTACAGATCGTCAGTTTCTTCATAGAGCCGTTGGATGTGTTCTGCACCTTGGGAGATGTTTCAAAAGGCACAGCATCACGAAGGCTTAAGGTTGCACCACAGTCAGACAATAAGGTTACCTTCATTGTCTGACCGTCTCTGGTCATTGTTGCCGATTTACCATCAGCCGCTACTGTTACCGCCGCATCGGTGTGCATAAAGGAATATACATCATGGGTTTCGCCGGATTTGATGGTAATCTCGTCCTGCAGCAGGAAGGCATTTCTGTTATCTAAGAGGGCATAACCACGGGTTGCGGCTTCTGCCGTCTTATTATAGGCACCGGTTAAATCCACCGCTGCATACGATGCGGTTGATAAGGTCTTATGCGTTGTGATTTTAGCCACGGAACGGAACACCTGGTCTACCATATCGTCTGCCTGTGCCTGAGATGATGTAATATTGGAGCCCTGGTCAACACCGGGACCAATAACCAAGGTATTTGAGCCTTCGGCACGGTTCCTGTAATACTGATAACGTTTTTCGCCGAACATTGCGTCAAGGCCGTAATCCTCGCTGGAAGGGAGAGATACCCAACGGGTGCCCATAGCATCCAGTACAAAAGCACCGGCATCCAAACGGCCGTGGGTTGCCACGTTGGCATTGTTACCCTTGTAGCCTACCGAGAAGCCCATATTGCCTTTTGCCCAACTGGTACGCATGGAACCGTTCTGGGATTCACCCTGATCAAAAGCATAGTCCAAAGGCATTTTTTCGCGCCAGGTTGCATATGCCAGGTTTGGTCTGTACATCAGAATTTCATAGGGTGAATATCCGTGACGGCCTTCGTAGCTCATACCGGCCAACTCGGGACGCTCAAATATTCTTGCCAGCCAGAAGGAGCCGGCACCGGAACATTTACGGGCACTACCGTCATAGTAGTTAAAGGAAGTTTCCGTTGTACCATGGATATGGAGCAAATAGTCACCGGTATATTCCAGACCGAATTCATCCAAAAGACTGAATTTAAAATAATCATCCACGTTACCAATGGAGTTATACAAAGCGTTTTCATATGCTAAGTAGTTGTTCATCATATAGCTCCAGTAGTCCGGTCCTTCAAAACCGTTGCCGTCAGGACCAAAGTGCTGGAAGCAGTTCCGCATTGCAATGTGAATGCGGTTTAAATACTGGTTAGCCACATCTTCATAGCCCGGTGTATCGGCAATGGCAAGAGCCGCCATGCCAAGACCTGAATTGATGATGGGGTTCCAGTTGGTTGCCTGATTATCGCCACCGTTTGTGGTAATCAGTTCACCATAGCAAGGCTCTAATGCGTAGAGAATCATAGCATTGCGGACAATCTGACGCTGTTCCTCTGTCCAGTGATTATACATCAGGTCATAGGTGACAGCCACGGTTCTGGCCGTGTCACCTACGGACAGCATAGAATGTGCCGGATCCCAGGACATGGCATTTTTGGTAATGGCCTCCATCTGCTTCCAGCAGGCATCGGCATATTTCTGCTCTTCTGTCAGATTATAGGCAAGCGCCATGGTCATTGCATTGAACGAGCCGCCTGAGGTATCCATTGCTGTTACCACTTCGTTCATGCGGGTTCGTGCATAGTAACCCAGGAAGCCTCTGTTGGTCTTATTTCTGTCTAAGGTTTGCTGTAAGTATTCATCCGTATCCATGTTCTCTTTCATCCAGTCAAGTTCATCCTGGGTGATGAGCAAGCGGGGATGCTGATTGTTGGGATACAAAAGATTAATTCTCTTGGCAAAATCAAACTCATTGGCTACCGAGGGACCGTCTTCCAGATAGATGGGAGCAGACCAACGGTCGCTGTAATCCACATTCTTTAAGGTAAAGCTTTCTACATAGGTTGTGGAGTTAATGGCTTTATCCGCTTCGCTCCACCAGAAGCTGATGCCGCTGATTTTATCCAATCCTCTGGGCGAACCGCCGGTGGAGGCACCAATTAGTTTAACTTGCTTATTCTTCCAGCTGCCCGCCCAGTCTAACAGAATTTTACCGTAGTAATAGTCGTTAGAACCATCGGAATTGTTATTGCCTTCATCGGACCAAATAACAACTGTAATGGTATCAAAGCTGGCAGTTTCACTGTACATACTGATTTCCAAGGTGTTAAAGCCGGTAAAATCAGTAGTGGCAAAGGTTTCCAATTTATCCATTGTCAAACCGTTTGCACCTTTGTTGTTCTGCAGATAATAATCGGTCTTCCAGTCTGAAAACTTAATGACCGGAGTGGTTTTGCCATGAGCTCCTCCGGCCACCACGCTCATGTTTTTATACTGGTCTGTTGTGTTTGTGCACGCACCTGTAGCTTTAATTTTCTCCTCTGTTGAGAAATCAAACAGCACCATATCAGCACGGGTTTCTGCTGCTTCAACCTGCTCTGAGGTTACATAGATACTGTCTAAATACAGCTCCAGCTCCGGGTCAATGGTATAGGCACCGTAAACGGGCCACAGCTCTACTCGGTCAATGCTGTTCCAGCCCTTAGGAGAATGTACTGTCTGCATATCGGCCAGAGGGACGGAAACTACGTTCCATCCCTTTGTTTTAGCCGGAACAAAAACCTCATAATAATCTGTTGCCGGGGTTTCAGTATTATCCGAAATCATCACCAGACCAAAGCCGGATTCGCTCTCTTTGCTGGCATAGAACCAGAATTCCAGATAGGTGCCGGCAGACCAATCACTTGCTACCGGAAGCTTTAATGTCTTAATGGAGCCGGCCGGCTTCCACTGTAAAGAAAGCTTTGCATTTTGTGTATAGGTGCTCACCGGTGTTAAGCCGGAAGCTTTAATGGTATCGCTATTGGTTGTATCCATAACAACCTTGTGTACCGGAGCAGATGCTTCTTCTGCCATCGCCGGGATTGAAAGCCCCGCAAGGAGCATGACCGCAAGCAAGAGAGAAAATAATTTTTTACTCATTCATTTGCTCCTTCTTATTCACTTTTATAGATAACAAAGCCCTGACCAACACCCCAACGGAAGTGCATCATAACTTTGTCACCGGGGAAGATTTCAGCCGAAGTTAATTTCTTAATATTGTGATTGCGGAAGTTGAATTCCACAACAGAACCACTGGGTTTAATACGGATTAAATCATTACCGGAAGCATCGGGGAAACCGTCACCGCCGATTACCTTACATTCAAATACGCTGCCGTCAGTTTTTACAATTTCACAGGTAACCGTATCAAACAGGCCAGCAGAATAGCTGTCGGTACGGGTGTTGATGTCCTGACCCAGTTCACCGTCATAGTAAACGTGCAATGCTGTAATTTTACCGTTTTTGGTTGCAATACCAACCATATCGCCGGGTTCTACTCTGGTTTTACCAGCAGGCAGTTCGGCCTGTATGCCCAGATGCTTTTCGTTCATTGCATTTGCCTGCGCAATCAAAGTGGCACTTTCAATCAATTCATCTTTTTCCAGAGACAGCTGAGAAATACTACCGGAGCCGCTTACCAGTTTTAAAACAGTTTCCACTTCTTTGGTATCTTCATCAACGGCCTGAATAATGTCTGCTACCAGATAGCGGGTAAAGCCGTAACCATCTGCATTGGGCCAGCTGAAGTTGTTAACGGAATTATCAGCAACGTCAAGAACCATCAGGGGCACGCCTAATTTATTCTTGGTTTCGCTGTAGAATTTCAGTTTGGTCACATCGGCTGTAAAGTCACCGGAACCACGCAAGGTCCATTGCCAGGTATGTACATCATCATCAGAATAGCTTGCACCGTTAACGGTGGGCACCTTGAAGATTCTAAGCCCGGCAATATCCATCCAGTTGTTAAACAAACCGGTGCTGGATTTGTAGGTGATGGTGGCGCTGGATAAGCCACCATTGGGCCACTGTGAGAGTGTGTTGTAATGAGACTGATAAATCAGCGGATAGTCACTGTGCATATTTTCAAATTTAGCACGAGTATCAGCTTCATAAGCAATTAAAATCTCTGTTACCTGACCAGCTTCGTTTCTGCCAAGCTTCATCATCTGACGATTGGTAACATCAGCGGGAGCCAGTAAATCATAAGCAGCATCCTTCTTCAGTCTCTGAGGACTATTATCATAGGTATACCAAACCACATAATCTGCCAGCTCATAAATAAAGATTTCATCCGTTGATTCCAGACCCTTAATATATATGCCGGAATTCAAGCCGGAGGTTTCTTTTTTCGCATCCAGCAGATAGAACAAGTCCATATCCCAGTTCGCTGCCAGATAGACAACTTCATTCCAATGATTTAAATAGAATACATAACGCTGACCAACGGTTAAGGTGCTCAGGGGCAATCTGTAGTCATCAGAAAGGTCATAGAGGTTGCCTTCAATAGTAACCTGATTGCTTCCGCTGTCTACCTGCTCCAGTAGCATAGTCATAGTTTTGCCGGAAACATAAGCTTCTGCAGAAGTGCCGTCTGCACTTTCATACAGCGTTAAAACGGTATCTGCTTTTAACTCTTCCAGTTCAATTTTTTCATTGCCCTCTGAAAACAGGGTAAAGTCTTCATAGCTGTCTACATTAATATTGCGGCCTGCATCCAGCAGGTCATAAATAATACCGCTGCCAACATTACGTCCCTTAACCAGAATGTTGGTGAACTCACGAATAATAACAACTTCATAATAGCCGTCTCTGTCGTTATCAATCAGAGCTACCTGACCGGTAGAAGGCTCCATTAAGTTTTTATCAAAGCTGGGTTTGCCGTTATAGGAAACCATTGTTGTCAGTTCCATGGGGAACTTAACAGTTTTACCGTTTTTATCGGCTGTGTACTGATTATTTGCATAATCATATACCACTTCATCAGCAGAGAACACATATTCTGTGTTTCTTCTCTTTTCAAAGTGAACAATAACAGGCTCATCGTCTACATATTCATAGTAATAACGAACATTAGAACCAACCAGATGTTTGGTTTCCAGATTTTTATGCAGGAATAAACCATCTTCAAACCGAACATAACCTTCTCTGGGTTTTTCACCGTATACAGAAGTCATAGAATCGGCCAGCAAAACAGATTCTCTGTTATAAATGCCAAAATACTCAGTTAAAATGGTTTCATACTGGTTGGCTTCCGTTAACACACCGCCTTCAGCCAGACCAATCACCTGCATAACCTGCACATCCAATGCATTGTACATCATTTTCAGTGCATCATCACGACGTAGGAAGGTTCCGTTGGAAGATAAACCTTCTAAAATACCCAGAGTAGCAAGTACATTGATGTTACGTTCTAAACGCTGACCGTAACCCAACAAACGGGCAATAGCCTTGGCCGCCCACTGTGTCTGCACCTTGTCTTCCGGATGGAAATAAGCAGAAATATTATTGCCGAATAAACCCAGCTCTGTTGCCAGCAGAATTTCTGCGGCATAGGTGGTGCCGGAGTTTACATCACGGTAAGTTTCTTTCATTTCTACCATATCAGAAGGAATGTTTTCATAACCCAGCATTCTCACCAGCACACGGGCAAATTCTGCATGGGTTATATCCATATTTTCTGTGGTTACAAAGGGGTCCTTTTTTGCTAAAATGCCGGTGGCTTCAAACAAAGCAATTTCTTCGGAGGAGAGCTTTGCATTAAAGCTCTCCGCCGCCATAGCCACATTCGGCAGACATGTTACAAATAAAAGTGCACAAAGGCATATGCTGATAATCTTTTTCATATGCTGACTACCTCCTTAACGCATTGGTAATGACTTGTGCACACTGAGCACGTGTCATGGTGTTCTTGGGATAATATTTACCGTCTTCCATACCATTAATCAAGCCGATGGCCTGCAGCTGCGCAACAGCCTGCTGAGCATATTCAGAAATAGAATCCTGGTCTACAACACCGGCGCCCTCTTCAGGGAATTCCTCACCCAAAAATTCCAGCACGCGGTGTAACATAACCGCTGCATCTTCACGGGTAATCTGCGCATCCGGGTTAAAGTTACCTTCGCTGCCCTGAACAATGCCCAATCCGCCGGCAATAGCTGCATAGCTTGCATACCACGCTGTAGGCGGAACATCTCCAAAGGCTGCACGTTCAGCACTCTTGAGCTCAAAGGCCACACAGATAATCTTGACAAATTCTGCACGGGTAATACTATCTTCAGGACCAAAGCTACCGTCGGGACGGCCGCTTAATACATTAATGGAATTTAAGTAGCTGATTGCTTCGTCTGCCCAGTGATCCGGCGCAACATCGTTAAATACAGAAGCGCCAACTGTGGGAGCCACACCAGCCTGGACCATGGGAGCTCCACCGCCAACGGTGCCACCACTTACGGAGCCAACACCATTACCGGAGATTGTGCTGCCACCCATACCGGGTGTGGGTACATAGCCGTTGATTGCTGCTTTTAATTCAGCCATTGTACTGTAGAGCTTACCGCCAACCAGGTTACAGATATCTGCTTTATAAGCACTGTTCGGATAGTTTGTATCGGTTAATTCTTTTAAGAACGAATCTGCTTCCATAACGTTTCTCACGTGATATACACCGTATAATAATGCGGTGTCATAAACCTGAGGTAATAAGTCCTCGAAATTCGTCCAGGGTTTAACCAAAATAACTGCACCAGTTTTGTTGGGCAGTGCATCATACTGCATTAAGGTTACACCGGCTACATCCAGACTGCGTGCATTAAGTTCAGCCTTTAAGCGATTGAACTGAGTCTGGTCAAAGCTTTCGTTTTCAAAATAACGGATGAGGCATGCTGCCAGATCAAATTCACGAACTTCATAGCCGGCACCTACCAGCAGTCTCTCAACATTTGCTTTGCCGCCTGCGGAAAGACTCAAGTATAAACTGTAAATGGTTTCAACTTCGCTGTCTGCCTTATCGGAATACAGTTTTAATACATTGACAAAGCCGGGCAGATTCATAACTGTCGAAGTTAAAGCAGCCTGAGGATCCATCATAAAGAGATATTCAACTGCTTCGCCGCTTCTGGGAATAAAGTCTAAGCGGTAAGAACCGTCTGAAAGAGTCGGCAGAGAAATCACTGCATGACCGGTTCCATCCAGCTCTACGATGGTTGCATAAGCCAGCTTGCCGGCTTCAGAAAGACCTGCGGTTCTTTCGTAAACATCGCTGTAAGCAACGGTTACATCAGAGCCGTCCGTACCATGACCGTAAAACAATACGGTTGCCATGGTGTTTGCTGCACCATAGAGATATAATTTGCCGTCGCGGGCATAAATTTCAGTTTCTGTCACGCTTTCGCTGACAATTTCTGAAGGCACTGTTCCGGCTGTCTTATAAGGAGCAACGGGTTTTAAGTCGCTGGCTGCAAAGAGAGAAACCTTTGCTGCATCACAGCCGCTTGCATCGGTTGTCCAGGTGTAAGAAGAGCCGCTGAAGCTGATTTTTTCTACAACTGTCTTCTGCAGATCACCATTGTTATACAAAGCTGCTGCAACATAAATATCTGCATCGCTCAGAACATTCTGAACTTCTGCTGTCAGCGTGTTGCCGGAAAGGGATACAGAGTAAACATCTTTAATTAATACCGGAGCAGATTCAACCAGACTACTGGTCTTCTTACCGTCGGTTACAGTAATCGTATATTTTGCATACTGACCGGCGTGTGACTGCTGGGGAACCCAGGTTTCGCCGGTTCCTGCCTGAACATAGGTACCGTCAGCTGTCGGTGCTACATACCAGGTAATGGTGCTGCCGGTTTTAGCACCCTGCCAGGGAGAATAATAGGTATAATCAGCCTTGAGCTCCTGACCAACTGCGGCTACACCTGCGATAGCAGGTGAAAGAGCATAAGGTTCCGTAACATTCATGCTGGAAACAACCAGAGCATCCGGGTTGCCGCCGGTTACGGATATGCCGGTTAACGCACCGGAGGATAACACACCTTCACCAATGAGTTTCTCATTAAAGATGGCTTTATAGGTTCCGGTTTTGGTGTTCGCCGCAATCATAACCTTTTTAGCTTCTGCCGGATCTTCCGTAGTAGAAATTACTTTAGAGCCGCCGGCTGTTGTTAAGGTTACACTGAAGGGACCGTCTGCCGTAAAGGTGATTAACAGGTCGCCGGTCATATTGGGCAGAGTCTTGGAAGTACCTTCATCGAAGCCCTCTGTAATCGTTGAACGACTTATCGTCGCTACACGATTCAAACCATAAAGAGAATCTTCAGAGGTAATGGTTACATTGGAGATGCCATAGGGTACATACAATTTATTACCCTGAGCGGTAACTCCTACGCCAAAGTATGATACTTTATCGGGGAAGGGATAAATGCCTAAGTATACATTGTTATCTACATTAATAACTGCCTGCTGACGGCTTGCTGTGTAATACAGAGCCTCCGGCAGAGAATCGGGCAATGTAGGTGCCTGCAGAGAGCCTGCATAAGCATAAATGTTGTCTATTGCTGCACCAACACGGAAGCTGATAACGCTGCCACCTGAGCAAGCAAAATCATTCACCATCAGTTTATTATCTACATAAATATCAATAGTGCCTGCCACATTGTTCTTTTCAATACGCATATTGAACCAGGTGTCTGCCGGAACTTTCATCAATTCTGTTCTTCCGTTGTTAGAGCAATTATAAATAACTGCTTCGTTTGCAGAAACCTTTTTATAGGAAAGGTTAATACCTGCATCACTCTGGTAGAACAAAGAAAATTCATTGTCATTTGTCATTTTATTTAAGGTAACAGACTCAATCATAAAGTCTGCTTCAACAGTTGCAATAGAAGCATAGCCGGAATCAAGCCAGCTACCGCCAATACCTGACTGACCGGCATAACGGGTGGCAGAAAGTGTAATGCCCAAGCCGGCGCCGGTGGCGCCCCAGGCCTTCTGGCCAAAAGCAGAAACATATTTATTGCCATCTGCTTTTACTTTTACTATACCGGCATTACCTTCATAACCTGCTTGTGTTGCCTGATAACTGGCAGGCTGGACCAGATAGTCATCCCAACCGGCCTGACCAAACATTCTGCGGGTTAAGTTATTCGTACCGGTTTCATACATTTCAAAGTCCATTTTAAAGCCATGTGCGGTATAGTCAGTCCAGTAATAGAAGTCACTGCTTGCATTTCCGCTGGCGGTTCTGATACCGCGGACTTCTTTTTCTGCCAGCACTTCACCGGCAGTATTCTTTGCCTGAATAATGAATTTCTTATCTTTTACCTTATTGCCGGTAAGTAACAGTCCACCGTCTTCGCGGATTTCTACTCCATCAGGAAGTACAGCACCCTCTACGGCTACTACACTCCAAACAACATCGGTTATCGCGTTGTCATTCAGTTTATAGGGCACACGCATAATGCCGTTTTCTCTTTCAACCGGCAGAATGACATCATCACCAACGATGGCAAGAGCCGGAGCCGGTGTAGGAGCTGCCGACGGAGTTGCTACTGGCGTTGCGGATGCTGTTGGAGCTGCCGTTGCCGTCGGGGATGCCGTGGGCACGGGAGTGGGTGTCGGGGTTGGAGCCGGTGTTGGAGTTGCCGCCGGCGTATAGGTTCCTTCACCAACAAAAGCGGCTACCTTGGTGCCGGAATAAATATTGATATTATCTACAAAGCTTTCAAAACCAATAGAGGTAATGCCTGTTTCGGCTGTATTGTTCTCCGCAACCACAACCGAACTTGTATGGGAGTTTGCCGTAACGCTTACAGTTTTATTATCTTCAATAACAACCTTAAGGGGAATCATCTGATAATAAAAATCAGCACCATAACCGGTTAACCCTGCGTTCGCCTTCCAAGTACCGCCTACGCGAGTTTCTACCTTATTGTTAGCAAGATTAACTGTGAAGCTGCCGCTGCCAAAGGTAACAACAATAGGATAATTCATCGCAGGCCACCAAACGCTTGTACCAAAATCGCTTTGCTTATGTACAGCAACGGTTGCTTCAACGGTGATTTTTTCCGATTTCATGTTGTTCGGATAAACCGTCAATTCATTGGCATCATTCGTTACCTTGTGATGACCATGACCGATTTTATTGGTTTTTGCTGTATCTTCTGCCTCAAAGTTATAAACTGATTTCATCTGACCTTCCGTAATGGTTTTTGCAGTTGTACCGGCAAAGATAGGATTGGCTACCGTTTGACCGACAACCTCATTCTCAAAATCCGAACTGTAAGAAACGCTGTTGGTGGTTATCTGAAATTCTGCAGAACCACTTGCATCGGTCGCTTTAATTTTAAAGGTTTCGCCTAACGCTACGGCATTTACGGTCAGCACACCGGTTGCTGCATCAATTTTTGCATAAGATTTTACTCTGCCGTCGTCAACTAAGCTCCAGGTTACGCCCTCTGTGATGGGTGTACCGTTTAACTTGGTTGCGGCATAGGCAACTTCAATGGCACCGTCAGAAGGCAGGAACAATTTAGCATCACCGACTACCTTAATATCCGGTTCAGCGGGTGCCGGGGGATAGGTACCCTCGCCAACAAAGGCTGCCACTTTAGTACCATTATAAATTTCAAGATCGTCAATCAAAGAACCAAAAACAATCTTATCTACCTCTGTATAAGCCGCTTCGGTGGAAGTGTTGTTATGGCCCCATAAGTAGACATCATTCAGAGATGTGGTATTCCAACTTGCCTTGGCCTTGTAATAATCTGTTACCGTTATTTTCAAGGGGAAATATTCACCATCAGCATAATTAAAGTTACCACCGCGGAGGTCTGCACCCCAGCTGGTTGCATTACCCTTGTAACAAAGATTTCTTTTACCATCAGTTGCTTCGGTGAAAAATTTTGTCATGCCGGCAGCATCATTATGTTTAATGGCAACCAAAGTTGTACTGCCAGTACTACCAACATTTGCCTCAATGGTATAGTTGGGAATATCAAAATCTTCCATAGTAAAGATTAAGCCATATTCATCAATGGTATCGCCCCATTTGGAGTAAGATGAAGAGGCCGCTTTACCGGTACCGTTAGCCACTACCGTGGCAGTTTTTGTAGAGAATATAGAATTTGTTACAGCAGAACCGATGGTTTCATCTTCAAAATCGGTACTGTAAGAAATGCTGTTGGTCTTAATCTCAAATTCTGCTGAATCACTACCAACAGTTGCTTTAATTTTAAAGCTTTCGCCTAAAGCCACAGCATTAACGGTTACTTTACCGGTTGCCGCATCAATTTTAGCATAGGTCTTCACTCTGCCGTCATCAACCAGACTCCAGGTTACACCCTCTGTAATGGGTGTACCATCCAGTTGCGCTGCCTCATACTGCACTTCAATAGCGCCGGACGAAGGCAAAAACAGCTTCGCGTCACCTACGATTTGTAAGTCTGCTACTGCAAATACGTTTGCCGGGATCAATGTGAGCATCATCATAATGACCAAACAGAATCCCAACAGTCTCTTCATTGTCTGTTTCATAGATATCCTCCCTTAAAACAAATTCCTTTTGACAATTTATAAATAAGAAGTCTTTAACAACTTGACTTCAAAGGAACTAAATAATGTCCTTTAACAACTTTTTCGCATTTTCACCAAAAATCTTGATTTTGTCGCTGTCGCTCAACTTGGAAAGCGCCAGCTTGCCCACATTATGACTGCAGTCATAGAAGGGAAGGTCCGTACCGAAGAGCACTCTGTCTACCCCCACCTGACCTACAATCCACTCAATGGCACCATCGTAGGTGCTGGAAATGGCTGTATCCACAAAAATGTTTTCTGTAGATTTGCAGGCCTCGATGGCGATTTGCTTTGAGGCAAAGCTGGTAAAACCGCTGTGGCCGATAATCACCGGCGCATCCTTGTAGGTTTTGCCGATGGCGACAGCCTGTTCTACCTCAAAGGGCTCCCATGTATGGAACAAAATGGGGAGCTTGTTCTTGTTGGCAAACTCCAGAGCCGGGATATATGCCGGATTGTTAAGGGCCGTCATTTGTTCACAGGCATGCATTTTAATACCAATAACGCCGGGAGTGCCGTCGAAATACTTGGTTACATCAAAATCCTCATAATAGGGGTTCGGTACAACGTAAGCATAAATTCTGCCGGGGTTTTCCTTGGCTGCCTGTACCGTCAGGTCGTTCCCCAACCAGGGGTCACTCTGCAACGCCGGATTGGAAGAAAGGGCAATGGCGTTCACACCCATCCGGTCTAACTTTGCTATAATGCCCTTTGCATCATACTCTGCCGTGTGAATCACGCGGGATTGCTCAATGTGACCGTGAATATCAAAGATAAAAATGTCATCTAAGGGCAAACCCTCTAATGCTCGCTGCATCATAATGCCACCTCCTCTAACAATCTTACAATATTGCCGGAGGCAATGAGCTGTTTCTCCTCGTCGCTGATGTCGGCATAGCGAATAAGAGATGTTGCGGCCGCCGCCGAAGCGTTGGGCATACCGGAGCCAAAGAGCATCCGCTCTGCGCCAACATACTGGCAGAATCTTGCCACCGCGTTGTGAATGATGAAGTTGCTGGAATCTAAATAAATGTTATCACAGCTTTCAAAAATCGGTGCTAAGAACCGCACCGTGCGGTAGCCGGGGTCGCAAATGACGAATTTTGCCTTGGGATAGTTTTTGCATAAATCATAAATGTTGGCCGCACCCTGCATTTCAGCATAGTTTACAAAAATGGGCACGTTGCATTCAGAAAGAGCATCAATCATAGAGCCTGCCGAATAAGGCGCCATAGAATATTGCTTGGAGAAGGGGAAAAAGCGAACAGTTTTCACATTATGCTTTTTCATTTCGGCTAACAGCATATGGGGGGTCATAAACTCGTCCCAGATGTTGGGCTGTACCACCCACTGCTTCATCAGTCTGTCTTCATAGCCCTTCACGGTTTTTTCCAGTTCGGGAATGCCCAACAGACAGCTGTTTTCCACCCCTACGCTATGGTAGCAGATGGCTTGTTCGATGCCCACACGGTCCATAATCTCCAAAAAATCCCCTGTGGTCACCGGTGAGCCCTCACGGGGCGCCATACGGTTGCCAATCATACAGTTGGCATCAATAAACTTAATCATCCGCCCACCTCCTTACAGAATTTCAGCGGCAACTTTCTTTACTGCTGTAACAATATCCTCTAAATCCTTTTCTGTAAAGGTAGGATCGATATATGTAAATACATTGCGGGGCATTACGCTGATGGCATTGGGACACATATCTTCTGTGTAAACGATTTCTTCATCAAACTGATTGAAGGGGAAGCCATTAGCATCCGCCGTCTTTTTATAGAAAATCTGAGGAATCATATATACGGGACGTCCACCATAGAGAGAGTTAAATGCCACATTTTCTGCCCACATAGCCTGACAGAAGGCATCACTTTTTTCTTTGCTTTCCACAAACATCATCAGGGATGAAGCAGCATCGCCTTCGTCATCAATAATGCGTCTGAAAGTTAAACCGGGCACATCTTTTAACTCGTTTTTCAAAATGGCTTTGTTCCGCTTCATCTTGGCTATAATATCATCAAGCTTCGAAAGCTGAACACAGGCCACCGCACCGGTAAGCTCACTCATACGGTAGTTCTGGCCAACAAACACTCGGTCAGGGTTGTTGGTTAAGCGACCTTCCACCTTGCGGTACTGTCCCTGGTCGTGGTAACGGACCGCACGCTCATAAAGCTCGTCGTTATTGGTCACTACCACACCGCCTTCACCGGTGGTTAAGATTTTATTCATCTGCATGGAGTACACACCAATGTCACCCCAGGTGCCCATAGGCTTGCCGTTTAAGGAGGAGCCCATAGACTGTGCCACGTCTTCAATAACAATCAGATTATATTTTTTCGCTTCTTTTACTACTTCATCCATCTGGCAGGGGCTACCCAAAAGGGGCACCGCAATCACAGCTTTGGTATATTGATCAACCAAACCGCCGATGGCTTTGGGGTCGATGTTCTGTGTGTCATCCACATCAGCAAACACAGGCACCGCACCGGCACAAATCACCGCGCCGGCTGTTGCCAAAAATGTGCAGGCCGGCACAATAACCTTGTGACCAGGGCCAATACCGGCGGCCTTTAACGCCACTACCAGGCCTGCCGTACAGCTGGTAACACCCAAAACATGCTTCACACCCATACGCTTTGCAAAAGCTTCTTCAAACTGGTCTACTTTGCCCAACACGTTAGGGCCGTAATATCTGAACGGAGACTGTGCCATACAAACCTCATAAACCGCCTTGGCTTCTTCCTCGCCATAGACCATAGCACCGGGAAAGCCACCATTTAACAAGGTTTCGCGCACAGGCGTTCCACCATTAATTGCTAATTTGCTCATCTTTTTCTACTCCTTTTAATGCTACTATATAAAGACAGTTATAGGGACGGCGATTTCGTCGTCCCCTATATGAACTTTTTTATTAACCCTTAACAGAGCCAATCATAATACCCTTAACAAAGTATTTCTGCACCATAGGATAAATGAGAACCATGGGCAAGCTAGCCACAATAACCAGTGAGTATTTTAAAAGCTCACTCATGAGTCGAGCCTGAGATTCTTCCATTGCATTGGTGGCATTTAATTCATCCACCTGACCAAGCAACAGGATTTCACGCAATACAATCTGAATGGGATATAATCTCTGATCCTGAATGTAGAGATAAGCACTCATAAACACGTTCCAGTAAGCAACCATGTAGTAAAGCGCGATAACTGCCAGAGAGGGTTTCGCCAGCGGAACGGCAATCTGCAACAGATAACGGAAATCATCACAGCCATCCAGCTTTGCAGACTCTAAAATTTCACCGGCAACGTTGGTCTGGAAGTAAGTTCTGATGATAATCATATTCCAAACGCTCAGAGCAGAAGGAATGATTAAGGACCAACGTGAGTTAAACAGACCCAGGTTTTTAACCAGCAGATAGGTGGGAATCAAACCACCGGAGAACCACATGGTAAAAGCAAACAATAAGGAAATGGGGCCGCCGATAGTAAAGTCCTTACGGGACAGGGGGTAAGCCGCCATAACGGTTACAATCATGCTGACAACCGTACCAACAGCTGTGTAAATAACGGAGTTATACATACCGGTCCAAACCTGCTTGTGCTTTAGAACAGCGTGATACCCTGCCACGGTGGGCTTAACAGGCAGGAACCATACTTTACCTGCCATCAGTGCTTTTGCGTCACTGAAGGAGGAGCTTAACACAATGATAACGGGATATAAAATAATTAACAGACATAACGTAGCAAAAATCACATTACATACGTCGAACGCTTTGTCTGCGCGTGTTTCTTTCAAATGATTACGTTTTGCCATAATAACAATCTCCTTTTCTCTTTTTAGGGTCAGCGTTTACCACAAACCAACTTCGGTAATCTTCTTGGAAATTTTGTTCGTGGTCATAATCATCAGGAAGGAAACCACAGAAGCCATCAAACCGATAGCAGCAGGATAAGAATAGCTGGGAATACCGCCGCCGATACCGATTTTATACTCATAGGTGCTCAGCACTTCAGAAATTTCTAAGTTGGTGGGGTTCTGCATCATAAAGGTTTTATCAAAACCAACGCTGATGATAGAGCCTAAGTTCATAATGGTCATAATGGCCACGGTGGGCAGAATGCCTGCTAGGTCGATATGCCAGATTCGTCTGATTTTATTGGCACCGTCAATAATAGCCGCTTCATGGAGCTGAGGGTCAACACCGGCCAGCGCAGAAATATACATAATGGAGCCCCAACCTGTGCTCTGCCAAACGCCGGACCATACATATAAGTGACGGAAGTATTTGGAAAGACCTAAAATGTTCACCTTTTCGCCAGTCACCAGCTGAATAACATTGTTAACGATACCGGACTGGGTGTTAAACAGCAGCTGAATCAGGCTGACAATGATAACGGTGGATAAGAAGTGAGGCAGATAGGTTACCATCTGTACTGTTTTCTTAAACCGTTCATTTTTCAGGTAGTTCAGGCTGACAGCCAGCAAAATGGGGAAGGGAATGTTAATGGCCAACGAATACAGGCTGATTGCCAGCGTGTTTCTGATCAGCGGCCAGAACTGAGAGGAGTTGATAAATCGAATAAAGTGTTTAAGGCCAACCCACTCGCTGCCCATATAACCCAAACGGGGTTTATAGTCAATAAAGGAAATTCGCGCACCGTACATGGGCACATATTTAAATACAATTATGTATGCCAGCGGTATCAGAATCAAAACATAAAGCTGCCAGTTGGTTTTAATGTCAGAAAAATAACCGGTATACTTCTTTTTCTTCTTGGGTGTTGTTTCTGACGTAGTTGCTGTTTTTTTCATAACAGATTCGCTCCAATCTGCCGCTCTGCCCGGCGAATAATGTAAATATAATGTATATGAGTCCCTTTTCGCGCAGAGAAAAAAATGAAAAGAGATTTACATTCAAAGTTATAAAGATTTTTTGCTGAATGATTGTTTCTCCGTAGGGGATGGATTCATCCATCCCATTTTGCGGACCGTCCGGAGGCCGGTCCCTACCATGGTTATGTAAACCAATTGGTTATGCCACAATTTTTGTAGGGGACGACGTCCTCGGCGTCCCGTTTTGTGTTTCGCCCGGTGCGGTGCAGTGCCCCGCACCGGACAATGGATATTTAGTAATTCATAAAAGGTCTTTTTTATAGTTTCTAATTAAATAGGAAGAAACTCCTATTTTTTCACCCCAAAAGCCTATTATTTAACAGGCTGCAGAGTACCCCAATTCCATAAGAACGCTTTCACCGTGTCGCCTGCTGCATATTCTGCAGTTAAAGCTGCACAACCATAGAGCTTGCCGTTTACAACAGTTACGGGAACAGATGTCATTTTAACCATTTTGTCGCCACTGTATTGAGCAATAATCAGCTTAGCATCGGAAGATACGCCTGCCGGAGCAGCTTCACCTAAGGTTACGCTGATGGTCTTAATCTCTGTTTCATTAACTGCAATGGCAGTTGCAAAAGCTGCATCATTGATAGCTGCAACACCATCTTTAAAGGAAGTGGTTAACGCAACTTCATCAACTGCTTTTGCACCGTGGTATGCTGCAATGTTGTCAATAGCTGCACCAACATAGAAGCATTCAATGTGGTCTTTCTTAATGGGTTCAGCTACTGCCAGTTTCTGATTATTAACATATAAATCGTAAGTCTTGTTAACAAAATTGAATTCTAAGCGAACGTTAAACCACTCGTCGGCATTAACAACACCAACAAGGGTTGCTGCTGTAATGTCACCGCCTTCTTCATCTTTCGTCCAATAGCCAGTATAAATGCCTGCTGTACCATCAGCAAAGTAACGGTAAGAAACTTCAATGTCGCTGGCAGTCGCAACGGTTGCACCGGTTGCCAAGTTTTCACTAAGCAGTGAATATCTTTCACCCAGTCTGGTGCTCATCTTGTCTGATTCAATCATAAAGTCTGCTTCTAAGGTTGCACTTTCTGCACCTTCTAACCACTTGCGGTCTTTTAAGCCATAAGGATAGAAACGGAAGGTTGAGCCATTAGCACCCCACCAAGCCTGACCTAACGCGGTTACATACAGGTTGCCATTGCTTTCCTGCTGAATCACACCAGTAACTAAGTCCTCCTCTTTTGTTAAGGAGCTTTCTCCTCTTCTTTCAAAGCTGAGGGGAATATCGTTGTAATTAGATACACCGGTAATTCTATGAGCCGGAGCCTTGCCAACATAATCACTCTGATTTTCAAAATCTAAGAAAGTACGAGACTTATCGTCAACCCACTGGTCTGTTGCATCCACAATTTTTACAGCTTTTTCAGCTACAACAGCACCGCCTTCTTTCAGCTGCAGAGTAAAGGTACCGGTTGCTGCACTACCTGCAACAGTTACCACGCCGGTTGCTTCATTAACAGATACACCTGTGTAAGAACCTGAGATGCCCCATGTTAAACCTTCGCCGGTTGCCCAGGGCAGAGATGCTGCTGCTTTATAAGCAAAGTTTGCAGAAGTGCCGATGGGTGCACGGGTGATATCGGTCTGACCGCTGATAGCATAAGAACCGGAAGCCTTATCTACGTTATAAATCTGGATATCGTCTACCATAGTACCAAAGGCAATACTGCTTAAGTCTGTATAGGCCGCTGCGGTAGAGCTTGCATTGTGACCCCATAAATACGTATTAGAAAGAACGATATTATTCCAACTTGCAGTAGCCTTATAATAATCGGTTACTTTCAGTGTAAATGGATAATATGCACCTGTTGTGAATGCAAAGCTACCACCACGGGTATCTGCAGACCAATCAGTTACATTGCCCTTAAAGCACAGGTTTCTTTCATTGGGTTTTCCCGTAGGAACCTCTGTAAAGTATCTTGTTGAACCGGAAGCCCCTGCCTGATTAACGGTCACCAACGTGCCGCCTTGGTCTGTGCTGATGTTTGCTTCCATTGTGTAATTCGGATAGTCAAAATCAGCAAAAGACATTGCCAAGCCTGTAGCACTGGAAGCTGCAGCCGCCTTACCGCTGCCGTTTGCTACAACCGTTGCAGATTTGCTTGAAAATGCAGAATTAGTAACTGCAGAACCAATGGTTTCATTTTCAAAATCTACATAAATACGGTCTGTTGTAATGGTTTTTGTAACGGTATCTTCGCCAATTTGAGCCGTAACATTAATGGTTTTTCCGCTTGCAGCGGAATTAATCAACAATTCGCCGGTAGCTGCATCCATTAATGCATAGGTGCCTAAATCATTATCACCGGAGATGCTATAGGTTGCACCGCTTACGGTAGCACCATTTCTATCCTTCATAACATAAGTGGTTTTACCTGTGCCGGAAGCAGGCAGATATAACTTATCTAAGCCTTCAATTTTGTAGGCATCAAAAATTTCTGCTGAAACTTTTGCACCGGTATAAATTTCTAAATCATCAATCGGTGCACCAAAATTTATTGTTTTAATATTTGCATCAGCAACACTCACGTTGCTAATATGATTGACGAAATTGTGTTCGGTTTTTGTATCACCAAGTGTTGTATACGCTTTGTCATCAATAATTTCAGCTTTAAAATCAATAAATTCGAAATCATCAGAAAATGTGCCGTTAGTAGCAGCATTGGCATCAGTTGTATACGAACCGGTATATGTATATGTACCCGTTTTTGAGTTGCTTGCTCTATAATAGCCATTATTTGTTGTTGCGTTTTCGTTATAAGAATACTGCGTAAAATTCATTTGTGAAGTTTGTGCCGTAGAAGTGGTAGCAGTCGACCATTCTGCAGTTACAATTTGCGTTTGATCGCCTGCGTTATTCCACGCGCCACAACCCACAAATGATTTATCATATACAATTTGGAACGGATAGGTTGGGTTCCAATAAGAAGCAACCACACCAGTATCTGCATTGGCGTTTCTATTGCTCTCACCGGTAGATTTAAACTTTGCTTCCATTGTCAGATGTGATGTAGCAAAGTTTACACCTGTTAAGTCGATGTAATTTGTAAACGTATTACCCCATTTACCACCATAAAAGGGTGCAAAGCTATTTTCGTCACTATCTTTTGCAACCGCTACAGAAGTAGTGATAAATGGGGGCATTTTATCAAAATTCGTACCATAGCTAACGTCGCTAACCACTACAGTTCTTGAACCAGACACCGTTACAACATCGTTTTCTGTAAGTGTTGCGCTGATTCTAAGTTCCATACCTTTCGCTGCCTGGCTCACATAGAGTTCACCGGTTGCCGCATCAATCTGAGCATACTTCCAGGTTTCATCTTTCAATTCTTGTGTTGAATCATTACCATCTTTATCCTTATAGATGACAACATGGTAAACAGCACCTGCAACGGCACTGCCTTCGTTTGTTAATGTGTACTGCACTTTAATGGCGCCGGTGGAGGGCAAAAACAGTTTTGCGTCGCCAACCAGTGTGCCTACTGCAGCTGCAGCAGGCACAACTGCCATACCGCAGATGAGCATTAGTGTCAGTACCAAAGCTAATAAGCTTTTTACGTGTTTCATAATATCGCTCCTTTTTTAATTTACGGAATCTCGTCCGTTATTTTATTGTAAGGTTCGAACCGCGAACCATTTGGAACAATGTTGTTTTATTTGCGAGTCGTCCGGAAGGCCGACCCCTGCTATGATTACGTTAATCAAAGGCTTCTCATTTCTTCGTAGGGAACGCATTCATGCGTTCCGTTGCGGAAGGGATGAATCCCTTCCCTACGATTCGCCATAGTGCTAATATGGCACGCCTTTCGGCAGATTCGGCGAAGGGTCGGAGGGTAGAAGCCGAACCTTCGCCTTGTTGCCTGTATATCTAAGCGTTACCTTAGTCTAAGGTGTCAATCCAGTTCTGGACGATTTCAGTATAACGCTCAAGACCTAAATCATAGAAATTCTGAACATATGCATCCCACTCTGTATCAATATCTTTTTCTCCGATGATGAAGCCGACCATACCGGCGTCAATAGCGTTTACGAAGGTTGCACGGAATTCAAGATATTCTTCAGCCACTTCAGAAGGCATGGGGAAGTCCCAGATAACCACGTCATTCAGATGATAAGGCTCATAGAGCTTATATGCTTCATAAGAATGCTGTCTGCGGGTAGCATCAATGGTATAGTCCTTAACCTTAACGGCTTTATCCATGTCGGAGTAACCGGGCACAAAGTTCCAACGGGTATTCTGAATACCATCAAAGGTTTCATCGGAGGGTTCAATTGCTACAACGGCCTGTGTACCGTCAGTACCGATTTCCCCTTCTTTTGCCGGACGATAACCGGGTGTAGCTTTTGCCCACCATGCTTCGTCAGAATAGAACCAGTCAACCCACTTAAGAGCAACAGCGGGGTCTTCACAGTCGGTGGTGATGCTAAAGCTTGTAGTGCCGCCGTAACCGGTGGAGGAAGGTGTTGCGCGATGACCGGTAGAACCCTTAAGAGGCGGAATGGCAACGAATTCATTCATACGTTCGCTGGTACCGGCTGCGGTGAACTGTGTGGTCCAACGTCCGGTTGCCGCACCTAAAATCGGAGTTTCGTTTTCGCCCAACGCCGTTACGCGGGCACGGTCCATAACAAAGCTGTCGGTGTGGATTAAGCCTTCTTCATACAGCTTTCTCATATAACGGATGCCTTCTCTTGCTTCATCCTGAATGGGAGCGAAGACTGCCTTGCCGTCAATGTTGTTAAAACCGAATTTACCCCAGGGCAGGAAGCAGTTCATAATGAACATATCCAGACCGATTTCACCGCCACGGTTATTTCTTGCAGCCAGAGGCACTTCATCAGCTTTGCCGTTACCGTTGGGGTCTTGTTCTTTAAACGCCTTCAGAATCTGATAGAAGTCTTCCGTTGTTTCAGGCATTTTAAGACCTAACTTATCCATCCAGGGTTTGTAGACCCACATTTTGTAAGGCGCCTGACCTTCATAACCCTGGCTGACGCTGCTCAAACCAAGCAGCATATCCTTGGTGTGGCGCAATGCTTTTTCAGCATCGGGATGTTCTTCAAACATTTTCTTTATGTAATAACCGTGTTCGTTTACCACATCAGACAGTTCAATGAACACGCCCTGGTCATAATAAGCACTCTGTTCGCTGGCTGCAAAGCCGAAGCCTAAGAACACATCAGAATAGTCATCGCTGGCCAATTTGATGTTGATGGCCTGACGAACATCGCCACTGATTAAATCCCATTTAACTTTAACATTTGTCTTTTCTTCGTAGGTTTTTGTAAAGGTATTGGTTTCAAGGTTTTCAATGCCGGTGGGTTTCTGCATAAAGATAGCCAATTCATAAGGTTCTTCCACAATGGGGAACTCGTTAGGCTTGGAAACCTCAACAGTGCCTTTTGATCCTGTGTTGGCTGTTTTTCTTCCGTCACCGGCACAACCGGAAAGCAGAAGCATAGCTGCCAGCAAACCAGCACCAAAACGTGTTGCACTTTTTCTCATAAAATCCTCTCCTTTTATTAGAATAAATTATTCTCTTTTATATTGCACTTCGAAAAACGCAGACTATTTTGTTAATTCTATTATAGCCCTGCGAAATACTGGTTTCAACAAACAATTTCTGCCAAGCAAACAGATTGTGGACTTTTTTGAATTTTTTTTGAATTTTTAACCAATTTTCTTTTTTCTGCCCGCCAAAAGTGGCTTGAATACTGGCTTTTAGGCCTCTCCACTTTTTGTTTGTATGCACATTTTTCCATTAAAAATTTTTCTTTCTTTAGCTACTGATTTTTTCATATACAACATGTGGTAGGCGCTCATTTTCAGACACACAACGGTTCTTAAAAACCGGCATAAAAAAAGAGTCGCCGTTTAAAACGACAACTCTTTTTTGCAATTTAATTCTTAATTATTTCTGAGCATCAATTGCATATTCCTGAATAATTTCAGTATAGCGTTCAAGACCGATGTTTTCAAAGTTTGCTACATAAGCATCCCAGTCTTTATCAATATCTTTTTCACCGATAATGAAACCAACCACGCCGCTGCTGATAGCAGACATGAAGTTTGTACGGAATTCAAGATATTCTTCACCAACTTCTGTGGGCATGGGGAAGTCATTAATAACTACGCCGCGTTCTTCGAAAGGCTTGTAAAGCTGATATGCTTCATAAGAAGTCTTTTTACGTTCTGCATCAGCCGTGAAGTCTGCCGTTTTAAAAGAAACCTCTTCAGCCAGATAGCCGGGGATAAAGTTACCGGACCAACGAACATTCTGAATACCATCAAAAGTTGCACCGCTTTCAGCAGGCTCAACAGTCAGGATAGCCTGTGTACCATCTAAAGCAATTTCGCCTTCTTTAGCTAAACGAGTGCCGTCTGTTGACTTGGAAGCTAAATAACCATCCATAGAATAGAACCAGTCAATCCACTTAACAGCTACAGCAGGTTCTTCACAGTCGGTCGTGATGCTGAAGGTGGTGCATCCGCCGGAACCGCCTGCACCGGTTGTACGAGCCTTACTAACAGGGCTGGAAAGCGGAGGCATGGGAATATATTCATTCATACGATTGCTGGTGCCGGCTGCGGTGAACTGTGTGGTCCAACGACCGGTAGCAGCACCTAAAATGGGCACTTCGTTTTCAGCCAGCGCTGTTACACGGGAACGATCCATAACAAAGCTATCCGTATGAATCAAACCTTCTTCATACAGCTTTTTGATGTAACGAATACCTTCTTTTGCTTCTTCCTGAATGGGTGTAAACACGGCTTTCCCGTCAATATTGGCAAAACCATATCTGCCCCAAGGCAAGAAAGCATTCATTAAGAAAATGTCAAGACCGATTTCAGAACCAAACTGGCCTCTGGCAGCCAAAGGAATTTCATCTGCTTTGCCGTTGCCATTGGGGTCTTTTTCTTTAAATGCCTTCAGCACTTCATAGAGTTCATCGGTTGTAGTGGGCACTTCTAAGCCCAGTTTATCCATCCAGGGTTTGTACAGCCACATTTTGTGAGGTGCAGAACCTTCAAAGTTGCCGACCTCATCGGAAAGACCAAGCAGCATATTATCTGTGTGGCGCAGTTCTTTTTCAATGGAGGGATTTTCTTCAAACATTTTCTTGATGTAATAACCGTGCTTATCAACCACATCGGTCATATCAATGTAAACACCCTGATCATAATATGTAGACTGTTCGCTCTTTGCAAAGCTGAAGCCTAAGAAAATATCAGAGTAATCATCGCTGGCTAATTTGATGTTGATTGCCTGACGGGCATCACCGCTGATTAAATCCCATTTAATTTTAACATTTGTTTTTTCTTCATACCATTTGGTAAATTCGTTGGTTGTAATGTCTTCCACACCGGTGGGTTTGGTCGTGAAGATAGCCAATTCAACAGGTTCTTCTACGATAGGAAACTCATTGGGCTTGGAAACCTTAGCGGTACCCTCTGCATTACCGGAGCTGCCGGCTTTTCTGCCATCCATTCCGCAACCGGTAAAGAGCAGCATTGCAGCCAACAAACCTGCGCCAAAGCGAATTACGCTCTTTTTCATAAAAACCTCTCCTTTTATTAAAATAAATGATTCTCTTTTTTATCGTGCGCCGCCAAACGCAGATAAAGCTTCTGATTTTATTATAGAGGCTAAGGTTCTGAATTTCAACAAACAATTTCTGCCAACCAAACAGATTGTGGACTTTTTTATGCAAATATAACATAAAAAGTCTTGAAAATTAGAATTTTCAAGACTTTTTCGTTAATTCTTCTTATGTTGATTGATATATTCTGATGGACTCATACCTAATCGTTTTCTAAACACACGACGGAAGCTGATGTCACTTAAATAACCCACCGCCGCGGCTACATCTTTAACAGGCATTCTGCGATCTAACAGCTCACAGGCCTTTTCCATGCGGATTCGCTCCAGATAAGAGGAGAAATTCTCATCCATAAACTTTTTGAACATTTTAGAAATATAGGTGCTGTCCGTTAAGCCGAAGGCCGCTGCCAGCGTGTCTCTTGATAATTCATTGCTGGTATAATTCTCCTGAATATATTCCAGCATATTCTTAAACTGACTGTTGTGAGCGTTTTCATCAAACACCTTCATGTTTTCACAGGCCGCAAACACAAAATCACGGGCATATTCAAAAAAGCTTTTAATGGTAAAGTCACTCAGACGGTAATCCACACGTTCTTCGTCTTTAAAATATGTCTGCCGCACTTTGTTCAGAGAGGAATATATTTCATTCATAAGCTCTTCTGTCCTCAAACAGGACAAGCTTCGCTTGGTGAAGTTTTCTTCATAGATTGTATCCAGAATTTTAGAAGCATCCCCTGCTTTTCCGGAGGAAATAGCACTTACCAGGCCGTTTTCCACTTCCAGCGGATAGTAATACATGGTCTGATCCGATGGCAGCTCATCAAAGAACAGTTTTTCCTTTGTGCCGGTCATATGGTTATAAGATACCACCTGCCGCGCCTCTGCATAGGCCCGGGCAATATCACAGAATTGGTCTGCAGCAGTACCTACACCCAACAGCACTTCCATTCTGTAACGGTAGAACACTTCCAAGTTCATATTAACCAACTGGTTTTTCAGTCGGCGGAAGAATACCCCTTCCTCCTCATTGAAACCAATTAAAACCGCCAGCGTTTTGGCATCGGCAATATAAATATACAATTCGCTACCCAAAAACTCCTCCAGGGCGTGGGTTAAGAAGATGTTTTTGTTACTTTCGCCTTCTACGTTGTAAACAGCCGCTGAGCGCAGAGCCAGCACAGCAAAATGCTTAAATTTCAGCTTGAGACCGCTATCTGCCACCAAGCGGCCGGCAGCGGCTTCATCCTCTAAGGAGCCGGAAAGCAAGAAGTGCAACACTTTATAATCGCTCCGGTCACTTAATTTATCCATATTCTCTTTAATTTGCCGGTTCTGATCCAACAAATTATCAATATAAGGCTGCCAGAAATCAAATTCATTGGTTTTAAGAGTAGTCACAACCGGTTTCTTTTCAATCCCCAGCATCTGCATCAATCGCTGATAGGATTTGTTGCGGCCATAGGTGAAATAAACACACAAAAGGCACCCTAACACAAGCGCCAGTATATTGACGCCTGTCAATACAATATTAACCGTGGACATATCCTGCACAATGTAATCGTAATCCATAAAAATGTGATATTCCCAGCGGTGCTGATCGCTCTTTAAAATAAAATAATACAGCTTTTTCTTATCCGCCTTAATAGTCTGACAGGAATCCTTCTGCTTCCCCTCTGTCTGCAAGGCCGATCGATACTTTTCACCCTGATGCATCAATACCTTGTCATCAGAGGAAACAACATAAATTTCGCCTTTCCCTTCGGTCAGAATGGAATCAAAGGGCGATAACAGCTGTTGCACATTAATCAGCGCTGTTATGTTTCCTTCTTTTTGCGACGGAGAGTTCAACGGCATAACACGACTATAGGTAATAAACGGATAACGGCTTCTGCTTACGCTGAAATCTATTTGCGGCGCGTAGCCGTTATTCCAAAGATTTTCTTCAAAATATGCCTTCCATTCTTCAGGGGTCTCTAAATCAGCAAGATGGTAAGATATCAGAAAATCTTCTACCTTAGGGTAAAAACTGGATGTTGAAATTAAACTGCCGGAAGCAGAACTGTACATGTATAACTTTTCGGTCACACCATCTTCAATATAATATGAAGACAAGTCTTTCTCCAGCTTACTGACTTCAGAAAATGTCAGATCTTCTTCTTCATAAAATTTGCTAAAGCCGCTGTTCTGTGAAATACGGTAAATAACGTCTTCAATCTGTTTTAGGCTGGCTTCAGTCACATTAATATTGTTCTCTAAGCTGCTGTTGACCATAGCCAGCATTCTTTTTTCGTTATTCTGAACCACAAAAGCGTTGGAAAGCCACCAGATTAAAATCGGCACCAGCAGAACGCAGGCATAAGGTAATATTAAGTTGATAAATACGCGAGCGTTTGTTTCCTTTGCTTTTTTCATGTTCTCTGCTCCTCTTGACTGCATTAATCTTAATTTTGAGCATAGAAAAATAAAGCTAATGCCCAAAACGCACTGCTTTATCCATGTTGGCGGCAAATTTTCAATATTGGTTCAACTGTTTTTTATTATAACAAACTTTTTTATGATAGTCAAGCAAAAAAGAAGGACCTTGCTTTCTGCCAAAACAGGCAAAACAAAATCCTTCTTTTATGTTTATTTTCTATTTGTTCAGATATTCTCCCGGATCCACCGGTGTACCGTTTACCCGCACCTCAAAATGAAGATGAGGGCCTGTGCTCCGGCCGGTATTGCCCACCGTGGCAATTACATCACCCTTGGCCACCACGGTGCCCTCCGGCACCAGTAATTCGTTACAGTGAGCATAGTACGTAACAATTCCATTGCCGTGGTCAATCTGGATGAGATACCCAAAACCACCATTGTTATACTGAGAATAAATTACCTTTCCGCTATCCGCCGCATAAATGTTTGTGCCGACAGCAGCAGATACATCAATACCATTATGTTTTCTGCCCCAACGGCTGCCAAAACGAGATGTCAGTTTACCGTTAGAAGGCATCTGGAAGGACCCTCCACCGGATGAAGGCAATTCTTTTGTGCCCTTGGTTATCACTCTGTCCACAGCCGCAGAAAGCATCTGCTCCGAAACAACCTTACGCTCTGTTTCCACACCGTTTACCTTTGTGATGTAGGCTTCTACCACCCTGGCACCGCTGGAGCCTTCCTGTTCAACAATCACGCTGCCACAATATTTGGCTGCATCTTCTTTTTCAATAGTCTGAAAAGGAACCTCTTCCTGAAAACTCTGATATTCAACGGTTTTAACCGATAACAAGGGCTGACCAGTATATATCCGCAGACTACTTTCATCAAAATCGTCCCAATCAGCAATATAGTTAGATTGTAAGATATTATCAGCAGCCACACCATATGTTTCTGCTATTTGCTCCAAAGTTTCATTTTCACCCACAGAATGAACAATCACGCGACCCAAAGACAAGGATTCCGCTGCACTTTCCTGTGTTTTCAACGCCGTTTTCGGAACAAACCGGCGAGCAACTGTTACCTGCTCACAAAAGTCTGCCTGAACCCCTTCCTTATCTTCTACAAAGCTGGATTTATAGTCCTCCAGCACAGAAACCGCCATCTCTTTGTTCGGCAGGGCAAACAGAATTTCTTCACCGGCATATACCGCATAAGCCGGCAACATATCGCCCTCTGCTGCTTTTATTCTTTCTTTTACATCTGTTTCATCGGTAAATCCGTTTTTCGCAATCACTTTCATAGCAACAGATGCATCTGCAGGTGAGAAAGACTCTTCCTGAATATAATTTAATTCTGCATTAATCTCATTAATTAACCGGGCATAATCACCTTTGTTTTGCAAAATACCAACTTGCTGGTCATTCACAGTTACCACATATCCAATGCTGCAGGTGGCGGCCATTATCACAGCGGCCATTGCTACCACACCAAGAGAAACAGCACAAGAAAAAGCCAGTTGCTTGGCCTCAGCCATAAGCCACGCTTTAAAAGCCGATGCCCGGCTGATCATGGCGGTTTTTGCTTTTAAAAACCAATGCTCCACTCTGCCTGCAAAGCCACCGGAAAAATCTTTTTCTACAGCAGGACCTAATCCAAGGGATTCCGTTAACTGCCGATATCGGGCCAGAAGTGAATCATCAACCGAAACCTTTGCCTTTTGATTCACTTTCACCGCCGTCTGTGGCACTTGCGCATAAAATCGAGACGGAATCTTTTCTATTCGCTTCACCGTAACTGTCATTCGGTCATTCTTCACTTGCTCACCCCTTTTCAATAATAGTACTAGTATATGTAACAAAATCCAAAATTATTACAAAATTATTAAATACTTTTCTATTTTACAATACTTTTTTAACAATTGCAAGCTTTTCTTTGTAAAAACTTTATGAACAATCGTTTTTTCTTAAATTCCGCCTACTTATGTAAGAAACGGTGTAAAAAGTATCGGTCCAATCATATGTTGACGTTTATGTTATAAAAGGGAATATAAAAGGGACTGTAAAACCTAAATTTTTTACAGTCCCTTTTGTTTTAGCTTCACCAATAAGGCCAAAAAAGAGTTTGCATTCTCACTTTTACACCCCTTTTTAGCCACTTTCAGATTCATTGCCCTCTTCCACATATCAGAAAGAAAATAATTGTAGAGGCTCTTATTTCAAAGCTATAATTTTATCCTTCATATTCTTACTTTCCTCAGGAGATAAAATACCTGTTGTAATATGGTAGGTCAATGTCTCACCAGGCTGCAGGTATTTTTCCAGACCGTGTTCTTTGCAATACAGATAGCCCATATGCTGAGCTGTTGCAGGAAGAACCATGCCCAGTGCATCTTCATCCTCAGTTCTTGCAATCCATCTGATGCCAAAAGGCAACTCACCGGGTTTGTGTGATACATAGCAGGCATAGCCATCCGGCAACAGCTGCATGGTATGTGCATCGCCGTTTTCATCAGCATCGTATTTGCAAGTGAACACAATTTCCGGTGCATAACTCTGGGTTTTAGAATCAATTGCATCCATAATGGATGTATCCTGATCAAGTCTGTCAAGATATGCATTTGTTTTCGCTGCTGCTTCGGCAGGATATCCTTCCGGCACTTCATGGTGAGCCGTGATATTCTCCGGCTTTGCCGTATAGTAAAGCTGTGCACCGTCCACAGGGCGGTAATTGATGTGGCAAAGGTAGAAATACTCCAGAGGAAGATCCTTATGATTTTTCAGCGTGATATTCATTTCAATGGTGGATGCATTTTCATAGAGTCTGCATTCGGGCACAAACTCGTAATTATGTTCAAATGCTCTTTTATAGGTATAGCTACCGCTTAAAGAAATGTATTTACCCTTTTCATCTTCACCGATTATGATATAAGCTTCGTTATATTTTGCAATGGGAAGCTCGCCATGGGGTGTATGGGTATCTTCACTGGTGGGATTGCCCATAGCCGTTAGTCCACAATGCATTAAAAATGCACCATAGCTTTCTCCATAAAAATCCTGACAAACTTCAGGCTCATCATAAATTGATTTCATAACCAGATTATGCCCTAAAAACTCCATATCCCAAATCTGCTGACCAACAAAGGGGAGCAAAGTCACATAGCCCTTATCATTTGAAAGCTTTACCGCTTCAATGCCGGTAGAATACTTAAAAAGAGTTGCTGTAAGATTACCGCCGGAAAAAACGGTTCTTTCTTTTTCAACAAAAAAATCTTTGTATAAATTAATTCTGTTCATAATGTCCCTCGCTTACTTATAATTCTTTTCTGTCAAAAGATTAATTTTATTGTAACATACCATGTTTTAGAAGGCAATAGTTTTTTATTAAATTTCTAGTCGCATAAAGGATTTATGTGAATATCCCCAAAAGTTTTTAAAAGGGGCTGTAGCAAAACGATTGGTTTTGCTACAGCCCCTCCTGATCCTTTTACAGTCACAATGTGTACGAAAGGATTATTCCTTATGCTCTATCATAACATGCTTTACAATAACGTTTTCCCTTCCGTTCCCTCTTATAATGTCTACTGCTGCATTAGCAATTTCAGCCATTGGATATCCCACAGAATCAATGGGTATTTTATATGCCTCCAGATGTTTTATATTGTCAAATCCAACAACTTTAACGCCTTTTGCTTTAAAATATACCTTAAGGGCATAATAGTCATTAGAACAAATGATGGTTGTTTTTTCATCGTAAGATTCTTTGATATCCTCAATCTCTGTTACAACGGAATATTTTGTATGGCCCACAGCGCTCAGAAAGCCTTCGTATCTTAATCTCTGGGCATAGGCATCTGCATAATTAAGTGCAGGTGAAAAGTAGACAATGTTTTCCGGCTTGTCTTTTAATACCTTCTCGGTCATTTCCTTCATCGCTGCAAAATCGTCTATCCCTACATATGGCAAGGATTTCACCCTGTTCCCCACCGCAACAATGGGAATATCGAAAAGCTTTAAATAGTTTTCAAATTCCGCTCCATTGTTTACAGAACATAAAATAATTCCTTTAACACCCATATTATATAAATTCCGAATGCATTCTATCTCGTACTGTTTGTCGTAATGAGTCATCATAACAACAGCACCAAACTTTATTTCTCTGATGGCATACTCTATTTCCGTTATCAGTTCAGAAAAATATTCGTTATTCAAATTGAACACAACGATTCCTATTTGTCCTGCAATTTCATCGTTGGGCGTGTTAATCTGTTCCCGGTAGCCATACTGTTTTGCCACTTCAAGAATCTTATGCTTTGTTTCTGCCTTAATATCAGGTCTGTTGTTTAAGGCTCTGTCAACAGTTCCCTGAGAAACATTACATATTCTGGCAATTTGGGAAGATGTTATTTTAAGGGGTTTCATAGGGTAATCTCCACACAATTTAAAATGTTTATCTTTTCAAAACATATTATACCATTTTTAAATTTAAAATCAACGGTTTCGCCATCGATTTTCAAACTTGAAATATGATCGCAGAACTTCATTCCCAGAGATTTAAGAGATATTTCACCCTTATATACCTCAATTTTGATCGTATTGCCTTTGATTTCAAAATGACCCCAGGCATCAGCAAGGCTCCATATACACTTAAAATCATTTGTTTTGTAGGGATTAAAACCAATATGATAATGGGGCATATCAAATTCAAAACCGCTAAGAATGGGAATCAGGGCATAGCTTGCCATTGACCTTGCATAATTGCTGCCACATTCAAATTCATTCCAGGGATTTCTTTTTTCCCCATCAAACCGGTCTCTGATTGCTTTTACAACCCTCACACCATCATCAATTCTGCCCTGAGAACATAACAGTCCGGCAAAGGAATACTCGAACCCGGTCATGGTTTCCGGGTTATAACAAAGGGGAATTTTAGGCTTTTCCACACCGGCAGGATAATCGCAAATAATTGTGCCTGCCTCGTCATTGAGCGAAAAAATCCTCCAGGGATTCACAAGATTACGCATGCTCTCTTTAAAATTATTGTTCATCATGGAAGATAATGCGCAAGATAATTGTTCTGTATCATAAATTTTGCCTAACCCCAATATGTCGGCATGCCACTGTGCCAGCACCTGATCGATAGCAGACCCCCCTGCAATCTGATATTTCATCTGTCCGACTTCATTGTTCCAGTATTCTTCCGCATTGAATTTGTCAATAATTTCTTTGTCTGTTATATCAACTTTTTGGATAAAGTATTCGCCATTAAACAAATTTTCTTTTGTCCATTTGTATCCTTTTTCAAACAAATCCCTATATTCCTGTTCCTTTTCCGTATCTCCTAAAAAGTTTGCCATTTCGGCCGCTGCTTTTAAAGCTATGAGATACATACCCTCAAGCCAGGACGAAGGGCCGAAGAGCTCCATATCCAACGTATGGTGCTGTCTACCTTCTAAAACGCCGTCTTTATTTAGATCCCAGCAATCCACATTGTCGCTGCTCCAGGCATATTCCAATACTTTTTTAATATTATCCCAGTTATCTTTGAGCCATTGGTTGTCACCGGATATTTTCCATTCCCGATAACATTTAATAACGGCTCCCATTTGTCCGTCCACGCAGGCCCTGAATGCAAACATTTCTCTGCCCAAAGGCAATCTTGTTCTAAAAGCCATTCTGCCTTTTTCGTCTGTACTGTATTTAAATTCAACCTCCCTGATGGACCGTTCTAAGTCAGGGAATAAAAAGCACATGGCATAGGCATAGTTCCATACATGCTGGCAGGTTCCTTCACATAAACCCATTAACTCAGCTACACCTTCCCAGCCATAGAATGAACCGTCCTCAAGCCGTAAAACGGTAGGCGATTTTAAAACAGAAAGGTTAGCTGAAGCCGCATCAATAATCTCTTTGGGCAGTGTTGATTCATGTAACGCTTTTTTGAATTTTAATGTAAGATTATATAAATTTTCCCAGTTCTTTAGACAATATTCCGCAGATTGCACAGAATTTTCAAAAACAGTTGCATAGTAATTTTTCCACGTTTTATGGGTTCCGTCTTCATTTTTACATTCGTCCCAGTAATTATAATTAGTGGGGCTATTCCATGATAATATAAATTTTGCTTTCTTTTTCTCGCGAGGAGCTACGGTTATCTCTGCTACCAGCGTACCCATATCATACTTACCATCAGCATCATAGTTTCTTTCTTTGATGGTATTTTCAGATGAAAATTCATTCCAGAATGATTCTAAACCATCCAGCCAGCGCCCACGGTACCAATATGCCTGTGTATAGGCTATGTCACAATCCGTTGCCAACGTCAAATCGCCATACTCTATTTCTTCTTTAGCGGCTCCGGCATTAAAAAAGGACAACATTTTGTATCCGTTCTTTGTATCTGCCTTGTTCATTGATTGTTCATAGGGATTTGCCACAGATAAGGCAATCTGATATGTTATATTTTCAGTTGTTGTATTTTCTACCTCAATTTCAAAAAAAGCTGCAGGAAGGCTCGAATTTTCAGAGTCACAGGGAATAAAAGGATTAAAGGCTGTCATATTGATGTTTCCGGGGAAATGGTCATCATTAAAATCAATGAATGCCATAGGAAATTCGCCGTTAAATTCCACATTTCTAAAATGAGGAAATCCGCACATTTTCTCATTATTCGCACCGGAGCCAAAACTGTTCCAGCTATATTTATGCTTGTTGTACTGACCGATCAATTCTTTTTGCATATCACCATTTAACACAGCCGCTGTGATTTTGTCATTCTGTATGGCTTTTATGGCAAAATGAGAGTATCTGTTCACGCTGCCTTTAGACGGTCTGTTAAAAATCTCCCAATCTATCAGTCTTCCATCTCCGCCAAGCCCTATGCTTCCTGTTCCAATGCCGCCTAAGGGGAAGGATATTTCTTTGGTAAACTGACCTACATACTTCATCATACAGCCCTCCAATGGTAATTTTGCCTCAATTATATCATGATTAAAAAAACCGTGTCAACATACACGGTAGAGGCGTATAAAAATAAGCTTTGCGAATGCAAAGTCACCTCAAGTTATTCCTTATTTACTATTACTTTCCAAAAATCGACAAGAGCTTTTAGGGAATAGTGAAGAAGGAATAGGTAATAAGTAAAATCGACATTCCTCTGTCGAAGAATGTCGATTTTTGGAAGAGCCGAATGGTTTAGATGCCGATTAGTTTATCTTTGCACATACTCAGAAATCATTTTTAATCTCCTTTTGTATTTTCTTTTATCTCAGTACATAAATTAACAATATCAACTGCAAATTGTTTTGACAAATCTACAAGTTTGTTTTCTTTCATCTCATTTCTCCACTTTATGAATTGTCAACTATCGTTGCCATGAATTGGCATCCCGCCATGAATTCTCGCTCCGCTCCATGAATTGAATTGCCTTTATAATGCACGAAGTGCAATTCATGAGCCGCAAGGCTCAATTCATGAAATCACAGATTTCAATTCACGCCGAAGGCAATTCATTGAGTTTGCTTTGCAAACTCATTTTACCATACATTTATCGGCAATACAATCCTTTTCTTATGTCAAGACCGCTTTGTTTCCCGCTTTGCTTCATAAAGTAACATATCAGCACGGTTCAGCAATTCTTCCACGCTGGTTTTGCCGTCATATTTTGCCGCACCTACGCTCATACGGATGTCAAAATCGTCGCGAAAATCAATGGCATCCAGTTCAGTTTTCAGGGTTTCGCAAAGCTCTTTGATAAGCGTTTCATCAGAGGTATCGGCAATGAGCACAAATTCATCACCGCCCATACGGAATGCCTCCACATCAAACTGCTCTGCCACGCGGGTTAATGTTTCGGAAATCAGCACCAGAGCACGATCGCCCTCCAAATGCCCCCAGGTGTCATTGATATGCTTGAAATTATCCAGATCACACATAATAACATAGAAGGAATCGTTATGGTCTTTTTTATACTGATCCAGTTGTTCCTGAATTTCATCATCCATACCGTAGCGGTTTAACAACTGTGTCAGGTTGTCTACGCGAATTTGTCTGTCCTGCCTCCGGGCAAAGAGTAGGAACATCGAAAGCAGAATGACGCCTGTCATTAAAGAAAGGCCTTCCCTCAGCACAAAAACCTCTGCAACGCTGATTAGAATAACAAATACCGCCAGCACAACTGGCACCAAAAAACTGTTCCGTTGTTGCTCTGTTTTGGCTTTTCGTCTGTCAGCCAGTGCCAGTCCGGCCACCCAGAGAACATAAATAAGCGGGAGCAGCACCAAATAAAAATGTTCGCCTCGAACAAGCTGCATCTGTTCATCTGCACGGTAAATCCAGCCGGTTTCAAGGGAGACGACAGCCAGCGCCACCATTGTAAGAGCCGGCAACAAGCGAAAGCCTTTAAACCAGCGACTTTGATACCCCTCTGACGGATTCTGACTGATATAATCATCCAACCACAAAAGGCCAATGAATGTAAAACAGCAAACGCGAACGGTTTTCATAGCAAGGCAGGAAAAAAACATCCCTTCTCTTCCCAGCAGCAAACTGCTAAGGATATCGGATACCGCCACCATAGCCGTCATTCCATACATTCCTTTTAGTACACTTCGTTGCTCCAACCGCAAATGATAAACCGCCAGCACGGCTAAAAATGCCAGGCAGAACAACTGAAATTCCACATTTAAAAATTGATAAGCCATTCTCATTCCCCTTTCTGATGTTCATACATCAGAATAAATCTTTCTTATTAAGCGCAAAGCTTTTTCCGTTTAAATATTGCAGCACACCGGCATCGGTTGCAAAACAAAAGGTAAGTCGATAAGCGCAAAGAGCCTGATAGCGATAGCGGTTATCCTTTGGTGCTCCATATTTGGTATCCCCCACCAGAGGATGGCCTGCCGCCGCCATTTGCACCCTGATCTGGTGTTTGCGACCGGTTAACAATGTAATGTGTAAAAGACTTTCTTTGCCCCGCTCTTCCAACACCTCATATTCTAAAAGTGCCTCTTTGGCCTGCTTGGTACCTTCTGCCACAACAGACACTTTATTGGCCGTTTCGCTGATGTAAAGCCAGTTTTTCAGGCGTTTTTTCTTTTCCTTCGGCACGCCGTTTACCAGACAAATATATTCTTTCGTGACCTCGCCCTCTTTAATTTTTTGATTCAGTACCCTTTGTGCAGGCGCGTTTTTGGCAAGAAGCACAAGACCATCGGTATTTCTGTCTAACCGGTTGGAAAGGGCCGGGGTAAAACTCTGCTCTTTTTGAGGGTCATAGTCTCCTTTTTCATATAAATACCGCTGCAATTGCGATAAAAGAGAATTTTCCTCTCCGTGGGCCTTCTGACCGGCGGGTTTGCGGGCTATGAGAAGATTTTCATCCTCATATACCACCAAAAGACCTTTTGTTTCTGCCTTTGGAACCGCTTTCTCCGTAAAAAATTCATCGTTTATATAAAGGTACAATTCATCCCCTGCCGAAAGGACATCCTGAGCCGTCAGCGCTTTTTTGTTACGCTTGATGCGCTTTTTACGAAGTTGTTTATACAGAAGGCTTTTGGGCATATCCGGCAGAAATTTAGTTAAAAACTTATCCACCCGCTGTCCGCTGTCGTTTTCTGTAATGGTAATGATTTTCATAATAACACCCTGCTTTACAGTAAAGGTGCAAACAGACGCAAAATCATTTGCACAATCCGTTTGACAAATCCTAATTTACAGTCTGATATCTGTATTTCCTTACATTGCTGCAATGTTTCCGTAAAATCTGTTCTGATGTTTTCAATCACAGGACATCCGCATAGCCAGGAACCACATTCAAAGTGCAAAAACATACTACGGAAATCCATATTCACCGTACCGACCACACCCACCACATCATCGGCAATCATCAGCTTGGAATGGATAAAGCCGGGGGTGTATTCATAAATTTTCACACCGCCTTCCAGTAGCTCCCGATAATAAGACCGGGTTGTTATGTGGACATATTTTTTATCCGGTATTCCCGGTGTGATAATACGCACATCCACACCACTTTTAGCGGCTAAAACCAAGGCCGATACCATCCCGTCATCAATAATTAAATACGGTGTTTGAATATAAAGATACCTCCGGGCGCTGTGAATGAGATTCATATACACCCGCTCTCCCATATACTCTGCATCCACCGGACTGTCGCAATAAGGAATGACAAAGCCTTCCCCTTGCTTCCCTTCCGTCAGGTTTAAAAAGTTGGTCACTTCCTCTTCCTCACCGGTCAGGGTTTGCCACATGGTTAAAAACATCAGAGTATAGCTGTTAACCGCCCGGCCTTTGTGCATAATGGCTGCATCTTTCCAATGGCCGAAGCGTTCCTTTTCGTTAATATATTCATCGGCTAAATTCACACCGCCGGTGAACGCCACCCGCCCGTCAATGACCATAATTTTGCGATGGTCGCGGTGGTTTTGCACTGTACTCAACACCGGCCGAAACTTGTTGAACACCACACAACGGATGCCCATAGCGCCGAGCTGCTTCTGATAGTCTAATGGCAAAAGCAGAAAACAGCCCATATCATCATAAATCAGCCGTACATCAACACCCTGTGATGCTTTTTTCTTCAGCACATCTAAAACGGAGTTCCAGAAACGGCCCTCCTGAATGATAAAATATTCTAAAAAAATAAACTGCTCTGCTTTCTCCAGCTCTTCCAGCATTTTTTCAAAACATTGCTCCCCGGGAGACAAATAGGCTGTACCGCCGTTTTCATAGGCACGGAATCCGCAGGTTTTTGTTAAATAGTTATATTGATTGGCATAAGTCGCCCATTGTTCTTCCAGCTTTTCATCTGTTTTTTCATCCTGCTCAAAATGCGGTTGCATCTTTTTTTCCGTTACCGCAAGCCGACGGCGGAAGGCCATAGTTACGCCCTGTAACTGCACCATCAGATACAACAAGCCACCAAATAACGGAAAGGTGAGAATCATCACCGACCACAAAAGCTTTGTTCCGCTGCGGGCGCCGGTGGCAATAATGTGCAAAACCGCCAGAACGCTGACAAGAGTTAAACTATATTGAATCCATTGGTAGGTCTGACTGGAGCTATACACCATAAATATCATCAACGCAATTTGCAAAAGAAGAGACAAAACCACAGCTACACGACGGCGGAATAATAGCCGAATCCATTTTTTCTGCATCTTGTTTCTCTCCTTTCTTGTTATACAAATTCACAAAACACACCGTTTGATACATCAATCCCCCGGTTTGTTAACCGGATGGCATCACCCAAACATTCCAAAAGTCCCAAGCGGCACAGCTTTTCAAGCTGTTCGCCGTAAATTTCCTCTATCGAAACACCAAAGCATTGCAAAAATTCTTGTTTGGAAATACCTTGCTTGGTCATTCTCAGGCCTAAAAACATAAACTCCGCCATAGCGTCTTTTTCTGTTATCGCTTCGCTGACTCTTTCCTTTTCTCCGCGGCAAACCGCATAATATTCCGAAAGGCAAGGAGGATTTTCAAACCGCCTGCTCTCCCAAAAGGAGTGTGCCGCCGCCCCTAAGCCGATATAAGGATTCCGGGTCCAGTATTTCGTATTGTGACGAGCCTCTTTACCGGTCTTTGCAAAGTTGGAAATTTCATATCGCTGATAACCGGCTCTTTCCAACGTTTCCACCAAAAGAGCATAAAAATCCCGGTCTTCATCTTCATCGGGCAAGATCAGCTTCCCCTGAGAAACTGCTTGTTCTATGGGTGTCCCTTCGCAAACAATGAGAGAGTAGCTCGAAATGTGAGTTGGCTGTAATCCTATTGCCTCTTTTATGCTATATAAAAAGCTCTCTTTGCTTTGCAAAGGAATGGAAAACATTAAATCAAGGCTCACATTTTCTATGCCGGCAGCTTTGGCGTTTTTAACTGCCTGTTTGGCTTCTTCGGCAGAATGGATTCTGCCTAACATTTTCAGCTCTTCATCTACAAAAGACTGCACTCCAAGACTTATGCGGTTCACCCCTGCCTGCTTCAGTTCTTGAAAATAATGCCCGTCACAGGTGCCGGGGTTTGCCTCCACGGTGATTTCAGCACCGGGCAGAATGTAAAAATTTTCTTTCACGCCCAAAAGAATCCGGATAAGCAAATGAGGCGGAAGCGCTGTCGGCGTTCCGCCCCCTATATACACTGTATCAACCTCTGTGCCCTTATATTGCTCCATTTCAGAAAGCAGGGCCTTAACATATTGTTCCCCTTCTGAAAGTCGGTTTTCATAGGACACAAAATCACAATAACCGCATTTTTTAAGGCAAAAGGGGATGTGAATATATAAACCGTTCATCATTCGTCCAGCTTCAAAACGGACATAAACGCCTCCTGCGGCACCTCAACGCTACCCACCTGACGCATCCGCTTTTTACCTTCCTTCTGTTTTTCCAGCAGTTTTTTCTTACGGGTAATATCACCACCATAACACTTGGCCAGCACGTCTTTACGCATTGCCTTAACAGTTTCTCTGGCAATGATTTTGTTGCCGATAGCCGCCTGAATGGGAATTTCAAACAGCTGACGGGGTATGGATGCCTTTAATTTTTCCGCAATCTTTCGGCCTCTGGCATAGGACTTGGTGTTATGCACAATGAAAGAAAGGGCATCTACCATATCGCCGTTTAGCAGAATATCAAGCTTCACCAGATCAGACTGGGTGTAGCCTGCCAGTTCATAGTCAAAGCTGGCATAACCGCGGGTGCGGGATTTCAAAGCATCAAAAAAGTCATAAATAATTTCATTCAAAGGCAAATCGTAATGGAGCTGGGCACGGTCGGTATCAATATAGGTCATATTATGATAAATACCGCGACGATCCTGACACAGTTCCATAACACTGCCCACAAACTCCGTAGGCGTCATAATATCTGCCTTCACCATAGGCTCTTCCATATACAGAATTTCGCTGGGGTTTGGCAGATTGGTGGGATTAGAAATCCACAGCTCATCCCCGTTGGTTTTCTTAACCTTATACACAACGCTGGGGGCGGTGGTAACCAAATCTAAATTATATTCACGCTCCAGGCGCTCCTGAATAATTTCCATGTGAAGTAGCCCCAAAAAGCCGCAACGGAAGCCAAAGCCCAAGGCCACAGAGGTTTCCGGCTCAAAGGCTAAGGACGCATCATTTAACTGGAGCTTGGAAAGCGCATCACGCAAATCATCATACCGGGCACCGTCTGCCGGATAAATACCGCAGAACACCATGGGATTCACCTGTTTATAACCGGCCAAAGGTTTTTCCACAGGATTATTTTTTAAGGTGATGGTATCACCCACACGGGTATCGGACACATTTTTAATGGAGGCAGTTAAATAGCCAACCTCACCTGCGGAAAGGGCATCGCACTTTAAAAAGCCGTTGGGATGTAAGTACCCCACTTCCACAACCTCAAATTCCTTTCCCGTTGCCATTAAGCGGATAGTATCACCGGTTTTTAAGGTGCCGTCTACCACGCGGAAGTAAATAATAACACCCTTGTAAGGGTCATAAAAGCTATCAAAAATCAAGGCAGAAAGAGGTGCCGAGGCATCTCCTTTCGGTGGGGGAATCACTTCAACAATCTGCTCTAAAACATCTTCAATACCAATGCCGTTTTTAGCAGAAATCTTGGGCGCATCCTCCGCCGGAATGCCGATGATATTCTCAATTTCGTTAATGACCACCTCCGGCTGTGCTGCCGGCAGGTCAATTTTATTGATAACAGGCATAATCTCCAAATCGTGGTCTAAGGCTAAATAGGTGTTAGCCAGGGTTTGCGCTTCAATGCCTTGGGCTGCATCCACAACCAAAATGGCGCCCTCGCAAGCCGCTAAGCTACGGGATACCTCATAGTTAAAGTCCACGTGACCCGGCGTGTCAATCAGGTTCAAAACATAGTCTTCACCGTTTTGTGCACGGTATAAAAGACGGACAGCACGGGCTTTAATGGTAATGCCACGCTCTTTTTCCAAATCCATATTATCCAGCACCTGCGCTTCCATTTCGCGCTCAGTTAACAAACCGGTCTTTTCCAAAAGACGGTCTGCCAGAGTGGATTTGCCGTGGTCAATATGGGCAATAATTGAAAAATTTCTGATATGGTCTTGATTGATCATAGGTTCCTCCTATGCTTTTTGTCTTTTCTATCAGGTTGTGCCGGTTTCTTTTGAAACTGGCACAACAAGCTTTATGATGGATTATTTAAAATACTTCACGCCGGACAGGAAAATTTTCTGATCCTGTTCGCCATAAATATTTTTAGCAATTTCGTTGCCGCGACGCTCAGAGTGAGCCATTTTACCCAGAATACGGCCGTCGGGACTGGTAATACCCTCAATAGCACAAACAGAGCCATTGGGATTGAAGGCTGTTTCATAGGTGGGCTTGCCGGAAAGGTCAACATACTGCGTAGCAATCTGGCCGTTAGCTGAAAGTTTTTCAACCCACTCTTGGCTTGCCACAAAGCGACCTTCGCCGTGAGAAACCGGTACTGCGTGAATATCGCCAACTTTAGCTTCAGAGAGCCAGGGAGACAGGCAGGATGCCACGCGGGTATAAACCATTTGAGAAACGTGACGACCAATGGCATTGTAAGTCAGCGTGGGGGAATCCTCCTCCAAGTCACAAATCCTACCGTAAGGCACAAGACCCAATTTAATCAATGCCTGGAAACCGTTACAGATACCCAGCATTAAACCGTCGCGCTGTTCTAACAGCTCGGTTACCGCATCACGGATGGCAGGGTTTCTGAACACCGTTGCAATAAACTTACCGGAGCCTTCCGGTTCATCACCGGCAGAGAAACCACCGGGGAGCATGATAATCTGGCTGTTTTTGATTCGTTTCACAAACTCAGAAACCGAGTCAGTAATATCAGCCGGGGTCAGATTCTTCAGAACAAAGATATCGCTCTCAGCACCGGCGTTGTTAAAGGCCTTGGCTGAATCATACTCACAGTTTGTCCCGGGGAATACAGGAATAAACACGCGGGGACGGGCAATTTTTGATTTTGCCACAATGGGGCAGCTTGCTTTGCCATTAAATACAGGAATTTCACCATCACCTGCAGCCGCCTTGGTGGGGAAAATACCTTCTAAGGGTGCACGCCAGATGGTGAGCATTTCATCAATAGTAAGGCTAATGTCACCAATAGAAATGGTAGCATCGGCACAGGTTTCACCGATCTTCTTGCCGAAGGGCACTTCACAATCTGCCGCGGTTTCAATTAAGATAGCACCAAGATTAGGAACAAACAGGGTATCTTTCACACATTCACACAGCTTTGCGCCGATTTTGTTACCAAATGACATTTTGGAAACAGCTGCCGCCATGCCGCCTTCTTTAATTGTGTAAGATGCACGGACAAGACCTTTCTGAATCAGGTCATAGAGTGCATCGTATTTTGCTTTCACATCTTCGAAATTGGGCAGACCGTCTGCTAAGCGTTCCGGTGCGATGAGCCACAGAGCACTGTTTGTTTCTTTAAATGCACCGGATACCACGGTTTTCGCTGAGGTGGGCACCACGGCAAAGGAAACCAAGGTGGGGGGTACATCCAAATCATTAAAAGAGCCGGACATAGAGTCTTTGCCGCCGATAGCACCAATGCCTAAGGCGATTTGTGCGCGATACGCACCTAAGAGTGCCGCAAAGGGCAGGCCCCAACGAGCCGGATCTTCGTGGAGACGGGGGAAATATTCCTGGAAGGTGAGATACACTTCCTTGCGGTCACCACCGGCAGCCACAATTTTCGCCAAGGATTCAATCACCGCATATACGGCACCATCGAAGGGGCTCTCTTTCGCTAAGCGAGGCTGATAACCGAAGGACATTAAGGTTGCCGTATCGGTCTGACCGGGAGTGGGGACTTTAGCCGCCATGCAATCTTCCGGCGTTAGCTGATATTTGCCGCCAAAGGGCATAAGCACCGTGCCGGCACCAATGGACGCATCGAACCGTTCGCAAAGTCCCTTCTGGGAGCAAACATTCAGGCTTGCCAAAGTATCAAGCCAGGTCTTTTTCAGATCAGCCACCGGCTGAGCTTTAAAGTATGCCGGTGTTTCCGGTGCGGAGAGTGCAACATTGGTGTGCTTGGTAGCTCCGTTGGTATTTAAAAATTCACGGGAAATATCGCAAATCAGCTTGCCGCGCCATTGCATTTTCAGGCGGGGTTCTTCTGTTACCACGGCAACGCGGGTTGCTTCTAAGTTTTCTTCACGGGCAAGGTCGAAGAAACGCTGTTCGTTTTCCGGTGCAATCACAACGGCCATACGCTCCTGAGATTCGCTGATGGCAAGTTCGGTGCCATCTAAGCCTTCATACTTTTTGGGCACCTTGTCCAGATCAATAAACAAGCCGTCTGCCAGTTCGCCAACAGCAACAGATACACCGCCGGCACCAAAGTCGTTACAACGCTTGATGAGCTGAGCCGCTTCTTCCTTACGGAACAAACGCTGGAGCTTTCTTTCCACAGGGGCATTACCCTTCTGCACTTCGGCGCCGCAGGACTCTAAGGAATGGTCATCGTGTGCTTTGGAAGAACCAGTAGCACCACCACAGCCGTCACGACCGGTGCGGCCGCCTAAGAGAATGATGATATCCCCGGCAGCGGGACGTTCACGAACTACATTTTTCTTGGGAGCTGCAGCAATAACAGCACCAATTTCCATACGTTTTGCCACATAGCCCTCATCATAAATTTCAGTTACCTGACCGGTTGCAAGACCAATCTGGTTACCGTAGGAGCTATAGCCTGCGGCCGCACCGGTGGTAATTTTTCTCTGCATTAATTTGCCCGGCAGGGTTTCGGAAAGCGTCTTTCTGGGATCGCCGGAGCCGGTAACACGCATCGCCTGGTAAACATAAGAACGGCCGGACAGGGGATCACGAATAGCACCACCCAGGCAAGTTGCTGCACCACCGAAGGGTTCAATTTCTGTGGGGTGGTTATGAGTTTCGTTTTTAAACATAATGAGCCAGGGCTCTTTTTTACCATCGATATCCACCGTTACCTCAATGCTGCAGGCATTGATTTCTTCAGACTGGTCAAGTCTGGTTAAGTAACCGTCTTTTTTCAGCTTTTTAACGGCAATGGTGGCTAAATCCATCAGACAAAGAGTCTTGTTTTTGCCCACATAGAGCTCTTTTCTTGCCGCCTGATAGTCAGAAAGCGCCGCTTTTACTCTTTCGGGAGCCTTGCTGTCATCAATATTTTCGATTTCAGTTGCAAAGGTGGTATGACGGCAATGGTCCGACCAATAGGTATCAATCATTCTAAGCTCTGTTAAAGAGGGGTCGCGCTGCTCATCATTTTTAAAATAATCACGGCAGAAGCGCAGGTCTTCATCATCCATTGCAAACCCATAGGTTTTGAGTAAGCCGGATAAAGCTTTTTCATCCATAGAGATAAAACCGGTAACCGTAGCCACATCAGCCGGAACCTCTGCCACCTGATCTAAAGTTTCAGGCTTTTCATCGGAAACCTCGTGAGCTTCCACAGGATTGATATAATATTTTTTAACGGCTGCTAGGGTTTCAGCAGAAACATCGCCTTCTAAAACAATCACACGGGCATTCTGCACCTTGGGGCGTTCCTGCTGAGTTAAGAGCTGAACGCACTCTGCCGCAGAATCGGCACGCTGGTCATACTGACCGGGGAGATATGCCACATTAAAATATACAGCATTCTCCGGCAGAGGACAAACCTCGTCATATACCACATCCACCGGTGGTTCACTGAAAATGGTGGTACGGGCGGCGGCAAAGGCTTCATCAGAAACACCCTGCACATCATACCGCTGGATAATCCGCACGCCGGTTAAGCTGCTTAAGTTCAAATTTTCCTTCAAGTCGTGAAAAAGGTGACCTGCTTCAACATCAAAGCCCTTTTTCTTTTCTACATAAATTCTTCTGACTCTGTTCATAATTTACTCCCCTCGGTTTTCTAAAATTCGTTAAATGCAGTCAGCACTGCATACCCATTCTCATCAATCTGCAAACGGCATATTCTTCCGTTTTCCACAGGGAAACGCCACCCGCTTTCAACGCCCATTCCCAACAGGTGGGCAATCATATTGCGAATGCATCCCAAATGGCTGACAACAACTACTTTCCCCTCGGTGTGACGGCTCACAATTTCCTCTAAAAAGCGGACATTACGTTCGTAACACATCTGAGCGCTTTCTCCCTGCGGAATCACATACCCCGGCAAATCCTGCTGCCAGGCCATATATTCAGCCTCATAGTTTGCGCGGATTTCTTCGACTGCCATATTCTCCCAAATGCCAAAATGCCGTTCTTCCAGATCAAGCATCGTTTCCGCCATCATATGATGGGGCTTTGCAATAATTTCAGCCGTTTCCACAGCCCGTTTCAATGGACTGGTGTAAATTGCTGTGGGCGGAACTAACCCCAGCACCCGCGCAAGTGTGGATGCCTGTCTCCTGCCGCGCTCCGTTAAGGGTAAATCTGTTGTACCCAGCGCTGTGGGGCGAAGATTTCCGGTTGTTTCCCCGTGCCTGACCAATATGAGTTCAAGCATAAAAAAGCCTCCTTGCAGACATATATTTTAATTTTATCATATTTTAGCAGTTTTCGCAAGGTATATATAAGAAAAAATACGGGGTAAAAACAAGTTTTTACCCCGTATTTTTATTAGTCAATCTCATCACCGCTATCCATACCGTGAGCCTCACTGCGGCTAAGCAATAAAACCGATCCCAAAATCAGCACAATGCCGAATATGGAATAAACGGAAAGCTTTTCGTGATACAAAACCACGCTGAAAACCGTGGCCACCATAGGCTCCAGAATACCCAGCGCCGAAGCGGTACCGGCAGGCAAATCCTTCAATGCCAGCGTATATAAAAAATACGGCAACAAACAAACACAAACACCGATACCAATAAAAAGCGGTATAATCTTTCCGGGGGTTTGCGCTGTCATGGTCATCATCGAGGGCAAATCCGCCATACTAAGGGCTATAATCGACATAAAGACGAAGCAATACATAGAAGCCGAAACCGGATTGCTTCTGTTACGCATTTGTATTTTTGTGAAAATATTATAGGCACTGTAAAAAATACCGGAAGCAAGACCTGTAACAATACCCGGAATATTGATTTTAACCCCACCGGCAATACCGGAAACCAGACAACAGCCAACAAGCATACCAATCAGGGCACAAAGCTTCATTTTCGTTAACCGTTCTCCCAAAAACAGAACAGAATACACCATTACGAAAACAGGAGCTGTATACATCAGCACCACAGCCATAGAAACAGAAGAGATCTGCATAGACATGTAATAACAGCTGGCCGTTCCAAACATGGAGAGACCACTGCAGGCAAACAAAACAATTTCTTTAAGGCTCGCCTTAAACAGCTTGCGGTTTGTCAAAAAAGAATACACCATCATCCCGATAGCCGCAACCGACCCGCGCATAGACACCATTTGCACCGAAGAAAATCCAAAGGGAGCCAGCGCATTAACAAAAATGCAGGAGCTGCCCCAAAAAACACAGGCAATGACGATATATAATAAGGCTTTCTTTTTCATAACAAACGTTCCTTTTAACGATAAAAATTCCGACGACTTTCCTGTCTGCGGCGCTCGCGTTCTTTTCGTTCTCTCTTAATTTCAGCCCAACGGCGGAGCAGTAAAATGGCCACAATGATTGCCAGAGGCGTAATCACCCAAGCGTTAAAAATTAATCCCCAAAGGGTGGAAAATACCATTTTTGTAAAGCTTCTTTTTACATCCTTTGTAGCAACCAAATCCACACTGCCCACTTTTTGTCCATCATAAGAATAAATCAATCGACCTAAAACATCGCCTTTTTTCACTGGCGCCTTAATGTTTTCTTCCGCAAAAATTTCCTTTGTCAGCTTCTCGTTGTCATACTGCTTCGGCAACAAAACCTCAAGAGGTGCTTTGGCTGATAAAACCACCTGTTCATCACCCTTGGCCCACTTTACTTCCCGAACAGAAACAATTTCATTAATGTCTGAAATGGTTTTTAAGGAATAATTCTTAAACCCGTGATTAAATAAGGCTATGGTATCTAAAAACGAATAGTTTCCTTCATATTCCACAGGGGCATTCAAGGTCACACAGAAGAAGCCTACACCGTTACGCTTGGCATAAGAAACCAGGCAAGAGCCGGCATCGCTTGTGTGACCGGTTTTAATTCCGGCCGCTCCCTCATAAACATAGCGATGGTCACGATACGGATTGACAAGACTGTTATTGTTGGCCATAATGCGGGGTTCTGCATATTTGTTGGTGGGGGGTATTTCATACATGCCCGTTGCCACAATCTGTCGAATCAGGTCGTGCTTCATCACTTCAATGGCAAGTCTGGATAAATCTCTTGCCGTTGTATAATGATTTTCATCATGATAACCGTGCGCATTCACAAAATGAGTACCCGTCATACCCAATTCTGCCGCGCGCTCATTCATCTTCTCCACAAACGAAGCAATATCGCCTGCCACAGCCTCTGCCAGCACATTAGCCGCATCGTTGGCCGAAGCCACCAAAAGAGCGTACAAATATTGCTCTACTGTCATTTGTTCACCATTCAAAAGGCCGATGTTACTGCCGTCACGGTCAATATCGATGGCGGTTTCGCTGGCCGTCAGTACAGCTTGCGAATCTAAATTTTCCACCGCCAGAAGCGCTGTCATAATTTTTGTGGTGCTGGCAGGATATGCCTTGGCGTCAGCATTCTTTTCATAAAAAACCCTGCTACCTTCTTCATCCAGCAAAATTGCCGAGGCCGACCGGATGTCCGGCCCATTGGCGCTTTCGGCAAACACCGAAATGCAGGACATCATCATAACACAAAAACATAACACAATACAACTTACTTTTCGCACCGTTTTTCCTCCCGGTTTATCAAAATTCAGTTATTTATACTTCTTTTCATAATATTTAAATTATATCAAAGAGTACATTTTCTGTCAACAAAAGCACAACTGCTTTTGTCGATTTCCCTGTAAAAAAGGATTTTTTACCGTCAATCCCACTTAATGTTTGTTAAAAACAAACAAAAATTCTTTAAATCATTTGTCAATTTCGTTAATTGAGCATATTGAAAAAACTGTCGAAAAGTGGTATTATAATAATACACAAACAACACAACAACCAAACTTTTTTCATTTTCCCTCCTTTAGTAATAAAGGAAACCTTACAAGAAAAGCGGACTGCATTGCAGTCCGTTTTTCTTTATTTGACTTGTTTTTCAATTACTGCTATAATAAAATATATCTTTCAGAAAGGCAGGTGCCGTAAAATGAAACAAAAACTGAAACACTTTTGTTGGCTGACCGTTGTGGCGCTGGTGCCTTATTTGCTGTACGGCTTTCGGTATTTCCCTGTGTTAGACGATTATATTCAATATTGGGGCTATCCCGCCCGGGGGGACTTAGGCTATGTATACACCGTCATCGGTACCCTGGCCACAAGGCCAATGGCATCCTTGCTGGACCCTCTCTTCTGGGGACAGCTCTGGCCCTGTCTGACTGTGGCGCTGATACTTATAACGATTTTGCACGTTTTGTCACTTATGCTGTTGCACCGCGTTTTGCAGCGATATCGTGTTACCCTTTCACCCTTGTTTGAGCTTTTATATCTTTTACTGCCGTTGGGTATGGAAGGCCGGTTTTGGCTTTCTGCCTCAACCCGCTTGGTGGTGGGTTTGTTTTTCGCCACCCTTTCGCTTGATTTTCTCAGCCGGTTTACCGAAGAAAGAAAGCGTTTTTCATCCTTTGCTTTATTTGCGTTATTCCAGCTGATTGCCTGCGGATTTTATGAGGCCGTTGCTGTTTTTACCGCTGTCGCTGCTACTCTGTTAGCCATCATAAGCTACGTCAAAAAACGGGATAAAGTTCTGTTTGCGGTGCCTGTAACATCTTTTCTTTCTGTTGGCTTACTCTTTGTTTATTATAAGCTCTGCACAGGCATCAGTTCATTAAGCAGTCGTGTTTCCAGTGATGAAACCATCTCCCTCTTCCGCAACATCGGCGCTTTGTTCACACAGCTTGGCGAAGTGTTTGCCCTTACCTATCATCGCACGGTTTCCAGCTGCATTGCCGGCGTGAAGGTATTGGGCGAGGGCGGATTTTGGGGATTTTTTGTGCTTTTGTGTATACTTGTTGTTGCTCTTCTTTTTTCCTGCAAGCGGCACAGGCAACACAAAAGAAGCCGCACAGAAATTCTCTTGTTTGAAATTTGCGGTCTGCTCCTGTTTTTTGCACCACTACTGCCAAACCTTATGGTTACGGAAGTATGGATTACCAACCGCAGTCTGTTCCTGCCCCTCATCGGCTTGTGTTTAATGGCAGAACCGCTATTTAATCTGCTTTGCAAAAAACCGCAGAAAATTGTTCTGTTTTTGCTGACCTTTCTCTGCTTAACCGCCGCTGTGAATGAGTATGATGTTTACCGCAGAGTACACCTCCAAGACATAAAGCTTTTGGATGCTGTTATCAGCCAGATGACCCCCGAAGCCAAAGAAGGCACACAGAATGTGACCGTGGTTCTCTCAAAAGAGGTGACCACACCGCAAAGCGCCTTTTATAAAGACCATGTAAAGAGTGTGTTTGACTCCGACTGGGCCCTGACCGGCGCCATCCGGGCACGGATGAAAAGCCTTGCGCCTAAGCTGGTTCAGCCGGTGATAAAAGGCACGAAATTTGATGTAGAAAATATGCAGATTATTTATATCGAGGTAGAATAAATATCCCCCCGTATACGGGGGGATATTTCATTTTCGGGCATAGCCCTACCCTTTACTGGCTGCGCACAAGTGCGTTTTTTATTGGCCTGCCAGCCATGCAATTATTACTAGTTACCCATAAATGGGTTATGTAGGTGTTCTTTCTATGTAAAAGGGATCCAGGGGCAGCGCCCCTGTGTCGTTTTAAGGGGGATGGGGGAGGCATGGAGTAAGGCATTCTATGAAATAGAATGCGCTTAATCCAGCCGTTCTTTTGTCGGGTGGTTATAACCGCAAAAGAACTTCATTGTTATGATCGCGTAAAGGGGATGACCGCTCATCCCCTTTACGAATCCCCTGCCGTCGCAAGAATTTTAATTGGATAAATGACAAAGCTCATCGAAAAATCCTTTATCGCCGTGTGCCGCCAAGCACTCAGCTTGTCGCGCACACTAAAACAAGGGTACCGCAAAGGAAACTGATAACCCTTGTTTTGCGATAGATTTTTTCTCTTCGCTTGCATTTATTCGCCAATTAAAATACACGCGAATAACGATGCAGGCAGTTTGTGCAATAATTTAAACACTTGTTAAATAATAAAATGAGATACAATTGCTACACTATCGGCAATGGTGGGGTCCAGGGGCAACGCCCCTGTGTCGTTTTGAGGGGGTTGAAGGGGGAGGCATGGAGTAAGGCATTCTATGAAATAGAATGCGCTTAATCCAGCCGTTCTTTTGTCGGGTGGTTACAGCCGCAAAAGAACTTCCTTATTATGTATAGTCGAAGTTCTTTCTCGATTCTCGCTTTGCTCGACTCGCAGAAAGAACAACTGAGTTAGGGAACACCGTCAAACTAAAGTTTGTCGCTGTCCTCCTACCTCATGTCCCGCCCGGCAGGGCATACAAAACAAAAAGTATTAACAACCCCTCCGGCTCGGCTAGCGCCGACCCTCCTCCCCTCGCGTGCCCAGAATGGGTATACACAGGGGCGGCTTTGCATAACAAAAAAATTGTTGCCAAAATTCTCATTTTATTATTCAATTAAATTTTGGTTTGTTTCTTTTTGATTTATTTTTGTTTATCGGTTAACCTCTATTGAACCACGCAGGCTTAGCGTGGTTTTCGTTATACAAAAAAAACGATGGATTCTTTCGAATCCATCGTTTTTTATTTTCACTTTTAAAATTAAACCAGCTTACGCTTATCAACAACACGAACAGCCTTGCCTTCACTTCTGGCAATACTCTTGGGCTCTACCAGATGAACAGCAGGATTGATGCCAAGCATAGTCTTGAGTGCATTGGCAAGTTTCTTTTCCTTCTTCAAAATATCGCTTACCGTATCAGCAAAATGCTCAGGAGCAATTTCTACATTAACCTCAAAGGTATCTGTATTATTCTGTCTGTCAACAATAATCTGATAGTTGGGCTGATAGCCTTCGTTAATCAATACGGTTTCAATTTGGCTGGGGAATACATTAACACCTCTGATAATCAGCATATCATCCGTTCTTCCCATAGGCTTCGCCATCTTAATCAGCGTTCTGCCGCAAGAGCATTTCTTACGGGAAAGAACACAAATATCTCTTGTTCTGTAACGAAGCAGGGGGAATGCTTCTTTATCAAGAGAGGTAAATACAAGTTCACCCTCCTCGCCTTCCGGCAACACTTCACCTGTATCGGGGTCGATAATTTCTGCTAAAAAGTGGTCTTCATTAATGTGCATACCGGTCTGCTCGGAGCATTCAAAGGCAACGCCGGGACCGGAGGTTTCTGTCAATCCGTATATATCATAGGCCTTGATGCCAAGAGTTTTTTCAATCTCTCTGCGCATTTCCTCTGTCCATGGTTCTGCACCAAAGATACCTGCTTTCAGAGGAATATCCTCAGGCTTATAGCCCTGTTCTTTTAATGTTTCGCCGATATAGGCGGCATAAGAAGGAGTGCAGCAAAGAATGGTAGCGCTGAGATCTGTCATAAACTGAATCTGACGCTCGGTATTACCAGACGACATAGGCAATGTGAGACAGCCAACCTTATGAGAGCCACCGTTAAGACCAGGACCGCCGGTGAACAAGCCATAGCCATAAGCTACCTGACATACATCTTGATTACTGCCGCCTGCTGCAACAATGGCACGAGCACAGCAATCCTCCCAGAGATTCACATCGTGCTGCGTGTAGAATGCAACAACGCGACGGCCGGTTGTACCGGATGTAGACTGAATACGAACACAATCTTCAAGGGGTTTGGCCAGCAAACCGTAAGGATATGCATCTCTTAAATCCGCTTTTGTGAGAAAAGGCAGTTTATGTAAATCTTCAATTCCCTTAATATCTTCAGGTTTAACACCCTTTTCATCCATTAGATTACGGTAATATGCCACATTTTCATAAACATGCTTAACCTGTTTAACCAATTTCTCCGATTGCAGCTTTTTCATCTCTGAAACAGGCATGGTTTCAATATCTTTCTGATAGTAATTCTGAGCCATTTTTCTACATCCTTCCTGATTTAAAAATTTTTATTCTGTTCGTTACGGAAGAGCGGGCATCTGCCCCAGCTCGCTTTTTTGAATAAAAAAACGCCCTCCGCAATCCTATATAGGATACAGAGGACGAAAATAACATTTCCGTGGTACCACCTCAGTTCGCCGCCATCTCACAATAGCGACCTTATCAGGTACTATTTTATACCTTAGTTCTGTAACGGGAACACCCGTTGCCTCCTACTGAAGATTTCTCTTGTTCAGTGCACTGCTAACAGAAGGAATTCGAAGGGGACTCCGCCTTTGCCTCGCACCAACCGGCAACTCTCTCCAGGTTGTTCCCAATCTACTGGTTTCTGCTCTCCGCATTTAATGAGTGTATTGTAGCACTTTGGAGGAAAAATGTCAATAGTTTTCAGGAAAATTTTAATTATTTTTAATTTTTTATCGTTATTTAGTCACACCAGTATCTTCTTTTTCATTGACCGAAGGCCTACAAGGCAAAACGCGACTATTTTTATGCTTTTTCTGTATTGTTTGACAGCAAAAGGCTCTTCTCCGCGTGTAAATTTTATTGTTTTTCCGGGTAAAATATGGTATAATAATCAAGAATTAAAAGCAACAAAAGGAGAAAAACAATGAACATTGAGATTTTGCAATTAATTGAAGGTGCCAAACGAGCAAAAGGCTTAACCGTTATCATCGATGTGTTCAGAGCCTTTACGATGGAAGCCTATATGATGGCCCGGGGTGCTGAAAAGGTTATCCCCATAGGGGATTGCGATTTAGCTTATAAATTAAAGCAGGAAAACCCGGATATTATTTTAGCCGGTGAACGTGGCGGCAAAATTCTCCCCGGCTTTGATGTAGGAAATTCTCCCTGGGAGCTATTACAGCTTGATGTAACAGGAAAAACAGTGGTACATACTACCAGCGCCGGTACACAGGGCATTGCCAATGCCACAGGCGCGGATGAAATTTTAGGTGCCAGTCTGGTAACGGCAAAGGCCGTTTCTGAATATATCAAAAAGAGTGGTGCCGAACACGTTTCTCTGGTGTGTATGGGGCTTGAAGGAATCTCTGAAACAGAGGAAGATACCTTGTGCGCAGAATATATCAAAAGCCTGCTGATTGGCGGCTCTGTGAATATGGAAAAGGAAATAGAAAACCTGAAGGTAACCTCAGGAGCAAAATTTTTCGATCCGGCACAAAAGGATGTGTTTCCTGCAGAAGACTTCGCTATGTGCACCGAAGTGGATAAATTTGATTTCGTACTTAGACTAAACACCGATGGTAAGGGCTTAAGCTATATGGAAAAAATTTGCCTGTAAAAGGATGATATATCAGGCAACTATTTAAAAAACATATAATTAAACGGAAGATACCTGATTATTATATGGCCAATGTATAAACAAAAAAGAAACGACGATATTTACAAAAAATATCGTCGTTTCTTTTTAGGCATAATCCTTACACAATAGCGCCCTTATATATCCTTTACAAAAACTGGTGGAATGAATGTAAAACCCACGTCCGTAATAAAACCGCACCAGCGAGGAGGCTTTGGCTGCTGTATGCAGCACAACACGCTTAATCCCCATTTTTTTCATTTCATTATCAAAGACACCCATCATTGACTTGCCGATACCCAGATTCTGATATTCCATACTCACACCAAAGCGGGAGAGATACGCCGTATCGTCATTAATCTGCTCTACGCGGAGACTACCTACTACTTCATCGTCAATATAAGCTACATACACCAGTTTATCCAGAATATCGTTTTCCACCTGCTCTCGGGTTTCGTGAAGAGCGGCAGTATCTTTCAATCCTGCGATTTCAATGTATTTCCGAAATGCCTGTTGGGTTATTTTTACTACGCTGTCGGTATCATCGAGCGTTGCTTTCCGTACTGAAAACATGGTTTTCCACCTTCCTTTCGGGTTACTCACCCATTGCCATAACCATAACTGCCTTCTGAGCATGGAGTCTGTTTTCTGCTTCATCAAACACTACAGAATTAGGACCGTCAATCACATCATCTGTCACTTCCATACCGCGATAAGCCGGCAGACAATGCAGGAAAATAGCATTGGGTTTTGCCAGAGAAAACAGTTCCTTGTTTACCTGATAAGCTCCAAACACCTTTACCTTTTCTTCCTTTTCGCTTTCCTGACCCATGCTGACCCAGGTATCAGTATATACAACATCTGCATCCTTCACCGCTTCCTTGGGGTCTTCGGTAATCAGAATTTTGGCACCGGTTTCTTTGGCATCTTCCATTGCCTGTTTTACGACCGTTTCATCGCATTTATAAGCCGCAGGTGTTGCAACTGCCACCTCCATACCGGTTTTGGCACCGCCATACATTAAAGAGTGTGCCATATTGTTACCATCTCCTACATAGGCAAGCTTTTTGCCCTTTAAGGAGCCGCAATGTTCTTTAATAGTTAATAAATCTGCCAGAACCTGACAGGGATGGAGCAAATCCGTTAATCCGTTAATGATGGGGATACTGCCGTATTTTGCCAAATCTTCCACATCAGACTGCTTATAGGTTCGAATCATAATGCCGTCTAAATAACGAGACAGAACGTTCGCCGTATCATAAATGGTTTCGCCACGCCCCAGCTGAATATCGTTAGAGCTTAAAAACAGCGCATTACCACCCAGCTGATACATCCCCACTTCAAAGGATACTCTTGTTCTGGTAGAAGACTTGGTGAAAATCATACCCAGAGTTTTACCCTTTAATAAGGGATGTGGAATTCCCTCTTTCTGTTCTTTTTTTAATTTTTCTGCTAAAGTTAATGCTTTTTCTATATCCTCAGGGGACCAATCATGTAAAGATAATAAATGTTTCATCGTTTTACTCCTTTTACAGTTCTTTTAAAACAGTTTCCAGCGCCAGAACAAAGTCATCGGCCTGCTCTTTGGTTAAAATGAGTGCCGGTACCAGGCGGAGAATTTTGTCTCCCACGGCACCTACCAGATATTTTGCGCTGAACAACGCGCCCTGCACCTTTTTGGCAACTGCTTCTTTAAATTCAATTCCAATCATTAAGCCCAAACCGCGAACCTCAGCCATAACAGGATATGCTTTCTGTAATGCCGACAGCTTTTCTTTTAAGTAAGCACCTACTATGGCGCTGTTTTCCACTAATTTTTCTTCCTCATAGGCTTTAAACACTGCAAGACCTGCCGCTGTCGCCAAAGGATTTCCACCAAAAGTTGTACCATGGTCACCGGGTTCAAAACCCGCTGCCACTTCAGCTTTGGCACCGATGGCGCCAATAGGAACGCCACCGCCTAAGGCTTTTGCCATGGTGAAAATATCCGGCTCTATACCGTAATTTTCATAACAGAACAATTTGCCGGTTCGGCCCATTCCGGTTTGGATTTCATCCACAATCAATAAGATATTGTTCTCTTTGCAAAGCTTTACGATGCCGTCCACATAAGCTTGTTTCAGAGGACGGACACCGGATTCACCCTGCACAAGTTCCAGCATAATGGCTGCTGTTTTATCGGATATCGCTGCAAGCAGCGCCTCCATATCATTGGCCGGCACGTGAATAAAGCCCGGCGTTAATGGTTTGTATGGCTTTTGATATTTTTCCTGCCCTGTAGCTGCCACACACGCCAGCGTTCTGCCGTGAAATGAATTTGTTAAGGTAATAACCTCATTTTTTTCAGGCTGATTTTTCTTATAAAAATAAATTTTAGCAAGCTTAATGGCACCTTCGTTAGCCTCTGCACCGGAGTTGCCAAAAAATACTTTATCTGCAACTGAATGCTTGACAATGGCTTCGGCCAGCTTTGCCTGATTTTCAATATAATATAAGCTGGAGGTATGCAACAGCTTATCCACCTGCTTATGCAGTGCCTCTGAAAGGGTGGGATGACAATGCCCCAATCCGCAAACGGCAATACCAGCCATAAAATCAGTATATCTGTTCCCTTCCGTATCATACAGATAAATACCCTCACCTTTCTCAAAACAAACCGGCGTCCGTTTCCCAAAGGTATTCATATAATATTGCTCATCCAACTGCATAACCGCTTGCAAATTCATTTTTTTGCCTTCTTTCTTGCTTTGTGGTTATAATTATACACCATGTTGTATAATTATGCAAGTATTTTTTTAAATTTTTTATTTTTTATTTAAAATCATATATTTTACTTGCCATGAACACTTTCTCTTTAAGCGTAAAAACACTCGCACAGACAAGTCCGCGCGAGTGTTATACAGTTTATGAATAAAAATTCGTCATATGATTTCAATACCTAAAATCTTACAGAGATTTGCAATTTTTTCAGTATTGTCACCATAAGAGATGATGTAATGCTGGCACATAACGTTCTGTGCAAATTTCTCAGTATCTTCCAAAAGAATTTCCAGACCGGGGAGCTGAGGTGCCGGCTGAGTCCAGCCACATTCCTCCCACTTTCTGGGTGTAATGCCTTCGCCCTTAACCATATGCATGTAGTATTTACCGCCTTCGGTAAACAGTCTGCACATTGTCAGTTCACCGGTTTTTACCTTGGAAACATTTAAAATACCTTCAGACAGTTCGCCGAATGCAGCAGGCAGAACCTGGGTCGCACCCTCGGTTACTTCTGCAGGAACATAGTCCGGAACGCCTGCTAATACTCTGTCTTCAAAGAATTCATAAAATTCAAGATATGCACCGCACTGACCGGTCAAGTATCTCACCATCAACTGGGTTACGTTACCTAAGCAGTCATTTTCAGGAATGGTGGAAACCTTAGCTTCATCAGAAAGGAGCATAAAGATGGGAGCCGGCGGGAAGCCACACAGCTTTTTCATACCGTCAACGTCCTTTAAGGAGATGGCGTCGTAGCCTCTTTCGTCAATGATTTCCTTAACAGCCAGGTAATAACCGGCTGCCATTTCCATACCCTCGCGTTTTGCTTCTTTTAAGAAGGTCCACTTGGACATTGCCTTTTCAATGACTTCATTTTTAGCTTCAGCAGTGATTTTTTCATATCTCTGCTGCATTTCCAGCATTTCAAAGGTTTCGATTTCAGGACCAACCACTCTCTTTAAGGAAGAACCATCATAGAGAGTACCATAAAGGTTCATATCACGGTAGCCTGCCATACCAACCTTAGCGCTTCTCAATTTCTTGGCGGCAGATGCTGCATCACAGAAAGCTGCCACTTTAGAAGCGCCGCTCTTTTTGCCAATGATGTCATACACATATTTAAAGGTATAGCCTAAGTCGTGGAAGGTTTTGCGCAACGCGCTGGTACCTGCCTGATCAGCGGTGGTAACCAGTCTGCCGTCATCTTCAATCCAGCCGCAAAGGCCCCATAAAACCATGGGTTTTTCTTTATACTGTTCGCAAACCTTAACAACTGCGTGGGTAGGAATCCAACCGGCAATGCAGATAACGATGGAATCAAAATCCTTGCCTTTTAATGCTTCAATAGCACTTTTAACATCTTTTTCTTCATAGTCATCCGTTACGGGGTAAACCGTAATCAGGTCAAGACCCTCTGCCTGCAGTTCTTCCGCAGCTTGCTTACATTTTTTAATAATGACGTCCTTCGGTGTGTTTACTTCACCAAAGCCGACAAACGCTGTCTTTTTCATACATTCGCCTCCTCAAAAGCTAAATATCGCTGATATGCCTCGCTGTAATCCGCGCCACTGGGAATGTATTCCTTATCTGTCTGAATCAGCTTATTGCACGCTGCTTCCACGCTGTCAAAAATACCAGCACCAACGCCGGCAATAATGGCAGAACCCAGGCAGGCAGATTCAGCATTTTTCAAGGTTACAATTTTTTTGCCGGTTACATCCGCCTTAATCTGACACCAGAGCGGGCTGGATGCGCCGCCACCCATAGAACGGATCTGTTCACAGGAGGATACGCTTAAATAATCCAGACTTTCCTGCAGCATAAATGCCACAGATTCCAAAATGCCACGAACAAAGTGGCCTCTTTTATGCTCCATGGTAAGGCCCAAAAAGGCACCACGGGCATCCGGATTATATTTAGGGATAATGCTACCGCAAAGATAGGGCATAAAGGTGAGACCGTTGCAACCGGGTTCAACCTTTCCGGCAATCATATCCAGTTCTTTAAAGTTAAAATCTTCACAGAAATTTTCCTTGAACCACTTTAAGGCAATGCCCGCTGTGGGAGTCCAGGACAAAAGACAGTAGTTGCCGTCATAGTTAACGTGACAAGGCACACGACTATCCTCCTGATAGGGAGGAAATTCATCTGTGGGCACAACTATAGCCATAGTAGTGCCTGTCATTTCACTGACAACACTTTTGTTGATGACGCCGGCACCAACAGAGCCTGCCACCTGATCCATCACACCGGTTACAACCGTTGTGCCGTCACAAGTGCTAATGACCTGTGCACTATCCATTAAACGTGGCAGTTGATTTTCGGAAACACCGATAAAATCAAGCATTTCCTTCCACCAACAACCATTTTTAATGTCTAAGTACAAACTGGAAGACTGCAAAGTTTTTTCCGTTACAAATTCGCCGGTTAGGCGATAAATCAAAAAGTCTTCCAAGAGGAAAATCTTTTCAATTTTCTGGAATATAGCCGGCTCATTATCACGAAGCCACATCAGCTTGGAAGCAGGCCAGGTGGCCGTAATTTCCGGCTGACCGGTCACTTCGTAAACGGTTTTCACGCCAAACTTTGCATCAATTTTTTCTGCTTCGGCCACCGCTCTGTTATCCAGCCACACAATGGCATTGTAGAGGGGCTTGCCTTCTGCATCTGTTACGATTAATGTTTCGCATTGAGTATCAATGGAAAGCGCGGTTACTTCATACTCTTTTTTGATTTCGCCATAAGCCTCGGAGAACATTTTCCAATATTCTTCCGGATTAAGCTCCACACGGTCACCGTGGGTTTCCAGGGTATAATCCCTGGAAACCGACTTTAACTGGTTACCGTTTTCATCGAACAAAACCATTTTAAGAGAGGTTGTACCTACGTCTACACCAAGCAAATTAGCCATGGTTATCCCTCCGATTATCTCTTCAGCTGCAGATCGTAATGTACGTCGTATGCTTTTTCTTCGTCAGTATATTTTCTTAAGGTGTTGATCACTTCGCCGTTGTTGAACTTTCTGTCTTCAACATCCTCGGTGGTACCCATAACGGTTACATTCAGCTGTCTGCGACGAGCACGAACATGATCCCAGTCAATGAAGTAGATGTGAGCGAATTCGCCACCGTCTAATACGCCATCTTTAATGGTCATAGCTTCGCTTCTGCCGAAGAATACGCTGCGCAGGTGACCGTCGGTGTTCATGCTGGTGAAGTCACCGGGTTCGTCTACGTATCTGCCGAACTGAGAATGGATGGGACCCGGATGACGGTACTGATGTTCTTCAGCAAAGTCGGGGATCAGCTTTCTCATAATGTCTAACAGGTCATGCTGCAGGAACTCTAAGTCAAAAGAGTCAATGTCGTGAGAGCATTCCTGAACCATAACGGAGCAGGTGGTGTGGTGAGAAGCGATGGTACAAGTACCGTTTTTAACGCCGGAATCCTTAACAATCTGCATAATTTCCTTAGAAACATCGTGGAATGTGGGGATCCAACCTCTTGACTGCAGTTCTAATTCTTTCTGATACACTTTAAATTCCATGGTACATTCTCCTTTTAAAATTAAATTTTTTATTTTTTATGTAAAATGAGCCGACGCTCATTTTGGGGACTTTGGTTGTATTAAATAATACTCTACTCTCCCGTAGGGAAGGGATTCATCCGTTCCGTTACGGAATGCATAAATGCATTCCCTACAGTTTCCAACTCCTCTACCCTTTTAAAAAGGTGATAAAAATGTTGCAGAATGGACAAACTGAATCCTGATGGCGTACAACGGGTACGCCGAGGGTGAAGCTTGTTCATAGCGCAAGCAGTCTGCGCATCGTGCCCTTTAAAAAGGTGATAAAAATGTTGCAGAATGGACAAACTGAATCCCGACGGCGTACAACGGGTACGCCGAGGGTGAAGTTTGTTCACAGCGCAAGCGGTCTGCGCATCGTGCCCTTTAAAAAGGTGATAAAAATGTTGCAGAATGGACAAACTGAATCCCGACGGCGTACAACGGGTACGCCGAGGGTGAAGTTTGTTCACAGCGCAAGCGGTCTGCGCATTTTTAGCCCTTTTTTTAGTTCTTTTTATTGAGACGTTCGCCTACAGCTCCGCCGGGATGAATCAGTGCAAACTGCTCGTTTTTATAATCGGTTTCTTCGATTAATGCCGTCTGCAACGCATGGAAAATCATGCAAAGAGCGGTGGTAGAGGTGGTGCCCTGTGCATTATATTTATCGGTTTCGCGATTTACATACTGCTTTAAGGCAACTTCTGCCTGCTCTGCCAGAGGAGATTCCATATTTTCGGTTACGGTGATGATTTTAACACCCTTTGCCTTACAAATGTCTACGATGGGTAACAGTTCTTTGGTTTTGCCCCCGCGGGATGCAAATACCATAACGTCACCCTCCTGGAGATAACCGGTTGCGCCGTGAATGGCCTCTGCCGGGGAAATGAAGCGGGCAGGGCGCTCAATGCAGCACATTAAATGACAGAAATGCTGACAGATAATGCCGCTATGACCGCTGCCGGCCGCACCGATTCTCTCAGCACCTGCCAAGAGTTCAACTGCTTTTGAGAAGGCTTCATCATCAAAATAGTCAAGCATTGTGGCAAGGCACTCTGCTTCAATTTTATAGGCCTCTTTAGCCGCTTTTAATGCTTCTTGTTTCATATTCTCACCTTCCGTTTGTATCGTCCCAGGCTTTTCTTAAGTTGTAGAGCATTTCTTCAACCATAGCGTAGGGATCAGCTGCTTTGATGATACCGCTGGTAGAACCGGTTGCCTGTGCACCCAACGCGATGGTGTTATACACATCCTGACCATTGGAGATGCCGGCACCCTGCAGCACCATAATATCGGGGTTGATTTCGTTAACGGTTTTAATGGTTTCCAGCACATAGTTGCTGTCGCTGGTCTGACCGGTACCGATTAACTCGGTGGGTTCAGCCACAATCAGGTTAGGAGACATTTTAGCAATCGCCTTAACATCTTCAACTGTATCCGCGCAAACGATGGTCGCCAGACCTACTTCGTCTGCTCTTTTAATGGTTTTTTCAATTTCTTCCATAGAGATGGGTTTTTCTGCATGGTTCAGCATAACGCCAACTGCGCCGGCAGCCTTAACAGCCTCGGGCAGAACGCTGCCTAAGCCGCGGCCAACCTCTAAAGAGTCCATATGCTGAGCAAACACCAGAATTCTTTCGGTGTTATCTGCCAGCAGCTTAATGTCAGTATACTGGGGTGTTACAATAACATCCACATCATACTTCTTGGCAACTTCATCAATAACCTTTGCCAGTTTCAGCATTTCTTCGCCGTATAAATAAGCCTTGGGGCCAATTTCAAAAAACGGCGGTTTAATGGTAATTCCTTTGTACATAAAACATCGCTCCTTATATAACTTTGTTAAGTTTCCACTTACCTTTTTTAAACCGTATCATAAACAATGTGCTTCTGATAAACCAGTCAGACACCATAGCAACCCAAGTACCGATTACACCCCAATGGAACAGGTGAACGAAGATATAGGCCGCACCAATGCGGAACAGGAACATAGAAGCCACTGCAATAACCATAACAAATTTTGTATCACCGCTGCCTCGCAAACCGGCAGCTAAAGCAAAGCTTAACGGATACATAAAAATTGTACCGGATGTATATAAAACCATAATCCAGAATGCTAAATGCTGAGCTTCCGGCGAAACATTAAAGACGGATATAAGCGGCTTTAAAAGCACCATAAACAATATTGCATTACAGAATGTAAGCACATAGTCCAGTTTGATAATGTGCTTAGCATACATCTCGGCTTCATCGCTGTTGCCGGCACCCATACACTGGCCAACAACCATCATCATAACCGCATTGAAAGCTGCTCCTATAGAATAAAGTAAGGGGGTAATACTTCTTGCCAGCGAGTCTGCCGCAATAGATGCCTGCCCCAAACCGGAAACAAGGCCTGCAATAGCCAGCGCTCCTAACTGGAACATCCCCTGTTCAATGCCGTTAGGCACCGAAACCGTTAAAATGCTTTTCACGATTTTTTTATCCCAATCCGGTTTAAAAAAGCCAACCATACGCACCCGGTTTTTTTTACCTTTGAGCATAAGCATCAATCCAAAGCCTACAATTCCCATAGCGAGCAAGGTAGAATAGGCTGCACCGGTTACGCCAATTTTTATTACAAAAATAAATATGTATTTAAGTAGCAAATTAATGCCCATCATGGCTATGGAAGCCATAAACGGAATTTTGCTTTCGCCCATAGCTCTGAATGTAGCACTACCTGCATAATACAAAGCCACAAAGGGGTAAGATAAGGCTGTGATGGTAAAATACTCACGACTGATTGCCAACACATTGGCTTCTGCTCCACCGAATAAAAGGTGCAGGGTTTGTTCTTTAAACACCACCATGAAAAGCATAACCGCAAGGCCGATCAAAACCACAATGCGCACATTACTTTTTAATGAAATTTCTGCCTTGTCTTCATCCCGGGCTCCGATATACTGAGAAAGGACTACGCTACCGCCCTGAGCCAACGAAACAAAAAACTGCTTGGCAAAGTTATCGATTCTGTTCACCAAGGCCACGCCTGCAACAGCTGTTTCTCCCAAAGAAGACACCATAAAAGTATCTGCCATTGTCAGCCCTGCCAGCATTAACTGTTCAAAAAGAACCGGCATTAAAAATGCTATTAAAACCTTATTGGAAAACCTTGCTCCCTCAGGAAGGCTGAACATTCGCAAAATGATTCATCTCCTATAAAAAAACGCACGTCTCAAGGCGTGGATTTCCAAATAACCCTATGCCTCCACAATTAACACATCATACCATAATAAATTATATCGCACAGCCATACAAAAGTCAATGCTTTTCTTTCGTTTCGGTTTTGTTTTTTTCTGTTTCGAAAACGAAAAAGAACCTACCTTTTTGAGTAAAAACAAAAAACTGCCACTTTTTAGTGACAGTTGTTCGTCATTACGCCTCTTCCATCTCAGACGTTGCTTTTTTCTTATAATCAAACTTATACATAGCAATTAAAATTGAAATCAACGCCAGACAGTCTGCAATCGCCGCTTCCCAGGTTCCGATATAGCAGTTATAGGCAACCCATAGTATACAGGACGGCAGGGTGATCAGGCGCAAAAGCCGCTCGTTTTTCATGCCGTAAGATACTGTGGTTAAGAGTTTTGCCAAAATGGGCAGCAAGCTGAGCCATCCGCTCCAGGATGTAACCCCCAAAGCAATAACAACAAGGGCAAACACAATAATCACCGGCGTGGTGGACCACTTTTTTTCAACGAATTTATAAAACAAAAAGTTGCGGAGACCTGAGACCAAATCAATCCAGGCGCCGGTAAAGGCACCGGCCACACCCATAAAGCCGCCCAACAAAAAGTACTGAACGGCAAAGGAAATCTCCGATACCATTTTACACAACACAATGTGCTTATGTTTTTTAAACTGAAAGGGGATAATACACAGTATCAGCCCAATAATACCAAAGATTCTCACCAAAAATTCCATTTCTCTCTCCTCCATCGGCCATTATACCAAAAGCCCCGGCCGTTGTCAACCGAAAGACCGTTGACAAACCACTAAAAGAACTATATAATGAAAGCAGTTTAAGGGGTGATTTTAATGACCGCAGAAGAAAGAAAACAAAAAATTGCAGAGCTTTTAAACCGGGAAGGCAGCGTAAAAGCCGCCGCTCTCAGCCGTTTATTCGGCATTTCGGAAGTGACCGTTCGTAAAGATTTGGCCGATATGGAACACAAGGGCCTTCTCTCGCGTATTCATGGCGGTGCCATCAGCTCTTACAAGCCCTATTACAGCATGAATCTGAATCAGCGGATGACGGCTAATCAATCTGAAAAAAATATCATCGCGCAAAAAATTGCCGGTATGATTGAAAATAACGACACCGTTATGTTAAACGCCGGCACCACAACTCTGCTTGTCTTCCGTATGCTCCCCCGCAACCTGAACCTGAGCATTGTGACAAACTCCATTGCCATTGCTTTAGAGGGTGCCAACAACCCCAATTATAACATTTTGCTCCTTGGCGGTCTCATTAATTCAAAATATCAGTTCACCTTCGGAGATGATGCCAACAAACAGCTGAGAAACTATCACGCCGATAAGTTAATCCTCTCTGTAGATGGCATTCATTTGGAAAATGGCTTTACCACCTATTATGATAAAGAGGCAGAAATTGACCGCATTATGCTTCAGCAGGCAAGCCTCAGCATTATTGCCGCCGATTTTTCAAAATTTAACCGCACAGCCTTTACCAAAATTTCCGATGTCAGCACTGCAGACTATATCGTCACCGATAAAGACATTCCCGACGATATGAAAAAAGAACTCTCCGTTTATGGGGTGGAAATTTATTGAACATGGGGGAAATCGCCTTTTTATGCCTTATTTAATTATATAGAGGTGAGGATACTTTGAAAAATAATTTTATTGCCATACTTTTAACAATTGTATTACTATTGCCATTTTTATGGATATGGAAATATATAATCCCACATGTCGATTTATTATCTCAGGGAATGTCCAGCAGAGGGCGAGGGTATGTAACTGCAATAATCATATTCTTGCCAGCATTTGTTGTATTAATTTTAATTGATTTTTTAAAAAAGAAAAGAGGATAGTTCCTGAAGACACATATACATAGGCAAAAATCAAGGGAGCCAAAAACAGAAAAGGCATTAATTGGGACTAAGGAGTAATAATTAATGAATATATTGATCAGGCATTTTGTTCTTTCATATATATTTGGTGCATTTTATATGTATCGAATAAAAGGAAATTTGACAATCAAATTAAACGTTTTTTTTGAAAGAGTTTTTATGATTGGTATTGACCAAATTTTCAATAAGTTCAAAAAGAATCATACACAGCAAGAGCGATATAACCTTTTGGCTGTTATATTACAAGTTTTCAATATTATTTACTTTTTATTAATTCCTATTACCATTCATTATTTAGAATGTCTAACCTCAATCAGTTTAGGAGGCCTATACATTCAATCATTCATTCTATTCAACCAGCGTGGCTGGATTGTTTGTATTGTTCTTGCTTTAGATATTATAGTAAAAGCATTGAGAGAGCAGCAGCACAAACACATGTGACGGTTCTTTTGTGTTGTCGAACGACATTTAAAATTTACAGGAGGAAATATGAATTTTTTTTCGGAACTTAAAGGGGCGCTATATCGTAGATAAATCTTATAACCTTGCTGCACTCAGGACATTTCTGTATGTTTGTGTTTTGCTACCATCACTTTTGCCATTATACTTGGTATTAGAAATGCCGTCGCCACAGCGAATCTCTTTTTTCATATTGCCTTTTATTCTGTTTTCTGTTGCTTGTGTAGTGGGTTATTTTTGTAATGTTCTGTTGTTTTATATTGTCTTTAAAAAATTTGTAAATCACAGTATACATATGGCAGAAAAGCAAATCGCACCGCTTTTATGTTTACAATTGTTGATTCCCTTTATATTTAATCTGGTTGGATGTTTTATAAGCATGCCGGATTTTAGTTTGACGATCAAAATACTGCAATGGGTAATTTCAGTCTCATACATAAGTTTTCTTGTGTTTGGTAATGTTTTTAAAGAAAAATGTGTTTTGCGTATGATTATTTATTTTATTGTGAATATTGGTTTTGAACTATTAGTGAATTTATTGAACATAATAGCTCGTTAGATGACACAACGATCGGTTCTGTTAACACAAAAAGTTGAATAAACATAAACATTTTTTACCGCTCACGCCATATTTTTTCTACAAAAAAGTTGCATATTCACGGTTTTTTCGCACAAAATAGAACCGAGGCAAGGACCTCACAAGAAATTTTGAAGGAGAGTAAAAAACTATGAATAGCAACAAAAAAGTTGTTCCCGAAGCAAAAGCCGCTCTTGACAAGTTCAAGATGGAAGTAGCTAACGAAGTTGGCGTTAACTTAAAGGAAGGCTACAACGGCGACATCACCGCAAAACAGGCCGGCTCCATTGGCGGTCAGATGGTTAATAACATCTGTCCCGTGCGAACTGTATTTTTCACCCGAAACAACCGCACTCTTGATGGTCATGTGCATAAAATTGGGTATGAATATAGGATAGTTATTTAAACGATTTACGCATAGTATTCAAAGCTATGCGTAATTTTTTAAAAAAAATAATTTTTTTGTTGTATTTTACTTAAAATTATGATACAATAATTACAACAGATATTAAAGGAGGTTTTTATATGCCAAATATCAGACCTGTTTCAGATTTAAGAAACTATGCAGAAGTATTAAAAGAAATTTCATTTGACGAGCCGGTATTTCTTACTAAAAACGGCAGAGGTCGTTATGCCATTGTCGATATGGAAGAATACGAAAAAACAAAAGCTATTATTAAACTTATGGGCAAACTTGCCGAAGCTGAAAAATCAGCAAAAGAAAACGGATGGTTATCTAATGACGATGTAAAAACTGCTTTGGGGGTATAATGATGAAAATACGAGTTACCCCTACTGCATTGAATGACTTAAAAGAAATTAAGTCTTATATCGAAAATGATTTGTCGAATCCCACAGCCGCAAATAATGTAATCAAGCGTATCATTGATGATTATAGCCGTTTGGAAATTTCTCCCCATATGGGACCGTCATTATCTACCAAAGTACCTTTTGAGACAGATTATCGGTTTGTTGTCAGCGGAAATTATCTTGTATTCTATAAAGCTGATGAAGAATATGTTTCAATCTACCGTATTCTATACGGTCGCCGAGATTATCTTAAAATCATTTTTGATGATATTGAACTAAGTGACGAAGAATAGCAAAATCCCTCAAGGAGCCTTTCCGTTCCCTGAGGGATTTAACATTTCTTTTTATTATTTGAACTATGGCATTCTTTATATATAAGGTTTGTCATTTTGTTTTTCTCTTTTTCGGTAATCAGCCCTTTTTCAAACAAAACCTTATTAAAGTAAGTGAGCCATATTTCCTTAGCATTTATGTTCAGTGGCATGCGCCTCCCTTTAGGAATATTATGTACAAACCGGTTAAATTTATACATAATATTCCTGTCACCAACTAATGTGTAAATACAGCTTTTTCATCAAACAGATATCCCTTAAATATTACTCCGTCGTGGGTTATAAACAAGCCTTGTGAATCTTTTGGAATCTTGTCTGCAGCATTTGTGTTATCCAGTATGATTTGAGATAATACATTGTCGGCTCTACCACATACTCTGAAATCAATATTGTTTCGTATTTGTCCTGACAAAATAGTTGCATCCGGTCTTTGTGTTGCTAAAATAAGATGTATTCCAAATGCTCTGCCTTGTCTTGCGAGTATGGATAGTTTACCTTCAATTTGTGTTACAAGTTCTTTTGCATCTTTTGAAAGTCCGGTTTTATCCAATACCTCTGCAACCTCATCACAGGCAAATACAATTCTTTTTATTTTGGGTGCGTTCATTTTGTTGTATTCGCTGATGTTTGCACAGCCATATTCTCTGAATACTTGTTTTCTGTTCTCTAGTTCATCCACAAGGTCTGTTAAAATTTCGAGCAGGGCATTTTCTTCTGTAATGATATTACATCTTTCGTGCCATACGGGAAGAAAATCAACACCGCCTTTGAAATCTGCGATGAACACTTCTGCATCTTTTTTTACACATTGCATAATGAGTAATTTAAGAAGTACACTTTTTCCTGAACCGGTAGAACCACCGAGTAATATGTGAGGAATTTTTGCCAGATTGATTTTTGTTTGCCCTGTTCTGCTTTGTCCAAAGATTAATATAAAATCTTCGTCTGAAAGATACTTGTCTTTCCAATGAACTACTTCAGGCAAATTTTCATTTCCAGATATAGTTTGCAATACGATTTTAGCTCTGCTTTTACCATATCTAATGTTTTCAACGTGCATATTAAGTGCGGTTTCAATATCTTCTTTTTTATCATCCCAATCAGAAAGGGGAATGCCATTTGGCTCAAACTCCATAATCGTTATACTATTTTCTTTGTACCTTTTAAGCAACAATGGAGATTGTCCGGCATGATTGACAAGCCCTACAATATTTAAGCTTTGATTGATTTTCTTTGCTTCTTTAGGCGTTCCTAAAAATACAATTAAAACTATAAATCCGCCAATAGATAAAAAGGGAAACATCATTCTGAATCCGATATTATTGATAGTCATACCAATATCTGATGCATCATAAGTCCAGTTGTCAAGCCAATATTTAATTACAATTGCAATGAAGATGTATGCAACTACTGCAAACCAGGTCCATTTCTTGTGAATGATGTTATATATTCCTGTTTTAAATCTTAAAAACTGATATTTTAATCTCGTATCTCTTTCCAGTTCAAATTTATTTTGAGTGTTCATCTCTAGCACTCCTCTCTATAATCGTTCCGTCTTTTTTATATTCTAAAACTTTGTGTATACGTCTTAAAAATGCATTCCAGGTTTCAGGCCTATCTTTCTGCACATTTTTATATTGTTCTGAAAGAGGAATATTTGATGTGATATACACCGTTTGATAACACGCTGTTCTGTCGTTATATCTTGCGGGCAGGTTAAGGGGATAGATATCAAGATAGTTTAGCATTTCTTCAATGGGTATCTGTGAATTAAATTCCTCAAATACCAAAACCCCCTGATTTGTATATCCGTCAAAATTAATACCTTTGCCTACTCGGTAATTTGTTATTCTGCAAATGTCTTTGGCACTATGCTTTTGATATATACTTCTTGTTTTTCCTGTTCCGCTTGCACCAAAAATATATGTCACATATAAATCTCTGTTTTCGCATAAATACTTTTCCGAACTTAATAACTGACGGATTGCATCAATGTCTTTTATTCGGAATGCAAATTCTGGAGCATTGTCTATAATCTCTGTTGTCTGCTTTCCATCTCGTATGTTTTCAATCAGTTTACTCATTTTAGGATTGTTTTCATCCCGTTCCTTTGGCAAGGTTCCATATTCATAGAAACTTCCTTCTACACTTGTTTCTGATTTTTCATCATTTTCCCATTTACCTGATTTTAATATGTAATCTCTGTTATCCTTTGCACTTCCTAATGCTTTTTCAATATGTGCAATAGGGAAACGGTTTTTGATTGTATTAAATCTGATAGGAGAGTGGGAGTATATGAAAATATGTGTATGAAAAGTTCCGGTTTTCGCAATCTCATCTGCTAAGCAGAAATAGTCAGGAAAAAATTTCATCAATATTTCGCATATCCGCTCGTGTGTAAACTCACACTCAAGCGGATTGTTTATTACCAAGGTCCATTTGCGTGATTGTGAATTTGACATATGTAGCCTCCTTTCTTGCTACATGCTACATCTAATCCATAAGGGTAATACTAACCCTTATGGATTAGGCGGCACGGCAAATCTTTTTTTAATAAAAATCTCCGCCGTGCCGCATCCCTTAAGCCTTGTTATTAACCAATGATATACCGGTTGCAGTTGCTTTAACCTGAGGCTGATTATTCATCATATACAACGACAGCTCAAGCCCTGTAAATGTAACTTCCGCATAACCATTCGGTTTTTCCACAAGCTGTTTGCCGTCAATCTTGATGTTGATTTTTTCAAGAGCTTTTTCGAGCATTGCGACTATGTAGCGATAGCCTGTAATGTTTTCAGTACGTTTGTTATCTTTGTACTCATATACTGGTGCTACATCAACAAGCCACAACTTGCTTCCTAAACTTCTGGAATCGATAATTAAATCTTGAAGTTTCATAAATATAATGTCCTCCTTTCATCAAAATTTAAGGTACCTTATGAGCACATTATACAAACAAATTTATGACATTTCAAAGTTTGATAAACGACAGCAAAACCCCAGTATTTTCAAGGGTTTTGAAGTTTGTTGTGTTCTAAAAATAGACTAAATACGTTTTAAGTGTCGTTTAGTAAACGACAAAAACTTTAAAAAATTTTGCCGTGCATGAAAATCACACACGGCAACGGGTTTTATTCTCTTGATTTAACTCCTAAATAATCCTTTTTGTCAATTCCCAAACTCGCTAAATGCTCATTACATTCATCAATATCCCCATAATTACGATATTGTAATAATTCTGCATAAGCTCTGTCAACCTTATAATTTTGTGACAGTTTATATCCTGCAAGTTCAATCAAATCATAAGAATCGATTGCATCAAGCATTAATGAAACACAAAATGTAATAATGGTTGATAACTTTGGTCTGGAAGTTCCTTTCTTAATGAAACTCAGAACTGACCTTGAAACATTTGTTATTGCTTCAAAATTTTGATCTTTAACGTCTATATCCCTATTTGAGATTACATCGTCTTTCTTTTCTTCGTATAATCTAATCATTTCATCATATAAAGTTCTGCTTTTGGATAAATTGATTGAATATTTATCCATAGCTTACCTATACAGATGTTTTATATGGTTTTGCTTTTGGAGGCGATGGGGAAAAGGGCTAATGGACTACTTGCGATTATGTTATAAATTGATGAATCTAAAGAAAAAATGTATAAATCTTTATATAACATACGCATCACCTCCTATAAAAAAATACTCCCCAAAGGCAAAACCTAAAAATTTCATTCTAGGTGCAAAAAAACACCGCCGCTAACGACCGTGTTTCATTCATCATATATTTTGCTATGCGTTTTTGGGCATAACTATACTATTGTTATTTATTACAATCCAACATCTCGTACGCTAGGATTAAGTATTTAATCCTGGGAACCTCCCACGCGCAAATCAATCACCGTCACCGACACATAAAGTGTTCGGCGCAAGTTTTAGGCTTGCTTTTTCGGAGTAATTACTCCTGTAATTAATGTTTGCAATGAATTTCCCTTGCATCCTTTATATAAAAGGGCATAGCTATACTAGTGGCATTTATTACAATCACGACATCTAGTATGCTAGAACCTTTTAAAAGTTCCCGGGAACCCCACGCATAAATTAATTATTGAAATCATACTACCACAATATATAGTGGTTGTCAAGTACTTTGTTAAAAGGTGCAAATAATGGTCTGAAAAATGCGCCTATACGTTCTCCTTATCAGTAAAGCGTGAAAGTTAAAGTTTAACATCACTGTCTCTATTGTTTTCTGCATTTATGGTCAACTGTTCTTTTGTTTATATAATAATATCTTCTTACACCTTAATGAACTTTCCTTTTTTACTGCTTTCGTATGCCGCTTCAACTATTTTCTGCGTGCAAATAGCATCCTCGGCACTTATATATACCTCTTTATCTTCTAAAATAGCATTCCCAAAGGCTTCAATTTCTCTCGTGTACATATTACCAAACTGAACTTTTATATCCTCAGTTTTTGTGTCCTCTCTTTTTTGCATAGCATCGTAGCCTACGCTATCGTCTGATAATATCATTTCGATTTCTCCGCCGTCAACCTGCGAAAGTGTATTATAAAGAACTACGCTTCCCTTAGTTCCATATATTTCAAATTTACTTACTGATGCACTGTCAGGTACGTTAAAGTTAGAGTCAACATACGCTACCGCACCATTTGAAAGACGCATGATCACGCTTCCTGCATCCTCAACACCATACTTAAAAATCTGATTTGATGTCATTCCGGCGATTTCTGTTACCTCAAGACCTGTAATATATCGCAATAAATCAATCGAGTGGACACCCAAATCCATAAGCGCACCGCCACCCGAAAGATGCTTTTGCTGGCGCCAGTTATTTTCCATTTCAGGGAACCAACAGGTAAACTGAGCTCTTGCTGAAACAATTTCACCAAGCATGCCTTCTAAAATCAATTCATGCAGCTTTTGATGGTAAGCGGCAAATCTCATCATAAGTCCAACACTTAGTTTGACGCCTTCTGTTTCGCATATAGACGCGATTTTCTCTGCCTCTTTAACATCTAAACCCATCGGTTTTTCAAGTAAGATATGCTTTTTAGCCTTTACAGCCATTGTCACCTGCTGCATGTGACAAAACACAGGCGACGCTATATATACTGCATCTATTTCATCAAGTGCCAGAAGCTCCTCCTCCGAAGTAAAAGCATACTTTGCTCCGTATTTTTCCTTTACCCTTTCGCTACTATCTCTATTTGAATCCATTACCGCAATAAGCTCAGCATTTTTCGCCCCCATCATACCGGGGATAGTTCTTCTGTCCGCTATTCCACCGCAGCCTATTACTCCCCATTTAACCTTTTTCATTTTTTCACCTCGAAACATTGTTTTTTCTAAAAGATTGGTGAAATGAAAATTCTTTAGAATTTTCATTTCACCCAATTTAATAATTATTTAATTTTTAATCACACGGCTGATAACTGCCGTTGCCTCAGACATTTTGCTTATTGCTTCCATGTATCATTTTTTAATAATTGCATTGCCTGACGCGCCAAGTCTAAATGAACTGAGAAATCATTTTAAGAGAACCTGCCACATATGCGGCTTGAAGCTGTGCATATTCGGCCTTTAAGTGTACATGATCCCTAAGTGCGTCACTACCAAAGGAACGGATAAAAGCATATGTGTCTATAACAGGAAAACCATACTTAGCCATAACTTTTTCTGCAATTTCATTATATTTAACAATACTCTCGTTGTAGCGATCAATCTTGCCGCTGTGAGGCCATTTTCCCGGTTCGTTATGAATATCATCATAAACGGGTATAGAATTTATAAACACCGCTTTACAGTTTACATTTTTCAAGATTTCGCAAATCTCGGTCATATTTTTCTCGTAACTTTCCGAGTCTATCTGAATTTTTTTCATTTCTACGTCATATTTAATATCGTGCAGTCCGCAGTTAAATGATATTATATCATATTTATCCAAATTACCTTCCTTGACCTCACGTTTAAGATATGCTAAAAGCATACTACTGTCTCCACAGTTTGAGCCGACGGGAATATTAAGGTCAACAGCAGCTTCCTCACGACCTTCCTTTGTAGAAACTATAAGAGATCCCTCTGTACATTTGGTAAGGTATTCCAAGTAATAAAAACATGTACTGTCGCCTAATGTCAATAGCCTTTTCATAATCAACACATCCTCATTGCTTTATATCTTTCATCACCAGTTCACTTGCTGAATTTGTATTAATGTATAATATAAAATTCTTATTTAAATAATTATCTTCTCAAAATTTGTTTACAATATTTTCTGGTATTTCACCCCGTAAAAATCGCGTTACATTATCCGTAACCTCACGATGCAGTGCAACCACGGCCTCAAACGTATTCCACGCAACGTGTGGAGTTAAGACAACATTTTTCATATTTAATATTCGCTTGTCTATTTTATTCGATTCGTTCTCAAAAACATCCAGTCCCGCTCCCGATATCTGACCTGATTCAAGAGCATCTATCAGTGCCATCTCGTCTATTAGAGCACCACGACTTGTGTTAATGATAACAGCATCATTTTTCATCTTTTCAAACTGTGACTTGCCAATAATATGCTTTGTTGAATCACTTAACGGCATATGCAGTGTAATGTAATCAGAAAACTCAATTACTTCATCAAATCCTACACTTTGAGCGTTATATTCTTCTAAACATTTCGGGTCAATGTATGGGTCATACACAATTGGCTTCATACCAAAAGCATTAGTACGAGCACACACACATCTGGCGATTTTACCAAAGCCCAAAAATCCTATTGTCTTACCTTCCAATCTGCGAGATTTCCCCATTTGCTCAACGTCCCAAATACCATTGCGCACCAAACCGTCCAAGTACCCAAGACGTTTAGAGCAAGCAAGAAGGAGCGACATAGCATGCTCTGCCACATCATATACGCCGTAACTCGGAGCGTTGCAGACATATATACCTGCATCGGCCGCCGCCTTGAGATCAACGTTATCACAACCAATTCCGTAGCGCACAATGAGCTTGCACATTTTAAGATTTTTTATAACATTTGCGTTTAATGCAACATCTGAGAACAGGATAATCTCAGCGTCTTGTGCCGCCTCAATAACACCTTCTTCAGTTTTACGGCAAACAATATAAGGAGTAATACCAAACTTAGAAAACTGCTCTTTTTCGTATTCAAAGCCGTTTTCTGTATTGCTAAAAATCACGATTTTCATACTATCACCTTTCAAATTCCTTTATCGTTTTACACATCTTATCCAATGCGGATGAAAAAAGCGTCAACTCTGTTCCCACCCAAAATATGTTCATGCCATGTTCGTTCCATCTTTCAGCTACGGTTTCATCATCCATAAACATACCTATTGATTTTTTGTGCTTGCCACATATATCAATTGTTCTCTCGATATTATTAAGCATTTCAGGGGCGTTAATGTTAAGACCGCAACCCATAGAAACCGCCATATCGCAGGGACCAATTATAATGCCTGCCACCTCATCACCGTATTTTGTCAAAATTTCGTCCAAGGTATCCACTCCTAGTGTGGATTCAATTTGCAAGAACAGAAGGCGATTTTTATTAAAATCATAAACCTCTTCGCCGGGACGCAAAAGGCCTCTACCTCCCACACCCTTTTTGCCAAGCGGATAAAACCGCATTGATGAAATTGCTGTTTCCACTTGTTCTATAGTTTCTGTGCGCGGTATCAGAACTCCATCCGCCCCCATATCTAATGGCTTTGAAATACAATGATACTCACAATCCTGTACCCTAACAATTACAGGCAAATCCACTGCATTGCTAACTTGAAGAAAATCTCCAATATTTTCAGGATTAAATGACCCATGTTCCAAATCCATAACCAAAAAATCAATACCAGATTTTTTGTACAAACCCGGTAACATCGTCAAGCCCACATGGCATAGCATAGAAGACGATAATTTCTGACAATTTTTTAATTTTTCCTTTAATGCTTGTATAGCACTCATGATTTAAACTCCTCCATCATTTTAATTATCCTTTAACCGCAGAAGATGACAACCCTTCAACGAAATACTTTTGCGCAAAGAAATATATCACTACCACAGGAATCATAGCGATAATAGCTGCTGCCATCAAAAGCTCTATATTGTGTTCATAATTGCCCTTAATATACAAAAGTCCTAGTGAAAGTGTGTATTTCGACTCGCTGGTAAGGTATATTAAAGGCTCAAACACATTATTCCAAGAACCCATAAAGGTAGTAGTAGCCATTGTTGCAAGCATGGGCTTTGCCATAGGCAAATATATTCTAAAGAATATTTTTATTGGATTCGCACCATCCAGCAAGGCTGCCTCATAAAATGCATTAGGCATTCCCATAAAGCATTGACGCATAAGAAACACATTAAATGCTGTTCCGAAAAACATCTTTACCGTCATTGGAAGATATGTATCCAATGCGCCCACATTATGCCACATAATATACTGCGGAACGCTCATTATGTTATGCGGTATCATCATAGTACACAGTGCCGTAAAAAACAACAGCTGCGAGCCTTTAAAATTATACTTTGCAAAGCCAAATCCAATCAGCGAATTGGAAAACAATTGCCCCACTATACACACAACAGATACGAATACACTGTTAGCAGCATATCTCAAAAAGTTACCTTCTTTAAATACTTTAATGTAGTTATCAAAATGATATGGCGGTTTAAAAAACTGAGGTGGCGTAACATATGCAAGTCCGGGTCCCTGAAGCGACACAGAAATCGCCCATAAAAATGGTAACATCATTATAATTGCACCTAAGCTTAATAATATCACCACAAAAATTTTTCCTGTGCGTTTTGACTCTATTCTTTTATTCATAGTACACCCACCTTTTTTCTGCTCGCTTCTGTATTAATGTCAGGATTGCAATAACAATAAACGAAATCCAGCCTATTGCGGAAGCAAGACCAAATTTGCTATACTCGAAAGCGTTATTATAAATAAGAGTACCGATAACCGTTGTGTTTGCACCGGTCGCCTGTTGCATAACATAGAACGCATCGAACACTTGCATTGCATCAATTACGCCTTTCATTAACAAAAAGAAAATCATCGGAGAAAGAAGCGGCAGTGTTATGTTGAAAAATTTTCTAACTGCCCCTGCACCATCTATACGTGCCGCTTCGTTAACATCAGTGCTGATGTTTTGGAGGCCTGCCAAAAGGTATATCGTAGTGTAGCCTACACCCTTCCACGCAGACATAACTGCTATACTTGCCACAACCTCAACCCAAAGTCCGCTAAAGGTGAATTTAAACGGCCCAAGCCCGATAAACTTAAAAAGATAATTAAGTACACCATACATTGGATTGTACATATAGGTCCAAACGAAGCTAACGGCAACAATAGGTGTCAGCACGGGCATAAAATACATAACACGAAAGGCAGATATGCCTTTAATCGCGTGATTGAGCAATACGGCAAGTATACAACCGATGGATATTTGCAGTGTTTCAAGTATTAAAACATAAGTAAATACATTTCTAAAACCCATCCAGAGATCCGCCATGTTTAATGCAGTAATATAATTTTTAAATCCTACCCATTGAGGAGGATTAAATATATCATAATCAGTAAATGAGATATAGCCTGAGAAAACTATAGGATAAAGAGAAAATACCAAAAAACCTATAATGTATGGCGAAACAAACACCCATCCCCAATTCTTATGTTTTTTAGTCAAAAGTCCCACCTCTTTCAAAAACTAGAATTTATTCCTCAAGCAGAGCCTCAGAAACTTGCTTATCTATTTCATCAATTCCCTCTTCAAAGGTTACATCGCCGCGGAACATCTGTGCCGTGATTGTATCTACTTTAGGCCGCCATTCTTCAAACGTCTTATTTTCAAAAAGGGTAACACCGTATTCTTCAACACCTTGATAAAATACCTTTGTATTTGCAGGTGCACTTTCCTTTGTATTTAAATATTCAAGTGCTGTATGTTTTATGGGATAACCTGCAAGAAATTCGTCAGCTACCAGCATTTGCGCCTCTTCACTTAAATAGAATTTGATCCATTCCCACGCTGCATCTTGTTCAGCCTCAGATGCGCGGGAAAATATTGTCCAATAGTTTGGTACATAAACACAATGACGCTCTCCATCCCAACCAATCGGTAATATCTGCACATCATATTCAAAACCTTCTGCAGCATTTGCATTAATATTTTTAATTGCAGAAGAAAGACCCATAAGCATGGCTACCTTGCCCATATAAAACGCGGCAATGGCTCCGCCGTTTGCTGCTGTCCACTCCATTCCGGGAGATATACCCGTTTGCACAGGTTCAATATATCTGCGTAGACCTTCTACAGTTTTTGGGTCTTTAAACATTGATTTTGTACGTGTTTCATCTAAAGGCACGCCACCGTTTGCGGTCACAAACGGAAGCCACCCTGCGGTTATATTATTTAAAGAGCAAAAACCATATTGATCAGTTTTTCCATCACCATCAATGTCCTTGGTCAACTTTTTCGCCATTTCAAACATTTCTTCATAAGTCCAGTTTTCATCCGGATATGGCAGATTTGCTTCATCAAAGAGTGTTTTGTTGTAGTAAATAGCAACTGAATTCAGGTCATGAGGTACGCCCCAAAGGTGCCCCTGTGCATCTTGACCTGCCGTTAAAGCTATTGAATATTCCTCAGGGTTTAAATCACGTTTTACTCTGTCTGTCAGATCAACTGCAGCACCCATACCACCCAGTGCTGCAACATAACCGGAATCCATAATAAATACTGTGGGCGCGTTACTTGTTGCAACTTGCATTTTAAGTTTTTTCTTAAAATCACTCCAAGGAGTTTCGTCAATTTCCAATTTGATATTTGGATGTTTTGACTTAAAAAGCTCTACAATTTCTGGATTTGTTACCGTTTTACCGCCCGGAAGCCCCAACTTTAAAGTAACAGTTCCGTCACCATTCGTCTCATTTGTTTTACCACACCCGGCAAAAGATACCGCCATAATACAAACCAACATTAAACAAATTATTTTTTTCATTTTATACTCCTCCTTACTGTTTATATATGGTTACCCATTAAAAACACATCTGAAACCTCAACGTTATCATTAAAAATGACAATATCTGCATCGTAGCCTTCTTTGAGCTTTCCTTTGTTAGATATCCCCATAATTTTCGCCGGTGTTTCTGTCGCCATTTTCACGCTGTTTATTATATCTATTCCTACAGCCTTGTGCATCGTTCTGACCAGTCTGTCAGTTGTCGCTATACTTCCGGCAAAATTTTTCCTGTCCAGCATTTTCGCTACATCGTCTTCGATTAGTATTTGCTCGTTATGCTTACCAGACGGCACAATCCCACTTAAGCCTTCCATTCCCGCAACGCGAATAGCGTCAGTAACAAGACAAATATGTTCTGGTCCTTTCACCTTGTATATCAGTTTTAAAAGTTCAGGAGGAAGATGCCTTCCATCTGCAATAACCTCCACAGTCATATCGTCTAAAAGGTAGCCACTCTCTACCGCACCCAGTATTCTAAACCCATCACGACGTGTAAGCATAGACATCCCTGAATAAAAATGTGTCATCATCTTACAACCTTTATCATATACACGTAACACATCTTCATAAACGCAATTGGTATGACCGATTGAAGGTATAATTCCATTTTTCACTAATGTATTACAAAACTCTACGCTACCCTCAAGTTCCGGTGCAAAACTCCAGCGTTTAACAACTCCACGCCCTCTCTCAATTATATCTTCATAGTCTTTTTTGACTGGCGGGGTGATATATGTTTTTGTCTGTGCACCACACTGAATTGGCGAAAAGTATGGTCCCTCTAAGTGTACTCCTGCAATGTGTGGTATGTCACCGCCATCATAGTCCATCAACTTACGAACACTTTCTATTGTCGAAAGTAACACCTCGTGTGCTGTTGAGCTTGTTGATGGTGTCATAGTAGTTGTTCCGTGACGCAAATGTACACGCGAACCGGCAATGATTTCTTCAGTTTCACTGCCTGCAAACCAAACACCATCACCACCATGTAAATGTAAATCAATAAAGCCGGGACTTACGTAACCACCCTTAGCATCAAAAATTTCATCGCAGTCTATATTTTCATCCGTGATGGCAAAAATTTTTCCGTCCTTTACGTAAAGATTTTTGTCATGCTCTACTTTATCCGTTAATATTCTTCCATTGATAATTTTAAGTACGCCTGTTTTGTTTAAGCTCATTTTAATCTCTCCCTATAAGCAAATTGCAATGCCAAATCCTCAAAAGCCCATATATCCTCATGCCCATGAGCGGGATATTTGTGCAAGTACTTATTTTCCGTAGTGAGTGTGTCAAAAACCTTTTTGCTTGCTTCGGGAGGACACGCTGTGTCTTTAAGACCAATTCCCATTAAAACGGGACACTTGATGAGTGGAGCAAAGTTTATATTGTCAAAATACGACAGCGTATTGAAAACCTGCTCTTTTGTTTTCATTTCGGCATCGAATAATTTGAAGTAACGCCAAAATTCTTCATAAGGCCCGCCTGAGCAATGCTCAAATCCATACTCGATACACGACATAAATGGGTATAGTGCAGTAATAAATTTAACCCTGTCGTCAAGTGCAGCCAGCATAAGAGCTATCCCGCCACCTTGGCTCGCACCAAAAACACCCACTGTTCCGTCACTTTCCGGCAGGGTAGTAGCAAGCTCAACAGCCCTTAAAAAATCAGCATAGATATATCTGTAGATATACTTTTCTTTATTAAGTATGCCTTTTGTCATAATGCCAGAAACAACACGATTATTCGGGACGTCATCATTTATAGGTTCCCCCTGCCCTCTTACGTTTACGGCAAGTACATTGTATCCTGCCGCAAGCCATTGTAAGTATCTATTCACGGTAAAAATCCGCGTTGAATAGCCGTGCGAAAACAACATTATTGGTTTTTTTTCATCTACGCCTTTTGCACGAATGTAAAGCCCGTCAAGTCTGCCGCATCGATATCCGTCAAAGTAGACCCTTTTAACCTCAATGTTATCTAATTCAAATGGATAGTCTTCAAATTTTGCATTTAAGGGTTGGGCCATGCTTTCTTTTTGGGTTTCTTGCCAAAATTTTATGAAATCCACAAACTATACCTCCTCAATCCGTATAAGGTAAAAATTCAGAAAGGCTAACCTGGCGATGTTCTTTCATAGATTTGTTTGCGGCTATACCTATACCTATCGAATACGCACCTGCACGAGAATTAGCTATATGACCCAATGGGTCTGAAGATACACCCCTGAACAACATAGCACGCATAAGCGGATCGGAACCACCATGACCTGTATCGTTATCTCTTGTCAAGCCGTTAGCGGATTGCACAGCCGTTGTTACAATTTCTTCCTTTTTGAAATTATATTTTATTTCCTCTCCCAAAGCATTGTATAAACGAATAGAATATGGATTTTCAGAGTTAATTCCTGTACGTATATGGTCAACCTCTAATCGTCCTTTGCTGCCATTAAATACAATTTTACAACCTTCATAAGGCGAATATGCAGTTAATGTATAGCAAACAACCGTACCTTTTTTGTATTTAATATTAACTGCTACACTATCTTCTATATCAATCTCATCGGAAAAGATACATCTGTCACGATAGTATCCGTCAACGTCTTCATTTTCGTAGTAAAGCTGACCTAAAAATTCATCGGTTGGTAAATCGAAATAAAATTCGCATTTATCTTTGTATGCACAAGTTAGGCATCGCTCGCCTCGTTCCTCACGTGTAGGTCCGTAAAAACGCAAACTTCCAAATGCATTTACTGCCTCAGGTTCATCGTTTATCCACCAGTTTAAAAGGTCAAAGTGGTGTGTCGATTTGTGAATTAAAAGCGAACCGGAATTTTTTCTCTGACGGTGCCACCTTCTAAAATAATCGCCGCCGTGTTTTGTGCCGAGCATCCATTCAAAATGTACACTTAACACATCGCCTACTATACCACTGTCCATTAATTCCTTAACACGGGTATAAAATGGGCGAAATCGTGCATTAAAAGTAACTTTCAAATCTTTGCCCGTCCTCTTTTCAGCCTCTAATATGGCGTTACACTTCATATCGTCTGTTGTCATAGGCTTTTCTGTGATTACATCGCATCCGAATTCCAGAGCTTTTATTATATACTCGTCATGACAGCTGTCAATTGTGGTTACTAAAACCACATCGGGGCGTGTTTCTTCCAGCATAGTATCAAAATCATCAAACACAGGAATATCACACCCTGTAAATTTAGCCGCACATGCTGCACGCTTGTGGTTAAGGTCGTACACACCGCAAATTTCCACGCAGTCTGCAAGTTCTTTTGTAAGCGGAATAACATATGCCTGAAGACTTCTCTGACCAATACCCACAATTACACATTTTTTCATGTTAAATCTTCCTTTCCATTTTTACAAATTATTTATTGAATATTCAAATACTAAATGGTATAATACTATTATAGGAGGTGTAAAAATGATAAAACATCACTTTCACAATAAATTGCATACCTATTTTAATGTCAGCGATATCATAGGCGCCTATCATTACGAAGACTTTACACCTAAACCGGCAAACCCTAAACTATATAATTTCTGGCAAATTTTCTATATATATTCAGGTAGTATGCATTCTGAATGTGATTCCGTAGAAACACTTGTAAAGACTAACGAACTTATTATATTTCCTCCCAATAAAACACGTGTCTCTCATTCTATGGAACATTCAACTTTTGATATAATCAGCTTCTCATCCAGCTCGCTTGCAATCAAGTTTTTTGAAAACAAACCAATTGTTTTAACGAAGGATGAAGAAAATATTATCATCTATATTCGCAACAAGATAAGATGCCATTTTGAGCAAATTAACGGGAACCCAACTACAAGAGGTTTACGTCTAAAAAAAGATACGCCCGCCATTATTTTGCAGGATATTAAAATATCATTAGAGAAACTTCTTCTTACTCTTTATGACAGGCATAACACTGTTCAATTGCAGGCTACGCCTAACAAAACTCTGTCATACAGTCGAAACTTAGCACTTGCTGTGGATATACAAAAGCATATCCACAGCAATCTTTTCAACGACTTGAATCTAACTAATATAGCCTCTCATTTTTCTATAAGCGTTTCTTCGTTAAAAACTATTTTTAAACAAATTACTGAGCAAAGTGTCAATCAATATATTATTGATGCAAAGATTGACAAAGCAAAAGAATTCCTAAGTGAAAATATTTTGTCTAATACTCAGATTGCTCATAGCCTTAAATTTTCATCTTCCAGTCATTTCGCTAAAGTCTTTAAAGATAGAACAGGTTATACTCCAAGTGAATACAAAAAACTCAGTGGCATAACTTAACGATTGTCAGCTACATTTATTATTCTGCTTTTTCTCCCAACCCCAAGCCTCTGAGGTCAGCTATTTCATTACGTTTTTCTGCTTCATACAGCTTCCATATTACTCTTAATCCCTGAAGGGAATCATATGCATTTGTAATCGGTTTAGTATTGTTTAATACACAATCAGCAAAATGACGAATTTCAAGGTGAGTTCTCTTATCAGCAGCATCCGCATCAATTTCTATTGGAGTAACTGTTTGTTCACGTGTTTGTCTGCCATGGTCAAGAGTGATCAATTTTTCCATGCCTTGACGCACCTCAAATGCACCTGAGTGTTTGTTATATGAAACCAATGCTTTTTCAAAATGTATCTGGAAATCATAACCCATTTTCGTTCCACGTGCTCCCCATGTACCGAAATGGTATCCTAAAGCTCCACCCTCAAACTCGATTGTCACGTTGCTAGTTCCTTCCTCCAAGAGCCATGGTGTACCAACTTTTGTTCCGACATGCACTCCACGAATCGGCTTACCAAGAAACCAAAGCAAAACATCAATATAATGGCAACCGTGACTGAACAACTGACCGCCACCCAAACGGGCAGTGTTACCCCAAGTCATTTCTCCGTATTTTTGCATAGGGTCGGTATATTGTTCTGTCCAAATAGACATCTGCATAATCTTACCATAAATACCACTATCTGCAATTTCTTTCATTTTAATTAATTCAGGATAATAGCGAACAGGGTATGCTGTCATAAGAACTACGCCTTCTCTTTCCGCAGCAGCCATCAACGATAAACACTCAGATTCGGAGTTGCACATCGGTTTCTCCATAAGTACATGCTTTTTATTATTTATAAAAAACATTCCGCATTCATAGTGCAAATCATGTGGCAAAACAACTAAAACCGCATCTACGTAATCGACCATATCCTTATAATTCGTAAAAACATGTTCTGCACCCCATGAAATAGCTGCATTTTTTGCTCTTTCCTCCACTATATCGCAAACGGCTGTCACCTTGATAATATCTTTTATATCCTCAGAGTCTTTTCCTCTTGAGTGAACGTTTGCCATGCCTCCGCAGCCAATTACTCCTAATCTTAAAATTGCCATTAAAATCATTCCCTTTCTTTTTTATATAAATTAAATAATATAAACAAATTTTTTCATACTAATAACACTTAATTTTTATTCATAAACAACAACTAATTTTACATTAGACCCACTTGCAAACAAAAATACATTATCCCCTTTTTCAATATCATTTTGAGTAATTACGTTCACAACTCCTCTTTCGGGTATGCACCTTAAATACTTTGTTCCTGAATAATACGGGAAAACTCGTGTATATTTTTCAGTTTCACTACCGGAAACGGGCACTTGGAATCGAAGACCATTCGGCAATACTTTATCAACAGAAGAAAAAGTATAATATTTTCCCGAATACGCATTATCCTTAGTAAACGATGCCCCTGCCTCTTTGTACTTTTTGCTTTTATTACGGAAAAGTATACTAATAGAGTCTATCTCATCTTTTGTGCTTGCAGCGTACATAACCACATCTCCGACTTCAATTTTATCTAAAGGCACAGCATTAACCGGTTTACCATCCCCATCTGCAAACCCTGTCTTTTCCTGAGTTAAATCAGTAATCGCACCTGTTCCAAAAATTGCTTGAACATCTTCATTTTTCGGAGTAAGTTTTTTCTCTACACCATCTGTATTAACTGTTATCACTGTTGTAGTATCTCCGTCATCATTTAACCCCTGTGCCACGCCAGTAACAATTCCTAAAGGAGAAGAGTTTTGTATAAACATGTCTGCGGCATAAGCAACTGTCAATGCACCAACTACGTTATTCTGTGTTACGTCGTAAATATTAACATTCGAATACTGCTTACTGCTTATAAGATTTGCAACACCACACACCATAAAAGAGCTTTCATCGTTTACATTGGCAGGAATTATAAAAATCTTGGTTTCCTCACCTACAAAATACCTTGATGCTATTATTTTCATATTTCCGCCCCTATAATATATCGTAGGGAAAGTGTCAGATTTTGTAAAGTGATGGATTCGCTCATCTTCAGTGTAAAGATTACCATCTAAAGCTGTCTCTATGGAATTTATTTTTCCTTCTACATTAGTTTCATAAGCTATAAGTTGCTTTTTAACTTCGCTCATTGATACAAGGGCATCATTACTAACCAACGCCGTTGAATTTGTAATAACTTTGTTTAATTTAACTTTGTTAGCAAGTGTAAAATTCACAAATTCACCATTTTCGGTAAACAACCTTACTTTTATTGTATCGTCAAGACCTTTTGGCCCTGCCATATCAACAAGATAGCCATACTTTTTGGATGCATCTCCTGTGTAGTCAACGGCAATAATTTTACCGCGAAAATCAAAATAGAATTTGCCGACTACGCCGATTTTAATAGGTCCAACTGCAGGGTTTAGTGTAATATTTTTATCATACTCGTATTCTTTGCCTTCGATTATTGCGCTTTCACCAGCTATTTCAGAGCAAAAACCTTCCGTATATTCATTGCTAAACTTTATGATATAAACCTCACCATCTAAGCTTTTAGCAACTGACAAAATATCCCACTCTTGAAGATTTCTTATGTCCACTTCAATATCATCTTTATCTGTGATGATAAATTTGGTACCTTTATCCTCATCTAATTTAATTTTACTCCATTCATCCGAATCCGTCTTAAACCAAATGGTATTTTCGTCAACATTGGTCGTCTCTACTGCGAGATTTACATATTTGTTGGCAAACACAACGTCAAAAATACCATCTCCTTCCGAATCCAGTAGCGTATACTCTACGTTAACTAAATCAGAAAATGACCACGAAAGCTTTGCTTTGCCGTTGTAAATCAGGTATGCATCGTCAGCTACCGTTGCGTTAAAGCTTGCACCATCAGTGTAGTATTTAATCTTGTTGCCGGATATTGTTTCAATATCCTTCGAATTAAACTTAACTTGCTTGTTATAATTATTTCTATAATCTATTGCAACAACTTTTTCACCATCAAAACCATTGTCTCGCTTTATATAAAAAACCAGTTGCATGCCAAGTAATTTATATAACTCTTTCAAATCTGATTTATAAACTATGTCTTCTATTGCAATTTGGTCTTTCCTTAAGTTGCTTTGACCGGCGAGTGACGTAAAGTAAGTGGCAGTAACCTGTCCCGTTAATTTATATATGTCAAGCTTTTCACTCAAAAGTGTCATGCCTTTCGCTGTCGTATACCCTATGTTTGAATCCTTATAAGAACTTTCCATAAGATAATCGGCCTCAAGTGCTTTTTTCAGCATATAGCACAGTTCACCTAATGTAATGTTATGATCTTCCTGCGGATTTGAACGATCAATAATATCAAGGGTTAAAGCAGTTTTCAAGTAACCAAGTGGATATCCGCCATGCGCCTCGGCATATTCCCCATGCCCTACCATGCACACGAGTGTTTTTACCGCCTCATTGTATGTAACTGCACCAAAAGGCTCAAACGTACCATCAGAATAGCCTATCATAATACCGCTGTTTCCTGCTACATTTATATAGCCTGACTTATGGTCATCTGACTTTACATCTGAATATATGGTATCAACAGGGTCTACCGAATTTGCCAATCCCATACTTTTAACAACCATTTCAGATAAATCACGGCGCGTAACCTCAGCATTTACATCTATCTCACCATTGTTAGACAATTCAAGCAGCCCAAGATCTACTATAATTTGAACATCGTTTCCATATACGGCATTGCTCTCCGTATCTGTCGCCGAGGCGGGCACTATTGTAAATATTGAAAAAATAATTGTAACAGCTAATACTGCACTCATTACTTTCTTCATTTTATTTTCCCTCCTCATGCAGAATCTTAATGCCTATTGAATATGGCGCTATGTTGTCTAACGAATCCCAAAACATAGCATATATTGCATAATCTTGCGGATTATCAAAAAACGCATCGGGTAAATCTAATTCCGTTGATGCCTCTTCTGAATCGGCTTCGAGCTCAGTACTTTTAACCAGCTTCTTGGTTATCATCTTGTCGAAAGACTTTGTATACAAAGCTATACCTGCTACAAAAGGCAATCCTTCAGCATTTGTAAATTCAAGCTCTAAGGTTGCTTTTTCACTATTTGCCAGATCATTAATGTCATCAATAACTTCATCATTTGAATTTAATATTTCAAACCTCCCGATAACAAACGGCGAAGCCGTACCTGTTTTAGTTAATTCAACCTTGTTACCAAAGCAATCAGAAGCCACAACCTTTGCAGTAAACTCTGTAAGTGGAGTAAGTCCATCCAACACATAACGTCCACCATCGGTAACGTCAACCTCAACGTCATCTATGTAGTAGTCGTATACAACCATACCACCGGCATCTGTTGTAGCAGGAAAATTCACAACCTGCTGCTCCGCTGAAACGTATTCAAAAGAAATTCCACCGCCAAACACAGGAGCGGTCGTATCCTCATATATTGAGATTGAATCGTAAGTTGTATCACGTGTAAGTACGAGATTCGGATCATCAGTTATCATAACAGCTGATACATAGGTAGAAGCCTTGCCGACAGCAACAGATATGGTGTGCCAGCCTTTTTCAAGGAGACAACCTCCTTGGGTTACGCCGCTTCCTTTTGTCCAGCTAAACCCAGGTACACTACTGCCAAATTTAGTCTCGTCATATGTGCCGTCAATGCCGATCAGTGCATGTCGTCCAGCCATTCCTCCACTGCTACTTGTAGAGTCCCAAACCAATCCCCAAATGTAATACACCCCATCGTGAGGAAGATAAATCTCAGATGTTGAAGGTGGGTAGCTAACATTGCCACCTGACAGATATGAGTAAGTTGAACCGGAAGGCAGCATACCTACGTACGTAGCTGAGTAGGCTCTTGACGCAATTACCCAGCCTTCACCAAGCGTAAAGTTATCTGGGCGAAGCAGCATATAAACTGGTGCGTCAGCAAACGCAACGGGCACAAACTGAAATGCAAGCAATATAATTAAGCATATTGAAAAAATTCGTTTTTTCATAAGCCATTTGACCTCCTTAACACTTCATAAACTATCTTTGCCGCCATTGCACGAGTAGCTACGCCCTTGGGGGCAAATTCTGAAGCACTCACACCATTTACTATATTGGCGCGATAAAGCGAATTCACCGCATCAGTTGCGTAATCCGAAATTTCATCGTAGTCAGCAATATTCGGAATACTTTTGTCAGTCTCAACTTTTAAATTAAGTAAATTCATGGTTCTGTAAATCATAGTACAGAGTTGTTCCCTTGTAATTGGAGTGCCAACTCCGAAGTTATCATAATCCACACCATTAACCAATCCGCTTGCATACGCACGCATAACATAGTCATAATACCATGCATTTTCTGAAACGTCTGCAAAGGTCCTGTCTGTCTCATCTGGCGGCACCTTTAATGCCTCAACCAGTAATTTAACAAATTCCTCACGAGTTATTGCCCTGTTTGGTTCAAATTGGCCATCACCAACTCCGGACAGCACATTGTTCTTAGTTAAATATTCAATACTTTCTGCAGCCCACTCCACACCGTTTAAATCGTTAAACGTTTGTGGTTTAGCAGGAGAGGTAACCTCCGGTGACACAGTGCTTTCTTGGGAGCCACCGCTAATATAGCCTGATACGGTTCCCACGATTGGGTAGTTATTATCGGGTATAATTGTTGGAACAGAAAGAACTGCCGCATCAGCCGCTTCAAATGCTCTTTTCACATCATCAATCGTTGCAAATTTGTTGGCATTTTTCAGTTCTATAACCTTTGCCATAACCTTTGCACGCTTCACATTTCCAATTAAGGACTCACTGTATTTCTCCAGCGGAATCGTTGTATAACCGGCCCTATTGCACTCATCTGCATATTTCCACAGTTCCTCACGGTTACTTGTGTCAATTTCGTTGAAGAGTGCAGTATAAACCGCCTTATTAAATGCCGTAAGGGCTTCTGTCGGGTCTTTAAGTGCGAAACCCTGTCCTGTTATAGCGGAATAAACATCGTCTTTAAGTGCAGTAATGGAAGCAAAGTTGCTATCCTCTGTAATATCGAACCCGATAATATCTGCAAACCGTGCCAACAAGCTTGCCCCATCCCCCTCATTGGATTCGTTAAATGTTTGGATTGCAACAGCAAGGTCAAATGCTCTTTTAATATCACCGAGCACGGTATATGTACGGTTTTCCAGTGCATCACAAACACTATTTTGTCCGGTAGGGTTTGATAAAGCATTGTAACCTTCGCTAAAGTCGATACCGCACAGCAACGCTATATCAGAGATGTCTGATATAGCGATACTTGATGCATTGCTCATATCGCTGATGATTTGCCTACTGTCTTCTTTGTTGATAAAAAGATACTCTGCTGTGGTATCTGTAAGTCCCGCTCCGCCGAGGTGGACAATATACGTTCCGCTTGGGTCAACTTCGGGATCCATAAGGTATGTAAATTCAAAGCTACCATCGCTACCGGCTGAATCTCCAAAGAAATAGAACGGCTCAGATTGTCCGTCGAGCTTAACAAGTATCGTCACCTGAGCATTTTCACCAAATGGAGTTACTCCACCTGCACTTACACTATTTTTACTGTCATCCCAGTTGACGTAAGGCAACGTAATCTCTACCGCACTAACATTACCCATTAAAAAACTAAAAGCTATAAACAGCAACAAAACTGATGCTACTCTACTATGCTTGAACATATTAAACATCATTCTCCTTTTTAAACACCGCCGGGGATAGACGGGGAATTAATTCCCCGCCGTCAGCGGTAAAGCGGTATATATTGGTTTTAAATTATCGAGGCTATCCCATACAAATGCCATGAGCTTCTCCTTCTGGTAATCGCTTACAGCAATCGTCTCGGTTGTTGTCACACTTTGTACGCCAGCTTCACTGGTCACACTTGTTAACTTTACACCTGACAGCTGATCATTCTCATCATATTTCGCCAGTATAACCGTCAGTGGTTTTGAAGCATTCGTTGTTGCATAATAGGTAGCCTTTGCTACAAAGTTTCCGTTTGAAAGTTCGGTTTGTGCTACATCATCTTTACAGATTTCAAGATTAGTAACAGCAAAGTACTCTTCATCAGTTGCTAAAAACTTAACCGGACCTACAGCCACTTTATTACCATCTCTATAGAACATAACCTTTGGTGTATTACCAGTTGCAAATTCATAGACACCTAAATCAACCCAGCCTGCAGGAGTTGAAGCCCAATCCACCGTTATCTCGGTTTTTCCGCCTACTGAAGAAGCACTTAAAACAATTTCCACACGCTGTTTAGCGGAACCAAATATTTCACTCTCATCGGCTGTAATAACAGAAGGTTTCCAGGCAATAACCCTGTATCTTCCTTTCGCAGAAAATTTTGGCTGAACGTAAGCACTTTCTACAGTATCTTTAATAATCTTAATATTATCAACATTATAGTCAGGCGAAACCGGCAGATAGCCTAATGCACCTGACGGAACAGCGGCACTAGAAGCATTCGTAACTGTCGTTACTGTCGTGACATTTGTATCTGTTTCTTTATAAAGAACCAATTTATAGTTTTCTGTTCCGGAAGCAGTTGTCAACTCAATATTGAATTCGTTTTTACCATCTGTAACATTTACACTTTTGGGCGTATTAGCAACAAACGCGCTGTCATTGTTTACCTTAATCGAGGTATAGTTGCTATTTGCAGTCTGAACTGTTAAATTAACTGTATTATACGTGCCTGCTGCCAACGGCTGATAGTATACACCGTTTGAAAAGGCTTCAGTAACTACACTTCTTGTTTCAGACCCCGTGCTTACAGTAAACCCTTTCAGCGTTTCTTCTAAAGGATCTGCTGTGGCTTTAACAAATTTGGTACCAAAAGTACCCATTGCTTTATCGTTATAAGATGGACAAATGTAAACAACGCTTTCATTACTGTTGCCATTAAAGTAGTACTTTCCAAGCCATACCCACTTTGAATCTGCACCAATATAATGACCCCAGTAAACCATTTTTTCTTCATGTAAGCCATTATGGTTTACGGCAATATTAATCATATCCGGATTAAGAGCTTGAGTACGGCACAGTGCCCATCCATATACATTATACCAACCAGGTTCGAGTTCACCGTTGTTGAGTGTATACGTTACATTACATCCCTTTGTATTTGTTGTGAAAGCGGTCGCCGTTTTTTTATCTGTAGATGGATCAATATAATTTGCCACCTCAGATGGATATGTGGCTGTATTTAAGGCATCCGGAATGGTACTAGGTGCACCAACTATTGTAACCGTTCCCTTAGAATGGTCCGCAAGACCGCTATAGTAATATACGCCTACCTGTGTTGCATATTCTTTTTCAACCAATAAAGTATATCTTTTTTCGTTAGTTCCGTTTGATACAGTAACATTATATTGACTTATTGTACCTGCTACCGGAGTACCTGTTAATTTAACCGCACCGGTACCTTGTGCAGAAGCTGCTCCTGTGACATTGATTTCCGCATTAATACTGCCAGCTTCTAAAACAACCTCGAAAGCGGTTTTATCGGCGGGAACTCTTACTCTCAGTACATCATCTTCAACTTCAGTAAATTCAGATTCCAGTGCTGTACCATCTGCTTTAGCATAAATATGCGAAAGAGTTGCATCGTCAGCCTCGTCAGCCACGGGAACAAATTTAACCTTGTCAGCATAGGTATACGCTGCAAAAGTCGCTGTAGAAGTTCCGCCCCAATTATTATCTAATCTGACATATTCGTCTCCGCTGCCGGTAAAACTGAAAATGCCAAGACTAACCCAACCGTTAGTTTCTCCTGTGACTGTACTTTGGTCAATATAATAGGTGCTGAGATTCAAGCTATCTCCCGTTTTTGACGCAACGGTATATTTTGCGTATTTATCGCGTGCTGCATTGTAGGCTTTATTTTTCCAGACTTCAGTGCCTGCACCTATATTATAGAACAGCACCTCGTATTTGCCTTCTGTAAGCTTACCCTCTGTCGGCATCCATTGACAATAGGCATCAGATAATGAGCCCTGGCTGACAATTGCTACCGCATCGAGGTCATTCTCAATTGCACTATCATAAATGTACCCACTTTCCGAGCCTGCTGCGACAATTGATTCACTTGTTGAAAACTCAGGATTTGCACCCTCAGTTGTGCTGGAAGTACTATTGTCGATTACTACCTCTCCTGTACTGCCGGTAGCCAACGCCGGTACGCTTGCAAACAAAAGGAAAGTTACCACTAAAATACTTAATATTTTTTTCATGATATATCCTCCTATAATTTATTAATATTTATCGACGAATTTTAAATCGTCAATATAATACACGCTATTGGGCCCTGCATCATAAAATTTTAAATCGCTCACCTTATAAAGCTTATCACTAATACTTACGTCTTGTGCTTTACGTTCGTCATTAATATAGATGTCGCAGAGATGCGTATCAGTGTCTGCATTAATTTTCACACTATACCATTCTTCCCTTTGGTAAGTACCGATTATGGTCCTTTGGCCACCGTTATCTATACTGATGGTTCCATCTGCATTAAAATGCAGTTCAAGCAACTGATTGCCATAATTATCGGAAAAGGCTTGTTTGAAGTCACCAACGGTTTCCGCCTTGAATTTATACTCAATAGAAAGGGGGCCGGCAACAGATATGATTCTTTTAAGGATTTCTCCGTTTGCAGATTGTGTTGCGCCTGTGGCCTTAAGAACGTTGTTTTCATTATCGGCGCTTATTTCTGTCGTTGAGCCGTATACGCCATATTTTGAAAGCACGCTTTCATTATCAAAGGCTTCGTCTAAAATTTTAATGTCGCCATATTTGGTTGAAAGGGCGTCTTTTGTGAGAGCTCTTGCCATCGGCGCATAGTATTTATCATAGAAATCAGGGTCGTCGCCATGTTCTACCCAAACTTTACGTAGCTCTTTTAATACATCCATATACGTAGTCCAATCGGTCCTTGAAACTAACCTTGCCCTATTGTTATATTCAAGCAACATAAGGTCTAGATCTCCCTGCGGTACAGTTACTAAGTCTCCATTTTCGTCATAATACTGCCATTTATCCCCCTTGGGAATTCCTATACAGTTTGCGGCATTGTACTGTGACCAGACCCCCGACCTCGGCATTGACCAATCAAGACCGATACCCGATATGCCCTCTCCCTTTAAGGTTGCAGTTGCATACGTATTCGCAGTCGGCATAAAAATTGCAGCAGATGCGATAGGGGCGGCGTCTGTGGTGTGAATTACAATCATACCGTCAGGGAACAACTCCCTGAGCATACGCGATTGCTCGTAAGCATCAACCCACACCGTTACGCTTGGCTGACCATCTGAATAAATTCCGTCCAGATTATATTTGTTCTTTAAGCGTGCGACCTCCTGAACATATTTTTCAGGGTCAGTTGTATAATAGTATCCTCCGCTGGTGTACATTAAAGCTTCCAAACCCGCTGCCTTTACAGCGCTGACGTGTGTTTGAAACGCGTCTTTAAACATTACCTGCGTATAATGTGGATTGAATTCTTGTGCATAACCATAATCGCTAAAGTTAAAGAGATTAACCGCAGCTACGTTATAGTTTTTTTTGTAGTTAGCGTATTGTGTGGCTTTTTGTGTGCGGGTTGCGTTCGTATATGTACGGTCGAACGAATCCTCCCAGTCATACTCTCTGGGCGGAAACGTACCAATTGCAAGTCGTTCGCCCGGATATACAGTATAGGCAATCTGCCAGTCGGGTTTTGCGTTAGATACAGCACTGTTGTAGAACAACTGTTCATCCGTAGTGTTGTTTCTATAATTCATAAACTTGTAATCTGCAAAATCAAGTCCCTCTGTCAGCACCTCATATTTACACTTCTCTCCAGTTCCTGCCGGAATGTCAGGTGTCACAGAAAATCCACCATAATCATCCATAGCAAGAAGGAAACCATACGCCAGTCGGTTCCAGATACCTGAAATCTTAGATGTGCAAGTTAAAACCACGTTTTCATCATGCGGCGTTAAAAACAACGTGCCATCAAGCTGTACACCAAAAGTTATACGAGAGTTTGATATTACACATTCATTTGTTGTTGTGCTTTTTATACTTAGATCACTAAGGTCAACGCTGGAAGCCCACTCAGAAACTACCCTTTGTTTGTTAATTCTCTGCGCAGCTGAGATTTTATCGTTTACCAAATCAAAGGTATACAAAGCACCGGTTGTTGTTACTTTTATCTCGTTTTGCGTCACTTCCGTTCCCTCGATACGCATATCAAGGTCACCCGCACCGCCTCTGAAAACAACCCCCTCGCCCTCAGCATACGGCACTAGCGGTTCTTCCGGTAGCTCTACCACAGTAAAATCAGCAATACAAACATTTCCTTGCGTGAAATTTTGGAATGACCACTGGAACTGCATACGCGTCAAATCTTCTATAATTCCGGGAGAAGCAATAAACTCAATACGTTTCCAACCATTTGTATAATCAGTTGTTCCGCATCTTTTTATAGTCATCTCAGGATTAGTTGAATTGTCTCTAAAGCGAACATAGAGAGTTGTTTCGCATATTCCATCCTGCTGTTCTTGCCTCATTCTATCAAAATCAAGCCATACCAACGCCGAACACAAATAGTTTCTGTTAGTTTTAACAGGATACATTCTCTTTCCTTGCATAATGCCGTCATTCTCTGTGGAGGGGCTAATTTTGTAATAGCCGGTTCCGCTATCTTCGTCAGTCATAACAAAATCCGCCCTGGCTGATCCGCTAACCGGGACTTCAGGTTTTGAAAAGTCAAGTTCTCCACCTGTAGGAGCAATAATTGTTCCACCACGAGTATTTACAGTTTTTAGTTCTTCCGGCACTACGGTCACCGGTGCACCCGTGAACTTGTGTGCCACTATTTGGCTTAAATCATCGTTGCTACCCGAACCCTCCGGCATAGCATAGGACGCACAAGTCGGTCGAAGTGTACTAAAATTGTCCCACACGAATACACGTAGATATTTGTTTTCATAGTCGGTAACTTGTAGCTTATCCGTAGTGATTTGTCCCATTCCGGCTAGGTCTTCTTCTCCCTTAACTGTAACGTCTGTAAGAATACCATCTTGGGTGAATTGTGCAAATATCACCGTCAGGTCTGTTTTTTTACTTTTAGGTATGTAGTACGAAACTTGTGCGGCAAATTCGCCATTTGAAAGTATGTACACAACCTCGTTATCTTTTATGATCTTAGGCATGACGGACACATTACCTTCGGCATGTGAGATTGATGGTGCGAAATGCAGTAACAAAATAAGTGTTGTTAACATTGCATAAATTCGTTTTTTCATAATCAACCTACCTAAATTAAATTTTAATATTTATCCATAACCTTTAAGTCATCTATATAGCAAACGCTACCGTATCCACCATCAAAAAATTCCAAATCGCTTATTCTGTATACCTTGTCATGAAGTGCAGCATTTTCTCTAATCTTTTTACCGTCAAGATAAATGTCGTAGCTCTTTTTATCGGTGTCAATTTCAAACTTCACCGTATACCAAACATCACGCTCATAATCTGCTATATTTACATACTCACCCGCTACATTTCTAACTTTTACCTTTCCGTCTATACCGAAACGTAATCCTATTCCCGGGTTGCCATAGTTATCAGAAAAAGTTTGTTCAAAATCGCCTCTTTCCGTAACCTTAATCTTATATTCAATAGAAAGCGGTCCTGAAACAGACAGAACTCTTTTAAACATACTGCCCTTATCATCCTTAGATGCACCTGTAAGCCTTAATGCTTTACCGCCATCAATCTCACTTACTTCAGCCTTAGTATTATAGAAAGCGTACCCTGAAGGTGCATTTACCTTTTCTTCATCAGAAAAGTCCTCATCTAAAACTTTCAAATCGCCACAGTATTGTGACAACACATCCTTTGTGAGCTCACGTGCTGCAGGAGCGTAATAACGTTCATAAAAATCTTCTTCATCGCCGTATTCCTCCCACACCTTACGAAGTGCTCTCAAAACGGGAACATAGCCATCCGTCCATTCAGCATTTCTCTTGTCCATTCTTGATCTGCCATTATACTCTAATGGTGCTAACCACCGAACAAGCTGTGGCAGTTTAACAAGATTTCCTTCCTCATCGTAGTCTTGCCAGTGTTCATATTTTCCTACACCGATACAGTTAGAACCATTATACTGGGTCATTATTCCTGTACGTGGATATGTCCAATCCAAACCTATACCTGATATGCCCTCAGCTTTAAGTGTAGCTGTAAAGTATGTAGTTGATCCGGGGAAGAAAATAGATGCACTACCTGCCGGTGCCATATCAGTCGCATGTGCCATTATCGTTCCGTCAGGAAACAGTTCTCTAAGCATTCTGGTCTGTTCGTAAGCCACTATCCACTCGTTTGGCTGTCCGTCGGTATAAACTCCATCTATGTTCCATTTTTCTTTTAGACGCTTTATTTCTGCAATATATGCGTCTGCGTCCCATTTGTAATAGTAATACGAGCTGGTATACAGCATTACTTTCATACCCGCATCCTTTATCGCTTTTAAGTGCGATTCAAATGTATCTTTATGTACGACCTGAACATAATGCGGTTGCCACTCCATTGCATAACCAACATCACTGAAGTTAAACATATTAACCAAACCTATACCATAAGTCGAGGGATAATTTGCGTACTGACTTGCTTTTTGAGCACGCTGTGAATTTGTATACGTTAAGTCAAAGGAAGCTTTCCAGTCGTATTCTCTCGGCGGCATCACTCCTATTGCCAATCTCTCACCGGGAGATATCATCCAGGCTATCTGCCAACCAGGTTTTGCATTTGATACTGCACTGTGGTAAATCAGCTGATCTTCAGAAACATTATTTCTAAAATTCATGTACTTATATTTTGCAAAATCGAGGTCTTCTGTGATAACCTTATATCTGTTTAATCTTCCGGTACCAGAAGGAATATCTGGGCAAACCGAGAATCCTCCGTAATCATCCAGGACAAACAAGCAACCTTTACCGATTCTATTCCAGATACCGGATATTTTAGAGGTACAGGTCAAAACCGCGTCTCCAACATGCGGTGTGATAAAGACACTACTGTCAAGTTGGACACCTATGGTTATGTACTTGTTAGAAATTACACACTCTTTCTCCGTAGTTTTCTTTATGCTCAAATCGCTAAAATCAACGCTTGACTGCCATTCTGAGACAACTCTTTTCTTTGCAATCCTCTGCTCTGCGATGATTTTGTCATTAACACGGTCAAAAGTGTAAACCGCACCAGTTGTAGTAACCTTAATGTTTTCATCGGTTTCATTAGCACCCTCAACTCTCATATCGAGATCGCCTGCGCCTCCCTTAAAGGTAACGCCCTCGCCTTCTGCATAAGGAACAAGCTTTTCCCTCGGCAATTCTACCACAGTAAAATCAGCTATACAGAAGTTACCAATAGGACAGGGGTTACCCTGCTCTAAACGTTGAATAGACCACGCGAACTGAATACCCACAACATTTTCATATGTCAAGGATGAGGCAACATATTCTATTCTCTGCCAGCCATTCGTAAAATCGGTTGTTCCACATCTTCTTATATGAGAGTTGTTTCCATCTTTATCCATAAAACGTACATACAAAATTGTTTCAACAGTAAAGTCCGTAACTTCATTTATTCTGTCAAAATCAAGCCACACTAAAGCTGAGCAAAGATAATTTCTGTTTATTTTAGCAGGTGCCATATTTTTGCTCAAAACAGCCAACTTGTGAGAAGTGGTGCCCTCTTGGAGGCGTGCCTTGTGATATCCTCCCCCACCGTCAAGAGGAACATAATCCATCACACCATAATTTACAGTTATTTCCGGGTTAGGCTTTGAAAAATCAAGGCCGGGTATTTCAACAATTTCGCCGCCACGTGTATCCACTGTTTTTAGTTCTTCCGGTATAGCAGTCACCGGTGCTCCTGTATACCTATGGGATACCACGTAGCTTAAATCATCATCCTGCTCTTGTGATTCCTGCACATCCTGTGTTTCTTGTACATTCTGTGAATCTTGTGCATCCTGTGTTTCTTGTACGTTTTGTGCATCTTGTGAATATGCGGGTACAACAAACATAGTGAGAGCCATCATAAAAATCAAACTAACACAAATAAATTTCCTTTTTTGCATGCACACACCCTCCTTTTACGCCAATAAATTAATCAAACTCTGTATCAAACAAAGCTTCGTTTTCATCATTTTCTTCTGTTTCATCGTCTTCGAATTCAGTATCTACGCCATCCAACTCACTACCAACATTATTTGAATCTTCGCTATGGTCAAGTTCTTTAAGTATATCTGCGATAATTTCGTCGTTTGCAAATTTATCAACCATTCGAGCAGCAATAATTATTGCCTCTTCTAATGTAGCATTGCCGTTTACCCCTTCTTCATTTAAGGAAATTTTCGGTACAAATTTGTTATTGCCCATACCATTTATAACCCCATTTGCAACCATGAAATAAACACTATCCTTTGCCCAATTCGATATTTGATCATCATCATCAAAAGGCAACGGTTTAGTGTAAGAAAGAGCAAAGTCACTATCTGTCTTAATAGTCCAATTTGGAAATAATGACTTTTTTAATACCCTTGTCAGCATCGTAGCTATCTGCTCACGGGTAAGTAGCGCATTTGGGTCAAATTTATCAGCCGACACTCCGGTTGTGATGCCTACATTCAATGCCTTTAATACCTCAGGATCATCAGTATCGGTAAAAGGATTAGATGCAGGCCAAGCTGTCATCCCCGATAACTGCTCATAAGCCTTAACCGATATGGCCGCAAATTCAAGGCGTGTAATTGGTTGCGTCAAATCAACATCTAATAAGCTGTCAGGAATAACCCATAGGTCATTTGCCTGGTCAAGTTCCTCTTTAGCCCAGTCGGAACATTTACCTGAAACTATTGCGTATTCCGCACTTACATTTGTGATTAAAACACCAAATAAAACCAATATTACCACGATAGCTGATAAAGTACGTTTATTTGACATTTTCAATCCTTCCCTTCTAGAATACTTGTTTCTTTAATCATATCAAGTAACTGCATTTTGAGTATATAAAAAAAAGACAAACAGCTATCAAAAAAAGACATTTTTATATCTGCTACACTACACTTGTAAATGAAACTGTATGTCCGTTGGCAGAATTGTGTATCATAAAATTTGTATAGAACTCTTGCATGAATTATTTGAGGCACTTTCTGCCAAAGACAAACTTGTTCTTCAGCATACATACGGCCTTTTGGCTGAAGAAAAATATACGCTTGAAGAAATCGGATTAAGACTAACCATGCGTCCTGATGGCGTTAAAAAGGCTCGTCATGCTGACGAAAACAAATTGAAAGAAAATTATCAGAATAGCAAGTTGTTAAGGAATTTAAACGTTTGAGTTCAACTGCTCAAATAATAAACATAAAACATTTGGATGATATTTTGAATCTATGTGAAAAGAATTTGATAACATTGATTGTTAGATTCATTTTTTAGATAAAAGGAAAAATATTTCTTTGTCAAAACCCTTGTAATTTCGCTCAACTTTTGATATTATTTAAGTAATGATACAACGAACTATGTGAGGTGAAATATTTTGAACATACACAGAATCAGAGAACAGATGAAATTTAAGTCTATTTACGAGATTCCTATGAGGGTTACTTTTTATGCCCGCGTTTCTTCCGAGAAAGATGAACAGTTAAACTCCCTTGACAACCAGATTACTTATTACACTGACCTCATCAAAAAAAATCCCCACTGGGATTATGTGCCGGGATATATTGACGAGGGTATATCAGGCATATCCACTCAAAAGCGTGAGAACTTTAACCAAATGATTGAAGATGCAAAAAGTGATATGTTCGATTTTGTTATTACAAAGGAAATTTCCCGTTTTGCAAGAAATACTCTTGACAGTATTCAGTTCACTCGTGAACTTTTAAAAAATGGTGTCGGTATATTTTTTCAGAACGATAATATTAATACTCTTGATGAGGACTCGGAGCTTCGTCTTTCCATTATGTCGTCCATTGCACAGGACGAGCTACGGAAACTTTCCTCTCGTATTAAATTTGGTCATCAGCAGGCGATAAAGAACCATGTGGTGCTTGGCAACAGCAGAATTTTCGGTTATGACAAAAAGGATAAGAAATTGGTAATAAACGAAGAAGAGGCAAAGATGGTTCGTGAGCTTTTTGAACTTTATGCAACTGACCAATATAGTATGAAACAGATTGAAGACATATTCTGGAACAGAGGATACAGAAATCGTAACGGCAACAAAATTGCACATTCCACAATGGCAAATACTATTTCCAATCCCAAATACAAAGGCTATTATGTGGGTAATAAAGTTAAAATTGTAGATATGTTTACTAAGAAACAACATTTTCTTCCCCCTGAAGAATGGGTTATGTTCAAGGATGAAACCGGAGACATTGTACCTGCTATTGTAAGCGAGGAGCTTTGGGAAGCGGCGAATACTGTTTTAGAAAGACGAAGCAAGGATGTAAAAAAAAGACAGAACATTTGCAACCATGCAAATCTCTTAACAGGCAAGCTATTCTGCACACATTGTGGCAAGGCATACTATCGCCGTGACAGTGTGGATAGGCAAGGGAACAAAAACAGCAAATGGGTATGTAGCGGTAAAATAAATAACGGTGCTGACTCCTGCCCGTCTTTTGCAATTTATGAAGAAGAAATTAAACCTGTTCTTTTTGATGTGTTTAACGAAACATCTCCTGTGGCAGAGGATTTGGTTGAATCTTATATTGAAATGTATAAAACCATTGATGCCAATGGTGAGATGCTTAAAGATATCGAGAAATTAAAAACACAAATTGAGCACGAACAGAAAAAGAAACGAAAAATTCTTGATTATAATCTGAACGGCGATTTGGACGATAAAGAATATATTCAAATGAATAATGAGTGCAAGGCTATTATTGAGGAATTGGAAAAGGAACTTTTTGATTTGCAGGAGCAACAAAATTCCAAGGAAGATTTCAGAAAGCACATTGAAGAAATCCGCCGCGTTTTAACCGCAGCTCAAAAGGATGCGGCAAACGGAGTTATATCAAAGGAATTTGTAAACAAATATATTGATAAAATCTTTGTTACGCCCGAAGGGGATAGATTAAAGCTTGAAATCAAGATTTTTACGGGCAAAATGTGCGAAAAATACCTTTCTAATATAAAAAGTCGTACAGGTCAAATGAGTAAAAAGATGGTTGAAGCTTACGAAAACAGCATTAAATAACAACCCTTAAAAACCGTAACAAAAAAGCGTATTTTGTAAGATTCGTTTTACAAAATACGCTTTTCTTTAATATCGTGGGATGTCGTCCCCTACAAGAGTTTTATTAGCACGGTCAGCGCTTTTTCTGCAACCATGGTTGGACGAAAACGGATGCAGATTGTGCAAACTGAGCCCGACGCTGTATGAAGATACCGCGAGTGGTGAAGGTTGCGCAAAGTGCTCCAGCACGGTCGGCGCCGTCTTCTACAACCCACTACTGCATCAATTCGCAAATTAAATTCGTATACGTCACCGGATCTTCAATGGGCAAACCTTCAATGAGCAGAGCGCTGTCATAAAGCACCTGCGCATATTGTTTTAATTTATCCTTATTGCTATCCAATAAACCGGCAATTTTTTCAAAAATCGGGTGGTTTACATTGATTTCCAGCACTCGTTCTGCCTTCACCTTCTGGTCGTTGGGCATGGCATTCAACACCTTTTCCATTTCCAGAGAAAGAGCGCCGTCGCTGGTTAAGCAAACCGGATGAGATTTCAAACGGGTGGAAGCGCGAACTTCTTTCACCTTATCACCCAAAGCATCCTTTAAGAAAAGGAATAAATCCTTGTTTTCTTCCTTTTTCTTTTCGTTTTCCTTCTTTTCTTCTTCGGATTCGATATCCAAATCACCGGCGGAAACGGATTTAAAGGTTTTGCCGTCAAATTCACGGAGCATCTGGATGGAGAATTCGTCCACATCATCGGTAAAGTACAGAATTTCGCAGCCCTTTTCGGCTACCAGCTCGGTCTGAGGCAGTTTTTCAATCTTTTCAATGCTCTCACCGCAGGCATAGTAAATATGCTTCTGATCTTCCTTCATACGGGATACATACTCAGAAAGGGTAACCATTTTCTTTTCCGTTGAGGACCAGAAAATGAGCAGGTCTTTCAGTAAATCCTTGTCCTTGCCAAAGTTTTCATACACACCGAATTTAATCTGACGGGAGAAGTTTTTGAAAAAGGCTTCATATTTTTCCCGGTCATTCTTCAGCATATTGAGGAGCTCACTCTTGATTTTCTTCTGCAGATGGCTGGCAATGGCCTTCAGCTGGCGGTCATGCTGCAGAATTTCACGGGAGATATTCAAGGAAAGGTCAGCGGAATCTACCAAACCCTTCACAAAACGGAAGCACTCCGGTAACAACTCTGCACAGGATTCCATAATCAGAACACCGTTGGCATAAAGCTGCAGACCTTTTTCAAAATCCTTGGTATAAAAATCAAAGGGAGCGTGAGCCGGAATGTATAACAACGCGGTGTAACTTGTCATACCATCAGCACTGGTATGAATCACCGACAGAGGATTTTCAAAATCATAGAATTTATCTTTATAAAAGCTGTTATAGTCCTCATCCGTCAGTTCAGACTTGGTCTTTTTCCAGATGGGCACCATAGAGTTTAAGGTTTCAACTTCCCTGTACTGTTCATATTCTTTGTCATTATCTGCTTTAGGACGACTTTTAGTCACTTCCATCATAATAGGATAGCGAATATAATCAGAATATTTTTTCACAATGGAACGCAGACGGTATTCGTCTAAAAATTCATCATAGTTTTCATCTTCGGTATTGGCCTTTAATGAAAGAACAATCTGTGTACCAACCGTTTCTTTTTCCGCTTCTTTTACAGTGTAGCCATCAGTACCTTCGGCTTCCCACTGATAAGCGGTGTCACTTTCTAAGGCACGGCTTAACACAGTTACCTTATCGGCAATCATAAAAGCAGAATAAAAGCCAACACCAAACTGACCGATAATATCTACATCCTCCAGCTTTTCGTTTTCACTCTTAAACTTTAAAGAGCCACTTTTGGCAATGGTACCTAAATTTTCTTCCAGTTCTTCCTTTGTCATACCAATACCCGTATCGGTGACGGTCAGGGTTCTCTTTTCTTTATCCGCCTCTAACCGAATATAAAAATCGTCACGGTTAAAGCTTAAATTTTCATCAGACAGGGTGCGATAATAGAGCTTATCCATTGCATCGCTGGCGTTGGAAATCAACTCACGAAGAAAAATCTCCTTATGTGTATAAATGGAATTAATCATCAATTCCAATAATCGTTTTGACTCGGATTTAAATGCTTTTTTAGCCATATAAATTGCCTCCAGAAAGAAATATTAGCACTCTCGCCTTTAGAGTGCTAATACTATTGTACCACATTTTATCCGTTTGTCAACCCTGTTCACAGTTCTTTTACAAAAAACACCAATAAATACTTTCTTATCCCTGCTCTTGCTCTAAAACAATTTCTCCAAATTCCTTTTCATACTCTAATACACATTTTCGAATCATATGAAGAATTTTGCCGTTGGCAGAACGGCCATCATATTCACAAACATAACGAAACTTACGCAACAATTCATCATCAATTCTCAACCCAAAATGACGTTCAATTTTCATAAATTCCTCCATAATAAATTTATTATAGAGTTATTATAGACTTTTATTAACTTTTTATGTATAATTAGAGTTGATACAGAGTTATTATAACTCTTAAAAATTTAGAGGTGCTTATGAAAGTTGCAATTATTGGCTCAAGAAATTTAAAAATTGATTGTTTAGAAAAATATTTACCGGCAGATACAACAGAAATCATATCCGGCGGAGCAAAAGGAATTGACTGTTGTGCAAAAGAATTTGCCATAGCTAACAATATTACATTGACAGAATTTTTGCCTGACTATCAAAAATACAGAAGAGGCGCTCCCTTAAAAAGAAATTTACAAATTATTGAATATGCCGATTTGGTTATCGCTTTTTGGGACGGAAAATCAAGAGGAACAAAATTTGTGATAGAAAATTGTCAGAAAAGAAGTAAAAAAATAGAAGTATATACCCTCTAACCAATCCACTGTTATCTTATGTCCTGCCGGACGGGCCTACTTTTGATTGCAAAAGTAGCAAAACGAAGGGGGAGTTTCGATTCTCCCCCTTCAACCCCCTCAAAACGACACAGGGGCTTTGCCCCTGGACCCCACGTTTGTCGATAGATGTATATACATAGAAATATTTTTCAAAAAAATTAAAAAAACTCTTTACAAACAAAAACTTTTGTGCTATACTATTTTAGTACAAAAGATGTGCTGTCTTAGCTCAGTAGGTAGAGCACTTCCTTGGTAAGGAAGAGGTCGGCAGTTCAACTCTGCTAGACAGCTCCAAAAAATCCGGAACGCAATCTGTGTTCCGGATTTTTACATTAGATTCAACATTTTGTCACATACTACATAGAAAACAGGAGTCAGATTATGAAACTGCTTTGGACTTTGTTTATCACCTTTGCCCGCATCGGCGGTTTTACCTTCGGCGGTGGTTATGCTATGCTCCCCATGCTGCAAAAGGAACTGGTAGAAAAACACAAATGGACAACCGAAGAAGATTTAATGGATTTTTATGCCATTGCTCAATGTACCCCCGGTGTGATTGCCGTCAACACGGCTACATTAGTTGGTTACCGCATTAAAGGTGTGCTGGGTAGCATTGCTGCCACCATTGGTGTTGTATTTCCCTCTTTTGTTATCATTTCCATTATCGCTGCTGTGCTGAACAATTTCGCGGAGCTGGCGATTGTAAAAAATGCCTTCATCGGCATCCGCGCCTGTGTTTGTGCATTGATTCTGGATTCCGTTATTAAATTAGGTAAAAAAGCCATTAAAGACATACCGACAGTCATCATTGCCGCCATCGTCTTTCTGATTATGTGCTTTTTTAATCTGTCGCCCATTATCCTGGTGGTTCTTGCCGGCCTGACCGGACTCCTTTTACAAGGGAGGAAGCTTTCAAAATGATTTATATTATGTTGTTTTACGAATTTTTCAAAACCGGTCTGTTTGCTGTAGGCGGCGGTCTGGCAACCCTGCCTTTTTTGCGCAATATAGCCACTGTGCATCCCGATTGGTTTACAGAGGCTATGCTGGCCGATATGATTGCCATCTCTGAGTCCACTCCCGGCCCCATCGGCGTGAATATGGCCACCTATGCCGGCTATCAGGCCGCAGGGCTCCCCGGTGCATTTGTTGCCACCTTTGGTTTAGTGTTGCCGGCGTTCTTAACCATTTTAGTCGTAATCAAAGTGTTGGACACCTTCAAAGATAACCGCTATGTAAATGCGGTTTTTTACGGTTTGCGCCCGGCTGTTGCCGGCTTGATCGGTGCCGCAGGCATTGCCGTGGCCAAAAGTTCTTTATTAAATCTTTCTGCCAGCGGCATTCTGAATATGATTCACATCCCTTCGGTGTGCATCTTTGTTCTGGTTTTTATCACGCTGAAATTGTTTAAAAAGCACCCCCTGTGGTACCTGCTTACATCCGCTTTAGTTGGAATTTTATTAGGTTTTCTATAAATCTTATAAAATTCCTCTTGACAAATAAAGGGATTCGTGCTACAATATGATGGTCGTATGAATTAAATGCGCGCCGTTGTGGTGGAATTGGCAGACACCCGGGACTTAAAATCCCGTGGGAGCGATCCCGTACCGGTTCAAGTCCGGTCAACGGCACCAAAAAAGACTATTCTCAACGAATAGTCTTTTTTCTTTTTATTTTCTAACCTCTCTCAGCCGTTTAATCTCTTCCGCATACCCTGTCACCGTTTCCTGTGGTGTCTCTAAATAAAAAGGAACATTTTGTAGTGCCGGATGATTCACAATGCGGCAAAAGGCAGAAAAACCAATGGTGCCTTCGCCGATTTTAGCATGCCGGTCTTTGTGGCTGCCCATAGGGTGCATAGAATCATTCAAATGAATCGCCCGCAGCTTTTCAAGACCGATGATCCGGTCAAATTCTTCTAACACTCCATCCAGTTCATTCACAATATCATAACCGGCGGCATAAACATGGCAGGTATCCAGACAAATGCCCACCTGTTCTTGATACTCAACGCCATTCATAATATCCCGAAGTTCTTCAAAGCGACTCCCCACTTCACTTCCCTTGCCGGACATTGTTTCCAAAAGCAACGGTGTTTTGTTCTCTGCCCACAAAATATGATTTAAAACCTCCGTGATCTGCTTGATTCCTGGTTCTGTTCCCTGCCCCACATGACTGCCGGGATGCAGATTGTAAAGGCTCCCAGGCAGGTGGGAAAGTCTTTTTAAATCATCTGCCAGCGTCAGCAAAGCAAACTCCCTGATCCGTTCATCTGCCGAGGCCGGATTCAAGGTATATGGCGCGTGAGCCAAAGGCGTTCGAATGCGATTTTCCGCAAAGGCCAAAAACGACGCGATATCATCCATATCCAGCTCCTTCGCCCGACTCCCCCGGGGATTTCTCGTGAAAAACTGAAAGGTATCGGCACCAATGGAAAGAGCTTCTTTTCCCATAGCCAGAAACCCTTTAGATGCTGATAAATGACAACCAATTGCAAACATATATCTACCCCTTACTCATTCTTTTGATATTTTTGTCGATAGGCTCTGGGGGAAATGCCTTTACATTTTTTAAACACATCCCCGAAATAGTTACTGCTCAAAAACCCGCAGCTTTCCGAAATTTCGCTGATAGACAGTCTGGATGACCGCAAAAATTCTTCTGCTTTTTTTAAGCGTGTCTGGGTAAGATAATCGTGAAACCCAAAGCCTGTAACCCGTTTAAAGCACTTGGAAAAATAGGTCGATTCCATACAGGCAATCTGAGCCGCATCCTGCAACGAAATTTCCTGATCGTAATTATCGCTGATGTAACGTGCTGCCTCCAGCACCTTGCTCTCGTTGCCATCTGCACTTTTCTGACTGCGATTCCCATGGCGCAGCACCAACACTATCAGTTCACAGAGGAGCTGTGAAATCATAAACTGCGAATACGCATCCTGCCGGACCCGTTCTTCTTCCATTTTCACAAAAATCTGCCGGACTCTCTCCTGCTGCCTGAGGGGCAGCTGCACACAGCCTAAATGCAAAAATTTCTCAAAAGCCTCCCGACCTACCTGCTGATAAAAAGTCGCGGCAAACTCATCCGTGAAATAAACCACAATGCGGTCATAATGCTCCTGTGTGTGGCAAGCCGTCCGGTGGAGTTCATTCCGCGGCACAATCACCAGATCCCCCGGGCTTACATTATAAATGCTGTGCCCCACAAAATACCGCCTGGTGCCGGACAACAAAAAATACAATTCGTGGGTATTATGCCAGTGGGAGCCGGCCATATCCCACACTACTTTGCTCTTGAAACGTTCCAAAATAAAATCTTCTTTAAACTCCGAGGCGCGACCCGTTGTTTGTTTTAACTCACTCATACGCTTCCTCCCAAAGACACACGGTATACATTCATTATAGCATAACATCTTTTCTTTGGCAAGATTTAAGTAGTTTTTACGGATTTTTCCCAAATTCCTTGTAGTTTCTACATGAATATTGTGCTACAATAAAGAAAAAAGCGAGAAGGAGAGTTTATATATGATTTTTGAAAACGGACGCGTAAGTGATGTTAAAATTGCCTATATCGGTGGCGGTTCCCGTGGCTGGGCCTGGGGCTTAATGGCAGATTTAGCCTTAGCAGAGGACCTTTCCGGTCAGGTAAACTTATATGATATTGATCGCGAAGCCGCACAGCATAACGAAGAAATCGGTAACAATATTAACGGTGGCAACACCCAATGGAGATACAAGGCCGTAGATTCTTTAAAAGAAGCCTTAACCGGCGCAAACTTTGTTGTCATCTCCATTTTGCCCGGTACCTTCGACGAAATGGAATCCGATGTACACACCCCTGAAAAATTCGGTATATATCAGTCTGTAGGCGATACCTTCGGCCCCGGCGGTCTGGTTCGTGCTCTGCGCTGTATTCCCATGTTTGAAGAAATTGCTCTGGCTGTTAAAGAATTTTGCCCTGAGGCCTGGGTAATCAACTATACCAACCCCATGACATTAAGTGTTGCAGCTTTATACAGAGCCTTTCCGGAAATCAAGGCCTTTGGTTGCTGTCACGAGGTGTTCGGCACACAAAAAATGCTTGCCAGCGCTTTAGAGGAATTTGCCGGCATTGAAGGTGTGGAGAGAGAAGAAATTAAAATTAATGTACTGGCTGTAAACCATTTTACATGGATTACAAAAGCACAATATAAAGGTATGGATGTATTCCCCATTTACCGTCAGTTTGCCGAAAAATACAAAGATATCGGTAACGATACCCGCAAAATCGCCGGCGGTTTAAAATGCTTCCAGAATTATAATAAAGTCAAAATCGATTTATTCCTGCGCTATGGTGTTATGGCTGCTGCCGGCGACCGTCATCTGGCAGAATTCTGCCCTGGCGACTGGTATCTTAAAAGTCCTGAGCAGGTGGATGAATGGATGTTTGGTTTAACCCCTGTCAGCTGGCGCAAAGCAGACTTAAAGGACAGACTGGAATCCAGCATGAAATTCCGCACCGGAGAAGATACAATTAAACTGCGTCCCACCGGCGAAGAAGGTGTGAGACAGATTCGGGCCATTTTAGGTTTAGAAGACCTTTGCACCAATGTTAATATGCCCAACCGCGGTCAGATTCCCAATCTGCCCTTAGGCGCTGTTGTGGAAACCAACGCCGTGTTTACCTCCGATTCTGTAACGCCATCTTTTGCAGGCTCTGTTCCCAAGAGCATTATGCCTCTGGTGGCACCCGTTGTCACCGAGCAGGAAATGGTGTTAGAAGCTGCTTTCTGCCGTGATCTGGATATGGCCTTCTCCGCTTTTGCTACCGATCCGTTGGTACGCTTATCATTAAGTGATACCAGAAAGCTGTTTGATGAAATGATTGCTAACACTTCCAACTATTTAGGAATGTATCGTAAATAATATTTTCAAAATGGCTATAGCCTTTGGTTATAGTCATTTTTTTCTGTCAAAATTCAACAATTTTTTGTGCTTTTGATAGAAATTTACAATTTGTTCACACCATAGCAAAAAAAATGTATTATGATAGATATGTAAGCCACATAAAATGCTATAGGAGGTATTACAAATGGACGAAAAAAGAGAATTTGATTTTGAACCCGAAGGCTTAATAGAAGAAGCAGAACCCGCACCCTATGCTAAGCAATGGTTTTCCGATGATTACGAAAAACACTTTCAGGAAACAGATTCTACACCAAAATCTATGACAGTATATACACCAAAACAGAAAAAAAAGAAAGGTTTTTTCCGCAGTCCTTTATTTGTAGGTATTCTCAGTTCTTTTCTGACCTGTTGCTTGTGTCTCGGTGTGTTCAGTTATTATTTGTACCGTGGTGGCAACCAAACCTCAGAGAATGTGCTGCCCCTGCCCGGTGAGGCTTTAGCCGCTGCCGGTTATGGTGACCGCATTAAACAAATGACCACAGATGCCGGTCAACACGAACTCTCCATCCCCGATGTATACGATCTTGTTTCCCCCGCTGTTGTTACTATTTTGTGCAAAAGCCCTTCTGGTAGCTATGTGCAGTCACAGTTATCCAGCGGCTCCGGCATCATCATCCGCGGAGATGGTTACATTGTTACCAACAACCATGTGGTAGAAAGCGCAACAGAAATTACCGTGAACACCATTGCCGGACAAAGCTTTCCCGCAAAGGTTATTGGTAAAGACAGCAGAACTGATCTGGCAGTTTTAAAAGTAGAAAGTGAAACCGCATTGCCCTTTGCTGAACTGGGTGACTCTTCTCAGATCAGAGTAGGCGAAATGGCTTTGGCTATCGGTAATCCCCTTCGTGAGGAATTAGCAGGCACTTTAACCGTGGGATACATCAGCGCCATTAACCGTTCTATGCTCATTGACGGCAAGCCTATGACAATGATTCAGACAGACGCTGCCATTAACCCCGGCAACTCCGGTGGTGCGCTCCTGAATCTGCACGGTCAGGTTATCGGCATTAACACAGCCAAATCCACCGGCTACGACGTAGAGGGTCTTGGTTTTGCCATTCCCATTAACGAAGCAAAACCTATTATTGAATCCATTATCAAGCATGGTTATGTAACCGGCCGTGTTGTCATTGGCATTGAGGGACAGACCATTACTGAAGCCATTGCTAAAGCAAACAACTTGCCGGTTGGTGTTTATGTTAAAACGGTTCTTCCCAGCAGCGCAGCAGAAAAAGGCGGTTTACAGAGCGGTGATGTCATCATTGCCTGTGATGGCGAGTCCATTAAGACCATTGACGAAATCAACAAAATTCGCGATACCCATTCGGTGGGCGAAAAAATGACTATGCGGATTAACCGCGACGGTCTGGAATTAAATGTCGATCTGATTTTACAGGAAGAAGTTCCGGAGAAAGAAGCAACACCCACTCAGGCTCCTGTTACGCAAACACCGCAACAGCCACAACAGCCCTTTGACTATTTCCCGTTCCCCTTCTCCTGGTTCGGTTGGTAAATCCCTATTTCATACAAAAAATGCACCCCAAAAGCGTCCAACTTCTGGGATGCATATCAAAAAATAATAAAAAGAAGTTGCAACCTTTCGGTTGCAACTTCTTTTTTACATATCTTTCACTTCAACGGCAATGCGCTGAACAAAATTGAAAAATAATGTAACACACTACCCAGAAGCACAAACAGATGCCAGATACTATGCATAAACGGAACATTTTTCAAAGCAAAAAATACGATACCCACTGTGTAGGACACCCCACCGGCCAGCAAAAGAACTGTTCCGGGCATAAACCCAATGGCATGCATCAGCGGTTTAAAGGCAATAATAATCAGCCAGCCCATCACCACATAGCAAATCATAGAAAACACTTTAAACTTTTCAAGGCTGATGGCATTAAACACAATGCCCAACACCGTTAAACCCCAGATGATGCCGAAAATCGTCCACCCCAGCGCCCCACGGAGAGCACACAATGTAAAAGGGGTATAGGTGCCGGCAATGAGCAAAAATATGGAGCAATGGTCAAAAATACGAAAGATCTTTTTGGCGGTTTTGTTTGTCAGCGCGTGGTATAGCGTAGACATAACATATAAAACAATCAGCATGGCTCCGTAAATAGCTGCCGATACGACGCTATATGCATCGCCATATAAAGCCGCCCACACAATCGCCACCGCTGTACCGCCAATGCTGAGGAGTGCTCCCAGCCCGTGAGTAATTGAATTTATCAGTTCTTCTTTAAATGATACCGTTGTTAACATAGTCTTAGTCCTCAAAATCAAATTCATCCTGCATACGGGTTTTAAATTCTTCAAACACCATATCCAGCTCTGCTTCGTCCTCCACAAAGGTTAAAACTTCGTTACCTTCTTCGTCGGTCTGCAAGGTGAAAAACAGTACTTCATCTGCTTCTCCGGCAGCTACTTCTTCCTCTGTAGGAATCAGCACCACATAGGTTTCGCCGTTAAAGGGAAAAGAATCTACATGTTCGAACTCGTGTTCATTGCCGTCTTCATCCAGCATGGTTACGATGGAGGCTTCTTCTGCGCCCTGCATTTCATCCATTTCAAAATCTTTCATTCTAAACACAATCCTTTCTTTATAACGGACAAAGTTTGTATCTCGTTTTCAAAACTATTTTAACACATTTCGAAAACTATGTCAAGCATTTGCCGTCAATTTAAATAATTTTAAAGCAGCAGGAACTCACCTTTGTTGCCCCTGCTGCTTTTGTAGCTATTGTTTAATTGAACGCTTTCAGACTTTCTTCCACTTTTGCAAGCATTTCGCGATATTTTGCTTCTTTTTTCCGTTCTTCTTCCACAACCTGAGCCGGTGCTTTTGCCACAAATCCCTGATTGTTTAACTTGCCTTCTACACGTTTAATTTCAGAAAGCAGACGTTCTTTTTCTTTTGTTAAGCGTTCCAGTTCTTTTTCTTTATCCACCAGATCATCCAGCGGCATAAAGATTTGTGCGCCTTCCACAACGCAGGATACTGCATTTTCAGGAGCAACAAAATCGTCACCTACAACCACCGCTTCGGATGCACTGGCCAGCTTTTCAAAGAACAGGGTGCTCTGTGTGAATACATCTGCCTTCTCTGTTTTAATGAACACCTTAGCCTTTTTAGAAGGCGGAATGTTCATTTCGCTACGCTGATTACGAACGGCCTTTAAAGCACTCATAATCAATTCCATATCCGTTGCTTCTTTGGCAAATTCAAGACCTTCATTATATTTAGGCCAAGCGGCAATTACGATGCTTTCGCCTTCGTGGGGCAGTTTCTGCCAGATTTCTTCTGTAATGAAGGGCATAAAGGGATGTAACAGCTCCAATGCGCCGGAAAGCACATAGGAAAGAGTGTACTGCGCGGCTTTATTGGAAGGACAATCCTCATCATAGAGACGGGGTTTAATCAATTCAATATACCAGTCGCAGAATTTATCCCAGATGAAATCATAGAGTTTACCAACGGCAATACCCAGTTCAAAACGGTCTAAGTTTTCTGTAACTGCCTGAACTAACTGATTATACTCATGCAGAATCCACTTATCTTCCAGCTGCATTTCGGATACATCCGGCAGTTTGCGCTCATTAACTGTCAGGTTCATCAGCACGAAGCGTGATGCATTCCAGATTTTATTGGCAAAGTTACGGCTGGCTTCCACGCCGGGGGCACCAACAATCTTATTCACCTTTACATCGGGATTCTTGCCCGGTTCTACCGGCGGCTCATAGGTTACGGGGAAACGCATATCGTTACCCGGGGCAACACCGGTTACCAGGGTAAATCTCAGTGCATCAGCACCGTACATTTCAATAATCTGCAAAGGATCAACACCGTTGCCCTTTGATTTTGACATTTTTTCACCGCGACCGTCACGTACAAGGCCGTGAATGAACACATGTTTAAAGGGTGCCTGACCTGTATGCTCACAAGCCGAGAAAATCATTCTGGATACCCAGAAGAAGATGATATCATATCCTGTTACCAAGACATTAGTGGGATAGAAATATTCAAGGTCCTTGGTCTTTTCAGGCCAGCCAAGTGTTGAGAAGGGCCACAGAGCTGAGGAGAACCAGGTATCAAGCACATCCTCTTCCTGTCTTACCTTGCCGCCACACTTAGGACAAGTTGTAATATCCTCTTTTGAGACTGTCATCTCACCGCACTCGTCGCAGTAAAAAGCAGGGATTCTGTGTCCCCACCAGAGCTGACGGGAGATGCACCAGTCATATACATTTTCCATCCAGTTCATATAAATCTTGGAAAATCTTTCCGGAATAAACTCGGTATGTTTTTCATCTACAGCTTTAATAGCCGCTTCTGCCAGAGGCTTCATTTTAACAAACCACTGATCAGATACAATGGGCTCAATGGTGGTACCGCAACGGTAGCACTGACCAACATTGTGTGAATGGTCTTCAACCTTAACCAAAAGTCCCATTTCTTCAAGGTCGCGGATCATAGCCTTACGGCATTCGTAACGATCCATGCCCTCATATTTGCCGGCATAGGCATTCATGGTGGCATCATCGTTCATCACCTTGATAATTTCAAGGTCATGTCGTTTTCCTACCTCAAAGTCATTGGGGTCGTGAGCAGGTGTAATCTTAACACAGCCTGTTCCGAACTCCTTATCAACATATTCGTCAGCAATAATGGGAATTTCTCTGTCTGTAAGAGGCAGACACAAGGTTTTGCCAACAATGGCACTGTATCTTTCATCCTCAGGATTAACAGCAACCGCCGTATCACCAAATAAAGTTTCGGGTCTTGTGGTTGCAATCACAACATAATCATCCGTACCCTTTATCTGGTATTTGATATGCCAGAAATGTCCGGCCTGTTCCGTATGCTCAACCTCTTCGTTAGAAAGAGCCGTAATACAATGCGGACACCAGTTGATAATTCTGGGGCCACGGTAAATAAGGCCTTTATCATACAGGTTAACAAAAACCTCTCTGACAGCCTTGGAGCAGCCTTCATCCATTGTGAAGCGTTCACGGCTCCAGTCACAGGAAGAACCAATCTTTTTAAGCTGATTGATAATACGGCTGCCGTACTTTTCCTTCCAGTCCCAAACGCGCTTTAAGAACTCGTCGCGACCCAGATCATAACGTGTAAGTCCTTCTTTTTCACGCAGCTCAGCTTCAACCTTGATCTGGGTTGCAATACCGGCATGGTCAGTACCGGGCACCCACAAGGTTGAATAACCGGACATACGCTTATAACGAATTAAAATATCCTGCAGGGTTTCATCGAATGCGTGACCCATATGCAGCTGTCCGGTTACATTCGGTGGCGGAATGACAATGGTAAAGGGTTCTTTTTCCGGATCAATCTCCGGTGTGAAGTAACCTTTTTCCACCCAGCCGCTATAGAGTCTGTCCTCTACCTCACCGGGATTATATATTTTATCTAATTGCTCTGACATCAACTTTACCCCCTGCTACAAAAATCATACTTGCTCCGGCAATTACCAGTAGCATTCCCACTGTTTTTACAGTATATAATGTCTTTTCATCTAAACCCTGCTCCCCGGATGCCTTTTGCAGTACCGGTTTAGCAAGAAAATTAATTAAAGCGCCAATGATAATCAATATCCAACCGATCGCACTCACACAGATTCTCCTTTCCTGCCCTTGGATGTGTATTTTTTAAAGCGTTTGTCCTGCACAAAATACAAATATGTATAGGCTACACCGGTCAGCACAGAAAGCACCGCCGAAAGGCCTAACAATATATTTTTCAGAATATGATTCATTGTAGGACAAAGCAACAAAAGAATCATAACCAAAAACAGAAACACCGTATTAATTTTTCCGGCTCTGTTTGCCTTCACATAGGTTTTTTTACTGTATAAAAATGCGCCGGCCAGAATCATAAGAAGTTCTTTGGCTAGCAGCAACACAATAAACCAACCGGGAACCAGTTTTGCTGTAAACAAAGAGATAATAACCGCGATTTGCATGCATTTATCTGCCAAAGGATCCATCACCTGACCCCAACGGGTGGATAAATTATATTTCCGTGCAATATACCCATCTGCTACATCTGTCAGACTGGCCAGTAAAAAAATCAATGCCGCCCATTCATGTGAACCCTTTTCAAAAGCGAATACCACCGCATAAAACGGCACCATAAACAATCTGATGGTCGTCAGTATATTCGGTATATTCATCGTGGTTTTCCTCCCTTCACAAAACAACAATCAAGCTGTTCTATTTCAGCGCTTCTTTTACCAGTTCTCCGGCTTTAGCCAGTGCTTCTGCTACTTTAGAAGCATCCTTACCGCCTGCCTGAGCAGAATCCGGTCTGCCGCCACCGCCGCCACCGGCGATTTTGGCCATTTCACGGATGATGTTGCCGGCATGAATGCCACGGGCAACTGCTTCTTTGGTGGCCATGGTAACAAAGGTTACCTTGCCGCCGGATACATCAGCCAGTGCTACAAAAGAGCAAGGCAGTTGATCCTTCACAGAGTCACCCAGAGCACGCAGAGCATCTACCCCTGCATTTTCCAGCTTGCCGCTCACCACAGAAACGCCATTGATTTCTACAGCCTGATTCAGTAAATCAGCTGCAGCGTTATTTGCCATTTTAGCAGTCAATGCATCAATCTGTGCACCGGCTGCTTTTAATTCATCGTGGAGGCTCTTAGCCTTCTGAGCCACATCACGGGTATTACATTTCAATACACCTGCAGCGTTTTTCAGTTCACCCTCTAAGCTGTAAAGCTCTTGCAGAACGCCCAGACCGGTGGTACCTTCAATACGGCGAACACCGGCAGCCACGCCACCTTCGGACAGGATTTTGAACAGGCCGATTTCAGCCGTATTCTTCACATGGCAACCGCCGCAAAGCTCTAAAGAATAATCGCCCATGGTGACCACACGGACCACATCGCCATACTTATCACCAAACATAGCCATTGCACCCAATGCCTTGGCATCTGCAATGGGCATATTTTCCCATTTCACAGCCATTGCCTGTAAAATGTGCTGATTGACTTCCAGTTCAACAGCCTGTAAATCTTCTGCTGTGATGGGCTGTGTTAAGGTAAAGTCAAAACGCATACGGTCTTTTTCAACCAAAGAACCCGCCTGACCAACCTCTGCACCAAAACGATTGCGAAGTGCCTTCTGCAATAAGTGGGTTACGCTGTGGTTGCGGGAAACAGCGGCACGGTAATCACAATTAACCTCTGCCGTCAACACGTCGCCGTCCTTCAACTCGCCCTCTAACACCTTAATGATATGATAGAACTTACCGTCTGCAGTTTTCTTGGTATCCAGCACTTCTGCGGTACAGGTATCATTCTTAACAAAACCAATATCGCCAACCTGGCCGCCGCCTTCACCATAGAACGGTGTTTTATCCAACACTAAAATACCTTCTTTAGAATCAGATAAAGCGGATACTTTTTCCTGATCAGCAATAACCATAATCGCCTTGACTTCGGCTGTGAGATTATCATAACCAACAAATTCAGTGGGTGCTACTGTTGCCAGCAGATCGGCAATTTTGTCATCCCAGCCCACATCACCCATTTTGGCTCTGGCAGCACGGGCACGGGCACGCTGTGCTTCCATTTCGGCGTTAAAGCCTTCTTCATCCACGCTGATGCCTTTTTCCGCCAAAATTTCACGAGTTAAGTCAATAGGGAAACCGTAAGTGTCATAAAGCTTAAATGCCTGAGCACCGGAGAACAGGGTTTCATCCGGCTTACGCTCTTCAATAAAGGAAGATAGCATCTGGAAGCCTGCATCAATGGTTCTCATAAACTGCTCTTCTTCCAGACGGATCACATTTTTAATCATCTCGCGATTTTCGGCAAGAGCAGGATATGCACCCTTGGATTCTTCAATAACTGTTTCGGCAAGGTCAGCCAAAAATGCATGCTGAATACCCAACAGTTTGCCATGGCGGGCAGCACGACGCAGCAGGCGACGCAATACATAACCGCGACCTTCATTGGTGGGTTTAACACCATCAGATACTAAGAACACGGTACTTCTGATATGGTCCGTAATAACACGGATGGAAACATCGGTCTTTTCGTCTTTTTTATATTCCACACCGGCTACTTCACAGATTTTTTCAGAAATGCGGTAAATGGTATCAACATCAAACAAAGAGTCAACATCCTGCATAATGCAGGCAATACGTTCAAGACCCATACCGGTATCGATATTGGGATGAGCCAGTTTTTCATAAGAGCCGTCTTCCTGGCGGTCAAACTGGGTAAATACCAGGTTCCAGAATTCAATAAAGCGGTCACACTCACACCCAACGCCGCAATCCGGTGAGCCACAGCCGTGTTCAGGGCCACGGTCAAAGTAAAGCTCGGAGCAGGGGCCGCAGGGGCCTGTACCGATTTCCCAGAAATTATCTTCTTTACCCATACGAACCACACGATCAGGTGCAACACCAACTTCCTTTGTCCAGATGTCAAAGGCTTCGTCGTCATCCTGATAAATGGTTACCCATAATCTATCTACAGGGATTTCCATCACCTTGGTGATGAATTCCCAAGCCCAGGCAGTTGCCTCATGCTTGAAATAATCGCCAAAGGAGAAATTACCCAGCATTTCAAAGAATGTACCGTGACGGGCGGTTTTACCAACACGTTCAATATCTGGTGTACGGATACATTTCTGGCAGGTGGTTACCCGTTCCTTCGGTGGCTTCTGACGGCCGGTAAAGTAAGGCTTCAGCGGTGCCATACCTGCATTAATCAACAGCAGGCTGGGGTCATTTTCGGGCACCAGCGAAAAGCTCGGCATTCTGTAATGCTCTTTGCTCTCAAAAAAAGATAAATATTTTTCTCTGATTTCATTTAATCCCAGCTTTTGCACAACAATCTTCCTCTCAAAAGTATATACTTGAAATACCATTTTATCACAGAATCACCGATAAATCAATAGTTTTTAACGGATTTTTCTACCTCTATAATATAATAAAAAAGAGCCATTGCAAAAATGCAACAGCTCACTATGGATTATTTGCAGAATTCACATTCACCGCAATACATAACATTACCTTCAAACACTCTGAAAATGGTGGCAAACAGCTCGTCATTACGGATAAACTGTTTGTTGTGCACCGTTATTTTTTCCGGTGCCAGGGTAATGAGAACGCTGATTAACAAATCGTCATAGGCCTCTTCTGTCAACAGCACCTCGCCCTCTAAAAAATCAGCAAAGCAGGGAGCTGTAATGTCTTTGCCCTCGGCATCTAAAATCACATATCCGCCCTCTTTTACCACCAACACATGGGCCATGGCCGGCCGGTCCTTTTGAATACCGACAAAATACTTCAAAAGGCTGATAAATTCCTCATATTCCCTGTGAGCCTCATAGCGCTCCACCAAGGCCTCTGCCAGCTTTTTAAGCAGAGCTTCATAATCCTTCAACCTGAAAGCCACAAAGCCATCCACCAACATAGTGCTGTCTTCTTTCAGATAATCATACACACTTAAAACAACGGTCTGCTTTCGCGCCTGATACCCCAACTCCGGGTCATCGGCAAGACACTCAACGCTTTTTAACACCTCCCGTTTGGCCACCACGGAAAGATGATCAAAATTTTCTGCCAGAATCCGCTTCAGCAGACGGATCTCGTACCGGTCAATGATATATTCTGCAATCACATTGACATACCGGTCCAGCATACGCACATCATCAGAAGGCTCAAGGCTGATGTAGGTTACCGAGTCTTCCGTCTCCGGTGCGGATACGGAAATCGGAAAGACACATTCGGGGTAATTCAAAAGGCGGGCAGAAATAAAATTTATATCGCCGCAAAGCCCCAATGTGATTCGGTCAGTCACACGGTTCACTCCCTCCGGAAAACAATGGTTTTAGTTTGCCGTTTTTTTGACTGTTTATACATAGCCAACACAAAGAATTGTGCCCACATCAACTAAAGGCCGCCCCGGAATCTCCCGGCAGTTCACGCCACAAGACTCTGCAAACCGGCGAATCTCCGCCCCTTGGGGATGGGTATGTAAATCTCCAAAAACAGCAAGATTATTTTCGTTTAACATGCCGGTGGCTCCGCCAATAAAGCCATAGCCATAGCCGGGCAGCTCTATGTGGCCCGGTTCAATGACAAGCACAGAAAGACCTGCTCCTTCAGCCGCTCCGGCAATGGAAGCATCTGCCGTCACCACGCCGGTTCCCGCCACCATAGCCGAACATTTGCTGTAGCCCTGAGCCACCGACACGGTGCAAATGTTCTGCCTGGAAAGAAGGCTCACAATTTCTTCATCTGCACTGTCCCAACGGGCAAAAGCAAAGCCACCGACATTCAATACATTATATGCAACATCTCCCGGATAGTCCTGTAAAAGTGATTTTTTTCCTTGTACCAACTTTATGCCCAAAGGTGACAACAATGCCTGATAACCGTCAAAAACCGACGGCGCGCAAACTGTGGTGCCCTTCCCATCAGGAAACAGCACCATATCCGGATGGCCGGACACCGGCTCCGCCAGTTCCTTACACGGAATGGTGGGTATAAAAATGCCCCAATCGCCGAAAGCCTGCTCAATTTCATCAGCATAGCGGTTATCCACAACATAAATACCCTTTTTAAGCACAGTTTCACCTCTTTTTGCCGAAAAATTCATTGTTTTCCCTTGTGTTTGACCGATAAAAATAGTATAATATATGAGAAATTGATTGTCAATTACAATACAAAACATAAAAAGGAGACGCTTATGACATACGTATTTTTAGCCGATGGCTTTGAAGAAATTGAAGCTCTTTCCGTGGTGGATATTCTCCGCCGCTGTCAGATTGAAGTGCAAACGGTTTCCATAACCGAAAACAAACAGGTAACCGGTTCCCACGGCATTCCTGTGCTGGCAGATATTGTCCTCACAGAAGCCGATACCGATCAGGCACAGGCCTTGATTTTACCCGGTGGTCTACCCGGTTCAGACAATCTGCAGGCCTGCAAGCCGCTAGAAAATGCCCTGAAGAAAGCTGCCAAAGAAGGTCGCATTGTGGCCGCCATTTGTGCCGCTCCCAAGGTGTTGGGTGCTTTCGGGTTACTCTCCGGCAAAAAAGCCACCTGCTATCCCGGTTTTGAAAAAGAGCTTTTAGGTGCTACACCGGTAACCGAAAAAGTGGTTCAGGACGGAAACGCCATCACCTCCCGGGGTGCCGGCACAGCCGCCGACTTTGCTTTTGCTCTGGCAGATGCGTTAGGTGGCAATTCTGACCCCGTTCGCAAAGGGATGTTATTCGACTGATACAATCATTTGATTGTATATCCGGTAAAACCCTAAAAATCTATTGATTAATCCTGCAAAAAAAGGTATAATAAACCATATAATGAAGTTTTTGTGCCCTGTTGCACAAAACAATATAATTGCAGTGAAAACTGCAAAGGAATTATTTTGGAGGTATAACTATGCTTAAAGTGTTTGCCGAAGGCACAGCTCCGGCACCCGGTGCAGCCGGACCTATGGAAATGATTGCGGGACTTCTACCCATGATCTTAATGATTGTTGTTTTTTACTTTATTTTAATCAGACCCCAGCGCAAAAAAGATAAAGAAACCAAACAGATGCTGGCTAACTTAAAGGTTGGCGACAACATTACCACCATTGGCGGTATTGTTGGTACCATCATTAAAATTAAAGACGAAAAAATCGTTATTGAAACCGGCACCAAAACCGAAAAACAGCCTATGACCTTAGAGCGTTGGGCCGTTAGAGATGTTGAAAAGAAAGTGACAGCTGACTAAGTTGTTCTCTCTGCGTCATAAAAAACCCTGTCCCGGCATAGAGTGATAATAACTTTTATGTTGGGAGGATTGTTTATGAACACGCGTGCATATAAACAGGCAAAAGAGACTGACGGAGCCGGGAAACTGCTTTCCGGATTTGTAAAGGCATTACTTGTGGCCTTTGGTCTTACTCTACTCATTTTTTTGGTTTGTTCCCTGCTTTTAACCTATACCGGCCTTAAAGAAGAGAGCATTCCCTTTACCGTTATCATCACGATTGTGCTGAGCACGGCTGTAGCCGGTGCTCTGTATGCAAGATGCACAGGAAAAAGAGGATATGTAAACGGCGCACTGGTTGGTGCGGTATATGCTTTGGTGCTGTATGTTGTTTCCCTGCTCACTGCAGGAAGCTTCCGGTTCAGCCCTTACATATTTGTCCTGCTGTCCATCGGCATCCTTAGCGGTGCATTCGGTGGTATTGTTGGTATTAACCTTGCCGCCAAACGCCGTTATTAAACAAAAATATTTTTACGCAAAGGAGAAATTGCTATGAAACATATCAAACCCATCACCAAAGGAACTTTAAAAGAAACCGCTAAAAAAGGTGGTTGCGGCGAATGTCAGACCTCTTGTCAGTCCGCTTGCAAAACCTCTTGCACTATTGCTAACCAGAAGTGCGAAAGAGCGTAAGTATGATTTAAAAAGGGCTGTGGCTGTGCCACGCCCTTTTTTACGTTTAATGTCAAATTTGAAAGGAATATAACCATGGTACATAGTTATGAAATCAACGGCACCAAAATCGTTTTAGATTCAGAAAGCGGTGCGGTGTCTTTAATCGATGATATAACCTTTGCCCTATTGCAGGCTCTGGGAGACCGTATTCCCGAAACAGAAGTCCTGCCACAAGAGCTGGCAGACAAGCTTCCTCAATTCTCAAAAGATGAATTGCAGGAGGTCTGGACAGAGCTTTTAGAACTGAAAAAAGAAGAGGTTCTCTTTGCAGAAGACCCTTATGAAGCCATTTCCAAAAAGCCGTTCGTTGGCTCTGTTGTGAAGGCTATGTGTCTCCATATTGCACACGACTGCAACCTGCGTTGCCGCTATTGCTTTGCTGAAACCGGCAGCTATGACGGCCCCCGCGGTCTGATGAGTGCTGAAGTAGGCAAAAACGCCATTGACTATTTAATCAACGCCTCCGGCCACCGCAAAAACTTAGAGGTAGACTTCTTTGGCGGCGAACCCCTCTTAAACTTTGAAGTTGTGAAAGAGATTGTCCGCTATGCCAGAGAGCGGGAAAAGGATTGCGGTAAGAACTTCCGGTTCACCATCACCACCAACGGTTTATTGCTGGATGATGCCAAGAAAGAATTCATCAATGCTGAAATGGTGAATATTGTGCTGAGTATTGATGGCCGTAAGGATGTTAATGACTACATGCGTTACCGTGTAGACGGCACCGGCAGCTATGATACCATTGTGCCCCGCTTTATGGATATGGCCGAATCCCGCAATCAGGATAATTACTATGTACGCGGTACCTTTACCAGAAAGAATTTAGACTTTAAAGAAGATGTTCTGCACCTGGCTGACCTGGGCTTTAAACAGATTTCTGTTGAGCCGGTGGTATCTTCCCCTGACAAGGACTATATGATTCAGGAAGAAGACTTACCCATTCTCTATGAACAGTATGAAAGTCTGGCGGCTGAATATGTAAAACGCAAAAAGGAAGGCAATGGTTTTAACTTCTTCCACTTTATGGTGGATTTAACCGGTGGCCCCTGCATTTTAAAACGACTCTCCGGCTGCGGTGCCGGTCACGAATATGTGGCAGTAGCACCCAACGGTGATATTTATCCCTGTCATCAGTTCGTTGGTGACGAAAGCAAAAAAATGGGCAATGTAAAAGAACCCGGTTTGGATGAATCCATCAGCCAGTTCTTCCGGGAATCCAACATTTACACAAAACCCGCCTGCAAAAATTGCTTTGCCAAGTTCTATTGCAGTGGCGGTTGCCCTGCCAATGCTGTGCAGTACGGCGGCGGCATTAACAATCCTCTGCCCCTTTCCTGCGCCCTCATGCGCAAACGTTTAGAGTGTGCTATTTACTGCACCGTTATGCAGCAGGAAGCTGAGAACGAATAAAAGGAGCGATTGATATGACCTTTAAAATGGTTCACAATAACATCAATGTGTCTGACCTTGCCATCAGTCTGGATTTTTATCAGAAAGCCTTAGGCCTTTCTGAAGTTCGTCGCATTGAAAAACCTGATTTCACCATCGTCTTTTTAGGCGACGGTATAGGCGAGCACCGTTTGGAGCTGACCTGGCTGAAGGGACATCCCCAGCGCTATAACTTAGGGGAAAATGAGTTTCACTTAGCCTTTGAAACTGAAAATTTTGAAGAAGCTTTGGCATACCACAAGGAACTGGATTGTGTATGCTTTGAAAACACCGCTATGGGCATCTATTTTATTGAAGATCCCGACGGTTACTGGCTGGAAATTGTACCGAAAAAGAATTGAGGATACACCATGATACAAGCAGGCGAAAAAGCCGTTATCACCATCGATGCTATTGCCACCGGCGGTGACGGTGTGGGAAGACTGAACGGCATGGTCGTCTTTGTACCTCACACCTGCCGGGGTGAACGGGTGGAAATTGAGGTTTTCAAAGTAAAATCCGGTTGTGCCTATGGCAACATAACAAAAATCATTGAGCCCTCCCCTTACCGGCGGGCTGATTTTTGCGCGTCTTTGGGTGCCTGCGGAGGCTGTGACCTGGCCCATATGGAGTACGCTGAACAGCTTTTTGTTAAACGGCAGATTGTAGCAGATACTCTGACCCGCATTGGCGGTTTTACCAATATCGCCGTTAACGAAACCCTGCCTGCTCCCCGTTCGGAGCGGTATCGCAACAAAATGGTTTTTCCCTTGGGTCAGGACGAAAACGGCAAATCGTCTGGTGGTTTTTTTGCAACCAAAAGCCATAAGCTGATTCCGTTAACCGATTGCCGCCAGGGTGACCGCGCCGCCAGTCTGTGGCTGGCCGCCACGCTGGACTATATCAACGAAACCCATACCACTTTATATGACGAAAACAGTCGTCGCGGCGCCGCCCGACGGCTATTTGTGCGTTTGGCAGAGGGCACAAAGGAAGCCATGGTTGTGCTGACGGCCAACGCCAAAAAAATCAAACAACCGGAATTGTTTGTTGAAAAGATTCTGGCTGTTCCTACAGATTACACTGTAAAAAGCATTATTTTAAATGTGTATACAGAACCGAATAATCTGCTCTTAGGCACGAAAAACAAAGTGCTTTACGGCACCGAAACCATTGAAGACATCCTGGGTGGACTGCGTTTTTCTATTTCTCCTCACAGTTTTTATCAGATTAACGCACCCCAAACAGAAAATTTATATAACACAGCGCTGTCCCTTGCCGGCCTCACCGGTCAAGAAACGGTGCTGGATTTATACTGCGGCATCGGCACCATCTCCCTCTTCGCTGCCCGCAAAGCGGCTAAAGTTCTGGGCGTGGAAATTGTGCCTCAGGCTATCCAAAATGCCAAAGAAAACGCCGCACGAAACGGCATTACCAATGCAGAATTCATCTTAGGCAGCGCCGAAGAAATTGCTCCCCGTTTAGCAAAGGAGGGCAACACCCCCGATGTGGTCTTCGTGGACCCACCCCGAAAGGGATGCGAGGAAGCGGCTCTTTCCGCTATTTTGCAAATGAATCCGAAAAAAATTGTATATGTCTCCTGCAATCCGGCAACTTTAGCCCGGGATGCAAAGTTCCTCTGCCAACGCGGCTACTCTTTACAGGAAGCCACTCCGGCAGATATGTTCCCGAATACGAGTCACGTTGAAGCAGTTGTACTGCTTCAACGTGACAACTAAGTTTGCCTTGACGGCAAATGTATTTTTACACCGTTACGAGGTGCTTTTTCGAAAGGATTTACACCCATGAACCAATTGAAAGACTATCTGCAAAGTCATTTGAAAAACTACATACAGTTTGACCGCACAAAATGTATTATCGGCATTGTTTTAGCTGTGCTGACCTGCATTCTTTTTGCCTTATCCGGCGATTGGGGAACGGTTTGTCTTTGTGCGGTTTTGTTCCCTGTCTTCGGTTCTGTGAAGTTTTCCCTGCCCAAAACATGGATGTCTTATCTTGTGTTTGCCATTTGGGCCGGTGTTGCTGTCTGGTTTGTTAAAATCGCCCCGGCGTATACCATGGATCTGGTGCACAACACCTGGGAAACAGATGAAATCCTTTTCCTGAATTATCTTTGTATTTTTATTACGCTGGCCACAGTTTTCACCATTACCTTAAAACCAAAGCTGGCCGTCACCCTCGGCTCCTTTCTGTTGCTGTTATTAGCTGTTATCAACGGCTTTGTATATCCTTTCCGCGGCAGAGAGCTTGGCTATATGGACCTTTTTGCCATTCAGACAGCCATTAATGTAGCCGGTCAGTACCATGTTAAGTTCACACTGAACATTCTCTATGTTATTGTGCGATGGATTGCCATCCTGTTCATTGGCTACAGCTTACCGGAATTACCCAGGTTGCCCCGACTCATCCCCCGCGTTATCGGTGCATTCACCGTTGTTGTTATGTGCCTTTCCCTGAATCCGTTAACCTCAAATGTCCCCATTAAAACCTGGGCCTCTGAGGGAACCCGTTTGAACGGATTTTACATAAATGTGTACATGACCGTCCGGGATGCTTCTATGGAAAAACCGCCAAAATACAGCCCCACCACTGTGGAACAGCTGGCCGGAGAGTATCTTGTCACCGAAGCCGTCAAAGACCCTTCAGAATTACCGGATGTCGTCGTCATTATGAATGAATCTTATGCTGATTTGCGTATGTTCGGTGGCTTGAACACAAACCGTGATGTGACACCCTTTATCGATTCACTAACCGAAAACACCATTCGCGGGTATGCCCTCACCTCTGTTTACGGAGGCAATACAGCCAACTCTGAATTTGAGTTTCTGACTGGACACTCTATGGCATTTTTCCCGGATTCTTCCGTTCCCTATCAGCAATATATAAACAAACAAACCCATTCTCTGGTCAACGTTATGGAAGGCTACGGATATCAGACTGTCGGCACACACCCATACTGGGAAAGCGGCTGGTCCCGTGATATCATTTATCCCTATTTGGGCTTTGATACCATTACCTTTGCAGACGATTATGCAAATAATTATCCGGTTCGTCACTACACCAGCGACCGGGATATGTTCGAATATGTTCTTGAGCACCTGAACAGCAACGACCCTCATAAGCCTATGTTCCTGTTTGGTGTTACCATGCAGAATCACGGTGGTTATGATTATGAAGGTGAGGATTTTACCCAGCATATTCAGTTACAGGGTTACGAGAAGGAATATCCCCTGGCAACACAGTACCTCAGCCTGCTCCACGAGACCGATATGGCCGTTGAATATCTTGTAAATGAACTGGAAAAGCGAGAAAAGCCAACCATTTTGCTTATGTTTGGTGACCATTTACCTCAGTTGGACCAAAACTTTTATGATGATATTTACGGCAAAAAAATTGAAACTCCATTGGAAAAGCAACAGTATTATACCGTCCCCTTTTTCATTTGGGCAAACTACGATATTCCTGAAAAAACCATACCCTATTCCAGCTTTAACTACCTGCCGGTGCATCTTTTGGAAAATGCCGGTCTGCCCCTTTCGCCCTATCTGCGCTTTTTAAAGAGCACCGAAGAGATAATTCCGGCTTTAAATTACCGTGGATTTTATTCTAAAGAAAAAAATGCATTAATCACATATAGCGAGGCTTCCCCGAAAGAACAGGAAGCACTAAACCAATATCAAGCACTGGTCTACAACCATTTATTTGACCGCAAAAACAAAAACACCATTTTCTTCCCCTAAAGGAGGACGGGGTTTATGCACTATGTTTACATTCTGAAATGCCACGACGATACCTACTATACCGGCTGGACAACAGACCTTGAAAAAAGACTCCACACCCACAACGAAGGGGAAGGCGCCAAGTATACCCGCTCCCGCCGACCGGTAGAGCTGGTTTATTTTGAAGAGTTCCACGATAAGTCCTCCGCCTTAAAACGGGAATGTGCCATCAAGGCCCTCTCCCGCACACAAAAAGAATTGTTGATACATCAGTCCAAGAACCTTTGATTTTGTATAAAAATCCACCATTTCAGCCATACTGTTACAAAAAAGGAGGCTGATATGATGGAGAACGAAAATAAACAAAACACAAACGAAAACGAAGAAAACAACAGCCCGGCAGAAAACGCGCAAAATATTAAAGATTTCGGTATGACCGATGTGCAGAATTCCCGTGGGAATATTCATTGCTTAACCATTGCTGGGCAGGTAGAAGGGCATATGCTACTCCCTTCCCAGAACAAATCCACAAAATATGAGCACGTGATTCCCCTGCTGGTTTCCATTGAGCAGGATGAACGCATTGACGGCTTGTTGGTGGTTTTAAACACCGTAGGCGGTGATGTGGAGGCCGGCCTTGCCATTTCCGAAATGATTGCCAGTATGAACAAGCCAACCGTATCCTTAGTGCTGGGCGGCGGTCACAGCATCGGTGTGCCCTTAGCCGTTTCGGCCAAGCGCTCGTTTATTGTTCCCTCTGCCACTATGACCATTCACCCCATCCGGATGAACGGCACCGTTATCGGCGTTCCCCAAACCTATGAATACTTCAACAAAATGCAGGAACGGGTGGTTAACTTTGTGGTGAAAAATTCTCATATCAAAAAAGAAGTTTTCACTGAAATGATGATGAAAACAGGCGAAATTGCCAACGATGTGGGTTGTATTATTTTAGGTGACGAAGCTGTTTCCCACGGTCTCATCGATGAAGTGGGCGGTATTGCACAGGCTTTGGAATATTTATACGAAGAGATTGAGAAAAACAAAGAAGAAAACAAACAATGAATGCTGTCAGTATAACAGGACTGTCACTCTGACAGTCCTCTACCGGATAGCCATACATAAGAAAGGGGCAAAAGCTATGAAAAGCGACATTGAAATTGCACAGGAGAAACAAACCGTACATATCAGAGAGATAGCCGCTCAGCTATCCATCCCTGAGGAGGAACTGATTTTTTACGGTCGTGATAAGGCAAAGCTCTCCGAAGAATGTATAGAAAGAGTCAAGAACAATCCTACCGGTAAGCTGATTCTGGTTACCGCCATCAACCCCACCCCTGCAGGTGAAGGTAAAACCACCACCACAGTTGGTTTGGGCCAGGCTATGGCCAAAATCGGAAAGAAAGCAATCATTGCTCTCCGTGAGCCCTCTTTAGGCCCTGTAATGGGTGTTAAAGGTGGCGCGGCCGGCGGTGGCTATGCACAGGTACTCCCCATGGAGGATATTAATTTGCATTTCACCGGAGATATGCACGCCATCACAGCAGCCAACAATCTCCTTTCCGCTATGATTGATAACCACATTGCTAAAGGAAACCGACTGGGCATTGACCCCACAAAAATCAGCTTCAAGCGCGTGCTGGATATGAATGACCGCGCTCTCCGTCAGGTGGTTGTTGGTCTGGGTGGCAGCAAAAACGGCTTCCCCCGGGAAGACGGCTTCACCATTACCGTTGCTTCCGAAATTATGGCTATTTTATGTCTGGCAACTGACATTCAGGACTTAAAAACCCGTCTTGGCAACATCGTCATTGGTCAGACCTATGAAGGAAAAGAAGTCACTGCCGCTGAACTTGAAGCAAACGGTGCTATGACGGCTCTGTTAAAGGATGCCATTCAGCCTAACCTGGTACAAACCTTAGAGGAAACCCCCTGCTTAATGCACGGTGGCCCCTTTGCCAACATTGCCCACGGCTGCAACAGCATCCGTGCCACCAAAACGGCTTTACATTTAGCTGATTATGTTATCACAGAAGCCGGATTCGGTGCCGATTTGGGCGCAGAAAAATTCTTTGATATCAAGTGCCGCAAAGCCGGCTTAAAACCGGATGCCACCGTGCTGGTGGCTACTGTCCGGGCTCTTAAATATAACGGCGGTATTCCCAAAACCGAGCTAAAAGAAGAAAACACCGAAGCCTTAAAGCGCGGTCTTTGCAATCTGGAAAAACACATTGAAAATCTGCAGCAATTTGGCGTTGGCGTTGTGGTTGCCATTAACCGTTTTGCCACAGACAGCGAGGCTGAGCTTGCCCTGATTGAAGAATGCTGCAAACAGCACGGCGTTGCCTTCTCCCTCTCCGATGTTTTTGCAAAGGGCGGTGAAGGCGGCACAGACCTGGCTCAGAAGCTTGTGGATGTCATTGAAAAAACACCTTCTGATTTCCGTTTATTATACGAAGATAATTTAACCTTAGAAGAAAAAATTGAAACCGTTGTCAAAAAGATTTATGGCGGTGCCACTGTGGCCTATGCTCCCGAAGCAAAAAAAGAACTGACTCGCCTTGCAGAGCTTGGCTACAGTCATCTGCCTGTTTGTATGGCCAAAACTCAGTATTCTCTTTCTGATGACGCCAAGGCGTTGGGCCGCCCTGAAAACTTCACCTTTGAAGTGCGCAATGTGCGCCTTTTTGCCGGTGCCGGTTTTGTTACCGTGTACTGCGGTGACATTATGACCATGCCCGGTCTGCCTGCCGTTCCGGCCGCCAACAACATTACCGTCAGCGACGATGGCAAAATCTGCGGCTTATTCTAAATCCAAAGGAAGGATCTGATTATGCAGGACAGAATTCTTTTAAATGTGTTGCTTCGCGCCGGACAGTTATTGCTTGAATCCGGTGCCGAAACCTATCGTGCCGAAGATGCTGCCCTTTATATGTTCAACCGGTTAGGCAAAGGTGATATCAGCATTTTTGCCGTACCCACTATGGTGATTATTGAAATAGATAACGGCGAAGGTCAAACCATTTCCGGCCACAGGCGTATTCGCCGCCGTGCTATTCATCTGGGTAAAATTGAACAGGTCAACAGCATTGTCCGTTCCGTATCAGAAGGGAACCTTTCCCCCGAGGAAGCTCTTTCGGCATTGAACGCTTTAGATAACGCCTCCGGCTTAAGCACCTTTCAGACCCTGCTGGCCACTGCCGCAGCTGCCGGTGTGTTTTCGCTTTTATTAAAAGGCGGTATCTTAGAACTGATTTTTGGTTTTGTCTGCTGTTTTTTAGCACAGCTTGCAGGACTCTTTTTCCACAAAGTGAGTATGTACCAGTTTTTCAACAGCATTTTAGGTGGTCTGGTACCTACCTTGCTTATGCTGGGCGTGCGGCAATTTCTCCCAAACATTCAGCACGAAGTGGTTGTGATTGGTTCTATGCTCCCCCTCTTTCCGGGTGTGGCTACTGTTAATGCCATCCGTGATGCCATTAACGGTGATTTAATTTCCGGCGTATCCCGGGCGGCAGAAGCCGTGATGATTGCTGTGGGCTTAGGCATCGGTGCCGCCGGTATTTACCTTTTGGGGGTGATGTGATGTATTATGTATATCAATACATAGTCTGTACTATTGTCATCTTCTTTGTGGGATTATCATTAAACACCAAGCCAAAAATCGCTCTCATTGCCGGTGCTGCCGGTGCCATCGGGTATGTGGTGTATCTCCTTTGCCCCGAGGCAAAAATTGGTTATTTTTTAAGTGCATTGGTGCTGACACTGTTATCTGAACTGTTGGCACGTCTTTGCAAACTACCGGCCAATAATTTTCTGGTCTTAGGCATTTACCCCTTAGTGCCGGGCATTGCCCTGTTTCGCACCACGGCTTATGCCGTCCGTGGCGATTACCAAAAGTTTTTAGAGTGTGGCAGCGAAGCGTTGGTCTGCATTATTTTAATGACGGTGGCCATCGCGTTAATCCCCACCGTGTTCCGTATTCTCTCCAAAGGAAACAAAAAAGTTAAAAATCCAATGGATTGACAAATTTTTAAAAAAGCAGTATAATAATTTTAAATTGATATTTTTAGGAGGCTACATACAATGGAGATTAAAATTACAAAAACAACAGCACCTAAGGCAAAACCCCCTGTTGATTCTTTAGGTTTTGGTAAATTTTTCACCGACCATATGTTTGTGATGGATTATTCCAAGGAGCAGGGCTGGCACGATCCGCAGATCATTCCTTACGGTCCTCTGGCTTTAGATCCTTCCTGCGCTACCCTGCACTACGGTCAGACTGTATTCGAAGGCTTAAAAGCATATAAGGGCGCAAACGATCAGATTTTACTTTTCCGTCCCTATGACAACATGAACCGTATCAACGAATCCAACGAGCGTCTTTGCATTCCCAAAATTGATGTGGATTTCGCTGTAGAAGCTATCAAAACTTTAGTTGATTTAGATAAAGAATGGATCCCTGTTGGTCAGGGTACTGCGCTGTACATCCGTCCTTTCATTTTTGCAACTGATCCGTTCTTAGGTGTTCATCCTGCCGCAACCTATAAGTTCATCATCATCTTATCCCCCGTTGGCGCTTACTATAAAGAAGGCCTCAACCCGGTTAAGATTTATGTTGAAGACGAATATGTTCGTGCCGTTCGTGGCGGTATGGGCTTCTCTAAAACCGCCGGTAACTATGCAGCCAGCTTAAAGGCTCAGGAAGAAGCTGAAAAGAAGGGTTACACTCAGGTTCTGTGGCTGGACGGCGTAGAAAGAAAATACATCGAAGAAGTGGGCGCTATGAACATCTTCTTTAAAATTGATGGCAAGGTTGTTACCCCCGCATTAAACGGCAGCATCTTGGCCGGCATTACCCGTAACTCCTGCTTAAAGGTATTAAACGCAATGGGCATTGATGCAAAAGAAGCAAGAATTTCCATTCAGGAAGTTTACGAAGCTTATGAAAACGGCAAGCTGGAAGAAGTATTCGGCACCGGCACCGCCGCTGTTATCTCCCCCGTTGGCGAGCTCTGCTGGGCAGGCAAGAAAATGATTATCAACAACAATGAAATCGGTCCTGTTTCTCAGAAGCTGTATGATACTATCACCGGTATCCAGGGTGGCAAGATTGAAGATACCTTCGGTTTCACCGTAACATTATAATTAAGACATAAAAAAAGAACCTCACTTGGGGTGTTTCTCTAAGGGATGTTTAGTGAAATACTTGTAACGGTGCGGAAGTTGGGTGAACAGTTTAGGCTGTTCACCCTTTTCCTTTGTCTTAAATTTGACCTGCATTTCCTATGTGGGTGAAATATATGTCGATTTGCTGTGTGGCGCTTTTCGATCGTTTTTCACTTCGTTCGTGTATAACAATTTTGGATACAAAGGTCAATAATACTTCTGGTGTAAGTTCTTTGATGTGAATATATTTTTTAGCCAGTGCAATGAACTTGTCCGTATTTGTGGCAGCAGATTTAAGTGCTTCGATTTCATCTTCCAACTCAGGTATCCGTAAATCTACATCTTTTTGTTCTGTTGTGTAGCTACCCGATAGCATATGGAATTGGTCATCTGTAATTCGTCCCAGCACATTATCTTCATACAGTCGTTTGAACAAAGATTCCAACTCATTCTTACGCTTTTTGAGTCTTCCAAGCTCTGCTGACTTTGCCGATAATTCTTTCCGGCTTTCGGCAGAGGTTTTTTGATTTATGAATTCTGCGAATTCTTTAGTCTTTGTTCTGGCATAGTATGTAATTCTTCTGATTTCTTCAAGAATGATTTCGTCCAAAACTGATTCCCTTATAGAATGAGGTGTGCATTGTTCTTCGCCTTTGTGTTTTCTGTACCTGCTGCATATGAAATGAAACGCTGATGGTTTTAGTGTTTTGCCTCTGACAAAGTAAAGTTTTTGTTCGCAATCTGCACAATGCAGAAGCCCGCTGTACTTATTAATTCCATCCATAGAATCTCTTCTGCGTTTGCCTTCACGAACTCTGCGAACGATTTCCCAAGTATCCATATCAATGATAGCTTCATGAGTTCCTTCTACACGAATCCATTCTTCTTCAGGCCTTTGTATTTTGTGCTTGTTCTTATATGAAACTGTTGTTTCTTTGAGATTTATTGTATTTCCTATATAAACCTCGTTATCAAGAATTCCTGCAACTGTTCTGTCATTCCATCCGTATGGATCGGTTACATCGGTAGCAGCACCATACTTACCGGTCTTCTCATAGCTATACATTGACGGCTTGAGGATTTTTCTTTCTTTTAGGATATGGGCAATATATGTAGGACCAAGTCCGCTTGCACATAATCTGTAGATTTCTCTTACAACGGGTGCTGTTTCCTCATCAATTATGAGCTTAATCGATTTCTTGGACCCTATGGGTGTGCTTTCATCTCTTGCATAGCCATAAGGTATCTGTGAGCTTACTCGTTCACCACGCTCTGCTTTCGCTTTGAAAACTGCACGAACCTTCTTCGATGTTTCCTTTGGATGCCATTCATTAAACAGATTCATAATTGGAGCCATATCATTGCTCTCAACATTATTGGAATCATAATTGTCTTGCACAGCAATAAATCGAACATTGTATTTCGGAAATATGACATCGGTGTACATTCCTACTTGAAGATAGTTTCTGCCAAGTCTTGATAAATCCTTTGTAATGAAATTCTTGACTCTACCTTCTTCTATTAACTTCATCCCTTTCTGAAAATCAGGTCGGTCGAAGTTTGTTCCTGTAAAGCCATCATCAATCAGCCATACTAAATTATCAAAGTTATAGTCCTGAGCAGCTTTTAAGATAATTTTCTTCTGATTCTCAATACTGTTGCTATCGCCTTCAAGGGCATCCTCTCGTGATAATCTGCAATATAATAGTGTTAAATCATAATCTTGGTTTGACATAATTCCTAACCTCCTTCAAAGTCAAACCGATTGAGAGTATTGTGAGTAGATATTTCACAACAACACAATACTCTAAACCGATTGAAAAGTCCAGACTTTTAGGAGACTTTGTCTATATTATCCTGAATATCTATTGTTATCAGTCTTCGTATATGATCCTCAACCTTTTTCTTTGTGTTCATATCAAAGATTGAATTTACAATATAATTCATATTGCCGACATGAGTTTTCCTCGTTTTTACCATTTCGTTATCGGTGATACTATATGAATATCTCCGTCTAACTGACGTGGCAAGTTCGGGATTATATTCTCCGTCTATATCTATAGCAAAGTCTTCATTAAAGTCCATAGGTATTTCTTTCTTATTCATAAAAATTCTCCTTTCGGATTAATGATTAATATTAAATACTTTTATTGCCTTAATGAATTTCCTTTCTATAGATTTTTGACCGCCTTTTAAAATATAGGCAATAAGCGTGTATTCAC
>JAFQAZ010000004.1 GCA_017416855.1 Clostridia bacterium
CAACAATTTATATAGACGTTGAAAACCCCGATAAGCTGGACCTTATCGCAGAACGTTTATCAAAGGTTTTTGGTATTGTGTCTGTAACGCGTGCAGCAGTATGTGAAAAGGATATTGAAAAGATAAAACAGACTGCCAGAGAATACTGCAAAGACGATTTATTACCGGGTAAAAAATTCAAGGTTGAGGCTAAGCGCTCAGATAAAGCATTTTCTTTAAATTCGTTGGAGATTGGAATAGAGGTAGGCGGATATCTTCACGAGGAATGCGAAGGTTTGATAGTGGATGTTCATAATCCTGAGGTGACAGTTAAAGTTGAAGTAAGAGATTTTGGCGCTTATGTATACTGCGTAGAGAAAAAAATTGCAGGTCAGGGCGGTATGCCTATCGGCTCAAGCAGAAAAGCAACACTTTTGCTCTCAGGCGGTATAGATTCACCCGTTGCAGGACATATGATAGCAAAAAGAGGTGTTGAGCTTGAAGCGGTAAACTTTTTTAGCTATCCATATACTTCGGATCGTGCAAAGGAAAAGGTCATAGAGCTTGCATCAATCATTGCACAGTATACATCTAAAATAGATTTGTATATTGTACCTTTTACAGAGATTCAGCTTGCAATCCGAGATAATTGCCCTGAAGAGCATATGACCTTGATTATGAGAAGATTTATGATGAAGATTTCTGAAAAGCTTGCAAGATGGCATAATTCGGACGCATTAATTACAGGTGAAAGCTTAGGTCAGGTTGCAAGTCAGACTATGGGTGCATTAGATGTTACAAATTCAGCAGTAGACATTCCTGTTTTAAGACCTTTAATCGGTATGGATAAAGAGGAGATTATAGTCCGCTCAAGAGAAATCGGAACTTTTGAAACTTCAATCCTTCCTTATGAGGATTGCTGCACTGTCTTCACTCCAAAACATCCGACAACTAATCCGAGACGAAAGAATATAATAAGAAGTATGTCAGTTCTTCCTGTTGATGAACTTATTAAAAACGCCCTTGACGGAGTAGAAAAAATAACGGTTTACCCTAATTGATTATAATAATGGTTGAAATTTCTCTGGATGAAATAAAATAATTTTTTGTTCTGATTTGATATGAACAATATGAATATGTCGAAAGATGTCGAAATAAAAAAGCCTTCCCCTTGAGGGGAAGGTGTCAGCGATAGCTGACGGATGAGGTGGAAAAAATAACGATTGCTACGCAATCTACACCTCACCACCGCCTACGGCGGAGCCTCTCCTCAAGGAGAAGCCTTTGAAAGGTTTGCATCTAAACCTTATGTATCGCAATATAAGTTATAAACCAACAATTATTTTGGGATTTAATTAGATTGATAAAAATTTTTACAGGATAAAAAGGAGCTTTGTTCAATGAAAACAGGATTTGCAAAGAAATGTATCACGCCGCCAATGGGCTTTCCTATAAGAGGCTACTATAAGCCCAGGTTTGCCAAAGGAATTTTGGAAGACCTTTATGTAAGAGCACTAGCTTTTTGTGATGGTGAGAATAGTGCAGTTATACTAAGCGCCGAAATCTCTCTTTTAACAACTAAGCAGTGTGATGAATTTAGAAAGGTTATATCCGACTTTTGTGGATTGCCTGTTGAAGCGGTATTTATCACATGTTCTCATACGCATACTGGGCCTTATGTCAAGTCTGCAGAGCAGACTGAAACGGACATAGAGCGTTTGTATTATGAAAAACTTAAAATCAGTTTCAGAGATGCGGCGTTTTTAGCACTTGGAGATTTGAAGGAATCAAAGTTCTATGCGTCTGAGGGAAAAGCAAAAAACATTTCTTTTATCCGAAGATTTAGAATGAAGGATGGTTCGGTACAAACAAATCCGGGAGTTTTAAATCAGGACATTGATTATCCCTTAGGAGAGCCAAATGAAACGGTAAAACTTTTAAAGATAACAAGAGAGAATACAGAAGATATTTTCCTTATTAATTTTGGAACCCATCCAGATACAATTGGTGGTGAGCTTATCAGCCCGGATTATCCCGGATATGTTTGTAACATAGTAGAAAATGCTCTTCCGGGCGTTAAGTGTATGTTTCTGTTAGGCGCACAAGGTGATGTAAATCATATAAATGTAAATCCAACCAAGGGAGAACAAGCCATTACAAAAATTGATTTTGATAATGTGCCTCGTGGAATCAAGCAATCAATGCATATGGCAAGAGTTATTGCAGGAAGTGTGCTTTCAATTTGCACAACGGCAGAAGAATTAGCCGTGGATAAAATTATGTTCTTATCTAAAGAAATTGTTATCCCATCCTATCAAGAAAATGATAAAATAGTTGAAGCTCAAAAAATAGAAGGACTTTATAAAAATGGTAAAACGGATGAACTTCCATATAAAGGAATGGAGCTTACAACTAAAATTGCAGAGGCGATGAGAATAATTACTTTGCAGAATGGCCCCGAAAGCTACACTTTTAATTTATCTGCTGTGCGTATTGGAAATATCGTTTTTGCCGGAATACCGGGTGAACCTTTTGTTGAGATAGGTGACAGAATATGTGAAAATTCTCCTTTTGAGACAACAATTCTTTGTTGCTTGGCAAATGGCGGCGACTCGTATTTTCCAACCAGCAAGGCTTATTTGGAAGGCGGATACGAAGCTAAAACATCTAGGCTTGCTCCCGGAGGAGACAAAATTCTTGTTAATGGGATGTTAGAATTACTTAATGAAGTTAAATCAATTTAAACTAAACAGAGAGGCTAATAAATATGAAAGTAGAAAATGTTTCAAAAATAAAAGACGGTAGACAAGATGGAGCTGTTTACGGCGGTTATTACTTCAGTTTTAATCATCGTGGAGAGTGTACCGTTTACCGGATGGATGCTCTTGCCATTGGACAAGATGGCGAAGCGGAGGTTTTTTCCGAGTTTGTTCTGGATAAAAGCGACATCGTTGTGCCTCACAGTAATTCGGTAACCTTTGGCAATGAATTTTTTGATGATCAAGATGAATTTCCACTTTTATACACCAACATATATAATAACTATGCCAAAACGGAGAATCCCTTAAAAGGGGTTTGTCTTGTGTACCGTTTGCAAAGAAATGGAAAACACTTTGAAACCACATTGGTTCAGATGATTGAAGTAGGCTTTGTGGAAGATGAAAGCCTATGGAAATCAGCAGGGGAGCAGGAGGATGTAAGACCATACGGCAATTTTGCTGTGGATGCAGAAAATGGAATCCTCTATGCCTTTACCATGCGGGATAACACGCAGACCACCCGGTATTTTTCCTTTCCGTTGCCCAAGGTGACAGCAGGGGAACTGTGCACTGTCTATGGTGTGCAGAAGGTTGTGCTGAGAGAGGGAGATATTCAGCAATATTTTGATTGTGATTATCATCACTATGTGCAGGGCGCCTGTTGCTTCAAGGGTAACATTTACTCTCTGGAAGGATTTACAAACAGCGAGGATAATCCTCCGGCGATCCGTGTAATTGACCCGACATTACAGAAGGAAACGTTGTATATGCAATTTAAAGAACTGGGCACTGATATAGAACCGGAAATGATTGATTTTGAAAACGGCATTTGTTATTATACAGACCACCATGGTAATATGTATACAATCGATTTTCAGAACTAAAAAAGCCTCCCTTTCAAAAAGGGAGGCTTTTTATAGTGAGATTATTTTTCGTCTTTATAAATCTCTTTGAAGTATTTGTAGGTGTCTACCTTCAGTTCACCGCAGGCATCCTCGTCGCAGGCAACAATGCCATTTTTATGCAACTGCAATGCGCTGATGGTCCAGGCGTGGTCAACACCGCCTTCAACGCAATGACGCAGAGCGCGAGCCTTGTTGTGACCGCTGATTAACAAAAGAACTTCTTTAGAATCACAAACGGTGCCAACACCAACGGAAAGAGCTGTTTTGGGCACTTTGTTGGGGTCGTTATCAAAGAAACGGGAGTTCACAATTAAAGTATCCTGTGTTAAAGCACGAACGCCGGTGCGGGAAGAAAGGGAAGTGAAGGGTTCGTTAAAAGCAATGTGGCCATCCACACCGCTGCCGCCTAAGAACAAGTCAATGCCGCCGTAGGAAGCAATTTTATCTTCATAGCGCTGACATTCAGCTTCTAAATCCTCTGCCATACCATTTAAAATATTGATGTTTTCAGCAGGAATATCAATGTGGTTAAAGAAATTATCGTGCATGAAATACCAGTAGCTCTGGTCGTGGTCTTTAGGCAGACCAACATATTCATCCATATTAAAGGTTACCACGTTTTTAAAGGAAACCTTGCCGGCTTTGTTCATTTCAATAAGTCTTTTGTAAACACCCAGGGGAGAAGAACCGGTGGGCAAACCCAGAATGAAGGGGCGGTTTTCTTTGTGATTGTTAATAGCATCAGCAATGTGCTGAGCAGACCAGGCACACATTTCATCGTAATTGTTTTTGATAATCAGTTTCATTTTGCTCACACTCCAGTTTTTTGTTTATATATATTATTATATTCTTTTTCAAATGATTTGTAAAGCAATAGTTTTTTACAAAAAATAATTAAGCGTTGTAAACTTTTGTTTCATGTTTGTTATTAAAACTTTAAGTTTTTTTCTTTTCGACCATCAAAGAGTAATCGCAAAAGAACAGAGCCGACTGAATTACCCAGAATAATGACCACAAACTTTAAAAGATTTACAGGTGAGAACACTAAAAACAGATAGGGAAAATCGGCAATACAGTGCTCAAAACCGGAGAGGATAAAGGCCATAATGCTCATTACGGTAATTAAAGGTTCTTTGGAATAAACGGCAATAAACATAAGTGCACCGCACATAATGCCGTGGGTAAACAAATACAGAAAATCGTGACCGAATTTAGCGTTGGCGGCAGCTTGCATAGCGGCCATAACCGTTTCTCTTTGGGGAATGATCATATACACCGTGAGGAATATGCCAACAAAATTGAAAATCAGCATAATGGCTAAGTCCTGCAGAGGAATATCTCGGATGAAGCCGATTTTTCCTGTATACAGGGTGAAACCGTTTTTGATAATGGTGAGTAATGCCAGACTGAACAAAAAGGAACCAACTACGGGATTTTCGGCGATGGTGTTAATCAGAACACCAATTCCTACCAAAATACCGCTCACAATGGAGTGACGGATTAATTTTATCATATTAATTCATCCTTTCCCAACTATAATGATACCATTGTATCATAAGTGGGAAAAGAATGCAATCTTTTAGAGAATTTTAGCAATAATTATCATTTTGTGGTGCCTGTGGCACTGTAAATGTGTGTCTGTGGCGGTGAGATAACCACAGGCATTTGTCTGTGGTCTGTCGCAATGCCGAAAATGTGGCTGAAAATGTCGCTGATGTGCCCAACGGCAACAACCTGTATTGTATCAGGCCAGGTACAGTCTTTGTAATTTTCCTCGGGAATAAAAACGGTTTTAATGCCGGCATTTGCGGCAGCGGTTACCTTAGCCGCAACGCCGCCCACCGGCTTGACCTTGCCGTGGATGGAAATTTCCCCTGTCATGGCAATGCGGTGACTCACCGGCTGATTGGTCATGGCAGAATATACGGCAGTTATAATCGCGGTGCCGGCAGAAGGTCCATCAATGGGCGTTCCACCGGGAAAATTGATGTGCAGATGATAGGCAGAAGGGTCAATGCCATAAAACCGCTCCAGTACCGTGAGCATATTTTCTACAGAGGCTCGGGCAGAGCTGGAACGGATAAACCGACCGCCCCGAGACTCCAGTTCTTCGGTTTCGATTATGCCGGTGACGGAGAGCTTGCCGGTGCCGGCAGGGCAGGGAACTGCACAAACCTCCACATCCATAACGGCACCACAATCAGCACCGGAAACAGCTAGACCATTGACCAAGCCCACAGAGTGACCGTCGACGACTTTCTTCTCATAACGCGGAACATACCGTCCGAATTCTGCTACCCATTTTACATCCTCAGTAGTAATGTTGTGCCGTTTATCCAAGAGGGCGACGCTACCGGCAATCTGAACAATATTCACAGCATCGCGGCCGTTCTGCGCATATTTGCAGACCAGCTCCAACGAGCCTGAATCGATTGAGAAATTACCTTTTTTGGCAGCGCTGTCAGCGATGGTTTGAATGTGATCCGGAGAAAGGGGTGCAAAAAAAATCTCCACACATCGGGAACGAATGGCAGGGGGGATATCCTCAGGTCCCCGGGTGGTGGCGCCGATTAAGCGAAAGTCAGCCGGCAGACCTTTTTGAAAAATTTCATGCACATGGGGCGGAATATCTTTGTTACCGGTGGAATAATAAGCGCTTTCCAAAAAGACTTTCCGATCCTCCAATACCTTGAGAAGCTTGTTGATTTGGGTGGGGTGCAGTTCACCGATTTCATCCAAAAACAAAATACCTCCGTGGGCTTTTGTCACGGCACCGGGTTTGGGTTGGGGCACGCCGGCAGGGCCATAGGCACCGGCCCCCTGATAAATAGGGTCGTGCACAGAACCAATTAAAGGGTCGGCAATACCGCGTTCATCAAAACGGAGAGTGGTGGCATCCATTTCTATAAATCTTGCATCGCTCCTAAAAGGTGAAAGCTCGGATTTTATGGCTTCCTGCAAAACTGCCCGGGCGGCGGCTGTTTTGCCCACGCCGGGCGGGCCGTAAATTAAAATATGCTGTGGGTTAGGGCCGCAGAGGGCGGCTTTTAAAGCCTTAATACCATCCTCCTGACCAATGACCTCTGATAAATTGGTCGGCCTTGTTTTTTCGGCAAGGGGCTGCGTTAAATGAATTTGTTTTAAGCGATGGAGCTTTTCCAGCTCTTTTAAAGAGTCGGTTTCTATACCGGATTTGCTCTGGTGTTGTCCCCGGAGCATATTGCAGAAATAAATCCCCATAACGGTGGTTAAAAAGAGTTGTAAAAGAATTAAAACAGTATTGAACAAGAAAAAAGCGCCTCCTGTTTATCATTTGGGTTTAGTATAAACAGGAGCGCTTTAAATTATTGATGTTATGTAAGTTTTTCTTTCAGTTTTCTTTTGTCAGCTTAGCAAAAGAGCCCAGCATGGTTTTTGTGCCGTGTTCGTCGAAGGCGATTTCCAGCTGTACATCACTGCCTGAGGGTGTAACGGAGATAATCATACCTCGACCGAATTTTTTGTGAGAAACCACATCACCGGGGCTATATGCTGCAGCAGCGGCCTTTTTGGCTTCTTTATCTTTAGAAAGGGCCGAAAGCAAGGACTGAGTACTGTCATAGAACTGATAGTCACGCTTTTTGGCAGGGGCTTCCTTCATTCGCTCCGGTTCTTTTACAATGGCATTTAAGCATTCCATCGGAATTTCTTCCAAAAACCGGGAGGGCATTGTGTAGCCACTGCTGTCATAGCGGTTACGGTATCCGGCGTGGGTGATAACAAGCTGATGCTTGGCACGGGTAATGCCTACATAGCATAAACGTCGTTCTTCTTCAATGTCATCTTCTGCCAAAGATTTAAAGCCGGGGAATAAGCCTTCCTCCAAGCCGCAAAGGAACACATGAGGGAATTCAAGACCTTTGGCACTGTGCAATGTCATCATCACAACGCTCTCTGCGGTTTCGTCGTAATTATCCACATCGGAAATCAAAGCAGTGAGTTCCAAAAATCCAGCCAGGGAGGGTTCGGAATCGTTGCGTTCATATTCTAAAACAGCATTGGCCAATTCGTTTAAGTTATCCAAACGAGTCTGGTTTTCCACGGAGTCATCCACCGTGAGCATAGCCCGGTAACCGCTTTCCACCAGCACGTGTTCAATGAGCTCTGAAGGCTTTACATTGGTGGCTAAGGACTGTAATTTGCGGATTAAACCGGTAAACTCCATCACCTTATCAGCAACGCGGGCCAATTCAGGCTGTTCTTTGGCCTGCTCCATGGCGAGGAACATACTGATGCCAAAGCGATTAGCAACATCTGACACTTTTTCTAAGGTGGCGGCACCGATTTTGCGGGAGGGTTCATTCACAACCCTCAGCAGGCTGATGTTATCATTGGGGTTCTGCACAAGACGAAGGTAAGAGAGAATATCTTTAACTTCCTTGCGGTCATAGAACCTGAGACCTGCCAGCACACGATAGGGAATGCCGTGACCATTTAAGGTAGTTTCTATCACACGGGATTGAATGTTGGTGCGGTATAAAATAGCACAGTCAGAGTAGTTTCCGCCATCTTTTACAACGGCTTTGATGCGGTTGGCGATAAATTCAGCTTCGTCATATTCGTTATCGGCACGGTATAAATCAATTAAAGAACCGGTGCCGTTTTTTGTCCACAGCTTCTTGCTTTTTCTACCGCGATTGTTGGCAATGACTGCGTTGGCGGCATCTAAAATAGTTTGGGTGGAACGATAATTCTGTTCCAGTTTAATTACCTGCGCGCCGGGGAATTCCTTTTCGAAATTCAAAATGTTCTGAATGTTGGCGCCACGAAATTTATAAATGCTCTGATCATCGTCACCTACTACACAAATGTTGTCATAACCCTGCGCCAGCAGGCTGACCAGCATAGACTGAGAATTATTGGTGTCCTGATACTCATCCACAAAAACATAACGGAACTGCCGCTGATAGCGCTTTAACACCTCCGGTTCCTGAGAAAGAAGCTGAACGGTGCGCATAATGATATCGTCAAAATCCAGGGCGTTTGCTTCCATCAGTTGTTTCTGATACTGACGATAGGCCTCGCCGATGAGTTTTTTGCGGTAGTTATCCTCGTGCATAGATAAATATTCGGTGGGACCGAACAGTTCGTCTTTAGCTGATGAAATTTCAAACAGCACACTACGGATGGGAAGCATTTTTTCATCAATATTTAAAGATTTGAGCACTCGCTTCATTAAGGTTTTCTGGTCAGCAGAATCGTAGATAACAAAGTCGCTGCTGTAACCGCCACCCAATTTGTCTATGTCGCGTCGGAGAATGCGCATACAGAGGGAGTGAAAGGTTCCGATCCACATACTGTCGGCTTCTTCGCCAACGGTATTCATAATTCTTTCCTTCATCTCACCGGCGGCTTTATTGGTGAAGGTGATGGCTAAAATTTGCCATGGTTCTGCCTTTTTCTGTTCTAAAATATGAGCAATTTTGTTGACAACCACTGTGGTTTTGCCACTTCCGGCACCAGCTAATATGAGGAGAGGGCCATCTGTTTGCAAAATGGCTTCTCTTTGTTGTGGGTTAAATCTGCTTAAGTCTATCATAGTGTTTCGATTATTCCTTTCATAACGGAGAGAGCACGTTCCGAAATTTTGCGGTACCGTTCCCGTTTGTTCCGTTCCCGTTCTTCCAAAGAGTCAATAATGCCGAAATTAATGTTCATAGGCTGAAAGTTTTTGCCTGTGTAGTTTGCAATGTAATGCCCCAATGCACCGGTAGCAGTAGAGGAGGGGAAGACAACCGGCGGTTTATCCAACAGATAGCGGGCGGCATTGAGTCCGGCTACAATACCGGAGGCAGCTGATTCTACATAGCCTTCCACACCGGTCATCTGCCCGGCGAAATATAACCCTTTGCGGGCTTTATAGCCGAAACATTCATTCAACAAGCCGGGGGAGTTAATATATGTATTGCGGTGCATTACGCCATAACGGACAATTTCCATATTTTCCAGCCCGGGAATCATAGAAAACACCCGTTTTTGCTCACCAAATTTTAAATGAGTCTGAAACCCTACGATGTTATATAATGTACCTTCCGTGTTGTCCTGACGGAGTTGTACCACTGCGTGGTACCGCTTGCCGGTTTCAGGATGCTCTAAGCCAACCGGCTTTAAGGGACCAAAAGTGAGAGCCTGTTCACCACGTTTTGCCATAACCTCCACAGGCATACAGCCTTCAAAAACACGGTCATCTTCAAAGTCCTTCAGTTCAGCTGTTTCGGCAGAAATGAGAGCCTGATAAAAGGCATTGTATTCCTCTTTGGTCATGGGGCAATTAATGTAATCCGCTGTGCCCTTATCGTAACGGGCTTTGCGGAAACACTTTGTCATATCAATGGATTCTAAAGTGATAATGGGTGCGGCGGCATCATAAAAAAACATCTGATCTTTACCGCACAAAGCGCCGATTTTTTCAGATAACGGAGTAGAGGTTAACGGGCCGGAGGCGATGATGACACAATCACCTTCGGGAATATCCGTGATTTCTTCCGGAATGATGCGGATGTTGGGGCAACTTTTAATCCGTTCGGTAATCGTTTGCGAAAAGGTTGTGCGGTCAACGGCTAATGCACCCCCTGCGGGCACACGGGTGCGGTCTGCGGCGTACATCACCACAGAGTCTAAAAGCCGCATTTCTTCTTTTAATAAACCGGCACCGTTTTCCAGCCCTTCTGCACGCAGAGAGTTGGAGCAAACCAACTCACCCAGAGTATCAAGGGAATGGGCTGGTGTGTGCTTTTGTGGTTTCATTTCATATAAATCAACGGCGATGTTATGTCTAGAAAGCTGCCAGGCCGCTTCACATCCGGCCAGACCACCGCCGACGACAATTGCTTTTTTCATGTGAATTTGCTCCTTGTTCAGATGTTATCTGTTAAAATGTGATTGATAAAATTATGCTGTTTAGGATAGAGTCTATCCAGTTGAACAATGGCATCTATATCGCCGATGATGTGACCGGTAACAGACAAATCGTAAGCAGAACGGAACCCCATAACGAGCTGGGTTAAAGCACCAATGTGGGTCTGAATTTCGCAATCCAGACTGTCATAGCGTACAATGCCGCCACCGTTTTCTTCATAAACACCGGTGTTTTCCGGACAAAAATCATCCGATACACCTAGGCGGAGTCCGCCCAGACCGGCAGACAGAACACGAGGGATATCTAAAATTCTGCCCATAACGGTGGGGTGCAGTTCGCACACCGGCGGTTCACCGAACAGAGTCGGCAGAGGACTGCCGGCAGGCAGAGTCATATCTATGTGAGAATAAGAAGAAAAATGAGAGCCAATGAAGGATAGCAATGCCTGCAAGCCCTCCGGATTGATATAAGCGGCTTCAATAACCTGAAAATGTTCAGCATTTTTAACAAAGCTCACATAGGCAATGGTTGTGCCTTCTTCGTTCTGGTAGGTATATAAATAGCCACCGGCTAATTTCAGCATATCAAAAATGAACTGCCATTCTTCTTTCTGACGGAACACATAGCCGTTTTTGTGTTTGCAAAACTGATGATACACAGTAGAAAGATCATTCCAGTCGCTCAGGGCAGCACGATTGAACTTGCCTTTATATTGATAGTTAGGGAACCGCTCAGAGGGAATGTGACAACGCATTTCCTGATAGCAGGCAGCATAACCCATTTTATTATAGAAATTAAAGGAAAAAGGAGAAAGAAGGCTGAGAACCTCACGACGCTCTTTTTGTTTTTCCATAGCGGCACGCATTAAAGTGGAGGCAATACCGCCACCACGGGCTTCCGGAGCAGTGCTCACTCCCACAATGTAGGAGGTGTCTACGACATTGCCGCGGAGTGAAAGCTTATAGGGTACGAGTTCTAAAGCACCAATCACTTTTTTGTCGTCTAAAGCTGTAATGGCATTCTTGCCCTGCCAGTAATGTCCGAAATAAAGGGACATAAAGTCTTCCGTATCGGAAAAAGAATATCGCCACAGTTCTTTAATCTGTTCGCGCTTTGAAGAATTGTCAGTTGTATTCAGCTTCATAAGTTCACTTCCTAACATAGTTTTCAATTCATATCATAAACAAAATATACCCTTTTTAGTCTATCATAAAAGGCAGTATATTGTCAACTAAATAACCAAATGAAAAGAGGCTGCAGCAAAACATTTTTTGTTTCACTACAGCCTCTTTTTTAACAACACTTTTTTCATTTAACGGGGTTCGATCTGTAATTTGATGGCGGTTCTTTCTTCCCCGTTGATTTCAACATCGGAAAAAGAAGGAATGCAAATCAAATCGGTTCCGGAAGGTGCTAAAAACCCCCGGGCGATGGCGATGGCCTTAATGGATTGATTCAGTGCACCGGCACCAATAGCCTGGATTTCTGCTGAACCGTTTTCTCTGATGACACCAGCTAAAGCACCGGCTACAGAATTTGGATTGGATTTTGACGAAACTTTAAGGGCATCCATTTTTTTACTCCTTTACTATGTACTGGTAAAACCTTACAGTATTTTATTCGACAAAAAAATACAAATTCCTTCCAAAAAATTGAAATTCTGTACTTTTTTGTTAAGTTTGTGCATTTTTTACAAAGAAAAACCTAGGGAAGAGATGTATAAATTTACAAAAATGGCAAACAGTAACAATTACTGATGTCAAAGTGATTGAGAAAGGAGTTATGTAATGAAAATAAAGAAATTAATTTCTTTTGTGTTTGTGTTGAGCATAGCTTTACTGCTTGCTTTAGAAGGTATGTATTCAGAACAGGGAGAATTAACATCGACAGCCTTGGCCGCCAGCCGGTCATCCAATGAAATCCAGCTTTTGGCCAGATGTGTAAACGGTGAAGCAAGAGGAGAACCGTATATTGGTCAGGTGGCGGTGGCGGCGGTTATTTTAAACAGAGTCCGGCATCCTTCTTTTCCCAATACCATTGCCGGTGTGATTTATCAGCCACGGGCTTTCACAGCAACGATTGATGGTCAGATGAATGTTCCCATCAGTCAGGACAGTACAGTATATCAGGCATGCCAGGATGCGATGAACGGCTGGGATCCTTCAGGCGGTGCTGTGTATTATTATAACCCACGCAAAACCACGAACCGCTGGATTTTTTCACGGGAAGTGGTGAAGGTGATTGGCAACCACCGCTTTGCCAGATAGAAGGAGGCTATTATGGAGAAGAGAAATAGAAGATTACCTACTGTTTTTTTGGTTATGCTGTTAATCGCGTTGTCCTTGTTTGGAGTTTATCAATTTAAACGGGCAGAGGATTTGCGGCTAGCGGTAGAAAATCAATATACCCACGCGTTTCATGAATTAACAGAATATGTCAGCGACATTGATGTTCTGTTAAAAAAAGCTATGCTGGTGCAGGATGCCGGGCAGATATCATCGCTTTCAGCTGAAATTTATATGCAGTCAGCTGCGGCAAAAGCCAATCTGGCCATGCTGCCCACCGGAGAAATCAATTTGTCTGAAACGGCAAGATTTTTGTCTCAAACCGCTGACTATACGGAATATCTTTCAACAAAGGCAATCCGCGATGGAGATATAACGGAGGAAGAATATCAGAATCTTCAGTCTTTATCCGGCTTTGCCGGCCGGGTGAAGGAGCATGTTACAAAATTGGATGACCAGTTATATTTTGGTCAGCTCAGCTTTGAAAAAACAAAGAATTTTACCGTACATGCAGAAGATACAGATGGTGATTTTGCTGGCGGTATGGAAGCAATAGAAAAAGCCTTCCAGGATTATCCAAGCCTGATTTATGACGGACCGTTTTCGGAACACGTTGAATCTTTACAACCGGCATTTTTAGAGGGAAGACGAAATGTGAGCCAGAATGGGGCTATGGATGCGGCAAAAGCTATTCTGGGTAAAGAACGGTCCTTGAAGCTGCAGTTTTCTGGGGAAGGAAACGGAACAGTGCCGACCTTTGATTTTACCTCTGAAAACGAAAATGGGCGAACCTGTTCAGTGAGTGTCTCTCAGAAAGGCGGTCAGGTTGTTTATATGCTGGATAGCCGCAGCGTTACAGAGAGCAAGCTCACAGCCGAAGATGCGGTGACACTTGCCGGAAAATTTTTACTTGAAAAAGATTTTGTCAATATGAAGCCCAGCTATTATGAAAGAACCGGCAACACGGTGACGGTAAATTTTGCAGCGGTGCAGAAGGATGTGGTGCTGTATTCCGATTTGGTTAAAGTAAAAGTGGCTTTAGATAACGGAGAAATTTTAGGACTTGAAACGATGGGGTATCTGATGAATCACAAGGTTAGGGTGTTCCCGTCACAGCTATTATCAGAGGAAAATATAAGGAGCAGAGTTTCACCCCATTTAGAACTGGAATCTGTGAGATTGGCTTTGATTCCCTTAGAGAGCAAGCGGGAAGTACTGACCTATGAGTGCAGGGGAACATTCGAGGGAGACCGTTTTTTGCTATATATCAATGCGGAGACCGGCGTTGAGGAAAAAATTCTGATGCTTATTGAAACAGAAAACGGAACGCTGACAGTTTAAAAATGAAAAAATTTCCTGTGTTTTTTTAAAAATAAAGGTCAAACTATGAGTGTAGCCAAGGGCTGCAAAACAGTTTACAAAGAATTTTGTTCTTAAAATTCAATCTGTAAACAGGGAGTGTAAAAAATGAGTAAGCGTTCAATCATGTCGAATCAGTTAAAAGAAGAAATCGCAAAAGAATTAGGCGTTTATGAAACGGTTAAGAAAAACGGCGGTTGGGGAGATGTTTCCTCCCGTGACTGTGGCAACATGGTGACCAAAGCCATTGAAATGGCGGAACGGTCGGTTTCAACATCGTAACGGACTCATAAGCTAACGCTCAGTAAACGAGAAAACAGCTTTTACGTTGGTTCCATTTTTCTTTGTAAAAATCAAAATCCAACAGGATAAAAGCGGCCGGACATTCCTGGTTTTGGAATGTCCGGTTTCCTACTATGTAAAAAAATAAGAAATTTTGTGAATTTTTTTGAATTTACTTTACAGAAACCACAATATGTAGTATAATGTATATGTATATTTGTATTTAATTGACTTTACATAGGGTGTGATGAATTGTTCAGGTTATGGAATATGGATATAATCACCCTGCTTGTTCGTGCGGTGGTTGTTTTGCTGGCTATTTCTGTTCATGAAATGGCTCATGGATATATGGCTTATTGGTTAGGGGATAAAACGGCGAAGTCAATGGGGCGGTTATCGTTAAACCCTTTCCGCCATTTGGATATTGTAGGCTCGTTGTGCCTTTTGTTCTTTGGCTTTGGTTGGGCAAAACCTGTGGTGGTGAATCCGTATTGCTTTAAAAAACCAAGACGGGATATGATTTTAACCTCTCTGGCGGGTCCTCTTTCAAACTTTATCATGGCCTTTTTGGGACTGGTTATCTTTAAAGTGCTGTTGATGACCAAGGTTCTTTATTTCAATTTGCTGTTGACAGATATTGTCATGACTTTTGTGGAACACTTTGTTTTTTTGAATATTGGCTTGGGCGTTTTTAACCTGCTTCCGGTTCCACCGCTGGATGGCTCTAAAATTTTTCTGCCCTTTCTGCCACAACGCCTGTATGCAGATATTATGCGTTATGAGCATTTGGGCTGGATTGTGCTGATGGTGGCACTGGCGCTGGATGTGCTGTCTCCGGTTATTGGCACGGTGGGCTCCTGGGTGTTTGAGGCACTTGCCTTTTTGGTGGGTGGTGTATGATGGAAGCGTTATCGTTTAAAGTTGAAGTGTTTGAAGGGCCTTTAGAGCTTTTATTGCACCTTTTAAAAAAGAATAAAGTGAGTATTTATGATATTCCTATTGAAAGAATTACGGCACAATATATGGAATATCTGGAGCAAATGCAGAGTTTTGATATGGAAGTTTCCAGCGAGTTTTTAATTATGGCTTCGGAACTTTTGTATATTAAATCCCAAATGCTTCTGCCTCGTCACGAGGAGGAAGAGGAAGATCCACGTAAAAACCTGGCAGATCGGCTGGCGGCCTATGAACGGATGAAACAGACCGCCGGATTTTTAAAAGAGCACGAGGGTGATGGTCGGTTTTATTTCTTTAAGGCACCGGATATGATTCCTCAGGCAGCACCGGATTACAGCGACCAGGCATTTGATGTGGAACAGCTGATAGCCGCTCTTTCCGATGTGCTGATTAAAACCAAGCGGAAAGAACCGCCACCGAAAACCTCTTTTGTGGGTATTGGTGGCCATGAGCAGGTTTCCTCATCTTACTGTACCTCTCATATTAAAGGAAAACTGCTGGGCAAGGGGAGAGTACCCTTTAAACAGGTGTTTGCAGGGCTTGATTCCAAACCGAAGATTGTGGTATCTTTTTTAATTCTTTTGGAAATGATTCGATTAAATCTTGTGACAGCGGAAATAAAGGGCAAAGAAATTTATTTAACTCAGATTAAAGACGGGGAGATTACCAATGAATTTTGATCCGTTATATCTTTTTGAAAGTCTGTTGTTTGCAGCCGGCGATAGTGTACCGGCAGAACAGCTGGCAGACATTATGGAAATATCCCAGGAAGAAGTTGATTGCCTGGCAGATAAGCTGAACGCTGAGTATACAGAGAAAAAACGGGGCTTTTGTGTGCTTCGTTTAGAGGATAGCTATCAGCTCTGCACCAACGAGCTGGTTTTTCCTTACATACAGAAATTAAAAGAACCGAAGCGTAAACAAAATCTTTCACCGGCGGCTTTGGAAACCTTGGCGGTGGTGGCTTATCATCAGCCGGTTACCCGATCGAGCATTGAATTTATCCGTGGCGTTAACTCTGATGGCCCTGTCAATAAGCTGATTGAACGTGGCTTGATTGAAGAAAACGGCCGGCTGGATGCTCCGGGCAGACCGATTTTATATGTAACGACACAAGAGTTTTTGCGCTCCTTTGGCTTATCTTCGCTGTCCGGTCTTCCTGACCCTGTATCAGCTGATGCAGATGAGCCTTCGTTTGAGGAAAACACAGAAGATTCAGAGGTTGAGGTGGTTTAATGCTGCTTTTGTTTTCCATTTTAGGCGGAATTTTACTGTTGCTTTTACTCCTGTTGTTTCTGCCCACCTTTGTGGGTGTGGATTATTTGCTGGAGCACGGAATTTCTGTGCTGAGAATCCGGATTCGTGTGTTGGGGATTCCTTTTTCCTTTCGCGTGCCCTTAGACCGGAAAAAGAAACAAAAACCTGAAAAGGAACGAGAAAAAAAGAAAGAACCAATGACGCCGCAAAGACTGATTGATTTTTCAAAATCCCTTTATCGGGCTTATCATGATGTCAAAGAAGACTGCAAGACCTTACTCAGTCATATCAAGAAGCGATTTGCCTGTCACGAGCTTTATTTTGCTATTCATTACGGAACGGGCAATCCTGCCGGAACCGGTATGCTGAACGGCGCTATCTGGACGGCCGGCACCATGATTCTTTCGGTTTTGGATAATGCGTTGGGGGTTTACAAAAAAACGCTGAATGTATATCCTGATTTTAACCGGTCGTTTTTGAGCCTTCAACTAAAAGGAACATTGCGATTTATGCTCTTTGATGCGGTGCGGACCGTATTAAAAATAATAAAGTTGGTCAACCTAATTAAAAGTAAACTAAACAGTTTGGAAACTGAAGAGAGAAATTAAAAGAAGGACGGTGTTAATACTATGGCAGAACATCCTATTAAAGGCTTAATGGAAACAGCAATGAGCAGTATTAAAGAAATGGTGGATGTGAACACAATCGTCGGCACACCGGTCAATGCGCCGGATGGAACGGTTATCATCCCGATTTCTAAAGTATCTTTCGGCTTTGGTGCCGGCGGCAGCGAGTTCGGTGAACGTTCACAACTTGCAGCCGATGCCAATGCAAACTTTGGCGGCGGCTCCGGTGGCGGTGCGGTTATTGAACCGGTGGCGTTTATGGTTGTGGGCCAAGGTCAGATTCGCCTGATGCCCATTGAAAAGAACAACTCTCCCGTGGACGAATTGATTGATAAGGTTCCCGGCTTGGTTGAAAAAGTAGTGGATTTCTTCAAAAAGAGAGAGAAAAAAGCAAAAAAAGAAGAAATTGTTATTGCAGAAACCATTGATGCTGAATAAACGGTTTATATGTAATGAAAAAATCCGGACGAAACAAATTGTTTGTCCGGATTTTTTTGTATAAAAATTAAATTTCAACCAACAATATTTTCATAGAATGAAGAAAGGATTAAAAAAATGAATATAACCGATAAAGAACTGATGGCAATAGAAGACAGAATGAGCGAAGAACAGGTACTGATCCGCAAGTACAGGAGCTATGCAGAGCAATGCAATGATGCACAGCTGAAAGCTGTTTGTAATCAGGTTGCAGATAAGCATCAACAGCACTTTAACATGCTGATGGGTTATTTGCAGTGAGAACGGAGGACGAAAGTGAAAGATAAGAAAACAAAAGCTTTATCAGAACGAGAAATGATGGAAGACGGGCTGAATTCACAAAAACAAGCAACAGCAGCGTATAATACCGGGGCAGGAGAGTGTGCCAATGCGCAGCTCAGGTCAACGTTTATCAGCATCCTGGCAGATGAACACGAGCTGGGAGCAAAAATTTTTGATGCCATGAGTCAGCGTGGCTGGTATCAGCCGCAGGAGGCGGAAGATAGTCAGATTGTATCCGTTAAACAAAAATTCACCAACAATTAAAGGTCTGTAGCAAAATGTACAGACAACACAAAGCGTAAAAAGATATAAATAAGTGTTTTTTTAATTTATATATGCACTATTTTTGTCCGACTCTCAAAAAGGGCTGTAGCAAATTATACTTTGCAACAGCCCCTCTTTATCAATTATATTGTTTTACTCTTCAGAATCGTGGGTGAGACTTTTTTCAATAATATATCTCGGTCTTTGCTTTGATTCGATATAGGTTTTGCCCACATACTGTCCCACCAGGCCGATGGCAAAGAGATTTAACCCGCCTAAAAACCAAATGGAGAGAATGAGTGAGGTCCAGCCGGAGGCAGTTTGACCGAAGAAATGAGCACATAAGCTATAAACAGCGGCTGCCAAAGAACAAAGCAAAATGAAGAATCCCAAACCGGTAACCATATTAATGGGTTTATTGCTGAAGGAGGTGATTCCATCCCAAGCAAAGGAAAGCATTTTCTTTAACGGATATTTACTTTCGCCGGCGTTTCGCTCACCGCGTTTATAATAAACAGTATCAGTCACAAAACCCATTTTAGACACAATGGCACGGATGAAAATATTCCGCTCCTGATAGAGAGATAGAGCTTCCATAGCGCGTCGACTTAATAAACGATAATCTGCATGGTTATATACAGTTTTAGTACCCAGGATTTTCATAAACTTGTAAAAGCCCTGTGCAGTAAAGCGTTTAAAGAAGGAGTCTGTTGTTCTGTCGTTCCGGACACCGAAAACAACATCAGCACCGGCGATGTATTTATCGACCATTTCTTCAATTACATTTACATCATCCTGTAAGTCAGCATCAATAGAAACGGTCATATCGCAAAGGGAAGTGGCAAATTCAAGACCGGCCAGAAGTGCATTCTGATGGCCAACGTTGCCGGCTAAATTCAAACCGAATACGTGAGAATCTTTTTCGTGTGCGGCGGCAATAACCTCCCAGGTTTTATCCCGGCTGCCGTCATTTACATATAACACAGCACTGCTTTTAGCAATTTTTCCCTTAGAAATCATGTTGTTTATAACCTCAGACAACACAGGAATGGTTAAGGGTAATGCTTCTTCTTCGTTATAACATGGTACAACAATAATCAGTCTGTTCATAAGAATAGCTCCTTTTACTTGGATATTTTTATTATATCATCGACGATATAAAAAGTCAATGCCGGGCGTTCGGTATATAAATTGGGAAAAAATATAAAATTTACAAATAATTAAAAACAATATCTGGCCTTTGTGATATAATGTATATATAACTTTTTGGGAGGAATTTTTTTGAGGTATTATCATTTGTCTGTAGAGGAAATGCTGGAAAAACTGGCGGTTGATCCTGCTCATGGGTTAACAGAGGAGAAGGTTAGAAGCCTGAAGGAGCGGTTTGGTGAGAACAAACTGCAGGAAAAGGCAAAGAAGAGTAATTTCCGCCGCTTTTTAGATCAGTTCAAAGATGTAATGATTTTGATTTTGCTGGTGGCTGCTGTGGTTTCTTTTGTGATTGCCTGTGTGGAGAAAAATCCAAAGGAATTTTTTGAACCTTTACTGATTCTCCTGATTGTGGTTCTGAATGCAGTTTTAGGTGTTGCGCAGGAGAGCAAGGCAGAAAAGGCGCTGGATGCATTAAAGAATATGTCTGCACCGCATGCGCGGGTGCTGCGTGATGGCAAGGAATCCGTTATTGAGGCAAAAGAACTGGTACCCGGAGATATCATCCACTTAGAAGCAGGCGATTTTGTTCCGGCCGATGCCCGTCTTATAAAGAGCGTCAGTTTAAAGAGTGAAGAATCTGCTTTAACCGGTGAATCGGTACCGGCAGAAAAAGATGCAGAGGCTGTGGTTGCAGAACGGGCGCCTTTAGGAGACCGGTCCAATATGGTTTTCTCGGGTTGCAGTATAACCTATGGTACTGCTACAGCAGTGGTTACGGCTACCGGCATGGATACGGAAATGGGTAAAATTGCGAATTTACTGGATGCGGAAGAAGAGGGACAGACACCTCTGCAGCAAAAGCTGGCACAGTTAGGGAAGTATCTTGGGGTTGTGGCACTCATAGCCTGTGCGGTTATCTTTGTGGTTGGCGTCGCCAATGGTATTCCGGCGATGGAAATTTTTATGACAGCAATTTCGCTGGCAGTATCAGCCATTCCTGAAGGCTTGCCGGCTATTGTTACGGTGGTGCTTTCCATTGGTGTACAGCGTATGGTAAAACGAAATGCGTTAATCCGCCGTTTACCGGCTGTAGAAACGTTGGGTAGTGCTTCTATCATTTGCTCAGATAAAACCGGTACCCTGACACAGAATCGAATGACTCTGGTGAAGGCTTATGTAGATGGAACCGAGCAGATTGAAAATATAGGAGAGGGTAATTCTGAAGCGGTGCAGGCGTTGCTGAAGCTGGGTACCTTGTGTAGCGACGGTTCAGTCATTATTCAGGATGGAGAAGAGAAGCACGTTGGCGATCCCACAGAAACAGCCATTGTGCTGGCGGCTCACAGAATGGGGATGCCGAAGGATGCACTGAATGAAAAATATCCCCGTATAGCTGAAATTCCTTTTGATTCAGACAGAAAGCTGATGACAACTGTCAATGATATGAACGGCACCACGGTGGTTATTGTAAAAGGTGCCTTTGATGTGATGGCAGAGAGGTGTGTTGCCGGCGATCTGGAAACGGCAAGACAGGTCAATGAAGTGATGAGTCAGAATGCCCTACGCGTGCTGGCTGTTGGCTATAAAGAAATTGATGCAATGCCGGAGGAAGTAACCTCGGCAGAATTGGAAAACGGCTTGACCTTTATGGGTCTTGTGGGTATGATTGACCCGCCCCGGCCAGAGGCTAAAGCAGCTGTTGCAACCTGCCGGAAGGCGGGTATCAAACCGGTTATGATTACCGGTGACCATGTGGTAACGGCCTCAGCCATTGCCAAAGAACTGGGAATTCTGGAAGATGGGGATATGGCTATTACAGGCACCGAGCTGGACGCTATGACTGACCGTGAGCTGGACGAAAAAGTTACCGGCATTTCAGTATATGCCCGTGTTTCACCCGAAAATAAAATCCGTATTGTCAAGGCCTGGCAGAGAAAAGGTCAGGTGGTGTCTATGACCGGTGATGGTGTAAACGATGCCCCTGCTTTAAAGGCAGCTGATATTGGCTGTGCTATGGGTATTACCGGTACCGATGTTGCCAAGGGTGCGGCAGATATAACCCTGACGGATGATAACTTTGCTACTATTGTAGAGGCGGTTCGCGAAGGTCGTGGCATCTACGCCAACATCAAGAAGGTTGTGGGCTTTTTGCTAGGCACTAACATTGGTGAAGTTATTACCGTGTTTATGGCCATGATCCTGTGGCATAAAACACCGCTTCTATCAATGCAACTGTTATGGATTAATCTGGTGACAGATAGTTTGCCGGCTATTGCATTAGGTATGGAGGCAGTGGAAAATGATGTAATGGATAAAAAACCAAAGCCGAAGGATGAAGGCATTTTCGCCGGTGGATTAGGTATTCTCGTGGTGCTGCAGGGAATTATGTTTGCGGTGCTGACGCTGTTTGGTTTCAAACTGGGCGAGCTTGCTGCCGGAGAAGTCGGTGGTCAGACGATGGCTTTTGCAGTCCTTGCTCTTTCTCAGGTGGTGCAAAGCTTTAATATGCGTTCAGAACATTCCCTGTTTAAAATTGGCTTCTTCAGCAACAAAACATTAAATGGTGCAGCATTAGTTTCAACAGTTTTGGTACTTTTGTTGCTCGTAACGCCTGTTGGCAAAATCTTTGGTCTTGTAATGCTGCCTGGCGGACTCTATCTGTTAGCGCTGAGTTTGGTTTTGATTCCTTTTGTTGTAATGGAACTTTCAAAACTGATCCATATGTTTGTCAAAAAATAAAGACAATGAATACTGCAGCACAATTTGTTTGCTGCAGTATTTTTTGTATGTTGACAAGGCGGCAAAGATGGCGGTATAATCATAATTAGTTGACAAAGGAGGATATTATGATGGTGTATGATAAGATTCAGAAAAACTGCGAATACGGTCACTTCAACCCGGATAGTCCGGCAGGATACACCTTGACAGACGGAGATAAGTTAAAGGGACCGTGGTATTATGTATATAACAACCGTAAATTGCTTTTATATGTTGACCAGAACGGTCCGGTAAAGGTGCAGTATCAGCCCCCCAATGGCATTCTGATTATTAAAAGAGAGCTTGGTGAAAACCAGAGCAAGTGGCAGGTTTGGGTGCAATCTCCAGATTTAAACAGCGGTGTGCCGGTGAGTAACTTTAACACACCAAGCTTGCGCTATGATTTTAAAAAACCGGAGTTCTCTGTAGAATGGACACCGGAAAAGGCCTTTTATACAGCAAAATATGATACAGTTGATATTATTACCGAAATCTTTATGCCTTATGACAAGGCAACAGTTTCGATGAAAACTACCATTGTGAATAAAAGTGACAAGGGAATGGACTTTACAGCAACCCCCTCGCTGTTCCCCTATGTGAACATTCCCCAGATGGTTGCCTGGGATCTGCCGGAATGGTATCTGGATACCCAGGTTAAATTCAGCGATGAAATGCTGACGATTCATGGCCATATGAGAGATCCTTTAATGGATAAACTGGCAGAGCGTTCCGTAACCTTTAATATGGACTATGACGGAGAAGCTGAGCTGGAACTGGATATGTCCCTCTTTGGTGGTGCCGGCAACTTCCTGTCACCGGATTGTGTAAAAGAAGGCTATTCGATGAGTCAGAAGATGAAAGAAGCTGAAGGCAGTACCTTTGGCTCTCATCAAACCGTTTGGGCAGCAAGATATGCATTCTCCCTGCAACCGGGTGAAAGCAAAACCTTTACACAGGTGCTGACCGTGCAGGAGGATTTAATTTACAGCGAAGAAGAAAATCAGTTTGAAAAAGTTTATTTCAATCCCGAGCTGTATGCAAAGAGAGTAGCGGAAACAGAAGATTTTTACCGCGATTTATTCACGAAGCGCACGGTGAAAACGGATAATCCTTTATATGATAATTTTATTAACTGTTTTGCACCTCTGCAAATGTCCTGGGTTTGCTCCTTAGACCGCGGCTGGCCCTCCTGTATGCGGGGTATCCGTGATGCCAGTCAGGACTTTACGGGAATGACACCCTTAGATCCTGTGTGGACAAAAGAAACTATTTTAGCTATGTTCGAGCACCAGCAGGTAGATGGCTGGATGCCAAGACAGATCAGTACAGTATCCAGAACAGCTCCTCACGATATGCGATATTACTGTGATGGTGGTGCTTTCCTATTAGAGTTGATTAACGAATATATGACATTTACCCGTGACACATCCTTAATGGAAGAAATGGTGTACTGGCTGGATTCTGATGAAAAATCCACCGTTTTAGACCATGTGAAGCGTTGTGTGCAGTTCTATTTAGATGAGCATAACATAGGTGAGCACGGCCTTTGCAAGGTTTGGTACGGCGATTGGTGGGATCCTATGGATAAAATCGGTATGGAAGGCCGTGGCGAAAGTGTTACCGTAACGGCACAGATGATTCTGGCTTTAGAGAATATGGCAAAGCTATACCGCTGGCTTAATGCGCAGGGTAAGGCAGATGACAGCATTTTAACGCTGGCTGACAACTATCTTTCAGCAAGAGAAAAGTTCCTTGCGGCAATGAAAAATGAAGCGTTCAATGCCTTGGGCTACTTTAATGGTTATTTTAACGATAATGGAAAATGGTTATTATCCGACTGCGATCCGGACGGAGAAGAAAGACTGTATCTGGTGGCCAATGCCTGGGCTCTGATTGCCGGTTGTGCCGATAAGGAAATGCAAGAGAGTGTTATCAGTAACATCGAAAGCAGAAACTTTGGAACCCGTGGTTACAATACCAATAGCAAAGGCTTTGCAAAACCGGTAGAAAAGGCAGGTCGTGTTGGCCTTGGTTCAGGGGCCAGTCCCTATAACCACGCTCAGAGCTTTTATGTTCGTGCCTGCTGTGAGGCCGGCAGACCGGACCTTGCGTACAAGGCAACAAGATATATTCTGCCTTTTGAAGAAGAATATGCACCGGTGGCTAAAACCTATGCACCACCGTTTTCCATTGCCAATGGATACAGCAACGGCAAACGGTTTATGCACAGGGTGCAGTTCCAGTATCTTTCCGGTACTGTTTCTTATGTTCTGCGCACAGTATACAATTTCTTCAGCGGTATCACCTACGGCTATGACGGGCTGACATTAAAGCCCTGTATTCCGGCTGAATTTGGCGATTTTACCGTTCGGTTTACATATCTCGGCAAGAACTTCACCGTTAACTTTAAACAAACAGAAAAGGCTGAAAAAACGGTTCTGTTCAACGGTAAGGAGTGGGCGACGAAAATTAATGAAAACAGCGGCAGACCTGTGGCGTTCTTTAAAGATGAAGATATGATTGCGGAGAATATCGTTGAATTTGAATATTAAAATTAATCAGAAAACCTGCAGCTTGGCTGCAGGTTTTCTAATTTGCACATAAAAATATGCACCTCCAAAAGTGTCTATCTTTTGAAGGTGCATATCATTATACGGGGAATATTTACTATACTGCGGTATTATTATTTTCTATGTGAATATCTTCCAGCGATTTTGAAACCGAATGCTCAATGGGGTCCCATTTAACCTTTTTGAAAAGGGCAACAATAGCAATGGGAATGTATGTCAGCATAAAGAGCGGGAAGGTAAAGACATATAAAACCTTCTTTTCGGTAGAGCAATGTATTTGTTTCCGCTCGGTTATGGTGGTGATTAAACCCAATGTAAAGAACATCAGATAAAAGCCTCCAAATGTTTGCAACAGCGATTTAATTAACAAAGGTACATGGACAGAATCGAAAATGATTCCTACCGGAATGGCAATGAGATTGGTTGCTGACAGCAGTAGGGTAAGCAACATGGCCGGTGTAATGGTCATTAGCATATCGTAGCAAGCAAAACGCCCTCTGCACATACCGGTCAGCAGCTTTAAGCCGTAATGAATCAACACCTGATAGAAACCTTTGGCCCAGCGCAACCGCTGCGTATAGGACTGACGGAAGGATTTAGGCTGTTCATCATACAATATGGCATCGCCACAGTAACCAATTTTTTCACCTTTGATGATACTGTCAGCAGTAAATTCAATATCTTCAGTAAGCAAATGGTGAATCCAGCCGCCGTTATTTTTCAAGACCTCTGCACTGAGCAGAAAACCGGTGCCGGAAACAGCACAACTGGTGTTAAGCTCCATTCGCACATTGTTTAAAAACTTGGATTCACGTAAAAACCAAAGAGAATAACCGGCCGTAATCCAGTTTTCACCATAGTTCTTGGAATTCCGGTAGCTCGTTATAATGCGGTAGCCATTATCGAACAGATTGTTCATTTCTTCGATGAAATGGGAATCTAACACATTATCGGCATCAAAAACAATAAACGCTTCATAGTTCTTTTCGGTATAGTCATTGTTTATATTTTTAAACAACCAGTCTAACGCATAGCCTTTACCCACTTGCTCTGTGTTGAAACGTTCATACACATAGGCACCGGCCGAACGGGCTATGTCAGCGGTGTCATCGGTACAGTTGTCAGCTACCACAAAGGTATCAATCAACTCGGCAGGGTAGGTTTGTTGCTTGATGCTATCAATTAAATGACCAATAACACCGGACTCATTTCGTGCAGAAATGATAACAGCATACCGATGATTGTTTACAGCTTTTCGTTTAACCGGTTTTTTTATCAAACCAATAAAAACATACACGATCTGATAAAAATAACAAAATGTAAACAGAATAGACACAATTAAGTTAAAATATACAATAACTTTCATAAGTCATCCTCAATCAACGTAGTATTTGTAATACTCTGAAATCGTTATATACAGTTTATATTTAAAGGAATATCTCTCCAGACACAACTGTATTCTAACATAAACATATTACAAACTTATTACAAAACAAAAGATTTTTTGAAAATATATTATAAACACAAAAAACAGAGCTTACCGTGTTGGTAAGCTCTGCTTATCACACCAATTACTGACCTTCAGTTTTTTTCCTTAAATAATGCACCCATTACTTTAACACAGAGAAAAATAGCGGTGATAACAATAAATACACCAATCATACCATACCCTGCGATAGGCAGGGCTTTCATTAAATTTGCAACATTAAACATAATTGTTTTACCTCCTTATTTCAGCAAGAAGTTCAGGAGCAGACCGCCGGCAATAACGGAAGCAATCTGTCCGGAAACATTAACACCCATAGAATGCATTAACAGGAAATTACTGGGATCTTCAGCCAGACCCATTTTATGAACCACACGGCCGGACATGGGGAACGCGGAAATGCCGGCAGCGCCAATCATAGGATTCATCTTTTTCTTGGTGAAGAGGTTTAAGATTTTGGCAAACATAACGCCGCCTGCTGTATCAAAAATGAAGGCAAATAAACCAAGACCAAGAATCAGCAGGGTTTCGCCCTGCAGGAATTTTTCTGCCTGCATCTGGGATGCAATGGTGATACCCAGCAGAATAGTTACCAGGTTTGCCAGAACTTTTTGAGCGGTTTCGGATAAGGTGTCCAGCACACCGCATTCGCGGATTAAGTTACCAAACATTAAGAAACCGATTAAAGCAACAGAATCGGGAGCAACTAAACCAGCAATGATGGTAATTACAATGGGGAATAGGATTCTGGTAGCTTTTGAAACGCTGGCAGGCTTATATTCCATTTTAATCATACGTTCTTTCTTGGTTGTCAGCAGTTTAATAACCGGTGGCTGGATAATGGGTACCAAGGCCATATAGGAATAAGCAGCCACCATAATAGCACCAACGTATTTTGAGTTGAGTGCCTGAGCAACTACGATAGAAGTAGGACCATCTGCTGCACCGATAATGGCAATGGAGCCTGCATCGGGAAGGTCAAAGAATAAAGATGCCAGACAGAAGGTAAAGAAGATACCGAACTGAGCAGCGGCACCAAAAATCATCAGTTTAGGATTAGACAGCAGGGGGCCGAAGTCGATCATAGCACCAATACCGATAAACAGAATGAGAGGGAATAATTCGTTGGCGATACCGGCGTTATATAAGGTTGTTAAAACGCCTTCTTCGCCAATGGCACCGGAGCCGGGCAGATTAACTAAAATAGCACCGAAACCGATGGGTAAAAGCAGGGTGGGTTCCATATCTTTTTTAATAGCAAGATAAATTAAAATGGCACCAATCAGCCACATAACACCTTGCTGCCAGGTGAGTTGCATAATGTTTTCAATCAGAATTCCCATAATTTCTCTCCTTACTTTTTTGTTAACAACAGACATTAAAAAAAGACCTTTATTGAAGTGAAAGCTTACTTCAATAAAAGTCTTGCATTTAAACACATAGCGGGTAAATGTTATACCGTGATGACGCATTGTGTACCGAAATAGCGGTCGCTACTCCCTTTTATTGTCTGTGATTTAAAATTCTTTAACATTATAACAAAACTAACATATTTTGTCAAGGATATTTATAATATGCATAGCAAAAAAGACAGAGGTATGGAGTGTCGTAAAGGGTTGACAACTTTTGTAAATTGTATTACAATATACCTATAGGATGTTATAGACTATGGAGGTCTTGGTATGCAGTACTGTATAGGCTCTAAGGTCGTTTATCCCCTGCACGGTGCAGGTGTAATCGAATCCGTTGAAGAACGAGAAATTATGGGCGTTAAAAAAATGTATTATATTATGCGGATTCCTGTGGGCGATATGAAAGTTATGGTGCCGATGGACACAGCCGGTGAAATCGGTCTTCGTGATGTGATTGACAGCGAAGAAGCCGACCGTGTACTGGAAGCATTTAAAAACTGTCCCACGGATATGGATGCCAACTGGAATAAACGGTATCGTGAAAATATGTCCCGTATTAAAAGCGGTAATATTCTGGATGTAGTATATGTGGTTAAAAACCTGATGTATCGTGATAAATTACGGGGGCTCTCCACCGGAGAACGTAAAATGCTGTCTAACGCCAAGCAGATTCTGGTGAGCGAACTGGTTGTGGCTAAGTCACAAACACAAAAGGAAATTGAGTCTTTAATGGATGCGATGATTACAGTCGGTTAACTTTGTAACGAGGAATCATTACAATAGGGGGGAGCTATATGCCGAAAAATAAACTTTCCGTTAAAATAAATGGTCAGGAATATACCATTACTTCTGCAGAATCACGGGAATATATGCTCAGTATTGCAGATGTTGTTGATAAAAATATGAAAGAAGTCAGTCATGCTTGTCCGGGGCTTAACACAACCATGACGGCAGTTTTAGCTGCACTTAATTTAGCAGATGAACATGTGCGCTTACAGCGAGAATATAAAAAACTGGCCCAGGAAGCCAATGCTAGTGCGGCAAAAGTGCGTGAACTGGAAACTCAACTGTCAAAATATAAAAGATATTAATGGAACACCGTGTATCGTTTCCCGAACGGTACAGGGTGTTTTTGCTTTTTTTGTTGAAATTTTTTTGAATTTTTAATGTTTTGTCATTGTTTTTTAATGATTTTATAGTATGATGTATATGTAGGAATTTGAATTGCGAACCGGGAGGTATTTATGAAACGAAGAATATTACTTTTGTTATTAGCGGGGTTGTTCCTGTTAGGCGGCTGTGGACCCGCCGGAAAAGACGGAAAAAATCCATTGGAGCAAAAACAGGTGGTTCTGTATTTTGCAAACGGAACAAGCACTGATCTGATTGCGGTGAATCTGGATGTGGAAGACGTTGACCGGGAAGAGTTACCGTCGTTTGTCCTGGAGAAACTGTTGGAGGGGCCTGCGGATGAAAGTTTAAAGCCCTCTGTCAGAACCGGTACCAGTCTGTTGTCCTTTAGGGCAGAGCAGGGGCTTGCTAAGGTGGATTTATCAAGAGAGTTTTATCATGAAGAAAGCATTTACGATGTGCTTGCCCTGTCGGCTGTGGTTAAATCTCTAACCTCTATCAGAGGCATTGACCGTGTTATGGTAACGGTGGAGGGTGAACCCATTAAGAAAGACGATGGAGAAGTATACGGAATTTTAAAAGGGTCTGATGTTGTGTTCGATGCTGATGCACTTGCTGAGGATGAATCGAATGTAACTTTATATTTTTCAGATTTGAATGCAGAGTATCTGGTGCGCGAAATCCGCAGAATTAAGGTGCCTCGTGGTGACTCTATGGAAAAATTAGTACTTGCTGAATTAATTAATGGTCCCAAAAGTCAGAATGGTGCCCGTGTCATTCCGGCAGAAACAAAAATTCTGTCAGTGGAAACAAAGGAATCTATTTGCTTTATCAATCTTTCAGAGGAGTTTGTTACGAAGAATAATGTTGGTACTTCAGCAGAACGGTTAACAGTCTTTTCCATAGTCAATTCTCTGACGGAACTTTCCAATATTGATAAGGTTCAGTTTTTGATTGAAGGCGAAAAGAGAGATGTTTACCATCACATGGTGTTTAATGAACCCATTGAACGGGATATCAGTATGATTCAAAAATAAAAGTAAGGAGTTTGACCGATGAAAAAAGTATTGATAGCACTATTGCTTTGTGTATGCCTATTCCCTGTGCAGGGGTTTGCTCAAACGGCAAATGCCATTGAAGAGGCGACGCAGAAACCAGTTCCCCAAAAGGGCATTTTAACATACAGTCTGTCTTCTCAGGCCGTGGATGAAGCCTCTGAAGAAATTCTTTCTATGTATGCTCCCTACGCACTTGGTGGTAATTATAAATGTACTCTTAACTATGAGATTCTCGGAGAAAAGAAACTGAAAGCCGACACCGTAACAACTTTCTTTTATAATGGAACTGAAAATGAAGAGCGAATGTGGATTGATTATGATGAAGCAAATTCAAAGCTCCTTTTAATTTATCTGGTAAACGGACAGTATTCTTACGTGGATATGGGGGAAACAGAAAGCGGTCGCACAACGCTGGAAAATTTTGAAAATATGTCCGTCTATAATCCTAAACGAATTTATCAGACAATGCAGAAAATGTCCGCGTTGTTATCAGATCCTAGTTATAAAGATGGTACATACACACAGGCGTTAGCAGAAGAGGAATACCAGAATTTTTTAAAAGAATTTTCTTATGAAGTGGTCTGCCTGGCCAATGGTGTGACTTTGTATGATGGAGAGGCAGAACAACTAAAAAATGAGATTACAGAGTATTATGATGTTTTACTTAAAGATGTGCGTCAGTTAGACAGTAAAGAAGGGGTTGTGTTAGAGACTGTTCTGGATGATAATAATATTAAGTCTTCTTCTTGTACCCTTAATATTGATTTAGATTCCAAGAAATTTGCTGAAGCCATTGGCTATGAACCATTAAATGAACTGTCAGATGCTAAAGGTACCGTTAACGTGACGGTGGATTACAAGACCTTTGAAGGTGAGGTTCCATTCCCGGAACTGACGGAAGACAATTCAGTGAATTTAAATTCAGAAGAAGCATTACATTCTTATACCAAGGGTTGGAATATTGTCATTGAAGGCAACAGACTGGACATGAAAAATGCTCCGATTATTGAAAACGACCGTGCATTAGCAGCAGGTCAGGCTTTGTGCTATGCTTTGGGCGCTGAATATACCTACGAAAACGGTGTTTTAACCGTTAATAATGGCGAAATGATATTCACGGCAGGGTCTGATAAATGCTCGGTAAACGGCGAAGAAAAGGCCCTTGATGTAACACCGAAGGAAATCGACTATGAACTGTTTGTACCGGTTCGTTTTCTGGCCGAAACCCTAGGATATCAAGTTGGCTTTACTCAGGAACTATCCGCTGATGGGGAAAGTGTATATGCTTCTATTGTGCTGATTGATCCTGCTAAGTTTACAATAGAACTGATGTTACCGGATAGCCAGACACAGCAACAACAGCTTGCTGAATTGGCAGCTACTATTTCAAATGTTGAACTTAAAATGTTAGATGTTTCAGCAGCAAATTACATGGAAAAATCAGCGCTGATATTGGCAGCTGGGGAAGATGTTGTACTGTACGACGCGGAAACATATTCATTGCCTGATTTTGCAGGATCAGAATATTTTCATGATTTAACTCCTTTCCTGAAAACTTTTGCGCCGGCAACGCTTGCGTGGATTAACGAAAATGAAGAAATTAAGAAGAGTGTTACTGATGAAAACGAGGCTATTGTTGCATTCCCGGTACAATGTGGTGAAACAGTTGAACGGTTTTACGTGCCGGTGAGTGTTAAAGAACCCGATCAGGTTGTTCAGTTTTTACAGACATACAGCACATTGGCGAAAGAATTGATTATTAAATAGTGCAGATGTCATCAGAGATGATAAAACAAAAAACGGTTCTGCAACAGCAGAACCGTTTTTATGTATGTAAAGGAATTAGTCCTTTAATTCTTTCATACAAGCAGGACAGATATTCCGGCCTTTAAATACTAAAACATCTTTAGAGTTACCACAGAAAATGCAAGAAGGTTCATATTTTCTGAGAATAATGGTGTTTCCGTCAACATAAATCTCTAATGCGTCTTTTTCTGCAATGTCTAATGTTCTTCTTAGCTCGATAGGTAATACAATTCTGCCCAGTTCATCTACTTTTCTAACTATGCCTGTAGATTTCATTTTTTGACCTCCTTATCGTTTGAATGGTTCTTCATTATGATATCACAAAACCAAAGTAGAGTCAAGTCGAAAGATGTTAGAATATAGAAAAAAGTTGTATAATTTTTAGAAGAAATACAGGATTTTTCTGTGGTTCTTGATAAGGAAAAGGTGATTTGACATAAGGATAAAAAATTCTGATAAAAAAGCAAAAAAAATGTTGACAGATGGTTAAGAGTATGCTATAATATCCAATGTTGTCACTAATATGCTGGTGTAGCTCAATCGGTAGAGCAGCTGATTTGTAATCAGCAGGTTACAGGTTCAAGTCCTGCCACCAGCTCCAATCTTTTTTTGTAAAACTTCAAAAAAATGATTGACAAATGCATTTGCTTGTGCTATAATACATTAGTCAGCACAACAAAGGCTTTTAGCCAACATATGGAGGGGTTCCCGAGTGGCCAAAGGGGGCAGACTGTAAATCTGTTGTCTTCGACTTCGATGGTTCGAATCCATCTCCCTCCACCATTTTTGTAAAAGCCCATTTTCAGGGCTTTTTGTGTTTTTAATATGTTTTCCCGGGATATAGCGCAGCTTGGTAGCGCGCTTCGTTCGGGACGAAGAGGCCGCAGGTTCAAATCCTGTTATCCCGACCAACAAAACCTCAGTAACCAAGCGGTTTCTGAGGTTTTTGTTTTACTTCAAATTTTGCAAAAATATTATTTTGACCACAATTTTTTGGCTTCAACTGTGGGACAAAGTCTTTTTCTTTGTTTAAGGTGTGTCATTTTTTGGATTATATGAACAAAACCAAAATATCATTATACTTGTTTTACTATATCAATAACCTGATTTATATTCTTCTTTCCAAAGAATATGTGTTCCTCGTTTATAACAAGACATGGAACACTCATAACATTATATTTTTTCTTTAACTCTTCAAAATGCTGGAGGTCGTACACTTCTGCTTTAATGTTTTTGTTTTTTGTTGCAATACGCTGACAGGCAATTACCAAATCAGGACACATCGTACAAGACAAAGATACTAAAATCTTCATATCTGTGCTTTTTTGAATTTCTTCAAGTTCCTTTAATGTATCTTCATCTATTGTCTGTCCGGGACCTGCCGCATTGTAAAGCCCCAGTACAAAAGATGTAAACTCATGTCCTCCCGGTACACCATGAAATGCAATTCCCAAGTCAATTCCATCCTCTGAAAAGACTCGCACACATGGAGCAAGATTTGATTGGTCATTTTTATCAGCTACCATGACTGTAAGCTTGTCCGTAAGGTCTGCAAGATTTGTTATATAATTTTCCAATTCTAAAGACACAGGGCGATTATCAAGATACAGCTTAAGGATAAGCTTGCGTTCCATTTTTGAAAATACTCCCTCTAACTGTGCTTTCATTTCTGCTGTAAATATATCATCCGAATCATCAGATGCCTCAGCGGTTTTTGGCGCATTTGGATAGTCTGTCATTCTTGTAACAGGAGGCTTCGGATGAAGACCTGTTTTTCTCTGCATTTCGGCAACATATTTTTCAAGCTCTGTAGCAGAAATAGCGCCATCACCTGTAGCTGTAACCACCTGACGGAGAGGTTTAATACATACATCGCCTGCTGCATACAATCCATCAATAGTCGTTTTTAGACTTGAGTCAGTTATAACATAGCCATATTCATTCAACTTTGCAATATCTTTAACCAACTCTGTGTCAGGAGAATATC
>JAFQAZ010000005.1 GCA_017416855.1 Clostridia bacterium
GTTTTTGGGGTATTAAATTTTGAGATGGTGTAAACAATGAGAATCGTTTTCATAAATTAAACCTTGCGCATTTGCTAAACTATTCTTGATACGGTTTATAATTTTCCAATCGTTTCTGTTCTGCTTTCGCCGCTTGAATCAACTCTTCTGCCACTTTTTCAGCATATATCTTTCCAGTTTCTTTATTATAACAATAAATTATTTCTTCTAAATTATTGTGTGTATTATGTTGTGCTTTTTCCAATGTATGTTTACACACATCCGGCAAAAGAATCTCTTCAAGTTTACTTTGAAATTCCTTGATCTCAAAAGCATTTTCCTTAAATTTTTCACATAAAACTATTAATTCGTTTATAGAATTCATATTTTTCTCCTTAATCATCTAATCATTATTGATAAGTTATAATCGTAACAACGGCACCTTGTTGATTAACAACTACTTTAACCGTTCCAAAATGGTGAACATATTGTTTCTCCTTCACGCCATACTAATGTCATTTCTTCAATATCAAATTTGTCTAGGTTTTTTAAAAAATTGCCAATAATTGTTCCTTTTTTTTCATTTAAAAACATAACTATTTCCTCACATTAAGAGATTACATAAACCTTATTGTTGGAAAGACATTCTATCATATCCATAAATTCTTTATCTGAAAACTGTATATCATCCTCATCTAATGTTTCAAGTAAAGATATTACGCTAGCAATAGATTCCTCTTCAGCGATGTTGTATTCAAACAAATCTGTAAACCAAACAACATTTACCCAATCTACTATTTCTTGTAATGTTATTTTGCGTGAAATATACTGATTAATTAAGAAGATCAAATCACTTGCATAAACCTTTTGGGGTGTTTTAACGGCAACATTATATAAGTCATTTCCCAATCTCTCTTTTAATTGTTTCAAATTTGTTTTTAATCTTAAAAAGTCATTTAATACTGTGTACATATTTATTTATCCTTTCTGTGAACTAAATTCCCCGAAGGATCAAAAGTATCCTTATAAACTTTTATCGTCTTTCCATCACTGTTAACAATTTTATTATAGACCGCTTTTGAGCCAGGCACTTTACCGGGGTTTTCCATTTTTATTGTGTAGGTATTATTTTTGTTTTTAATTACTGAATAACTATTATAATTATTAGAACTACCTTTAAAGAAAGATTTTGCACTTTTTTGAATACTTGATGGCAATGTATCGACACTCTTTAAGGCAGAACTTTTATTTGTTACTTTAATGATTAATTCACTATTTTTAGCTGTCTTGTTAACCTTCGCAGCACCTACTACCTTATCTGCCATCTTGGCAAGCTTTGCTGTGTCTGCAACTTCACCAACAACCGGAACCATTCCAATGGCACTTAGTCCTGCCGAAAGGAAGTCTCCTCTTGCAAGGTCAACGGGTATAGATGCTAAGTTTGTCAAAGAATCTAATCCCGGAACAAGTGATGCTGCAGTCAATAAATTGCTTATCGAGTCTAACCAATTCTGGTTATCCTTATCATCAGGCTCAATCGCTTGTTCTTCCCCTTCGCCAATGGTCACAATAACCTTATTTTCCTTATCTAAGATACCAACGTGGCAGTTGCAATTGGGATGCATCGGCGGAAAATTTTCACCTACCCGGGCCTCGCTAATGGGAAAAACCTGACCCTCTAAACTGTTGCAATCATCACAGTTTTCTCCTTCTGTGAGCAAGCAGTAATGAGTAAACCCCGCATCCTGATAGTCCCATAATAGCATATAATTTTTCATTTGTAAAGTTGAGGCATCAAGTAGGTTAGAAAGCACCTCCATTCGCCTCCTGAGTATCGGCCGAACTGCTTGTGTTGCATCCCAGAGCGTGCCCCCTGATAGATTTTCTCGAAATTTTTCTAACTGTGGAATACATGTGGTCGTTAGATGTTAGGAGGCAGATACCGCGACAGGATACTCTGCGCTCGCTTATCTATCGACCGCCCTCGGCGGTGCCCGATAGCTGGCGCGTGCTCGAGACACGACAGACCAAATCGCTTCGCTCTTTGGCTGTCTCAACGAACTGCCTCCGGCGTCCTAATCCTTAGGCCGCCGCAACAAAAAAACTGCAATGCCCTGATGAGCATTGCAGTTTTTGGTCGGGGTGACAGGATTCGAACCTGCGACATCCTGCTCCCAAATAACTGATAGAATATGTCACATAGAGCTTTAGGCTTTTTTAGGCACTTTCTACTCCAGAAAAAAATCCTATCAGACGCTCTTTTCTCCACTGTTTCCATATACTCCACTTCTAACTGTAGGATAGCATGTGGTCGTTGGGTATATAATTTTTTATAAAAAATTGATGGGGATTACCCTATCTTCGCCCTTCAATGTTATGAGTTTATCATATAGACAGATGATACCGCCCGGACCTCGTTTAACTCCCGGAATTTTATCAACCAAGTCAAATGCATACATATCTTTCTTTTGCGGATCGGCGTGTTTCTTCATTTCCAACGGATATAAAGTTCCGCTTTCTTCGATAATTAAATCGATTTCGTTCATGTCCTTATCTCTGTAAAAATACAAAGGCGGTTCCATAACGCCCTTATTATAGTAGCTTTTGATAATTTCAGAAATGACGAAGCTTTCAAAGAATGCCCCTGCCATAGCGCCATTTTTCAGAACCTCAGGAGAATTCCACTTGGTAAGATATGCCGCTAAGCCGGTATCTAAAAAATATAACTTAGGTGTTTTAATTGCCCGCTTAGTTATGTTATTTGAATAAGGTTTCAGCAAATATACTATATTCGACGCAACAAGAATAGAAAGCCATCTTTCTGCCGTCGGCTGGCTAATACCCACATCCCGTGCCAGTGATGATAAGTTAACAAGCTGCCCTGTGGAAGCTGCCGCTGCCGTCATAAACCGAGTAAATTTGACGATGTCGCCAACCTCAGTTAATTCCCGTACATCTCTTTCAATATAGGTTCTCACATAAGCACCATAAAACATCTGCCAGTCAAAATCAGGATTTTCTGAAAGTTCAGGCATAGAACCTCTGTGAATGGCTGACCATATATCATCATAGGATATATTGGCAAGTTCTTTTTTACGTTGATCAAAATAAGCGTCTGTCGGCAAAAAAGGCGCATCAAAACGGATGCCGTATTTTTCGCGTAGCGAAAACCCAAGAAGTGTCACAAGACCGATTCGCCCTGATAATGATTCACTCACGCCCTTCATCATTTGAAATTGTTGTGAGCCACACATAAAGAATCGACCCTTTTCGTGACTTTGATCAATCATCATTTTTATTTGCGAAAACAACCCCGGTGCTTTTTGAATTTCATCAACAAATACAGGCGGCGGATTATCCTTGAAAAATGTTCCACTTTCCTCCTGAGCGCTGGCTAGCAGTATCATATCGTCTAAAGTTACATAGTTTATATTTTGGGTAATTTCTTTAAGCATAGTGGTTTTTCCCACTTGCCTGGGACCGGCAACTAAGATGGCACCAAACATTTTTGAAAGCTTTTCTACCGTTGATTCTGCATGCCGTTTAATATAGTTCATATCTGCAAATCCTTTCGGCTAATTTAATATCTAATATTATTATAGCCTAAAAGAAGAAAAAAATCAATACTTTCTAAAATTATTAAGTCACAAACCCTATATCAAAATTTGTACCACTGTAAACAAAGAAAGAGACGGCCCCCAAATTCTCCAAAAGGCTGTCTATCTTGTCAATTTTGGCTCGTCGAAAAAACAGACAGCCTTTCGATTCTTCATAAGTAGGAACGCCTCCCATTCCAGGCGAGTGATGTTATTATGACCGTCCTTCACCTACATAAAAACATACGTCATATAAAATTATTCACCATACTCCTTATAAATAATTTTATCTTTGTTTCTATTGCTTTCTCCAGAGGAAAGAATACCTGTTGTAATATGATCTGTCAATGTTTCGTCCGGCTGAAGATATTTTTCCTGACCATGTTCTTTGCAATACAAATAGCCCATATGTTGAGTCGTTGCAGGAAGAACCATACCTAAACCATCTTCATCCTTAGCTCTTGCAATCCACCTTACGCCAAAAGGCAACACGCTGAGCTTATGAGATACATAGTAAGCGTAACCATCTGGCAGAAGCGCTTTTACAAGGAAAAGCAACAACACCAAGAAAGCAATAAGATTTCATTTAAGACCTTTTTCGCCTTTCGCATAGTGTTTTAACGCATTGCCCCATCCCTATCAAAAACTTAGTATTTTATAAAATCTATTGGCTTGCTTATGTATATTTCGCATCTTCTGTATTAAGCTGGATAGACGGTTTTGATTCAACTCATTTTTGCTAAATCTTCAATAAAGATACATTCCCTACCCTCATCCTCAATGAGAATTTTTGCCATCTCATAAATTCTGTCAGCATAATCAGGCTCGTACGCCATATAATCGTCGAAGAAATATTGTTCATGATTGCCAATACATATCAGCTCATCATTGCAACGGCGCTTAAGTTCTTCCCGCAATTCCTCTACATTGTAGTTGTTCAAGTCAAAATTGTCATCAAGTTTTTTGAATTTAAGCCCTGTTTTTTCATCAACTACATAACCAATAACCTTATCATTTTCAAACAATGCAGGATCAGAAAAATGATTATATCCGCATATGGAGTTTGTTATTGCTACATCTTTTGTTATACGGGTAAAAAGTTTCGACTCAGGCTTGCGATTCTGCAAAAGTCTTCCTGCATGACCATATGGTAAGGAATCGAAATCCCCATCAAATTCCTTTGTTTCCCCTACGCTTACACATACAATTTCAGCCCCACAATCGTGCAAGGCACGACATCCGTCATAACTCACAGGAACCCAATGGGGAACGACGCCGTATGTAAAGCTCTTCTCTCCTGCAAATCTAATGACCTCATCCTTTATCATATTAAACAACTTGTACATATCATCATAAGATGCGTTTATATGCGGATAGTCTGGGAATTCCTGATAGGAATGAAAGCCGAGCTTCAGCCAATCTGATGCAGCTTCCCACTCTGCCTTGTAACAGTCCGTCATTTCAGAAAGATTAAACTCATCCATACCATAGAAATAATCTGTGCGGTAAAATAGATTTATCTGTGTTTTTAAACCCCATTTTTCATGTGCATTTTTGAGAATCGCAAAAAACGGATGATCAAACATAGACTCTGGACGCTGTCGTGTAAGGTCGCGAAATACCCATATTGCATCATCTATAAACGAAAAAAAATATTTTTGACTCATAATAATATCCTCCATTAATTACTAATTTTATTTTATTATAAAATTGATGAAAGATTTAGATGTCGGCTACTTTGACGAATATCGACTCTGAAAATTTCCTTTAAGCTGGATGAATATTCCCATTATAATTATTAGCAGACCAAATATAGAATGAACATTCAATTCTTCCTTTAGTATTAAAGATGTCCACACCAATGATAAGAATGGCGTGATGTACGCCAAATTAGAAATTTTGGCAGTATCTCCTTTTTCCAAGGCCAAAGCCCATGCAGTAAAAGGGATTGCCGTTGCAAATACTCCGACCCACAGCATTCCCACCCCCTGAACAAAAGATAAGGTGAATCTATCTTTGGTGAGCAGTATGCATATCAGCGATATTATGAAGGAATAAAAATAATATAGCATCATACTTAAATATTTATTGTAACTCTTCTGTTTGTTAAGCACTGTGAAAAGTCCATACGAAACAGCACATAAAATACAATAAAATGATCCTGTCAAAGTGTCCTTTCCAATATTAAACAAATTCCCATTAGCAGTAACAATAACTACCCCCGCAAAGGAAAGTGCAATAGCAACGGCCTTTTTGAAAGTCATCTTTTCTTTTAAAATGATACAAGCAAATACAACAGACATAATAGGCCATAGATAATTGATAATAAAAGCCTGCGAGGCATCCATCATATCTATTCCCAAATACAAAAACAAATGATATAAAAATATTCCCACCGTGCCTATTATAAATATCTGTATATGGTCTGTAAATCTGTATATTTTTAGTTCCTTTAAAGTACCTTTGGCTAAATTTACTACTAACAAGAAAACAAAAGCAACTGCTGAACTTGCTAACATAATCTGCATACTGTTCAGGCTGCCTAACAATAATTTTGTAACAGTTGCCGTTGTCGACCATAAAAAAATTGATATCCCTGCATACAAATACTCCCTCTTCATTTTTAAACTCCTTTTTAACAAACTTCGTACAAAATAAGCGCTATATTCAGATACCGATTAATCTTAACGAATTTACTTTTAATGCACGAAGTGCAAATAATCATATGCGTTCACGACTATAGCTTTCTCTATATTGAAAACACTATTAAACTTCTGCTAAATATCCATAGTTCTCTAAAAATGAAAAGTATGATAAATAATAATCAATTTTTTCATCAGATGTCGTAATATCCCAAGCTGCATCCTGCAAGCGAATGGCATCGAGCACCGTTCGTTCCGGTGACAAAAGCGCCCACACAAGTTCAGGACTTTCCGGCCAGGAAATACGTTCCTCTGTGGGAACGTTAGTTTGCGAAAAGGGCATCCCTATAGATGTAATGCGATAGCGAATGCTATCCGCTCTTTTTTCTGCTGCTGACAAAGATCTTTCCGGAAGTAAATTGATAAAATTATCTGCCCAATGACTCGGAAGCATTGGGGTCACTATACCCGGATAAAAGCGGTTAAATGACTCCATTCTTCCGATATAGAGCATTTCTGCCACCTTGTTTTTCCAAGCGGCATCTTGTTTTGAAAGTTTTCCCTTTGCTACATGACCTGCAACAAGATTTTTCTTTGTTTCAAGCCGTTTTGCTTCTGTTCTTTCAAGTTCATTTGCTAATGTTATAAACTGCTCTCTATCTGCACAAATCATAATTGCAGTATATGTCGCAAGCATAGGAACAAGTTTTGCTAATTTTTCATACTGAACAGCATCAAAAACCGCTGCACTACAATGATGATAATCACTTTTTTCGTTAAAACTCTTGCTTAAACACCAATTTGTAGGAATATCCACTGTTTTTTCGCTCATCCAACAATCATCTGAAAGCGTGCCGGGCAAAAAACTCCAATGAACATCCGGACAAAAAGCGTTCATCAGTTCATCAAACAGTATATCTCCAAAGAAAGGAAGGGACAACGGCGTTTCCACAATACTAAAGCCCAAATTTAATATGTCGGATCCATGACAGGTCATGGTATCAATACTTGTAGCCGCCAGAATCTTCTTATCATGATTTACAAAAAATGCTGCAAATCCATAACGTTCCATAGAGAAAACCAGTCTCAGCGTTCTTTCCGGCTGAGGTAATACGCCCTCATCTATGAGTTTTTTAAGTATAACCGCCACTTCAACACCAACGCCAAAACCCTGGCTATCGTCCGAATGAAAGGGTTCATACAAATGTCCCAAAAGTGCAAATTCATCTTCTGACTTACCGGGGATTGTTGCCGTTAATGTATATAATTCACCATCATAGAGCTTGGTGTTCATTTCTCCATGCAGAACAACCTTACCCTTTGATAATAATTCTAACAGCTCTATCCCTTTCTTAGGCGTAACAGCAAAGACAGGAACAACAGGATCCTCTTTGAGATGATACCAGCCTATGTGTCCGTGACCATTGGTCCAGGTTGGTTTCCCAGGCTCGTGTTCTGTGGTTTCGAACGCAGAAAATACAATGCCTGCACATCCTGCCGATGCTAAAGTGTTATAAAGCGGATGCTGTGCAGGGAGATAACCCCGATGAAAAACATATTTACCCTTGCAATCAGGATTTGCCGGATCTAAGTCGGCATAATCCACAAGTTCAGCCGTAGTTCCACCAACCGGTGTCGGAGCTGAATATTCTGATACATAAATGGTGTCAATATCAGTATCGGCTATCATCTCTTTTACAGGCTCAACGATCTCTAATGTAGAACGACCGCAAAGATCCCAAGCTTGTGGCATAATAAAATCAAAGGAAGCCGTTTCTCCATCAGCTTTATGCGTAATACGGCGAACATCTGAAAATCCCTCTTTTTCCAAGACTTCCTTACACCAATCAGTAGATGCACGAAAAGTAGAATATCCACGAGGTTTTTCAAGCTGATAGAGAGTTTCTATGTTCTTTGCTATGCGTTCATGAGAATATAACGAACAAAGCTTATTATAAAACTCAGGTTTGAAAAAGAAATCCATAAATTTTACTCCTTTTTGATTATCTAAACGATAAACTATTACCGTTTCATAGAGATAAGCTTTTCTGCCATAATGTAACCTGCTTCTTTATCTAGTCGGCTGGAACCCGGTCTAGATTCATAGATGGTATCATAGAACATGTCCCGGGTAGGAACATAACCAAAAGCCTCATTGCAGAGCGTAGCAACAAGGCTAATCCCTGTTCCGTCGCCTTTTTTAACCATCTTGCCAAACTCTGTAAAAATTTCAGAATTAAACCCGTAAATGGTAAATTCTCCAATCTGAATACACTGAACCGGCACTTCAAAAGCTTCAGGTGTTGAATCCAAAAAGTTCACAAGGCGTTTTGCCATAGCCAGTTTATATTGTTCAGGGTCTGTATTATCCGCAGAAATCTTAACGCCCTTCTTCTCTTTAACCGTTGCAATGGTGTTTTTTGCATCCGCAATTTTCTCAGCCGCAACAGCATGACGGGGAATGGTGATGTATTCAAGATTTGCCTTTAAGTCTGTTTTTTTCAGTTCTTCTGCAAAAGCAACCGTCTTAACAAACTCACCTGCAATCTTTTTGCCCATTTTCACATAGTGGTCATCAGAATCTGCTGCTTTTGACACATCAAAATGGTTCACATCACCGGCACACCCAAGAAGAAAAACGGTCACAAACTCTTCGCCATAAGCCTTTTTCAGTTCTTTTGACAGAACAGAAACATAGTCACCGGATAGTTTTTCACCGCTGATGCAATCCGCATGGCAGGCAAAGCCAACGATGGCGCCCATGGGGTTTCCACATTCATCCTTTACCATCAAAAGGGGCAGCTCTTTGTCAGATTCCGTAACTGGACCCTCAATCTCAGGACTGGTTCTGGGTGGATTGGTCTGTGGTGTGCCGTTTTTCATATAGTAATCACGACAGAAGGAAATGCCCAAAACCTCACCTTTACCAAAACTGGGGATAGCTTTTTTCAGGCGTAAATCTGCAAGGGTTACACAGTCGGCAACCAGTCTTGTAAACACATCGGCATAGCCTTTTATAGATTCTGCAACAATTTCGTCATTTCCAAAAGCAACTTCTTCAAAACGGAAGGGAATCGCCGTATGGCTATGGGTGAATGCAATCATCAGGTTTTTGCGGGGAATGTTTGTATAAGCTTCTACCCTTTTGGCAATAGCATCGCACAAATCTGTTTTAGGATGCAGACCGTCAACAGAGAGAATGGCAATTTTCTCTTCACCCTGCTTCACCACAACCGCCCTTGCATATAATCTGTCTAACACATCACAAGCTCTGCGGATGCTGAAATATCCGGGAATACCGCAGCCTAAAGGAGGTGTAATTTCTTTTTCATAAAAGCCAAATTCATACATATCCATTACCACCCTACTATCTACATTTTACATAATTATTTAGCAGAATAACCACCATCAACAGGGATAGACGCACCTGTAATGTATGCTGAAGCATCAGATGCCAAAAAGACAATCGCCCCCATAATATCGGTATCATTCGCCATTCGTTTTAAGAAGGTTTTATCATTATAATGTTTTAAAAATTCCTCCGGTTGATTGTTAAAGAAACCACCCAGATTCAAAACATTGCAGCGGACATTTTTCGGTCCGTAATAACTTGCACAATAGCGGGTAAAATTCACCATACCGCCCTTGTGGAAGAAATAATCCGGTGCTGGCATATTCATACCTGCATCACGGTATAAGGTATCATTAGGTCCTAAGACGCCCATATAAGAGCCAATGTTAACAATGCTGCCACCGCCGTTTTCTGCCATATGCTCGGCAAATGCACGGGAAATCATAAAAAGGCCCGTGGCATTGACGTGCATACTTTCATCAAAGCGCTCAGGATCATCTTTCATACCTTTTTTCATGCATCTTAATACCGAATTGTTGATTAAGATATCAACGGTTTTGTCTTCCTTGGTTAAACTCTCTAAGAAAGCATTGATGCTTGCCTCGTCACCCTGATCAAGTTGACCGGCATATACATTTAAACCCTCCGCACGAAGTTCTGCCGCATAGGCTTCGTTTGCCTCTAAATTTCTTGACGCCGTATACACTTCTGCACCGGCCATAGCCAAACTTTTAACAATCTGACGACCATATAGTCCGCTACCGCCGGTAACAACCGCTCTTTTTCCATCCAGCTTGAATCTATCTAAGATATTCATAACGATTTCTCACTTTCTCATAGCTTCGATGCAACATCCATTATGCCGCGATAATAGTTAGCTAAGCCAACCACGTCTGCACCCATACTGATAAAATTAAATCCATCTGCAATCAATTGTTCCACATTAGCAGGTCCACCGACTGTCGCTGCAATTTTTCCGTATTTACGTGCGGTTTTTGCCACCAGTTTTTTAGCCTCAAGTAATCTTTCATCGTTCATCTGACAAGGCACGCCAAGACCCTGGCTAAAGTCTGCAGGACCAAAGAAAATCATATCAATCCCGGGCAAGGCACAGATTTCTTCCAGTTCCTCCATGGGTTCGGGGTCTTCAATCTGAATGCAGGTGAACCGTTCTTCGTTTGCTTGTTTAATATAATTAGCACCACCCACCTGGCAAAATCTGCCGTCAGCATTACCGCCATCTAAAGGTCTTCTGCCAATGGGATGAAATTTTGTGTAATACACAATATCCTTTGCTTCTTTAAGACTCATAAGATGTGGCACCATAATGCCGGTAGAATCTGCTTCCAGCGGGCGAACCAAGTCGCTATAACCACCTTTGGATACTCGTGTCATAACATCACAGTCATACAACTTTGCTGCACGGATTAAATTTTCTAACGTCAAAAAGTCTGTAGGAACATGTTCATTGTCAAGCCAAATGCAGTCAAAGCCACTCATAGCAGCTATTTCAGCCACTCTTGGATCTGCCAAATTCAGTTTTGTACAAAAGGCAACCTTGCCCTCTTTGATTTTTCTTAATACTCTGCTCTTTCTCATATTCATCACACTTCTACCTCTTTTCTGATTTCGTCAAGCATCACTTTTCTGCCACCCTCTTCACGGCTTCTGATACCTGCAATAAGAATTTCTGCCAGTTCAATGGTTTCTTCAAAAGGATAGGGTCTAACCTCTTCTTCTAAGTAACGGACAAAGTCTTCAAGCTGCGCCTTAAAAGAGAAGAAACTGTCCTTTCTCGGTAAGCTTACACTATCTTTGGTGCCAACCAATTTCAGTTCAGAACCTGCCATATCATAAATAACAGCCAGATTTACATGAATCCCGTTTTTATGAACCAAATGCAAAATATTATGACTGTCATCACCTGTATTCTGAACTGACACATACCCCGGACCGGTCATCCGATATACAGGTTCTAAGGCATGCATACCATAGCGTTCCCAGGTTTTTCCCATAGTCATATTGACATAACGAAGCTCGCCCAATTCATGTGTTGATAAAAAGTACGGAAGGTATTCTTTAACATAACGAAGTGAACTCGACGACATAATTTTCGCGCCATTTTTTACCCATTTACAGAAAATTTTTAAATCATCAACATTATCTGCTATAGGCTTATCCACAAAAACAGGGAGGCCAGCTTCAACAAAGGGTTTTACTCGCCAGATGTGGTCATCCCCTTTATCAGTAGCAACAATAACCGCGTCCACATGTCCGATTACATCTTCCGGTTTTGCAACGATATTTGGAATTTTTGAGGCCTTTGCCACTTTTTTAGCATCTTCCGGATTATCCGTCCAGATGTGGGTGATTTTAGCACCTCTAATACCGAAGCTTTCAGACGGTTCTTTTTCCAAATATCGGGGAATCACCGGAAATCCGCACTCCTCCATTGCTTCTTTATCATAGCCGTTAAACATAGCACTCCAGGAATAGGGATGACCATTTCCATCCACCATACCAAGCATCGCTATTTTCAATTCTTTCATAACGTTCATTCCTTTCGAATGTATAGATATATTTATTGTATCACGGCATTTTGGACAAGTAAACGAAAGAAACAGACCTGTTTCAGAGAAACTATGTCCTCTTTTCTAACAGCAAAAATGCAGTAACATTGCTTTTTGTTTATTCCCTGCCCTTTTTCTTTTTTTCACGGTATTCAAGAGGCGTGAGCCCTGTCTTACTTTTAAAGGCAAGGTAAAAACCGTTATAAGACTGATAGCCCACCGTTTCTGCTATATTTTTAACATCCAGATCACTTTCTGTCAGCAGTTTTTCTGCTGCTTTAAGTCTAATCTTACTCAGGCGTTCCCGAAAGTTCTCTCCAAAGGCTTTTTGAATCATACGGTTTGTCTGCTTTTCTCCAAGACACAAAAGGGCAGATAGTTTTTTCAAACTGATATCTTCCATATAATAGTGATTAAAATAATCTTCAATTATATAGGCCCGCTGGTCGTTTTCTGCCAGTTCCTGTTCATCCCGCTTCACTGGCGCGTTACCTCCAAAAATCTGGCATAGAAGTTCAGAGAAAATAAGCACTAACAGCGCCTCTTCCATATTCTGCGAAAAAGGGTTTTGCGAAAATCGTCCGGCAATCATCTTTTGAATATACTCTGTAACTGACTCATTATTTTTTAAAACCAATATTCCGCCTGCCTGACAAAAGTGTTGCAGCAGTGTTTCGTAATAGTCTGTATCAAGTTTTTTATCGTCTTTTTCGATAAAAAAACCAAGAGAAACGATGGTTGAATCCTCATCCTGTCTTTTAAAATTATGAAATGTATCTGGATAAACAAGGGCACAGTCGTTCTGGTAAAGCACTACAGAGCGGCCCTCTGCTTCTATTTCAGCACAGCCACTATATAAAATATGTAACTCATACATAGCATGGCTGTGTATCATATCACCGGCTTTAACACCACTTCCGGGAAAATCCCGCAATAAAACTTTAATTACAAGGTTTCCAAGTTTCACCAAGACTACAGGACTATTTTTCATAGGATAACATCATTCCCTTCAGGATAATCGTTTCTAAGACTATAAAACAGGTCATCAATACATTTAAACTTGTCTTTACAATTTGTTTACTTCTTCGTCACCTTGTTATATCATAAACATATAATTTAGTTCTGTAACAGAACTGGGAGGTATGAATATGTCTAAAACACAGGAATTGTACAAATATGCAAAAGAACACATCCCCGGTGGCACACAATTGCTCAGCAAACGTGCTGAACAGTTCGCACCTGAACAGTGGCCCGCTTACTTCACCAAGGCAAAAGGCTGCGAGGTATGGGACTTAGACGGAAACCATTACTACGATATGACCTTAAGCGGTATCGGTGCCTGCTTATTAGGTTATGCTGACCCCGATGTATCTGAAGCGGTTATTAACCGTATTCAAAATGGTAGTATGTCCACATTAAACCCGCCCGAAGAAGTTGAACTGGCAGATAAACTCTGTGAAATTCATCCTTGGGCTTCTCAGGCACGTTTTGCCCGCACAGGCGGTGAAATTGGTGCTGTTGCCGTTCGTATTGCACGCGCTACAACCGGACGTGATATGGTTGCAATCTGCGGTTATCACGGTTGGAGCGACTGGTACCTGGCTGCAAACCTTGGCGATGAGCCCGCTCTCGACGGTCACCACATCAAAGGTTTAAAAGCAAATGGCGTTCCTCAAGGACTTAGAAACACCGCAGTAACCTTCCTCTATGACAGCAAAGAAGAATTTGACGAAGTCATCAGAAAATACGGTGACAGACTGGCTTGTGTTATTATGGAACCTATGAGAAACACTCTTCCCGAAGATGGTTTCTTAGAATATGTACGTGATGGTATCCACAAAGCCGGCGGTCTTTTGATTTATGATGAAATCACAATTGGCTGGCGTCATGGCTTTGGCGGCGCCCATCTCTCTTTGGGTGTAAACCCTGATATGGCTATTTTTGCAAAAGCCCTGGGTAACGGTCATCCGATCGCCGCTGTTATCGGTACAGAGGAAGCTATGAAAGGTGCACACGAAACCTTTATCAGCAGTACTTACTGGACCGAAAGTGTTGGTCCTGTTGCTGCCCTTGCTACCATTAAAAAAATGGAAGAAACCCGCATCTGGGAACACGCCAACAAAATTGGTCAGATGGCAAAAGATACCTGGGACAGAATGGCCAAGAAACATAATCTGCCGGCTGAATCTTTTGGTCGCCCCTGCCTGGCACACTTTAAGTTTACAAAATATCCTCAGGAACTGAAAACTCTCTATGTCGCTCTAATGCTTAAGAAGGGCTTCTTAGGAACCACCGGTTTTTATCCTTCTCTTGCTCATACGCCGGAAATTATGGCTCTGCATGAAAAAGCCGTTGATGAAGTCTTCGCTGAAATCGCCGAAATTCTGAAAAAAGATAGCCTCGACGAAATCAAAAAAGCAATCGGCGGTCCTTGCAGTGATCCCGGTTTCCAGAGACTTGTTAAATAATCAATCGATTATAATAGAGGCTGTAGCATAGGCTACAGCCTCTATTTTTTACTATCTTCAATTCAGTGTATACACATCTTCAATGGCTTTTTGTGAGCGAATGGCATCCTCGGCCGTCACCGGAATTTCACCTTCGCCCAAAACAGCTCTGCCAAAGGCTTCAATTTCTTTGGTATACATATTCCCAAAGGTAACCTCTACAGGAATGGGTGCTACTGTGCTGCGGTTTTGCTGAGCATCATAGCCGCCCACACTATCCAGTGCCAGCACTTCCAGTTCGCCACCTTCTTCCTGGGACAAAGTGCCTTTGGCAATCATGCTGCCTTTTGTTCCGTAGATTTCCAATTTACCTACAGAGGCATCGTCCGGAATGTTAAAAGCAGCCTCCACAACACACAGGGCACCGTTGTTCATTTTATAAACACCAATACCGGCATCGTCTACATTATATTTAAAAATCTGATTGCCGGTGAAACCTGTTGCCTCATCAACCTCAAGACCGGTGATATAGCGAATTAAATCCATAGGATGAATGGCCATATCCAGCATTGCACCACCACCGGACAGTTTTTTATTCTGTCTCCAGCAGTTTTCCATTTCAGGATACCAGCAGGTAAACTGTGCACGGGCAGAAACCACTTCACCAATTGTGCCGGCAGATATAAGTTCCCGCATTTTCTGATGGTAGCTGTGGAAGCGCATCATAAAGGCAACGCCTAATTTTACGCCCTCTTGTTCACAAATGGCTTTGATTTCCATTGATTCTGCAACAGAAAGACCCATAGGCTTTTCTAGCAGAATATCTTTTTTAGCTTTTGCCGCCAAAGCAACCTGTTCTTTATGACAAAACACAGGAGAAGCAATATATACCGCCTGAATTTCATCTAAAGCCAGCAAATCTTCCGCCTTATCAAAGGCGTATTTTGCATTGTATTTTTCTTTACATCGGTTGGCCGCATCAGCATTTGCATCCATCACAGCAACAAGCTCCGCATTCTCTGCCAGCATCATACCCGGCAGAGTTCTTCTGTCTGCAATGCCACCGCAACCGATTACACCCCATTTAACTTTCATCATACTCTCTCCTTATTTGCCTGCCTGCATTTCTGCAACAGACTCTAAAACGGCATCCGCCATATAGGTGAGCTGTTCCTGAGATAAACCGTAAAGGGGCAGATGAGTAAATCTCTTATAGAACACTTCTTCACAGTTGGGGCAGGTTTTTGCGATTTCATCAGAATTATAGCCCATATCCTGCACAACCTTAAAGCGATATAAAGGACCAAAGTGAGCAATCTGTGTAACGCCCTTTTCTTCCAGCTTCTTTTTCAAAACCTGCACATCCCCACCGGCTTTAGCAGGGTCAATCTGTAACAGATATAAATGGAAGGTAGGTTTAATATCCTCATTGCCTAAATCCTGAGGAATTAAGGCATCGTTTTCTGCAAATCTCTTGGAAAGATAAGCTGCAGCATTTCTTCTTTCTTCAATGATTTCTTCATTACGGGCAACCTGCAGGGTTAAACCAAGACCCTGAATTTCTGTGGTAGAAGAGTTCCCTGCCACAAAGGGTTCATACTTACCCTGAATAGGCGTGATGTTATAGAGCCAATCCTTAATCGGACAGGTAAAATCAAGACCTAAGAACCGTGCACGCTTCATTTCGTTTTCAAAGCCGGGAACATTGGTAGTAGCTATGCCACCTTCGCCAAAAGAGGTGATGTTTTTCACTTCGTGCATGGAGAATGCTGCAAAGTCACCGATGGTACCAATCTTTTTACCTTTATACATAGCACCGAAAGCGTGAGCCGCATCTTCAAGCACCAAAATGTCATGTTCCTTGGCAAGCTTCATGATGGGATCCATATCTACAGGATAACCGCCAATATGTACGGGCACAATCATTTTGGTTTTGTCAGTAATTTTTCTGGCAACATCAGCAGGATCCATATTGATGGTTTTGGGGTCAACATCGGCAAAAACAAGTTTTGCACCTACTGCCAGAGGATATGCCATAGTTGCCACAAATGTAATCGCCGGCACAATAACCTCATCACCAGGTTTTAAGTTCGCATATTTATAAGCAATTTCAAAACCGGCAGTTGCGTTGGTCACAAAGGTAGAAGAGCTTATGCCTAAATATTTGTTGCAGGCTTCCTCTGCTTCTTCAACCTTGCTGCCAAGGGAGAGCTTACCCGGTGGGGTTGCCAGAGCGTCCAGCTTTTTCACCTGCTGCCAAACAGCCTCTAGGGCATCATCATATTCTTTGCCCTCGCCCTGCATTAAGAACTTAATGATTTCCATTAAGTCGTGAACATTGTAATTTTCGCCAACCGCTGCCCAAGGCACGCGGGTAGCACCTGTGTTATAACGAAAGTCTGTTGATTTACCCATTGTCATTCTCCTTTATGATAAATTTTCATTTTAAAACTCCGGTTCATATATCTGAATCCGTTCTTCCCAGCAAATTTCTCTGACCTCAATATCCTTAATTTTCAGCATAGTCGAATATGGCGAAAAGCCAACCCTACCACCAACGATAGGATTCGGGTCAATGAGTTCCTGCACCAGCACTTCATCCACCACTAAAAAGTTATGGCCACCGATAGCGCCGGTTGTGATTCTTACTTCCCTGCCCGGTTCGTAGTGATACAAAGGATTTAAGGCACGTAAACCGTCTTCGGGAAAGCGTTCAATGCCGCATTTATCTTCATACCAGCCGCCAATGCCGGAAATGTAAGCAAGCTTTAAATAATTGATGTCTTCATCCCAGGTGGTGCAATAAACCGCATTAACGTCTCTTGTTGCCGGCAGAACACTTGCTGCAGTAAAAGAAAGCATCACATCGTTGTCAAAAGACTGCTTGCTCAGCAGAATACCGCCTTTATTCCCCGGTTCGCTGCCAATCAAATAGCCATCTTTGTATCCCCAGCTGCCGCCTTTGGCATCCCATGTTTCCTGCCAGTTGTCATCCGGCAGAGAGGAAAGCGCAACGGGAGATTGATCAGATATAATTCGCTTGCCTATCAATAAAATATCATTCAAAATATTCACCGTCCAAAATTCCTTAAAAGGCTTATCTCTGCACTCTACCGGAGCCGTCACCTTTCATCAGGTTTAACACCTCAGAAACGCTGACAACATTAAAGTCGCCTTGAATGCTATGCTTTAAGCAAGATGCTGCAACAGCATAATCAATGGTGTCCTGCATGCTGTATTTTTCAAGCATTGCATAAATCAAGCCACCGCCAAAAGAGTCACCGCCACCCACACGGTCAATGATGTTAATGTGATATTTCTTGGACTTGTAGTAGTCTTTTCCATCATATAAAAGGGCTGACCAGTTATTAACAGAAGCTGAGATACTTTCACGCAGGGTAATAGCCACATGAGAAAAACCAAATTTATCTGCCAGTTGTTTTGCAACATCACGGTAGCCTGCATCTGACAGTTCACCGGAGGTAATATCTGTTGCAGAAGCTTTAATGCCAAATACTTTTTCAGCATCTTCTTCATTGGCAATGCACACGTCAACATATTGCATTAAGCCGGACATAACCTTATTTGCCTGCTCGCTTGTCCACAGTTTTTTTCTGAAGTTCAAGTCACAACTTACGGTAATTCCTAACTTTTTAGCTGCCTTTAAAGCTTCTTCGCAGCGAGCAGCTGCTTCTTCTGAGAGTGCCGGTGTAATGCCGGTAAAGTGGAACCACTCTGCCCCGTCAAAAATAGTTTCCCAATCAAAGTCCTTTGCTTCTGCTGTTGCAATAGAAGAATGCTTTCTGTCATAAGTAACAGTAGAAGCACGCTGAGCCGCACCTTTTTCTACATAGTAAACACCTAATCGCTCGCCGCCCCGTGCGATATACTTGGTGTTAAGTCCATACTTTCTCAATTCAGAAACACATAAATCGCCTACCAGATTATCCGGCAGTTTAGTGATAAAATGAGCTTCGTGACCGTATATCGCCAATGATACAGCAACATTTGCCTCGCCACCGCCAAATGTGGCGTCAAAACCGGTTGCCTGAATAATTCTCTGGTGGTCATAGGTCTGAAGACGGAGCATAATTTCTCCAAATGTAACTACTTTTGCCATAATAATTCCTCCTGTTTCTTATTTGAAAATAAATGAATAAATATCTGCATCGCGCATGGTAAAACGTAATTTTATGGGCAACCCGGACAATTTAGAAACATCTGCTGTTTCACCAAAGTAAACGGTTCTGTCTGTGGTATTGCCAAACAGTTCACAGCTATGATAACCCTCTATGGCTTTGCCGCTTTCATCTAAGATATCAACATACACAAAACCCAAAGCTGAGGTTTCAAAATTAAGCGATAGTTCTTTGCCTGAAAAAATAAACGGTTTCGTTGTTAGCGTTGCACCGCTGTAATCTGCGTGATAAGAGGCAAAGCCGTCCAGTCTTATACTGTAGCGATACATACGGGTTCCCTCACCGGAGCGTTGTCCCTCATGCATAAGCATCGAAATTTCATTCTGGGCTTCTGCATATTCGCTGGGTGTTTCAAACAGGTTATACATAGGATAACAATCCCCATAAAACCAGTTGTCATCACGTTCGAGACCGGGACCTAAAAACATTTCATCCCAACGGTTCCAATTAAGTCCATCTCTTGAGCTCATAAAAATGCAGTCCGTCAGGGCAATTCCACTACGAGGCTCCTCTTTTGTGGCAAGTTCCCGACGACATTCTGCATTAATTTCTCCGCCAAGCTGGTCTAAGTTTTTGCCCCAGATCTTGCGGTCAATATAACGGGTTGGAAAGCCAACATACATATGGGGCGCACGGTAATATCTCTGTATCTGATTGGTATAAAGCGCATAATCGTCTGCTTCTTCTCCATAATTGAGTAGCTTTGGCTCACTCCAGGTTTTAAAGTCTTTTGATTCCATATACCGTACATCGCGGATACCCCAATCTTTCAGGGTTCCTTCTTCAAAATTTTTATGAATGCCGCGGACAAAGGCCTTGTAAATACCCTCCTGCTGATCATACCAGGCAATGTTTAAGGAATCGAAAATACCGGCATTCGGCTCATCACCACCTGCCATTTTCCACCCAAGTTTAAAGTGAATGCCATCCGGCGAGGTATAGCACCAAAGTTCCCGAAGACCGGGAAACACTTTATCGTGGTTTAAGGTCTGCACCACACCTTTCACCTTTTCTTCCGGCGGGCAATCAGGATTCTCATCTACAAAGACAAAAATGTTATCAAATTCTTCTTCAAAATTACCGGTCCTCGTCTGCTTTAAAATAACATTATTCTCGCAGTTTCCGTTAACTTCACAAAGCCCTAGATTCGGTCTTTCCAGATGAAAAGGATCTGTTCCTTTTAAAATGCAAATATAACGGGTAACGCCGCCAAGTTTATTCAAATCATTACCTGACTGCACTTCTCTTTTTTGATTGCGGATGCTGGTAACATAATACATAATGTATTCGTCATCTATTTTAATGCAATGAGGGTAGCTAACATGCCTTTTTTCGCCCAATTGGTCAAATACATAAACCTGCTCTCTCTTAATGGGTTGATGAAGCACATTTTTAGCAGTAGTCGCACTGTTATCAATTAAATAATCATCCCACAGCACTTCTCGACTGTTCCCAATATTGATATACATAACCATCACCACATCCTTCTCAATTGTGTTTATTTATTTTTTTCTTGTAACATATTAACATAATCAATCAAACCGTCAACCATTTCGTTACTGACTTTTTCGCCCAATTCTCTCGTGGCACGTTCAGGGAAGCCCATAACACCCACTTTAATTTCAGGTCTTTGGCTTACCTTGTCAACAATGAAAGGATGGTCAATAATCTTGTCGTGTTTTGCAAACCAATCGCAGTCCTGACGCATCATACGACAAATCTCTTCATCGTCTTGGCAAATCTCATCCTGAACCAATTCCGGTTTCCAATACATCATCAAAGCTGTTTCAACCATACCGGCATGAAAATCATGCTCCGGCTCCATATTGGTAGCCGCCATACCTGTAGGAGAAAATTCAAAAACATCAATAATAGAAATACTGATTTTGTTCGCAAGTTCTTTATGACGTCTCAAAAGCATTTGCAGTGTGTTCTGAAGGGCATCCAGATTTTCGGTTCCTCCATGGCCTAATAAAACGAGAATGTTTAAAAAGCCCATACGAACAAACTCTTCACAAATTTCTGACATTAACAGCCCGAAGGTATTAGGACTCACATTTACTGTTCCCAACAATTCTCCGCCGGAAAAACAGTAATTAACCGAAGGTGCTACCACTGCATTCAATCTGTCACCGGCAAGGCGGGGAACCTGCACAGCATTGTGAATATCTGTACTAAGAGGTAGATGATAGCCATGCTGCTCCACAACCCCCACCGGGATAATGACAGTTTTTGTCTGTTCCATTGCTTTATGCATATCACGGACACTCATATCTTCCATATAAAAAGCCATAACATTTCTCCTTTATTACATCATTTCATTACACGAAATCCTTAATATCGGGCATTTTCATTGTTTTACCGCCCTCTTTAAAGGACTGTTCTCCCAACAAACCGGGCAAAGAAATGTTAATACCAAATTCAATATCCAATGGAGATTTTTTGTTGTGAATAATGCAATCCACAAACGCTTCCAGCATTTTCGGGTCAGCGCCACCATGGCCTCTTTCGTCAGCTCCGGCATAGGCATCGTTGATGGGAATAACCACTTCGCTGCGTGTATAAGGCATATTTTCAAAAAATCCTAATGTTCCCTGTTCTTCACGACGGCGACGGTATTCCAACGAGCCTTTTGAGCCGTACATTGAAAAATTATGGCGAACCGTGTGATGAACACCAAATCCAATAAAGATCTTGATTAACGCACCCTTTTTCGTGCGAACCATAATAACACCGTTAGGCGGTGCAGGATGAACATCCTCCATAGGATTAATATCAGGAATAAAGCCTGTAATTTCATCGCAGGTATCACCTAAAATATATAAAAGAGGCCCTAAATTGTGCGTTAAATAATGAATTGACGTTAAATAAGAACGCCATGTTAAAATCGGCTTTCCTTCCTCATCATATTTTTGCAATTCTGTATGTGGATGAATATAATCAGACTCAGCATATACAACTTCTCCCAAAAGACCATTTTCATACATTTCTTTCCATGAGTTGATAAATGCCCAATAACAGCAGTTTTCTGCCACCATAAACTTCAGTTCAGGGTGTGCCTGTACTGCTCTGTTTAATTTTTTAGCTTCTTCAAACGAAGAAATATTGGGAATTTCGCACAAAACATGCTTGCCGGCATCCAAACACTGAATCGAAATATCAGAGTGAGTCGATACGTGTGTTGCTACAATAACAGCTTCAACATCAGATTTTAAAAACTCTTCGATAGAAGTAAAATACTGAATCGTTGTGATTTTCTTTTCTACTTCCATTTTATATTGAAACGCTTCTAATTTGTTAGTATTCTGGTCGCAAACAGCATACGCCTCCACATGTGGGTTCTCAATTAATAATTCATAAAGACCGGCACCGCGAGGTCCCAAACCAATACAACCAACCTTTAATTTTTTCTTTGCTTCCATGCTGCAACTTCCTTCTTTCTTTTTTTGCAAAGGGGCTGCCGGTATAACGACAGCCCTTATCAACATTGTTTAATATGGATACACAATGGCAACAAGAGGATTTCCGGTATATGAATATACATACACCTGCACATCTGCACCTTCAAACTGTGATAAATCCTTAACTTCAACCACTTTAGGCATCCTGCCTTCAATATCTATTGTGTAAAATTTGTTAAACACCTTTGAGGTATATACCTCTGTATTACCGGCAAGAGTCTCTATGGAAAAAGCAGTGCCATCTACCTTGGTAAAGGTTCCGATTTGATGACGGTATTGTGCCTGATAATATGTGGGGTTATTACCGGTGGAAAACCAAACATTGTTTGTGGCAGTATTAACACCTGCCATAGCTTTTTGTGCCTGGTCATAGTTGAAAATACGTTCAACAGCAAAAACACTGTCGCCCCTTAACTGATAGCGAACTACATCACCAACATTAATATCCGTTACACTCTTTACATATCGGGCTTCTTTAGCCGGATCTGCAATGACTGCTAAGAAATTGGCGTCAGAAATCAATTTTGAATCATCAAAGCAAGAAGCCTCTTCCTGATACAAAAGACCTGTTTCTACCATAGTCAGATTTTCATCTGCACGAATGGAATAATTAGCAGAAACCGAACCATCATCAATATTATAACCAGTGATTTTCTGAACAATCTCGCCTTCATCATTAACTGTTTTAGAAATGTTATCTACAATTAAATAAGACGCCGAAGAACTGGTTACATAGGAAGACGATGCTGTACCAATAGGATAATCCTGTACAGTCACAAAACATGTAGGATATCCAAACTCATCTTCCATATATGGAATAAGTGCTCTCTGCAAAGTTACATGACTACCAACCATAGAACTCATATTGACCACTCTAAAATAACCATCGTAACTTGCGTTGTTAGGATAGGAACCCCCCGCTGTTGCCAAAACAAACACTGGCGTATCGGCTTTACCTTGCCCAACCATTGTCTGACCTTTCCAGAAAGCATATGAATTCGATGTCCAGTTGCACTCACCGGAAGGTAACGCTGTTCCAACAGACAAGTGCAGAGTTCCGTCTTCTTCATCAGAAGTCGCAAGTTTTGTATCCATCGCTTTAATGTTACCCTTAGCATCCAACTGATACCGCACTAATTCGCCTGTAAAACGATGATCCGTATCATTTCTCACAAGATCGCTCAAGTTGTCGCAGGACACCGTCATTCCGTCAACATTAACCTTTTCAGCCACAGACAGTTCTTTCCAAAGACCGTCAATCGTGAACATTCTGAAACGTAATTGATGGTTTATACCCTGTTCAATGTTATACATGTGAGAAAATGCAATGGTCCAATCGCCTTCAATAAGACCTAAATCGCGTTCAATCCAAATAATCTCACCTGCTTCATCAATAAATACAGAGACTGTTTCTCCTATGATGGGATTATATGTGCGAATGGTATTTTGATAAGCTAAAGACAAAAAATAAGATGTTTCATCAATATCCACACAATCTTTTGAGCTTTTTGTCAGCTTACCGGTTAACGGCTCCTCAAATAGCATAATCCGGTTCCGTGTCTTATCATCTGACTGGAACAGCTGAATTACGGTATCTGCTGTAACTTTACCAGCAGAAACACTGCTGCCTGCCGGATTGGTAACAACCAAAGAATCCAATAAAAGTTCCTGCCGTTCACCGTTAGAATTGATAATCGTCAGGGTATTATTGTTGGTAAAGCCATTTTTTACATAATGTAGTTCATACTCTTCTACAAACACAACTTCATAAGCACCGTCTTTATTGTTATCAAGCAGGCGTAACTTACCATTCTGAATGAGTAAGTTATTATTCTCCGCCTCAAGACTGGGTGCTGCCACACCATTTTTTATAACAAAATATTCTTTTGCCAGTCTGTAGTTTATAGTTTTGTTATACTCTGCATCATAAGCTTTAATAACATCATTATCAGTTGAAACCAGCCGTTTCGCCGGAATAACCACTTCTGCGTTAGCGCTGGTTTGCCATGCAAACAGAATTTCATTTTCATATTCTAGGTTGCTTGCCACAACAACTTGTTTACCTAAATATGCATCCAGCGTTCCCTTCGGATCATAAAAAAGCTTTCCGCCTATTTCTACTGCATTTTCTCCATTTTTAGTTGTGCCGTCGAGTGTAGAAATTTTATTCTCTTCTACAATTCCCTGTGTCAAAACCATATTGTGCACTTTATAGAGAAGATTAGAATCTTTTGAATAGATAGCACTCTCTGCATTTCCCACAACATAGCCATATCCCGGTGCAAGCAAAGCATTATAGAATATTCGTGCCATAACACCACGGGAAACAAAAGCTGAATAATCGGTAAGCCCTGTATCCTTTAAAAAGCCCATTGTTTTTGCCTGCGTAAGAATTTGAGACATATTTGCTTTCGACATTTCACCGCTAATTTGCTGATAGACTACTGCGCGATATGTCATCACCAAAAATTCTGCAAGCGTTACATATTCATTGGGCCTGAAACTGGAATGGTCATCACCTGTTATATACCCTAAATGATATGCCGTCGCTATGGCATTATAATAGGCATAATCTTTTGGAACATCCAAAAATGGTGCGTCTCCCTCAAAGCTCATACCCTTGGCAAATGCATTCATAATGGCGTGAATCGCTTGCCCGCGTGTCATCACGGAATCTGTGCCAAAGATATCATCCATCTCATTTTTCATTTCAATCAGTTGCAGGTATCTTAAAAGGGTAACGGGTCCTTCCAGTTGAGTTCCTGTAACATCTTTACCAATGCGCAAAGCATTAGGGTCATACTCATAACCATAGACTTCAAGCTCTGCTACAACATGAGTTGTATTTAATGTTTTAATTACTCGTACATAACGATATGGTTTGGTAGAAGGTGCTTTTACCCGAACCGGTACACCAAATTCTGCTTCAACCGTTGACATTGCCACTACAGATTCCTTAACTTCAAAATCCGGTGAATTAGAAAACTCAATGTTAACATTTCGTCTGTAATGCTCGTCTTTTGTGTCAGAACGGTTGTGTAATACAACCTCTGTAATGACATATTCTTTTTCTAAGTCCACAGTAACTGCAGCGCCTACAAATCCTGCCGGTCCACACCACACCGTTTTGTTGTCACCATCAGTGACAGATGACGGTTTGTAACCGTCCCCACGGTCACAGTTTGCCGTAACCGGTTTTCCTAAAGCAAGGTTTTCATCAGCCGCTGCTACAGAAAATGTACATACAGGAAGGGTTGAAACAATCAGCAAAGCACTTAAAAATAATGTTATTATTCTTTTCATCTCGTTTAGCCCTCCTTATCTGCAGTTTCAATAATGTTTAAAAATCTAGCAAAAATCACCGCTGCCTGCGCACGTGTTGCAGGCTTATCAGGTCCAAAGGTTCCATCTTCAAAGCCTTGAATCACACCCATGCCGGAAAGTGTGGCTACTGCTTCCTTGGCATATCCACTCACAGCCGCATCATCCGAAAAGCTTTTGGATACTACTTCGTCAAGCAATCCTTTATTTTCCATAGCACGATAAATCATAACCGCCAAGTCTTGTCTTGTAATATTTGCAGACACACCAAATTCTGTACGTGAGATACCGTTCACAAGACCATGGGCCTTAGCCGCCGTTACAAAGGGGTAATACCAACTGCCGTGATCGCAGTCACGATAACCATTGTCTTCAGAGGTTGTCGTTAAATTCATTGTCAGTACCAAAAGCTTAGCCGTTTGTCCTCTGGTAAGTAAAGCATCCGGTGCAAAACTGTTTGCTTCTACTCCACTGATAATACCGCGATTTTTCATAACCTTAATAGCATCATGAGCCCATCCGTGGTTATCAATATCTGCAAATCCTGTCTCTTTCCTTATGGCGCTAACAGCATTTTCAGTTCCTTGTTGATTATTCTCAGAAGCAACAGGTATTTGAACCGCACTACCACCAGAAACCTTAACATTGCTGCTGCCACCACCGATGGTTGCATTCCCTAATATAACACTATCCACCACAGCATCAGCTGCATCAAGCTCAGCAATAATTCCGGCAACAATTGCATCCATACCGCCTGCATAAGACGAAGTAACCACCTGCATATCTTTAGAAAGCTTTTTCGCAATAGAAAGAGTTTCCTGAGATGTATTCATTGTCTCATCAGAAATGCCCAAGGCACTGCTATATTCATCAATCGCTTTGATTCTATCGGAAAGTTCACCGTTTGCTAAAAGCGAAAGACCAATGGTGCGACGATAAGCGTTTGCCAAAGCTTCAGCTGTATCTAATGTGCTGTTTGCTTTAACACTAGGTAAAATGGTTTCAAATTCAGCACCGTCATAGTCCGGATTATCGAAGATTGCCGGAAGAGCTGTGCCATATTTTGCGATGGTTTCCTCAACATCCGTTCCGGTAAGAGTTGCATCAATCAAAATTGCTGCCTGAATGGCTGCAGTAATAGTATTTATATCGCTCCACCCAGGTTGCGCATCATCAAAAGCACCGCCTGTTAAACCCTCTTTAGCCATCATAAAATGAGTGCCAAAATTAGTTGCCGATGCAACATCTGTTGTAATATCTGTATCAAAGAAAGTGCTGTTATCATTAATTTTACCTACAACTGTTTCTGACGTTACTGATTGAAAATCAGAAACAATGTCGCTAATTGTAAACAGAGGAATGGACAGACTTTCATTTGTCAGTGCTCCGGAATTACTGATTAGGTTTACAGTATAAGCATCCACACCCGCTGTTCCCGGAGCATCAGCCGGTAACACATAACGTAAATCGTATTTTCTTGCACTGCTTACATCGGAAGATACTATTGAAAGAACAAGATCATAGATATCTGCGGCAAAAAAGCTGCTTGTGTTGACCCCGGGTTTTAAAACAACCATACCAACAATACCCCCATCAACCGTACCTGAAGCAGAAACCTGATACCCTACTCTCTTTAAGTTGGTTGTTCCGCTTGCACTCCCTGCATACACAGCAGGTCTTGTTAATTGTTCAAGGTCGCTGATGTAGTCATAAACCTTAAGACCGTTTAAGATAACCAATTCCCAATAGCCCTCTGTTGCATTGGTTAATCCTGTCTTTTCAATTAAAATTTCGTGATACATCCCCTCGTTTAACGTACCGCAATCAACATAATGTTTCACAAGAACTGTACCGTTTTCGTCATACTGTGTTAGCGCTGCAACTAAATTGCCACTTTCGGAACCATTCCAGAAACTTGCAGAATACGTAATTTCTGTGTCATTAACTGTAGAGGTTTCCTCATCAATAATCTTTTTGGCATCTTGAGAATCCACAATTGCAGAAAGTGTATCGGTGTTTCCATAAGCCTGCAGTGTGCCAATTGCCAAGCGCATCATAATCGCAGTTTGGTCATTATTTAAAACTGCATTGGCAGATGGATTATTCTTAAATAAACCAATATACCGATACGGTGTCTCCTGATATTGTGCTTTCACATCAAACACCTGAAGACCGGTATCTCTCGCATTGCCATTTTCAACAGATTCCATCACTCTTTTACCATTTAATTCTGCCAAAACGTCATATTTTCCACTTTCAGCAAAATCATTATCTTTAGAGGGAAGTTCATTCGTACCGATAATCATAAAATCAGTTGCTTGGTCCCAATAACTGATGTGCGTTTTAGTTTGAAAAGCAACATGAGTTAGTTTTTGTGCAAGACCAAGGTCAATCAGGTAAATAATGCCGTTACCCCACTGATCTGTAGGCTTGTCATTTCCTATGATTTGCCACGCAAAATTTAAATCAGCAAAATATGTACCGGGGTTTGCATCGGCGGGAGAGTATTCCGCCGAATTTAGTTTATTTAAATAAGTTGCTGAATCCGATACCGTTGTTCTGTTAGAAGCAAATGCTATCGGTGCACCTTTTTTATAACTCAACTTCTGAATTTTTCCTACACCTATATTTCCCTGGGGGGCATCATAGGTATAAACGCCAATTTCATTAAAGCCAAAAGGAGTTGCCGTGGCTTCCTCAGCCTGTTCTACAATGATATAACGATATCGTTCACCGGGAATGCCCGTGGTGATAATTTTGTCCTGTCCTGCCACTAAATCATTTAAATTGCCGGTCAACGCTGTTCTGATAGGTGTTTCGCCCTCTTTTTCTATCCAAACACTACTATTAGAACCATATAATTTAAAGTTCTGTCCGGAACCCTCTGCCAAATCCAGACTCAGGGCATCAATCATATAGGCTGCACCTAAATCCAGAATTAAATAGTCTTTATCTTTACCATTATTGGCAGACATCCAATACGTAGACGCATCACCGTCTACTGCCATATAGGGTGCTGTTCCATCAATAGAACCATAGGCAAATGCCGTTGCACCTACTGCAACATTGTTTGTACCGGTGGGGATTGCAGGTCCTGCCGGTGGTGCTGTCGGAGTGGGTGATGCTGTGGGCATTATTTCGCCGCCTTCGCCACCCTCTTCACCTTCACCACCATCACCGCTGTTTTCTAAGATAATGGTTTTGGTGTCTACGACCTTTTTATAAGCCTGCATTTCCTTAATATAGCCGCCGGTTGTGTTAAATCCATAAGCCGCTACAATGTGCGAAAAAGCTTTATCACTGTTCGGGTCAAACACGATTCGGCCACCAACACCGGTAACATCCGTAAAGGAAACGTAGCTCTCGGCATCGCCTCTATAGCCTAAATATTCTACATTGTCAGTATCCTCTTCCTTAAAGTTAGCAGGGTATGCATAGCTTTTGCCGTCTGCCAGTTTAGCCGTTGTAGGTGAAACATTGGCTAAATAAAAGCGAACATCATTAGCTGCTATGTTGGTATAACCATAATAGGCAACCACACGGTCAATCACGGTTGCCGTTCTCAGCTTATTGCTGTAGAAGCCCATATAAGATGAGTTCGCCGCAAAGGTCGGCTTTTCATAATCTGTTGCCACTTTATAGTCTGTTGTACCGGTTGTATTTGTACCATTGGCATTATAAATACCATCCGGATGATTTTCGCTGTCATCAGACTTAACCCAGTACATATACTCCTGAGTGCTATAATCGGTAAGTGCTTCATAAAAACCGTTGGTAAAACTGTTATAAATACCATCGCTTTCCTCTTGAGGTGTAATGTTAAAAACTACATCCTCTGTTACCGCAATTTCTGTGTGATTCTTCAGGCTCAAAACCACTTTAGAAATAGATGCATCGGCTTCAACGCCGTTTTCTTCAAAATTAATTCCGGCAGTTACCACTCCGCCGCTTAAGATTGCACTTGACTCTTTTTTAGAGATTCTTGCATCGTTACTGTCAAATGCCATAGCTGTTAAGGTAAAGCTATCGCCCTCACTGCCGTTTAAACCGTTGGCTGTAACAGTAAATTCCGGACCGTTTTGCTTATAAATAACCTGTGCCGGTCGATTGGAACTGACAGACTTCGTATCCGTTACCTTTTTATAAGCCTGCATTTCCTTAATATAACCACCGGTTGTATTAAAGCCATAAGCCGCTACAACGTGTGAGAAAGCTTTGTCACTGTTCGGATCGAACACAATGCGACCGCCAACGCCGACAACATCTGTAAAGGAAACATAGCTCTCTGCATCGCCTCTGTAGCCTAAATATTTTACATTGTCAGTATCTTCTTCTTTAAAGTTAGCAGGGTATGCATAGCTTTTGCCGTCTGCCAGCTTGCCCGTTGTAGGTGAAACATTAGCTAAATAGAACCGAACATCATTGGCTGCATTACTGGTATAACCATAATAGACAACCACACGGTCAATCACGGTTGCCGTTCTCAGCTTA
>JAFQAZ010000006.1 GCA_017416855.1 Clostridia bacterium
TGACTAAAATAAAAATTATCATCCAAAATTACTCAAATGAATTTATAAGAGCCTGCTCTGTTCAATTTTCAAGGTTCGCTGCGCTACCTCAGCGCGGAATTATATTATAACACCCTCAAAACCGTTTGTCAACACTTTTTTGAAAATTTTTTAAAAATTTTTTAAAAACCTGCGAAACCCTTGATTTTACGGGGGTTTCATAGTGTGTTTTTTCTCATTACGGTAAGTATTTTCTGTCAATCGGCAGCATAAAACCGTCAATTGCATTGGACATACAATCACCGCCGATTAGTTTTCCTTCACTGATTAAAATATTAACATACACCGGTTCTTCTATTGCATAAGGAAAGTTTTCTACCTGATAAGAAAAGTTCTCTGCCGATTGTCCTGCATAGTCTTCTAAATTAAATCCGCAGACCTTTTGAAGCTTATTATATTCAAGATAAACACTATCCAGTGGCTTTGGAATATGAACCTTTCTTTCTGTTTCGCTGCCGGGGTCTGCCTGCCAGCCATAATATGCGAGACATCTGATCCGGGCTTCTGTTGTCGTGAGGTTCTGCATATATGTATTCTCCCGGATGCCTTTCACGACAATCCGCCCCCACAAAATAAATAACAACCCCAATAGCAGTACAAGTAATATGGTAACTAAATTTTCTTTTATAAATTTTTTCATATTTTCCCATCCTATTATATATGATACTATCATCCTATGAAAACAGTTGAAAAGATATGAAGAAAATGGTATAATTAACTTAAACTACCTTCTGGAGGTTTTTTATGTTTAAAAAAAGAGCAAAACATCTGCTGGAGGCTATTTCAGCCGATGCTATTTTAATATCTTCTCCGGAAAACCAGCAATACTTTAGCGGATTTACCGGCGGTGAGGCTGTTTTAGTCTTGCAAAAGGACAAATTGACCTTGTTCACCGACTCCCGCTATTTTGTGCAGGTGAAGGAAGAAGCACCTGATTACACTTTACTTGATATTACCAAAACCAAGCCTACCGCCTACTTGCAGGATTTTTCTCCCGAGACCATTGCCTTTGAGGAGGATTTTGTTTCTGCTAAAGCTGCTAAGTTGATGGCTGATGCCCTGCCGGACAGCCGTTGGCTGGGCATCGACAGCGAGATTATGACCCAGCGTTCCATTAAAGACGAAACTGAACTTGCCTGCATTCGTCAGGCGGCCACTCTGGCAGATGATGCCTTTCATCACATTTTGCCTTTGCTCCGCCCCGGCACCTGCGAGCGGGACATTGCGTTAGAGCTGGAATGGTTTATGCGAAAACAGGGTGCCACCGGTGCATCCTTTCCTATTATATGTGCATCCGGCTATCGCTCGGCAATGCCTCACGGCGTGGCAAGCGATAAGCTTTTGGAAAATGGCGACTTTGTAACCCTGGACTTCGGGTGTTTTTATAAAGGGTATGCCAGCGATATGACCCGCACCGTTGTGCTGGGCAAAGCCGATGCCGAGCAAAAGAAAATATATGAAACCGTACTCTCGGCTCAAATGGCGGCATTAGATTGCCTCCATGCCGGCATTACCGGCAAAGAGGCGGATAGCGTTGCCCGCAACATCATTATAAAGACCGGTTACGGCGACGCCTTTGGTCATTCTTTAGGCCACGGTGTAGGATTACAGATTCATGAACAGCCAAACCTTTCCCCCCGTTCCGAGACGGTTTTGCGCCCCGGTGCGGTGGTTTCTGTTGAGCCGGGTATTTATATAGAAGGCTTTGGTGGCGTGCGGATTGAGGATTTGGTGATTATAACAGAAAACGGCCACGAAAATATGACTCATTCTGAAAAGAAACTCTTAGAGCTGTAACGGCTGAAAGGACATCATTATGATTGCAAAAGTGAAAAGCTGCGGTTTATTGGGCATTGACGGATATATTGTTGAAGTGGAAACAGACATTGCCAACGGTATGCCTGCCTTTGATGTGGTGGGTCTGCCGGATGCCGCGGTGAAAGAATCTCGTGAGCGTGTGCGGTCTGCCATGAAAAACTCAGACCTTTCTTTTCCTCAACGTCGCATCACGGTGAATCTGGCCCCGGCCAACATCCGCAAAGAGGGTCCTTTTTATGATTTGCCCATCTGCTTAGGCTTGTTGCGAAGCTCCGGCCAGCTCCCCGGGGACGAACCCGATGAATATCTGTTTTTGGGTGAGCTTTCACTAAACGGCACCCTGCGTCCTGTTACCGGTGCTCTGCCCATGGTGCTGTGCGCCGCTCAGGCAGGTATTAAAAAAGTGATTCTGCCGGCAGAAAATGCACAGGAAGCCGCCGTGGTCACCGATGTGGAGGTCTACCCCGCCAAAACCTTAGGCCAGATTATGGCTCACTTTTTACATATTGAACGATTACAGCGCATCACCGTTAATGTCGATGATTTATTTAAAAATAATTCCATTCACTGTCCTGATTTTTCCGATGTACGGGGGCAGGAAAGCGTAAAACGCGCTTTAGAGGTGGCCGCTGCAGGCGGTCACAATGTGTTGCTTATCGGCTCCCCGGGTTCCGGTAAAACCATGCTGGCACAACGTTTACCCGGCATTTTACCTCAGCCTACCCTGGCAGAAGCATTGGAAATTACAAAAATTCACAGTATTGCAGGGGTGTTGCCTTCTGATACACCTTTAATTACCACCAGACCCTTCCGCAGTCCTCATCACACCATTTCTCCCGCCAGTTTATCCGGCGGCGGTCAGGTGCCCCGACCCGGTGAAGTCAGCCTTTCCCACAATGGTGTGCTGTTTTTGGATGAACTGCCGGAATTTAATAAAAACGCATTAGAAGTTCTCCGCCAGCCTTTAGAGGATGGGGTGGTGACCATCTCCCGTGTGAGCGCTACTCTGACCTATCCCTGTAACACCATGCTTGTGGCAGCTATGAACCCCTGCAAATGCGGCTACCACGGGGACCCCCACAGAGAATGCACCTGTACAGACGCACAAATACATAGCTATTTATCGAAAATCAGCGGTCCGCTTTTAGACCGCATTGATTTGCACATTGAAGTGCCGGCGGTGCCCTATCAGGAGCTCTCTTCCAAAACCAGAGGCGAATCCTCCGAGGCCATCCGCGCCCGGGTGAACGCCGCCAGAGAACGGCAGGCACATAGGTTTGCCGATAGTCCGGGCATTTTCTCCAATGCACAAATGTCCTCACGGATGACAGACACTTACTGTGCCTTAGGTACAGAAGAAAATGCTCTGATGCAATCAGTCTTTGATAATTTAGGGCTTTCGGCCCGCGCCCATAATCGCATTTTAAAAGTGGCACGAACCATTGCTGATCTGGCTGATAGTCCCGATATCAGAACAGAGCATCTGGCCGAGGCCATTCAGTACAGAAGCTTAGATAGAAAATATTGGTAAAAGTACAAAAACAAGAGATTATTGAAAAATGACTTGACAAACCTTTTGCCTTGTTGTATAATAATCTCCTGAGCGAGTGTGCTGGAACTGGCAGACAGGCACGTTTGAGGGGCGTGTGTCCATGACGTACGGGTTCAAGTCCCGTCACTCGCACCAGAAAAAAGCATCGACTATGTCGGTGCTTTTTTCAATGAATTGCCTAACGGCACGAATTGAAATCTGCTATTTCATGAATTGAGCCTTACGGCTCATGAATTGCACTTCGTGCATTATAAAGGCAATTCAATTCATGTTGTGATAACAACAATTTATGGTGAAACCAATTCATGACAACAAAGTTGTCAAATCATTATAAAAATATCCGCACCAAAAAACCGTAATATGAGTTGCTAATTTAAACAACCATATTACGGTTTCTATACGTATTTATTTTTCTTCAATGCCACAGGTTTTCGCATAGGCTTTCACCATTTCTAAAAGATTTGCTGTCTGCTCATTTGTCATTTCACGAATGTATTTATTTAATATGCTTTCAACATTATGAGTTGATACACCAAACAGAATATAATCTGCATCAATATCAAGTGCTCTGCAAATATCTTTAAATTTTGCAATAGACATCCCCGACAATCCTCGTTCAATATTACTAATCTGTTGAGGATTGCAAATACCGGCTTTTTCTGACAAAACTTCCTGTGTCATCCGTCTCTTTAATCTAATTTCTTTAATTCTTTCCCCAATTTCAGCGTTATTTATATCAAATTTATTCATTCTATCACTCCTACACCTATAAAAAATAGTGCTTATACTATTTATTATAGATGCAATACATTTATTTTATAATGTGCTCTTATAACGAAATGTAAACCTCTGACTTGACTTTAAGAAATATAAGTGTTATTATGAATTCAAATAATAATTTGAAAGAATGAGAAAAATGAGCAATAGATTACATTGTTGTTGCTTCTTTGGCCACCGGAACATCACAGAAACAGCAATTCTTAAAAAAACAATTTATGATGTAGTTGAAGACTTAATTATAAATAAAAACGTTAGCACCTTCTTTTTTGGCAGCAAAAGTGCTTTTGATAAGCTTTGCCATAAAATTGTTACTGAGCTAAAAGAAAAATATCCACATATTGTAAGAGTCTATGTGCGAGCGGAATTTCCGTTTATCAATGATTCATACCGTAATTATCTTTTAAAACAATATGAAGATACATATTATCCCGAAAAAATGATTTCAGCCGGAAAAGCGGCTTATGTGGAACGCAACTACGAAATGATTAGTAAAAGTGCATACTGTGTTATATATTATGATGAAAACTATGCCCCGCCAAAAAGGAAAAACAGCAAAAAAGATATAACTGTCTATCAACCAGAAAGTGGCACTAAAATTGCCTATAACTATGCCATTAAAAAAAGTAATGTAGTCAATGTAAAAAACAGAGTCAGTTTATAAAAGTGGCTCTGTTTTTTATTTATATACCTTTTCCGAAAAGTTTACATAATTTTCTAATAATCCCTTCTAATTCCTTGTGATTTTTCATAAATTGTGTTATACTAATAATTGTATAGCTTTTGATTGTACACATATAATCAGACAGAAAGGAGATATCATAGTGAATTTAAAATTAAAAGAAAAAGTCACAGAATCCCTTTCTGCTATTTTGCCCATTACAGCCATTGTGCTGTTAATCAGCATTTTCATTACCCCCGTTGAACTGGATAACATTGTTATGTTCACCGTTGGCGCCGTTATGCTGGTGTTTGGTATGGGCTTTTTCCAGTTTGGTGCCGAAATGGCTATGACGCCTTTGGGCGAAGGCATTGGTGCCAGTCTTTCTAAAACAAAAAACATTCTTATTACCATCATTGTCAGCCTGATTATGGGCATTTTGATTACCATTGCAGAACCCGATTTGCAGGTACTGGCCACACAGGTGCCTTCGGTACCCAATCTTACACTGATTCTGTCCGTTGCCCTGGGTGTAGGTATCTTCCTGGTGGTAGCGGTGCTCCGAACCAGATTCCACATTAATCTTTCAGTTATTTTAATTGTACTGTACGCTGCTGTGCTTGCGTTATCCTTCTTTGTACCGAAGGATTTTTTAAGCGTGGCCTTTGACTCCGGCGGTGTAACCACCGGCCCCATTACAGTTCCCTTTATTATGGCTTTCGGTTTTGGTATAGCCTCAATGGAGCACAGCAAAGACTCCACCAGTGACAGTTTCGGTCTTGTGGCTCTCTCCAGCGTGGGTCCCATTCTGTCCGTTTTAATTCTCGGCTGCTTTTTCAGTCCGGAAGCGGCAATTGATACGATGACGGAGAACATCGCTGTAGCCACAACCAGAGATGTAGCAAAGGCCTTTGCCTATCATCTCCCCAAATTCGCCAGGGAGGTTGCCCTTTCCCTTCTGCCCATCATTGCCGTATTTGCCGTATTCCAGCTGATTTCCAGACGATATAACAAGCATCAGATGTTAAAAATTCTTGTTGGTTTTGTTTACACCTTCATCGGCCTGGTGCTGTTCCTCTGCGGCGTAAATGTGGGTTTTGCCCCTGTGGGTTCCGTTCTTGGCGAAAATCTTATGGCCTTTAAAGGCGGCATAATTATCATTCCCATTGGCATCCTCATTGGTTATTATATGGTTAAGGCAGAGCCTGCCATTCAGATTTTAAATGCACAAATTCACACCGTTACAAACGGTACCATTTCTGAAAAAGCCATCGGACAGTATATGTCCGTGGGTGTTGCTGTCAGTGTGGGCATTTCTATGATCAGAATTATAACGGGACTACCTCTGCAATGGGTTATCGTTCCCGGCTATGCCATTGCTTTGGTTATGTCCTTGTTTGTACCGAAAATTTTTGTCGGTATTGCCTTTGACTCCGGTGGCGTTGCCAGCGGCCCCATGGCCACAACCTTTTTACTGCCTATGGCAATCGGTGCCTGCAAAACTGCAGGCGGCGACCTGATGGCAGATGCGTTCGGCGTGGTGGCTCTGGTTGCCTTAACCCCGCTGATTGCCATTCAGTTTATGGGGCTGCAATATAAGATAAAATCCAGAAAGGTAGCTACCGAGGAACTCCCGGCTGTTCAGATTGAACACGATGAAATTATAGAGCTGGAGGAAGATTGATATGACAGCAGAACGTAAATCCTGTGTATTTCGCATTCTGATGCTGATTAATAATAAAAAACTAACACCAAAAGCTATGCATCTGTTTGAAACAGAGAACATTCCCATTCACAAGCAGTTTGTGGCTCATGGTACTGCCAACAGCGATATGATGGATATTTTAGGTCTTGGTGGAACTGAAAAAGACGTAATGTCCGTGGTGTTACCAAAGCCCAACGCAGACAGGTTACTAAAAAAACTGTGCGACGGGCTGGAACTGACACAGAAAAACAGCGGGATTGCATTTACCATTCCCCTTTCCGGCATCAGCCGTATGTTTATGAAGCTCTGTGAGCAGATAAATGACAACCAGGAAAAAGAACCAAGTAAGGAGATGGAAACCATGTCTGAACATAAATATTCCGTAATTGCCGCTACCGTTAACCAGGGTTATAGCGAGGAAGTTATGAATGCCGCACGGGCCGCCGGTGCAAGAGGTGGTACTTACTTTCACAATAACTGCATTATGAATGAAGATGGCACCGGCTTTTTCGGTTCTGATTTTAATGAAGAAAAAGAAACTGTGCTGATTATTACCGAGCAGGATAAAAAGCTGGATATTATGAAGGCCATCTGCGAAGCTTGCGGCATGCACACCGAAGCTAAAGGCTTTGTCATTTCCATGCCTATTGATAACATCATGGGCTTAAACTCCTGATTTGCCGTAGAAAAAGGCGCAGAATGCATAAAAGAATATAGGCATAACGTATAAACCGGACAGTCTGTACAGGCTATCCGGTTTTTTGTTAAATTATTCTTGCAAAACCCTTCCTTTCATGCTACAATATCCCTTGATATTATTTTAAAGGAAGATTTTTTTATGGAACCAAAGCACAAACATTTAAAAATATCTTGTTACTGCGCCAGTATGTCTATGTCCGTGGTGGCCAACCTGCCGCCTCTTTTGCTGTTAACCTTCCGTAATTTATACGGCATTTCATATTCTATGCTGGGTTCCTTGATTTTAATTAACTTTTTAACACAGCTGAGTATGGATTTGTTATTTTCGTTTTTCTCCCACAAATTCAACATTGCCAAAACCGTCCGCTTTACGCCGGTGCTGACCAGCACAGGTCTTGCGATCTATGCTCTCACACCCCTTTTGTTTCCCAATGCGGTATATGTCTGTCTGCTCATCGGTACAGTGATTTTCTCTTCCTCGGCAGGCCTGTTGGAGGTACTGAACAGTCCCGTTTTAGCAACCATTCCCTTTAAAGACCCGGACAGAGAAATGAGCAAGCTCCATTCCGTGTATGCCTGGGGATGTGTGGGCGTTGTGCTGTTTTCCACCCTGTTTTTACAGTTTTTCGGCTCTGAAAACTGGCAATGGCTAGCACTTTTTTTGATGATTATCCCCCTGACTTCCCTTGTGCTCTTTGCCAAGGCTGAAATTCCCCCTATGCCCACACCGGAAAAGGTAAGTGGCGCCATTAGCTTCTTTAAAAATAAAACACTGTGGCTGTTTGTTATCGGTATCTTTTTAGGCGGCTCTGCCGAATGCACTATGGGACAATGGGCCTCAGGCTATTTAGAGCAGGCTATGGGCATCCCTAAAGTGTGGGGCGATGTGTTTGGCGTTGCCCTTTTCTCCTTAACCCTTGGTCTGGGACGTACCCTTTATGGCTCTTTTGGCAAAAACATTGGCCGGGTGTTGTTTTACAGCAGCGTGGGCTCCACACTTTGTTATTTCATCGCGGCCGTTTCAGGCTATCCCCTCGTAGGCCTTGTGGCCTGTGCCTTAACCGGATTTACTGCGGCTCTTTTATGGCCGGGTAGTCTGATTGCCGTGGCAGACCGTTTTCCCACCGGTGGTGTTTTAATGTATGCCATTATGGCCGCCGGCGGCGACCTGGGCGCTTCTTTGGGGCCTCAGTTTGTGGGTATGGTGACCGATGCCGCTATGGAAATGCCCTTCTTGATTCAGATGGCGCAAAGCTTCGGACTTTCCCCTGAGGTATTTGGCATGAAACTGGGTATGCTGACGGGGATGCTCTTCCCCCTGTTTTCCATCCCCATCTTTGCCCGCATCTGGCACAACCAGAATAAGCGGCTTTTAACAAAAACTGTTGACAAGTAAACGCTTCTGTGTTACAATGTTTTTCATAAAAGCTGTGAACGGAAACAAGTAAGCTGGGAATGAAGCGGAGAGAAACGGCGGTTGGTGCGAGCCGGGGTTCTGAACCTGACCGAATACAGTCCGGGAGCTGCAAGGGGGAAATTTTTCAGTATCCCTTGCCGGAAACGCCCGTTATCGCGTAGGGTGGTAAAATTTTTGACTGCTTTTGCCACTCAATGAGGCAGCATCTGTGAGGATGCTGTAAACCGAGGTGGTATCACGGATATTCGTCCGTCCTCTGGAAAAGAGGACGGGCTTTTTTATTTTCATTTCGTCCTCTTCAGTCAAAATTTATTTATGGAAGGAATGATGAATATGGCAGTCAAATTAATTATGCTTGTGGTCTTTTTCGGTGTTATGTTAGGCGTTGGCTTTTATTGCCGGAAAAATGCCACAGATGTTTCGGGTTTTGTTTTAGGCGGCAGAAGCGTTGGCCCCTGGCTCACGGCTTTTGCATACGGCACCTCCTATTTTTCAGCGGTTATTTTTGTTGGTTATGCCGGTCAGTTTGGCTGGAAATTCGGTGTTGCCTCCACTTGGATTGGCTTGGGCAATGCATTCATCGGCTCCCTCCTTGCCTGGGTGCTCCTGGGCAGAAGAACCAGGCTTATGACCCAGCATTTAAACACAGCAACCATGCCGGAATTTTTCGGCAAACGTTATAACAGCCCGGCGCTTAAAATTGTTGCTTCCTTAATTGTATTTATCTTTTTAATCCCCTACACCGCGTCATTATACAACGGTTTATCCCGTTTGTTTGAAATGGCCTTCCCCGGTATTTCTTATAACATTTGCGTTGTTGTTATGGCCGTGCTCACCGGTGTTTATGTTATCGCCGGCGGTTATATGGCAACTGCCATTAACGACTTTATTCAGGGGCTCATTATGATTGGCGGTATTGTGGCTGTTATCTGGGCTGTGCTGTCCGGTCACGGCGGCTTCACCGCTGCAATGACAGAGCTTGCCCATGTGGAACATGCCATTCCCGGTGCTTACAGCTCTTTCCTTGGGCCTGATCCCTTCGGCCTGTTCTGCGTGGTGATTTTAACCTCACTGGGAACCTGGGGTCTGCCTCAGATGGTACAGAAATTCTACGCTATCAAGAGCGAAAAGCACATTGCTAAAGGCACCATTATTTCCACCGTATTTGCCGTCATCGTAGCCGGCGGATGCTACTTTTTAGGTGGCTTTGGCCGCATCTCCGGCGTAGCAGTAGATGCTCTGGGTGCACCGATTGGCGGTTTTGATGCCATTATCCCCGCAATGCTTAATAATCTGCCGGATGTGTTAATCGGTGTTGTGATTGTGTTGGTGCTTTCCGCCTCTATGTCTACCCTTTCCTCTTTGGTATTAACCTCCAGTTCTACCCTGACCCTGGACTTAATTAAAGGTCACATTGTGAAAAATTTAGAAGAGAAAAAACAGGTTTTGATTATGCGGATTTTATTGGTTGTGTTCATTGTAATTTCTGCTTTCATTGCCATCAATAAAGATAAATTAGGCTACATTGCCGATATGATGGGCATCTCCTGGGGTGCCTTAGCCGGTGCTTTCTTAGCACCATTCCTCTATGGCTTATATAGCAAGAAAATTTCCAAGGCTTCCGTTTGGGCTTGCTTTATCTTCGGTGCCGGTGTGATGGTGCTGAATATGGTGACGCGGGCAAGCTTCCCTGCTATGCTGCAATCTCCCATTAACTGCGGTGCTTTTGTGATGATTGCAGGCCTTGTCATCGTTCCTTTAGTAAGTTTGTTTACCAAAAAGCCCGATGCTGCTTTAGTGGATACTATGTTCACTTGTTACGACCACAAAGTATTGGTTTCTGCCAAAGAAGCCTTAGGTGAAGAAGAATAATCAAAAGAAAGGGTTTCTCATATGCCTATTACTGATTACTTAGAAAGAAATGCCCGCTTATACCCCAACGACGTCAGCTTGGTGGAGGTGAATCCGGAACATCAGCCGGATAGCAATGTTTCCTGGCGGGAATATAACTTAATTCAATCCACCGGATGTGAAAAATATCGCCGTGAATTGACCTGGAAGCAGTTTGATGTGGCCGCAAACCGGTTTGCCAATCTGCTCCTGACCCGCGGTGTGAAAAAGGGCGATAAGGTTGCCATTTTAATGATGAACTGCATCGATTGGCTGCCTATTTACTTCGGCATTTTAAAAGCCGGTGCTATTGCCGTTCCTATGAATTTCCGCTTTTCTGCTGAAGAAATTGAATACTGTGCTGATTTAGCCGATATTTCAGTGCTGGTCTTCGGCCCCGAGTTTATTGAACGCTTAGAGGCTGTTCGTGAGCATTTAAACATCCGCGACTATTTCTTTGTGGGTAAAGATACCCCTGCTTTTGCAGATAATTACACAGAAATGATTACCTATTGCTCTTCCTGGCCGCCGGCTGTGGAGATTTCTGACGAAGATGACGGTGCCATCTACTTCTCTTCCGGCACCACCGGTTTCCCGAAAGCCATTCTTCATCGACACAAAGCATTGGTTTTATCCTGCGAGGTTGAACAGAAGCATCACTCTCAGTCACGGGAGGATGTGTTCCTCTGTATTCCGCCTCTTTATCACACCGGTGCTAAAATGCATTGGTTCGGTTCTCTGCTATCCGGTTCAAAGGCGGTTATCCTTCGCGGCATCAAGCCGGAATGGATTCTGCAGACGGCATCAGAAGAAAAAGCAACCATTATCTGGCTCTTGGTGCCCTGGGCACAGGATATTTTAGATGCCATCGACCGTGGGGATATTCAATTAGATAATTACCGTCTGGCACAATGGCGCTTAATGCACATTGGTGCACAGCCCGTCCCCCCCTCTTTGATTAAAAGATGGAAAGAAGTGTTCCCCCATCACGATTATGACACCAACTATGGCCTGAGTGAATCCATTGGCCCCGGTGCTGTGCATCTGGGTGTGGAAAATATACATAAGGTGGGCGCCATCGGCGTTCCCGGCCATAAATGGCAGGTTAAAATTGTGGATGAACAAGGCAATGAAGTGCCCCGCGGCAGTGTGGGAGAGCTTTGCTTAAAGGGTGATGGCGTGATGAAATGCTATTACAAGAACCCCGAAGCTACAAAAGAAGTGTTAACCGAAGACGGTTGGCTATTAACCGGTGATATGGCAAAAACAGATGAAGATGGCTTTATTTATCTGGTTGACCGTAAAAAGGATGTTATCATTGTGGGTGGCGAAAACATTTACCCCGTTCAGATTGAAGATTTTCTCCGCTCCAACGAAAAAATTAACGATGTGGGCGTGATTGGTCTTCCTGATGAGCGTCTGGGCGAAATTACCGCCGCCATCATTCAGTTAAAAGAGGGCATGACCGCCACTGTGGAAGAAATGAACGAATTCTGCATGGCTCTGCCCCGCTACAAACGGCCTAAGAAAATTATTTTTGCTGAAATTCCCCGTAATGCAACGGGAAAAATTCAGAAAAATACCTTGCGTGAGCAGTATGGTGCGGCAAGGTTGGTGGAAGCCGCCACAACCAAATAAAAAAGCTGTAGTAAAACGCGCAGAGCGCAAAAAGCAAAATATAAATATTATATAATTTTATATGTAAAGCTTTAGATTAGTAAAATTATAATGTAGGCATTCGTCATAAAACGAATGCCTATTTTTTAATTGCTTTTTGCTTTGAATAACCTTCACCGCTCGGCGTACCATCGTACGCCGTCGGGATTCAGCTTATCCAATCTGCATCGTTTTCCGTCCAGCTAAAATATTAAAAAAAAGTGCAGACCGTGCTTAAAACATCGCCACTCGCAGTACCTTTTGGAGCATTGTCCAAAACTTTTTTTGTGTTATTCCAATACATTTTTAACTAAAATTTCTTTTCTTTTTGCATAAGCAATTGTATTGTTTGTGCCGCCTTTTTCTCCTGTAAATACCGCAATCACAAGACTTGAATGATCGACCATCCATTGATTGCGCACCTGATAGCAACCGATAAAATAGTTCTGATTGATTTCTTTTACCAAATCAGCTTTTTTAATAATTTGTTGAAACCTTATTTTTTCTTTTATGCTTCTTCTTTTTTCAAAGTTTGGATGTGGCATGGCACAAATTAAATGCAGGTCTTTATGTTGCTTTTTTCTTTCCAGCACAATTTCGGCCGCCCAGATGTCTGTACCCATAGCCATACCACTAATAAAGGTTTTATAACCATCGCTTATCGCTTCATCAATTGCCTTTTCCAAAAGAGGCTTAATGTTCTTCTCGCCAAGTTCCATTTTGTCAGGACGATGACCTGTAAAACAACATCTTAGATTTTTCATATTTTTTCTCCTAAATTTTGACCAATATAACGGACAACTATTTTAATAATTTTAGCACAAAATAATATTAATTGCAACTGATACTGGTCAATTATGAGGTGAAAATATGGAGCAAAAACTAAGACGAGACCGCAATATTGGTCAAAATTTAGGAAAATTGAGAATAAAAAATAAATATTCGCAGGAAAAACTTTGTGCAGAACTGCAACGTAGAGGTTGTGATATTGGCAGAAGCACATATGCTAAATATGAATGTGGCGAATTAAATATCCGTGTCAGTGTTCTTATAGCTTTAAAATCTATTTATAACTGTTCATATGATGATTTTTTTGAAGGACTTGATGTGGAAACGGATAATAAACAATGAGATGACTATATATCTATAAAAGGTAGGTAAAGATAAAAAGATGCAAAACAAAAATTTCGATATTTGGTTAGCTATCGGTTTAAATATTCTGCACTACAGAAAAGAGCAAGGGATGACACAACTGCAATTAGCTGAAAAATGTAATCTAAGCAGAAATCATTTGCAACGAATTGAAACAGCCGCATCCTCCTGTACATTAGATACTTTAATAAACATAGCAGAAGCTTTAAATATTCCTCTGGTTAAATTATTTGAATTTAAAGATTAATATGGAACAAAAGCTAAGATGAGACCGCAATATTGGTCAAAATTTAGGAATGCATAAATGCATTCCCTACATTATGATAAACCGCTTAGTTTTGTTGTTCCGTAGGGGACGGATTAATCCGTCCCGATACAAAAAAGTCAGCAGCAATTTTTTGCTGCTGACTTTTCTCTTAAACCGCTTCCACAAACAGAGCTTCTCCGGCAAAATCCTCAATGCCTAACAAATCCTCCAACACTTCTTTCATTGAAATGGGTGTTACGGTGTTGTTTGCCATAAGATCAAGCACCGCCATTGCCTCACCTTCTGTGGCAAACACATCAAAGATTTTTCTGTATTCAGCATAAGCTGTTCCCCCGGGCCGCCGACCCCGTTTATAAATCTCAATGCCATATCGGATTGCTTTCTGCTGTTCTACTTCCACTTCTTTTGCCAAAACATAATAATCCAGAGCAAAACCTGTTTCTGTTCCTTCTTCCTCCGTTACCTTTTCCGTTCTGTATAAGTACCGCATGTTTTTCTTGTCCCCTCTCAAGATTTAGAACTCTTTTCCCTTTCATATACATTATATAGTATTTCCATGATCTTTGAAATAGCTATATTTCGCATTGTTCGACATAAAAAAATTTTTTCTTTATTTTTTATGATAAAAAAATATTTCCTTTCTCTTGACCAAATGCCTATTTTCATATATAATAAAATGGATATAATGTATAATTTGTCAAAAAAGACAGTTAACGGCAAATCTCAGGAGGTTACAAAATGATAAAAGTTGCTATTATGGGCTATGGTGTTGTCGGCTCCGGCGTGTATGAAATTCTTCGTAAAAACGAGAAAAGCATTACCAAAAAGACCGGCGGCAAAACCTTAGAAGTTAAATATATTTTAGATCTGCGTGATTTTCCTGATCACGAAAACCCTGCTCTTTTCACCAAAAATTTTGATGATATTATTAACGACACTGAAGTGAGTATTGTTGTAGAAGTTATGGGCGGTTTAAAACCTGCTTATGAATATTCCAAGGCTGCACTTTTAGCCGGCAAAAATGTTATCACTTCCAACAAAGAGCTGGTGGCAGAACACGGCACAGAGTTAATGGCTATTGCCAAAGAACAAAATGTGAACTATTTGTTCGAGGCTTCTGTTGGCGGCGGTATTCCCATCATTAGCCCCTTAAGCCAATGCTTGTTAGCCAATGAAATTGAAGAAATTTATGGTATTTTAAACGGCACCACTAACTACATTTTAACCAAAATGGTAAAAGAAGGAGCCGATTTTGCCGATGCTTTATCTGAAGCTCAGCGTTTAGGTTATGCAGAACGGAATCCTGAAGCCGATGTGGAAGGTCATGATGCCAGACGTAAAATTGCCATTTTAGCATCCTTAGCCTCCGGCAAATTTGTAAATTGGAAAGAAGTTCCCACCGAAGGCATTACTAAAATTACCAGACAGGATGTTGCCTTTGCCGAAAAATATGATGCTGTGATTAAATTAGTTGGCGTTGCAAAAATTGATCCTGAAGGTCAGGTTTACATCCGCGTTTCTCCTATGGTTATTCCCAGAACCAATCAGCTGGCCGATGTTAACGATGTATTCAATGCCATTTTAGTAAAAGGCGATTCCATCGGTGATGTTATGTTTTACGGTCGCGGAGCCGGTAAACTCCCCACCGCCAGCGCCGTTGTAGCCGATGTGATTGATGCTGCCAAGCATATCCACATTAATAAACTGATTACCTGGAAAAAGGTTGACAATAACTTTATGATAGATCCGGAAACTGTTCCCTGCCGTTACTTTGTCCGTGCAACAAACAGCGCTGTAATAAACGATTTTTCCGGCGCTGAAGACCTGGGTAATGAAAATGGTGAATGGTTCTTTATCACCGAAGAAATGACGGAAAAAGAGTTTAAAAACACGTTAGGAGATCGTGGTGCCTTTATCCGTGTATTAGACTAATATAAGATTGTTAAACGGGACTGTAAAAATTAATTTTTACAGTCTCTTTTTTTATTTTTTTAAAAATATCATTGGCTTTTTCTGCAAAATATGATACAATATAAATAAGAATTTGTTACGATTAATTTCGACATTTTTTTAACAGTTATACACAGGGATGTTGATAAAAATAAAACGAAAAATCAAGGTTTTAAGCACTTTTTATTTTCTAGTTTTTCTCATAAAACGTCATATTACTGCCGGCTGTGAGAGTTTTCAACAAGAAACTGTTTATTGTGTGTTAATCCCTGTCGAAAAAGGTGTGCATAGATTTTTTGTTTACAAAAAATGGAAAAACTGTTTTTTTTGCCTGTGGATTATACAAATCCTCCACAAGTTATTCACAGAGTTATCCATAAGAACAAAAAGCGTTATAATCTTAAAAATTAGACTTATTAACAGTTTGCACAACCCTTACTACTATAACTATTAAATTATATATATTTTTATTATAAGAAACGGAAGTGAAAAAATGAAATTTTCCTGTAAAAGAGCTGATTTATTAGAAGCTGTCAATATTGTAGAAAAAGCTGTAGCTTCTAAAAGCACAATGAACATTTTAGAAGGAATTTACATTGAAGCAAAAGACAATGAAATTCGTTTTTTAGGTAACAATTTAGAGCTTTGCATTGACTGTAACATTCCCGGTGTGATTGACAAAAAAGGCAATTGTGTTGTGAAAGCCAATTTATTTTCCGATGCAGTTAAAAAATTACCTTCTTATGTAGAAGATGCACAGATTGAAGTAAACGAAAGCAATGTAATTTTGCTCTCCTGCGGTAATGCAAAGTTTAACTTCTCCACTGCTTCTGCTGATGAATTTCCCCGTCCTCAGGAAATTAATATGATTGATGAAATTTCTATTGAAGAACATCTTTTAAAGAATATGATCAGACAAACTGTCTACGCTGTGTCACAAAATGACACAAAACCCTACCTCACCGGTATTTTGTTTGATATAAAAGATAAAACAATCAATGTTGTTGGCTGTGATGGCTACCGTTTAGCCATTCGCAGAGAAGAAACCACACACGAAGGCAATTTAAAATTTATTATGCAGGGCAAAACAGCTCGTGAACTCCTTTCTTTGTTAGGAGAAACAGATTATGAGGTGAGTATTAAAGTCAGCGATAAGCAGGCTCAACTCTCTTTGAAGAACTGCACCGTAACTACTCGTTTAGTTGATGGTGAATATTTAAATTATGAAGGTGTTGCCAAACACGAAAACACCTTACATATTGTAACTGATACAAGAGAAATTACTGATTCTGTAGATCGGGCCGCTCTTATTGCATCAGAAGCAGTAAAAGCACACGTTACGCTCTCTATTGAAGACGGTCAGGTAAACATTAATTGTGAAACAGTTCTTGGTCAGGTTAAGGATAAATTTGAAGTTGAAATGCAGGGCGAACCCATTGAAATAGCTTTTAATCCCCGGTATTTATTAGAAGCATTTAAAAATGCTGATTGTAAAGATATTAAACTCAGCTTTTCAACAGCATTAAATCCTGTTGTGATTCAGCCGGTGGAAGGGAACAGCTTCCATTATATTGTTTTGCCGGTTCGTATTCATTAATATGAAAACCATAAAAGAAACCATTGTTGTAGAAGGAAAATATGATAAAATAAGACTGTCTCAGTTATTTTCTGCCAATATTATTCAGACAGATGGGTTTATGATTTTTAAAAATAAAGAAATGCTTGCTTTATTATCCCGTTTAGCTGATGAAACCGGTATTATTATTTTAACCGATTCAGACAGTGCCGGTTTTAAAATAAGAAACTATATAAAAAATTGTCTGGCAGGAAAAAATGTGAAGCATGCTTTTATTCCTTCTTTGGAAGGAAAAGAAAAACGAAAGGATAAACCGGGAAAAGAAGGACTTTTAGGTGTAGAAGGTATGCGTGAGGAGGCTCTGATTGCAGCTATGGAGCAGGCTTCATGCAGCTATTGTGATGAAAAGGAAAAAATTACCAAATATGATTTTGTAATGCTTGGTCTGTCCGGCGGCGGCAACAGTCGAGAAAAGCGGCAGACTTTGTCAAAGAAATTAGGCTTACCGGTAAGACTTTCAGCTAATATGTTACTGGATATTATTAATGCGTTGTATACAAAAGAAGAATTTTTATCATTATTTTAAAAGAATCTCCATATATTATATTAATTTATGATATATGGAGGTTTTTTTATGCAGGCAGCCATTATTCATTTTGAAGATATATTCAGAAAAAAAGATCAGTTTTTTATAGGAAAAACCTTAAAAAAGATAAAAAGAAACATAAAAATAGAAAATAATGAAATTCCCGTTTATATTTTGCCTGTTACAAAAGAAAAACCGTCAGTTAAAGCAATAAAACGGTTTATTACATATTTAAAGGAAGAAAAAATTAAATATATTATATTTTCAGAAGCAGCACTCCCCTTTCGTTCTTTATTTGAAAATATAAATGAAGGATTTGAATTTTTTTCAGGCATGCATGTTATACATCACAAAATTTTCGATATACTAAGAAAATGTGCTGAAAAAAATAATGTGGAGTTATCAGCAAGTACGGTAACTTTGTTAACTGATTATCCTGAGCAGGCTAAAGAAATGATTTTAAAAATATATCGATATGTTAAAAAAATCAGAATCAAAACAAAATATAAAGAAAAGTTTGCACCTTTGCTGGAATACTTTTTGTACGAATACGGCTTATTTATTATTTGCGATGAAAATGTGGAAAATATTGATAATGAGATTTGTTTACCGATTCAACACTTAAATATAGAAGTAAATTTCAAATGTAAAAAAAGCGTTGGTGATATTTCTTCCTTAATTAATTTAAATCAGGAAGGTTTGGAATTTATCATTTTTTCTTTATATCATTCATTGTCAGAAGAAATGGTTAAAAGATTTTGTAAGGAATATATTCCAAAAATTAGTAAAATTCAAAATAAAGATTGACAAATAGTGTTTTTTTGTATATAATACTCTAGGAAAGTGAATTGTAAGGTTGAAAGGGATGAATATAATGTCTGAAAAGACAGTTTTTTTAACCTATGAAGGGTTAAAAGAGAGAGAACGTGAACTGGAATATTTAAAAACAGAAAAAAGAAAAGAAATTTCTGAAAAAATCAAAGTAGCTTTAGGTTTTGGTGATTTATCTGAAAATGCAGAATATGATGAAGCAAAGAATGAACAGGCTGAAGTTGAGTTAAAAATCGTTCGTTTGGAAAAAATGCTGAAGAATGCTAAAATTATTGATAACGACGATGTTTCAACCGATGTTGTTTCTATGGGCATCAAAGTAAGAATTTTAGATATTGATATGGAAGAAGAAGAAACCTATAGTATTGTTGGTTCTGAAGAAGCAGATCCTATGGAGAATAAGATTTCCGATGAATCTCCTATGGGTAAAGCAATTTTAGGTGCTAAGGTTGGCGATATTGTCAGCGTAGAGGCTCCAAATGGCGCTTTTGAGGTTAAAATCTTAGAAATTAGCAAATAAGTTTCACGTGAAACATAATCCCCTTGTAAGTGATTTTACAAGGGGATTTTTATGTTTAAAAAATATAATGTTTCACATGAAACATTGCATAATATACTTGAAAAAGGCCGCAGAATGTGGTAAAATAGTAGTACATCTTATATTATCAAGAAAGGGATGAAAACAGAAAGATGGCTAAAGTAATTGTTGTAGCAAATCAAAAAGGCGGTGTTGGAAAAACCACCACTGCTGTAAATTTATCTGCTTGTATTGCTACTTTAAAGAAAAAAGTTCTTTTAATTGATTTTGACCCTCAGGGGAATGCCAGTAGCGGTGTTGGTGTGGATAAAGAGGCAGTTGAAAACTCTGTTTATGATGTTCTAATTAATCAAATGCCTATTAAACAAACAATTATTGAAACAAAATTAAAAAATCTTTCTGTGTGCCCTGCAAACATTGACCTTGCCGGTGCTGAAGTTGAGTTAGTTTCGATGAACGACAGAAATAATCTCTTAAAAAAAGCTATTAAAGAGGTTAATGATGAGTATGATTACATAATCATAGACTGTCCGCCATCCTTAGGATTGCTGACTTTGAATGCATTTTCTGCAGCAAATAGCGTTTTAGTGCCCATTCAATGTGAATATTATGCGTTGGAAGGCTTAAGTATGTTAACAAAAACCATTAAAAGCTTAAAACAGGATTTAAATCCTAAGTTAACTTTTGAAGGTGTTTTATTGACAATGTTCGATTCGAGAACAAATCTTTCCAATCAAGTAATGGAAGAAGTAACAAAATTCTTCCCTGAAAGTGTATTTAAAACAGTTATCCCACGAAATGTGCGCCTTTCAGAAGCTCCGGGCTATGGTGAACCCATCATTACATATGATAAATATTCAAAAGGTGCCCGCAGTTATTTGAAATTGGCAAAGGAAGTCATTAAAAATAATCAGAAAAAGGAGTCAGATAATTCATGAAAAAAGGGTTGGGTAAAGGTCTTGGTGCGCTACTGAACACAGAAGAAGCAGTTGATAGCACATTAGATCAGAGTTTTGAGCTTAAAATATCGCAGATAGAACCGAATAAAAGTCAGCCCAGAACAGAGTTTGACCCTGAAAAACTGGAAGTTCTGGCAGATTCAATAAAAAAATATGGCGTTTTGCAGCCTATTGTGGTAAAAAAATTAGATAATGGTTTTTATAAAATTATTGCCGGTGAACGTCGTTGGCGAGCCTCGAAACTGGCTGGACTAAAGAAAATTCCTGTTGTTATCCGTGATTATGATGATCAGGAAACAATGGAAATTGCTTTAATTGAAAACCTTCAACGTGAGGATTTAAATCCTTTTGAAGAGGCCAGAGGCTATCGTGAATTAATGGATTTATTCAGTATGACGCAGGAGCAAGTGGCACAAAAGGTAGGTAAAAGCCGTTCTGCAGTTGCAAACAGTATTCGACTTTTGTCATTATGTGATGAAATTAAAGATTTAGTATTGAAAAAAGAATTAACGGTTGGTCATGTTCGTGCTTTACTTGGCACCGATGATGAGGGTGTTCAGTTAATGGCAGCTCGTAAAATTGTAGCCGACGGTTTAAATGTTCGCCAGACAGAAGCACTTATTAAAAGTTTATTGCAACCAAAAAAAGAAAAGAAAAAAAATGCAGTTGATGAAGAATTGCGTCGTTATTTGACAACTTTAGAAAAAAAGCTTTCCGATTCATTGGGAACCAAGGTTACCATTCAGAGTAAAAAGAATCATGGCAAAATAGAAATTGAATATTATAATAACGATGATTTTGAAAGAATTATGAATATTATCAGTTAATTGTAAAAAAATGGAAGCTTAAAATCAGATTTATTTTCAATTTTTAAAAAAATTATGTGAAATTACCTTCCTTAAATTTAAAATTCAAAATTAAAGGTATTTTAAGCTAATTAAAGGTATTGTTAAAACATACAGGAGGAAAAAATGAATTTGGAAGTGTTAGGATATGCCATTCCTTTTGAATGGCTTGTATATGGAAGTTGTATTCTTTGTTTGATGGGATTTTTATTTGCTTTCATCGGCATGATTGTTTCCATTCAATTGAAAAGAAGATATAAGAAAATTTTAAAAGATGGTGTCGGTCGTGATATCACAGAAGCTATTGCAAATTATTATAAAAAATGTAGTGATATTATTGACGATTTTAAGGAAGCGGAAGATCGCATCATAAAATTGGAGGCTGAAAGTAAAGCCTGTGCCAAAAAAGTGGGTGCCATCCGGTATAATGCTTTTGGCGGCAATAATTCCAATTTAAGCTTTGCAGCAGCCGTTCTAGATGAAAGTGATTCCGGCTTTGTCATTAACGGTGTGTATTCCAGACAGCAAACAACAACCTATTTAAAACCAATTCATAATGGAAAATCATTATTTGAGCTTTCAGAAGAAGAGCAGGAAGCAATTCATACAGCGCAGTTAAACTATGAAACAATTATCAACAGATAAATCACAGATAACAGGAAAGGAAGAACATTATGCTGGACATTAAGTTAATCAGACAGGAACCCGAAAAGGTGAAAGCAGCGTTAGCACGCCGCAAAGAGGAAGATAAAATTGATGAAATTTTAGAGCTGGATAAGAAGCGTCGTGACGCTTTATATGAAGCTGAACAGCTGAAGAATCAGCAGAATACGGTTAGTAAGCAAATTCCTCAGATTAAAAAAGAAGGTGGCGATGTTGCACCTATTTTTGCTGAAATGAAGGTTTTATCTGAAAAAATTAAGAATTTAGATGCTGAACTTCGTGAACTGGATGAACAGATTCAGGCGTTAATGCTGCGCATTCCCAATATTCCCAATCCTACTGTTCCTGATGGCGATACCGATGAAGATAATGTTGAAGTCAGAAAATTCTCTGAACCCACTACCTTTGATTTTGAGCCTCAGGCTCATTGGGATTTAGGCGAAAAGCTGGATATTTTAGACTTTGGCAAGGCTGCAAAAATCACTGGCGCCCGTTTTACCGTGTATAAAGGCTTAGGTGCCCGTTTAGAGCGTGCCGTTATTAATTATTTCTTGAATATGCACACCACCGAACACGGTTACACCGAAATTTTTCCGCCCTATATGGTGCACAGAAATTCTATGGTAGGAACCGGTCAGCTGCCTAAGTTTGAGGAAGATGCTTTTAAAGTTGTTGATACTGATTATTTCTTAATCCCCACAGCAGAAGTGCCGGTAACCAATCTGTACCGTGATCAGATTTTATCTGCAGATGAACTGCCGATCCGCCATGTGGCATATTCCGCTTGTTTCCGTGCTGAAGCAGGCTCTGCCGGCCGTGATACCCGCGGTCTTATCCGTCAGCATCAGTTCAATAAGGTAGAATTGGTTAAATTTGCTCATCCTGATAACTCTTATGAAGAGCTTGAAAGCTTAGTAAACGATGCCGAAAACGTATTAAAAGGCTTAGGTCTGCCTTATCGTGTGGTTAAAATTTGTGTTGGCGACTTAGGCTTTACCGCAGCAATGAAATACGACTTAGAGGTTTGGATGCCCAGCTATAACCGTTATGTTGAAATTTCTTCCTGCAGTAACTTTGAAGATTTTCAGGCTCGTCGCGCCGGTATTAAATTTAAGAATTCTCCTACAGATAAGCCTCAGTTTGTACACACATTAAATGGTTCTGGCGTAGCTGTTGGTCGTACTGTAGCGGCAATTTTAGAGAACTATCAGAATGCAGACGGTTCTGTTCGCATTCCTGAAGCGCTGATTCCCTTTATGGGCACAGATATCATTAAATAATATTTTCCGCAAGGAGAGTAAGTATTATGGCAAAAGAAAAAATTATTCAGGATTGGGGTCAGGCACTGGAAAATTATAAAGTGCCTCAATGGGAAGAATTACCCAAACTCAGTTTATATATGGATCAAGTGATTGGTTTAATGGAAGAATATCTCAGCATTTATGAGAAAACCGGTGAAAAGCTGATCACGCCTTCTATGGTGAACAACTATGTTAAACTGGGCGTTATACCCAAGCCGGAAAAAAAGCGTTATAATCGGGTGCACCTGGCGTATCTGATTATGGTTTGTATTTTAAAACAGGTGCTTTCCATTTCTATGATTCAGAAAATGCTGCCCATAACGTTGGAAGAAAAGGAGTTAGCTCTCTTGTTCAATGCTTTTCAGGAGTCACAAAAACAGGCATTTAACAATGTTACGGATAGTGTGTATACCGCCTTTAAGCATTTAAACAATGAAGAAGCAACGGCAACGGATTATTTTGCCTCCTTTGCACAAACGGCTCTGACCGGTAATATTTATAAAATTATTTCTGCCATGATTGCTGAGAATATTAATACCATATCAAAATAAATTTAAAGAGGCAGTAGCAAAATAATCATTTTGCTACTGCCTCTTTTTATACCTTTTCATGCCTTATATTGTCTGTGCATTTTCTACAGCCTAAAAAGTAAAAGGTTCACAGCCGGATGCTATATCCAAATCCCTCACAACCTGCAAAAAGTAATCCGGCGGGGGAGTCGAAAATTCCACATATTCAGCCGTTTTCGGATGCATGAATCCCAACATAGCCGCGTGGAGCATTTGTCCGCTGAGGCTGTATTTTTTTGCGATTTTATCGGTTTTAAGTCCATAAACCGGGTCTCCGGCCACGGGATGACCAAGGCTTGATAAATGGACTCTGATTTGATGAGTCCGGCCGGTTTCCAACTGACAGCGCACCAGCGCACAGTCATTATATTGCCGTAAAACAGTTACATGTGTAACAGCACGACGGCCACCATTAGCACAAACTGCCATTTTTTTCCTATCCTTAGGATGGCGGTCAATAGCTTTATCCACCGTGAATTCCGTTTCTTTAAACTTGCCGTAGGCAATGCAGTAATAGGCACGAGTAACGGAATGCTCCTTAATCTGTTCAGCCAGGGAGAGATGAGCTTCGTTGGTTTTGGCAACGGCTAAAATACCGCTGGTATCCTTATCAATGCGATGGACAATTCCCGGGCGCACTACGCCATTAATGGCAGAAAGGCGGCCATGTGCGTGATAGAGCAGGGCATTGACCAATGTGCCGCTGGCGTGGCCTGCGGCAGGGTGTACCACCATACCCTGAGGCTTGTTCACAATAATCACATCGCTGTCTTCGAACACAATGTCTAAGGGTATGTTCTCGGGCGCGGCTTCTAAATCCACTGGTTCCGGCAATGCAAAGAAAATAATATCGCCCTTGCGGAGCTTATAATTTTTAGCTACTGTTTTGCCTGAAACGGTCACATCGCCGTTTTCAATGAGCTTTTGTGCGGCTGAGCGTGTCACATCACCGTGCTCAGAAAGGAAAACGTCCAACCGGGTGCCGGCGGACGTTTCATCGCACAAAAATTCTGCATATTCATCATTCATCATCGGATTCATCATTTGTTTCATCCTTTTCTTCCGGCTTTTTATCTAAAAACAACACATAAAAAGCCAGTAAACATGCGCCACACACAACACAACAATCAGCAAAGTTGAAAATGGCAAAATTAATGAGTCTAAAATCTAAAAAGTCTACCACAAAGCCCCGAAATAAACGGTCGATAAAGTTACCCAATGCACCGCCTACTAAAAGAGCCAGCGAAAGGGTTAAGCAGCGGCTTTGGGGCCTTTTTTTAATGATATATGCAGTTACAACAACCACTACTAAAACAGTTATTACAAAGAATAAACCAAATTTATTTTGTAAAATGCCAAAAGCGGCACCTCTATTTTCACAGTAAGTTAAATGAAAAACATTTTTCCACAAGGGAATGGTGTTAACCGGCTTTACAAACTGCAAAACTGCCCATTTTGAAAGCTGGTCAATCAGAGTTAAGAGTATGGCAACAATCGAATACAGAGCCAACAATGCAGGATTCTCCTTCTACAAACAAAATAAGGTTGCGGAAAAGGCAAAATGCCTTTTCCGCTTTTATTTTTTATTATCAGAAATAACAATTTTTACGATTTTGGAATAGGAAAAAAAGATTCAGAATGGACAAACTGAATCCGAAGCTGTACAAAGGTACTGCGAGGTGAAGTTTGTTCATAGTAAAAGGCAGAATAGCCTTTTGTGTTCTGGACTTTTTTTACATTCCTTATAGATTTGCAGCACAACGTGCACACAGTGTGGGATGTTCACTGTTCTGACCAACAGTTTCGGAGAACATCCAGCAACGTTCACATTTTTCACCAGCCGCAACAGCAACCTTCACCTTCACTCCGGTTTCGCCATCTTTAGCATCTGCGCACGCTTCGGAAAGGGGCAGAACAGAAACGCCGGAGGTGATAAAGTAAGTCGTCAGTTCATCTTCAGCGCCTTTTAACAGATCATAAAGAGCACCTTCTGCATAAATGGTTACATCAGCGCCTAAAGAGTGACCGATTACCTTGGCATTACGGGCTTCTTCCAAGGCCCTGGAAACATCACCGCGAACAGAAAGGAGAGATTCCCAACGAGCTTCTAAGGCTTCATCGTTCAAGGAAGCATCTACCTGAGGCATATCGTTTAAGATAACGAATTCTTTATTGTCCTTTTCGCTGTGCGGCATAAAGGACCAGATTTCTTCACAGGTGAAGGCCAGTACCGGTGTTAAAAGACGAACCAGGCTATCCAAAATGCGGTACATAGCTGTCTGTGCACTGCGACGAGCCAGGCTATCCGGTTTTTCGGTGTAGAGACGGTCTTTAATAACATCTAAATAGAAGTTACTCATCTCAACAACGCAGAAGTTGTGGATACCGTGGAACACGCTGTGGAATTCATAGCTTCTGTAAGCTTCCAGGGTCTTTTCAACCAGCTTATTGAGGCGAGCCATGGCGTAGCGGTCAATTTCCAGCATATCGGAAACGGCTACAGCGTCTTTATCCGGCTCAAAGTCGTGAATGTTACCTAAAATGTAACGGGCGGTATTTCTGATTTTGCGGTATGCTTCAGAAAGCTGCTTCAAAATGTTTTCTGAAATGTGCATATCGGTTTTATAGTCGGCAGAGGCTACCCATAAACGGAGCACATCGGCACCGAACTGCTTGATAATATCCTGAGGGCTCATACCATTGCCCTTGGATTTAGACATCTTAGCACCGGATTCATCCACAATCATACCATGGGTGATAACGGTTTTATAAGGCGCTTCGCCACGGGCGGCAATAGCCGTTAACAGAGAAGACTGGAACCAACCGCGGTACTGGTCATTACCCTCTAAGTAAAGGTCAGCCGGGAACTTCAGTCCTTCTTTAACTTCCAGCACAGCAGTATGGCTGGAACCGGAGTCGAACCAAACGTCCATAATGTCAGTTTCTTTGGTAAAGTGGTCATGACCACATACAGGACAAACGGTGCCGGCAGGCAGAATGTCCTTTGCATCTAATTCATACCAGGCATTGGAGCCTTTTTCGTAGAACAGTTCAGAAACAGCCTTAATGGTATCGGCATTAATTAATTCCTTGCCACATTCAGCACAGTAGAAAATAGGAATGGGCACGCCCCAGGTTCTCTGACGGGAAATACACCAGTCGCTTCTATCCTGCACCATGCCGGTGATTCTGTCTTCGCCCCACTTAGGCAGCCAGGTAACACCCTGAATGGCTTTAACAGCATCATCCTTAATGGCATCAACTGAGGCAAACCACTGTTCTGCCGCACGGTATACGATAGCATCGTGACAACGCCAGCAGTGAGGATATTGGTGAATAATTTCCTCAACGGCAAAGAGAGCATTCAGTTCAGTTAATTTATCAATAATTTTACTGTTTGCTTTTTCATAGTAAAGACCGGAAAATTCACCGGCCAGATCGTTTAAGTAACCCTTTTCGTCAACAGGAACGATAATGGGAATGTCTTTATACTGCTGACAGGCAATGTAGTCTTCCAAACCGTGACCGGGTGCTGTGTGTACACAACCGGTACCGGCATCCAATGTAACGTGGTCACCCAAAATGATAACAGATTCTCTGTCAATAAAGGGGTGAGCGCAACGAATCAGTTCAAAATCCGCACCCTGATAAGAACGGATGGTGGTGTAATTTGTGTGGCCGCCGGCTTTCATGACACTGTCAACCAATTCATCGGCAATGATGTAATATTCACCGTCAGCTTCTACCAGATTATAAGTAAAACGGCTGTTTAATGCAATAGCCACGTTACCGGGCAGAGTCCAGGTGGTGGTGGTCCAGATTAAGAAGTTAATCTTTTCCTTGGGAATACCGCAGTCGGCAAACACACCATTATCTTCTGTCACGGCAAATTTAACATAAATGGAATTTGTTTTATCTTCCTGATACTCAATTTCTGCTTCAGCTAATGCCGTTTCGCAGTCGGGGCACCAGTAAATAGGCTTTAAGCCTTTGTAAATGTAGCCTTTTTCAGCCATTTTGCCGAAAATTTCAATCTGCTTGGCTTCGAATTTGGGGTCTAAGGTGAGGTAGGGATCTTCCCATTTACCCAAAGCGCCTAAACGCTTTAAGGAACCCATCTGCAGATTTACATATTTCATAGCAAAGTCGCGGCAGAGGTTACGGAAGGAAACCGTATCCACTTCGTGACGATTAATGCCAAGGCTTGCAATGGCCTGACGCTCAATGGGGAGACCATGGGTATCCCAACCGTGAATATAGGGGGCCTTAAAGCCGTCCATATTCTTAAAACGGGTAATAATATCCTTTAAGGTTTTGTTTAAAGCGTGACCCATATGCATATCGCCATTGGCGTAGGGCGGGCCGTCATGCAGAATAAATAAAGGCTTGCCTTCATTTTTCTCCATGAGCTTTTCATACATTGCATTGTTTTCCTGCCGTTGTAACATTTCCGGCTCACGCTGGGGCAAATTGCCGCGCATAGGGAACTCGGTTTGAGGCAGATTCAGTGTCTGACTGTAATCCATTGGTTATTTCATCCTTTCTGACCTGAGGGTAGTTTACAGACTGTCGTCTTTAAAAACATCAAAATTCTTTAAATCGTTTAAGTTTATTTCAGAAACAGTAGAAGCAGGTTCTTTTTGTACCGTTTCTTTTGTAACAGAGAAGGTGCTTGCGGCCGGTTCAGAAACAGGCTCTTCCGGAGCTGTGGTTACTTCTTCAGCCCGTTTTTGTTCTTCTCTTTTCTTTCTCAGCAATTCCTCCACAACGGGATTCATTTTGCGGGCAGGTTCAAACCCAACAGAAGCAGTTGCAGGGGGCTGAACCGGCTTGGGTTCCGGCTTTGGCATTTCTTTGGAACGCGTTGTGGGAAGAGTGAAGGTATTTGTATCTTCGCTGGCAGGTGCATCAGGCTCTTCGTTGGCAGGAACTGCAACGGGAGCAGGTTCTTTCACCGGTTCCGGAGCAGGTGCCGGCGCTTCTTCTTTGGGCACAGCTTCATATTGCGGAGCATTTGCTTTCTGCTCGGGCATATCAGATAATAATTGCATATAAGTAGAAAGCAGAGCGCTCATTTTGGCTTTAAAGCCGTTCATTTCACGCTGCATACTCAAATATGTTTTTTCTAAATTATTAATGGAACGGTTAGCCTGATTAATGGCTTCAGAGGCACGGCGTTCTGCATCCTTTACAATGGTTTCAGAACGTTCATAAGCATTTTGCTTAATATCTTCAGCTGTGCGTTGCGCCACTAAAATGGCGTTTTGCATAGTTTCTTCCATACCCTTATAGTTGGCTATGGCTTCGCTGAGCATCGCATTTTTTTCTTTTAAATCGCTGTTTTCGCGGTACAATTTTTCGTAATCAACGATGAGAGCCTTCATAAACTCTTCCACTTCGTAAATGTCATAACCGCGAAACGCTTTGGTAAACTCTTTGTTTTCAATATCAACAGGCGTCAGCATAACAGCTCTCCCTTTTAAATATATTTTTTTAACACAATTCTGGTTCGACCTTTTTTTGTTTCTCCTAAAATTTCAGCAAGCTCTGCCCGACCAAATTTGCGGATGCTGAGCACATCCCCCTGGGACAAAATGACAGACCCTTTGGTGCAAACAGTGTGATTCACACTCACCAGCTCGCGACGAAGCATTTCATCGGCCGAAGACCGGGAAGCACCGGTTAAAAGACCCACCACGCAATCGAGGCGCAAAGAAGCTACAGTACCGCAAACGGGTTCCCAGGCTCTTGGCAGAATGGCCAGTTCATCAAAGGGAACCTCTGTTAAGGTAACGGGTAGGCGTCCGGCTCGAATCAGATTAAGGCACACATAATCCTTAATGGAATCACATGTAAAAATAACGGAGTTTTTTTCCTCCATAGCCACATCGCCCAAAAGATTACGCTCAATGCCCAGCCCCATCAATGAACCAAGCACTGTGCGGTGCTCTAATTTTTCCGGTGCGGTAAGCCGCAGGGATGCAATGGGGAACAGAGAAGGATCCGGCTCCATATAGTCTGGAAAAAACCCCAGCATTTTTCGCTCAGCGTCCTCATAGCCGCCCCATAGCAAATAGGGCACACGTGGATGCACACGCTCTTTAAAAAGGGCACATTCAGCAGGGTCTAAAAAGCGGCTGAAATGGGGATATCCGCCAAATTCAGTTCCTTGTTCCAGGTCGTTAAAACGCGCCAGGAGTAACTTTTCATCTGTTTGCAGTATCATGAATTAATAGGAGAAGGGAAAGCCTTTTGTCAGCTCATCCTTAAAATCGCCCATAATACCAACATTGTAAGGCGCAATCAGGAAAATGCCGTTAGCAACTTTCTGAATATTACCGTCAACACCGTAAACAGCACCGGATAAAAAGTCTACAACACGACGGGAAACATCTTTATCCAGCTTTTCCAGGTTGATAACAACCGGTTTTTTTGCTTTTAAGTGGTCTGCAATATCGCGGGCATCTTCAAAGCTGGTCAGCTGTATAACAACAACCTTCAGCTGAGAGGAGGTGTGAATGTTAACAACCTTGCCGCGTTTGCCTGCAGGGATGGTGGGTTCCTCTTCTTCAACAGGAGCAGAGGTCAGGAATTCTTCTTCCTCGTCAATATCGTCTGCCAGACCAATCCATTTCAACATTTTGTTCATAGTGCTCATTTTCTTTCCTCCTAAATTTTATCTTATCTTTTTATTTGCTTATTTAAATAAGGCATTGCCAATCCGCACCAGGGTAGCCCCTTCGCGAATGGCAGCCTCAAAATCGCCACTCATACCCATGGATAAATGCTCCATGGAAACATTGTCAAAGCCTTCTTTTGCAATGGCTTCTGAAAGCTTGCGCAACCCGGAAAAAATCTGTCGGGTTTCTGCTTCCGGTGCACCCAACGGCGCCATGGTCATTAAACCGCAGATGTGAATACCACCCAAGCGGGAGAGTTCTTCAAACAGCTTTTTAGCCTCATCGGCACCAGCACCGGATTTACTTTCCTCGCCGGAGATGTTAAACTGCACCAGAATCTTCTGACAAAGGTTCATAGCCTCGGCTTTTTTACTGATTTCTTCGGCTAAGTGCAAGGAATCAACAGAATGAATCAGTTCCACCTTGCCCACAATATATTTCACCTTATTGGTTTGCAAATGACCAATTAAATGCCAGTTTGGTTCACTGCCCAAGATTTCGTATTTATCCAGAAATACCTGTACCCGGTTTTCGCCTAAGTTGGTTACGCCGGCATTGAGAACTTCTTTTGCACAAAGCGCATCTACCGTTTTGGTAACGGCTACCAGCGTCACATCCTCAGGCTTGCGTCCGGCCTGAGAAGCCGCCCGGGCCATCCGAAGTTTAATATTTTCTATGTTTTCAGCAATATTCATGATAGCAGTTTTCCCTCCTCATAACTGCTGGCACTAACAACCACCTCATCATAGAGTTTAAGAGGTGTTTCCTTGCTGGCGGACTCAATAATAACCGTATCCTGTGTGTTATACAGAATGTTAACGGGAATAAACTTCAGCATATTATCACGACGAACATAAATACCGGTCACATCGTCCTTTGTCCGCAGGCTTTTAACATTAATGCGATACCCATCAAAACGGCTTTTAATGAATTCAACATTCACAGAGCGGAGCTTCAGCAGAGAATCCACATGCTGGCGTGCTTTGAGTAAAACCGTTTTATGACCATTTTCTTCGGGAGAGAGATAGGCAACTTCAGCTTTCACCAGATCGCCCGAGAGTTCATAAAACCTCAGCTTGGCCGTTTGACCTGTACGCAGTGTGCTCAGGTTTTCGGTGGGCACATTAATTGCAATATAATATTCAAAATTGTTAATAATCTTATATCCGGTGTGCTCAGTACTGTTTTTATCAGCCGCCTGTTCGAACAAAGAATCCACCTTGGTGGGTGTGAGCTCTTTCATATTGTCTGGTGTAATAATATTTTCAAGACCATCAACAGCAGAAGAGAAAACGCCGGGCACAGGAGCGGTAATCCGTTGCCGTGCCGTTCCGATTTGTGCTTCAATATCTGCTTTCTGATTGCGCAATTCATTCAATGTATCATTTCCGCTGGCGGTGCCGGCAATCTGCCCTTTCTTTTCGCACAAAGACTCTAAAACCAACTGTGTATCGCCTACAGCGGCCATATCGCCACGTACAGACTGTTCAACCATTAAAGCAACCTGATCGGTAATTTTTTGTTCCATACGGGAAATATCATTGCCGAAATTAAGTAAATCTGCCTGATTCTTTTCAATTTGCTCTATTTTACTGTTGATCCGCTCTAGCCTGGCTCTCAATTCAGAGCTGACACCGCCGGAATATACGGCGGCAACTTCCTGACCAGCAGAAATGCGAGTGCCTTCCTGCACCGAAGCCTCGTAGTTATCTGAGGCTTCCGGGTTCAGCACAGTTTCGCGTTTAATCACAATTCCCTTGGTGATAACCATATCTTCCATACTGCCCTGGCGGAGTGTTTCCACCCGGATCTGAGGCCCAATAACAGAACGGAGAACATAAATGAGAACCAAGAGGGCAAATATGGGAATCAGTATGTTAATTTTATGCTTCATACCCTTTTACTCCGATTCTTTTTCTATCAAAACCAATAATTACAGCATCATATAGTATTACATTATTAATTGTACCATAAAATTTATGTTTATGCAACGAAAAGATGTAATTTTTTTACTGTATTTTGCGGATTTTATTGACTTTTTTTATTGTCTGTGCTACCCTCTTAGCGGTGATGATTTTGAAGAGAAAAAATTTTGAAATGTATGACACGGAATTAGACTATTTTTTTATTGTAAAGGTCCGGCAAAACGGAGAAGAATTATATGCCTACAATCAGCGGATTCTGGTTCATGATGAAGCCTTTGCCAAGCGGTTTGAAACACGGCGATCGGCTCGCCGGTGCATTGCACTTTCAGAGTATGAAAGCTGTGAAATACTGAAAATAAAACGGAAAGAAACATAAAAGTCGCCAGCAGAAACATTCTGCCGACGACTTTTATATATTATATATCATGGTTTGAGCCAACCAAATACAACTCGTGTTATACCGGCCAGATCGCATTTTGTGCCGGTTCCGGCAAAGTTTTCACTTTCTTTCATTAAGGCAAGTACCGCGTCCTTCTGATCGTGGCCGATTTCAAAAGCCAACAGACCGCCCGGACGTAACAAGCCGGATATATTTTTGATGATGTGGCGGTAAAACACAAGACCGTCATCGCCGCCATCTAACGCGGTGTGTGGCTCAAAATCCTGCACATCTGCATCTAAAGTAGCAACCATCTTTGTGGGAATGTAAGGCGGATTGGAAACCACACAGTCAAAAGTACCGAGCAGGGGAAGAGGTTTCAGCACGTCAGCTGCCAGCACCTTCATTCTGGTATCCACGCCGTTATGCTTGGCGTTTTTCTGAGCGGTTTCAATGCAAATGGGGTTGATGTCTACAGCCGTTACCCGACTTTGGGGCAAATAATGTGCCAGGCTGACGGCAATGGCACCGGAGCCGGTGCACAAATCCAAAATCGTAATAGGCTCTGTTTTTGGGTAGGTCTCCAACACCAGTTCCACCAGGGTTTCGGTGTCCGGTCGGGGAATCAGCACTCCGGGAGAAACGGCAAAATCAAGGGACATAAACTCCCGATGACCAACAATATAAGCAATGGGCTCGTGGTTGGTGCGCCGTTTGATTAAGTCTTGAAAAGTATCCACTGTTTCCTGTGAAACAGTGTCTGTACGATGCATCAGTAAATATAACCGTTCCTGATGTAACAGGTGCGCTAAAAGCACTTCAGCATCCAGACGGGGTTGCTCAATGCCGGCCTCCGCCAAGGCTTGAACCGCTTCTTGCAGCAGGTCGCCGATTACCATTTGTCATCCTCCGGATTACCGGTTAAAACGGCAGTTAAAGAAGCAATGGCAACCTCTAACTGAGAGTCATCCGGCTCACGGGTGGTAATTTTCTGCAGCCACATACCGGGCAGGCTCACAAGGCGCATGCACTTGCTCTTACTGCGGCCGGCCAGCTTGATGACTTCATAAGAAAGACCGGCCACCACCGGCAACAGAAGCAACCGGAGCCCCAAGCGCAGTAAAATATGGTCAACGGAAATAAAGGAGAACAAAATAATGCTCACCACCATAACAATCAGCAAAAAGCTGGTGCCGCATCGGGGATGCAGACGGGAGAACTTCCGGGCGTTTTCAATGGTCAGCTCTTCGCCGCTTTCATAGCAGAAAATGGTTTTGTGTTCCGCACCGTGATATTCAAATACACGGCGGATATCCTTCATCTGAGAAACCAGCAGAATATAAATCAGGAAAATCGTAATGCGCACAAGACCTTCTGTCAGGGTTGCTAAAATGTTAGAAGGAAACAGCTTGCGTACCAAATCCACCAGCACGCCGGGGAGCAGCATAAAGAGGCCGATGCCAAAAAGCAGGGCAACCACCACAGAACCATAAATAGCCGCCGTTTTAACCTTGCTTTCCTTGGCTTCTGCTTTTGCCCGTTCTTCTTCGGTCATTTCGGCTTTTTTAGCCTTGTCTTCTTCCTCTTCAATATCAAAAAATTCAGCAGAAAACATCAGGGCTTTTGTGCCCACCACCAAAGATTCAAAGAAAGATATAACGCCTCGGATAATGGGCAGCTTTAAAAATTTATATTTTTGCAAAATAGAGGCAACAGGCTTTTTATCAATAATAATTTCGCCATCGGGCTTGCGCACGGCAACGGCAATCTCTTTGGGACCGCGCATCATAACGCCTTCCATAACGGCCTGACCGCCGATGCTGGTCATATGTTTTTTATTCTCACTCATATGTTTCGTTCCTTTCAAACTAGTACTTTTATTGTAACATATAAAAGATTTTTTTTCAACTGTCTTCATAGATTGTTTACAGAGAAATTGAAAAAAATTGGGAACTTTTAGTATAATAAAAAAATTTTTGTACAAGATATAGTGTATTGAAAAAAACTTTCTTGAAAACGGCATTTTTTTTCAAAAAAAGTGTTGACAAACGGTTTTGAGGGTGTTATAATATAATTCCGCGCTGAGGTAGCGCAGCGAACCTTGAAAATTGAACAGAGCAGGCTCTTATAAATTCATTTGAGTAATTTTGGATGATAATTTTTATTTTAGTCA
>JAFQAZ010000007.1 GCA_017416855.1 Clostridia bacterium
ATTCCTTTAACTGATTCATAAATGTTTTGGATACAAAATTACTACCTTGATCTGAGTGAAAAAGTAAATGGTCTGTGATTTCTCGAGATGCGTATGCATTCATAAAAGTTTTCCTTGTAAGTTGTGTACTGTTTTTCTTTGATATTTTCCAAGCAACCACTTTGCGAGCATATAAGTCAATAATAACACAGATGTAATATCTTTGTTGGTTGTAAGTATAATATGTTACATCACTAACCCAAACTTCGTTTGGTCGGGAAACAGTAAACTGTTGTTTTAGAATATTTTCTTTTTGCTTTTTGTTCATTTCATACAGTGCCTTAGAACCACCACGAATACTGAACCAACCATTTTCATGCATAATTCGTGCAATAGTGTTTGGATCAATATGATAGCCCCTATCATGCATTACTGCTGCAATCTTACCTGGACCATATATTTGATTGCTTTCGTAATAGATTTCTTCTATGACAGGCTTTAGTGTATCTCTTCTCTGTTTTGCTTAAGTGTTGCCATTCTTTCCACGAAGCTTTCGGTTGTAGTATGTGCCTTTTGAAAGGCATAAAGCATCGCAAAGAACGTTGACATTATATCCTTCCAACAACATAGCCTCAACCGCAGAAAACTTGTTATCTATTGAATCGGTGGCTAAACATGGGGATGTTTGTAAAATCTTAATTATGATTTGACTTCGTTCATACTTTCGGACAAGGTCGTTATAGTCTTTGAGATTTATGGCATGGTCTTTAACCTTATGGTTGTAATCATATTCTTTAATCCAAGAATAAATTGTAGAACGAGAAATGCCAGTGCGTTTATGAATAGACATGACTTGCTCTCCGGCAAGATAGCACTTAATAACATCATCCTTTTGCTTTTGTGTGTATTTTTGTCGCATAATACTGAAACCTCCTTAAAGTTAAAATGGTTTCTATTGTATCATAAATTGACAAAATAGGCAAAATTATTGAAGTTTTTGAAGAAGTATGGTATTCTAATTATATAATTAATTAGTTTGGGAGTGAGAAAAATGAGTGAAGTTAAACTTAATAGACTGATTGAAACATTTTATTTTAAATTATATAAAAATAATAATCCTATTGATGTAATGGAATTTAATATGGCGTTTGCAATGAATGAATATTATAATAGTAAAATGCCAATTGCACGACATGGTATTTCTGATATTTTTATTGAAAACAATCACAAACATGAAGTAAGTTATGATTCAGAATTTGTGGCTCGTCTTGCTGAAATAGATAGATATATGGTTACAGACAGAGTTGCTTATTTTAGTATGATGCGTTCAGTGATGCCAACATTTTATTTAATTACCAAGGATGATAAAGAAATAAAAGTTGAAAGTTTTGCTTCAATGAGCGAAGATGGACAGTGTAGCATTTCTTATGTGTATACAGGATTTGATGAGTTCAATGAAAATTCCCACACAGAGATATTAGAATGGAACAATTTCAAATGTATAAAAATAGATATGAATTTACATGATATATTAGATATAAAAGATGATGTGGATGAAAATGTGCGTTTTGTAGGATATGAAATAGAAAAATTATTTAGTACATTCTCGGAAAAAAGTAAATTTGGTTTGGCATTTGAAGTACTGATAACTATATTAGCTAAACACTTTGAAAAAGATCCCTCTCAAAAAAACAACATTATCACTTATAATCATATGCAAAATGTATATAGATATTATCAGTTTGAAACTATAGAAAGAGACCATACAAGCCTGTTGAATACAATAAGGAAAATAACTCAGCAGTTGCCTTTGGACTATTACATAAACGAGTTCATGTGCGATATGGGGAAGAATATAACGCAATATGCAGATATTTCTACATATGGGTATGAAAATATGTTAATTGAAATTAGAAGTGCAGAGAAAAAACATAAATATGAGTCAATAGAAACTTTTTATTCAATATTTGATTATTTTTTAATGGAGAGAGAAAAACTATTAAATTTCATAGTTAAATATAAGAATAGAAAATATGATGTTGACTATGATGAAGAAGAACTAATTGAGGATAGTAATTATATATTGAATAAAGTTAATAGTGATTTGATTTATGATTTCTATAAAGAAAAGTATTTTACAGCAAAGGCAGTTTACGAATGTTTAAATATAGAGAGATACATAACTGAACTAGAAAAGATTCAACAAAAGATTGAAAATACGGTGATAAGGAAAGAAAGGTTTAAAAAAGAAAAAGATAGTCAGAAATTAAACATAAGAATGCAACTAGTTTCTGTGCTTTTTTCAATTCCTGTGGTATGTGATTTAGTGGAAATTTTTTATGCAGAGGATATGCCAAAATGGATTGTATTTCCCAAAAGTTACGCAAAGATTTTGTGGATTGCTATTACAATCGTTGTTATAATGTTTTATTTTGAAGGTGTAAAAAAACAAAGAAAAGATAATAAATAGTGGCATCTAAACCATTCGGCTCTTCCACTAAAAGACCACCCAACAGGGTGGTTTTTTTAGTGTTTTTTAAGTTAGATTAGCACCGACTACAGTAGGTTAACAGCCGCGGCGCGAGTTGTTAACTGGTTTGAGGGCGACCGCTGCCAGTGGCAGGGGGAGGGAGCCCGAAAATTGGCCGAAACCCGCAATCGCAGGCAGGGATTTTAGTGCCCTGCCGAGATGCGTTGGTTTCAACTCGTTGTTGTCGTTGGTTCGAGTCCAACTCGGGGAGCCACTTATTGACTACCCATTTGGATAGTCTTTAAATTTTTACTGCACCTGTATTCTTCTGCTTTTATTTGAAATAATAAAGCAGAGGTGACGATATGGAATCAATTTGGAATCAGGATATAAAAAAGTGCATCTTTACACCCTTAGAAGGGGATATAAAAACCGATGTTTTGGTCATTGGTGGCGGGTTGTGCGGCATTTTGTGTGCCTATATGTTACAAAAGTCCGGCGTAGCGTGTGTCTTAGTCGAGGCAGATAGGCTATGCGCCGGAATAACCAACGGCACAACGGCAAAAATCACATGGCAACATGGTCTTGTGTATCATAAAATTATGAAACAATATGGTGTGGAGACAGCACAGCTTTATTATCAAAGCCAAAAAAATGCTTTTGATGAACTGACAAAAATGGCCTCTTCATCCAATGCTGGCTTAGAATTCTGCCCATCCTTTGTGTACTCTTTGAATGACAGAAAAGCGATTGAGCAAGAGGCTTTTGCATTAAACAAAATTGGCTGCTCAGCGGAGTTTTGTGAAAAGACAGAATTGCCATTTCCCATTGCGGGAGCTGTTATGATAGAGAATCAGGCGCAGTTTCATCCGCTGAAGTTTGCTTATGGAATAGCAAAAGACATAACGATTTACGAAAACACAAAAGTTCTTGAATTAAAAACCAACACAGCCATCACAAACAAGGGAACGATTTCAGCGAAGACCATTATTGTAGCCACACATTTTCCCTTTATCAACAAACACGGTGGGTATTTTCTGAAGCTGTATCAGCACAGGTCTTATGTTTTGGCTTTGCAAAACGCACCGCAGATAAAAGGGATGTATGTAGATGAGGCAAAGGACGGCCTTTCTTTCAGAGAATTTCAGGATTTGCTGCTGCTTGGTGGCGGTAGCCACCGCACGGGGGCGAAAGGTGGGAACTGGGCGGAGCTTACGGAATTTGCCAAAAGCTATTATCCCGAAGCTCATGAGGTGGGCAGGTGGGCTACGCAGGATTGTATGACATTGGATTCCATTCCGTATATCGGTCAGTATTCTAAATCGACACCCGGTTTATATGTGGCAACGGGGTTTAACAAATGGGGTATGACATCCTCTATGGTTGCTGCTATGCTGCTTCGGGATGTGGTCTGTGGACGAAAAAATGAATATGAAGAAGTGTATTCCCCATCGAGAACTGTGCTTCATCCGCAGTTGGCGGTGAACATTTTTGAATCGGTAAAAGGCTTGCTGACACCTACGGTGCCGCGGTGTCCTCATCTGGGATGTGCTTTGAAATACAACAAAGCAGAACATTCGTGGGACTGCCCCTGCCATGGCTCCAGATTTGATAAAAACGGTAAGTTGATTAACAATCCGGCCACAGATGATCAATAGAGATTCTGTCCGAAAGCTGCTATAGCAAAAGACCACCCCAAAAGGGTGGTCTTTTGAATAGAATCAAGCATTTTTGTTAAAGGAAGGGGCAATGGTTTCGTTATTTGCAAACACATTCGGTCCCGGGTCCGACAGAGAAAAATACATTTTTGCGGCTTGAGTAGTGCCGAAATCTCTGTTAGAACCGGTGTTTTGCACCTTGTTAAAAGCATCGCGGAACATCTGGTTGTGTGCTTCTTCGCGGTTTAAAAGAAAATCAATGGTTTCTTTAACTTTTTTATCGTCTATCTGGCGATACAAATACTCATAAACGACTTTTGCCCGCTGCTCGGATGCAATGTTGCTCAAAAGGTCGGCGCATAAATCTCCGGTAACAGTTACATAATCTGCAGTCCATGAATAGCCTGAGGCGTTAATCAGCCCGGGATTCAAGCCCAAAATGACATGAGACTGAATTTCACCGGCCTGTACTTTTGCGGCATCGACATCGTGTCCGTTGAGCATATTAATGGTTTGCGCAACCATTTCCATGTGTCCCAGCTCTTCTGCGGCAATATCAAGGAATAAATCCTTGATTTCGGGATCTTTAATGCGAAAGCTCTGTGACATATACTGCATAGCGGCCTTGAGCTCACCGTTGTCACCGCCCAGCTGTTCCTGCAACAGTGCTGCATATTGCGGATTTGGTTTTTCTACCGATACGGGATGAAAAAGCATTTTTTCATGTTTGAACATAGTTTACCTCCAATTACAGTTTTCTTTATTATTAACAATATAAGGTAATTTATGCATTGATTTTATCGTCACAAAAAGAAAAGTCAACATCTATTTAGAATTTTTTCTAAATAGATGTTGACTTTTTGTCTGCTGTATAGTATAATCTATTTAGAAATATTTCTAAATAGATGCAAGGGAGTGATGTGAATGGGTATGAACGAAACCTTAAAAGCCATCTCCGACCCGGTACGACGGGATATCCTTTCCATGCTGAAAGAAGGCAAAAAGTCTGCAGGAGAAATCGGCGAGCATTTTAATCTGACGGGTGCAACAGTTTCGTATCATCTGGCAAAACTAAAGCAGGCGGACCTGATTGCGGAAGAAAAACACAAAAATTTTATATACTATGAATTGAATACGTCGGTGTTTGAAGACGTGTTGCGATGGATTTATGGGTTAGGAGGTCGTGAGGAATGAAATTTTTTAAATGGAAAGTTTTTATCATAACAAGTCTTGTTTGCTTATTGCCGATTCTGCTGGGGCTTTCCCTATGGAACCGTTTGCCGGAGGTTTTGGCCATTCATTTTGATGTTTACGGCACACCGGATAATTTTGCCCCGAAGGGCTTTGTTGTGTTCGGGTTGCCGGTGCTGATGGTGATTCTTCAATGGTTTTGCTGCTTTATCAATGACCTGAATGCTCACAAGCACGGAGAACGAAAAAAGTTTGAAGCTGTGACCAAATGGATTATTCCCTGTATGACTGTTGTGTTGCAGGTGGTTACCTTAGGGTATGGTCTTGGCTGGCATGTGGATGTAAGAAAAGTTGCGACTTTGATTGTTGGTGTTGTGTTCCTTGTTATTGGGAATTACCTGCCCAAGTTTGATTATATTAAACATTATGATGTTAAAGCGGAGAAGGCAAGAAAAATCAACCGGTTTATCGGTTATGAAACCGTTGTGATGGGCATTTTGTTTTTGGTCAGCATGTTTTTGCCGTCTGTCAGCACAATCGTTTGCCTGGTGCTGCTGATTCCTTATGGAATTATCGGTGCGGTGTACGGCATTGTTATAGGTAGGAAATAAAACAAAGACCACCCTGTGGGTGGTCTTTGTTTTATGCATAAGCAGTCTCGCTTAAGATCCATCTGGCACGCGAAGTAGCAAAAAGAGAGGGGAGTGTCGATTTTTCTCTATGCCTTCTCAAAACGACACAGGGGCGTTGCCCCTGGACCTCAAGTTTGCCGATAGGTATATAAAAATTATTCTGCCATTTTAGGATTATTTGTTCTTTCTAAAAGATAATCAATTGAGATTTGAAAATAGTCAGCAATTCGGATTAATTCTTTAATTCCTGGCTCGTGCGCACCGGTTTCGTAACGGCTGATGGTATTTTGTGTTGTATTTAAATCCATAGCCAGCTTTAATTGAGAAATGCCCTTGGCTTTTCTAATTTCTCTTAATCGCATAAAATCACTCCTTGACAAATATTATCCCATAACGGTATAATATAAATATCCCGAATAGGGATATTTATAAAGGAGTGATATGATGGGCATTAAATTAGAAATCTTTGCCAGTGCTGTCTGTGAAGCCATTCAACAGGCCATAGAGTACATTTACATTGATACCGATGACATACATTCCGTCGCCCTGGTGGTGCTTGGCGAAATCAAAAGTATTATTCAGGATGAAACCATTGAAGATGATTTTTATGTGGTGGAAGAAATCGTGAAGGTGTTTGAAAAATATCATATTGATGCGGGGTTCCGCCATGATTTTGGATAAGCTGATATATAAAATGATTGCATTGACATTGTTTTCCCAACGGAGAGAATCTACAATACGGCTTTTGCTGTGCTTATGCTATAAAAAGCCACCCAATGAGGTGGCTTTTATGCTTTATAAATTATGACAACTTTTTTTCTCTTTACACCTTCTTTTTTATATGGTATAATTTTTGTAAGGGAAAACCAATGAAAAGGAGTGCATGAGAATGAAAAAAACGATGTTTGTTTGTTTTTTGGTGATGGTTATGGTGCTTTCCGGTTGCGGCGGAGCAGGGAAACAAACCAACGGAGAGCCGGAACCTACAGCTACACCAACTCCCACAGCGGACCCCGTTGCGGTGGAGATTGAAAACTTTTTTAATACATATGTGAATACCAAAGAGCGTCCCATTGGTATTATGGTTGATAACGACAATAAAGATGCACGTCCTCACGCCGGCCTTGAAGATGCCTACCTGATTTATGAGGTTACGGTGGAAGGCGGTGCCACCCGGTTTCTGGCGTTCTTCCGCGGTGTTGACACAGCCAAAATCGGCCCCGTTCGTTCTTCAAGACATTACTTTTTGGATTATGTAATGGAAAACAATGCAATTTACACCCATTATGGCTGGAGCCCCAAGGCCAGCCACGATATTTCTGCTTTTGGCATTAACAACATTAACGGTGTTGTGGGCTCAGATGGCAATATGTTCTGGCGCGAACAAAAATATAAAGGCGATTGGCACAGCGCGTATACCAGCATTCAGAAAATTAAGGAAACGGCTGTTGCCAAAGGCTATGCGCAGGAAACTGACCGGAAAAACGGCATTCAATATGCAGAAGCTTACTTTGATTTGCCTGCTGATAAGGTTGCCAATACCATTGACCTTCGTTATTCTGGCTTCTACCAGACAGGATATCGCTATAATGCTGAAAAGAAGCTCTATGAAAAAACCATTCACGGTCAGCCACACGCCCTGCAAAGCGGCGAGACGTTATCGGTTAAGAATGTGATTGTGCAGCTGATTCACGATACCTCCTTAGGGGATGGCAGCGACCGTCGTGAGCTCATTACCACCGGTAGTGGCAAGGGATATTATTTCACCAACGGTGCTTATGAAGAAATTACCTGGTCAAAATCCTCTCGCAGCGGGGATACGATCTATAAAAAGGCAGACGGCACGCCACTTCTCATCAATCCGGGGAACACAATGGTGAATATCATCAGCCCTACGGCGAATATTGTGATACAGTAATTGATATAATTTGAAAACCTGCAGCAAATGAGATATCTGCTGCAGGTTTTTTCTTTGTTTATTATAGTTTTGAAAGAGGATAAAAACATTCTTCGAAAATTTTATGAAAATAAAGTAATTTTTATTTTTGTTATCAAAAAATGAAATTAAGACTTGAAAAAAATTCAAAGATGTTATATAATAAAAAATGTATTATTTTATATTATGGAGGAAAAATTATGAAAAGAATTATTTCTATCGTGCTGGCATTGGTAATGCTCTTGGCACTGACAGCTTGCGGCGGTTCTGCCGGCACAAAAATGACTATGGGTACCGGTGGTACTTCTGGTACATATTATGGTTACGGCGGTGTTTTAGGCCAGTATATTAAAAACAATGCTGGTATTAATGTAACCGTTGTTTCAACCGATGGTTCTAAAGCAAACATTCAGGGTATTCAGTCTGGTAACTACCAGTTAGGTACTGTACAGTCTGACGTTATGTCTTATGCGTGGGAAGGCACACGCTCTTTCGAAAAAGAGGGTAAGGTTGATTCCTTCCGTACTGTTGCCGGCCTGTATGCCGAATCCGTTCAGCTGGTAACCATGGATGAAAATATTAAGTCTGTTGCTGATTTAAAGGGTAAATCTGTTTCTATCGGTGCTCCCGGTTCCGGCGTTTATTTTAATGCTATTGACGTTCTGACAGCTGCCGGCTTACAGGAAAGCGATATTAATGCACAGTATCAGTCCTTTGCTGATAGTGCCGATGCTTTAAAAGACGGTAAAATTGATGCTGCGTTTATCGTAGCCGGAGCTCCTACACCTGCTATCACCGAGCTTTGTACCACCAACAGCGCATATTTAGTTCCCATTGACGGCGCTGTGGCAGATGCATTAATGGCTGCCTGCCCGTTCTATACCACTTATAAAATTCCGGCAGGTACCTATGCAGGTCAGACAGAGGATGTTACAACTGTGACTGTTAAAGCAACATTAATTGTAAGTGCAGATGCATCTGAAGATGATGTTTACAAACTGACAGCTGCCATTTTTGATAATGCAGAAGCAATTACTGCAGAAAATGCAAAAGGTGCAGAGTTGAGCATTGAAAATGCAACCGGTGGTATGACGGTACCGTTCCATGCAGGTGCAGCAAAATATTTTGCAGAAAAAGGCGTTACTGTTGCCGTTGACTAATTTTACCATTCAGTAATGTTTAGGGCGGTGTAAAAACAATTTTACACCGCCTTTTGTTTTATCATTCCGTGGAGGAGATTTGTATGTTTTTGTTTAAGAAAAAAGCACCGGTCCAGACAGAACCGATGGATCTGGATGCTGTTATGCAAAAGTTTGATAGAGAGTCCAACACCCGTGTCTGGGAGGGGAAGGCAAAAGTAGCCGTCAATTGTGTATTGGCAGTTTTTTCTCTGTTTTGTATTTATGTAACGCTGTTCGCCAGTTGGCTGGAAGAACTTCGTTTAACCACTTTTGTTGCATTTATTGTTTTGCTGGGATATTTGGTTTATCCGGCGAAAAAAGGCAAACAAAAGGTTAATTATATGCCTTGGTATGATATTCTGCTGATGATCTGCGGCACAGGTGCCTTTTTATATTACGCGGCTAACGCTATGACAATTATTCAGCAGGGCAGTAACTTTGCCTGGTATCAGATTTTAATTGGTATTGTTGGCATTTTGTCTCTGGCAGAGGTGTGCCGTCGAAGCGTGGGGCTGCCTATCATTATTGTAGCCAGCTGTTTTATTGTTTATGCTTTAATCTGGGGACTTTCCAATCCGACTCTTTGGGGTAAACTGAATTATATTGTACACTACTTGTTCTATGGAAAAGAAGGCGTGCTTTCTACTCCTATTAATGTGTGCTCAAAGTTTATTGTGGTGTTTATCATCTTTGGTGCCTTTTTGGAAAGAACCGGTATTGCGGATTTCTTTATTAAAATAGCCAATGCCGTTGTTGGCGGTTTTTCCGGCGGTCCGGCAAAGGTTGCCGTTGTGGCTAGCGCTATGGAGGGTATGGTTTCCGGTTCTTCGGTTGCCAACACAGTTGGTTCCGGTTCTGTGACAATCCCCCTGATGAAGAAAACCGGTTACAAGCCTGAATTTGCAGCAGCGGCTGAAGCATCGGCATCAACCGGCGGTCAGATTATGCCGCCTATTATGGGTGCGGCGGCCTTTTTGATGGCAGATTATGTGGGCGTGCCTTATAGTGATATCGTGGTGCGAGCTATTTTACCTGCGGTTTTATATTTTGCCGGTATTTTTATTGCAGTTCATTTAGAGGCAAAAAAAGAAGGCCTTCGGGGTTTAACAAGGGAAGAGTTACCGAAACTCCTGCCCCTTTTAAAACAGACCTATTTATTGCTTCCGTTAATTATTTTGATTTATCTTGTAGGTACCAGCCAGCGTTCCATACAGTATGCGGCTGCTATCGCTATTGTAGTGGCGATTGTGGTGAGTTTGTTTAATAAAGAAAACCGCATTACGCCAAAACGTATATGGGAAGCGCTTGCCGCCGGTGGTCAGGGCATGATTACCGTGGCAGCAGCCTGCGGTGTGGCCGGTATCATTGCCGGGACCATCACTATGACCGGCCTTGCCAACACCATGATTAACGGCATTGTGGCGTTGGCCGGAAGTCAGGTAATTGTGGCTTTGTTTTTAACTATGCTTTGTTGTATTGTGTTGGGTATGGGTGTGCCCACTACTGCGAACTACTGCATTATGGCGGCTACCTGCGCACCCATTTTAGTGCGTATGGGCGTTCCACAGATTGCAGCTCATTTCTTTGTGTTCTATTTCGGTATTGTTGCTGATTTAACACCACCGGTTGCCTTAGCAGCCTATGCCGGTGCGGCTATTGCGCAGGCGAATCCTATGAAAACGGCTTTTACAGCGACAAAACTTGCCATTGGTGCGTTTATTGTGCCTTATGTGTTTGCGCTCAATCCGGCAATGCTGTTTGTGAATACAACAGCTTGGGAGGTTGCGTTAATCTGCGTAACATCTTTGGTTGGTATCTTTGCGGTGTCTGCAGCTTTAGAAGGCTATTTTATGCACCGTATGAAATTGTTTGAAAGAGTGATCAGTGTCATTGGTGGCTTGCTTTTGATTTATCCCGGTGCTGTTACCGATGCTATTGGTGTTGGCCTTGTAGCTGTAGTACTGGTGCTGCAGTTTATGACTAAAAAGAAAAATGCATTACAGTAAAAAAATAACGGTTGCTTTTGGCAACCGTTATTTTTTATATAGTATGCGGTTTCTGTTTTTCCAGCCATTCCTGTTTATAAGCATCAGAAACTGTTTCGTTTTTCAGAAAATGCAGGACTTCGGTGAGCTTTTTCACGGAATAATCCACCATAGCTCTTGCAATTCGTTCGTTCATCCCTTCATGCATATCCCCTTCGTAAGAATTGGGGAAGTTGGCCATCCAGGCGAAGGGCGTACCTATACGGTGAGCAGAAAAATCATCAAAACGGTGAGTGGATTCGCAAGATTCCTGATTCACCTTATCCAGACGGACGGTTTCGGGACGAATGCCATATACCCAACCGGTTTCAATATAGTCAGCGTGACCGAACCGCTTTTTCTGATCGTTATAGGCCTGCAGAATTTTGCGGTCCTCGGTTGTGAGATAGGAATATCCCTCGTTTAAGATTTTTTTCGGGGTGGCAAAATCAGAACCTAAAGAATAGTCGAAAACAGAGTAGGGTGCTTTTTCATATAACACACCGCGGGAAAAATAGGATAGCATGGATTGGTTACCGCCATGACCGTTATACAGCAAGATTTTATGGAACCCATTACGGTAAATTTCCTGGCAGGTTTCTTTTAAAATCTGCAAGCGGAGCTCGGGACTGAACATAACTGTTCCCTTAAACTCTCCGGCACCGGTTTTTTCGCCAAAATACATGGTGGGGAAAACGCAGGCGGTTTCAAGTTCAGCGGCTCGTTTGGCAATTTCTGTAATGTGAATTACATCGGTGCCTACCGGCAGATGCTGGCCGTGCTTTTCTAAACAGCCCACCGGCACGATACAGAGGCCTTTTGAATCTTTTATGGCGTCGTTAAATTCTTCTTCCCGTAAATTTTCCCATAACATAGCGGTTACCTCGTTTCCTTTGATATTTTTATTATATCAGCTTTTATGTTGACAGTCAATTTTGAAAAACAAAAAAATTGATGTGAAATCTAAAAAATTGAAAGAAATTTAAATGTCCATTTTATTGAATTATGATGCATAATGTGCTATACTATATTATGTAAATCTAAAATAGGAGATGTTTCATTTTGGAAAATCAGGGTAGAAAAAAAGGTTTTGATTACAAATGGGTCATTGTGGCACTGTCCTTTTTAATGGTGCTCACATGTCTGGGCTTTTGTAGTTCACCAAAGAGCTTATTCATCGGTCCGGTGACAAAGGCATTGGGTATTCAGCGCAGTGCATTTTCATTAAATGATAGCTGTCGCTTTGTTACCACGGCGATTATCAATTTGTTTTTTGGTGCTTTAATTAACAAATTTGGTCCTAAAAAGCTGATTGGAGCGGGTTTTCTTTGTTTAATTGCTTCCAGCTTAATCTATTCCTTTGCCACGAATGTATTTGTTTTTTACATAGGCGGTTGTCTGTTAGGTCTTGGTCTTTCCTGGACCACTACAACAATGGTTGGTTGTATTATCAACCAATGGTGTAAAGAAAACAAGGGTACTATTATGGGCTTGGTTTTGGCGGCTAATGGTATTGGTGGTGCCATTGCTATTCAGATTGTGTCTCCCATCATTGAGCAGGGAGTCTATGGTTACCGTGCGGCATACCGCGTGATTGCTTTGATTTTATTAGCGGTTGCTGTTTTGATTATGATTTTCTTTAAAGATCGTCCTAAAAATGCGGAAGAGGGCGAAATTGTTGTTTCTAAAAAGAAAGCAAGAGGACAAAGCTGGCCCGGTATTGAGTATAGTGAAGCCGTTAAAACTCCGTACTTCTATGCGGCAATTGTCTGCATCTTTTTAACAGGTCTTGTGTTACAGGGTATTAACGGTGTAGCAGCGGCTCATATGAAGGATGTTGGTTTAGACCCCACTTATGTGGCATCGGTTCTGAGCGTTCATTCTCTGGCTCTTGCAGGATTTAAGTTCTTAACCGGCTTTATTTACGACCGCTGCGGTTTAAGAACAACCATTACCATTTGTTCTGTTATGGCCGTGGTTGTAATGATTGCTCTGGCTATGATAACCAACACAGCTTTCGGTATGGTATTGGCGATGGTATATGGTATTTTCTCTTCTTTGGCATTACCTCTTGAAACCATTGTTTTACCTCTATACGCCAGTGACTTATTTGGCGAAAAATCCTTTAATAAAATTTTAGGCTTATTCGTATCCTTTAATACAGCAGGCTATGCTTTGGGCGCACCGTTGATTAATGCATGCTACGATTTGTTTAACAGTTACACTGTAGGCTTTTACGCTTGCTCAGTTGTGATGGTGATTAATATCGTGGCTCTGCAACTCGTTATCTCTGCCGCTCACCGCAAGCGGAAAGAAGTTTTAAATGCTCAGGAAACAGTATCCTGCTAAGATAACAAAAGGAGATGTAAAAATTTTTTTACATCTCCTTTTGTTTTTTCCACTTGCTATTTTATATAAATGGTGCTACAATGAGTTTGCAAAGATAATCTGAAGATAATGCGGTCAACATATGGGAGAAAAAGTTTTATGGGAATTAAAAGAAATAGTGTGGATATGTTATCAGGCTCTATTTTTAAAGGCTTGTTTGTTATGGTTATACCCATTATGATTATGAATGTTACCCAGAATATGTTTAATCTGATTGATATGACGATTCTGGGGAATTTTGCAAGTGATTCGGCGGTGGGTGCTGTGGGCACCTGCGGAACGCTGATTAGTGTTTGTACCAGCTTGCTGATTGGCATTTCTACCGGTGCCAACGTTGTCGTTGCAAAGTGCATTGGCAGCGGCGATGAAGAAAAAACGGAGAGAGCTATCGGCACGGCAGTTTTGTTTTCTGTTGTTGGCGGCCTGATCCTTCTTGCTTTAGGCGTCAGTTGTGCAGAAATATTTTTAGGTTGGATCAATTGTCCTGATGAACTGATGGGGCAGGCAAGCTTATATTTCAGACTGTATTTTATTGGCGCTCCTATGCTATTGCTATATAATTTCTGCGCATCAATCCTGCGTGCCGGTGGCGATACCAAACGCCCTATGTATTTTTTAATGATTGGTAGCAGCATAAAGGTTGTCTTGAGCTATATTTGTCTTGCAAAGTTTCATATGACAGTGGAAGGCGTTGGCATTGCCACCATTGTTTGTAATACCGTGATCGGCGGCCTGGCTTTTATTACCTTGCTCAGAAACGATGATAAGACAAAATTCACCTTTAAAAAAATGAGATTCTATGGTTCTGAATTGAAAGAAATCCTGTTTATCGGCGTTCCGACAGGTTTGCAGACGGCTCTTTATTCAGTGGCCAATTCTGTTATTGTGGCAACGGTGAACAGCTTTGGACCGGATGCTACCACAGGCATTTCCATAGCCAATCAGTTTGATGGCATTCTGTATCAGATTTGCCATGCCACATGCCTGGCAACCATGCCTTATGTGGCACAGAACATTGGTGCAGGGAATTTGAGCAGAACGAAAAAAGCCATTATTAACAGTGTGCTTATCACAGTTATGTTTGGTGCATTTTTTGGTCTGCTTTCGGCCGCCTTCAGCAGACAGCTTTCCTCGCTGATGACCAGCACTCCCGCCGTTATCGAGTATTCCCGTCAAAAGATGATTATTATTTCCAGCACCTATTTCATCTGCGGTATTAATGAGGTGTTGGGCGGCACCTTAAGAGGTATGGGCAAACCCATTATTCCTACCATGGCAACCCTGTTCTTTATGTGCCTTTTGCGGTTTGTGTGGGTATATCTGATCTTCCCCTTGTGCCCCACTATGACCTTCTTGTACCTTGTCTGGCCCATTGGATGGATTTTGTGCATTATCACAGAGCTGATTGCATATTTTATTGCAATGTCAAAATTACAAAAGAAACAAGCAGTGGTTTTAGGATGCTGAGTGTTATGATGGCATATCATTATGGAGGCAGATTGTTATGACGGATGTTATTTTATCCTTTGATACAGAGGATTTTACTTCTAACGAAGCAGCAGATGCTATTTATCGTGAGGCGGAAATTTTGCGTGAAGAAGGCGTGAAGGGTTGCTTTTGTGTGGTTGGCTTGCTGGCTAAGCAACTGGAAAACTGGGGCAGAACTGATGTTTTAGAGGCGCTGAAACATCATGAAATTGCTTCTCATAGTTATGGGCACACACTACATCCGACCATTAACGAATATACAGATATTGAGGATTTTGAGACGGCGAAAGCCGAAGTGCTCCGTCAGGAAACGGAAGCTGTTCAAATGATTCGTCATGCCACCGGCGTAGAAAAGATGTATGCTGCCTGTCCGCCGGGAAATCAAAAATCCTATGTGGCAATGTATGCCTATGCAGATATGGGTTTTCCTGTTTATGCGGATACATATTGTGACACAGTAGATGGTCAAGGGGTTTATTATTGCAATATTTTCAATGTTTCGTATACCTATGGTATGGAACGGACATTTTTAACCTGTGGTGAAGCGGAAATCCGCGAGCTTTTAGATGAACTTTCTAAGCATAACCGAGTGATTCTGTATACCCATCCCAACATTTGTATGTTTGAAGAATTCTGGGATGCAAAGAATTATTGTAAACAGAATCTGCACGAATTCGGCCAGTGGGAAAGTTGCACGCCCAGACCGAAAGAGGTAACGGACAAGTTTTATGAAAACTTAAGAACGGTGGTTCGTCTGTTGAAGGAAGATAAACGGTTCCGCATTACCAATTATTCGGAATTGGCAGGAGAACTGGCACGGGAGCCGGAACGCGTGGTAACACAGTCGGATATTCCCGGACTGTATGAAGCCATCAGCGAAAACTTTTACCCTGTAACAAAGCCCTGTTCTTTATCCATTTCTGACATGTTTTTAGCCTGTCGGGATTTGCTGATGGGGAAAACGGAACATGTTTGCGGCAAGGTATACGGCTTTTTAGATACGCCTTATGCCATAACAGAAGCGGTGACTCTTTCGGCAGATGATATTAAGAAATCTGCAAAAAATATTGATGTAAGTGGCTTTTTACCCACAGAAATTAAGGTGGGTGAGACAGTTATCGGTCCGGCGGATTGGCTTTTTGGTGCTATGGCTGTGCTTTGCGGTGAAGAAACTGTAACCTTACAGCCGGGTGAGCAACTGCCATCTCTGGATGCTCTGCCCATGACAAGGGATTGTAGCTTTAAAGGCCAGTGGATGCAAAGTGACGAGTTTGAAGATCAGTATTTGTCGCACCGATTGCGTTTGCAAGCGTGGACAATGCGGTTTTTGAAGAAACCAAACTAACAATAAAGGGGTTGCATTTGCAACCCCTTTATTGTTAGTTTCTCAAACTATGTATCGGTGCCGGTATTCTACCGCCACGGGCAACAAAATCATCGCTTTTAAAGCCATTCACCGGCATTACGGGTCCTGAACCCAATAAACCGCCAAATTCCACAACATCGCCCACTTTTTTACCGGGAGCAGGGATTAAACGAACGGCGGTGGTTTTGTTATTAATCATACCAATAGCGGCCTCATCGGCAATGATGGCTGAAATGGTTTGTGCGCTGGTGTCACCGGGGACGCAAATCATATCAAGACCCACAGAACAAACGCAGGTCATAGCCTCTAATTTATCCAAAGAAAGAGCACCGGTCTGTGCTGCAGCAATCATACCGGCATCCTCGCTGACGGGAATGAAAGCACCGGAAAGACCGCCCACATAAGAGCTTGCCATAACACCGCCCTTTTTAACGGCATCGTTTAGGAGGGCCAAAGCTGCTGTGGTGCCGTGAGTACCGCAGCGTTCCAGACCCATTTCTTCTAAAATGTATGCCACGCTGTCACCAACGGCAGGGGTGGGCGCTAAGGATAAATCCACAATGCCGAAGGGAACATTCAAACGGCGGGAGGCTTCCTGCGCTACCAGCTGTCCCATACGGGTGATTTTAAAGGCGGTTTTCTTTACAGTATCGGCAACAACACCGAAATCAGCACCTTTAACCTGCTCTAAGGCGCATTTTACAACACCAGGGCCGGATACACCTACATTAATAACGGTATCAGGTTCACCAACACCACAAAAAGCACCGGCCATAAAGGGGTTATCCTCTACAGCGTTACAAAATACCACCAGCTTGGCACAGCCAAAACCGTCTTTATCCTTGGTTTTTTCAGCGGTTTCTTTAATGATGCGACCCATTAAAGCGACTGCGTCCATATTAATGCCAGCACGGGTAGAACCTACATTCACGCTGGAGCAAACACGCTCTGTAACAGCAAGAGCCTCTGGAATGGAAGCGATAAGCGTTGCATCCCCTGTGGTCATACCCTTATGGACTAAAGCAGAGTAGCCACCAATAAAGTTGACGCCGGTGGTTGTGGCCGCTTTGTCTAATGCTTTGGCAAGCAGAACAAAATCATCCGGGTTGGAGGAGCCGCCAAGCACCAGGGAAGCCGGTGTTACGGAAATACGTTTGTTGATAATGGGAATACCCAGCTCAGTCTCCAGTTCTTCAGCAGTTTTTACTAAGTTTTCTGCCCGTTTTGTAATGGTGTCGTACACCTTTTGGCTGACTGCCTTTCCATCAGAGCCGGCGCAGGACATTAAGGAGATGCCCATGGTAACCGTGCGGATGTCTAAATGCTCCTCGGCAATCATTTTTATAGTTTCCATTATTTCAAGTGAATTTAACATTCTAAAGTCATCCTTTCCTTTTGATTCAATGCAGGTTAAATTCTGTGCATAGAATTAAAAATATCCTCGTGCTGGATGCGGATAGAAAGGCCTAACTTATCACCCAATGCGCCTAAAGTATCAGAAATTTCTTTGAAATTTTTTGAACATTTTTCGGTGTTTACCAGCATGATCATGGTAAACATATCCTGCATAATGGTTTGTGAAATATCCAAAATGTTAATGCTATTTTCAGCCAGAATCCGGCTCACTTCGTAAATGATGCCGATTTTGTCCTGACCGATAACGGTAATGACTGCACGCATGCAAATCCCTCCAAAATTAATATAAGTTTATTGTACAACAAAACGGCTGAAAAGTCCAGTATTAAAACAGTTTTTTTACGGGCAATGGTTGTGAGGACGGCTTGACAATAACTGTAAACCGCTATATAATAAACATATGATTATATATTATTATCGAAAGTCAAAATTGCACAGCACCGAACATACTGACAGGCTGATAGAACGCAGTCTTTCTGCTTATGGTGTCAAAGAGCCTGTTTGCGTATTGCGAACAAAGAAGGGTAAGCCCTATGTTTCGGCAGAAGGGCTTTTTGTTGGTGTCAGCCACACGGCTACTTTGGTTTTGGTGGCGGTGGCTCCCCATGATTTTGGAATGGATGTTGAGCGGCGGGACAGGCGGCTTCAGCATTTAGGTAAACTTATGGAAACTTGCTGTACGCCGGAGGAAAAAGAACAGCTTCTGCAAATGAATATTGCAGAAAGAACAGAAGGCTTTCTGACGCTGTGGACGAGGAAAGAGGCTCTTTTAAAACAGCGCGGTGCCGGTCTTTGCGACCTGAAATGGGCACAGACCAATGAGGCGGAGGGACATTTTCACACCTTTTACCGTGGCAGTTATATCATTACGGTTTATGCTGAAGACAAGGTGCAGGAGATAAAAGAGAAAAATATGGATGGGGTTTGTTTTGAGTAACCTCAGAAAAGGAGCGGTTTTATGAATATTTTTGTGAAACTGGGCACACTGATAGAAGAACAGGGCTTAGAGCTGATTTATGGTGCGGAGAACTATGCAGATATTCCCATTACCATTGCGGAAATTAACCGTCCCAGCTTGCAGCTTGCAGGTTTTTTTGATTATTTTGACCCGAAACGTATTCAGATTATGGGTAAGGTTGAATATACTTATTTAGAGAAGCTTTCAGCCGAGGAACGGAAAATGCGCATCGCCGGTCTTTTGGAAAAGAAAATTCCGGCCTTGGTGGTGACCAGTGAACTGGACATTTTTCCGGAACTTTTAGAATGTGCTGAAACATATGATGTAACCATTTTAAGAACAAAAGAAGGCACATCCCGTTTTATGAGTGATATTATTCTTTCTCTATCCGTGTGGCTCGCCCCAATGACCACTATGCACGGCGTGCTGGTTGAAGTGTTTGGTGAAGGTATTCTGCTCATTGGCGAAAGTGGCGTTGGTAAAAGCGAAACGGCCATTGAGCTTGTGAAGCGTGGTCACCGTCTGGTGGCTGACGATGCGGTAGAAATTAAGAAGGTTTCCCGCAAAACCTTGGTGGGCAGCTCGCCGGCCATTATCCGTCACTTCATTGAACTTCGTGGTATCGGCGTCATTGATGTAAAGCAGATTTTTGGTATTGGTGCTGTTAAAGATACGGAGAATATCAACTTGGTTATCAATCTGGAAAACTGGCAGGCCGGCAAGCATTATGACCGGTTGGGACTGGATACCTATACAACGGATATTATGGGCATTGAAATTCCGGCGCTGACTATCCCCGTAAAGCCCGGGCGTAACCTTGCCATTATCATTGAGGTTGCCGCCATGAATCACAGACAGCGGAAAATGGGCTATAACGCCGCAGAGGAACTCAACAGGAGGCTAATGGAACAAATTGAAGAGTAAGATTACAACAGAGGTACATACCCATACCATCGCCAGCTCTCATGCATACAGCACCGTTCACGAAATGATAACGGAATGTGCCAGAAAAGGCATTGAACTTCTGGCGATTACCGACCATGGCCCTGCTTTAAACAATGACGGTGCCCATTATTGGCATTTTTATAATTTAAAATCTATTCCTCGCAAGGTTAACGGTGTTTATGTGATCCGTGGGGCAGAAGTGAATCTTTTAGACTTTAATGCAAAAGTAGATTTAGAAGACGCTATTCTGCGGAAGCTGGATTGGGTTATTGCCAGCGTGCATAATCCCTGCCTTGATGCTGGCACGGTGGAAGACCATACGAATATGTATATCAAAGCTCTGGAGAACCCCTTGATTGATGCTTTGGGACATAGCGGTACACCTGATTTTTCGTATGATATTGATGCTGTTTTAGAAACGGCTAAGCGATTAGATAAAGTGATTGAACTGAACAATCATAGCTACAGCACAAGGCCTAAGAGTGCTGAAAACTGCAAAAAAATTGCCCGTCGCTGTGCAGAATTGGGTGTTTGGGTGTCTATCTCCACCGATTCTCACAGTATGTATGAATTAGGCGATACGGAACGGGTTTGGGAGATGGCGATGGAGGCAGGCATTAAAGAGGAACAAATTGTGAATTTAACAGCGGAACGCTTTTTGGCTTACCTTTGCAGGCGCAAAGGCTTTGACAGAGCGATATTTGAAAATACCGGTTTTTAAACCGCAAGGAGGCAACGAATTGCTTTCAGTATTAAAAGAAAGAAAAGATATTAATATAACAGAAAATGCCGTGATGGCACCCTACACAACCTTTCAGATTGGCGGGCCGGCTGATGTTTTGATTGAGCCGGCAACCAAAGAAGCCTTTATAGAGGCTTATAAAATACTGAAGGAATCAGGTGTGCTTGTTACGGTTATTGGCGCCGGCTCGAACCTTCTGATTTCTGATAAAGGCATCCGCGGCGCGGTGATCCGTTTGACAAAGCCTTTCTCTAAGGTAGAACAGGATGGCAATGTGTTGACGGCGGAAGCTGGTGTGTCGTTAGCGAAGCTTGCGGCAAAAGCTCTTTCATCAGGACTTTCCGGTCTGGAGTTTGCCAGTGGTATTCCCGGCTCTTTAGGCGGTGCGGTGTTTATGAATGCCGGTGCTTATGGGGGCGAAATGAAGGATGTTGTAGTGGAAACGGAATACCTGGCAGCGGATGGGAGTGTGAAAACCGTTTGCGGCGAGGCACATCAGTTTGATTACCGCAAAAGCATCTTTTCCCTGGAGGGAGGCATTGTGTTAGCATCAAAATTGCAGCTCACCTCCGGCAACCCTGAAACCATCCGGGCAACGATGCAGGAACTGAATGGTCGCCGCAGAGATAAGCAGCCACTGAATTACCCAAGCGCAGGCAGTTTCTTTAAACGACCTGTGGGTCACTTTGCCGGCAAATTGGTGGAGGATGCCGGTTTAAAGGGCACGACCTTTGGCGGTGCTCAGATTTCTGAAAAACACGCTGGTTTTGTCATTAACCTCGGTGGTGCTACAGCAGAGGATGTTTGCAAGTTGATGGATTATGTGAAAACAAAAGTGTTTGAACAGTTTGGTGTAACACTTGAGCCGGAAGTGCGGATGTTGGGCGAGTTTTAATCAAACCGTAGTAAAAAATATGCAGATATATAAAAGAACAGTGTAAAAAAGGCTTTACACTGTTCTTTTCTTGTATAATTCACTTTTTATTATCTCTCTTAATCAGGGAACCGACAATAAATCGCTTTTTTTGTAGCAATCGCTTTTATATTTTTAACGGAAGAGTGGGATGGTGGTATAAACAAAAATAAAGAATAACGAATTCTATGCTAGCGATGTTAAATATGACCGCAATTTTTGTAATACTTTACCGCAAGTTTTGATATTGTGCTTTTTTCTGCGCCTTGCTATAATGTGATTATATTAAAGGCGTTAAGAGGTGTTTTATATGGAAAAATTTATTGAAAAACTCGTAAAAAAACAAAAGGATAATTATGGTCAGCCCGGTGTGACGGTTGCATTTTTAGGCGATAGTGTAACCCAGGGCTGTTTTGAAATTAGTCAAAATAAAGCAGGTGGCTTTGAACCGGTTTTTGATAAAAAAAGTGCTTATCATACTTACTTTGCAGAGATTTTTTCTGTTTTATGCCCCAATGTGCCGGTAAATATCATTAATGCAGGGATCAGCGGCAGTAATGCGCCCCATGGTCTTGAACGTCTGGAACGGGATGTATTACCGTATCATCCCGATCTTGCAGTTGTGTGTTTTGGTCTTAATGATTCAAGATGCGGTGCAACGGGTATTAAGCAGTATACAGATTCATTAGCAGAGATTTTTGACCGCTTACAAGACATTGGCAGTGAGATTATTTTTATGACACCCAATATGATGTGCACCGATGTCAGTGGCTGTTTGAAAGATGAATTATTAACAAAAACAGCTGCAGAAACAGCAAAAATTCAGAATGCAGGTATGCTTGATAATTATCTTGAGGCAGCAAAAGCATTGTGCCGGGAAAAGAACATTACGGTGTGCGATTGCTATGCAAAGTGGAAACGACTGGAAACACTTGGATTTGATGTGACAGAGCTGTTATCCAATAAAATTAATCATCCCACAAGGGAGATGAATTGGCTGTTTGCTTATTCTCTTGCAGAAACTATTTTAGGACTTTAGAACATACACAAAGGGGCTGGAAGATTATGTTTGAAAATGCTAAATGGATCAGAGCCGGAGCGTGTGATGCGCCCTTAATCAGAAAAGAGTTTTATGTAGAGAATGTTGCCGGAGCGGAACTATATATATGCGGTTTGGGCTATTTTGAAGTGTATATGAATGGACAAAAAGTATCCTGCGATGTGCTTTCTCCAGTCAGAAGTGAATATGAAAAGCGACAATGGGAGGAAGAATATGATTTTGGCAACAGAACCTACTATGTAAAATATGACGTTGAAGCCTATTTGCAGTCCGGCAAAAATGTTATGGTTGTTATGCTGGGAAATGGATGGTATAACCAGATTGACAATTTGCGCGCCGGCAAAACCAACTATGACCTGCCCAAGCTTTGCTTTACGCTCACAGTAGGGGATGTAACTCTTTTTAGTGACGGAACAGAAAAATGGAGCCCGAGCCATATTGTTTATAATAATATCTTTTTTGGCGAAAAACAGGATTTGCGGCTTTTGAACAAAGCATGTATGCTGACTGGGTATGATGATGCGAATTGGCAGAGAGTTGCTTTGGTTCCCGAAATCAAGATAAACCTTGTTGAACAGAAATGTCCGCCGGACAGGGTGATAAGAAGAATTCAGCCTGTGCTTTTATGCGAAGATTCCGGCAGAAAGCTTTATGATGCAGGGGAAAATATTACCGGATGGGCGAAAATACGGGTTTGTGGCGATGACGGAGAAACTGTTCTTGTGCGGTATACAGAGGAAATAGACGAAAATCTGCAACCCATTTTTTCTACTGCCGGTTGGGCATGGTTTAAAGATGGGCAATGGGAGGGGCAAATTCAGGAAAATGAATATATTTGTTCCGGTGAAGAACAGATTTGCCATCCTCATTTTACCTATCACGGCTTCCGCTATTTTGAAGTGTTTGGTAAAGGAGCGGCAGAGTGTGTGGAGGTTGTCCATACAGATGTTGATGTGGTGGCAGAGTTTACTTGTGATAACGAGAACATTAACTGGCTGTTTGAGGCTTATAAAAGAACTCAGCTTGGCAATATGATTCAGGGGGTTCCTATGGACTGCCCAACCCGCGAGAGAGTGGGCTACACTGGGGACGGGCACGTTGCCAGTGACGCAGCTATGCTCATTTTAGACAGTGAAGCATTTTACCGTAAATGGATATATGATATTTTAGATGCTCAGGACAAAAAAACAGGTCATGCCCATAATTCCGCACCGGCTTATGGTTTTGTATCCGGCGGTGCGGCAAGTTATGCCGGAGCCATTGTTTTGGTGCCCTATTATTTTTATCAGCACTTTGTTGATAAAGAAATTTTAAAAGAGGCTTATCCGTATATGCTTACGTTTGCGGAATATCTAAAGTCACGGACGGAAAATAGCATTCTGGTCAGCAAAGGTGAACGAGGCGGCTTTTTAGGGGATTGGGCTTCTCCTGAGGATATGCGGATTCCACCATCCTATGTGAATACTTATTATTTTGCTAAGTGCTTGATTTATATGAAGGAAATTGCCGGTATCATAGGTTGCGAGTTTACATATGATGTGTTACTTGAAGAATTAAAGCAGGGCATAGTTAATCATTATTATGATGAAGAAAGTAATTGTTTTTGCGGTGGCGTGCAGGGGGCTGATGTGTTTGCCATAGATCTGGGTATTGGCAACGAGGCCATGATGGAAAAACTAGCTAAGTACTATGATGACGCAGAGTGCTTTGACACAGGCATTTTTGCTACTTACCTTTTAATTAAACTTTTGTTTGAAAAAGGGTATGCCAATACGGCTGTTAAGTTGTTATCTTCTGAAAAGAAAGATACTTTCGGTTATATGCGATGCCACGGAGCCACAACCCTTTGGGAACGTTGGCGTGGCGACGATTACAGCTTGGACTGGAATTCCCACAACCATCCTATGTTGGGTGGGTGCACAAATCAATTGTTTTACCAGCTGTTAGGTTTTCAGGTTACAGAAAAAGAACTTGTCATTGAACCAAAGATTGGAGACGGTCTTCACTATGTCAGCGGCAGCATAAAATGTAAACGCGGTCAGTTTTCTGCACTTTATAAACGAGAAAATGATACGATGCGGTGCATATTAGATGTTCGCACAGATGAAAAGGTTATTTTCAAATTTAAAAACCATTCTTATGAATTAAAAAATGGTAAAAATGAGTTTGTGTTATAAATAAAACTTTCAAAGGGAGAAATATATTGAATAGTGGCTCCTGAGTTTATTGCGTATTAAAAAAATAATATATAATTTTTGAGGTGTTAGATATGAAGGGCTTTACATATGAAAATGAGAATAGAAATGAGGAACTTGAAACGTATGAATGGGATAATACATGGATTGACCATGCTGATGACACCAAAACAAAACGAGTCTTATACATAGGGGATTCTATTTCATGTGCGACAAGAACTTTGGCAACAGCTCAATGTGACGAAAAAATATTATTTGACGGTTTTGGCACATCAAAGGGGCTAGACAATCCGTTTTTTAAAGAATGTATAAAAATTTTTGGAAAACAACAAGGTCAAAGAGAGGTTATACTTTTTAATAACGGACTTCATGGCTGGCATCTTGATGACGAAACAGAGTATGGGTACCATTATGAAGAAATGATAAAATTTCTTTTGGAAGAGTTTAAGAACACGCCGCTCTTTGTTGTTCTAACAACGCATATTGCAGACAGCGAAAGAGAAAAGCGTGTACTAGTAAGAAATAAAGTGGCCCAAAAAATAGCTGAAAAATATAATTTGCCTGTGATTGATTTATATGAAGTTTCTTCTCAAAAGGAAGGCTTGTTGTCACAAGACGGGGTTCATCTTACAACAGAAGGATATGAATTATTGGCTGAGAAAATTGTATCTGAAATAAAAACATATTTAATGTAACAATAAAGGGTATAAAGTGAAAGGTGAATATACATATGTCAAGTTATAAGGTTAAAAAAACAGATGGCAATATGGAGTGGTTTATCCATGATAGATTCGGCATGTTTATACATTTTGGTCTTTACTCTATGCCCTCAAGACATGAATGGGTCAAAACTGTTGAAAAAATCAGCGAAGAGCATTACGATAAATATTTTAAATATTTTAATCCGGATAAATTTGATGCAAAAGAGTGGGCAAGAAAAGCGAAAGATGCGGGGATGAAATATGCGGTGATGACTGCTAAGCATCATGAGGGATTTTGTCTGTTTGACTCAAAATATACAGACTATAAATCCACAAAGACTCCGGCTAAAAAGGATTTTATAAAGGAGTTTGTTGATGCCTTCAGAGAGGCAGGCTTAAAAGTAGGCATCTATTATTCTTTAATTGACTGGCATCACCCTGATTTTCAAATTGATATTTTTCATCCGAGAAGAGCGGAGGAAAATGCACAGGAATTAAATAAAACTCGTGATATGGTAAAATACAGAGAGTATATGTTTAATCAGGTAAGAGAACTGCTTACAAACTACGGGAAGATTGATATTCTCTGGTTTGATTTTACATATCCGGATATGGACTCTATAAGAAATGAGTACAATCAGTTTGCCATTCGCGATTATAAAGAATGGATGCCATGGACAAACAAAGAAAGCTGGGACAGCGAGAATCTGATCAAAATGATACGCAGTATTAATCCTGAAATCATAATAAATGACAGAACAGGAATACTGCAGGATATAAAAACACCGGAGCAAACGACAACCTCAGATTGGCCTAAATATCCCGGAAGTGATGAATATATGGCATGGGAAGCGTGCCATACCTTTTCCGGTTCGTGGGGGTATTATCGTGACGAAATGAGTTGGAAAACGCCGGAAATGCTTATCAGAATACTTGTGAGAAGTGTGTCGGGCGGTGGCAATCTTATTATGAATGTAGGACCTACTTCCCGCGGTAATTTTGATAAAAGAGCAGATAAAGCATTGGAAGTATTTAAAGATTGGATGAATTTTAATAGTCGTTCTATCTATGGTTGCACTAAGGCTGAGCCTGAATTCAAGGCTCCGCAAGGAACCGTGCTTACCCAGTCTGATGATGGGAAAAGACTTTATATACATCTTCTTGAATATCCTTATTCAGAAATGAATATGACGGGTATGAAAGGTAAAATTGACTATGCACAACTGCTTCATGATGGTTCTGAAATAAGATTTCGTGAAGAAAAAGATGGATCGGTTAGTTTTATCATTCCCGGAATCAAGCCGGATGTTACTCTTCCGGTGCTTGAGTTGTTTTTAAGGGAGGAGGTATAAGCATGTATAAGTTGCCTGATGAATATACCGGTGTTTTAATAGCAGATTTTAATTGTACTGAAAAATATGATGAAAGTGTATTTTTCGGAACAGAGGGGGTTCATATAGAAGACAGTTCTCTTGGAAAATATCTTGAAACCTCAAACAAGCCCCTTGCGAGATTTGGTTATAGGTTTCCTCTAAAAAATATCAATAAACCCCACATGCTGATTGTATCTTATCCTGATGACAAAAGACGTCATATGATGATAAACGATTGTTTTTCCTATGATTTATCAACAGGTGTTTTTACTGACGGAGAATATGAAGTTACTAATACAATAAAAGAAATCCATCATATATTTTGGCCGAGAACAACAGATATGACCATAACATTTACTGCGTGGGGAAAGAATGAACCTGCTGCAGCTTTTGGGTTTTCGATTTATGAACTTGATGAACTCAAGAGTCATGCTGTTGAAAAACCGGATCATATCAATACCAGAAAATTTGGTGTGCAATATGAAGACCCCTGTGGGGCCGTAAGCGACCTCGGTGCACAGACGTTTGATGAATGGGGTGACAAATTCATAGAATATGCAAAACATACTGGGCAAAATGTTATTATTCAGCCAATAAACTGGTACAGCGGCCCAATGTTTGATTCCAAAACTCAACCGGCGGCACTTTGGTATTGGCTTACACTTCCAAATCGCCGGCAGTATACAATTACATCTTCAAAACCCGATGACTGGGTTAGTCCGTTTCTTGATAAATGTGAAACAGCGGGTATTGATTTTATTGGCGGCATGACGCTTTTAAGACTTGGGAATCTTCTTAAAAATATGAATGTTGACCTTGATACTATTATTGACGGGAAAGATACATATAATAATATGCGATTTGATAACAAGGTTCAGACTTCTACAAATGACTGGACACCTATATTCAATGCATTAAATCTGGAAAAAATGATTCAAGAAGGTAAGAAAGTCAGAAGCGATGAAAACTTTGAATATGTTTACGGAGAAAAAACTGATGATTTTGGTGCTGCACCGATGTTTAATCCGCTCCATCCGGAAGTTCAGAGACAACTCATAGAATACTTTGAAGAAATATCTGAAAAATATGGAAGCAAAAAGGCATTTAAAGGGGTTTCAATAAACATCTGGCATGCAACTTTGGTTTGGTACAGTTCTTTGTCAGTGGGTTATGACGATTATACAATTAATTTGTTTGCAAAAGAAACAGGCATAAAAATTCCGTGTGAAGAAAAAGATCCCGAAAGATTCCGTAAACGCTATGAATATCTGACACGCAGAAACAGAGAACTATGGATATCTTGGAGATGCCAGAAAATTCGTGAATTTATATTAAAACTTCGTGATGCGTTAAGAAAGTGTAATCCTACACTAAAACTTTACCTATGTGCGTGGAATGAGCCTGTACGACTTCAAATGTTTGGGGTTTTTACGGAATCCTCACAATATCCTGCGTTTATAAGTGAAAATGACTTTTTGAAAGAAGGCGGAATTGATTTATCGCTTTTTGCCGAAGATGAGGGAATTTGTCTGTCCATAGAACAAAATCAGCACAGGGACAGAGGCTGGACAACGGAGGGTTCTGAACTTCCGGAGGAGCAAAAGCATTTCTTCCATGACCTTTCCTACATGGATGATTCATGGACTAAAGTTTTAAAGACAACGAAAAGTAATGGTGCCTTTGTTATGGATAGCTGGGAGGAAGGCTGGGGAAGACATATATTTTCACCATTTAATGAAAGCAATCCGGATATCAATGAGGCACTCAAAAAATTTAACTTTGAGAACGTAACGTTCCATGGAGAAACTTTAAAACTTGAGGAAGATGGTTTTTGGTTTGATTCACAAAGACAAATAACCTCGTGCTTCCCTACGGGCAGAAACTTTTTAGAGCCATTCGCTCATGCAATTGCGGAATTTGACCCTCTCTATTTATTACGAGGCGGTTTGTACTTAGATAAATCCCATGCGAGTCAGATGAGGGAATATACCTCTGTGTTTACAAAACTACCTGCGGTAAAATTTAACTTGGTAAATGGAAACAATGACCCCGTGGTGATAAGAGAACTTAATATAAACGGTCAATTTTATTTTTATGGGGTTAACCGTGAGCCATATACAGTAACAGTTAGAGTTAAGCTTGAAAATGCTGCAGCAGTAAATAATTTAAGAACATCTGAAAGTGCAATTGCGGATAATGGTGTTTTAGAAGTAAAGCTCTTACCTTTTTCTATCGAAGCCTTTACATTAGAGGGAAATAATAAAGTAACAGAATATTTGGCGGATATTCCTCAAACCGAAACAGAAGCAATTACAAAGCTTTATAAAAAGCAGTTAGAGCTATTTGATTGGCTTGAAAAAAGCGAATATAATATTGCAGGTGCAGATATGATAAGAAATCAGCTTGAACTTGCTTACGAAAGGAAAAAGATTTCTAAGGTAAGGCATATTTTAAAAAGCTATGTATGTTCAAAAACTCGTGAATTATTTAACTTTAAAAAGGCAGGTATGTAAAAATTGCATTGATTTATTTTGTGAAATATATCAATAAAAGCATATATAAGGAGGAACAAAATGAAAAAAATAAAAGACAAGAAAATTTTAGTAGGTGCAGACTTTGCAGGCTATCCTTTAAAGGAAGCTGTTTGTGAACATCTGCGCAAAAAGGGATGGGACATTACAGATATGGGTGTAAAAGCCGATTCTGACCCCAATGATACCGACCTTATGTTTCATAGAGTTGGCCTTAGGGTGGGCGCTATGATTTCCGAAGGTGAATTTGAAAGAGCGCTTCTTTTCTGCGGTACAGGTATGGGTATTCATATTGCAGCCAGCAAGTGCCCCCATGTTCATGCAGGTGTGGTTGAAAGTGTTCCTGCAGCACTCCGCGCAATTACCGGTAATGGGGTGAATGTCCTAGCAATGGGTGCATTTTATGTTGCACCGGCAATGGGGTGCGATATTGCGGATGCATATTTGAACGCAGAGTTAGGAACCGGCTATGAGTGGTGGCATAATTTTTATGAATTTCATAAGCTTTCGATTGATGAGTTAGAGGCTTTTGATTATGAAGAATATAAGAAGAATGGATTTAAAGTTAACAAATTAGGAGATTATCCGTTAAAATTGGAAACAAAGCCGGAATAAGAAAAATATCGGGTGACGACTTGTATTACAAATAATTTTAAAAAACTATATAAAAAGGAGGCTATTATGAAATTTATAAGTAACATTTGTTATGGCAAAGCTAAACATTCTGAGCAGTATCTTGATATCTATTTGCCCGACAAAGATAGTTTTAAGGTTTTTGTGTATATGCACGGAGGTGGATTAGAAGCCGGCGATAAATGTAGTGCGAAAGTAGTCGGCGAATATCTATCAGAGCAGGGTGTAGCGTTTGTATCAATAAATTACAGACTGTATCCGCAGGCTATGTATCCGCAGTTTATTTGCAATGCGGCAGAGGCGGTTAGATGGGTATATGATCATATTGGTGAATACGGAATTTGCGAAGGAATTTATATCGGGGGGAGTAGTGCAGGAGGCTATCTTTCCATGATGCTTTGTTTTGATGATAAATATTTATCTCCATATAACTTACCTGCCGATATAATAAAAGGGTATGTTCATGATGCAGGTCAACCGACAACACATTATAATGTGTTAAGAGAAAGAGGAATTGATTCCAGAAGAGTAATAATTGACGAGGCGGCACCGATATATCATATCGGTAAAGCTGATAAATATCCGCCCATGATGTTTATTGTTTCTGATAACGATATGAAAAATCGATATGAACAAACACAATTGATCATTTCTACATTAAAACATTTCGAATATGATGAAAGTAAAATATATTATCGTCTGATGCATGGTACACATTGTCATTATTCGGCAACAGAAGAGTTCGGTAGAATGATATGTGAATTTATAAAAGAAACCGAAAAGTAAATTTTTGTTTCTAATTTGACACGAGCTTGTCACTAAAAAGGTTTTGCATCTAAACCGTGTGTCCCTTATATAAAAGATGTCGAATGATTTTAAGCGAGGAGCAATATACGATGGAAAGAATTATTAATTGTGAGAATTTAAGAAGCTTTACATATGTAAATGACAGTATTTGCAAAAAACCTGTTAAAGGTATTGTTATTTCGTTTTTTGGCTTGGGTGGAATGACGATGCATGACAACGATTTTGCAGAAGGAGAGTTTTATGCAGAAAAAGGAATTTTATATGTAGTGCCATATAATAATCCTTGGGCTTGGATGAATAATCAGGCAGTACAATATACCGATGAAATTATCGATGTATTGATTGAAAAATATGGCTTGAATGAAGATATTCCAATCGTATCGACAGGTGGAAGTATGGGTGGTCAGTCTGCTCTTGTTTATACTGCAAAAGCGAAACGCACACCTGTAGCTTGTGTAGCAAACTGTCCTGTGTGTGATGTTGTGTATCACTTTACTGAAAGAAAAGACTTACCAAGAACATTATACAGCTCGTTGTTTAATGAAGCAGGAACTCTTGAAGAGGCACTTAAAAGCATATCGCCGTTGCATCTTATTGAAAAAATGCCAAAAGTGAAATATCATATTTTCCATTGTAATGAAGATCAGGCTGTCAATATTGATGCTCACTCAAAAAAATTAATTTCAGAATTTGAAAAAAGACAGTATGATTTTACTTTTGATATTGTTGAGGGAAGAGGTCATTGTGATTTGACCTTGGAGATGCAAAGGAAATTTGCAGAGAAAGTCATCAAAGCGATTGAAGGATAATAATAACTTTGTTCCTCCTCGTTTGATGCAAGCAATAGAGAAAAATATGTCAAAATTCAGAGATGATGAGGTGTGGATGTGAAATATAGCGAAAAAGAAGATGTAACGAAGGCCTATAAAGAAGAGTATGTGAAAGGGTTAGAGTACATAATAGGAAATTTACAAAAAAGCGCTGAAACCGTCAGAGGAAAGTATGCTGAAAATATTTTTTCGGAACAGGAAAAATATCGTGATGATTTTAAGAGAATGTTAGGGTGGCCATTGGTGAATCATTGTGTCGATGACCTTCCTGGTGTTGAAATGCAGTTGCTGGCGGAAGAAGAAGGCTACGAAATTTATCGTATGCAGTTTGAATTTCTTGAGGGTTTAAAAATGACAGGGCTGTTTTTTAAGCAAATGGGTGAAGAGCAAAAACCTCTGGTGCTTGCGTTGCATGGAGGACGAGGCACACCGGAAGTAATTTCGGGTGTATACGGAAAGACTTCGAATTATAATGATATGCTTCAAAGAGTGAGAAAAAATGATGTGCATGTTTTTGCGCCGCAGCTTTTGCTGTGGAGTGAAGTATATAATGTGGAATATGACAGAAAAGATATTGATGCCAGACTTAAACGGGTTGGCAGTTCAATAACTGCGATTGAGGTATTTGGTCTTACAAGGATTTTAGATTATTTTGAGCAACAAAAATATGTTTCTTCCTTTGGTATGGTTGGTCTTTCATACGGCGGATTTTATACTCTTTATACGGCTGCTATTGATACTCGCATCAAATCCGCATTATCCTGTTCATTCTTTAACAAAAGAGATGTTGTTGCCTGGCCGGACTGGACTTGGTTTCAATCTGCAGAAAAATTTGATGATGCTGAAATTGCGTGCTTGATTTATCCGAGAAAACTGTGTATCGAAATGGGCGACAAGGATGAGCTTTTTGATTATCAGTATAGTGTAGAATCTTTTGAGAAACTGAAAACAATGTGCGAAAAAGTCGGAACCGAATGGGTAGACTTTACAGTATTTGACGGAACACATGAATTTTGCTGGGATGATGAACCGATACAAAAACTTGTAAATGATATTAAAACCAAATAATCATCGAAAGCTACGGAGCAAAGCAAAATAGTGTGAGACACAGAAAGGTATTAACATGAACGCATACATATTAATTATCATGGCAGATCTTCTCCTTGCAGCCAATTTTGTTTTTCAAAAAAGGTATCAGAAACTGTTTGGAACATCATTAAAGGCTGGCTTAGTGTATAATGCCCTGATGGGAGTTTTCTCTGCAGTTATGTTTCTTTGTATCAATCGTTTTGAAATTCGGATAACAGGATTTTCTTTTTTAATGGCAGTCATCTTTGCAACAGTAGTTATGCTTTATATCTTTGTTGGATTCAAGCTCATGGAAAAAGGGAGTATGTCGATTTATACTTTGTTCCTCATGGCAGGTGGAATGACAGTTCCATATGTTTGGGGGGTGTTATTTCTTGATGAAAAGTTAACGCTCATTCGTACTATTGGTCTTCTTGCAATTATTGCAGCCATTGGTATTTCCAATTCCGGAGCAAAAAAAACCGACAAAAAACAGATTATTATGTGCGTAGCTGTGTTTTTGCTCAATGGTGTAGCGAGTGTAACATCAAAGATGCATCAAATCAATCCAGTCAGCCAAGTCGTGACATCACCGGATTTTGCATTTCTGGTTATGGTAGTAAAAGCGGTTATGTGTTCTATTATACTTTTCATAAACAGAAAACAGTTTGCCGGTGATGACCGGAAGATATCGCAAGTTAAGACAATATTGCCTATAGTTTTACTTGCGGCAATGACGGACGGTCTTTCTTATATGCTGCAATTGATTGGAGCAACTCAATTGCCGGCAACCGTCTTATATCCTATGGTCACAGGTGGCTCGGTCATTCTTACCTCCCTTGCCGGGGTGATTGTATTCAAGGAAAAACTTTCGGCAAGACAGTGGATTGGAGTTGCAATTTGTTTTATGGGAACACTGTTTTTCCTGTAAAAGATGATAAAACGCATATTTCAAAAACCTTCCTTTTGGAAGGTTTTATTTATTGAAAACAGTGGCACCTAAACCTTATATCCCTTAGACAAAGAGGGTCGAATAATGTGAAAATGCAGAAAAATAATTTACATAACTATATGGAAGGAAGTTTATTATGAAATTATTTGCATTTAAGCTTTATATCCTTTATAATAAGAATGACATATGTTGTTGAAAGGAGAATAAAGAATGAAAAAGAGGCTTTTAACATTTGCCACTATTATTGTTTTCATTTTAGCGATATGTGCATTTAATTATAAATGGATTTGTTATCGTTTTTATCCTTTTGATAGAATTACAGGAGAATATGAGATTTCTGTAAATGGCAAAGAAATCGATGCTGTTGATGAGTATTATGAGTATGAAATCGGAGAGAGAATCAGACTTGAAAATAATACTGAAAATTTTAAAATTAAAGGCGGTGCATATGGTAATTATACCATTGGCTTTGTGTTGAAGGATGATACACTGTATCAGTTGACTCGCGATGAAAAATTTATAGGATATGGAGATGTTGATTTATCAATAGACTATTTTAATACAAATTGGTGGCATATTTCATCTCTTGATATGGAATTTGACATCGTTGAAGAAAACGGTGAATGGTATGTTTGTTGTGATGTTCAGTTAAAAGAGCCAACGGAAGACTTTAAGATAATTACTTCAAATACATCGAGAAAAATTAAACTGGACGAAATAAAAAAATCGGTATTAAGTATTGGGCCATAAATTTTTATCACCAATTAAACACAAACCGCTATTTAAAAAGATATGCATCTAAATCTTATGATCCTTATAAACAATAAAGTACATTGAGAAGGTGAAACAATGGAAATGAAAAGCAAATACAGCATTTTATATCCGGATATTGAGGGCGTGACATATAAACAGCTTTCAGAAACGACCTGCCATGATCTGGCTCTTGATGTGTTGTGTAAAAATCTGACGGATGACGCCAAGGAATATAAACTGATTATGGAAACTATTTCCCATATGACGGAGAATCCTCAAGTGGCTGAATATCGGCAGAAGATTTTTTGTGATATTCTGCGGTTGCCGGATGTGAGAAAGCGAATGGTGGAGCTTTTTGATAAGTTTGAATTTATCCGCTCTTACGGTGTGCATCATTTGAACATTGATGAAAAAAAAGGTCTTTGGCATCTGTTGCGCCGGATGGATGAATTAAATGATTATATCAGTTGTGTTGAGGCTATGCAGGAATGTTTGACAGAAAATGCTGTGGAATCGGAGGGACTCAAAGGATTTGCAAAATACATTAATGAGTTATATCATGCTGCCAATTTTGGTGAGATGAAGGCAGATATTGCGGCTTTAAAAGTCCATTCTTCCGAGGTTAAGAGTGTGACGGTAGGCATTAACGTCAATGAGCGGTTTGAAGCAACGGGACTGGGCCTCATTTCCATTAACAACAAGCAATTTAAAAAATCCGGCATTGTCAAAAGCTTTGCTGATGCCATCAGTGCAAAAGGAAAAATTCAAGAGGGAACAGACTGGAACGGCAATATGCATTTTCAGCCGGTGGAATCCATCCCGGAGGGTGAGGACGCAGTATCGGAGTTCTTCACCAGAAAAGCAAAATTGAATCTGGTGCATCTGGCAGGTTTTGGCGGTGCCAGCGTATCCCAGGAAACCATGGCAAGTATTGCCAAAGGGGACAGTATGGCCAATTTGACCTTTTATCTTTCGGAAGTTGCCAATAAAATGCTTGATACCTTGCTTAAAAAGCTTCGGGATACCCTCAGCAAATATGCCAATGTTGCGGTTATGAATATTTCTCAGGTGATTCCCGAGTTTATGTATTATATACGGTTTGCCGAGTTTATTGAAAAACAGATGGCGCAGGGGCATACCTTCTGCGAAGCAAAGGTTTTAACCGGTGGCGGGGGACAGATGGAAGCCAAGGGCTTTTATAACCTGAAACTTGCAGTTTCCGGTCTAAAGCAGGAAGATATTGTGACCAATGATTTGGCTTTTGATAAGGACCATACCGTATACATTTTAACCGGTGCAAACCGTGGCGGAAAAACCACCATTACCCAGGCAGTGGGGATTATGTACGTCCTTGCTCAAGGCGGTATTTTTGTTCCGGCGTCCTCCTTTGCCTATCAGCCTGTTGACTGTGTGTATACGCATTTTCCGGCTGATGAAGACAAGACATTGGATTTGGGCAGACTGGGTGAGGAATGCATACGCTTTAAGGAAAACTATACAGCCTGCACGAAGGATAGCCTGTATCTTTTAAATGAATCCTTTTCTACAACGTCCTTTGAGGAAGGCTATTATATAGCAAAGGATGCGGTGAAAGCTCTTCTTAAAAAGTCGGTCAGAACCATCTATAATACTCATATGCACAAGCTGGGGGAGGATATTGACGAGCTGAATCTGGAAAATCCCAATGCCCAAGCATCTTCCATTGTTGTGCAGAGCGAGGAGGGAAAACGCTCCTTTAAGCTAGAGGTGGCACCGCCCAAGGGGCTTTCCTATGCAAGAGATATTGCTGAAAAATATGGCGTTACCTACGAAATGCTTACGGATGGAATGTAGACGCTGTTAAACTATGTTAAAAAAACAAACGGCCTCTCTCCCAGCTGGTATATGAAACAGCAACACTGAAACCGAAGGGAAAGAGGCAGAGATTATACAAGGCCAAAGAATCGGGCGGTGGATGCAAGCAAAAAGCAAAGGAGCATACCGCAGATGGTTGGCAATAAGAAACCGAGTAGCGTCCATTTGATGCTGCCGGTTTCTTTTTTTATGGAAAGGAGGGTGGTGGAGCAAGGAAAGTGGAGCAGAGAAAAGAGCATTGTACAAGTTGCGGTGAGCCAGGTCCAGCCGTTATCTACCAGCAGGGTTTTGAGGGTGGAGAGATTTTCAAATTCGGTTAAAGTACTACCGGAAAGATAAGCCATTATGGCAATGGGCATCACAATTTCATTGGCGGGAAAGCCTAGGATAAAAGCCATTAAAATCACACCGTCTAAGCCAAAGAGTCGGGCAAAAGGGTCTAAAAAACCGGCAGTATGGGCAAGAAGAGTGTTGCCCCCGACTGTTACGTTTGCCATTATGTAAATAATCAGACCGGCCGGTGCCGCTACGCTGACGGCGCGACCTAATACGAACAAGGTACGGTCAAAGATGGAGCGAACAATGACTTTTCCCACCTGAGGGGGACGGTATGGTGGCAATTCCAGGGTAAAGGAAGAGGGCACTCCTTTTAAAAGGGTAACGGACAATAGCTTCGAGATTCCAATAGTCAGCAGAATGCCCAGCAGAATGACACCTGTCAGCATCGCAGCAGAGAGAAATGAAGAGATTATGCCGGCATTTCCTACGATGAAAAACATCGTAATAATAGAAATGATGGTGGGGAACCGTCCGTTACAGGGTACAAAGTTGTTGGTAATGATGGCCAGAAGACGCTCCCGGGGAGAGTCAATAATCCGGCAACCGGTGACTCCCACGGCGTTGCAACCGAAGCCCATACACATAGTTAGTGCCTGCTTGCCGCAGGCGTGGCATTTTTTGAAGCAATGGTCTAAATTAAAGGCCACACGGGGGAGATATCCCAAGTCCTCCAGTAAGGTAAACAAGGGAAAGAAAATGGCCATGGGCGGGAGCATAACAGACACAACCCAGGCTACCACCCGATAGATACCAAGCACCAAAGCATTATGTAGCCACAAAGGCGTGCCAATGGCGAGCAAAGCAGAAGAAAGAGGTTTTTCCAAGCCAAACAGCCAGTCAGACAGCAAGGCTGAAGGATAATTGGCACCGCTGACGGTGAGCCATAAAATGAAAAGCAGCAACAAAATCATGGTGGGAATGCCAAAGGCTTTTCCAGTGAGCAACCGGTCCCAGCGGAGTTGCTTTTGCATATAGGCTTTGTTTTCATAGCGGACAGCTTGGTGGCAGATTTCTTCTGCTGCTTTGAACAAATGGGCCACAATGTCATCCCGGAGGGATTGCGCATTGGGGAAAGTTTGTTCAAGCCGGCTATAGCAGCTTGCTAAAACAGAGGCAATGGGTTCCTGTTGCTTTAAATCAAACCCCAGATACTGCTCCATAGACCGAAGAAGGGAGTCGTCGTTTTGGAGCAACATCAAAGCCGTCCATCGGGGATTGATTTTTGAAGTGGCAGATTCAATGAGAGGGATTATTTCTGTAAGGGCAGTTTCAACGACAGGGTGATAGGTTACTGTTTTTGGAGCGCACTGGTCTTTTCGGTGAGTCAGTTCATATACGGTTTTACAAATTGTCTCTAAGCCGTCGTTTTTTTTGGCGCAGGTGGCCACAACGGGAACGCCTAATGCTTCAGACAGAGCATTACAATCAACAAAAATGTGTTTGCGGGCAGCCTCATCCATCAGGTTTACACAGACAACGGCTTTATCTGTCACCTCCAGAATCTGCAGAACAAGATTTAAATTACGGACAAGGCAGGTGGCATCGCAAACAATTATGGTGGCATCGGCTTCGCCAAAACAGATAAAATCCCGGGCGATTTCTTCTTCGGCTGAGTGGGCGACCAGGGAATACGAACCGGGGATATCCACCAGATTGTATATCTGGTTCTTAAATGTATACCACCCCCGGGCATTGCCTACTGTTTTGCCCGGCCAGTTGCCCGTGTGCTGATGCATACCGGTAAGAGCGTTGAATACAGTGCTCTTACCCACATTGGGATTTCCGGCCAAAGCAATAACAACTGGCTTTTCATTTTGAGCGCACTGTGATGATTTAGTGGTGTTCAACGGAATCCCTCCTTATAGAATTTCAACAGTTTGGGCATCTTCTGTGCGAAGGGCAATCACAGTATGACGAATCATATAAGCACGTGGGTCACCAGCAGGGCTTTGATAGAGGCAGGTAACTCTGGCGTTCTGGGTTAAGCCCATATCTAACAGGCGACGGTGCATTGTGCCGGCGGTGTGAAGCTTTTTTACATAAGCACTGTGCCCTACGGGAATATTGCATAAAGAACGAAATTGCATAGAAATGACCTTTCTGTCTGCTGCTATGACAGACGTGTATTCAGTTTTATTATATGAAAAAGCAAATATTATGTGAAAGAGGCTGTCGCAAAATCGTTCATTTTGCGACAGCCTCTTTAAAATCTTATTGTAAATTTTCTTCCTCGTGGTCAATACAATCCGGTGGTTGATAATCGTAAATGCTCATATAAGATTCCATTTCCTCCTCATTTTGCGGAGGAGTGGGAATCAGTCCGGTGCATTCTGTGTAAGAGGATGCATTGACAAGCTCTGAAAATTCATCGTCTTCCATATGGTCCGGGTAAGGAACATCTTTTTCCGGCGGTGTTGTTTTAGGCACTTCGAATTTCTTTTTTTTCTTTTCATCAGGCATGGTATCATCTCCTTTTCCTTAGCATTGCCGGAAAAAGGGAGAGTATACCATTATTTTTTTTGTACACCTAATTTGGCGACGGTGCTGAACAGGATAAAGACAAACAAGCTGACAATTACCACGCTGGCACCGGTGGGAACGGCACAGTAAAAGGACATTACCATTCCAATGAAAAAGCACAGCATACTGGTGATGGCGGCACAAAGTACCACGGCTTTGAAGCTTTTAAACAGGCGCATAGCGGTCAGAGCTGGAAAGATGATTAAGCTGGACATTAAGAGTGAGCCCATCATCCGCATCCCCACCACCACGGTGATGGCGGTGAGCAATGCAATCAGCATATTATACAAACGAACATTCAGACCGGTGGCTCGGGCAAAGTTTTCGTCAAAAGTAACAGCAAAAATGTTGTGATATAACAGAATGAAGAGAATAAGAACAGCAAGAGATAATGCGATGCTTAAAATCACATCTCCCCGGCTCATCGCCAGAATGCTTCCGAACATATAGTTATGCACATCGGCATTCATCCCGCCGGCAAGAGAAGTCACAATAACACCCAATGCCAGAGCGCTGCTGGAAACAATGGCAATGGCGGCATCCCCTTTGATTTTACTGTTTTCAGAAAGACGGAGTAAAAAGAAGGCAGCCAGCACCACAACGGGTACAGAAACGGCTAAAGGGGCCAGATTCATTGCCATAGCAAAGGATAGGGCACCAAAGCCAACATGGGATAAACCATCACCAATCATGGAGTAGCGCTTTAATACCAGGCAAACGCCCAACAATGCGGCGCATAGCGCAACCAACAGACCAACAGCCAGAGCGCGGGCCATAAAGGTGTAGGAAAAAATGCTGAACAAATCAATCATTATGGTGCGCACCTCCTGACAGGCGAGCAAAGGCCTCGGTTTTCATATATTCGTCAGTAGGGCCAAAAAACTGCACATGGGTGGCCATATGCAGAATTTTGGTGCCGTATGCCACAGCGTTTTTCATATCATGAGAAACCATAATCACGGTGACTCCCCGTTTTTGGTTTAAATCTTTAATAATCTGATACAGTTCTGCCGTTGCGGTCGGATCTAAGCCGGCGGCAGGCTCATCTAAAAGAAGCAATTTTTCCGTGGCGCACAAAGCACGGGCCAACAGCACGCGCTGTTGCTGCCCACCGGAAAGTTCTCTGTAAGACCGGTTTTTTACATGCTCCATATTCAGCAGCAAAAGCATTTCATTGGCACGGTTCGCATCCTCCTTGCTGTAAAACGGATGCCAGCCGCGGCGGCTGTTACAGCCGGATAAAACCACTTCCCATACAGAGGCGGGAAAATCTCTTTGCACCACCGTTTGTTGAGGCAGATAACCAATTTCGTTCTGGGATAAGCCGGAAAAAACCACGCGGCCGTGGCTGGGGGGCAAAAGGCCTAAAATGCCCTTCATCAGGGTACTTTTGCCGGAGCCGTTTTCTCCTACAACGCAGAGATAATCTCCTTCTTCAACTGAAAAGTCTACATGGCAGACAGCGTTGATGCTGTCATAATGCATGCATAAATCTTCGCAGGAAAGTAAACGCATAATCAGTTCAATCCTTCTTTTAAGTTTTCCAGATTTTTCTTCATTAATGAAAGATAGGTGGCTCCCTGCGCCAGTTCTTCTTTGGAAATGTTATGACAGGAATGGAGGAGCAATGCCTTTGCGCCTGTTTCCTCACAAATGAGACGGGCGGTTTTGGGGTCAGAAAGCTCTTCATAATACACCACCGGGATATTTTCGTTTTTCACGGTATCAATAATACGGGTTAAGTCGGCCGCAGAGGGTTCTGATTCCGAAGAACAGGAATCAAAAGCGGCATCATAGGAAAGGCCGTATGCCTCTGTAAAATATAAAAACGCAAACCGACCGCCGAAAATCAGTTTGTTCCGTTTTGCATTCTGAACAACCTGAGACACTTGTCCGTGCAGGTCTTTCAGTTCTGCCCGAAAGGCTTCGCCATTGGCTTTGTATTCATCGCTATGCTCCGGATCAATTTCGCAGAGCTTGTTTTCCAATGATTCTGCCATTGCGACAGCGTAGAGCGGGTTGGTAAAAATGTGCGGATCGACATTGTGCTGGTGCTCAACATCATCGTGGTTATGCCCCTGATGCAAATCAATACCGTAGGATATATTCAGTATGGCAGGGTTACCTTCTAAGGATTTTAAAACCGAAGGAACCCAGGCTTCCATCGTTTCACCGGTGTAAATAAACAAATCGGCCTCGTTGATGGTCATCATATCCGCCGGAGAAGGCTCATAGGAATGACTTTCTGATCCGGGTGGTAGTAGCAAGGTTACCTGAGCATTATCCCCGGCGATTGTTCTGGCAAAGTCATACTGTGGAAACAGGGTGGTTACAATGTTCAGTTTTTTTTCTCCGCTTTGTTCTGTGGGTGCAATGGCACAGCCTGTAAGCAGAACAAGGCACAACAAACAAACTATAATGCGTTTCAATTGTATCACTCCCTGTGGATTACTGTGAAATTAAGGGGTTCTTTTCGCTGCTTTCTTTAGAAGCCGGCGGAAGAGTAAAGCTGAACCGTGTGAATTCTCCCGGTTGGCTTTCAGCCCAGACGTTTTCGCCATGAGCCATCATAATGCTCTTGACAATAAACAGTCCCAGGCCGGCACCGTTTTTATCTAAACTGCGGGATTTATCGGTTTTATAAAAACGGTCGAAGATATGCTTTAAATCCTGTTCTTCAATGCCAATGCCTGAGTTCTGGATGGAAACGAACACCTTGTTTTTATCAGAGAGTCCGGTGCGGATGTCAATAAAACCGCCTTCGTCTGTGAATTTAATAGCATTATCCATTAAGTTCGTAATGACTCTCTGAATGGCATCACGATCAGCAAAAACCCGTAGATTATCTGTCTGGAAGCCAATGGATAAGTGAATATCTTTTTCCATAATCCGTTTTTCCAGCTTAATAACAGAAAGGCGAATGGTTTCATTTATATCAAATTCTTTGTTTTCAAACTTGAAACTCCCCTGTTCCAGCTTGGTCAGATCCAACAAATCTGTCACCAAACGGGATAGACGCTTGGTTTCATCTAAAACAATAGAAAGGTACTGCTTTTCTTTTTCCGGAGGAATGGTTCCATCCAAAATACCCTCCACAAAGCCGGTAATGGTTGTCATCGGTGTTCTTAAATCGTGAGAAATGTTTGCCACAAAGCTGCTTCTCATATTTTCAAGCTGTTGAATGGAGTCGGCCATTTTATTGAAGGCATCTCCCAATTCGCCGATTTCGTTTTGTTCGGCAATGGTTACTCTCTGTTCCCAATGCCCCTGGGCAATAGCTTTGGCGGCGTTGTTTAATACCTTGAGAGGTCGGGTGATGCGCAGGGACAAGGTGTACATAACTACAAGAGCAACAGCCAGCACCAATGAGGCAGAGAAAAAGAAAATTTGTATGATGCCGTAACGGACCTGATTGATTTCCGGCACAGGTACGCTGACAAAAACAGCACCGAGGATTGCGTTTTCGTACCGGATGGGTAACCCTATGGTCAGGGTGGTTGTATTGAATAAACCACCAAAAGTATCGGTAAACCGAACCGACTGGCCGTTAATGACATTTTCGTAATATTCCTTGCGGATGTTGGCGGCTTCGTAGCCGGAGGTGGTAACAATCACCTTGCCGTGACTGTCTAACACAACAATAAAGCTTTCGGAAGAAACGCTCAGCGCATCTACATTCATCTGGTAATTGTCTTTAGGATAGCTGACGTTGTGTCTTGCCAGCTTGACCGTAAAATCAGATAAGCTTTCCGCCACCTCTGTCAGACTGTCTTCCTTGCTTTGCAGTAGGTAATTGCCCAGCATACTGTACATTAATGTGCCCATAACAAGAAAGCTGAACAGCACTACGAAAACAGTATAAAAGAAAGTCTGAGAAAAAATACTTTTTTTAAACAAGGTACATCCCTTACTTTACTTCGAATTTATAGCCTACACCCCAAACAGTTTTAAGTTGCCAGTTCTGACCTTCACCAGCCAGTTCCAGTTTTTCACGAAGACGCTTAACGTGCACATCCACAGTTCTGGAATCGCCGAAGTAGTCAAAGTCCCAAACGGTTTCCAACAACTGCTCACGGGTGAACACCTTGTTGGGGTTGGTGGCCAAAAAGTATAACAGTTCTAATTCTTTGGGTGGAATATCAATCTGATTGCCGTTAATTTTCAACTCGTAATTGGAAAGGTTAATGACCAGATTAGGATAAACAATTTCTTTTTCTGCATCATCCTTCGGGTCATAGCGGCGCAACACGGCTTTGATGCGGGCAACCAGCTCTTTGTTCTCAAACGGCTTGACCATATAATCATCGGCACCCAGTTCAAGGCCGAGAACCTTATCGAAGGTCTCACCTTTGGCTGTGAGCATAATGATGGGGATATTGCTGATGCGGCGGATTTCACGGCAAACCTGAAACCCGTCCATTTTCGGCAGCATAATATCCAGTAAAACCACGGAAGGGGTGCTTTCTTTAAACAGGGTAATAGCGGCCTGACCATCGTGAGCCAGGGTTACTGAGAAGCCTTCTTTTTCTAAGTACAGACGAATCAGTTCACAAATGTTTCTGTCGTCATCCACAACTAAAATTCGTTGATTGTTCATCATGTTAACCTCCTGTTGTGTTATTTTGCCTGCCAACGGCCGGATGAACCGCATGGAAGCACCAAACCACTCTTTGATACAGGCAGACCCAGTTCGTCAGCACTGGCAGTACCGCCTTTTTTGCCGGCAAGGGTCAGATATAAAAGGTTGGACAGCACGGAGGGAGCCAACCCAGTGGTATACGAATTGATTAAGAAGAAAAGTGGCTTATCGGAGAGGAGCTGTGCACATTTTTCAACCAGACCGAACAGTTCTTTTTCAAGCTTAAAGACTTCGCCGCCCGGACCACGGCCGTAAGACGGCGGATCCATAATGATGCCTTCGTAAAAATTACCACGGCGGATTTCCCGTTCCACAAATTTAATGGCATCATCGGCAATGAAACGTACAGGGCGGTCTGCCATGCCCGAAAGAGCCAGGTTTTCTTTAGCCCAGCCCACAACACCTTTGGAAGAGTCCACGTGAACAACCTGAGCACCGGCTCTGGCGGCAGCTAAGGTAGCACCGCCGGTGTAAGCAAACAGGTTAAGCACACGAATGGGACGGTTTTCCTTTTGAATTAAATTATGCATCCATTCCCAGTTGGCAGCCTGTTCAGGGAATAGCCCCATATGCTTAAAGCCTGTGGGCTTAATATGAAAGGTCAGGTCAAGAGGCTCAAAACGAAGAGGCCAGCGTTCGGGCAGGTCTCTGCGAAAGTCCCAGCTACCACCGCCGGAACGGCTACGGTGATAAACACCGTCTGCGGTGTTCCAAAGCTTGGGAAAAGAACGTTTTTCCCAGATAACCTGCGGGTCGGGACGAACCATGCGAATACCGTTCCAGTCCTCCAGTTTGTCGCCGCCTGCCAGGTCCAATATGGTATATTCTTTCCAGGAATTGCAAATCCACATACTCAAATCAAAGCCTTTCTTACTCTTTACAATTATACATACTATAATTGTATCATTTTTACATATTTTAGTCAATTAAAAAGTCATATTGGTCATTTATTTTTCATAAATTCTTAATAAATGTTCAATGGAAAGGGGCTGTTTGTATGGAGGAAAAAAAGAGCCTTCATAATCTTGTGCTGGAGAATAAAAGCAAACTGCATATCACACAGGTGACGGATGTAGATACCTTTGATGAAGGAAAAATCGTATTATACACCGAAGACGATACGATGATTGTGGAAGGATATGATTTACATATAGAAAAGCTGGATGTGGCAGGGGGAGACCTTGTGGTAGGCGGTGAAGTCGTCAGCATTGTATACACCGGCCGGGGAGGATACAAAAAAGGGAAGGGATTCTTTAAAAGAATGCTGAAATAAGTGTAACCGGGAAGGGGTTGCTATGGAGGTTTCGATTTCAAAAGAAGCGTTTGTCTTTTTGTGCTCCAGCTTAACAGGAGGACTCATTGTTTTTGTTTACGATTTGTTTCAGGTGATTCGCCGGATGTCAACAGGCGATTTTTTTATGACGCATATTGAGGATGGGCTGTTTTGGATTATCACCTTTTGTATTGTGTTTTTTTCTGTGCTGTATATTAACAATGGAATCCTCAGAATGTATGAGCTGTTGGGCGCAGTTTTAGGCGGCGTTTTGTATAAAATGACACTTTCAGGGGTGATTACAGTCATTTTGCAACGGTTTTTGACATTTTTTTCAAAAATTTTTCAACTTTTTTTGAAAATTCTCTTGACACCGATTCGGTTTGTGTATAATATAATATATGGATGTCTTTACTTATTGTTTAAGCCCTTAACACTATGGCTTCAGAAGGGGTACAGGCGTTTTTTGGAAAGTGTGAAACGAACCCGTCGGTTTGTGAAGAAAAAATAGAGGTTTGCCGATGCAGAAGAAAAGAAAAAAAGTTAATATTGCTGTATTGCTCAAACGCTGCGTGTTGTGTGGACTGGTGCTTTATCTGTTTGGTCTGTTTATTGCACAGCAGTTTGATTTTTCGCGCCTTGCCAAAGAAGAACAGGCGCTGGAAGCACAGATTGCTGAAGAACAGCGGGTGCAGGAAGAACTTTTAAAGGAAAAAGAAGCAGCAGGCACGCCGGAATATGTTGAACGTGTTGCCCGCGAGAAGCTGGGTTATATGAAACCGGACGAAAAAGTGTTTATTGACGCTAAAAAACAATAAAATCAATTATAAAGGCCGGTCTTATTGGCCCATGGGTGAGACCGTGCATTAAAATATTTTAATTTTACTTATTATATGGGCAGAAAGGCATTGGACATTATGGGTTTAGAACCGGGACAGATTGTAACAGGAAAAGTTACGGGGATTTCGCCCTTTGGCGCATTTGTTGCATTAGGGGACGGAAAGACCGGCTTGGTGCATATTTCAGAGGTTGCACTTGCATACGTTAAAAACATCAATGATTTTTTAAAGGAAAATGACGAGGTTAAGGTTAAGGTTATTTCCATTGATAAAGGTGGAAAAATCAGCTTATCCATTAAACAGGCGTTATTGGAAGAACGGAAAAATAATCCGGCTCCTGCACCGGCTCGTGTGCCGAAGACAGAACGCGTGGATTGGTCTAAAAAAAGTGAACCTCAGCCCACAAGCTTTGAAGAAATGATGAATAAGTTCAAGCAGGCTAGTGACGAGAAAATGCAGGATTTAAAAAGAGGAATGGAATCGAAACGCGGTTCAGGCGGTTATCGTCGTTCCGGCAGCTCGTTTTAATTAAAAGAGTAACAGACCACAGCAAAGAGACTTCTTTTTGTTGTGGTTTTTTTGTTTACTTTTTTTCGGTTATATAATCTCCTTGCAAAGCATATATTGTTGAGAAGGAGGGGATTTAATGCATGAATTTATCACCTTTTATCAGGGCAAATGGTGGCACTTTTTTATGAAACCCTTTTATGGACTATGTGTCCGGAAAAAAGAGGGAAGTCGCTTTTCAAATTTTGAAGTGCTATTAGGGGAGGCTTGCGAAGATTTTTATGCCATATCTGCCGGCAATGGAATCCATCTTGTTTGTCAGAACAAGGCGGGGCATATTGTATATCTGTTTATGGAACAAGATGTGTGGCGAAAAACGGTTTTGCTGGAAAGCAAAGAGGCTAAAGCTTATCCCAAGCATTTTCGCTTGATTTCTGTTGGTGGTTTTATCAATTTATTTTATACCATACTGCATAAGGATAAGTATTTACTGATTCATCAGATTATTACGGCAGAAGACAGGCCACCGACGGTGGTGGATGCGGTGCAGCCATCTGCAACACCTTTTTGGGTGCAGATGTGCAACGGAACGGATATAACGGTTCTGTATGAAAACGCTAAAGGGGTATCCGGCAGCAGGATATACCGTTGGTCGCGGAAAGCCTTCAGCCGGTTTATGCCCATACATCCGGCAGCAAAGTGCATAGTGAAAAGCTTTTGGCCTGAAGCAGATGGCCGGATGCATTATGCGGCCTTTCAGCAGGTGGAGGGATTTTATAATCTGGTGTATTTCAGGCAGGAACAGGATGGTTCATATACAGAGCCTGTCACGGTATATCTTGACTGTCCTGCAGAAGTTCTGCCGGTTTTCAGCCGATTGGAGAATACACAATACTTAGTCTGGCAGGAACAGGGAGGTATTTTCTCGGTCCGTTGGCAGGCAGAAGAGGAGCGATGGTCAAAGCCGGTTCGTTATATGATTCCGGCAGGAATGGAGACGGTTCTTTATCATATCAGCAATGGAAATGACGTACGTTATGGGTATGGATATGGAACAGGGCAGGAAATCGTGATATACGGTGCAGAAGGATTGGCAGAACCTAAGCAGGAGCCTGCAGATTCTCAATGGAAGCCCGTGGGCTATGAAGTAGAGGCGTTTGCAGAGAGTATGGGTGCCGGAATAGGAGCTCCCGTTGCTTCACAGGCACCGATTCTGGAGCAGATGAAAGAAGAACTGGTTCGCATAAAAGAGCAGATCTTCCGCTTACGGATAGAAAACAAAGAATTAACAGAACGTCTGGAGGCTGTGGAAGAAAAGATGAGGGTTCCATTGGCTGATGAAACTGTTATTGATGAAATTTTGCTTTTAGATGAATAAACAACATACATAGAAAAGGAGTTTTCCGTTCGGGAAAACTCCTTTTTAACAATTTATGAATATAGGAAAAAACTATTGACAAAGTTCTTTGAATAAGATAAAATAGTTTTAAATACTACATGGAGAATGCGTGGAGTATTGAAAAAGGACAGGAGGAAGAACAAAACAATGAGTTATGTGATTATCACAGATTCTTGCGCGAATCTGACGGATGAAATGATTGAAAAAAATAATATTGGTGTTATTCCGTTATCTTTCCACGTTAATGGTGAAGAATATAAAAGCTATGAACAGGGCAAAAAAAGTGATTTGAAAAAGTTTTATGATATGATGCGGGAAAAAGAAATCATTACCACCAGCCTGGTTAGTCCTGATCAGTTTACACAGTTTTTTAAAACATATCTGGAAGCAGGTCAGGATATTCTTTACATTGGTTTTTCTTCGGCTTTGAGTGGCACTTATCAGTCATCTGTCATTGCAGCAGAGGATTTAAGAGAAGCCTATCCTGACAGAAAAATTATGACGGTGGATTCTCTTTGTGCCAGCGTTGGCCAGGGTCTTTTGGTTTATTATGCCAGCTTGATGAAAGCAGAAGGTAAAAGCATTGAAGAAGTAAAAGAGTGGGCAGAAGACAATCGCTTGCGCTCCTGCCATTGGTTTACCTGCGATGATTTGTTCTTCTTAAAACGCGGTGGCCGAATTTCAGCCAGCGCAGCGGTGTTAGGCTCCTTATTGCAAGTAAAACCCGTTATGCATGTAACCGATGAAGGCAAGCTGGCTGTGTTCAGCAAAGCAAGAGGACGTAAGCAGGCAATGCAAAGCCTGGTTAAGCATATGGAAGAAACCGTTGAAAATCCGGAAGAACAAGTTATTATAATCACTCATGGTGATTGTGAGGATGAAGCGCTGGCAATCAAAAAAATGGTTGAAGAAAAATTTACTGTTAAAGAAGTGATTGTCACTTATCTTGATCCGGTTATTGGCGCCCATGCAGGCCCCGGTACTTTGGCACTGTTCTATATGGGAAGCAATAGAGAATAAAAGGGAATGTAAAAATTGCCCGGAACGAAAAGAGGCTGCAGCAAAATCATTTCATTTTGCTGCAGCCTCTTTTGTCTACTTGGTGGGGGTCAGTCCAGTTCTATGTCCTTTCAACCATCCCCTTGCCTTATGTCTTATAATTTTTTTCTTAAATCTTCCAAAGCGCGCTTTCTGTGGCTGATGGCATTTTTTTCATCGGCGGTTAATAAGCCGAAGCTTTTGTTAAAATCTAACGAATAGAAAACAGGGTCATAGCCAAAGCCACCGTCACCTTCCGGAGCAAAGAGAATTCGGCCTTCGCAACTGCCTTCGCCGTAAATTTCCTCACCGTTTTCTGAAATGAAGCATACTGCACTCTTGAATCGTGCAGTGCGTTCTTCCTCAGGAATGTCTTTCATTACTTGTAAAAGTTTTTGAGTGTTTTCGCTGTCGGTGGGGTGGTCGCCGGCAAAGCGTGCGGAATAAATACCGGGGGCACCGTCTAAGGCATCCACACACAAGCCGGAATCGTCGGCTAACACAGCACAATGCGCCAGTTCATATAAGGCGTGAGCTTTAATGGCGGCATTTTCTCTAAAGGTGCTGCCGTTTTCCTCAGGGTCGCTGATAAAGCCGGCTTCTTTGGCGCCAAGAACTTCGTAATCCGTTAGAATCGCTTTGATTTCCCTTAATTTGCCGGCGTTGCCCGTGGCTACAATCAAACGCTTAGTGGACATATTTTTCAACCACCTTGTCAATGGCTTCTTCTGTGAGTTGTTCCGGTATTTCCTCTTTGTATAACGACCAACGCTCAACGTGCTGGGCAGTTTCTTCAGGCGCTAAGGTCTGGAGTTTACCTAAAGATTCCATTTCTAAGAACAAACGGTTGGTATAGGTTTCAAAATTCATACCGCCATCGGGGTAGTTGGCGCCTTCAACGAAGTCAAACTGTTTTACGAATACATCGCCGTGGTTAAAGTACAGGCTATATCCGTCTTCGCAACTGAGACCTAATTTAAACTTAGCCTGCACATCGGCATCCTGTTGCAGATAAATATAACGGTCACCCCAGATCACACGAGGGTCTGTCATCTTGGCATAAGGCCACATCGCCAACCAGCGGTTGGGGAGCAGGCCTGTGTTTTTGGTAGGCTGGGGAATGATTTCCACGCCGCCGGCTGCCAGAACAGTAATAGACCAGGGAGCCAGCGTGATATCCCATGCGCCCTTGTTGGTGATGCGGTGGGTTACAGAAACAGAGGGACCGTTATCTTCCATAGCAATTTCCATCTGATGCTGATGCAGGTTCCACTTCTGTTCCGGCGGTGTAACAATAACACCGTTATCGGTTAAAACGTAGCTGACGGGCTCGTTATCGGGGTAATAACTTTTGGGGTTACCCTCGGGGCTTGCCCATAAACGATGACCACCATAGGTGTACCAGATGTCGCCGTATTTTTCCTGAACTTGATCATTTGCATTTTTGAAATTTCGTTCCGGATCTGTGAACATGACATTTTCACCGTCAATAAAGGAAAAATGGATGATACGGGGACCAAAATCCAGAGTAACCACCAAACGGATTGTTCCATTGGTAAGTTCTAAGCATTTGCCGAAACCTTCATATTCAATTTCTCTTTTTGTAATCATACTGTTGCTCCTTTTTTAGTCTTTTTTTCATTGTATCACAAAACTTGGAAAAATCCTATAGCAAATTTAAATTATTTTGGAAAAAGAATTGTTATTTTAGGTAAACTGTGATACAATGACTAGGAATAATTTGCCGGAAGGTGATTGTATGTTAGCTGGTGTTTATCCTTTGTGGGATTTTGAATGTGAACCGGAAAATCCAATGATTTCTTATTATAAACCGGAAGAAAAAATTTCGGATTGGTCTGTGGTTATTTTCCCTGGCGGTGGGTATAGTCATCGTGCCGAGCACGAGGGCAAAGGTTATGCTGAATTTTTAAATGCCAACGGTATTGCGGCTTTTGTGGTGGATTATCGGGTGAGTCCCAACCGCTTTCCGGCTGAGCTTTCCGATGCAAGGCGGGGCATACGCTTTGTGCGTAACCGTGCTGAGGAATTTGGCATTCGCAAAGATAAAATTGCGGTGATGGGCTCTTCGGCCGGTGGCCATCTGGCGGCTTTGGTTTCAAACTATAAAGAAGAGCTCCCCGGAGAACCTTTTGATATCATAGACGAGGAAGATTATTTACCCAATGCCCAGATTTTGTGTTATCCCGTTATTCGGGTGACACCAGATTTTGGTCATACAGGCTCCGGCAAAAATTTGCTGGGAGAAGATTATGAAAAACTGGCAGAACAGTTTAATCTGGATGGCATGGTAACGGAACATACACCACCGGCGTTTATCTGGCACACCTTTAACGACGGCGGGGTGTCGGTTTTAAACAGCCTTTCTTATACAGAGGCTCTGTATCGCCATAAAGTGCCGACAGAACTTCACGTGTTCCCGGAAGGACCCCATGGTTTGGGACTTGCCAATGCAGAGCCCCGCATCAATCCCCATGTTGCACAGTGGAGCGAACTGCTGATTCAATGGATGAAGCAATTATCATAAAGGAGAAGATAGTATGGAATTATCAAAAGACATATTGCAGTATTTAGAGGATTCGATTGAAGAAACGCACACTCTTTTAGAGACAATCTGTCGTATTCCGGCGCCCTCCCATCACGAGGAGAAACGTGCAGAATTCTGTAAAAAGTGGCTGGAAGAGCAGGGTGCAGAGGGCGTTTATATTGACTCGGCTTTAAATGTGATTTATCCTGTGAACTGTGAAAACAGAGATGATATTGTGGTATTTATGGCTCACACTGATGTGGTGTTCCCTGATACAGAGCCGTTGCCCTTTGCGAAAGATGATGAATATTTTTATTCTCCCGGTGTGGGAGATGACACCGTTTGCCTGACAATGATGCTGATGGTGATTAAATACATCATCAAAAACGGCATTAAACCCAATCGCGGTATTTTGTTTGTGGCGAATGCCTGCGAGGAGGGGTTAGGCAATTTAAAAGGAATCCGTCAGATTATGCAGGATTTTACCGGCAGAATCAAAGAAGTTTACACCTTTGACGGTGGCTATAAGCATATTGTGGATGTTTGCGTGGGCTCTCATCGTTATCAGGTGAAGGTCACAACCGAAGGCGGTCATTCTTATAATGCTTTCGGCAATAAAAACGCGATTCATTATCTTTCTCAGCTGGTTTGCGGTTTATATAATCAGAAACTGCCCGATACACCGAACAACAAAACCACTTTCAATGTAGGCGGCATCTCCGGTGGTACTTCTGTCAACACCATTGCTCAGGAAGCAACGATGCTGTATGAATACCGTTCTGATCTGGCGGCAAACTTAGAGTTTATGAAGGCTTCTTTTGAAAAAGAAGTAGAAAAAATCCGCGCTATGGGTGTGGAGGTAACCGTTGAGGTTCTGGGTATTCGTCCCTGCTCCGGTGAAGTGGACTGGGAGGTACACGAAAAAATGGCACAAAAGGCCATAGCTATTCAACAGAAGCACTCAGGCTATGAATGTTCACGGGAGTCCGGTTCAACAGATGCTAATATGCCTATGTCCTTAGGTGTGCCTTCAATTTGTGTCGGCACATATGAAGGCAGCGGCGCTCACACGAGAGGAGAAAAGGTGTTGATTAAGAGTATTCCGGTTGGACTGAAAATTACAGCAGAATTGATTCTTGACTATTTTAATTAAACGTAAAACATAAATGGAGGGTTGCATAAGCAACCCTCCATTTATGTTTGCTTGCTGTATTCACCGGGAGAGAGTCCGTATTTTTTCTTGAACATCCTTGAAAAGGTATACACATCGGTGTAGCCAATCCGTGATGCAATTTCTTTTTGGGGATATTGTTTCTTTTGTAAAAGTTCAGTAGCTTTTTTGAGCCGGTAAGAGATTAAGTATTCCTGAGGCGATATGCCGGTTTTTTGTTTGAATACTTTGAAAAATTGATTTCTGCTTATGCCTAAGGTTGCGGCAATTTCTTCTATTTTGATTTGCTCTGCGTAGCTTGACTCAATATAGTGACAGGCGCGGGTGACATAATCTTCTTCAAAAATGGTTGTGTTGCTCTGGTGTGTGGCCAGCTCGGTGAAAAAATCGTATAAGGTGGCGCACATAACCCATTCGGGGGTTAAAGAATTTCTGCAGTCATACATTTTGTTGAATAAAGGTGTTGCCCAAAACGCAGAAAAAACCTTTTGAGAAAGGAGCTTTGCAAAGGGTTCGGCACAATCGAAGCTCACCCAGATGTAAGTGAGAGGTTGCTTCTCGTCAGAAATATAACTGGTAAAATCACCCTTATGTGAAACGAAAATATCCCCTTTTTTAATCTGATATTCTTCATTGTTGAGCAAATACTTTCCGCTTCCTTTGGTTACATAATGCAAAACGTGTCTCTGGATATAGTGACGTGGAAAAACATCGCCGCTCTGGCATTGGTTCATGCCACAAACGGCAGGAGAAACCTCGTTCTTGCTGTTTCCGTTCAGAAAAAAATGTTTAATCATAGTTGCAAAAAATCCTTTTTTGAAAAATATGATGATTACATTATAACAAAAACAGGATACATTTTGCAATTTAAATTGCAAATTTTTTATGTTACACTGAGAAAAAACGAGAAAGGATGTTTTTTATGTTAGTTGGTTTTTCACAGGTTCGTTTTGACGATGCTTTCGATTACCGCATGGGCGGTACGTTTGTCAATTATATGCGTTCAGAAACAGAATTCCATACTCCGTTATTCTGCTCTGCCTGGGCAGTCAAGGCAGGGGACAACAGCTTTGTCTGGGTTTCCTGCGATGTGGCAAGATTTATGGAATGTGATGCTGATTATGTGCGTGAAAAGGTGGAAAAGGAAATCGGCATTCCAAAAGCAAGGGTTCTGGTTTCTGCAACTCATAACCATACAGGCCCCACAGCACGCCCCAGTATTTCGCCGTATTTCCCCACGGGCGATTTGTCTTACTTTGAAAAACTGGGTGACAAAGCGGCAGAAGCTTGCGTGCTTGCCTGGAACAATCTGACGGAAGCCACCATGTCTTATGCAAGATGCGATGAGGACAAATGTGTGCACAATCGCCGGTATTTAATGGATACCGGTGAAAGTATGATGGAGCCCGGTGGCCCTGAATATCCCGGCAGACTGATGAAGGAAGGTCCGGAAGATACCGAGTTGCAGGCTGTTTGGTTTATGAAGGAAGGGAACCCAGTTGGGATTATTGTGAATTATTCCTCCCATCCTTCAGAATTATATGCCATGAAATATACCTCCGGCGACTATCCCGGTGTTATGCGCCGTGTGCTGCAAAATAACTATGGCGCCGACGTGCCCATCGTATTCCTGCAGGGGTGCTGCGGCAACCTGACACCTCGTGACCATGAGCACGATGCCACCTGGGGTCACGGTATTGACGGTGCAGAGCGGGTGGGTACCATTATTGCTGCCGACGTTATGCGAATGATTGCTCTGACCCGCGAGACCAGGGATATAACAGATATTCGCGTAAAAACAACAACCACCCGTCTGAATTTAAGAGAAGTCTCAGAAGAAGATTTAAAGAGAAGCGATGAAGTGTTTGAACTGCTGGAAACTGACCGTCCGGCTTTTGATGCTCTGGATGTAGCCGACAAGGGCTATGCCAATAAGGTTCGGAATTTGCTGAAAAAGTGGGAAGTGGCGCCCTATGAGGATGTGCCCATTGGTGCTGTCAAACTGGGCGACGTCATCTTTTTAACCCATCCGGCTGAACTGTTCTGCGAATATCAGCTGGACCTTAAAAAACAGTTGGGCGAAAAAACCATCTGCGTAGAGCTGACCAATGGCGGCATTTGCTATGTAGCCACCAAGCAGGGCTATGTGCTGAAGGGCTATGAAATGAAGCAAGGTTTTTATGATTATCACGCAGGGCAGAAGATAGAAGACTCTCTGATTGAACTGTCTAAAGAAATGGGTCATAAATTCTGAGGAACTACAGAACGAAAAAATAGTGTTAATGAAGAAAAATCTCACCTTTTGGTGAGATTTTTCTTGTTTTATTTGTGAGCAGAATAAAAAATAAATAAAAACAAGAAATCTATTGAAATTCATTTTGTTTGATGTTATAATATAAATTAAGAATATTATGGAATTTTTTATATAAAGGAGCATATGAACTATGAATAATTTACAAGCTGGTTTCGGTCGTGTAAATATTACTCCTATGATGGGTATTGAAATTGCCGGATATTATAAGGTTAGAAGAGCCGAAGCTGTTTTGGATGATCTGGAATTAAATGCGTTGGCACTTGCCAGTGGTGATACCAAAGTGGTTATGATGACCATTGACCACTGCGGCGTGAAAAAAGTGATTATGGATAAAATCCGTGCCCGTGTGGCAGAAGCAGTCAAGCTTCCTGTTGAGGCTATTACCATTTCTGCAACTCACACCCACACCGGCCCTTGCATGAGACCGGAAAGCACAGACCCCTTAGAGCTTGAATACATAGAATTTGTCACCAAGCGTGCTATGGATGTGGCTCAGTTTGCGCTGGCTGACTTAAAACCTGCCGTGATGGGCTGGGGTATCGGTCAGGCACCCCGTGTTGCTTTTGTTCGCCGCTTCCGTATGAAGGATGGCAGCGTACAGACAAACCCCGGTGTAAACAACCCCAACATTTTAGCACCGATTGGCGATGTGGATGAAAGAGTTAACGTTGTTCGCTTTAACCGTGAAGGCGCAGAGGATATCGTAATGGTGAACTTTGGTAACCATCCTGATGTTGTGGGCGGTAACAAAATTTCAGGTGACTGGCCCAACTTCCTGCGCAAAACAGTTGAAAAAGTTATTGACAACACAAAATGTATCTTCTTTAACGGTGCACAGGGCGATGTTAACCACGTTAACGTATTCCCCAGAGGCGGCGAAATGAATGATATGTTCAACGATTTTGACGATGTTGCCCGCGGTTATGCTCATGCCCGCCACATTGGCCATGTTGTAGCTGGCGGTGTGCTGCAGGTTTATGACAAGGTTCAATATGTGGATGTTGATTCCATTAAATTTACAGAAAAAGTCGTTAAGATTCCTTCTAACCGTGCTACGGCTGAAGAATTACCGGAGGCGCATCGTATTAATGACCTCCATCTGGCAGGCAAAGACAGCGAGTTGCCTTATCAGGGTATGATGCTTACGACCATGGTGGCAAAGGCTGCTCGTATGGTTGCATTGGAAAATGGTCCTGATTTCTTTGAACTGTATCTGTCAGGTATTACCATTGGTCCTTTAGGCTTTGTGGGCATCCCCGGTGAACCCTTTACCGGTGTAGGCAGAGGCATTAAAGAAACTGAAGGCTTTGATATGATTATGCCTGTTTGCTTAACCAATGGTTCTGAAGGTTATTACCCCATGCAGGAAGCCTATGACGAAGGCGGTTATGAAGCCGGCAGCTCCCGCTTTAAAGCCGGTGTGGCTGAACTTTTAATTGAAGGCGGTCAGGCTATGCTGAAGGAACTGGGAGGCAGATAAGATGACAGCTATTATTAATGCCGTTTTAGTTATGAAGGATCATTACATCCCTGATGCAGTGCTCCTGATGGAAGACGGAAAAATTGTTGACTTTGGTCCGGCAAAAAAACTGCCTGTTCCCGCCGGTTGCGAAGTGATTGATGCAGAAGGCCTCTATGTTGGCCCCGGCTTAATTGATATCCACACTCATGCTGATGGGGATACTTATTTTCACGAAGACCCCATTAAATGCTCCGAAACTGTGCTGAAGCACGGTGTAACCTCTGTTTTGCCGGCGCTGTTTTACAGCATGAACAAAGAGGAGCATTTAGAGGCAATTAAAAAGTATAAGGATGCCATTGCAGCAGGAAAATGCAAGAACATTTTCGGTGTATATATGGAAGGTCCTTACTTAAACCCTGATTTTGGCTGTGACAAGGAAAAGAACGTCTGGAAGGATGCCATCGTTGAAAAGGATTATGCTGAAATCGTTGAGGCGGCCAAAGGCTTTGCCAAGGTTTGGTGTGTAGCACCGGAACGGGAAGGGATTTTAGATTTTGTTAAGTATGTCAAAAAAGAAATTCCCGAAATCGTGTTCTCTGTAGCTCATTCCGAAGCTACACCGGAACAGATTGAAGCTTTAATGCCCTATGGTTTAAAATTAGGCACTCACCACACCAATGCGACAGGTACCTTGGAGAATTACCCCGAAGTCCGTGGCGTTTGCGTGGATGAAACGGTTAACTACAATAACGATATTTATGCAGAAATCATCTGTGATTCCAAAGGTGTTCATGTACATCCTTATATGATTCGTCTGATCAAAAAAATCAAAGGTCAGGATAAGATCATTCTGATTGCTGACTCTTTTGTGGCAGACGGTCCGCCGATTCCGGGTCTTGAAGATGCGTTTGACATCAACTTTGACTGGGGCGGCGACATTGCAGGCTCTAAACTCACATTGGATATTGCCTGCCATAATATGATGATTCATACAGGCGGCTCTGTCTGTGATGTGTTCCGCTATGCATCTACCAATCCGGCTAAGATGCTCTCCCTTACCGATAGAGGCGATATTGCAAAGGGAAAACGTGCTGATTTAGTATTTGTCGACCACCAGTTTGACGTAAAACGCGTCATTTTGGGTGGCGAGCAGATAAATTAAAAAATAATAAAAAAAGATAAAAGGAGAAAAAACAATGAGCAATTTTATTACCGATCCGGCAACAAAATTTGATTTCCAGCCTCATGAATTTGTTCCTTTCAAGGACAAGAAGGTTTGCGAATATGTTCGCAGTCTCAGCGGTAAGGATCTGGAAAAGAGAGAACCCTGGTGGCATCCCGAATTTAACGTAAAAGTTATGATGAACCCTCATCCTGTTCTCATCGCAACTCTGTTTGAACGTTTAAGAGCTGCTTCTGAAGCAGGCAAGAGCTTCACCATGATTCTGGGCAACCCCGAACCCGATACGTACATTCCTCTGGCACAGCTCATCAACTACTTTGGCATCGACTGCTCCAAGGTTCACCTGGTTGCAGAAGATGAATGGGCTGATGAAGCAGGCAACATCGCTCCTATTACATATGAAGCAGGTTTTGCTCATTCTATGATCAAATACCTCTATATGCAGATTGATGAAAAGCTCCGTATGCCTATGGAAAACGTTCATTTCCCCACTAATGCAAACATTAAGGATTATTCCAAGATTATTGATGATATTACAGAAGGCACCGGTGCTGACATTGCTTCTACCTCTCCGGGTTGGGCAGGTCATATGGCATTTGTTGATCCTATTCCTGAATTCATCGGCAGCGGCGATGTTGAAGAATGGCTCAACCAGCCTGCACAGATCGTTAAACTGCATCCCATGACCATAATGCAGAACTCCTTAAATGGTACCTTCGGTCAGTCCGGCGATATCGCTAACGTTCCGCCTTGCGCTGCAACTATCGGTCCTTTAGATGTAATGCGTGCAAAGGAAAGAATTGAAGTTCATGCACTGGCAACCTGCGGTACATTCTCATCCTGGCAGAGAATGACCAGCCGTCTGTGTACACACGGCCCCATTACACCGTACCTCCCCAGTTCTATGCTGCAGACCAAGAAAACTCAGGTTTACATCAGTGAAGAACTGGCTGCTCCCTTCGAATGCTGGGAAAAAGTTGGTTATTAATCCAACGCAAAGCAACAAATTAAGGATGTGCCCAAAAGGCACATCCTTTTTTACGCTATAAAATAAAAGAATATTCGCTTTTTATTTACAAATAACTATTTTTGTGATACAATACATTCTGTTGCTTTTTTATGATAAGGAGAATGGAATTATGGAAAGAGAAAAACTAAAAAGTCGTTTGGGTTTTATTTTAATCAGTGCCGGTTGTGCCATTGGCATCGGCAATGTGTGGAAGTTTCCGTATATGGTGGGTCAGTATGGCGGCGGTATTTTTGTTTTGATTTATTTGCTGTTTTTGCTGATTTTAGGTGTGCCTGCCCTTTCTGTTGAATTCACCCTGGGCAGGGCGGCTAAAAAAAGTCCGGCAAAGCTTTATCAGGCATTGGAAAAGCCGGGGCAGAAGTGGCACATCCATGGGTATGCTGCTATGGCGGCCAATTATCTTTTGATGATGTTTTATACGGTGGTATCCGGTTGGATGATTCAGTATTTCATTATGACGGTGGGTGGCCAATTTGAAGGCCTTTCCTCAGCGGAGGTGGGTGCTGCTTTTGATCAGGTTTGTGCAAACCCTGTCACGATGCTGCTGTATATGGGCATTGCCATTGTGATTGGTTTTCTGGTATGTGGCTTAGGTGTGCAGAACGGCTTGGAAAAAGTTTCAAAGGTTATGATGTCTGCTCTTTTAATTATCATGGTGGTTTTGGCGGCCAACAGCGCCTTTTTACCCGGTGGCAAAGAGGGCTTGATTTTCTATCTGAAGCCGGATATTGGCAATTTGCTGGAGCACGGTATTATTGATGTGGTGCTGGCAGCAATGAATCAGGCATTCTTTACCTTGAGCATCGGTATTGGCTCAATGGCAATTTTCGGTAGCTATATTGGTCGTGAACGTTCTTTGCTGGGCGAATCAGTAAATGTATCACTATTAGATACCTTTGTGGCGCTTATGTCCGGTGTAATCATTTTCCCGGCTTGTTCAGCCTTTGGGGTGGATGCCGGCAGCGGCCCGAAGCTGTTATTTGTTACATTACCTAACATCTTTAACAATATGCCCTTTGGCAGAGTTTGGGGTTCTTTGTTCTTTGCGTTTATGACCTTTGCGGCTATGTCTACTGTGTTTGCGGTGTTTGAGAATATTATTTCCTGTACTATGGATGTATTTAAAATCAGCCGAACTAAAGCCTGCATTATCAACTGTATTTTGTTGCTGGTGCTCTCAGCTCCCTGTGCCTTGGGATTCAATCTGCTTTCCGGTATACAGCCGTTGGGCGATGGAACCAACATTATGGATTTGGAAGACTTTTTAGTATCCAATATTATGCTTCCTTTGGGTGCTTTGGTGTTCATTATGTTCTGCGTTACGAAAAAGGGTTTCGGATGGCAGCGTTTTGTAGAAGAAGCCAACCAGGGAAAGGGGCTTAAAATTGTTAAATGGATGAGATGGCATTACACATTTATGTTGCCTACAATCATCATTATTGTGTTTGTTATGGGATTAATAAACTTTTTTAAATAATTCACAAAATATTTTTGCTTAACGCAAAATTTTTGGTGATAAAGAAAGTTGCTATTTGCCTTTTCTTGTGATACAATAAATAAGGTTTTTGCTTGTATTGTGTCAAAAACACAATACAAGCATATAATTTTGTGAGTTAATATTTTTGGGGGATAGAGTATGAGTACATTATTATCTGTTTCAATTGCATTATTAGGTGGTCTTTTAATGACCCGTTTATTTAAGCCGTTAAAGCTGCCATCGGTTACGGCTTATCTCATTGCCGGTGTGCTGATTGGCCCTTACTGCCTGGGTCAGTTAGGCATCCATGGCCTTGGTTTTGACAGTATGGAATCGGTACATGCTTTAAAGTTGATTTCTGATGTAGCACTTGGTTTCATTGCTTTTTCCATCGGCAACGAATTCCGTTTGGAGGATTTAAAGAAAATTGGCAAGCAGGCCTTTGTCATTGGGATTTTTCAGGCAATTGTAGCCACTGTTTTTGTGGATATTGCTTTATTCGCGATTCATAGAATTATGCCGGATAAATTAAGCCTGCCTCAGGTGCTCACGTTGGGTGCTATCGCAACAGCTACCGCACCGGCAGCTACCTTAATGGTTGTTCGTCAATATAAGGCAAAAGGACCTCTGACAGACTTGTTACTCCCCATCGTCGCTTTAGATGATGCAGTTGGCCTGATTGTGTTTGCGGTGTCTTTCGGTATTGCAAAAACCATTGGCGCATCTGCAGCTATTGACGTGGTTTCCATTATTGTAAATCCTTTAGTCGAAATCGTGGCATCCCTTGCATTGGGTGCTTTAATGGGCTTTGTTTTAACACAGCTGGAAAAACTGTTTAACTCCAATACAAACCGCCTGAATATGTCCATAGCTTTTGTGTTTATGACAGTGGCGCTTTCTATGTTGAAGTTTGAAGTTGGGTCTGTACATATTGGCTTTTCTTCTTTACTGGTATGTATGATGCTGGGTACAATTTTCTGCAATGCCTGCCCCTTATCTCACGATGTAATGGAGAAAACCGACAAATGGACATCACCCTTATTTGCTTTGTTCTTTGTGATCAGCGGGGCAGAATTAGAGCTGAAGGTGTTTGGCGATTGGGCCATTGTTGTTATTGGTATTGTGTATATCATCTTCCGTTCTCTGGGCAAGTATTTTGGTTCATACGCCAGTGCCAAGATGACAAAATGCACACCGTCTATCTGTAAGTATTTAGGCATTACCTTATTGCCTCAGGCCGGTGTTGCACTTGGTATGTGTGCACTTGCAGCGGCAGAATTGCCCGGACAGGGTGAGCTGATTCGTAACATTACGCTGTTTGCCGTTTTGATTTATGAATTGTTCGGTCCTGTGCTGACAAGACAAGCTCTTACATTGGCCGGCGACATTCAGCCCATGCCGGAACATGTGAAAATGCGTCGGCATCATAAGCTGAAGCAGGCAAAGGAAACATCAGAAGAATAATATCAAGGGATGTTAAAAAACTCTGGAACGTAAGAAAAAGAGAACACAAACATCTGCAAAGGCTATTGCAAATATGTTATATTAAGGTGGAAAAATCGAAGGAAACTCGATTTTTCATAAAATCTGAACTTTTCTTGCTATCAACAAGCTTCGCCTCTCATCGTACCATTGTACGATTTCGGCTAGCCCAAAACTAAAGTTTTGGCTCAGTTTGTTAATTCCAAAGCTTTTTTCCTATCCCTTACAACAAAGGCTGTTTAAAAGTGAATTTGCTTTTTAAACAGCCTCTTTTTGGGGGCAAAAATGATTACATATATTAAAAATAATTGTAAAATTCCGGCGAATTATGTCAAAACATTGTTCAAGTGGTTGATTCTTGCCGGCCTTGTGGGAGCACTGGGCGGTTTTGTGGGCAGCGCTTTTCACATCAGCGTGGACTGGGTAACTGAGCTGCGGATAGAGTTCGGCTGGATTCTCTATTTGCTGCCTTTGGGCGGCCTGGTCATCACGGCCTTTTACCGTATATTCCGTTCAAAAGGACACATTGATACCAACCGTGTGCTGGAAGCTGTTCGTAGCGATGAGAAAGTACCTCTTGTTATGGTGCCTCTTATTTTTGTGAGCACGGTCATCACCCATTTGCTGGGTGGCTCAGCCGGTCGCGAAGGAGCGGCTTTGCAGTTGGGTGGCAGTGTTGGCTACAATGTGGGTAAAGTGTTTAAATTAAAGGAAAATGACCGACACATCATCGTGATGGCGGGGATGAGTAGTGTGTTTGCGGCCTTGTTCGGCACACCCATGACGGCGGCGGTGTTTGCTTTAGAGGTGGTCAATGTGGGCGTGTTACACTATGCCGGGTTGCTTCCGTGTGTGATTGCTTCTGTCACAGCGTTTTTAATCTCCGGATGGCTGGGGATTCCGCCGGTGCGGTTCAATGTGGCGGTGCAAGCTGTTACGGCTCTCGGCCTTGCTCAGGTTGCGGTGCTGGCTGTTCTGTGCGCTGTAGTGAGTATCTTGTTCTGTACAGCTATTAAAAAGTGCGAGCACTATGGCGACAAACTGATTACGAATCAGTATGTCCGGGCGCTGGTTGGCAGTATTTTGATTATTTTACTGGCATTGGTTTTACGAAGCCGTGATTATAACGGTGCCGGTATGGATATTATTGCTCGCGCGCTGGGCGGAGAAGCAAAGCCTGAGGCCTTTCTTTTGAAAATTATTTTTACCGCCATTACCATAACGGCAGGGTTTAAAGGCGGAGAAATTGTGCCGGCATTTTTTGTTGGTTCCACCTTTGGTTGTGTGGTTGGCTCGTTGCTTGGTTTAGATGCAGGATTTGCAGCGGCTATCGGCTTTGTGGCGTTGTTTTGCGGTGCTGTGAACTGCCCTTTGGCATCTCTTTTGCTGTCTGTAGAGGTTTTTGGGGCCGAGGGCATTCTGTTCTTTGCTATCACCTGCGGTATCAGCTATATGATGTCCGGTCACTTCGGGCTATATAAAAGTCAGAAATTCATGTATTCGAAGCTGGATGATTCACCGGTAGAAAATTAAAAAAGCGGTAAGGTTTACCTTTGTAAAACCTTACCGCTTTTTAATTTAATATCTTACCAATATCTGTATTTCTTTCGTTTGACAATAAGAAAAATAAAGGTGACAATCACAGCCAGACACTCGGCTACAACTGTCGAGAACCAAATGCCGTCCAGTTCCCATATCAGCGGCATGATCATCACAGCGGCTGTCTGAAACAGAAGGGTTCGGAGAAAGGATATAAGCGCTGAAATCGGTCCATCGTTCAGTGCTGTGAAGAAAGCGGAACCAAAGATGGCAATGCCGGCAAAGAAAAAGGAAAATGCGTGAATCACAAATGCGTGAACGGTCATATTGAAAAGGCCTTCGTCGTAACCCACAAAAATATCCGATAAGGGTATAGCCAGCACTTCGGAAATGACAAACATTGCCACAGCGGACAGAAGAACAATAACAGAGCTTTTTTTCAGCAAGCTCTTGAGTTCGTTTTCGTTCCCGGCACCGTAATGGTAGCTGATAACGGGGGCAACACCGGTTGCATAACCAATGAAAATGGAGAGAAAAATAAAGTTTACATACATAATGGTACCATAAGCCGCAATGCCGTCTTCACCGGCGAACTTCATCAGTTGGGCATTATAGAGCATACAGACTAAGGACATAGAAATGTTGCTCATCAGCTCAGAAGAACCGTTGGTGCAGATTCTCAGCATCGATTTGCCGTCCCAACCGGTTTTGCAGAGCCGTAAACGACTTGTGTTTTTGCTGGCAAAATAAATGAACGGAATAATACCGCCCACAACCTGCCCCAAAGCAGTAGCCAATGCCGCGCCTACAAGCCCCCAGTTAAATACAACGATAAAGAGAGCGTCTCCAATCATATTGAGCACGCCGGCAATCACGGTAACATAAAGCCCCATTTTCGGTTTTTCTGCCGTGACTAAAAGGCTGGAAAATGCAAACTGCAGCATTAAAAAGGGGAGAGCAATCAGAATAATTCTGCCATAGAGTACACATTGCTCCAGTAACTCACCCTCGGCACCTAAAAAAGCAGTAATGGGGCGGATGAACAGAATGCTGAGAATGGCAATGATGACGCCACTTAAGAAGGTGGCATACACCAGCAGAGAAAAAATCCGCTGCGCTTTTTCATCTTTGCCTTCTCCCATGGTTTTGGCAACCAAGGCGCTGCCACCAGTGCCAAACATAAACCCAAGAGCGCCTACCACCATCAAAAAGGGCGTAACAAAATTAACGGCTGTAAAGGGAGTTTTGCCTACAAAGTTGGAGACAAACAGTCCGTCTACCACACCGTAAATGGACGTAAAAATCATCATAAGAATGGAAGGCATTGTAAAACGGAACAGCCGTCCGTATCCAAAATGGTCAGAAAGTTGAATAGTTTGTTTCATAGAGCACCGCCGGGAATGATAATAATTGCAATAGGATGCTTTAATACTATATCATAAAACGAGAAGCGATTCAAGGGCGAGAGGGGATTTTGGGCAAGAATGCTATTTTTTCCTCTCTTATCCGGAAATAACAATCATAGTAAAACCATACTATGATATGTGGTATGTGTCGTCAGCTATTGGAGTCATATAATCTTATAACTTTTTATATACTCGCGAGGGGATTTTCCGAAATGCTTTTTAAACATTTTGGAAAAGTTAAAGACATCGGTGTAGCCCACAGAATAAGCAGCAACAGATACGCTGATGCCGCTGTCAACCATCAGGGCTGCAGCAATGCCCATTCGGTAATTGAGCAGGTATTGTTTTGGTGAAACTCCTGTTTCTTTTTTAAATAATGCAGAAAAGTAGGTGCGGTCCAGATTGACGTGCTTTGCAATCTGGCTGACGGTGATGTCGTGTATGTACTCTGCGTGGATAAAATTTAATGCTTTTTTGATATGGTCTGTGGGAATGTTCTTTTTGGCAAGGATTAAAGCAAACAAGTCCCACAATCGGGCAATTAAAAAAGCACTTTTTCCATTTGCAATGTTTTCGCAATCTCTCATAGCATAAAACACATTCATGGCCTCCGGCAGACGAATGGTATCAGAAAGTTCAACGGGCAAATTCTTTTCCGAAGTGAAACCAATCCAGGTATAATTCCACGGGTTTTGGCTGTCGGCTTCGTAATAGGTTTCTACATAAGGGGGAATGACAAACATCTCGCCCGGACCGACGGTATATTCTTTCTCGTCAATTTTGAAAATGCCAAATCCGGAAACAACAAAATGAATAAGCCAATAGGTGCGTACTGCAGGACCGAAGGAGTGAGAACCCTGACAATTTTCATAGCCAAACTGTACAGGATTTATATCTGTATAACCTTCGTTCGGAATAATGTTATTGGTAAATGCCATTATGGTACATACCTCCCAACACAACAAAATAACATATTTATATTACATTATACCATTCTCGTTATGATGATGTCAATGTATAATAAATGTTATAAAATAAGGGAGGGACGGCTATGAAAATTACATTTATGGGTGCTGGAAGCACCGTTTTTGCCAGAAATGTTATTGGGGACTGTATGTTGGTGGAATCCTTAAGAGACAGCGAATTTGCGTTATATGACATTAATTCTGAACGTTTGGAAGAAAGCAGAATTATTTTGGAAAGTATGCAAAAGGCAAACGGCAATTACGGCAAAATTACCTGCTTTTCCGGCGTAGAAAACCGCAAAGAGGCACTGCGGGGTGCCAGCTTTGTCATCAATGCCATTCAGGTAGGTGGCTATGAGCCTTCTACTGTTATTGATTTTGAAATTCCTAAAAAATACGGTCTGCGTCAGACTATCGCAGATACATTAGGGATTGGCGGTATTATGCGCGGTCTCAGAACCATTCCGGTTATGGAGGAGTTCGCTCGGGATATGGCAGAGGTTTGCCCCAATGCCTGGCTCCTGAATTATACCAATCCTATGGGTATCTTAACTGGCTATATGCAGCAGCATACCCCGGTTAAAACCGTTGGTCTTTGCCATAGCGTGCAGGTTTGTGCTAAATCTTTGTTGGAAGACTTAGGAATGGAGGACAAATTAGAAGGTTGTCGGGAATTGATTGCTGGTATCAATCATATGGCGTGGTTATTGGAGATTAAAGATAAAAACGGCGTTGACCTTTACCCTGAAATTAAATCAAGAGTGGACGCCTATATTGCACATCCGGGCAAGGAAAATAAAGTGCGTATGGATTATATCCGTCAGTTTGGCTATTATTGCACGGAATCCAGCGAGCACAATGCAGAATACAATCCATTTTATATCAAAAGTAAATATCCCGAATTGATTGAGCGGTTTAATATTCCTCTTGATGAATATCCCAGACGTTGTGTGAATCAGATAGAAGCCTGGAAAAAAGAATATGCCCAATTATTGGAGGGTGGCACAAAAGAACATACGCGCAGTATTGAATATGGATCGCACATTATGCAGGCCATGGTGGAGAACAAGCCTTATCATATCGGCGGCAATGTGCTGAATAAGGGTCACATCATTGAAAACTTTCCTGAAAATGCTTGCGTTGAGGTACCATGTCTGGTTAACGGAGCAGGCATTACGCCTTGCTATGTGGGGCAGTTGCCTCTGCAGTGTGCAGCGATGAATATGTCTAATATCAATGTGCAGCTGTTAACCATTGAAGCGGCTAGAACCCGCAAAAAGGAGCATATTTATCAGGCGGCCATGATGGATCCCCACACATCAGCAGAGCTTTCTATTGACGACATTAAGAAAATGGTAGATGAGCTGATGGAGGCTCATGGGGATTATCTGCCTAAGTTTATATAGTGTTTATACAATTAGAATATATTGCGGAACATCGTGCCGATTTCGCGTTATACGCGGAGTCGGTATGGTGTTTTTTTATTCGACAGGCTTATAGCAATATGAACGAAAAATGAGAATAATTTTTGAAACTTTGCCGTCAACTTGACGGCAAAGTGGCATTTTAGCGGTTTTTTATCATTGTGAATTAATTACGCAAAATGATATAATATATGTAGGGTGTTAGACCTGTTTTTTTGTAATTTTTATCATAATGGAGGAGAAGTTCTGTGGTATTAAAAAATGATTATAACAGAAGCCTGAAAAAACCGAGCGCTTTTAAACGTTTTTTCAGTTGCTGGGAATTTTGGTTGCTTTGCCTTCCGGCAATCATATACTTTATTTTGTTTGCATATTGGCCGATGTTTGGTGCAGTACTTGCGTTTAAAGACTATAACTATGCAAAGGGTATTTTTGGTTCCGATTGGGTAGGGTTTGATAATTTTAAATTCTTCTTCTTGTCACAGGATGCCTGGCGTATCACTAGAAACACCTTGGGTTATGCGGTTGTCTTTTTAGTGACGAATACAGTGGCTTCTATGGCTGTTGCGCTTTTAATGTTTGAGGTAAGCAGTCGCAAAGCCATTAAAACCTATCAGACCATTTTAATCCTACCGCATTTTATGTCCTGGGTTATTGTTGGCTATATTACATATATTTTGTTTAACAGTGAACAGGGTGTGTTAAATCAGCTTCTGACGGTTTTTGGTCAGGAGAAAATTGATTGGTATTCCAGTCCGCAATACTGGCCCTTTATTTTGCCGATAGTCAACATCTGGAAAAGCGTGGGTATGAGCAGTCTGATGTACTATGCGACACTGGTTGGTATGGATGACTCTATTTATGAAGCAGCGGTGATCGATGGTGCCGGACGTTGGCGACAGACCATATCCATTTCCGTTCCGTCTTTGATTCCGATGATGACGATTTTAACTATTATGAATGTTGGTGGTATTTTCCGCAGCGACTTCGGTTTGTTCTATCAGATAACCAGAGATGTAGGTTCACTGTATCCTACTACAGACGTTGTAGATACCTATATTTACCGTGGCCTCAGAACCGGCGATGTCGGTATTACGGCAGCAGTAGGTTTATTCCAGTCTTTTGTTGGTTTGGTTTTGGTTGTGTTTACCAACTGGGTTGTTAAGAAAATCGAGCCTGACAATGCGATGTTCTAAGAAAGGAGATTATCATGAAAGCAAAGTTAAGATATAGAATTCTGATTCATTTGATTTTAATATTAATGTGTCTGAGCATTTTAGTTCCTTTTATTTATGTAATCTCACTTTCGATGACAGCAGAAGATGTGATTGTAAGCGGCGGATATAAAATGATTCCGGCTGAATTTGACTTTTCGGCATATCAAAGCATTTTCAAAAATCCTACACAGCTTATTAACTCGTATAAAATTACCATTGGGTTTTCTGTTTTAGGAACGGTTTTATCTATGGTTGTTATGACTATGGTTGCTTATGCTATTTCCAGGGAACAGTTTCATTATAAAAAGGCTGTAACCTTTTTTGTATATTTTACCATGTTGTTTTCGGGCGGACTGATTCCCCATTACATTATCAATACGAAATATTTAAACTTAACCAACAGCTTTTGGGTTTATATTTTCCCGGCTCTTGCTAATGCATATCACATTTTGATTATGAGAACGTTTTTTAAAGGCTTGCCAGCCTCTTTAACAGAGGCAGCTAAAATTGATGGGGCTTCAGAATTTACCATTTTTCGCGTCATTGTGCTGCCTCTTTCCAAGCCTGTTTTAGCAACTGTCAGCCTGCTGACCTTGCTGGCAAAATGGAACGACTGGCAGACGTCTCTTTTATATATTATGGATACAGATAAGTTTTCTCTTCAATATCTCTTGCAGAAAATTCTCCGTGAAGCACAGTTTTTACAGAGTATGGCAGAAGAGGGCAATCTGATTATCAGCGAAAACTATGCCAAGACGAAGCCGGTGGAAAGTATGCGATTTGCTATGGCGATTTTAGCGGCCGGCCCCATGATGGTTGTATTCCCTTTCTTCCAGAAGTATTTCACAAAGGGATTAACAATAGGTGCTGTAAAAGGTTAATAACAGCGTAAATAATAAAATGAGGTGATTGTTTATGAAAAAAAGAATTATGTTTGCACTTCTTGCTTGCTTTGTGCTGATCAGCAGTTTAAGCGGTTGCCAATCAGCCAAGCCCACAGATGACGGAAGCGAACAGGTTGAATTGCACTGGGTATTTGGCGGCCCGGGCAAATTAGAGGATTCTGATCGTGTTTGGCAGGAATTCAACACCAAGCTTGCTGATTATCTACCCAATACATCAGTGAAGTTTACCTGTATTCCTCACTCTGACTATGCTGAAAAATGGCGTTTGATGAGTGCTGCACAGGAAAATGTGGATATCGCCTGGGTGAGCTGGGCATTGAATTTTGTTGAAGAGGTTGGCAAGGGTTCTTATATGGACATTACTGATCTTGTAAATGAATACGGTCAGGATATGAAGGCTGATTTCCCGGAATGGCTGTTAGAATTAACCACTGTTAACGGGAAGGTTTATGCCATCCCCAATTATCAGATGATGGCATCTCCCATTGGGTTCAGTATTGATAAGCATCATGTTGAGAATGGTTGGCTGGATATTAAAGCTGCAGAAGAACTGTTTACAAGCGGCAAGGTTTTACATAAAGAAGACTATAAAATGTTTGAAGAATATATTGAAAAAGCACAGGCTGCTAATGAACCTGTTAAATATATTTCTTCTCAGTTTTTAACCAGAGCTATTAAAAATAAAATCGGTCTGCCTGATGGCGGTTTGGAAACTGTAACCGCTAACGCTGTAATTGCCCGTAATGAAGAGGGCTATAAGGTTTATGACCGCAATTTGGATTTTCCCGATAACTATGAATACTATGATTTAGTATCTGATTGGTATAAAAAAGGATATATCCGTCCTGATATTTTAGAGAATCCCACCGAGGCATCCGGTGCTTATCTGCTTGACTGGACTTCTGTTTTCAAAGGTAGCGCAGAACGCGTAAGCATTTCTTTAGGCAGACCTATGGAGGTATTCCCAATGGAAGATTTTCTGTACATCACCCATAAGGGAAGTTCTACTAACACAGCCATTGCATCAACCTCTAAGAATCCGGTTCGTTCTATGCAGCTTTTGAACATTATGAACAGCAAAAAAGGTGCAGACTTATTAAACCTCTTAACCTATGGTTTTGAAGGTGAGCATTATAATAAAGTCAGTGATGACAGAATTGAATGGTTAGGAGCAGGTGTTCCCGGTGCTTCTGATAATAAATACGGTTATGAAAACTGGGCTCTTGGTAATGCGCTAGTCACCTACACAACCCAGAGCGACCCCGATGGCTGGAATGAATATCTCCACGAAGATATTAACATGAAAGCAAAAATGTCCCGCTTGGGTGGTTTCTCCGTTGATTTAAAACCTATTAAGCTGGAAATTGCACAGTATAATGCAGTACTTAAAGAATATCAGTACTTAGATAAAGGCACAACCCCCAACTATAAGGAACTGCTGGAAGAACGTAACGCCAAGCTGAAAGAAGCAGGCAGCGAAAAGATCGTTCAGGAAGTGCAGCGCCAGATTGATGAATGGGTTGCGAAACAAAAATAGGAGGACTACTAAATGAAAAAAGCAGTATCACTATTTCTTGCGTTATGCTTGATTTTGTCCCTCTCTGCTTTTTCCTGTAATATAGTCAGTGCGGCAGGGAGTCGTGGCCTTGTGTTCGTCGCCACAAACGGTCGGGATGATGCCGAAGGTACCATAGATGCACCTTTAGCAACGTTGCAGGCAGCACAACAGAAAGTGAGAGACATGAAAGCAAGCGGTGCATACCCACATGGTATTACCGTGTTTGTGCGGGGCGGAGTGTATAATATTTCAAAGCCCCTTATTTTAACAGAAGAAGATTCAGGAACAGCAAATGCCCCTATTGTGTGGCGACAATACGAGAATGAAACTGTTACGTTTACAGGCGGCATTACTGTTGCCGGTTCAAAATTCCAAAAGGTAACAGCCAAGGCAATCTTAGAAAGAGTTGTGGATAAAAGTGCACATGACTCTCTTTATAGCCTGAACTTAAAACAATATGGCATTGATGATCCGGGCGAACCATACCTCTTTGGTTCTTATGGCTATAATTCCAGCGTCACGAGTCTTGGTTTGGCAACAAAACCGGAGGCACCGGCGATGGAAGTTATGTTCAATAGCAAGCCTATGACTCCAGCTCGTTACCCAAATGACGGCTATATGACAGTAGAACGTGTGGTGGAACCGGGTTGGGACTATGATAAACCGGATGCTTATCCGAAAGGAACGCCATTTAAAATTCAAGTCAGTGATGACAGACTGAAATACTGGACAAAAGCACCGGAAGATTCCATTATGATGTTTGGCTTTTGGAAGTGGGAGTGGGCAGACCAGACCATCCCTTTGCACAAAATTGACGCAGCCAATAAGCAGATTACATCAAAATGGCATAGCGTGTTCAGTGTTGCCCCGGAAAAACCTTTCTATGTAACGAACCTGATAGAAGAACTCGATAAACCGGGCGAATATTACATTGATAATGTAAATTCTATTTTATATATTAATCCTCCCTCCGACTTAAAGAGTGCTGAGATTACCATGTCGGTTATGGAAGATGTTCTCTTCCAGATTGACGGAGCCGATTATGTTACCTTTAAGGGATTAGATGTGAAAGGTGCCCGCAATAGCGCCTATGTGATTCACAAGGGAAATTATAATAAAATTGTGGATTGTGAAATTTCTTACACGGCAATGTATGCTGTGATTATGTATGGCAGTCACAACGGAATTGTTGATAGCTATATTCACGATGTGGATGGCGGTGTTCGTTTGTTTGGCGGTGATATTGCCACCCTGACCAAAGCAGAAAACTATTGTGTAAATAACCATTTTGAAAATTTTGCAAGACTCACTAAAGCCTACAAGCCGGCAGTTTCGATTGATGGTATCGGCAATCTTGCAGCTCATAATGAAATGCACGGTTCCACTCACCAGGCTGTTGCCTTTGGCGGACAGCTGAACAAAATTATGTATAACAACATTTATGATGTTATGAGTGAAACAGACGATGCCGGTGCGATTTATGGTGGTTTGGCTTGGCATACCCGCGGTCATGATATTAAGTATAATTACATTCATGATATTAAAAATGCAGGTAGTGGCGGCGTTGGTTTATATGCTATTTATGGTGACGGTGGTCAGTGCGAACTTTACATCTGCGGTAATGTTATTGAAAATATTGCCGGCGGTGCAGTATTGGTTAACGGCGGTTGGGACAATATCGTGCTCAACAACTATATGATTGATTGTGAAACCGGTATTGACGTTTCAGCAATTATGTCCGGTGTGGATATAGCAGGTTTTTACAAGCATCATTACCCACGTTTGCAAGAGGTAGAGAAGTATATTATGGATAGCCCCCAGTGGAAGGAAATATTCCCCACATTCTTCAGAATGATGGCAGTATCAGATGTGGAAAAATCCATTCCTACTTACAATGTTTTAGCTAACAACATTGCAGTTGGTGGCAGTGTTTGTACAGCACGTTCCTATCAGAATGCAACTGTGGAGCAAAATATTGCAGTCACCGGCGATCCCGGATTTAAGGACAAGAAAAATCGCGACTACAATATAAAGGAAGATTCTCAGCTGTTTAATCAGATGCCGGGCTTTAAAGCAGTTCCCTTTACCAGAATGGGTCGCTTGGATGAATTGGCATATGGTCGTGTGAAGGATGCCGTTGTCATGAGCGTTGGTTCTCCCAGAGGTATGGTAGGCAGCGAACTGGTGGCTATTGATGCAGATAGCAAAGCAGTTGCTCCGTTTATTGATGGAGACAGAACTTACGTGCCCCTGCGATTCCTCTCAGAAAGCTTAGGTGCCGGCGTTAACTTTGCCGATGGTGTGATAACCATTTCCGATGCCAATGTTAATTTAGAAATGGCCTTGAACAGTACGGAAGCTAAGAAAAATGGCGAAGCCATTATGTTGGATAAACCGCCGGTGGTTATTGACGGACGCACTATGGTGCCTTTAAGACAGGTATCTGAGCTACTAGACCGTCAGGTTTACTGGCACAGTTCCGGCTTAATTGCCATTAGCGATGATGCAACCTTGTTTGATGCTGAGGAAGGCACCGATGACGACATCATCAATTTCCTTCGCGAAAAAATTAATTACTATAATTAAGTAATGAAAGGATGAATCTGGTATGAAAATCAAAAGATCAATCAGCAAAATTCTACTTTCCATGATTCTGTGTGTATGTTTGTTGCCCATGCCCTTTGGTGTTATGGCAGAAGGTGAGGTAACCGTAACGGTTTCCGGCGGCACGCAGATTACCTTTGATGCAGCTACCACTGCATATAATGTAACCGTGCCTGTTTGGTATGCATCCGGTGTGGATAGTTACACCTATGAAAATCCTGTGATCACAGTGGATAACGCAGGTGAAGCTGTTGCAGTTACTATGCCGGCAACACTACCCGGTGATGCAACATTTGTCATTGACGGAACTACGTATACCATTTCTTTGGGCTTAGCGAAGAATATGTATGAAAATGGTGGACATGAAACAACACCTGTGAAATTTAAAGCAGGAACACAATGGAGCCCAAGAACAAGAACGAATGATACAGCTTATACTGGTAGTTATAGTATCATCCGCTTGAATAGTCAGGTTGACTCTTATTTGGGATATGGCTGGGATGGTCAGTATCATCAACCGACACTCACACAGGGGAAAACTTATCTTTCGTCTTATGCTACACGACTGGCTCCGACAGAATCAACAGAATATGCTTTGGCTGATCGTGTACAACATATGGTCAATGGTGTGTCTGCTAATGATCAAAAAGCAACTGCTACATTTTATGTAGATGGTGTTAATAAAGGTACCGTTGAAGATAGCAACACTCCTAGCATAAGCCTTGGTGTTAATCAAAGTGCAACATGGAAGCAACTGCAAGCAGTTGTTGTGCCGACAACTACAGCATTTGAACTATATCATTTTTGCGGTAATGTAGGTTTTGGAGCAACGAACAGAGTTGAAACTCGTCTGGATGATTTTTTCCTAGGCGAGTTGGCTGTTGGTAAGTTTATGGTAGAAAACGAAGAGAATGAGGCATCTTCTTCTGTTGTTAGTGGTGGAGCAGACGAGACAGTTACTCTGAATGCGACTATCTTAAACCAGTTGGGTACGGTAGCAGGTTTTGATACTGTCGATGTTAACTGGATTGCTGAGGCAGGCATTTCAGTAGAAAATGGTGTAGTTACCATTCCGGCGAATACACCGGCAGGAACTTATACAATTACCGCTTCTGCTAATATCACAGCTAACAATATCGGTACTGTTTCTGCTACTCATGAAATCAATGTATTAGCTGCCGGTAGTCTGGCTGATTTAACCGTTAACGGCAGTGGTCTTACTTCTTTTGAATTTAATCCTGCAACAACTGAATATACGGTTGGTGTTCCTGTACGTTATACTGTCGGTGTGGATTCTTATAGTTATAAGATGCCGACCATTTCTGCAACAACCATGAGTGACGATGAAGAGGCGATTGTTACTATGCCGGTGAGTCTGCCGGGTACAGCCACAGTTGCTGTGAAAAATGGGGATAATGTTCTGAATACTTATTCTATTAATTTGGTTACGCTGGGCGCTAATATGTATGAAGATGGTGGTATGGAAAACGGTAATACATATTCCAACTTTGTTGCATACAATAAGCAATATGGATTTGCTACCACAAAAGATGATGCATTCAGTGGAGAATATAGTGCGGTTCGTCTAACTTCTTCTGACTATTTCCGTTATCAAACAGGTCAGCCCTTATTGGATACGAAGAATCCGGTTCCGCCGGTTTTAAGTAAAGATGTAACCTATCTTTCTTCTTATGCAACACGGTTGGAACCGATGAATACGACAGAATATAATTTAAAGGATTGTGTAGAAACTCCGAATGAAGGTGAAAGTGTAACAGCAAGCTTTTATGAGGATGGAGTCAAGCGCGGCTCTCTTACAGGAGCAGATGTTCGCCAAGATTTAACCGGAACAATGACGAGCCAGTGGAAACAGTTACAAGCTGTTGTTACTCCCAGTACATCGTATAGCTTTATGCATTTTTGTGTTGAGAAAAGTTGGGGTAATAAAGGGAAAACCCTTCTTGACGATTTCTTCCTTGGCGAATTAATCATTAGCGGCGTGCAGCTTGCAGCTGATGGCGAAGCATTACCTTCTGTTATCCCCACAACCAGTGCACATACCTTAACCATAACCGCTCAGGCTGTCAACCAGTTAGGCGGAACAGCCGGTCTGGAAGACAGAACCACGGCAGAAATTTTATCCTTAGAAAATGCACCGGCAGGTGTTACTTATGAAAATGGCGTTCTGACCATTCCTCAGGGCGCTGAAGGCACTTTGGCCTTTACAGTTCAGGTTGCACCTACTGCAGCATGGACAAATGCAAAGCAGGATGCTTATACCGAAACAGTTACCATTCAACTGACAAAGAATGCCTTTACTTACACAACTGCAAGCGGCAAGGTAAATGCAACCTTATCTATGTATCACACCGGCACACCGGGCGATGCTGTTTTATACCATGCAGTCTATAACAATAATGACGGCGTGCTGCATCTGCAGAATGTTGTAAAAGAAGATGTATTTGTACCCAACGGAGAGTTTTTCTGCAAAGAAACTGAATTAACCGTGGCATCCGGCCAGGTTGTGAAGAGCTTCCTGTGGACAAAGGGCACCTTAACTCCCGTTGCTGTAAATGGTGCACATAGTCACTAATTATTAAAGCAAGTCTGCACATAGCAAGTGCAAATTGGAGAGGAGCAGAGAATGAAGAAAGACTTTGTGTTACAAAAGCTAATCATGATCCTGATTGTCTTTGTTTTAATGCTCTCGGGAACAGGCATTTGCTATGCAGAAGAGCCGGTGTCGATTTATGTTTCGATAAATGGTTCTGATGATGCAGCAGGCAGCTTTGATGCACCGCTGAAGACACTTACAGCGGCAAGAAATATGGTCAGAAACATACGCGCAGCCGGCGGTGGAACAGAGGGAATTACTGTTTATGTTCGTGGTGGCGTATATAACCTGACAGAACAGCTTCAGTTGACTGAAGAGGATTCGGGAACTGCTGAAGCACCAGTTATTTGGCGAAATTATGGCGATGAATCCGTTACGCTGACCGGCGGTGTCAGCGTAACGGGTCGCGACTTTACCAAAGTGACGAATGCTACGGTTTTAAACAAAATTGTGGACACCACAGCCCGTCAATCCGTTTATTTTCTTGATTTAAAGGACTTTGGTATTGAAGACCCGGGAGCACCTTATTATCAAGGGGCATATAGCTATAGTAGCAGCTTGACAGGATTGGGTATATTGGAAGAACCCAAAGCACCGGGTATGGAAGTATTTTATAATGGTACGGCAATGACCCTTGCTCGTTATCCCAATGAGGGAAATTTAACGGTGAAAAGTGTTGTGGCACCGGGATGGAATTATGATGACAAAGAGGCTTATCCTGCAGGTACTCCTTTTACGATTACAGTAGAGGAAGATAGAATGAAGTATTGGACAGCGGCACCTGCCGATTCTGTTCTGATGTATGGTTTCTGGAAGTTTATGTGGGCAGATCAGACCATTCCCATAGGGTCAATCAACACGAAAAATAAGGAAATTACATCTAAATGGCATAGCGTGTTCAGTGTGAAAAGCGGTGCGCCGTTTTATGTGTTCAATCTATTAGAAGAGATGGATACGGCAGGGGAGTACTATATTGACAGGGAAAACAGTTACTTGTATATTCAGGCACCTGAAGGCATAGAAAATGCTAACATTACTATTTCAGTTTTGGAGGACGAGCTTATTTACATAAATGGTGCTGATTATGTAAGCTTTCAGGGCTTTTCTATAAACAGTGCAAGAAAAGCTCCTTTTAGAATTGAAAACAGTTCAGGATGCAGCATAAAACATTGTGAATTTTTTAATATTGCTGATTATGCTGTGAGAATGGCCGGCAGTGATAATACGGTTTCAGATTGTCATATATACGACACAAACGGTGGTGTGAGAGTATGGGGTGGAGATGCAAAAACACTCACACCGGCAAACAATCGGGTTTTGAATTGTCATATTGAACGGTTTTCAAGGCTTGATAAAACCTATAAGCCTGCAGTATCTTTAGACGGTGTGGGCAACCTGGTGGCCTTTAATAAAATTCACGATGGACCTCATCAGGCTATTAGCTATGGGGGTAACAATAACAAAATTTATTACAACGAAATTTATGATGTTGTACAAAGCACAGATGATGCCGGTGCTATTTATGGCGGACTTTCCTGGGTGAGTCGTGGTCATGAAATTAAATATAATTATATTCATGATTTGGCAAGCGACCAGCCAGGTGTCGGCATCTGGGCCGTATTTTTAGACGGTGGTCAGTGTGATATGACAGTTGAAGGAAATATTTTTGAAAATATAGACGGTGAAGCAGTATTTGTGTCCGGTGGTTGTGATAACACCGTGCACAACAATTATATGATTAATTGCGAAGCGGCAGTTCGGATTATTCAGAGTATAGGCATTGAGAATCTTATGAAGCATCACTATCCCGGCTTGCCTTCTTATATCTGGAAGGACGGAGAGTGGCAGAGTGATATTTGGAAAGAGGCTTATCCTGAATTTTATGAAATGATGCAGCTTCCCGATGAAGAAAAAGTGATACCGAAAAATAATATCTTTACCAATAATATTTGCTATGAAACGGCGGATTTTGTTGTCAGAAATCCCATTTGGCTGCAGGAAGGCTATGAAAAAGTCAATTATGTGGCGACAGAAGACCCCGGTTTTGTTTCCCTGGGTGAGAATCGGGATTACAGCTTGAAAAAGGATGCACCGGTGCTTTCGGTGTTACCTAATCTAGAGCGACTGCCTTTCAACTGTATGGGGTTAAAGGGATCAGTAGCTTGCTTACAAAGCGAAGGGTTTTATAGTGAAATGGTTTTAGATAAAGATAATTGCAATTTTTGTTATCAAGCAGAGCAGGACGAAGAGGCAATGCTCTATTGCGCAACTTATGAAAAAGTGGGTAATGGACTTAAAATGGTTTCTTTAGAAAAAGAACCGGTTACCCTGGTAGAAGGAGAAAGATTGCATTATAAAAAAACAACTCCAATTACAAAAAATACAGTTCTAAAGAACTTTTTGTGGACGAAAAATACCTTGCAACCGCTTTGTGCAGGTAGCGAGTCAGAATAAATTTTTTCTGCAACTTCGGGCAGAGGTAATTTGATTATGAAAAGGAGAAATGGCAATGAAACAATTTAAAAAATTGGGTGCACAATGTCGTAAGCATGCGCAACGCACATTAGCATTGGGTCTCGTGCTCTGTTTTCTGTTGAGTTTTCAGGGGACACATGTTGTGGCAGCGGGAAACGGCGAACTTACATCTCTTTCCGTTTCTGGTGTGTCGGTAATTGATTTTGACCCCGCCGTAACAAACTATACTGTGCAGATTCCTCAAACCTATACGGATGGTGTGGCAGATACGTTGGTCGTTCCTACCGTAACGGCTGTGCCGGTGGATGGAGCACAGATGGATATTGTTCGCCCGGCAGCAGTTGGAGATGGCGACATTACCATTACTGTAACACCTGATGGTGGCATTCCTACAGTATATACTTTATCGTTGGAAGTAGTGGGTAAAAACTTATATACAAACAGTGGCTTTGAAGAAAGTGGTGTACCCTATAATCAGGGGAATGGAACTGCAACAGTTGTGCAGACTAACCCTTACCATGGTTCAAACTGCCTGGAAATTAAATTCAAGGGTGATCCGGGTTGGATGCTTCCCCGTGTGACTTTGGGGGCTAATAAAACCTATCTTTCTTCCCGTATGATCAGAACAACGGCGAATACCACACAATATAACAATGCAAACGATATTTATTATGATATAGATAGTCTCTCAAGTGGAACATCTACCTTTTATCATTTTGGTAAAAGTCCGGTAACAGTCACAAACACGGTGGCTCGTCATGCGTTAGAGGCGACATCTGACTGGCGTAAATATGAGGCAATTATTACCCCGGGTGTTGACTGGGAAGATAAGCAGATGTATCGTACCCAGAACTGGGCGAGAGTGAATTATCTTGCCTTAGACAATTGCTTTTTAGGTGAACTGGTTGTAGGTGGTGTAGAGGTTACCGATATAAGCGGTGCTTCTTTGGGTAAACTGGTTAAGCCGGAAGAAGGAACTGACAGCGTTTCATTAGGCGCTAAATTTTACAACCAGTTGGGCGGCACAGCCGGCTTAGAAGGTATGACTGTGAACCGTTGGGAACTGGCAGAGGATTACACTGGTGTAACTCTGAGTGATAATGGCATTTTGACTTATGATATAACAGCTCCTTCCGCTGTAACTGTGCGTGCTTATGGTACGATGGGTGCAAATTCTCCTCAGTCCGAGGTGAAGGGCGAAACAGAACTTGTTTTAGTCGATTCTTCAGCATTGGTAGCTGCAGAACTGGAGGATATTACTATTGGCGGTTTTTCTATTCCGGGTTATCAATCCAGTAAGTCAAGTTACAATATGTATCTGCCTTATAGCTATGATCCGCTAAAGCAGAATATTACCGGCAATCCCACTGTCGAAGCCTCTCCGGTTTTTGAAGGCACAACCTATACGGTTTCCTATCCGGATACTTTAAATGGCGGTATTATTGAAATTACTTCAACTGCTTTGGATGGGACAGAGAAGGTTTATCGAATTGTAATGCATACTGTTGGTGGAAATGCTTATGTAAATAGTGGCTTTGAGGCAGATGGCATTCCTTACAGCACAAGCGCCACATCGACGGCAGCAAAAATTACGGAGAATCCCGGTGCAGGCACTTATTCTTTGGAAGTTTCTTTCAAAGGTGATTTGCAGGGCTTTGTCCCCCGAACAACCTTAGATGCGGGTAAGACCTATCTTTCATCCCGTATGATTAGAAGAACGGAAAAAACCGTGATTAATGACTCTATTCCCAATGAAGATCCTTATTTCCGCCTTGACGGCTTTAATGGTACCACTGATGTATATTATGGTGATGAAGCCATTGCTTATCAGCAGGGTTATCCCATTACACCGGCAGAGAACTGGAAATCTTTAAACGCTATTATTAAACCTACAGCGGAATGGCAGGATAAACAGATGTTCCATACAGCCGGTTGGGCAACCACGAACTGGCTGGCAATGGATAACTGCTTCTTAGGTGAACTGACCGTTGCTGATATTGAATATCTCGGCGAGACACGTTTGGCAATTCCTGAACGAGGCTCTCGGGTGTATCCTTTATCAGCCAAACTGAAGAATCAGATGGGCGGGCAATTCGGTCTTTTAAATGAGACAGTAAATTGGAGTTTAGTGTATCCCTATCAGGGGGCTTCTGTTGAAAATGGTAATTTAATTATCAGCGATGAAGCCAGAGAGCAGACTATTCGTGTGCGGGCAGCGGTACAGCCTAGTTTTGGCGGGGGTTATTCCATTGCAAAAAGCTTTACGATTGATTTAGCTTCCGAAAGTGCTACTGCTGAATTCCCAAGAGCATTAAATGTATATGCCGACGGTATTGTAGAAGTTAATCAGTGGTTGGAAGGACATTATACCTACCACAATGTAAAAAATATTGCAGAATCCGGCACAACCTTTGAATGGTTGTATGCCGACACCGAAACAGGCACACAGCATTCTACGGGTATAACGACACAGAATTTTAAGGTAACATCAGATTATGTCAATAAATATCTGTTTTTCAGGGTAACACCCTCTACTGTTGAAGGAAAAGTTGGCTCTCCAGTAACCAGCAATTTTCTGATGAAACCTGTCAGACCGGAGGCTATTAATCTTTATATAACCGATGGTGGTTATGTGGGCAGTACAGCAACAGGTAATTATCAGTTCGTTGATAAAAATGGCGATGCAGAAAGTGGCAGCACCTATCAGTGGTATCGTTCTGCGACACCGAACGGTGGCTATGCACCCATTACCGGTGCAACCAGTAGAACATATACAGTGCAGGAAGCAGATATTAATCAATATGTTTGCTTCGAGGTTATGCCGAAGTCGACAGTTGTACCGACAGATGGTCAGTTGCCTGCACCGCGTAGTGCAGGTGTTATGTTGGCGGCAACGCCATCAGTAAAGAATGTTCAAATTCATAAAGTCAGTGGCAGCATTTACCGTGTAGCGTATGATTATGAACATCCTTTGGATATTGCAGAAGGCGCTTGTCGTGTTCAATGGTATATAGATGGTGCGGCAGCAGGCACCGAAATGTCACAAGCTGTTGGCATTGGTGCACAGAACCTTTCGGTTATGGTAACCCCCATTGCATCGCAGCCGCCTTATGAAGGTGTTGCTGTGACAACACAGTTAACCATTGCTTCCGGTGGTCAACTTGTTGGCCGTGTGCCAAGCGGCGGTGGCGGTGTTAGTTTGGGCGGCTCTAATGTAGTGCCTGTGCCTGAAAAAACACCGGAGCCTGTAGTGAACGAGCCTGTTAAACACTGGGCGGCGGACGGCATTGACTTTGTAATGAGTCGCGGTATTATGCAAGAGCCTGTCCCCGGTGATTTCTGTAATGCACGGCTAGTTACAAGACGTGATTTTGTTTATTATGTTATGAAGACTTTAGGTTATCAGGAATCAGCCTATAATCATGAATTCCAGGATGTTTCCGGTGAAGATTATTATGCCGGTATGTTGCAGACAGCAGTAAATGAAGGAATTATCAGTAAAGATACGAACTTTAATCCTGAACGAAATGTATCAAGAGAAGAAATTTGTAAAATCATTGTGCTTGCTTCTAAACTGCAAGGTAATGAGGGGAACAATTTAGAAAAATTTGCCGATGGTGTGAATATTTCTGAATGGGCTCGTGGCTATGTTGGAGCAGCTGTGGAAACGGGGTTGTTAAAGGGAGTTTCAGAAACAGAATTCCTGCCCTTTGGTCAGGTAACGCGAGAACAAACTGCGGTAATGCTGAAAAGACTGTTCGATTATAAAAACGGAGGTGTTTTATCATGAAAAAAAGAATAATTCCGATTTTATTAGTCGTTCTGTTGCTTACACAGTGCACAGTTTTGGCTTCTGATGTGGATATTAACGCATTGATTAACCAACATATGACCAATCTTGTAGATATGGACCGTGTATTTAAATATGACTATATGCGTTATCAGACATCTACGGAGGAAGAGGTTACGGCGGAAACTCTTCAGAACCATAATGCGGCACACGCTATGATGGCTTTAGGATTGATGAATCCATTAGATGACGGAACATTTGGCGAAGATGAAGCTGTGCCTTTAAAAACCTTTGCGCAGATCATTATGAAGCTGACAACCGGTTCTATTTCTGAAATGGAAGAGGGATATGAACGATATCCCGACAACAAATACACCACCTATAACGAAGCGGCGTATTATTTGGTCGGTGCTTTGGGATATGATGTGTATGAAAGCAAGTATAAGGGCGAAAATCCTCGTTCTCAGGTTGCTCATCAAATTGGCTTAACTAAGGGTCTTTCCTTTGTGGGCGAAAAGAACATTACCCGTGGAGAACTGGCGAAAATGCTGTTAACTGCTCTGCAAATGGATATGGTTGTGCAGACGGTTTACGGCGGAGAAGAGGAATTTGAGAAGGTTATTGACCACACCTTGCTTAAAGAAAAGTTTAATGCGGCTATTATATATGGTACTGTGACCGCGCAAAACGGCTTGAATCTTTATACGGAAAGCCCCTTAAAGGCTGACACTATTTCTATTGACAGAGCAGTTTACAACTTAAACGGCTATGCTGTAGATGATGTTTTAGGTTATCGGGTGCAAGCTGTGATACAAGAGAGTGAAATCAGTGGTTATGATATTTTAGGTCTGACCATCGATGAAAGGGATAACACATTGGTTTTGCCTTTGGGTGACTCGATCTATACATCCGGTCAGTACCTTTACTACACACAGGATGGTAAGGAAAAGAAACAGAATCTGTCATCTTTAGAGCGTATTATGGTGAACGATGAAGCTGTTTCTGCAAGCGCACTGCCCGGAGTAATCAGCAATTCAGAAGGAGAAATCCGTCTTTCTGAAACGGAAAAGGGCGGTGGTTATACACTGGCCGTTGTGAGAAAATGGTCAACCTTTGTTGTGAAAACGGCATCGGTTTTAGATGAAAAAATTTATCTGGACCATAATGCAACCTTTAAATCTAATAACTATATTGATGTAGATGATAATAAGAATGTTTATATTAAGAAAAATGGAATGACTGTTGCCCTTGGTGATATTGTCAGCGGTTCTGTCATTGATGTAATTGAAAATAAAGCGGGTAATGATACCACAATTATTGTATCTGATAGCAAAGTAAGCGGAACGGTTACGCAGACAGAAGGAAACGCTGTTGTTATTGATGGTAAGCGGTATCTGATTTCGAAGGCTTATGCAGACGCAAGGGTACAAAAGCCAAGCCTTCCGGCTATTAAAGTTGGTGGTAGCGGTACATTTTTACTTAATGTAGGCGGGCAAATTGTCGACTATATTTCAGAAGGCGATAGCTATACCTTAGGCTTGTTGAAAGAGTACGGCCGTTTGGGTAGTGGCCTGAATTCTAAGGTTGGCGTTCGAGTCTTTACAGAAGATAATGAATGGAAAGAATTGGAGCTGGCTGATAAAATTACAATGGATGGTATTCAGGGCGTAACCTCGCTTGATGCCTATGCCAAGATGGAAAGTGGTAAGGCAAACATTATTCTTGCCCCGATTCGTTTTGGATTAAACGCAGATGGCAGAGTACAGTTTTTGGATACGGCATTGGTGAATGATGTAGAAAGAAATGATTCTGAGAGCATCATTAAAGCAGCCACTTATAGTGGTGAAACAAACTGGACCAGTAGCTCAAAGGCTGAATGGTCTGGCTTGACAGATTCTAAGTACTTCTATACTCAGGCTACAACATTTATAACCATACCGAGAGATCCTTCCAAAGAAGACGAATATACCATTAGTAATACTTCTTATTTAACTGCTGAGATGTATGTAAATATGGATCTTTACAAAGTGGATGATTTCTTTGGTGTGGGTCTGGTTGTCAGAAGTGGCTCCAGCACAAATGTTACCCCCTTTAAAAGTAATTACTCCTGGATTGTGTTTACTGGACTAACTGATACTGTAAATGAAGATGGCGAGGCTGTTAAGACTATTCATGGTTTTGATGGTTCCTCCGCTAAATTTATTCAGAATAGCTATACATTGAACGATGCTGATTTAATTACTTTAGCGCAAACTTTCAGCCCTGGCGATTTGATTCATATTTCAGCAGATGGCAAGGATATGCTTGAAATGGAAGTTTGGTGTGAAGTGGAGAATTTAGGAACTGACATAGGGGACGATCCAAGCACTACTGCGATGGAAGGGTTAGGTACCGTTTTGGATGTTGATCCTACCCGCAAAGTTGTTAAAGTGAAAGTGAACGGTCAGGAAACAACATGGAGACTTCACTGTTTAGGGCTTTTTGATCGGACACTGAATAAGGGTCAGATTATTACAGCCGGGGATATTCGTCCCGGCGACAGAGTGTTTGGCATAGGTGGCTTTAACTATATGAGAACCTTAATTATTCGATAACAACATGATCCCCGGAGGGCAAATACCCTCCGGGGAAAATAAAAGGAGTAAATTACATGAGAGTAGCAGATGTAGCATTTATCCGTGAAACGATTTTTAATCTGGTATCTTTTCAGTATGAAGGGAATATTACTGTAGCTGAAGGAGATCATCTTGTAATCAATGGTAATTGGGACAGCGCCCATATTGTGTATTCTGATAAAGCTGAACTGGCACGTGGCTTCTTTTTGTTGGCGAAAGAGCTTTCAGGCGGCGCTGAGCAGGTTTTAATAGAGCAAAAACGTCACTTTAAAACCTTAGGAGTTATGCCATCTCTACCCACGAATCCCTTAACGATGGAGAATTTAAAGCAGTATATAAACTGTATGGCTGCTGTGGGTATGAACTCTCTGCTTTTATATATTGAGGATTGTTATGAACTGGAGGGGTACCCCTATTTCGGATATTTATGCGGCCGCTACTCTCGTGATGAATTGAAAGAAATGGATGCCTATGCCGAGAAACTGGGCATTGAAGTTATTCCCTGCCTGCAGACTCTGGCGCACTTAACGACCTATATGCGCTGGGGTGAAGCAGGGCCTGTAAAAGAAACCGCTCATTCTATGATGGTGGGAGAAGAGGCTACCTATACTCTCATTGAAACAATGCTGAAAACAATGAAGGAATGTTTCCATACCAATAAAATTCATTTGGGCATGGATGAAGCAAGAGAATTGGGTTTAGGAAAATATTTATTTGAACATGAATATCAGCCCAAAAGTGTATTGTTTGCGGAGCACGTAAATCGCGTAAAAGAATTGTGTAAAAAATATGACTTAGAGCCCCAAATCTGGAGTGATATGATTTATAAATCCTGCGGTGGCTGGGACGATGAATACAGCAAGCGTGCTGTAATTACCAATGCTGTGCGGGAGGCAGTACAGGGTGTTAGCCTTATGTACTGGGATTACTATCAGGATAATAAAGAGAAATATATTGATACCATTACAAGACACCGGCAGATTCACGGGGATGTTTTGTTTGCCGGTGGCATCTGGAACTGGGACGGCTATTTACCTAACTTTGATTATACTATGAAGACAATGAAGCCTGCTATGGAGGCTTGTCTTGATACGAATATAGATACAGTGTATGCAACGGTGTGGGATGACCCTCGTGACACCTTTTTGCATCATTCCATTTATGATTTTGCAATTTTCAGCGAATACTGTTATTTAGGCCATGATTGTACAGAAGATGATATCCACAGCGTGGGTGAATTTTTGACTGGATATAAACGGGAAATGCTCACAACCATCTCTGAATTTTTCTTGGGCTATGATGGTGCTACCAGTATGGGTGCCCGGTTTATCCATTGCGATGCCTTTTATGAACTGATGCGGTACACCATTGATTATAAAGAGGCGGCTGACCGTTATTTTGCTGCGGCAGAGGAAATGAAGCAATATGCCGGTGAAGAACTTGCTGATTATGCTCGCCAGGCAATGCTGGCCGCAGGGGAAAAAGCAAAATTGTTAGAACTCATTCGGCCGGCTTATCAGAATCGGGATATGAAGGCGTTGCAGGAGATTTGTCATGAAAATCTTCCGGCTTGTATTGAAGCGGTTTCGGCGGTGGGTGATTGGCAGGAAAAACTCTGGCACAAATATCAGAAGCCTTTTGCCATTGATGGTATTCAGATGCGGTTTGCCGGCATTGTGAAGCGTTTGTGCTATCAAAAGGAACGGTTGGAGGCCTTTTTGCGCGGTGAAGCATTAACTATTCCCGAACTGGAAGAGACCGCTCTGAATGATGAAAATGCCACCTGGCTTTCTTGGGAAAACAATGCCTTTGCCAGAAAAAAATAAAAAGTCGGATCATTTGTTATTTGTATTTGTTACTTTTAAAAGGTATAATAAATGTAAGTAACAAATTATGGCTTCAACAGAGTCAGAAGTAGGAGGGTGCCATGTATAAAGCGATTGTCATAGAGGATGAGCGATTAATCAGAAGCTACATCAGCAACTTTATTAACGATTGCATAGAGGGTTTTTATGTTATCGAAAGCTTTATGGACGGTCAGGATGCACTGGACTATTTAAAGACCAATCAGGTGGATTTGATTATTACAGATATCAGAATGCTGGAGGTTTCCGGTATTGAAGTGGCAAAATATGTTTATGAGCACGAGTTGCCGACGAAAGTTGTCATCTTGAGTGGATATCAAAATTTTGCCTATGCTCAGGAAGCTATTAATTACAATGTTTCCTCCTATTTAACCAAGCCAGTTGATCCGGCAGAACTACAAAAAGTGTTAGGAAAAATTAAACAACAACTGGATAAAGAGAATACAGAACAAGAGGAGCCTGTTATTGCAGAAGCAACAGAAGGAGAAGGCAATCGTGTGGATGAAAAAACCATGATTGAACGGGCTCTTTTATACATCAATCAGAATTTTGACAAGGATATCTCTTTAAAAACTGTTGCTGATCAGGTTTATCTTTCAGAGGACTATTTTGGTAAGCTTTTTAAGAAAAATACAGGCAGTAATTTTTCCAACCATCTGCTTTCTGTTCGTATGCAAAAAGCCATTGAACTATTAAAAACCGGCCATTACACTGTGACAGAAATCGGAGAAATGGTGGGATATAAAAACACCAACTATTTTATTAAGGTATTCAGAGAATATACGGGGCATACGCCTAAAAAATATCCTCGTTTTGTGGAGGGACATAATGAAGGTTGATTTATATGCTCTGGTGAAAAACATTAAACGGTTTCGTTTTAAAAGCTTCTTTGTTCGGAATCTGCTGATTACAATGTTGGCCATATTGGTACCTATGACAGCCATAGGAATTGTTTTTTGTACCACAGTCCAGAATTCAGCGGATAAAGAAATTGGGTTGATTGCAGATAGTCAGCTGGCAACGGTTAAAAAGAATGTGGATATGATGATTCGCACGGCAGAAATGTTTGCCATTCAGACCTCTTTTGAGCAAAATGTAGAGAGTTTTTTATACTCTTCCTATGGGACAAGTGGGAATATTTCAAAAGTACAGACTAATATACGTCAGAATATCAGTTCCTTTATTAATGTTCATCAGTATATCCATTCTGTGTATGTATACAGCGAAAAAGCCGGGGTGGTAGTACATAATAACGAAATTACAGGAATTGACAGTTTTAAAGATCAAAGCTGGATGCTGCATTATGACAGTCTGCCCATTGTGGGGGATGCGGTTGTGGCCAGAAAATATGCCGGACGTTATCCAGGCTTTATCAGCGTTATTCGCAGTGTTGGCGTAGAAGATGCAGAAAAAAGCGGCTGTGTTGTTGTCAATATCGATGTGGAAAAAATTAATGAGGCCATTCGTGAAGATAACAAAGAGCAGGCTGATGTTTTTTTGGTTGATTCTCACAAGACGGTATATGTAAGTCATAATATATCATTAATCGGTCAGCAGTATACAGAGTTTTCAGAACTGCTGGCAAATGATGATACGCAAGGAGACTATTCCTTGAGTAACTATATTTATTCAGAAACAAATTCTGATTTATATGATTTATTGTATATCTCTGTTATGCCGAATTTTTATTTTAGAGATATGTTGCAGCATACGGTTTTCTATATGATTATGATGATGATTTTGCTGCTTTTGTCGGTGGTCATTATTACGCTTCTGATTTCATACAGGACTTATGTTCCCATTCAGAGCCTTTTGGATTTTCTGACGCCTCAGGAACTGAATGATTCTCAGAATATGTCTAATAATGAAATTAGTTATATTACAGAGAATGTTAAAAAATCCATTGAAAAAAGTGAAAAATTGGAGCAGGAGTTAAATTACAGATTGTTCCTTTTGAACCAGGCACAATTATATGCTTTGCAAACCCAGATTAATCCTCATTTTTTGAATAATACATTAGATGTTATTAACTGGACAGCAGTCAGTGAAATGGGGATGAACAATAAAGTATCTAAAATGCTTAAATCCCTTTCCAATTTGTTGCACATTTCGCTGGATGGAGAGCATTATTTAATTCCTATTGAAGAAGAATTGCAACACGCAAATATTTATACTTATATTATGAGCGTGAACTATGGAGATGATTTGAATTTTATCTGGGATATTGACGAAGAAGTTCATAATTGTCAAATGCTGAAGCTAACGCTGCAGCCTATTTTGGAAAATGCCATTGAACACGGCATCAAGCGCAAAAGAGGTGTTGGTGTCATCAGAATTATAGGAAGAACTGTTAACGGAGATGTACAGCTTACCATTCAGGATAACGGTGTGGGCATGACGGAAGAAGAACTGGAAATTTTGCACCGGGATCTGCAGGACAGCAAAGAACTCACCGGCCAACATATAGGCATACGAAATGTCAATCAAAGAATTAAGCTGGTATTTGGTGAGAACTATGGCTTAAGTGTTGACAGCAAAAAAGGAGAAGGCACACAGGTGCAAGTGTTAATACCGAAAATTAATTTGTGATAAAAAGATGTAACTAAGAAAGGATGAAAATTATGGAAAAAACTTGGCTTCACGACGCGGTGGTATATGAAATTTATCCCCAGTCTTTTTATGATACAAACGGAGACGGTATCGGCGACCTCAAGGGTATTATTGAAAAACTGGACTACATACAGTCTTTAGGGTTTACGGCAATCTGGTTAAACCCCATTAACGACAGCAGCTTCCGTGATGCAGGCTATGATGTATCTGATTTTTACAAAATAGCACCCCGTTACGGTACCAATGAGGACTACAAGGCCCTTTGTGATGCGGTACACGCCCGCGGTATGAGAATCATTTTTGATTTGGTTGCCGGACATACCTCTATTGAACATCCTTGGTTTGTTGAATCCTGTAAGGCAGAAGAAAATGAATATACTAATCGTTATATCTGGACTGACTCCCTCTTTGGCTGTTCAGAACCCAGAAGTCTTCCGGCCATTGGTGAACGCGACAGTCGGTTTATCTATAATTTTTACTGGTGTCAGCCGGCCTTAAATTACGGTTATGCACATCCGGATCCCAATAAGCCTTGGCAGAAGCCTATGACACATCCTGATTGTGTGGCAACCAAAGAAGAATTGAAAAAAATTATTGCTTATTGGATGGATATGGGCGTGGATGCTTTCCGTGTGGATATGGCACCATCTGTTATCAAGGGTGATTTTGAATTTAAGTTTGTAAAAATTTTCTGGCATGAAATTCGTGCCTTTATGCAGGAGAAGAACCCTGAGTGCTTGCTGATTGCCGAGTGGGGCGAACCTTCTGATGCGGTGAATACCGGCTTCCATTTAGACTTTTTGCTCCATAGCGGTCCGAAGGCTTATACAAGACTGTTCCGTGCAGAAAAAGGCCGTTGTATTTCCGATGAGCATTTAGGCCATAGTTACTTTAACAAAGACGGTAAGGGTAACATTAACGATTATCTTGACCGGTATTTATATGACTTAGAAAGAATTGATAAACGAGGCTATATCGGTATGATTACCGGTAACCACGATATGCAGAGACTGGCATATCGCCGTACACCGGAAGAAGTGAAAGCAGCTATGGTATTCCTCTTTACTATGCCCGGTGTCCCCTTTGTGTATTACGGTGATGAAATCGGTATGGACTTTTTAGAAAATATGCCCTCTAAAGAGGGTGCCGGTATCAGAGCTGGTGCCAGAACGCCTATGCAGTGGAATGATAAGAAAAACCACGGTTTTTCTGAAAGTGATACACCGTATCTGCCTACAGACACTCGTGAAGGTGCACCGACAGTCGAGAAGCAGATGAATGATCCGGATTCTATGCTTTCTTTCACTAAACAGTTGGTGGCTTTGCGTAAGGAAACCAAGGCCTTATCTCCTTTTGCCGATTTAAACATTTTGGTACCGAACTATCCCTTCGTGTTTGAACGTGAACTGGATGGCCAAAAAGTGTTAGTGGCAATCAATCCTTCTGACCAGCGCCGCATTTGTGATGTGCCGGTCTGCAAGAAGGTTTTACTCAATCAGAATGTGGAAATTAAAGATGGTATTGCCTTTATGGGTGGCGTAAGCTTCTTAATTGCTGAAATATAAAATAAGAAATTTAAAGGGTATCTTTTGGTATGCAAACATATCAAAAGATACCCTTTTTTATGCTACAAAATTTAAATTTCTATTACCATTCTATCTTCGCAAATTATGGCATTATCGCCAAAAGTGTCTTTTAACTTTTGAGCAGAAGCTTCGTAGTGTTCTAAAATTTCTTTGCCGCAATGGCTGAATAAAACCTTGTCTACATTTTTGCTTTTGCAATATTCATAGACTTCATCGACTTTGAAATGTCCTGTTTCAATGATTAAGGCGTTGCAACCTTCAGAAAGGGCATCATCAAGGTCAGAATAGCTTTTTACATCGCCGGAGTAGACAAGGATTTTTCCTTCTGCTTCAACTTTGTAACTGAAAGAGCGCCAGGGCTCATTTTCTTCTTTTTTCAGGTGATGATTGTGATAAGCGGTTACTTTTACTGTGCCGTCATCCAGTAACACACGATCAGTAACTTCCTCCGGTAGAATTTCAAGCTTAATGCCATAGGGCTCGTAGTCCTTCATATTGGATTGAAGAATTTCTCTGATAGCCTCTAACTTGCCTAAATCCGGTAAAAACAGTTTAATTTTACCGTGGTTTAACTCCCGGACCTGTATCATACTGAGCTTTGTGACTTGCCAGAGAAGACCGGGCAGACCGCCGATGTGGTCTAAGTGGGAGTGGGAAATAAAAATACTATGTATATTTAGTAAATCAATGCCCATCAAATGTGCCGTGCGGGAACAGCCTTCACCAGCATCAAACCAATACAGTTTGTCACCGGTTTCCATCACGAATGAGGAATAGCGGCGGCGTTCCATTGGTTCCGTGCCTGCACAGGTTCCCAAAAAGTTAATTTTCATAAGAAACATCTCCTGTTTGTTAAAAAACTATGTTCACTTTTATTATAGCGGGAACCGTTTCAAAAAACAAGAAGTTTTCCCCGAAATGCGGTCAATATGACGGCAAAGTGGCATTTTAACGCTTTTTTATCATTGAAGAGTAATTATTTTCGATGATATAATGTGTATATAATATAAAGCAATCAATATGCTGGAAGCAGACTTTATGTGTTATGCAGGAAAAATAAAGGAGACATGATATGTACACCTTATTTGATGATTTTAGATCTTGTGATGAGAATAAACAACCCTATTCCTTTTCGGTAGAGCGACATACGCCTGTTGCTAATTTGCATACCTGGGTTAAAGAGGATGCTTTTTATATGGCGTCGGTGGGGAACCGTTACATTCTGCAAACACCGAATTTTACCAACGGCACATTTGTTATGCATTACAGAGCCACTTATATGGCGGAGTTTGCGACAAACTTTATGGTGCTCTTTGGCTATGATGAAAGAACGAGAAGCGGTCAGGCCATCCGCTATATATATGACCTTGGCAAGACGATAACTCTTTCCTTACTCAGCGTTCATAAAAATGCCTTTGAAGTTTTAGAAGAGGCAAAGCTGACGATTGAAGCTCCTTTAGAAGAGAATAAAAGTTATCTGTTTTCTGTTGCTATGGAAAATGGTTCTGTCAGCGTTTCACTTGCCGGTGCAGAAGCGACCTTTAAAACAGACTTAAAGCCGGGCAAACTGGCGATAGAACGTGCCAATTTTATTGGTGAGTTAATTATTGATGATATTAGCTTTACTTCGCCAGATGTCTTTAATATGAACAATGTGATTCCTGAAACTACTGTTTCGATTCCATGCATAAATGGTGGTGACATTCCCTACCGTTTAACCTGGAAAATTGACACAGTAGAAGGGGAGTATTATTTAACCGCTACCTTAGACGGTGGCTGCAAAACGAGAGTGGTTGACCGTGAGGACAGACCAGGTCAGTATGTGGCAGAAAAGGACTGGATGACAAATCCCTATATCGGTCTGGGAAACAAGACGGAAAAACCGAAGATTTATTATCTGGCTCAGGGCAGAAAAGCCTTTATTGACCCTAATATTTACTGGGATTGCCAAAAGGATTTTTTCTTTGATACAGAATTACCCCTTACCAATACGTATCATATTCCGGCAGAACTTATTACAGATAATACGGAGCTTGTTTTTGGTTATGACAATCTGCGTTGTACCGGTTATTTATCTCAGGAGGGTGGCTGTGAATTCCATTTCACACCAGAGGGTGAGCTGACCTATACCGGCGATGCGGTAAATGGCGAAGATATTTTTGAACTCTATTCCCCGGCAGATAAAGCGGTTCTTTCCTTGGTGCCGGAAGAGTGTTATGAAAGAGAGCAGGTTATTGAACACCTGATCTATAACCATTACTTTACGGTGGAGGAGAACATTCACTTTAACTTTGTGATGAAGACCTTGACAGACACAGAGTATCTGACTGTTACAGCCAATATTTTAGATGTATATGAGTCTGAAACTTTGGGTTCTTATACAACTCGTATTTCCGTAACGGATTGGGATTACGGTTACCATCAATTGCAGGCGGATTTTACGGCACCGAAGATGGAAATCGGTGTTTATAAGGTTGAGTTTTGCGTGCATTTTGGCGGTAAGTTATATAAACGCTTTGTGAAAGTATTTGAAGTGTTTGATGTAAACTCCAAGGTAAATCCGGCATTGGCCAGCGGCTTGCCCTTTACCTTCCATATGCCCAATGAGCAAAAGCGGTTGATGCGGAATGCCTTTGATTTGTGGAATCCTTTAAAATCCTGCGATACAGAGCATTATTATAACTGTATTACGGATACACCGGAGGAAGCACAGACAAGAAAATCCTGGAGCCTCAGCAAACCTTTTAAAAGAGAGTGGTTTGTATGGATAAGTTCCCGTACTTGTAAAGACTGGAATATCAATCGTTTTACAGATGTGGTTGAAAACTGTGATTATATGTTCTCATCCATTAACGAAGAAGTTTTGGATTTGAGTCAAAGTACGTTGTTTCCTATGCGTCAGGATCATAACAATTACCCAAATTTTATGATGCGTGCTGAGCAACGAATTGCTATACTGGATAAGTTTTTAACAGAAAACCCGCAGATAGCGGAAAAGGTTTTATATAAAGTAGGGATGAAAGAATTTACCTATGAGCATTTTCTGAATCTTCTACAGGTCTGTGGAGATGATTGGATTACTTATCAGAATGAAGAAGGTCTTAGATTGGTTCGGCAAAATAACGAGGCAATCAAAAAGATAAACCCTGCAGTGAAACGTTCACTATACGGACCGATTAATGTTTATACAACACCGACCTTAACCAATCGTTCCCTTAAGATTATTGGTTTTAACGATTGTAAGACGCTGGCAAAGGACTTTTTTACCGGCTTTACCGTGTTTGAGGATTATCCTTATTCCTGTTCTTATCAAACCTATCGTGGAGCCTTTACCATGCGAAGCATTCTATTGCATGCGCCGGATTTGGTGATGTATCCTGAACAGTATTCCGGTAGCCCCGGCGGTTGTATTGACGGTGCTGTGAAGTTTGCTCATGCGCCTATGGGTGCTTATTCAGTGGAGCCATATCAGCTTTCCACCCATGCTTTTGAATATGTTTTCAATACGGCATATCGTTTACGGGATGGCTATCACTACTGGGATACCTATGGTTTTCATCGTGCCCCGGGGCTGCTTTCCGGCATGGTATGTGACTGGAAAAATGTGATTGATTATAAACCTGAAAGACCGTTGCCGTCTACAGCCTTTTTGGCGGAATATGACTCTAGGGAAGATGTTGTGGAAATTTCGCCTTACAATGAAAATGACAGCAAATGCTATATAATGAACCAAAGTGAATCTGCTCACGGATTGCTCTTTGAGTGCACGAGAGAAGCGGGTATTCCCAACGGTTTTGCCCTGAACTATGAGGGGCTTTCCACCCTTTCGGCAGAGGAATGCGATGTGCTGGTGTTGCCTTGCCTTGCTTATGCTGAAAAAGAAGTGATTCAGGAAATCAGGCGCTTATATAATGAAGGTGTGAACCTGATTGCCGTTTCTGATGTGACGGGATTAGAAGACATTTTTGGTGTGTTATCTGACAAAAAACAGATTACTTTAAACTGCATCAGCTATCGGGACAAACAGGAATTTGTCAGAGAAAGCGAAGCCTGGTTAGGTTACAAATCTGATGGTGCCGAGGTGATTATGCAAGCAGAAACCGGGGAACCTTTGATTATGATGAATGAACGCACGGCGATCATTAATACAGCGGTGACTAACTTAGGCTGTGCGGATTCTCAGTATATGAGCATTGCCAATGCTCTGCACATTGTTGGGGATTTGGTATTTGCAGCATTAAAAGATGTTATGAGAAAGCTTTCCAAACCTTTGGCAGTAGGCGAAAATGTAGGTGTAACCCTGTTTAAAAGCGAGAAAGGTCAAACCATTCTCTTGGCAATGGATTATACGCCTTTTGACAATCGAGAGCACGATGCTAAAGAAGCAGTTATCCGTCTTAATATGGACAATGTAACCGACGTTTCCTGCAAGATGGATGTTTTTGTAGGTAAAAAGGGCAGCAAGGTTCGTGAACTTAGGTTTGACATCAGACCGCATGAATCTGTTTTTGTTGAATTGTTGTTTGATTAAAGGAAGGGACAGTTATGAAACAATTATCGCTTATATTAGTTGGTGGCGGAGACAGAGGCAGCAGCTATTTAAAATACCTTGATTCTCATCCGGAAAAATTTAAGCTGGTAGGGTTGGCAGAGCCGGTTAAAGAAAAAAGAGAGTTTTTGCAGGAAAAATACGGCGTGCCGGAGGAGTTTTGCTTTGAAAGCTATGAAAAACTGCTATCCTTACCTAAAATGGCAGACGTCGCCATGATTTGTACACAGGATAAAATGCATTTTGCTCCGGCTATGATAGCTATTGGGAAAAAATACGAATTGTTATTGGAAAAACCCATCGCTCCCACACCGGAGGAGTGCTACCGGATTTCGGAAGCAGCTAAAAAGAACAGTGTCCGTGTATTGGTGTGTCACGTGCTCAGATATACTCCCTTTTATAAAGCAGTAAAGCAGTTTGTGGCAAGTGGAGCCTTGGGCGAAATTATGAATGTTATGCATGCAGAAGGTGTAGGCAATGTTCACATGAGCCACAGTTTTGTGAGAGGCAACTGGCGGAAAGAGTCAGAATCATCTAATATGCTACTGGCCAAATGTTGTCACGATACGGACTTGTTCCAATGGCTTTTGGAAGAACCCTGCACTAAGGTGCAGTCTTTTGGCACCCTTTCTTATTTCTGTGAAACAAATAAGCCGGAGGGAGCGCCTAAGCGTTGTTTAGACGGCTGTCCCCACAAAGATACCTGCTATTATTATGCACCGGATTTATATAAAATTGATACGGCAGAGGTACAGCACTTCCGCGCTATTGTGGCTAATAAATTTAACCCTACCGATGAAGAGGTGGATGAAATTTTAAAGACCTCTCCTTACGGTCGGTGCGTGTATCAGTGCGATAATGATGTGGTGGATCACCAGGTTGTGAATGTGCAGTTTGGCGAGGGCAAATTACTCACCCTGACTATGTCCGGCTTTAATAAAGGCGGCAGAGTTACCACCATTATGGGGACAAAAGGTGAGCTGCGCCTTGATATGGAAGACCAAAGCATGAAGTTCTATGATTTTGCAACCAGAGAAACAACATCGGTTTATAATCCCGATGAAGTCTTAGACCAGACCATTGCCGGGGGTCATGGTGGCGGCGATGCAGGTATTATGGCTGACTTATATGAATACATCGCCAACGATAACCCATCAGATTCTATTTCTGATGTATCCGTTTCCTGTATGAGTCATTTAATCTGCTTTGCAGCAGAAGAGGCAAGGAAAAAGAATACGGTTGTGGATATGGAAACATACATACAGTCTTTGTCGGTTTAAGATTTCTGTAGGGAAGTTTAATTTGACCAAAGAACTTTAAAATATCCTATCTATGACAATTCTGCCTTAAACAAACAAATGCACCGTCTGGCAAGGCAAAGCTTGCTAAGATGGTGCATTTATTGATTTTATCACGGACGTGATAATGAGTGTACGAGCGTGACGGTTTTACTGTCACCGCTATTTTTACCAGTATTTATGCGGTTTTGAAAGGTTTTACCCTTATCAGTACCAAAGCATAATTAATGTCTTTTTGTTTGTTTTATTGTATCATATTTTTAATTTTTTTAC
>JAFQAZ010000008.1 GCA_017416855.1 Clostridia bacterium
AAATTATTTAAACAAATCCCATATACTAAATGATGTTTTGTGATACACCTTATTGTATGCTGCCTTTTTAGGGTTCTTTAACCAACCCATACCTTTCTTTCCATAACCGGGAATAAGAGCCTTTTTAACTGCTCGTTTAGCTCGTCCTGTTGTCCGTGCTTTGAATGATTTTTTCAAAGACGGTGTTCTTAATCCGAATTTCATTATACCTCAGCTTCTTTCTTCTTTTTTCTTCTGTAATACCAAGCAGCACCGCCACCGCTGATTGCTGCAAGCCCAATAATACCTGCGGCAGTATCTCCTGCATTGGAATAAACCTCTATTTCGATTGTTTCTGTAACACCACTTTTGGCTTCAGCAGTAACAATTACAATTCCGGTTGCATTTGCAGTAAGCACTCCATTTTCGTCAATGGAGGCAATACCTTCTTCGCTTACGCTCCATTCGATGTCTTTGTATGTAGTATTTTCAGGCTCAATTTTGGTTTTAAGCTGCATCTGAGAACCCTTCTTTAATTTCGGTTCTCCCGTATCATTTGTTTCAACATCATCGGGCAACACTATTTCAATGCTTTCTGCATCTATCGGCTTTACCTCAATATCAATACTGTCAGTAAACTCTTTATGAGTAGCAGTAATTGTTGCCATGCCAAGTTTATTTGCGGTTATTTCGCCATCAGAGGAAACAGAGATTATAGTTTCATCAGAGGATGCCCATTCAATTGTTTTATCTGTTGTATTTTCAGGAGTAAATTCGCATTCTAAAGTTGTTGTTTCTTCAAGCAAAATTGCTGTATCATTATTTGCAAGGCTTATACTTTCTGCCATAACTTCATTTACGGTTATAGTAAATCTCTTTGAGGTTCCTCTTGAAGTTTTTGCGGTAATTGTTGCAGTTCCAACACCAACGGCAGTTAAACTCCCTGTGCTGCTTACAACCAAAATACTTGCATCTGAGCTTTCCCAAGTAATACTTTTATCTTCTGCATTTGAAGGATAAACGGATGCTTCAAGAGTAGCAGTATCTCCTGCGTTTATTTTAGACGGAACATTTTTAGCGGTAATGCTTGTTGCATATACTTTCTTCGGTGTGCTTGAATAAGAGGAGGAGCCACCGCCTGTATATGGGCATACGCCACCGTTATGTAAATGTGCAGGATAACCTCCACAATGATAATGATACCCACCAAGACCACTTTTGTTTTTGTTATCTTTATGACCACCGCTGCCATCAGTTCTGCCGCCGTGTGCAAATGCCGACAGTGACATCGACAGTATAATCATACCAATTGTTAATACTGAAAATATTCTCTTTCTCATGTTCCTTCTCCTTAATCTTTAAATAATCTGTTCATTCTGTTTGTTAGCTTCTGTAATTTTTCTTCAGTTGCTTTTTCATCAACCGTTATATTAATGATACTGCCTTCTTTTGCATTGGCAGGAAGTAATGCTTTGGGGCAGTCAATAATGCTGCCATCCTCTAATTCGACTACGGCAATATTTCCTTCAAATCTATCTACTATAATTTTCATATTCTACTCCTATCTGGGAGGGTTGCACCGTGAGCACGGGCCAAGTCCCATAGACTGCGCTTCGCTTACTGTTGTTTCAATTTTGCTCTTAAGGTATGAACATCCCGACCTGTGATATTTCTTTCCGGTTCTGGTGCGATATACAACCTGACTTTGGTTATCGCTTACCGATGGTTCTTCGTGAACTTCTTCAGCAGGTTTCTGAACGACCACCGGAGGAGCGTTTTCTTTTACGGATGATGCTTTTTTGTCAACTGTGATTTTTTTGTTTTGGTCTGCAGTCACAACAATTGTTCCTTGCTCATCGGTTCTGTAAATATCTGCGCCTACTTGATTAAGAATTGCAAGTGTGTCTGCATGTGGGTGTCCATAGGAATTACCTTCGCCAACAGATATTACGGCAATTTCAGGGGATACAGCTTCTATAAAGCTCGTAGCCGATGATGAACCTGCACCATGATGTCCAACCTTTAACACATCAGCATCTATGCCCGAATCAAGCAGTTGTGTTTCTATTACTTGTTCAGCATCACCTGTAAATAACATAACAGTTTTACCATAAGTAATTCTTACAACCGCCGAGCAGTTATTAAGATTGGAATAGCTATCTGCAAAGGGTGCAAGAATATCAATGGCAATAGGTCCGCTTGATAAAATATTTACTCCGGCTTTTGCGGTATGTAGGTCGATGTTTTTATTTTCAATAACATCAAGCATATTTTCGAATGCACTTATTGTATGAGCTTGTTTCGGCATATACATTTTACCGATTTGAAAACCATCAAGCACAGTAGCCATTCCGCCTATGTGATCATCGTGGGGATGGGTTGCTACAACATAGTCGATGCTTTCGTACTGCAAATTTTTTACATAACTTACGATTGTACTTGCATCACCGCCACGACCTGCATCTATAAGCATTGTCTGTCCGTTGCCAAGTTCAATAAAGGTGCTGTCAGCTTGTCCTACATCAATGAAATGAACTCGCATAAGACCATAGTTAGAAGTTATTCCCTGTGCAACCTCAACCTCTAAATCTTCTCTTGGGCTGCTTGGTTCAGGTTTTTCAGTTTGAATGGCTTCTGTAGTAATTTCACTTTGTGCAGGATGTTCTATATCAGTAATTGGAACGCAACCGGTTATATTGAACATCATGCATAGTGATAGAATTAAACTGTATAATCTTGTCATGATTCCTCCGTTAGCACACATAATCAGCATTATGTGTGTAACCAAGACGGCTGAAATAAAATAATCACCCTCTCAGGTGATTGCAGTTACCACAAATTCAAAAGAGCCTCAGACCAATGAGTCCGATTTTTTTCATTGGTCTATTTGCCATGTGCAAATTTCATGATTTTTATGTATTTATCTCTGAAACATTGACCTTTTTGCATTTTCGTGGTATAATTTATTCAAATATTTTAATGCTTTTGCCACATAATGCTGATTATGTGTGCTAACGGAGGAATCATGACAAGATTATACAGTTTAATTCTATCACTATGCATGATGTTCAATATAACCGGTTGCGTTCCAATTACTGATATAGAAC
>JAFQAZ010000009.1 GCA_017416855.1 Clostridia bacterium
ATACAAAGGCACCTTCAAAAAACTACGCTGTGATGCTTCCGATGCGTCAAAAGATTGATTTTGACTTAAACGGAAACGATGAGGAAAAAGACTACATAGAAATAGATACTTCATTAGACCAATATGGCTCATACAATATGCTGTCGGTTACAGTAAACGGTAAAACCTTTACCGATGAAATTAACTATGCTTACGATTTTGATGTTTATTTAACACATATCGGCGGTAAAAACTATATTTATTCCGATTCGTGGAGCGATAATGACTACCATATGTTCTGTACATGGGATATAAATGAGGATACACCCAAAATGACGCAGGAGCTTTATGGTACGGAAGTTGATTATGAGTACATAGAAGAAGGCTTTGAAGAGGGAACTGTATATAGACAGGCGTTCAATAATCCAGAGTCCTTTAAGCTTGAAACACGATTTGAAATTTTAGGCACAAGAGGGGCAACAGCCACCTATAGAATTAACGAAGAAAGCGGAAAGCCGGAAATAACAGATAAAGCCTACACGTTTAATTACGGACACGATGTAAAAACAGCAATACCTCTTGAAGCAGAGCTTCTGCCTGAAATGGACAAAACTGAGCTTCCTGTTGGAACATCCCTTACACCATATCAGACAGATGGCAAAAGCTTTGTTGACCTGAAAACAGAAAACGGAGAAATTATAAGGTTTTCTATCGATATATCCGATTGGCCGCGAATGGTTAACGGCATCCCTGAAGATGAATGCTTTGAAGAACTTTTATATGCGGGGTGATTTTATGAGGACAGTGAAAATAATGGCTGTCATCACAATGATAGCATTTCTCTTTGGATGTGCAACAGAAAAACCGCAGGTGCTTGACAAAACCGGTATGGTCTATAAAGACTCGGATTACAGAAGCATGTATGCAAATGTTTTTGACTTTGACAATTATGACGGTCAGCCGATGTTTGCCGTAGCATTTTTAGGTTATGGTGACAGAATGGATTTCAGGCATACATATGTTGGAGGAATTTTCAAAGATTTAGGCGATGTTGCCACCAGGCAGGTGGGTCACATCGATTACGAAGGTGACGAATGGTACTTAATCGTGCCGAGATACAAAGAAGATGTTGATATAACAAATCTTGATACAGGCGAAGTTCACACCATATATAACGGTGAAGCCTTTACTGTTAAGTGTAACGTATCTGACTTGCACCCAAATATTGAAATCAGCACAGAAAAGAATTTGAGCGGGCACAAATTCAGCCCTCAAATCGGCGGAGACGGAAAGCTTGTTCCAAATCCCGATGTGTGGGATATAACAGATTATGGAGTAATGGATGAAAATTTATATGTTCAGGAAGGAGAATAAATTATGGGATTATTAAAAGCAGGTATCGGAGCACTTGGCGGAGTACTCGCCGACTCCTGGAGAGATTATTTTTACTGTGAGAGCTTAGACGCCGACACTCTTGTGGTTAAGGGTGAAAAAAAAGCAGGCGGACGCTCTTCTAACAAAAAAGGAACAGACAATATTATTTCAAACGGATCTATTATCAATGTCAATGACGGGCAATGTATGATGATAGTAGAATCTGGCAAGGTTGTAGAGCTTTGTGCAGAGCCGGGCGAATTTGTTTATGACACGGGAACCGAGCCAAGCCTTTTTTACGGTTCATTAGGTGAAAATATAAAAAAGAGCTTTGGGGAGGTTGGCAAGCGTTTCACCTTTGGCGGTGAGCCTGCAAAAGACCAGAGAGTATATTATTTTAATACAAAAGAAATTATGGGGAATAAGTATGGTACGCCTTCTCCCATTCCGTTCAGAATTATGGATCAGGCAATCGGATTTCCTCTTGACATTAAAATTCGTTGTCACGGCGAATATTCGTACCGGATTACAAATCCTATGCTTTTTTATACGAATGTGTGCGCAAACGTAGAAAATGACTTTACAAGGGACGAGATAGACGGACAGTTAAAGTCTGAGCTTTTAACAGCACTGCAACCTGCCATGTTCAAGATTTCGCAGAATAACATTTATTACGGTGCCATTCCTGCTTATACGATGCAGCTTGCAGAAGAACTCAATGAACTTTTATCTTCCAAGTGGAGAGACAGACGTGGCGTTGAAATCGTCGAGTTTGGCGTATCTTCCGTTAATGCAACAGAAGAAGATGAAGCAAGAATTACCGAATATCAGCGCAGTACCGCCATGGGCAGAGATGCCAATATGCTGCGTGGCCATATGGCAGGTGCAACAGCGCAGGCTATGAATACTGCTGCCGCAAATGAAAACGGCGCAATGGCAGGCTTTATGGGTATGGGCATGGCAGGGAATATGATGGGCAATATGACTGGCTTTATGCAAGGAGCTGCCTCGAATCAGAATACAATGGTGCAGCAGCCAATAGGTGGTACAGCACAGACACAAGGCGGCTGGAAATGCGCATGTGGAACAGAAAACACGGGCAAGTTCTGCCAAAACTGCGGTAAGCCGAAGCCGGAAGTAAACGGATGGACATGCACGTGTGGTGCAGTAAACCAAGGTAAATTCTGTCAGGAGTGCGGTAACAAAAAACCGGAAGGCGCACCGCTTTATAAGTGCGATAAATGCGGCTGGAATCCCGAAGATCCGCAGAATCCACCGAAGTTCTGCCCTGAATGTGGCGACATATTTGACGAAAATGATAGATGATTTTATAGAGGTGTTTCTTTGAAATACTCTGCTGCCGAAAAATGTTGCTGCGTTGCAGGCATTACCCAAAGCTACACTTGATTCGCCTTTTATAACAACAGCGTTTATTATACTTACTTATAATTAAATTTATTCATTAAAGGAGAATGTAAAATGAAAAGAATATTCAAAATTATGGTATCGGTTTTATGTTTAGGTGCTATGCTGTTTGCATTTACAGCTTGCTCGCAGAATAAAGGAACTTCAAACGAAAACGCAAACGTAGCTCCGATTGTCGGAAAATGGGAATATGAGGACTCCTCGGATATGTATTATACATTTAACGAGGACGGCACCGGCTCATATTATTTTGTATCCGGTGAAATGAAATTTACATATGAGGATGATGGCGAGGCTGTAACGCTTCATTATGAAACTGCAACCGAGCCGAGTACCTATAAATACACAATCAAGGATAATGTATTGTCAATTGAAGACAGCTTCGGTGAGTATGTAACATACATTAAAAAGTAAAAACACCAAAGGCGGATCAGCGTCAAACCCGAAGGAACAAAATTGCTCTTTCGGGTTTGTAAATTTAAATTTTAAAACACCGGAGGAGGGAATTTGAAAAATGAAAAAATTTTTTTGTATGCTACTTAGCCTGATAATGATATTAAGTTTAATACCTATGGCTGCTTTTGCATCAGATTATATTAAAGAGGTATATATTACAAATGTCCTTGAGCCAATTGTAGGGGTCAAGTGGGAAAGTCAATGGGATAAGTCTGAAATGACGTATGATAATTCATCATACGCAGTATTTCAACAGCCTGAGTGGTATGATGAAACAGAAAAGAGATTTCTGGAGAGCAACGAAGTTTTTAAGGAAGGTCATAGCTACACCGTTCAGGTGTGGGTTGAAGCAAATGACGGCTATGAATTTGATGCCTCGGCTACTGCCTACAACATAAAAGGATACATAAACGAAAAAGAGGCGAAGCTCAGCAAGGCGTTTGA
>JAFQAZ010000010.1 GCA_017416855.1 Clostridia bacterium
CGAGAATCGAGAAAGAACTTCGACTATACATAATAAGGAAGTTCTTTTGCGGTTGTAACCACCCGACAAAAGAACGGCTGGATTAAGCGCATTCTATTTTATAGAATGCCTTACTCCATGCCTCCCCCGCACCCCTTAAAACGACACAGGGGCTTCGCCCCTGGACCCCATGTTTGCCGGTAGGCAGGGGAGTTTTATAAATTAAAGGAGGTGATTTAATTGGAGAGTAAGTTAAAAGAAATATCGGAACGATATGACATAGATTTTTTGGAGCTTAAGAGTATGGATATTACCGGTCAGTTGGATATTATTGAATTTTATGCATATTTGCTGACGAAACAAAACAAAGAAAAATAGAAAAGAATTTTAAAGGTAAAAGAGCCGGATTTAAAAAATCCGGCTCTTTTACCTTATTTTTTATGTTAAATTTCTTTGACATTTCGAAAAATGTATTGAAATCATCTTGATTTCATAGTATTATATATTGTATAGTAGTATACTTATATGCGAAATAAGGAAGGATGGAAAAATTTTCCTTTCTCCTGCGAGACGGAATGATTAGGAGGCTGATTGCAACGAAACAGACAGTTTGTGTATTATTCGGCGGCAACTCATCTGAACATGAGATATCCTGCCTTTCGGCAGCTAATGTATTAAATCAGATTGACCGTGACCGGTTTGATGTGTTAACAGTGGGCATTACGAAAAGCGGAAGTTGGTTTTTAACCGAAGCCACAACAGAAGAAATCAAGTGTGGCGATTGGGAAGGAAAGCGCAACAAAACCTGTGTGCTTTCAGTTGATCCCAAGCATCACGGGTTATTGGTGTTTAACAAAAACGGTGATGTTTCCGTGACCTATGTTGATGTTGTTTTCCCTGTTCTTCACGGCAAAAACGGTGAAGACGGAACGGTGCAGGGGCTGTTTGAGCTGGCCGGCATTCCCTATGTGGGTCCCGGGGTGTTAGGCTCAAGCCTTTGTATGGATAAGGTGATGACTAAGGAAGTGCTTTCCAAAGCGGGTATTGCTGTGACAGAGGGTTTCTTTGTCTGGCAGCAGTATGATGAAACAGAAGTACATAATAAAATTGAAACTACCATTGGTTATCCCGTTGTGGTGAAGCCCTCCCGTGCAGGGTCTTCTGTCGGTGTGACTTTCGTGACTGACCAAAAGGCTCTGAACAAAGCCTTGCAGGCGGCAGCAAAAGAAGATGAAAAAATCTTGATTGAGCGAGCAGTAGATGCCCGCGAAATTGAGTGCGCTGTGTTGGGAACAACCCAGTATCCCCAGGCCTCTTGTTTAGGTGAAATTGTGAATGACGGTATGTATGACTATGATTCAAAATATATCAATGGAACAGCGGGTCTGGTGATTCCGGCGGAACTGGATGAAAAGACAACGGAAACCATCCGCGCCTTAGCTTGTCGGGCCTTCGCCGCTACCGATTGCCGCGGCCTTGCCCGGGTAGACTTTTTTGTGGATAAACAGTCGGGTGCCATTTTGCTGAATGAAATCAACACTCTGCCGGGCTTTACCAACATCAGTATGTATCCTATGCTGTGGCAGGAATCCGGTATTTCTTATCAGAATTTAATTACACGGCTCATTGACCTGGCGCAATAAACCATTGGGAGGCAGAATATGGATAACAGAAGGATTGGTCTGTTTGATTCCGGTTTGGGCGGTTTGACGGTGATGAAGGAACTGATGGAACTGTTGCCGGATGAATCCATTGTATATTTCGGTGATACGGGCCGTATTCCCTACGGAAGCAAATCAGTGGAAACAGTTATTAAATATACGAAAAGTGATATTAAGTTTTTGCAGACGTTTGAACCGAAAACCATTATAGCGGCTTGTGGAACGGCTAGTGCCATTGCTCTGCCTCAGCTGGAAGGGCAGTATAATATTCCGGTGATTGGTGTGTTGGGTGCAGCGGCCCGTGCGGCTGTGAAAGCAACGAGGAACGGCCGCGTTGGGGTTATCGGAACGGCGGGAACCGTCCGCTCGGATGCGTACCGCAGGGTTATGGAGCAAACAGAACCGGAAATTCAAACGGTTTCGGTGGCTTGCCCCTTGTTCGTGCCCTTGGTGGAAAACGGATTTGCAGAGAAAGAAGCTGCTTATCTGATTGCAAAAGAATATTTAGAGCCGATTAAAACGAGTGGTGCCGATACATTGATTTTAGGTTGTACCCATTATCCCTTGCTGAAGAAAGTGATTTCTGAGATTATGGGAGATCAGGTTACATTAATTAATCCCGGTTTTGCGGCAGCGAAGGAAATTAAAGAAGAGCTTATCGCAAAGGATATGCTGGCTACACAAACACCGGAGGATCAATATCGGTTTTATGTCAGCGATGATCCGGGAGAATTTACCCATCTGGGATCAATATTTTTAGAAAAATCCATTAACGGTATGATTGGCCGGGTGGATATTGAACAGTATACAGAGGCGCTGGCCTTATAAATATTTAGGTTAAGGATTGAAAGCTATGGAAACAAATGCAGTCATTACCCTGGTGGGACGACAGAATATTGATGGTGAAAATGACCAATATGAGCTGACAACGATGGGGCGCTATACCCAGAAAGGTGACAAATATTACATCAGCTATGAGGGCAGTGAACTGACGGGGTATGAGAATACCACCACCACAGTTAAAATCAAAGATGGCTATGTATCGATGATTCGCTTTGGTAAAACATCCACCCAGATGATTTTTGAAAAAGAGAAAAAGTATGTGGGGATTTATGAAACGCCCTTCGGAAACCTGTCCGTAGGCGTTACAACAAACAGTATGACAGTGAATGTTGATGAAAATGGTGGCGAGGTTGATCTGGATTATACCATAGAGTTAAACAACAGCGTACCCACTCATAACGGATTACATTTAAAAATCAGGAAAGTAGGGAATCAGGAGTGACGATTTACGAAAAGACAAAAACAACTATTAAAGAACGAATTGAGGAGGCTCTTTTAAAGGCAAAAGAACAGGGAGAGCTTACCTTTGAAACCGTGCCCGATTATGTGATTGAAGAACCCAGAGAAAAAGAGCACGGCGATTTTGCCACCAATGCGGCAATGCTCTTGGCTAAACAGGCGAAAAAACCGCCCCGTGCTATTGCAGAAAGCATTGTGAAAAATCTTTCTACAGAAGGTACATACATTCAGGGTGTTGAAGTAGCCGGTGCTGGCTTTGTGAACTTTCGCTTAGACCCTGCTTACATCCGTGAGATTCTGGCAGTAGCAGAGCAGGAAGGAGACCGTTTTGGTCGCATTAATATTGGTGAGGGCAAAAAGGTTATGGTAGAGTTTGTCAGCGCCAACCCCACGGGCCCTATGCATATGGGAAATGCTCGTGGCGGTGCATTGGGTGACTGTCTGGCCAGTGTGTTAGACTGGGCAGGCTATGATGTAACCCGTGAATTCTATGTAAATGATGCCGGCAATCAGATTGAGAAATTTGGTAAATCATTAGAAGCACGATATATTCAGATTTTAAAGGGAGAAGATGCGGTAGAATTTCCTGAAGACGGTTATCATGGTGAAGATATTCGTGTGCGTGCACAGGAATATATCGATGCCTTTGGCAACGGACTGTTAGAACAGGATTCTGAGAGCCGCAAAAAAGCTTTGGTTGCCTTTTCACTGGAAAAGAATGTGGATGACTTAAAAGCAGATCTGGAAAAATACAGAATTTATTATGACGTTTGGTTCCGTGAAAGCGTACTCCACGAAAACGGCGAAGCAAGAAAGATTGTAAAAGAACTGCAAGATCGTGGCTATGCCTACGAAAAAGAAGGCGCCGTCTGGTTCCGTGCCACCGATTTCGGTGAAGAAAAGGATGAAGTGCTGGTTCGTCAGAACGGGTTTTTGACCTATTATGCTGTAGATATTGCGTACCATAAAAATAAGTTTGTTGACCGTGGTTTTGATACGGTTATCAATATCTGGGGTGCTGACCATCATGGCCACGTGGCCCGCTTAAAGGGTGCTTTGGCAGCTCTTGGCATTGAACCGGAACGTTTGGAAATCATTTTAATGCAGCTTGTTCGTCTGGTTTCCGGCGGCGAGGTTGTTCGTATGTCCAAAAGAACCGGTAAATCCATTACCTTAAAGGACTTACTGGAGGAAACCAGCATTGATGCGGCACGTTTCTTCTTTAATATGCGTCAGGCAAACAGTCATTTTGACTTTGACTTGGACTTAGCGGTGGAGCAGTCCAATGAAAACCCTGTATTTTATGTGCAGTATGCACACGCCCGTATTTGCAGCATTCTCCGTCTGTTAAAAGAGCAGGGAACCGCTGTGAAACCGGTGAGTGAAATCAATACGACAAGACTTGACGCTGAGCAGGAAATTGCCTTGATGAAAAAACTGGCTGATTTCCCCGAAACCATCCGTCAGGCGGCAGAAATGCGTGAACCCAGCCTGCTGACCCGTTATGCAATGGATTTGGCGGCTGCCTTCCACGGTTTTTATGCAGCCTGCAAGGTAAACAGCGAGGATAAGGAACTGACAGATGCCCGCCTGAAACTGTGTGACACGGTTCGCATTGCCCTGGGCAATGTGCTGACCCTGTTATCCATTTCAGCACCGGAGCAAATGTAACTGTTTGTTAAGCAACAGACAGTTCAATGTAATGGAGGAAAAAACAATGAAACGAATGAAAAGAATATTGGCTTGTCTGTTAGCAATGATTATGCTGATTGGCTGTCAGAGTGTTATGGCTGAAGAACAGACAGGCACTTTTGAAGCATTCTATTTTGACTATGTTTATGACACATTGATTCAAAACTTTAAATTTGAAGCCAACACCGAAGATATGGTTAAGGCCATTGTCACCACTGTGCTCAACAAGCATCCTGAAATGCTGGAAGAGCTGATTGATGTGAGTTCAGACTACTTTGATAAGCACACAGATTATATGTCCAAAAAAGAGTCTGAAGGCTTTAAACAGGCATTTAATGCCGAATATGTTGGTATTGGAATTTCAGTTGTTCGCGTTCAGGGCACCGTGGAAGTGGAATCGGTGTTTACCGGCGGTCCGGCAGATAAAGCCGGCATTCAGGTGGGAGACCGCTTTTTGCAGGTAGATGGCGTTGATGTATCTGAATGTACGGTGAATGAACTGGTTGAACGGGTGCGCGGTGAAGCAGGCAGCAGCGTGCGCCTGACGTTAGGCCGCGGTGATGAGATTGTAGAGGTAACGGTTACCCGTTCTGCTGTGCAGCAGAACTCTGTTGCCTATAAGGAACTGGAAAAGGGCCTTGGATATTTATATATTTCTGTGTTTAACAGCTCCACACCTGCCGGTGTGAAAGAAGCAGATGCATTCTTTAAATTAAGAGGCATCAGCAAGGTGATTATTGACCTGCGTGACAATCCCGGCGGCGATGTGTACAGTGTGGTGGAATCCTTAGGTTATTTTGTGCCTCAGGGTAAAACGGTGGTCAGCTTTGACTATAGAATTAAGGAACGGAATTCATCCCTGCGTAGTGTGGGGGACGTGAAAAAAAGCTCCGGCTATAAACTGGCCGTTCTGATTGATGGTGGTTCAGCCAGCGGCGCAGAACTGTTTGCCGGCAACATCCGTGACTATAAGCTGGGCAAATTAATCGGCAGTCGTACATACGGCAAAGGCACTATGCAGGAAATGTTAAACCTTCTGGATAATGGCGAATACACCTTGGGTAACATTAAACTGACAACGGCAGAATTTATTTTGCCGGGTGGCGATAAAATTCACGGCGTGGGTATTCAACCGGATATTTACGTTGTGAATCGTATAGTTTCTTTAAATACAGACAATATGGAGTCTATGGAATTTGGTCTGAATTTACAGGAAGGGGACAGTGGTAAAGCTGTTCTGGCAGTCAAACAGCGTTTTGATGCTCTTGGCTATGATGTGGGTGAGGTGAATGAACAGTATGACCACAATCTCACATTGGCGGTAAAAACCTTCCAGGAAGCGGCAGGATTGCCGAAAAACGGCATTATGGATATGGATACGGAAACGCTGTTATCCAGCGTGATCAGTGAAGCCCGCGTTTTGATGGATGATCAGCTGGAACGGGCTATTGAATATATGAAAACGGGTAAATAAAGCAAAAGAAAACCGTTATAACGGAGGGATTCTATGAAAAATACAAAAAAACTGATTTCTTTCCTGCTTGCAGGTGCTATGTTCTTGGGAACATCCTCTCTTTTGAGTGGAACAGAGCAAGCTTTTGGTGCCTCTTCTGTACAGGACAGACTGAATCAGGCGACAAAGAATAAAAAAGCCGCGCAAGAGGCCCGCAATGCTTCAAAAGAGCAGTTAAAAGGGGCAATGGCGCAGGTAACGAAACTGGATAATGAACTGGAAATCATTAATGCGGAGCTTTCTGCCATTGATGACATTATCAGGGAAGCCGATGAAAAAATTGCGGCAAAGGAAGCAGAAATTGCTGATTATGAAAAGCGCATAGCAGAACAGGATGAGTCCTTCCGTTCAAGACTTCGCGTTATGGATGAGACCGGAACCACAGACTATATTGATCTTTTGCTTAATGCTGACAGCCTTTCTGATTTTGTGGACCGTGTGGAAACCATCCGCGAAATAACGGAGTTCGACCAAGGCATTATTAATGAGATGAAGACACTCAAGAAGGGTGTTGAAGATAGTAAGAATGAAGTGCTGGCATATCGTAATGAACAGCAGGAAGCCAGAGATTTAGTCAAGTCCAAGCAGAATGAGGCTAATGCTAAACTGGCAGAAAAACAAAGCTATGTGAAGTCTCTGGAAAAAGATATTGCAAAATATGATCAGCTGTACGAAGCGGCTCGCCGTGAGGAAGACAGCTTAAAGAGAAGCATAGCCAGCTCCTCCTCACGCGGTACAGTTAATTCCGGACAGAATCGTATTATCTATTCCGGTGGTGTGTTCTGCTGGCCGGCACCCAGTTATACCTATATTTCATCGCCGTTCGGGTATCGAATTCATCCTGTGTACGGCACAAAAAAATATCATTCGGGTCTGGACCTGGCGGCACCCGGCGGTTCGCCCATCCTGGCGGCGGCAAATGGTACGGTTAAGTTCTCCGGCTGGAATGGCGGATACGGCTATTGCGTGATTATCGATCACGGCAATGGTATTCAGACTCTCTACGGTCACTCCAGCAAGCTGTTGGTCTCTGCCGGACAGAGCGTAACCCGTGGTCAAACAATTGCATTAGTCGGTACAACCGGTACATCAACCGGTAACCATTTGCATTTTGAAGTGCTAAATAACGGTTCGCCAACGGATCCGATGCCGTATCTTAAGTAAGAGTATAGATTTTAAAGCGAGGGATTGCTTTGTATAAATTAAGACATTTGGTGATTACGGCAATTTGCACGGCCATTATAACCGGTTGCTTATGTAATCTGGATATTTTTCTTCCTGGGGAGTATGCAAAAGGGGATACGGTTTCTTATGCCCGTAAAATTTTGCAGAATCATTATGTGGATCCCCTGACAGACGAGCAGAAGACAAAAATGGATGATATGGCGATCAGCGGTATGGTGTACAGTCTGGGAGATCAGTACAGCCGCTATCTGAACGAAGAGGATATGATGGCCTATCAGGAAGACAAAAAGGAAAGCTATGTAGGCATTGGTGTCAGCGTTAATTTTGATGTTGAGAATGACAGAATGATTGTTGTATCACCCTATGATGGTTCGCCGGCACAAAAAGCAGGATTACTGCCCGGTGATGCTATTCTTGAAGTGGGTGGCACAAAAGTGACGATGGATTCTTATGATGCCGCCATTGAATACATTAAAAACGGTGCAGATGAAGAGATGTTGCTTCTGGTCAGCCGCGATGGAGAAACCTTTGAAGTGAAGGTGAAGCGTGAAGAGGTAAAACGTCAGTCGGTATCTTATAAAATGTATGCCGGTGGGATTGGCCGTATCCGTGTTTCTGAATTTATTCACAATACAACAGAAGAGTTTGCAAAAGCCCTTGATGAATTGCAGGCCAGCGGTATGAGAGGCCTGATTATTGACCTTCGCAATAATCCGGGCGGCTATGCAGATACTGTTTTGCAGATGACGGATATGCTTCTGCCGGAGGGTGTGATTGCCTATTTAGAGGATAGTCACGGTGAACGCCAGTATTTCCATTCAGATAAAGAATGTCTGGAAATGCCGATGGCAGTGCTGATTAACCAGGGAACGGCCAGCGCTTCGGAGCTTCTGGCCGGTAGTCTAAAGGCTCATGGATTGGCAACAGTTATCGGAGAAAAAAGCTATGGCAAGGCAGTCGGACAGTCGGTTTATCCTTTAACTGCAACAACAGCGTTATATTTAACGAACTCACGGTACTTTACACCTAATGGCGAATGTATTGATAAAGTTGGCATTACGCCGGATATAGAAATTCCCCTTTCTATGGAATTGATGGGCAAAATTTCTTATTTGGAACCGGAGGAAGACCCTCAGCTGGCAAAAGCAATTGAGGTGTTAACCGATAAAGTGGGAGCGTAACACAATTCTACAGAGGGGATGAAACGAAAATGGATTATATTCTTGTTATGTCGGTTTTATATGCCTTTTTATTCGGGATTTGCTATTCTTTTGTTTTATGCAAGCCGGAGAAACCAACATTAGGAAAAAAACAGGACAACATTCTTATGATCGCCGGTGGGGGCTTATTGGGGATGTTGATTTTGCAACTGCTGATTACCTGGCATATGCCCGGCCATATACAGGATACCGGATTGTTCCGTGCCTGGGCGGCTTTTGGTGACCAGCATGCAGTCTGGGAGTATTATACCACAGATTTATATGTTGACTATCCGCCTGTATATTTATATGTGTTATATCTCGTTGGTCTTATTGCCAAAGTGCTTGGTATTTCCTATGACGGTAATGGATTTATCGTTATGGTGAGAAGCATTCCCATTATTTTTGACGGCATAACGAGTTTGTTTATCTACCGCTTTACAAAAGAATTTGTAGGTGAAAGAAAAGCACTTTTGTTAGCTGTTCTGAGTGCCTTTAATCCCCTGAATATTTTAAATTCCACCCTGTGGGGACAGATTGACAGTGTGACCGGCTTAATGGTGGCAGCAATGCTGATTTTCTTATATAAAAAGAAATATGTCAGCTCCTGTACCATGTTTGCCGTTTTGGTACTGACAAAGCCTCAGATGATTATTTTTTCACCTCTTATGGGCTTTGTGGTTTTCTTTGATTTGATTGAGGCCTTAAGAACCCCCGGAGAACGGGCAAGCATGCTGAAACAGGTCGGTTTTTCTATTCTGGCAATGGCGGCAGTCTTTTTCATTGTGCCTCTGCCTATCACCGGCGGAAACTATGGGCTGTTATTGAAAAAATATACAGAAGCGGTTGGTATGTATCAGTATGCCACTTTAAATGCTCCGAATTTTTACGGTATGCTGGGTGGTAACTGGCGGCCAAATTCCGATTTGTTAGGATTCTTTTCCTATAAAACATGGGGATTTATTTTCATTGTTTCCATCTCGTTGACAGTAGGCATTGTTTCCTGGCTTTGCAAGGACAGACGCAAAGTATTTTATTTGGGTGTGTTCATGGTTATGGGCATTTTTATGCTGGCTCACGGGATGCACGAACGATATTTGCATCCGATGTTTTTGCTGATGCTGATTATTTACGCGCTGACGGGTGACAGAAAGAACCTGGTGCTTTACGGTGCGTTTTCTGTTACATCCTTCATTAATTGCGGTGTTGTACTACATTTAAATCATAAAAACGGATTTATTTACGGTGATAATCCATATTTTATTTTCCTTTCGGCCTTGCAGGTGGTCATGTTTGTATTCTGGACTGTTCATGCGGTGCGGTTACTGCAGCAGAAAAAGCCGTTGCCGAAACAGAAAAAGAAGTTGCCGAAAAAGAGATAAAGGAGCGTTATACAGTGGTTACATTACAAAACGAAAAGTCTTCCCGTCTGGTACGGTTGGACTATCTTCTGATGACAGCGTTAATGTTATTTTATGCTTTGTTTGCATTTTATCGGTTAGGTTCTTTGCATGTTCCGGAATCCGGCTGGTATGTAGAAAATCCCGGGGAGAGCATTGTGCTGGATATGGGACAGGAACAGCAGGCGCAGCAGCTGTATATCTACACCGGCTGGATCGACAGAAGGGAATCAGATCAGGATGTTTGCCGAGATTTTATATTAGAATGTTCGACAGACGGTGTCAAATGGCAAGACATGGGAACGGTCAAGTTGAATACAATTTATATGTGGCATGTTGCCAGACGGTTGCCTATATCCTGCCGTTATATTAAGCTGACAGCGGATGATGGCCGGTTATACATTAATGAAATTGCATTGTTTGGCCAGGATGAATCGGAACGTTATAGCTACACAGTATGCAACAATCCGAATCCTACAGCCAAGTATGTTGCTGACGAACCGGACAAGGTTAAATATGATTACAGCTGGTATGAAACCACCTATTTTGATGAAATTTATCATCCCAGAACAGCCTATGAAACCATAGAACAACGGCATCCGTATGAAAACACCCATCCGCCGCTCGGCAAAAACATTATTGCCTGCGGTATTTTACTGTTTGGTATGAATCCTTTCGGCTGGCGTTTCTTTGGCACTCTTTGCGGTGTGCTGATGGTGCCCATGGTGTATGTGATGGGTAAAAAAATCTTTAAGCAGACAAAGTTTGCCTTTATGGCAGCTTCCATTTTCTGCTTCGATTTTATGCATCTGGCTCAGACGAGAATGGCCACCATTGACTCTTATACGGCCTTCTTTGTTATGGGTATGTATCTGTTTATGTTTATCTATCTGGAACAGGATATTTACGAAACAGGGGTGAAGAAAAGTCTGCTTCCCTTGCTTGGCTCCGGCATCTTTTTCGGTTTGGGCGCGGCAACAAAATGGCAGGGTATTTATGCAGGCTTCGGTCTGGCAGTGCTGTTCTTCTACAATTTGTTCCGTCGTTATCTGGAATATGAAGTGGCCAAAAGTCGTTGTTCTAAAAAAGGGCAGAAGAATATCACGAAGGCGCAGCGCGGTAAAAAAGGTAAAAACAATGCTTTATCAGAGGAAAAAGCAGCGCAGCTTCAGGCTTTCCGTCGGGTAGAAAAATTCCCAACAATGGCCTGGCAGACCATAGCGGCCGGCTTTGCCTTTTTTGTGGTGGTTCCGGCGATTATTTATTACCTTTCTTATGTACCGCTGATGTTGTCTGAAAATACCGGACCTTCCTTCTTCCTGGCAAACCAGAAGAATATGTATCACTATCATTCCACTCTGGAGGCAACCCACAGTTACAGCTCTCCCTGGTGGAAATGGCCGCTGGATTTGAAACCGCTGTATTTATATAACCCCAATAGAAACTTTGTGCCGGAAGGTACATCAATGGGCATTACCACCTTCGGAAATCCCTTTGTTTGGTGGATGACCATTCCTATGATTGTGTGGGGTATTTATCAGATTTGTAAAAAACGGACAAAAGTAGAACCGGGTATTCTGCTTTCGGTGATAGGCTTTTTCTCCCTGTATGCGCCGTGGATGTTTGTCAGTCGTACAACGTTTATTTATCATTTCTTCCCCTGCGTGATTTTTGTGGTTCTATTAACCGTTTTCTTTTTCCGTGAACAAAAAGGAAAGTTCTGGAGCTACGCAGGTTGGGTTTATGTTGCCGGTGTATTTGTTTTGTTTATCGCGTTTTATCCTGTATTAACCGGCATGGCAGTGCCAACCTGGTATGTAAGCCTTTTACGCTGGTCATCTGAATGGGTGCTGGGATAAGGAACGGAAAGAAAGGGAAAAACTGTGAAATATAACAGAGAAAACAACAAACCAAAAGAACAGCAAACGGAACGCATCACCGTGGAGGGACGCAATTCTGTGTTTGAAGCTCTTGCGGCCGGCCGTCCTATTGATAAAATTTGGATCAGTGAAACGGTGAAGCCATCCGGCATTAAAAAACTGACGGATATGGCCAGAGACAAGAATGTGCCGGTACAGTTTGTGAAACCTCAGAAGATTGACAGCATCAGTCTGACTAATTCAAGTCAGGGAGTGGTAGCTGTATGCAGTGCCGTTCACTATGCAACGCTTGAGGATTTGTTCCGCAAGGCAGAACAAAAGGGTACACATCCTTTTGTGGTGATTGCTGATGAAATTACTGATCCACATAATTTGGGTGCGATTATCCGGAGCGCTAATGCAGCCGGTGCCGATGGTGTTATTATTCCCAAAAACCGGTCAGCAGGATTAGATGCAGTTGTAGCTAAAACGTCTGCCGGTGCGGTGCATCATACCCATGTGGTCAGAGTGACCAATCTGCCGCAGACAGCCGAAACTCTGAAGGAAAAGGGCTTATGGCTGGTGGGAGCGGATATGTCCGGCGAAAGCAGCTTGTTTGAGAGCGATATGACCGGACCGATTTGTCTTGTAGTTGGCTCAGAAGGGAAAGGAATTTCCCGTTTAATGCGTGAAAAATGTGATTTTATGGTGAGGATTCCCATGCTGGGTGAAACGGAATCCCTGAATGCTTCTGTGGCGGCGGCTATTATGATGTATGAAATCGTGCGCCAGAGAAATTTTAAAAAATAAGTCAGAAATGAGGACGTAGCCATGTATGTAGGTGTTGATTTGGGTGGCACCAATATTGCCATCGGTTTAGTGGAAGAAAATTACGAGATAGTAGCCAAAGGCTCAGTTCCCACAGGGAAGGAACGGCCCTTTGCAGAGATTATAGCAGATGCAGCACAACTGATTCAGAAGCTGCTGGCCGAAGTGGGCAAAACAGCAGCAGATGTTCAATACATCGGTATGGGTTCGCCCGGTATTCCGGATGCCAAAAACGGTATCATTGTATATGCCAGCACATTTCCTCATATGGCTTATTCCAACGCGCAGGCAGAATTTGAAAAATATTTTCCTGGTGTGAAGGTATATGTTGAAAACGATGCCAATGCGGCGGCTTACGGAGAATGTTTAGCCGGCGCTGCCAAGGATGTTGATAATGCTGTTATGGTTACCTTGGGCACCGGCGTTGGCGGCGGTGTTATTATTAACAAAAAAATTTATTCCGGATTTAATTACGGCGGCAGCGAACTGGGACATATGGTCATCAATTTTAACGGCCCGGCTTGTAGTTGCGGTCGCAACGGCTGTTTTGAGGCATATGCGTCTGCAACAGCACTCATTAAGCAAACGGCTGAAACCATTCAATCTTATCCCGATAGTATTATTCATCAGATGATTGATCATAATCCTGCTAATTTGAATGGAAAAATTCCCTTTGATGCTGCCAAAAAAGGCGACCGTGCCGGTCAGCGGATTGTGGATAAATATATTGAGTACTTAGGTGTGGGTATAGCCAACGTTGTCAATTTGCTCCAGCCGGAAGTGATTGTTATTGGCGGCGGCGTTTGCAAGGAGGGCGATTATTTGTTGAAACCTCTGTCGGCTTATGTTAACAGTCAGAAATATACAGATAAAGTGCCGCAACCCAAACTGGTTACAGCTATTTTGGGAAATGATGCCGGTATTATTGGTGCGGCAATGCTCTGGAAGCAGGAACAATAAATTAGAAAGCTGAAAACGAATGTTTTCAGCTTTTTTTATTTTTAAAATTGATTAAAACAAAAAAAATTAGGAAATTCACATAAAAATATACAATAAAAGTTGTGACATTATGAAATTTTTATAAAAATTTGCTTTTTCTCTTTATTTTTTTATCTATCTATGATATACTATTATTAACTTTATGATTTAAAGGGTGAACTATACCCTTTTTACAAAAGAATAGTCATAAAGAGCCGTATTCTTTTAGGCAGAACAAGAACACTTTGCTTTGTTTAGGAGGAGTGATATGGAAAAGAACAAGAAAAAAACGATTATTATTTTGTCTGTTGTTATTGGCGTTTTATTGATATTATTAATTGCGGGATACATACTCATTAATACCGTGTTTTCGATGGTTTCCAGGTCTTTTACACAAGTGACTCTGGAGGATCTTGAAAAAGAGCAGGTAACGGCGACGGCAACACCATTCCCGGAGGAGGGTGATGAACCTGTGGAGACCTCTCCTCAACCTAATGAAACAGATTCAGGAGATGTGGCATATTCTTCGGAAAAATCTCAGGAGATGATGGATGCAGTATCGTTTGGTGATAAAGTTTCTGTCATGACGATTTTAAGCAAGAACTTGTCCTCAGAGGAATATAGTAAGTTATTGGGAATGTTAAGCGGTGGTATTACTTCTGCAGAGATTGAGCAGGCGAAGGACATTCTGCGGAACAGCTTATCCCCGGAAGATAAACAGACTGTTAAGGAATATTACAATAAATATTCCGATTTATTAGAATAAAAATTAATGTTTGAACAATTCTAATTTCAGATTATGATAGGGAGCGGATGTAATGTTTGGCAAATTGAAGAGATTGATTACAGTATTCATCATAGTTTGTATGCTGGGGGGAATGTTACCTGTTGCCCACGCTGCCAGTATTGATGACTTTGTGGATTTTCCCACAGGGTGGTCACGTGAGGCCATGATTGCAGCAGTGAACAATGGGTTATTATCTGGTGTTACACCAACGGAAATCAGACCCCGCGCTAATTTAACAAGAGCAGAGGCCGCCACGATTATCGTACGTGCATTCGGTGCGACAACGAAGGCGGACATTTCTGCGTTTACAGATCTGAATCCGGCAGCCTGGTATTATGATAATTTTGCCAAGGCTGTTAAGATGGGTGCCATTAACGGTAAAAGCGCCACCTCTATGGCTCCGGATGCTCCCATAACCAGAGAAGAAATCTTTACGATTCTTGCCAGAGTGTTGGTTCTTTCCAGCAGTGATACATCTGCTTTGAAAAAATTCAATGACGTCTGGGATGTTTCTGACTGGTCTGCATGGCATTTATCCATTCTGTGCGCTAAGGGTTACATCAATGGTGATGAGAAGGGTAATTTAAATCCCCGGGCCAATATTACCCGTGAAGAATTTGCACAGTTTATGCATAATATGATCCGGAGATATATTACCAGTCCCGGAACCTACAAGGACTCCATGGAGGGTATTGTGGTTCTCAGAACCGGCAATGTAACTTTAGAGAGCGCAACTGTTAACGGCGACCTGGTAGCCGGTGACGGTGTAGCAACAAACAATGTTATTTTAACCAATACAAATATTAAAGGCCGTTTACTGACTCGTGGCGGTACATTCACCTTAAAAGGTACAACGGTATCGGAAAATGTTGTTGTTAATAATGTAAATGGCACAACGCATTTTAATAACTACAGAACAGAAGAAGTTTTTTCAGATATTGCTGAGAACACAAAAGCAACCTTCATCGGCGAAGGCGGCGGTGGTATTGGAGTCATCGGTGGTGGCACCGGCGGTGGAGGTTTCTATCCTCCGGTTGTGATACCGACTCCCAGTCCTTCTCCGACAGCTACCGCAACGCCGACAGCTGCACCGACAGCTGCACCGACAGCAACACCGACAGCAACACCGACAGCTACGCCTACAGCAACGCCGACAGCGGCACCTACAGCTACACCGACTCCCGGTCCGACAACCACAACAGTAACCTTTACGGTTAATGGTACAACAGTCCATACGGTACAGGCTGAGGTTGGCGGCACTTTAGCCGGTAAAATGCCTGCGAGTGCTCCCACACCTGATTGGGGTTATACATTTGGCGGATGGTATATGGGTGCAACAGAGGTGACAGAAGCAACAACCGTTGTAGCAAATATGACGATTGCAGCTAAAATGAATCCGGTTACTTATACCGTAACTTTAACGAATGAAGGCTCAGTGTTCAGAACGATTACCTATAATCGTACTGAGCCTGTTCCGGAACTTCCTGACCCGCCGGCACAAAGTGGCAAAACCTTCAGAGGTTGGGTGACTGATTTAAACAATCCTACAACAACGCAAATTACCACATTGGTGTTGAATTCAGGAACACAAACAACACGCACGTTATATGCTTATTGGACGATTAATCCCCCGAATACATATACAGTTGTCTTTAAGGCTAATGGTAGTACATTTACAACTGCATCTGTAGATAAAAATACCCAGACAACCTTTGGGTCTATTATACCAAGCGCAACTCCCGATTATAATGGCTGGGGCTATGAATTTGACTGTTGGTCTATTGATGGCGTCAATCCCATTGACCAAACGGCTTATGTAACAGGTGATAAAGAAATTACTGCTCTCTTTAAGCCGGTCAATTACACCGTAACCTTAAAGAATGAAGGCGCAGCAGATGTTGTGATTAATTATGACCGCACTATGCCAACACCTGACTTGGATTTTTATGAACCCACACGTACGAATTGGGTATTTAAAGGCTGGTTTACGGAAGTAAACGGTCAGGGAACTGAGGTTACCGATTTAACCTTGACGGAAACGACGGCAGTTACACGCACCTTGTATGCTCACTGGGTTCGTGAAACGACAACCGTAACCTTCTTTAAAGCAAATGGCGCCATATATGAAACAGTAACCGATGCCGGTCTTGGCACTAAGCTGGTAGATATTCTGCCTGCTATGGACCCCGCAGACTGGGGTTATACCTTTGATAGCTGGCAGGTAAACGGCCAGGATGTTACGGCTGATACAGAAGTTGTAGCCAATATGGCTGTAACAGCTAAAATGAATCCGGTTACCTATACAGTGACCCTGGATAGTGCAGGAGGCTCGGCTTTTGCTCCTGTTGAATATACCAGAGAAACACAGCCTGTTCCCACATTACCGATTCCGACACGTGCCAACTGGGAATTTATGGGCTGGTTTACAGAAGCAAATGGTCAGGGAACCAAGATCACCGATCTGGCTCTGACTGAAACGACAGCGGTTACACGTACCCTGTATGCTTATTGGGTTCGTGAAACCACATCGATTATCTTTATGGTAGATGGCGTGCCTCACGGCACTCCGGTTATTGCCGGTGTTGGCACAAAGCTGGTAGATAATCTTTCCTCTGTTACGGATCCGGTCAAATGGGGTTATACGTTTGCTGGCTGGCAGGTAAACGGTCAGGATGTTACAGCTGATACAGAAGTTGTAGCCAACATGACCGTAACAGCCAAAATGAATCCGGTTACCTATACAGTGAATCTGGACAGTGCAGGAGGTTCTGCTTTTGCTCCTATCGAATATACCAGAGAAACGCAGCCTGTTCCTACATTGCCGACTCCGACTCGTGACGACTACGTATTTATGGGTTGGTTTACCGGACAGAACGGAACCGGTGACCAGGTTACAAGTTTAACCCTGACGGAAACGACAGAGGTTACACGCACACTGTATGCTCATTGGGAAGAAGAGATTCCCGGTACAGTAACCGTTACCTTTATGGTAAAAGGTTCAGTATATCACACTGTGGCGAATCTGACAATTGGCTCTACTTTAGTAGGAAATATGCCCTCGAATCCTGAACGACATCAGGATTGGTGGGGTTATACATTTGGCGGATGGTATGACGGTACGACTCAGGTAACCGAAGCAACCACAGTCACAACCGGTATGACGGTAACGGCAGTTATGAATCCCGTTGCCTATACAGTTGTTTTGGTGAGTGAAGGCACTGAGGTTAACAGACACGACTATAACCGAGATGTTGCAACGCCTGTTCTCTCCAATCCGACAGATCGCACATACTTTATCTTCATGGGCTGGTTTACAGAAGAAAACGGACAGGGAACTAAGGTTACAGATTTAACCCTGACTAACACAACAGGTACTAACCGCACTTTATATGCTCATTGGGAACGGAAAACAACAAATGTTTCCTTTAAGGTGGATGGTGCAACATATCACGTTGCCCAGAATGCCGGCTTAGGCACAAAGCTTGTAGATGTTCTGCCTGCTGATCCGACCAAAACGGGTTATGTTTTCCAGAACTGGCAGGTAAACGGCACAGCGATTACAGCTGATACAATTATTGAAGAGGGTATGGTTGTAACCGCAGAATTTGCTGCTAAAGGATATACTGTTGAGTATTATCATGAAAACGGCACTAAATTCTATGGTAGCGATACCTACACCATTGAAAATGCAGCTACAACCGACCTGATGACCGTGAATGAAACCGGTTATACCTTCAAAGGCTGGTATAATGCACCGACAGGCGGTGTGCAGGTGGTTGAATTAGAGGTTACGTCTACAACGCCTGACCCCTTAAAACTGTATGCCCGTTATGAAATGAACCATTACCTTCTGAACTTAGAAAGTACAGGTACTATTGCAACGGCTGATGAGTTTATTTACAACATCGACAATGCTGGTCATATTATATTAGAAGATTCTTACCGCTTAGGTTATAACTTTAACGGTTGGTATACGGATGAAATGGGCGGTCATCGGGTGACAGACATTGAAGTTAAGGATGATACGCCGGAAGAACGCACTCTGTATGCACAATTCGGAATCAGAACCTATAAGGCTATCTTTGATGGTCATGGGGATTATGTAGAAGAAATCCACTATGATGTAGAAGATGACCCGATTCTGATTGATCCTCCGACCCGTGACGATGGGGACGGTGTTGAATGGGAATTCCTTGGCTGGTATACTTCGCCGCAGCCAGGCACGATGATGCTGATGGCAGGTGAGCCTGTGCTTGTTGATACATTGGAAGTTACTGCAGAAACAGAAGATGTATTGGTATTGTATCTGTATGCTTGGTGGCGTCAGGTGCCGCCGGAAGAAGTTCAGATTACCTTTATGGGCGACGGTATAGCAACCAGACATATGTATATCGTGAAAGGTACAGCTTTAGGAGAAAAATTCTATACACCACAGCGTCCGGGTTATGCCTTTGGCGGCTGGTTTAAGGATGCTGTACAATACGACTCTAATACTATTATTAATGAAGACATTACATTAACAGCTAAATTAACAGCAAAAAATTATACGGTTACAGCAAAGAGCGAGAGTGCGGCAGATACGGTTTATACCTATACAGCAGAAAATGTACCCACTCTTGAAGACCCGACAGAACGTGACGGATTTATCTTTATGGGTTGGTTTACTCAGCCTAATGGTAAGGGATCGAGAGTATATAATTTAAATCCCGGACTCAATACACCGACGAATCGCATTTTATATGCCCGTTGGAAAGAGGATGTCCCCAACACCTTTACTGTTATCTTTAAAGCAAATGATGCGACCTTCCATACTCTTTATAATCTGGCTGACGGTTCAACACTTGCTGGCTTAATGCCTACTCGTGAACCGGTTTGCGATGATTGGGGTTACACCTTTAAAGGATGGTATATTGGTACAACAGAGGTGACAGAAGCAACAGAGGTTACACAAGACCTGGTGGTTGAGGCAACCTTTGAACCCACACTTTATACCGTTATTTTAATGAATAATGGAACCGTGGAGGAGACTATTCGTTACACTAAAGAGACGACTCCCGTTCCGGCACTTGAAGATCCGGACAATCGTGCAAACTGGAGCTTTATGGGCTGGTTTACAGGCAAAAACGGTACTGGTATTAAGGTAACGGATTTAACTCTGACGGAAACAACAAAGACGGAACGGACCTTATATGCTCATTGGGAACAGACTGAAGTGACGATTCGTTACATCAGAGGATATAATCCAGGTGCAACAAGAGCATTTGCCGAGGATATCATTAATGGCGGTATGTCCTTGCTGGATGCAGGTAAAGCATTGCCTACCCTACCTGCCAATATGGTGCATAAAGGATACCGAAAAGATGAATCGGTTGCAAGCTTATATGCCGGTGCAAATGAATTTATTCATACGGTAAGCCCTGAGTTCTTCTATGTAAACGATGCCAATGAACTGGTGCTGTTTGACGAGAACGTGGTTTTAGTAAAAGATACAGAGGTATTTATTCTGTATAAGAATTTCGCCTTCAATATTTGGCTCCAGGGCGAAGAATTGCTGCAGGTATCAGCAGACTATGAACCGGAAGAAACCAGAACGGTTGACACTGTAAAAGACCTGATGTCCAGTGCCAGAAGTCAGCTGAAACTGGCGATTGATACCGGCTTGATTCCTAAATATGATGAAGTGAAGCAGGCTGCAATGAACAAGCTGGCTTCCACCGATGTTGTGGATACAAACGGCAATATTAAGATTATTGATGTGCCTATTCCGCTGTCAACCTTAATCAGCGAAGCCACTGTGAACGGTATGGTGAAGACCTATATCCGTGACGTGATGAACGATTCTGCACAGCTTGACTCCATTTTAAGCATGGTGGATATTAATCAGCTGGTGAATGAGATTGGTACCGATGAACTGATTGGTATGCTGACAGATGCCCAGTTGGTGTCCATTATTAAGGATCCCAACAATCGTAGCCTGATTACAGAATTCATTTTGGATGATTTGACAAGCGCAAATCCCACAATGGAAGATGTTGTGATTGACTACATTAAAAACAATGGTACTCTGCAGAACAATATGATGGACGAAATTATAGCAGAACTGAAGGTTGCTGATGCAACTTCTGCTATGAAGACCAAGGTTTTAGATTATATTAAAACTCAGCTTGCTGCTGACAACAGCGAACTGCAGATAATGTTCGTCAACATGATTATGGATTCCTTAAAGAGTGATGATGATGCTTACGGCATTAAAGAGGAATTCAGGACCGGTGAATTTAAGGATGAACTGGTTAATATGATTATCAACTCGCTGAAAAACGGGACCAATGTATTTGGTATTTTAACCAGTGATGAGTTGAAAAACGAAGTTATTTCCATGCTGATTAGTCAGCTGAAAGCCGGTACGGCAGATAGTGCTGTTTTAAGCTACATTACCACCGAACTGAAGACAGAGGGCAGCCCCCTGCAGACAATCTTCATTTCCGAATTGAAGACGATGCTGGCTAACGGCGACGAGGATCTGCTTAATGAAGTTGTGGCTTATTATAAGAGTAAGTTATCCACTGATCCCGCTTTCCGGGCATCTATGGTAGCAAGAATTAAAACAGAGCTTTCTACCAAAGCAGAGGTGAGAAAAGAATTACTGAATCACCCTGAATATATGGAAATTCTGGTAACAGATGCAAACTTTAAAGCAGAAATGATTGAGCATCTGATTTCCAGAGAAATGCTGGATGTTATTTTGTCTGACAGCACGATTAAACTGCATGTTGTCGAAACCTTGTTGCAGAATGAGGACTTTGTAGATATCTTGCTCAGCCGTGATGAATTCTCTTATCACATCATTGCTTCCATTAAAGTGGGCGGAGATTTGAATGCAACTGTTACAACAATGTTAGGCGATTCAAATTCTCAGTTCCGCAAGGATGTTTTAGCAGAGCTGAAAAGAAATAACGACTTCAAAGCATTGCTTGCTGATGGTGGCGCGCTTCGCCAGCAGGTGCTGGATGGTATTGCATTAGATGACTATGCAGACGAAGATGACTTGCTGGCTTATGTCTTTAACCAGCCTGGCGCACCGGATTATTCCAACATTATGTCCCAGACTGAAATTGACAGCGCTATTGAACAAATTGTCATAGACATGAATGACCCAGCGCTGACTTTGGCCTGGAATACGAATAAACAAGATGCCAAGAATTTGTTATTCAGTGAGCCGGCTGCGCAAACAGAGGCCTTATCACAAATTCAAACAAAGTTTGAAACCTATAAGGTTACATTGGTTGATAAACTGGCAAACGGAGAAGCGGTAGGCGATGCAACGGTTGAAACAATCATTAACAACAAGTTACTCGGCTATATGGATGACTTCCTAGCAGATGTTTCCTTAGGCTCTGCGGATGCGGATACAGCAGTAGAAAATGTTTTGGTAGCGTATATCCGCAACTTATTAACCGATCCGAATAGCATTACGGATCAGGACTTAAAAGATATGGTGATAGAAGCAGAAGAGTCCTTCCTGAATAAGGCTAAAAGCATGACCAATATCGTAACGGAAATCGAGGACTTTGCAGAAAACCACAAGCCAGAAATGCGCACCGTTATTGATGCAAACTTTGATGAGTTGGTTACGTATATCGAAGATCATGTTCTTGATCCGGGCTCGACCGGCGCAACACTTTATGCTCACTTAGATGAGTTAGTTCGTGTGAAAGCTGCAAGCATTAGCGACAGCACCATCGACAGCGTTTTAAGTCAGGCAACGGATGATATGATTAAGAGCCTGATTAAGCGTTATGTTGATGAACTGCTGGTTAACGATGACGGAACCATTGACGCTGCTATTAAGTCTGTCATTGGAGGCTTAGGTTCAACGGAAGTTGGCGCTAAACTGAAAACGTTCTTAAATAAAACCGGTGCAGATGCACCCGGTGGAACGGTTGAAAAAGTAACGACTATCGTTACAACATATGTAGGCGGTTTATCCACAGACGATATTGCTAAATTCGTACAAGAAAATGAAGCAACCGTCAGAAGCATTATCAATGGTAAAGTAGGAACCTTTACCAATGCTGAAATCGGTCAGTTTGTTCGTAGTAACGAAACCGAGGTAAAAGGCATTGTACTGACCAAGGCTAAGAGCCTTAGCAATGCTGAAATTGCTACTTATATGGCGAAGTTCTTAACAACGCCCGCAAATGAAACAACTGTCAGAGAAAAGCTGGCATCCTTCCTGCAGGATCCGAGCAATGACGATGATATTGTTGGCTTCATTAAAGAGTTCATTGCCGATGAGAACAATCAGACAACGGTTGAGCAGTATATCACAAGCTTTATCGAAAATGGCTTGGATGTTTCCTTTGTAACAGCTCACCGTGATATGATTATGGGTGCTTTGGACAGTGTAGATGTTTCCGGCTTCATTACAGATGATTTGGTTAAGGATTACATCGGAAACCTGACGGATAAAACAGCGTTTGCTGATAAGATTTATGATACGTTGATTGGCCTTTCATATTACCAGAGCTTCTTAAATAGTATTCTGAATGAAGAAACCTTTGTGATTAATGAACAGAACCTGCCCTTCGTTCAGGGTGTGAATGAAGCGATTGGCGGTCTTGAGTATGACAATGTAATCAAGCAGGCCAATATGGGTCGGGTTACGCAGCTGATTGAAAAAGTTGAGCAGGTTATGGGTAAAGACTTCATTAAGAAGTACTTTGACCAGGCTAAGACTGATTATCATAATGGTTTGAGTGCAGAGATTGAGAAAGTGAAGAATGGTGTGGTAACTGAAACCACATATACCACCAGTCTGCACATCGAAGTGAATATCATTAAAGAAATCTTAAGACCTTTATATGATAAGGGTCAGAGCATTCTTGTTGACAAACTGTCCGGCATCAGTAAATTTAAGTATAATGAAAATGAATACTTTAAGTATCTGGTAGAAGGTCAGGATGTCATTGAACAGCTGCTTTCCGGCAGTGATGCAGATGCAACAGAGGAGCTGACAGGATATAAGTTTAAAGATGAGATGGATTATTACACATTCCTGTTTAATACCTTAATTATTGCAGACGATGCTATCTGCTGGTATGGTGATGAAGAAAACATTCCCGAAGGTGTTCTGGATGCAACCATTGAAGCTGTTATCGGCAAAGCACTGTATGCTCATGAAAAACTGAACGAAATTTTGGAAGTCTATGCAGAAGACGGTACACTGCCGCCTCAGATTGAAAAGATTTTGAACAGTGTATCTCAGATTGACAGCTTGATGACTCGTTTTGAATCTCAGATTGACAGTATGCTGAATAAGTATCTTGGCAGCAACTTAAATCAGAAATTTGAATCCGACTTAATTACGGAGAATGAGAAATTCCAGACAGCTGTTGATATTATGTTTGGTACAGATGATCCTGTATTTACCATCGATTCCATCTATGATGTTTTCTATCGCTATGATGAGAAAATGTATGCAAAATTGGATAGCCTAATTGAAAGCGGTAAGCTGGAAAAGGCGATTCAGAAATTTGAAGAAACTGACTTCGGTAAGGTCTTCAGCAAACATGATAAGTTGGCCAGTGTGGCAGACAGAATTTTGCCGAAGCTGGAAGAAATTGATGCAACCGGTAAAGTAACGTCAGCCTTCGACAGTATCTACGATGTTCTGTATGTTGTTGCTAAACGCGGCAGAGATGCTTTCAGAGTGGATCAGGATCAAGTTCAGGTCGAGGATGCGTATGAATTTACTGTAGCCGGTGTGAAGATCAAACTGACCAGACAGTTCACAGATTAATATGTAATTCGAAATAGGTAGAGTTTTTCTACCTATTTTGAATCTTTATAAACAAGGAGGAAAAATATGAAAAAGTTAATCTCTATCCTTTTGGTTGCCTTTATGTGTGCTTCCATGCTTTGCGTTGTAGCGGAGGAACCAAAGAAAACGTTTTCTGACGTAGATGCAAGCACGGCGATTGGTAAGGCGATTGAAGTGTTGGCTACTGCCGGCATCTTATCTGGTGATGGTGACGGCAATTTCAGACCCAATGACGGCTTGTCCCGTGCTGAGCTTTGTAAAATTGTGAATATGATTTTTAAGTACACAGAAAAAGATACCACCGGCTTTAGCGATGTGCCTGCTGAAGCATGGTATTATGATCAGGTGCTGATTGCCAAAAAAGCCGGATATATTAAAGGCTATGAAGATGGTACCTTCCGTGCCAATAACAAAGTAACCAGGGAACAGGCCTGTGTGATTCTGGCCCGTGTAACCGGCATTAAAGACAATGGTGTGGCAGTTGAAATCAAAGATGAAGTAGCAGCATGGGCACTGCCTTCTGTTAAACTGGTTGTTGCTCATGAGCTGATGGCACTGGAAGAAGGAAACACCTTCCGTGCAACGCAGAACATCACCAGAGGTGAATTCAGCCAGACACATGCTGTCTTTGTAGGCGGCAGCGGAAACGGTAATGTTGTAATTGGCGACATTATTATTAACGGCGATGTCATCATTAATAATGGCGGTGGTTCCACAGGTGGCTCTACCGGTGGCACTGTTGGCGGTGGCACTGTTGGTGGCGGCACTGTTGGTGGCGGTACTGTTGGTGGTGGCACCACCGGCGGTACAACTGGTGGCGGCGTAGTGACTCCGTCTTCTACACCTGCACCGAGTGCAGAGCCGACGGCGGCACCCGGTGGAACAACCACACCGACAGCAACACCTGCACCGAGTGCTAGTCCCACAACAACACCCGGCGGAACTACTCCTGGCGGAACTACACCGGCGGCGACTCCGACTCCGGTTCCTACTGCTAAGCCGACGGCAACACCGAAGCCGACTCCGACTCCGACTCCGGAACCTACCCCTGAACCGGATTATGAAGTTGTGAACAAAGAGATGGTTGATAACTTAACCGAACTCAAATTGGCATTGGAGAATAACTGGTGGGAGTTTGATGATCAACAGCTCGAAAATATTATTGAACCCATCTATAACTGTATTACGGATGCCGTTGTAAAGGCAGAGTCTAATGTTATTACGAATATATATATCAGAAAAACATATAAATCAACGATTGACGGTTTGAGTGCATATATTGATAAACCGGAATTTGATAAGGCAGATTTTCAGGAAAGAATGGCCATCGTTGATGAAGAAGCGCCGGGCATACTGGTATGGTTGTTCCAGCAGTTTGGTATATGGGATAAAGTACAGGAAATGATGTAACCTTCCGCAAAGTATTTAACAAATTTAATACCGTAAAATTTAGCTATTTTTTCAGTAAAAAATGCGATTTTAGTCATCATTATGCAATGTTACTAAATAATTTTTTAAAATTTTGGTTAAAAATAGTCTAACAATTTGCGTGATTTTGTGGTATCATAGTAATGAAAAATGGATATGTAATTCATGAGGAGGAAGAAAAAATGGCAAGCTTGAATCTGAAAGGCATTTACAAACGTTATGCCGGTGGAGTAACCGCAGTAAGCGACTTCACATTAGATATTGAAGATAAAGAGTTTATCGTTTTGGTTGGTCCTTCCGGTTGCGGTAAGTCTACTACTTTGAGAATGATTGCCGGCTTGGAAGAAATCAGCGATGGTGAACTGTATATCGGCGACAAATTAGTAAACGATGTTGCTCCTAAGGACAGAGACATCGCAATGGTATTCCAGAACTATGCTCTGTATCCTCATATGACTGTATTTGACAATATGGCATTTGGTCTGAAACTGAGAAAAATGCCTAAAGCTGAAATCAAAAAACGTGTTGATGAAGCTGCAAGAATTCTGGATATTCAGCATTTGCTGGACAGAAAACCGAAGGCTCTTTCCGGTGGTCAGAGACAGCGTGTTGCGCTGGGTCGTGCTATTGTGCGTGAACCTAAAGTGTTCCTGATGGACGAACCTCTTTCTAACTTGGATGCTAAGCTGAGAGGTCAGATGAGAACCGAGATCAGCAAACTGCATCAGAGACTGGAAACAACCTTCATTTATGTAACTCATGACCAGACAGAAGCAATGACCATGGGTACCAGAATCGTTGTTATGAAGGATGGTTTCATCCAGCAGATCGATTCTCCCCAGGTTCTGTATGAAAAGCCCGTTAACGTATTCGTTGCTGGCTTCATTGGCAGCCCGCCGATGAACTTTATTGATGCAGTTTTGGAAAAGGCTGATGATGGTCTCCAGCTGAAAATTGGTAACACTATTATCAAACTGCCTGAAGAAAAAGCTAAGGCTCTGGAAGGCTCTGATTATATCGGTAAAGAAGTATTAATGGGTATCCGTCCTGAAAATATTCATGACAGTGCTACTTCTAATGTAGCTGCAGCTTGTGAAGTGGATGCTCATGTTGATGTTACTGAAATGATGGGTGCAGAAACCTATTTATATGTAACAATTGAAGGCACTCCCTTCATTGCAAGAGTTAACCCCAGAACAACTGCTAAACCCGGTGATGACATTAAACTGGTTATCGATGGCAGCAGAATTCATCTGTTTGACAAAGAAACCGAAATGGTTATTATCAACTAATGTCGATTTACTAGCGACGATGCAATTTGCATCGTCGCTTTTTTATGTTTATATTCTTTGAATCAGCAGAAAAAGCCTTGCAATATGCTGTATTTTTTGTTATAATGAAATTTGATGATTTTATATAATGGAAATTTTGTGCGTATTGATCTAAATGAATACATATACATAGAAATAAGGTGAAAGAAATGAGTTATGAGGTATATACTTGTACTCTGGAGAGTCAGAAAGAAATTGCGCCGAATATTGTTGAGGCTTGGGTTGTGAATGCTGAGCTTGCGGCAAAAGCTAAACCCGGTCAGTTTTTGCATATTCAATGTGGTGACGCCACATCGATGCCGCTTCGTCGTCCGATCAGTATTTGTGATGTGCAGGGAGATCGTGTCTGCTTTATTTATGAGGTTAAGGGCCGTGGTACAAAATCGTTGCAGCAGCAATACGGAGAGTTGGATATTTTAGGTCCGGTTGGCAATGGCTTTACGGTTGACAATGGCAAATATAAGTGTCCTGCTGTGATTGGCGGTGGCATTGGTGTTTATCCTATGTTGTTTTTAACAAAACAGCTGAAAGGTGCCGTGGCTTACATTGGCTTCCGTAATAAAGATTTGGTGACGCTGGAGGATGAATTTAATAAAGCAGCAGATTCTGTAACTCTTACAACAGATGATGGCAGCTATGGTGTTGCCGGCTTTGCTCTTGAAGAACTGAAAAAAGACTGTGAAACAAAACAATTTGATATTATTTATGCCTGCGGTCCGAAAGGTATGCTTCGTGCAGTAAAGGCCTTTGCTGAAGGAGCCGGGATTCCGTGTCAGCTTTCCTTGGAAGAACGTATGGGTTGCGGTATCGGTGCGTGCCTTACCTGCAGTTGCGAAACGACCCACGAGGGAACAGACAAATATAAACGAGTCTGTCGGAATGGCCCGGTATTCTGGTCTGAGGAGGTTGTGCTGTAATGAATATGAAAGTTAAGATTGCCGGTGTGGAATTGAATAATCCCATCATTGCAGCTTCCGGCACCTTTGGTTTTGGTCATGAATACGGTGAATTATATGATTTAAATGAGGTTGGTGCTATTTCGGTTAAAGGTTTAACCAAAGCACCCCGCGCAGGGAATCCGCCACCGCGTATTACAGAAACGCCCGGCGGTGTTTTGAACAGCGTTGGTTTGCAGAATCCCGGTGTGGATGCTTTTATTGAAAAGGAAATTCCATTCCTGAGACAGTATAGCTGCAAAATTATTGCCAATATGGCCGGCAGCACCTTTGAGGATTACTGCGAGATGGCTGAAAAGCTTTCTGCAGTTGATGTTGATATGCTGGAAATGAATATCTCCTGCCCCAATGTTAAGGCAGGCGGAGCAGCTTTTGGCACTAATCCGGACACGGTGTTTGAAATTACCAAAACGGTGCGTAAATATGCCAAATTGCCGTTGATTGTAAAGCTTTCACCTAATGTTTCTGATATAACAGAAACGGCAAAAGCGGCAGAAGCCGGTGGTGCGGATGCGTTATCTTTAATCAATACCTTAACCGGTATGGCCATTGATATTAAGACAAAACGTCCCATTCTGGCCAATGTGATTGGCGGTTTGTCCGGCCCCTGCGTGAAACCGGTGGCTCTCAGAATGGTACATCAGGTATATAATTCTGTGAATTTGCCCATCATTGGTATGGGAGGCATTTCAAACGGCACTGATGCTGTGGAGTTCTTCCTGGCAGGGAGTGCGGCGGTTCAGGTGGGCACCGCAAACTTTACAGATCCGTATGCCTGCGTTCGTATTCGTGATGAATTAAAAGAGTATATGAAAGCAGAAAATATAGCAAACGTCAGCGACTTAACCGGTCAGTTGATTGTTGATTGATATAGGAGGATTATGATGAAGAACATCACATTAGATTATAGTAAAGCAACTGCTTGGATTAGTGAAGAAGAAATTGCTAATATGGCTGGTCAGATTGAGGATGCTTATAAAAAACTGACGGAAAAAACCGGTGCAGGAAACGATTTTTTAGGCTGGGTAAATCTGCCCAACGACTATGATAAGGAAGAATATGCACGGATCAAGAAAGCAGCTGAAAAGATCAGAAATACTGCCGATGTGCTGATTGTTATCGGTATTGGTGGTTCTTATTTAGGTGCAAAAGCTGCCATTGACCTGTTTACGAACAGTTTTTATAATCTGCAGGAGGCTGAAGACAGAAAAGCACCGCAGATTTTCTTTGCAGGCAATTCCATCAGCTCTACGTATCTGGCTGATTTATACAATCTGGTTAAGGATAAGGATATCTGCTTAAACGTTATTTCCAAATCCGGAACCACAACAGAGCCTGCAATTGCGTTCCGTGTGTTTAAGGAGCTGGTTGAGCAGAAATACGGTAAAGAGGGTGCAAAGGACCGCATTTTCGTTACCACCGATAAAGCAAGAGGTGCCTTAAAACAGCTTTCTGATAAAGAAGGTTATGAAACCTTTGTAATTGCTGATGATATCGGTGGCCGTTATTCCGTACTGAGTGCCGTAGGCTTATTACCGATTGCCGTTTGCGGAGCAGATTTAGATGCTATTATGCAGGGCGCACAGGACGCTTATAAAGAATATAGCAATGCTGATTTAGGCAGCAACATCTGCTACCAGTATGCTGCTTTGCGCAATATTTTATATAGAAAGAGCAAAACCATTGAAATTATGGTGAATTATGAGCCTAAGCTTCACTATTTTGCAGAATGGTGGAAACAGCTTTACGGTGAGAGTGAAGGCAAGGATCAGAAGGGTATTTTCCCGGCTGCGGTTGATTTTTCAACTGACCTGCACTCTATGGGACAGTACATTCAGGATGGTCTGAGAAACATTTTTGAAACGGTTCTGCATGTAGAAAACCCCACCGCTGATGTGACCATTAAAGAAGACGGTGACAATGTGGATGGCTTAAACTTCTTAGCCGGCAAAACAGTTTCTCATGTAAATGAAATGGCATTTTTGGGTACTGTTCTGGCACATAATGATGGAGGCGTTCCCAATCTGATTATTAACATTCCTGCCCTTAATGAATATAATTTCGGGAAGCTGGTTTATTTCTTTGAAAAGGCTTGCGGCATCAGCGGTTATCTGCTGGCGGTTAATCCCTTTAACCAGCCCGGCGTGGAAGCTTATAAAAAGAATATGTTTGCGCTTTTAGGTAAGCCCGGCTATGAAAATGAAAAGGCTGCCTTAGAAGCTCGTCTTCAATAAGGAGGAACAATGATGGAATATACAAGCACAAGAGACAAATCTCTTTCCGTATCCTCGGCTGTTGCCATTAAAACAGGGTTGGCACCGGATGGCGGTTTGTTTGTTCCCAAGGACATTCCCCAGATTACAAAAGAAGAAATTGAAGCCTTGGCACAAATGAGCTATACTGACCGTGCAGTTAAAATTCTGGAAGGTTATCTGACTGATTTTACAGGTGCAGAGCTTTCTGAATGTACGCACAATGCTTATAACAAAGCTAAATTTGAAACTGATGAAATTGCACCGTTATATAAACTGACAAATGATGTTTATTTTTTGGAACTGTGGCACGGTCCTACCTGCGCATTTAAAGATATGGCGCTGCAGATTTTGCCCCATCTTTTGAAAAAATCGGTGGTGAAAACCGGCGAAACCAAAGAGGTAGTGATTCTGGTTGCCACCTCTGGCGATACAGGCAAAGCAGCCCTGGAAGGCTTTAAAGATGTTGATGGTACAAGAATTATTGTATTCTATCCTGAAAACGGTGTTTCCAGTATGCAGAAGCGTCAGATGGCAACTCAGGAGGGTAATAATGTTGATGTGGCGGCTGTATATGGTAACTTTGACGATGCGCAGAGTGGCGTGAAACGGATATTTGGCGATAAAGAGTATGCCCGCGTGCTGGAACAGAACAATTTTATGCTGTCCAGCGCCAACTCCATTAACTGGGGTCGTTTGGTACCGCAGATTGTATATTATTTCTCTGCTTATGCTAATCTGGTTAAAAACGATGAAATTAAAGTGGGCGATCCGGTGAATTTCGTTGTGCCCACCGGTAATTTTGGTAATATTCTGGCGGCATATTATGCAAAGGAGATGGGTCTGCCCATTGCCAAGCTGATTTGTGCCTCTAACGAGAATAATGTGCTGACTGACTTTATTAATACCGGCGTATACGATAAAAACCGTCCTTTTAAAACCACCAGCTCGCCATCTATGGATATTTTGATTTCCAGTAATTTAGAGCGGTTTTTATATCATATCACCGGTTGTGATGATGTCCGTGTGGCCGGCTGGATGAAGGAGCTTGCTGAAACCGGCAGATATGAAGTGCCCGAGGTAACCAAGGCGAAGATTAGAGAAGTATTCTATGGTGGTTGCTGCAACGATGAGGAAACTCTCTTAACCATTCGTGCCGTGCATAAAGAAAACGGCTATGTGATTGATACGCACACGGCTGTGGCAAAATGTGTATATGATGCTTATCGTGCAGAAACAGGCGACGAAACAAAAACGGTAATCGTTTCCACAGCCAGTCCCTTTAAATTCAGCGATAATGTGCTGAATGCCATTGCTGGTGATGGTGCGGCTGATGGCCTTGACGACTTTGCTTTGCTGGAGACTCTGTCAGAAAAAGGTGAACTCACCATTCCGGCATCGCTGGCAGATCTGCGCACAAAACCGATTATTTTTACAACCACTTGTGATAAAACAGAAATGTATGATGTGGTCAGCCATATGCTGAACCTTTCATAAGAGGGAGTTATTATGGGACAGAGTTGGATTCAGGCGGTAATCTACACAACATCTGAGGGAATTGAGCCTGTTAGCGGTCGATTGTATCAGTTGGGTATTACCGGCCTTGAAATTGAAGATGAAGCAGATTTTAAAACCTTTTTAGAAGAAAACCGTTCTGCGTGGGATTATGTGGACGAAGAGCTTTTAAAAGAAAAATCCTGTGAAACTAATATTAAAATTTATGTAACCAATGACAGCGCCGGCAGAGAGATGCTGATGGAAGCGGAGCGTTCAATGCAGGAACTGAAGAGACTGGATGCAGAGGGTCTGTTCGGCAGCTTGCGCTTTGCGCTTTCTGATGTGGATGAAGAAGATTGGGCTAATAACTGGAAGCAGTATTTTAAACCTTTATCCATTGGGGAAAAAATTCTGGTGCTGCCGGAGTGGGAGACCTTGGAAAAAGAAACAGACAGAACTGTGTTTGTGATTAATCCGGGGATGAGTTTCGGTACAGGCTCCCATCACACTACAAAATTGTGTCTGGAGCGTTTAGAAAAATATGTTCAGCCCGGGATGGAGATTTTGGATTTAGGTTGTGGTAGCGGTATTTTATCTGCTGTAGCTCTGCTTTTGGGTGCAGAATCTGCAACAGCAGTAGATATAGACCCTAACGCTGCCCGTATTGCCCGCGAAAATGCCCAAAGAAACGGCATAGAAGATGACCGTTATCGGGTGTTTGCCGGTAATGTATTAGAGGATGAGGCGCTGTTACAGAGTGTTTCTGACAGAAAATATGATATTATCCTGGCCAACATTGTGGCGGATGTTATCATTGCGTTGGCACCGAAAATTGCACCACTGTTAAAGGAAGACGGTATTTACATTACATCCGGTATCATTACCGACCGTGGTGACGAGGTGCAGGCAACCTATGAAAAGGAACCTCTCCAAAAACTGCACGTTGCTCAGAGTGGTGACTGGCTGGCTTTGGATTACAGGAACAAAGCGTGAAAAGAAAGTTCTTGCTTTTCAGAACTGTTTATGGTAAAATTACTTATTGCCGGGCGTTACCCGGCACATGAGGGTATAGCTCAGTTGGTCAGAGCGCTTGCTTGACATGCAAGAGGTCGATGGTTCAAGTCCATTTATCCTCACCAAAAAGGCAGTAATCCAGGGATTACTGCCTTTTTTAGTTGCAATCGTGCGTTGATTTATTAAGTTCTGATATCTGGATTTTTCTTTTGAGAAAGTCATAAAACTGAATCATACCTATGCGGCCTTCAGAATTTAAAAAGGATAAGTCTAAATAGTTTCGATGTTCATCAACAGCATTTTTAATGCGGGTAAAATCGTTCATTTCGGGAAGGGTAAGATTAAAATCACGGAATTTATCACGGTCAATTAAATAGTCGGTCAGCACTTCAAAAATATCTGCAATGCGAATCAGCATTTCCTGATCCGGTTGGCGGTTACCGGTTTCGTAATTGGCAAGACAGCTGCGGGAAATGCCTAATTCTTTTGCTAAGACCTCCTGTGATTTTCCGCTTTGAATGCGCAAAGCTTTCAGTTTGGCAGGAAATGCAGAATTGTAAAAGGTGTACATATAAAAACTCCAATCGTTTTGGATTTCTTATGTGTAGTATACAACATATTTGTACGATTGTCAAGATAAAAATACAAAATAATTGGACTTTTGTGTTTTTTGAAAATGAAAATGCTGAACGGCATATTTAACATCTGCGTATTGACGAATTTTTAGCGTTGTGGTATAATATAATAAATATTATCTATATTGAAGGAGATTTCATTATGGAGAATTTTTTAGATTCTGTTAAACAGGCAATGGATAGCGCTGTTAAAAAGACAGGGCAAATGGTAGAAAAAACAAAGGTTAAATTGGCAGCGGTTGACACCAAAAACACATTAAGAGCAACGTATGTTCGTTTAGGCGAATTAACATATTGTGCGGCACGCGGAGATGAAACGTTAGGTGATCAGATTGAGCAGGTTTTGCTTGAAATTGATCGGTTAAAGGAGACCTTGGCCAGACAGGAAGAATCTGCTAACGAGACTGCCGGCATTCCTGGTACTAGCGGTACAAAATATTGCCCTCATTGCGGTGCATCTTGTACACCTACGGCATTGTTCTGCTCTAATTGCGGCAAACAAATGTAATGAAATGAAATAATTAAAAAAGGCGATGTAAAAAAGAATTTTTTACATCGCCTTTTTATATCACTATTTTGTATACTGAACTTACGGACGTTTATTAATTGGGATGTATTCTTTCGATTTGGAAACGCTTTTATAAGCCGGGCGGATAATGCGGCTTCCATATAAAACTTCTTCCATACGGTGAGCGCACCAGCCGGGCATACGGGCAATGGCAAACATGGGGGTATATAATTCGGGAGGAATGTTCAGCATTTTATAAACAAAACCTGAATATAAATCCACATTGGCACACATATCCTTAGGACCGCGCATGCGATGGAAGATATCTGGTGTTAATTCTTCAATCATGCAATACAAGCCAAATTCCTTTTCGTTACCTGTCACTTTGGCAAGCTCGGCGGCTTTTTCTTTGAGCATTACGGCGCGGGGGTCAGAACGGGTATAAATAGCATGGCCCATACCATATACCAGGCCGGAATGATCGTAAGTTTCTTTGCGCAACGTTTTTTCAATGTAAGCTGCAACCTGGTCAGCATCGGTAATATCTTCAATGTTGGCTTTAAAGTCTTCAATCATGCCCATGGTTTTCTGATTGGCGCCACCGTGACGGGGGCCTTTCAAAGAACCGATAGCAGAAGAAATGGCAGAATACGTATCACTGCCGGAAGAGGAAACAACGCGTGTTGTAAAAGCTGAGTTATTACCGCCGCCGTGCTCTGCATGAAGCATTAAGGCAAGGTCTAAGATCTCAGCTTCCAGGCGGGTATACTGATTGTCATTTCGAATCATATATAAAAAGTTTTCAGCAGTAGAAAGCTCCGGTTGTGGGTTGTGAATGTACAGGCTTTTGCCATCATAGTAATGGAGCTTTGCCTGATAGGTATAGGCCACCAGGGTGGGGACCCGTGCCACAAGCAGCATAGACTGGCTGATTAAGTTAGCCACACTCGTATTGTCTGCATCGTCATCATATGAATACATCGTCAACACAGCTCTGGCCAGCTTGTTCATAATATTCGGGCTGGGGCAACGCATAATAACATCTTCGCGGAAATCGTAGGGAACCGGACGTAAATGTGCCAGCAGTTCATTAAAGGAATCCAATTCAGAACGACTTGGCAGTTTGCCGAATAAAATGAGGTAACAAACCTCTTCATAGCCAAAGCGTTTTTCTTTAGTGCAGTTTGCAACAATATCGGCCACATCAATGCCACGATATGATAATTTACCGTCGTCAGCTACTTTTTCATCTTCAGAGACCACATAACCGTGAACGTTACCAATGCTGGTTAAACCGGCTAAAACACCGGTACCGTCACTGTTACGCAAGCCACGCTTAACTTTATCCTTATATTTATTAAAGGTATCAGGCGCAATCTGAGAATTCTCAAGCATTACATTTTGTAAGTTCTCCAGCGCCTCTTTTAATACGATTGTTTCTTTCAATGTGTTCACCTACCAACAAAGATATATAAAATATTGTAAACGAAAAAGCTGATAAAGTCAAGAAAAAACTATTGACAACAGCCGGTTATTTTGATAAAATATTTGAGTACATTAAACGGGCCTTTAGCTCAGTTGGTTAGAGCAACCGGCTCATAACCGGTCGGTCCGGGGTTCGAGTCCCTGAAGGCCCACCAAAAATCGACATTCTTCGACAGAGGAATGTCGATTTTACTTATTCCCTATTCCCTAAAGAAACTCGTTGATTTTTGGAAAGTAATAAGTAATAGTGAAAAGGGAAGAAGTTAAGATAGCTTTGCTTATGCAAAGCTTATTTTTATATGTGCATCATTATTGTTCTGCCTTGTCAAATAAAACAAGCACTCTTGTTTGAGGGTGCTTGTTTTATTGTATAACGAAAAGAGGAATGATGATCATCATCATTCCTCATACAATTAGCTTATCTGTAGCACAGGAGAAAGGGTCTCTCATGTTCCTGTGATTCTTTATGATTTATTGCTTTAGCAGTCAATCTCAAAAAGCTCTCTGGGGTAGTTGGTGAGGTTTTCTGCTCCATCCTTCTTCACGCAAACCACGTCTTCCATTCTAAGGCCGGTTTCGGTCTTGTTGGAACCTAAGAAGATATCCACGCAGAAGGTCATATTTTCTTCCAGCAGATAATCAGAGTTGGTTTCAATCCAGGGTGCTTCACCCTCCATGGTGCCGTTGCCGTGACAGGGACCATATAACAGCCAATCGCCGTAACCCATTTTGGTTACATTTTCAATGTGGAACTTAGCCACATCACAAGCAGGAGTACCGGCTTTTAGCATAGCGATGACATCGGCCTGAGCCTTGTAACCTACTTCAATCAGTTCTTTCTGTTCGGGTGTTGCTTTGCCGAACACAACAGGACGACCGATGCTGGAAGCATAGCCATCCACACGGGCACCAATCTGAATAAAGGTCATATCACCTTTTTCAATTTTTTTGTTTCTTGGGCGGCTGATGGCCTGATTGGAGCCTTTGCCGGTGAGCACCCAAACGGGATAAGATTCGCGCTCGGCACCAAGCTCGTGCATTTTGCCCAAAGCAAGACCTGCCACTTGCTGTTCCGTCATACCAACTTTGATGTTGGCACGGACATAATCGAAGGTTTCTTTAGTGATTTGTGCAGCGGCACGCATACAAGCCAGTTCATTTTCTGTTTTCCGCATACGGATGTTGTTGACAATGTGGTCAGCTTTTTCAATTTTAACGGTCAAAGCTTCAGACAGTGCTTCATACACACCGATTGTCATTAAGGGCAAACCGGCCACACCGAAACGGGTGATGGCTTTATCGCCCATCATCTCTTTAAATAAGCCACTGAAAGTGTCTAAGGATTTGCCGGGGTATTCCGGTTCAGAGGATTCTCTGAAAGCCTTTAACAAGCGGATATCATTAATTTTAGAACGGTCGGAAGCATAGGTATAGCTTTCCGGTCCGATTAAGAGCATGGGCTCCCCCTCCTGAGGGATTAACACACCGGCGGTTTCAAAAGAGGGCCAGTAGTTTGAAAAATAGCGTACATACTGAGGTTCTGCCTCGTTTCCGTAAGAAAGAAGCAGGTCAAAGCCCTCCTCTTTCATAGCCTTTTGTACTTTAACAATTCTTTCTTTAAACTCGCTTAAGGGAATAGAAGGTAAATTCATTTGTTTACTCCTTTCCGCACAGCCACTGTGCCGGATTCTCAATTAATAAAGTTTTAATTTGGCTATCGGTAATGCCTTCATCCTCCATCATGGGGACAATGTTGGTAAGCACATGGTCATAGCCCCAACCACCGTATGTATGCAAAAGATTTTTAAGGCATACATCACAGGAGAGAAGAATTTGGTTCAAATAGCCTTTGTCAATCATTTTTTTCAGCAGGGTTACGCGGTCGGTATCGTGAACGAACAGACCATAACCGGAATTTCGGACTTCACGGCGGATGTAATACTCTTTGCCGAAGTTGTCGAACTCTACATACACACCTTTTTCTAAAAGAGCGAAGATATATTCTTCCCGATTTTCCACATCAATGTGGCTGATGCAGATCTTTTCCGGTGCCACACCAGCGTTAAGTAGAATATCGGCGGCTTCTAAACCATTGACCGTCCAGGGGTTAATGTGTACATTGATAGCAGCACCGGTATCCAGACTTGCAATAGCGGCAGAGCGGAGAATACGACGTTCTTTATCGTCAAAAATTTCGCTGATGCCGATTTCGCCGATATAGCCTGCCGGGATGCCGTCAATGCCTTCGGTCAGTTCTTTCACCATTAGGTCGGCAATTTCACGCTCTGTCATAGTGGCAAGTGCTTCGGGATGGGTTTCTCCCACATAAAAGCCGGTTCCCATAATGATGTTTAAGCCTGTGGCTTCGGCGATGCGTTTTAATGCTTGCGGGTCTCTGCCAATGCCGGGCAACGATGCATCTACCACAGTGTCACCACCGGCTTTTTTAAAGAAAGAAAGCTCATGGATGGCAATTTCTTCATTGTCTAACAATAAATTATCCTTTAAGGCATAGCAATCACGGCTTAAAATACCCAAATTCCACATTTCAACCTTTTGTGTGGCCGGGTCTTCAATTCCCGGGACGGGCAAAGCTTGGTAAAAAGCAGTTAAGTCAAGCAAAACGTGCTCATGGGTGGTAACAGTTCCTAATTGCTCACGGCTTAATTCACCGCATACACTTTTAACTTTCATAGGTTTTCACCTCGCTTAAATTTCTTCATCGCCGTGTGCTTCCATCCAGCTGACGGCGGCATCGTAGGCTTCAAAGTCAAGGTCTGCCATGGTGTTGGTGTGGAGGACAATGCCCTCTATTTCACCAGCCAAGAGTTTTTCTCTCGCCCAGTTTAACTGCCAGGTAACGGCGGTGCCTGTGGCCTGCTTATGTTCGCCGAAGTTATAAAGGTAAACACCCACCATACGGCGGTTATGGGGTGTCATTTTCTTAAACAACTCGAATTTTTCAGGGATTAAGGGTACGTCTTTTTCTTCCCAGGTCCACATAATGATGCCGTCCATCTGATCCATAAAGGGTTGGAACACTTCATCCACTTCAGGCTTAATGCCGAATTCGTTGGTATAAAGAATCATCCAGCTGTCTAAACGACGGATGTTGTTATTATGCAGTCGGTCCTGTTCTGCTTTTAACTGATCTAAGGCATCATCAGCATAATAGTTAAAACCTTTAAAATCGTCAAAGGCAACACAGGTGATGTTGGGGAAATCCTTAGCCTGTTCTAAAACTCTGTCAAAATGGCAGCTGTCCTTTTCGTGGAATTTATACCCCCAGCCTACCTGATTCAAGGTTTTAAAGGATTTGTTATACTGGCGTTCATTCACTTCCCAGTTTACAGGAACCATAAACACATTGCGAACCCCTAAGTAAAGGCAGCCTTCCATAGGCGTCATACGGGAGGGTTTATCATTGCCGAATTCAGCGTTGTACCGTCCTTCGGGATGACCCCAAAGCCAAAACTTGTCTCTTAATTGCATAGTTTTTACCTCCTTGATTTTATGAAGATTTTATGATATTATGTACTTATGTATTTTCATTGTATCACAAAAGCCCATAAAAACAAGTAAAAAACGGGTCATGAATATGGAGATTTGAATATGTACATCAGGAATACGAGCCTTTGTGAAAAGGTGAATCAGCTACAGCTTTTTATGCTGGTTTACGGTCGGGCCATGGTTGATAAAAACTGGCAGGGAGAAATTGTTGATTCTTCTTTTACATTTTTGTATTATATCGTGAACGGTTCTGCCGTGGTGGAAACGGAGAATGGTGTGATGGAACTTACGGCGGGTCATTGGTATCTTTTGCCTTCAAGATGCCGGTTTTTATACCGTTGTGATGACTATATGGATCATTTGTTCTTTCACATTAAATTATGTCATGCTGACCGGCTGGACTTGCTGTATCATTGCCAAATACCGTTAACGGCTGATTTACCGGCACCGCCGGAATATGCATTTAGGAATCTGAAAAACACAGATGATGTGATTGGAGCGCTCAGGGTTCGTCATTTTGTGTATGAAACTGTGCTTTCTATGTTAGAAGCCAACGGCATCACGCTGAAAATGGCCTTTCGCTCAGAACCTGTGATCCGTGCGGTTGAATATATTAATCAGCATCTTTCTGCCAGTCTCACCACAACAGAAATTGCGGAGCATGCCTTTGTTTCTAAAAGCACACTCACGAAGCATTTCAAAAAAGAACTGTCTATGTCGGTGCAGGAGTACCTTTATGATATTTTATTGTCAGAAGCCAGCCGAATGCTCTTGAAGGGCAATCGTTCCGTTTTAGAAATCAGTGAACGGTTAGGATTTTCAGATCAGTTCTATTTTTCGCGACGGTTTAAAGCAAAATATGGAACCTCGCCCAGAGAGTATAAAAAAATGTTCAGCTAAATGATAAGAGGGTGTATCTATGCTAAAAAATGAAATTTTACAAAAACTTTTGCCCGTTACCGAGGAAGAACAAAAATTCGTGGATGGGCAGAAGCAAATTGACAGAAGTATATATATGGATTCGCCCTTGAATATTGTGAACAGTAAAAAAATCTTAAGGGATGGAAAACAGATTGCTATACGCCCTCATACCCGATTTGTACATTTTCCGGAGCATTCCCATGATTTTGTTGAAATCATCTATATGTGTGCAGGACAGACAACCCACTTAATTGACGGCGAGAAAATTATTCTGAAGGAAGGGGAGCTCTTGTTTTTGTGCCAGAGTGCCAAACAGGAGATTTATCCTGCTTCATATCATGATATTGCCGTAAATTTTGTTATTCTGCCTGATTTTTTTGATGAGGCATTGCAGATGTTGGGAGAAGAGGATACACCTCTGAAACGGTTTATTGTAGACTGTTTAAAGAATAAGCAAACTGATATCAGTTATTTGCATTTTAAGGTGTCTGACGTTCTGCCGGTTCAAAACCTAATTGAAAATCTGATCTGGAGTTTTATGGTCGAGACATCCAACAAAAGAAACATCAATCAGCTCACGATGGGACTTTTGTTTTTACAGCTGATTCATTATACAGACAGACTGTATGCCAATAACGTTGAAGAAAAGACGATTGTTAAGGTTCTTGGTTATATTGAAGAACAGTATCAGAACGGAACGCTATCGGCACTGGCGGAGTCACTTGGTTGTGACGTGAGCGTGCTTTCGAGAGAAATCAAACAAAAGACCGGAAAAAAATATACGGAACTGGTGCAGGAAAAACGTCTTTCACAGGCCTGTTTTTTATTAAAAAATACAGACATTCCGATTGATGAGGTTGCTGTAAAAATAGGATATGAAAACATAAGCTTTTTCTATCGTATTTTTAAGAAAAAATATGGTATTTCACCGAAAAAATACAGATGTCGTGAGAATTAATGCCATTCTTTATTTTACAAATAAGGACAGTTTTTTAACAAAAAACGTCCTTGTTTTTTTTGTTCTCAAATGATATAATTCAAATGTAAAGGAGTGGATGATATGAACCGATATGAAGAAGCAAGAGAAATATATAAAAGTTTTGGTGTCGATACGGAGTTGGCGCTTTCTCGTCTTGAAAACGTACCTGTGTCTATGCATTGCTGGCAAGGTGACGATGTGATTGGCTTTGACAATGAGGAAGGTCTATCCGGCGGAATTCAAACAACGGGCAATTATCCCGGCAGAGCAACTACACCGGAAGAGCTGATGGCGGATATGGATAAAGCCATATCTTTAATACCGGGTAAGAAAAAATTGAATCTTCATGCTTGCTATGCTATACTAAACGGAGAGAAGGCAGATCGTAACGCCATCAAGCCTAAGCATTTTCAACCATGGGTTGATTTTGCGAAAAAAAGGAATTTGGGCATTGATTTTAATCCCACGTTTTTTTCGCATCCTATGGTGAAAGATAATTTAACCCTGTCATCTCCGAATGAAACCGTGAGAAAATTCTGGATAGAACACGGCAAACGCTGTCTTGAAATTTCACAGTATTTTGCAGAGGAAACCGGCGTTCCCTGTGTGATGAACATCTGGATTCCCGATGGATATAAAGATATTCCGGCAGACCGGTTGGGTCCAAGGGAACGGTTTAAAGCTTCCTTGGATGAAATCCTTTCCTCAGACTATGATACGTCAAAAGTATATGTTTGTCTGGAATCAAAGGTTTTTGGAATTGGCGTTGAGTCCTATACAGTTGGTTCAGCAGAATTTTGCATGAATTATGTGAGTCAAAAGGGCATCACACCGCTGATGGATAACGGACACTATCATCCCACGGAACTTGTTTCGGATAAAATCTCCGCAATGTTGCCGTTTCACGAAAAAGTGGCTCTCCACGTAACCAGGTCTGTTCGTTGGGACAGCGACCACGTTGTTTTGTTTGATGATGAAACAAGGGAAATTGCCAAAGAAATTGTACGGAACAATGCCTTGGACCGTGTGTTTATTGCTACAGACTATTTTGATGCATCAATTAACAGAATTTCGGCATGGGTCACCGGTATGCGCAGTGTGCAAAAAGCGCTATTGTTTGCACTTTTACAGCCTTCAGATAAGATGATGTCATTGCAGAATGAACAGGATATGACATCTCTGATGATTTATCAGGAAGAGTTAAAAACCGCACCCTTTGGGGATGTATGGCAGGAATACTTAAAACGACAGAATGTTCCGAAGGATTATTTAAAAGAAGTAAAAGAATATGAACAGAAAGTTTTGGTGAACAGATGATGAAAAATATTTTAGAAGCACCTTTCGTTACAGAAATGAGAAAAACCACCGCCAATATGTACCGCATTGGCTGGGATGAACGAAACGGCGGTAACATAAGTTATTTGCTGGATGAGGTGGAAGTGGCTGAATATCTTGATGTCAGTCAGGTGATCCGTACAATGCCCATTGGCTTTTGCGAAGCCTCTTTAGCCGGTAAAATTTTTATTGTAACCGGTTCGGGAAAGTATTTTAAAAATGTAGACGATGATCCGGAAAATAATCTGGGGATTATTCGCATTGCTCAGGACGGTGAAACAGCTGAACTTTTGTGGGGGTTTAAGGATGGAGGCAAGTTTACCTCCGAATTGCCGGCGCATCTTATGAGCCATGCTGCAAGGCTTTCCGTTGACCCGGAAAACAGAGTGGTGATGCATTGTCATCCTACGCATACGCTGGCTATGAACTATGTTCACGAGCTGGACGACAAGAAGTTTACTCATACCTTGTGGGAAATGTGCACGGAATGTATTGCTATTTTCCCTGAAGGCATCGGCGTTCTACCATGGATGCTTTGCGGAACCAATTCCATCGGGGAAGCGACAGCTGCAAAAATGAAGGAATTCAGAACGGTTATCTGGGGAATGCACGGCGTTTACGGTGCCGGCAAAACCATGGATGAAACCTTTGGTCTTTTGGAAACCGTAGAAAAGGCGGCACAAATTTATATGCTAACTGCCCATCTGCCGAGAATCAATACCATTAAAGACGAAGAAATGGTTGAACTGGCGGAGTATTTCGGTGTGAAATACAAAAAAGATTTTTTGAATTTGTAAAATAAAAATACAAAGTCTGATGAAAAAGGATTATCCTTTAGTAATCAAAAGATTATAAAAAGGCTGTAGCAATATGATTATTTGCTACAGCCTTTTATTTGAATCGTATTACCCCAACAGAACAACAGGAATGATAAACGGCACCACATAACCGTCGCAATTAACAGCTATGTACAGTCTGTTGATGGCCTGGATATTTTCGTTAGGTGTTATGGTTATGTTTAATGTGTTATACTCTCCGTCACGTTCGTCGTTAAATAAATCCCATTTTCTGACGATATGCAGATTCTTTTTATATTCGGCCGTCCAGCCATCGGGCAGTTTTACATCCATAAACCCGTGAATGGCTTCGGAATGAACCACCTGAGAAAATTTAACAGAAAAGCTAAAAGGCTCACCGGCAGTCACGACCGGTGCTTTTTTATAGTCTACCATAGCAGAGAGGTATGTATGATTGGTTATGTCAAAGGAAAATCCTGTTCTGTTTTTAAAATAGTCTTCGGCATAACCTTTTAACACATGAAGTGCTTTTTCCCCATCATATTCTGTTTCAAAATTGCCGATTTCAGCCTGTACATCGTGAGCTTCTAAAACAGAAGGAATCATTTTCATAACCCGTTCCGTTAATTCGGTGCAGGATTTAGGCAATCGCCAGGAATAATGTCCGTTGGCACAGATTTGCACAATTTTATCACCAATATATTCCCGCCAATCGGAAGGAATGGCAGCAGTACCACCTAACAGGCCTAAAATAGCACCAACGGTTCCGCCTGTGCAATCGGTATCGTCACCGCAGTTAATGGCGTAAATCATAGATTTTTTATAATCACCCTCACCGTAAAGCAGACCGATGATCACATAGCCGATGTTGGCCGGTGCCTGTAACCAACCGATTTCCTTGGTCATTTCAACCAATCCGTTTCTGGTGTCTAAGTATGGTGTATTTTTTTCATATTGCTCAATAACATACCGGACACATTGGCTCAAAAGGCAGCTTTCAGGGATGAAAGACAAAGCTCTTTCGATTAATTCTTTTACATCGGTAGCAAAGAAAGCCAGGCTTTCCAAAGCGGCAGTGAATATTTCAGCATATGTGCCTTCGCCAAAACCGTGGTCAATAACGGCGTCCATAATGGCATATTTTATGGCGATGTTGGGAAAACCGGGGGCAAGACAAGCCCAGACTTCAGAGCGAATCCATGCACCGTTGGAGTGACGCCAATGCTCATTGTCATATTCACCGCAAAGTGGCGGAAGAAGCCCCATACGCATATTTTTTTTGCAAATGCTGTATTCGTTCCAATGTGGCGTAATCATCGTCAGCCAGGTTTGCGCCAGTTGATTGGCATCGAAAAGTTTTGGAATGTTACGTTCCATAGCATTGAGCCACACCAGCTGCAAATCAAGGTCGTCGTTAGGCAGAGGCTCGCCTTTAGGGGATGCAAAGCCCTTTATATCCTGAATTTGTTTGGATGCCTCATAGGGAGCACCCATGGTTCCACCTATGTTTTTACCTATCCAACAAGCTAAAATTTTATCCTGAATTGTGGATTCGTTTAATTTCAGATTTAACATATTTTACCCCTTTCTACAAACAACCATCACGAGGTTCTACATCAGCTTTTCGCCAGTCAGGCTGACAGTTAATTTAGCACGGACAGGAGACTCGCTACCTGTGTGCGAAACAGAAACATGGGTTTTGCCGGAAGGCAAAACAGGAGTTTGTGTGTAATCGGGTGTTTCTATCAAAGTGCCGATATAATCGGTAACTTTGCAGGATTTGCCGTCAAAATACAGTACAGAATCAGCGTTTAATTTGGTGTGTACACAGATTGCTGTATCGCCGAAATGAATGGTGGGATTATCCCAGGCAGTCTTTATGTGAGGCACAAAACGCAAAGGTTTTAAATAAATATTTTCTGAGCCTTTCACTTCAATGTCAACACCGTCAATGGCATTATAATCCAAATTAACCCGATAGTGCCCGTAAAATACCTGCAGTTCGCTATAGGTTCTGTAGGTAACATCGGTTCTGGGCCATTCATCAGCGGAAAGAGCGCTGTTTTGGTTTTCATAAAAGGCAAAATATTTCCAACCGGTAAAATCAGCACGGATATAATGCTCACCGGATTTCCGCTTATTGGCAGAAAGGTTCCGTATTTTAATGCAAATTAAAGCACCGGAGCCGTCGCCCTTACACCATACACCTAAACCACGGTTTCCGTTGGAGGAAACAGGCGCTTCAAAGCGAATGCTTTGGGTTTTAATGGGTTTTGTTTCATCTAAATCCCAAAGCGTAATAGCATTGGGGTCATTATAATCACCGGCAGAAGCAAGTGCCTCCAGTCTGAATTTCGGTATTTGTTCTTCGAATGGATTCTCTACTGTAAAGCCGGCATTTGCCTCTTCTAAATAGGCATACTCGTGGTGTGCCTTATACAGGACATCGTCCTGTATATAAGCAGCATTGCCATTTTGGCTCAAGTATTTTGTTGTTGCTTCTGTGGGCGTGTGTTTTTTCCTGTATTCAGCATATTTCTGCAGAATTTCAGCATAAGCTTCGGAACAAGGTTGCTCGCCGAAATGGCGGAAGGTTTCCAAAAAGCCTAAGGAAGCCCCGGTAGCGAAAGTCTTAGCACAGATGTATTCCAAATCCTCGGCATAGATGGGGTCGTTCTGCCACCATTTATCCGGTTCCCGATTTTTTGTATATAGGTCAATCCAACCCAGCTCCGGGGTTACACCCATACGGACAGCGGTTTCGTAATTATATTTAACATGGGCATCAATAAATTTACGGTGGGCATTCATAGGTGTATCCATAGCACCATAGCGGGTTCGCACAAACCAACTGCCTGTATATTGGGGATTAAAACAACAGTTAAAAATGGGGTCCCGGTCTAAATGAGCAAACATTTCACGGATGAAATCAATGGCATGATACCAAACATAATCTTCACCGTCTAAAATAAAGCTGCCGTCTAAGGCGTCCATATAGAACATATCAGCCCCGCATTCATTGTAAAAGTGGGCAATGTTTTGTGCAATTTCGTAGAACAATTGGGAGCCGGCTTTGGCGCAGGGTAACATAAAGTATTTCTTTAACTGGCGTACTTTCGCACCTTTTTTATGTGCAGAGGGTATGGTTTTATATGAACCGCGTTCTGCCAGCGTAAAACAGCCGTTCTCAACTTTTGAAAATTTAACAAACTCATCATCAATCCAAAGGTAGGGTGAATTGACCAGCACATAGCTTTCTTCTGGTGTTATGCCCTCGGTGGATTCTTCAACCCGTAACGTTTCTGATGCAGGATCTATATCTGCCTGTAAAGTAAATTCCCGCAGTGTGTCCAAATCCGGATGGGGAACAGGAGATACATAGGTAGACTGAGGCAAAACAAAAAAAGAATAAGGCTGTAAACCAACTAAAATGCCTTCTTCGTGGAAGCGGTCAACCACCTTTTTAAAATCGGCCATACCATTGGGGAAAAACTCTTCATAACAGCGGTAATCGCCGTGTATATAGTGACCATAATGGTGTAAATTTACCTGATTGATACCAAACCGCTTCATTTCATCTAAAACAACATCAATGTTATCTAAGGTGACGGTATCCATAAAAATAGAATAAATTCCTTGCGCCTCTTTTGCAGCCAAATCAGCATAGGGACCGCCTTTTTTAGATTTGGGCAGTTCGCCGTCGGGAATTTCATCCAAGACCAAACGCTCTATGGCGCGCAACTGGTCACTGGACGCACCAATGACTGCTGCTTTGGCAGGATAAGGACTTCTGTTTGTAGAAAACAAGCCTATATGGGGATAGGCTGAAGCAATCAGCATGCGGTTGTCACCGGGATGCTCAAACATATGGGTTGATAACGTCATACCGATTAAGGTACCGTAAAAATTTTCCGGTTCATCGTCTAACTCGATGTTGACGAAGGAAAGGGAAAGAAAATCTTCGTTGGATACGCGTTTTAGTGTGAAGGTCAGATAATCCGGATGTTCTTTTACTGTGATATCTGCAATGGTTCCGTTAGCAAATGTAACGGTTAATGTGTCATCTTCAAAGGATGCCTGAACAGCCGGCACTTCACTATAATCCTGCAAGGTAATTTTTGCGCAGGGACCGGGCACAATACGGTTTTTTCCTGTATGTAAAGAGAAAGCTGTATTTTGGCCGCCAGATGAAATTTCATATTGTAAATGGTTTGTTTTAAAGCAAATTGTATTCATAATATATCCCCAAATCAGCCTGCAATAATTATTTTAATTTGCTGCGGAGAAAATCAGCAGCTAATGCAATGTCAGCAGCCGGGTTTTCTCCCACTTCACGTTCAATGGTTAAAAATCCGCGGTAACCGATTTCATCTAATGCTTTTAAGTAATTGTCGAAATCAACATCGCCTTCACCTAAGGGAAGTTCGATATACGTAATACCCTGGTTTGCTTCTTCATCAATGATTCTGTAAACAACTTCGGGATTGCAGTCTTTTAATTTTCTGCCATCTTTTGCGTGGGTATGAACGATATAATCCTTTAACGTGTAAACTGCCTGTACAGGGTCGTCGCCCGTTACCATCACAAAATTAGCCGGGTCAAAGTTAACGGCCACACCTTTTGAATGTAAGGTATCTAAAAAGCCTTTTAAGGTAGTAGCAATTTCCGGACCGGTTTCAATGGCAAAATGAGCATGTAAGCTGTCAGCATAGCGAGCCAGTTCAAAACAGGCCTCCTGCATAATTTTATAGCGGTCGTGGTTGGGATCAGCCGGCACAACACCGATATGTGTTGTGACAATATCGGTCTCTAATTCTTTGGCTAAGTCAAGAATTCTCTTGGATTTTTCAATCAATTCGGGATTGAGCTCCCGATTACCGAAACCGCGACCTAAATCACCGCATAAAGCAGAAAAAACCAGGCCGTTTGACTTGAGCATATCCAATAATTCGCGTTTCTTTTGTGTGTTCATATTTTCGGGAGCAAATTCACCGGTGGTTGCATACATTTGCAGACCTTTTGCGCCCAGCTCTGCAGCTTTTTTAATGGCACCGTAAGCATCTAAACGGAAAGAATCGAGCATAACGCCAATGGGGAACTGATACATAGTCTGTTACCTTCCTTTATAATTTACTTTTGATATTTTCGTCAGCCTTTAACACCCATTCAAAGCTTTTCATAACATCTTCAAGGGTCGGAGAGCTTTTTTTATCCTGTTCAATCATATCAATGAGTTCCTGCAACTGGTCATCGGTAGGTTTTCGTTTGCAGTTGATGTTAATTGTCTCATATTTTCCTTCTGGGTAGGTGTAATATTCAACCAGGTCTCCTTCTTCTTGATTGAATTGCCGGGACATTTGGTAAGTTATGCGGATTCTGCCTTTAGGTCCCACAAACTCCTTTAAATTGTCAGAAGAGATGGTGTTGCCCCAACCTGCCTCATAGTAGGCAATGGAACCGTCGGAAAGGCGGACGGTAATTAAGCCGTAGTTATATTTTCCCTGAGGAACATCTGCTTCTGTTTTGAGACCAATACCGGAAATATCAGTAATTTCAGCACCGGTAAACCAACGCATAACATCAAGATAATGAACGCCGCAATCTACAATAGGGGAGGTTTCGTTAATCAAATTTAAATATTTACCCCAATCCATGGTGTGATGGTTTTGCGCCATACGCATAACGATGGGTTTGCCGATGGCACCTTCCTGTATCATTCGGGCAACATGCTGATAGGTTTTGTTATGTCTTAAAATATAACCAACCAACACCTTGCACTCCGGATGATTCTGAATCAGCTTCACAATTTCCTGCCCTGTTTGTAAATCCTGTGCAATGGGTTTTTCGCACAAAATATGTTTCCCATTACTGATACATTCCTTTACAATATCAAGGTGAGAAGAGGGATAGGTAGCGATAATAACAATGTCTACCTCCGGCATAGCAATGGCCTTTTTATAGTCTGTTTCGTACTCCTTTGCGTGATATTTATGCGCAAAGGCTTTGGCACGTTCAGGGTCTATATCGCAGACACAGTGAATGGTAACATTATCTTTGGTGTAAATATTGTCAAGATGTGCCGCGCCCATATTGCCACAGCCGATCAGTGCAATGTTATATTGTTTTATTGAGGGTGTCGATTGCATAAAGTCCTCCAAATGAAATTATCCGAGATTGACAGAACAGGTAAAGTCTTTCTTTTTGTCGGAAAGGCTTTGATAATCAATAACATCTTTAAAAATATCGGTTACTTTTTCAGTATAAGTCAGCTTAAAGATGGTATCCATTTCCTGTTTTGCATGGTTATCCACAGAAAGATAAATCTTTCCGTTTTCTTTTCTTATCAGCGGTCCGGCACCGGTGATACAACAAATTTCCGGATTGCCGACATCGGGGATGATGATTTCGTTTTCTGTCCATTCGCAAACATGGACATACATCGTGTTACCGATGTTTGTTGTTCCGCCCCAATCCTCACACTTGATAGGACCGCCTCTTGTTTTATAAATACTTTCGCCGTATTGTTTCAGCCATTGGCCGATTTCCTTCAGGCGTTCGGCCTGTTCAGGCTCAATGCTGCCATCCGGTCGGGGACCTACATTTAAAAGCAGATTGCCGCCAGCCACAACTACATTAACCAACAACTGAATGCAGCTTCTTAATGAACGGGTTTTGCAGTTGGGGGTATAGCCCCAATCACCGGCAAGGGTATCGCAGGTTTCCCATGCTTGTTTGATATTAAAAGCACCGATTTTCTTTTCCGGGCAGAAATAGTCTCCGAATTGTTTGTCTCCCAAACGGTCGTTGCAGATAATGCCTTTTTGCAAGGTTCTGACCATCTGATCAATTTTATCTGCTTTCCAGAAATCCGGATAGGCAGGATTGCTTTTAAAATCCTCAGGGACTTTGCCTTTCAAAACATTAAGCCCGTGGGCAACCCAATAATTTTCTCCGCCATCAAACCACATAATATCAATTTTACCGTAATTAGACACAAGTTCTTTGGTTTGTTCATAGGCTTGCTTTACTAAATTGTCTGCACTTTCTTTAAACAATCTGGGCAGAAAGAAGCCCGGAAACCGCCAGTCGAGGGGAGAATAGTACAGTCCTACCATCAATCCCGCGTTACGGCAGGCATCGGTATATTCTTTAACGATATCCCGTTTTGCAGCAGAATGCATAGAAGTAAAGTCATCAAGACAAGATTTAGAATCCCAAAGAGAGAACCCTTCGTGATGCTTTGCAGTTAAGACCATATAGTTCATACCGGCTTCTTTTGCTAACTTTGCCCAGTCGTCGGCGTGAAAATTCTCTGCCGTAAATTGGTCGGCCAGTTTTTTATATTGGTCTTTATCTGTTTGATTAACCCACATAGACCAGGCGCCGTCACCTTGCAGGGAATAGAGTCCCCAGTGGATGAACATACCGAATTTTTGGTCGCGCCAATGTTCGATGCTTTCCCGGTTGATTTCTATTGCACTTTCGTTCATAGAGTCATCTGCTCCTTAGAGTTCAATCCATTCAAACGGCTGTTCCAGTGCTTTGTAACCTGCTTCGCGGATCGCAATGACGTCAACGGTCTGTTCGTGAGAAACAGGGATTTTTCCGGTTTTGAAGAAGTCAATTAAAGCATCCATGAATAAGCCGAAATAGTCAGAGGTGATGGGATAGTCTGTGGGGTTGTTGTCTTTATCCGCCAGAGTCATTTTAAACTCAGAGGTGCGACACTGATGAATCTGTGCAAAGCGACCATCTTCAAATTCAATAATCATAGAGGGATGGGCAACATCACCTAAACCCATCACACGCTTAGCCCGGCAATTCATCAGCATAACAACCGGCTCAATCTGATGGATGGAATACATATCATAACTACCCGGACCTTCAGAATAAATTTTGAAAAGGTCTGCTTTGTTAACATCCTTAAACTCGGTTACAAAACGAAGCGCAGAACTGGAGAAACAAGTGGTACCATGTTTGTCTGCGTTTTCAAAAATACGTAGGGCAGTTTCTTTATCCGGTGCAAAAGTTTTATCCACATACACCAGCTTGCCGGATTGCAGGGGCAAATGGGTCAGTTCCTCGTGCATTTCCGGATTGTCGGGAGAAAGAACAATCAGCATATCGCTCTTTTCCACAACAGCTTCAATGGAATCCAGCAATTCTATGCCATGCTTTTCTGACCATTCTTTATTGGTAATACCGCCAATGGGAGAGTCAATTTTAGCATAGGCATAACGAACCTGATACTCACCGTTTGTTCGTTCGTTGATGATACGGGGATAATTATTAGCGTGCCATTCATCGAGATAGTAATCAATAAAACCTATTGTTTTCATAAGATTACCTCCCTGTGTTCTTCAGCAGAACGGTAGATGGCATCCATCATTTTTGCAGTGATGATGTTGGTGTCAATATGTGAAGGCAGTTTTTCACCGCTTTCAATACAATCAATAAAGCAGTTAATTTCGTTTTGATACATATCCGGTGCGTTAAACTTATAAGTCGTAGTTGTCAGCATACCGTTTTTGGTAGAATAGAGGGTGAAATCGCTGCCGTACTGCAGACGAATGCCACCTTTTGTACCGATGAAATCAATGTACATTTCCGGTACATCAATATTTTGTGCCCAGGCACCGTTAAAGGTAATAACGGGACCGTCGGTTCTCACCATACCCGTAATGCCTTCTTCTACATCATAAATACCATCTTTAACCGGCGGACCGGCCCACATTGTAGTGTAAACATAGTCTTCAATGGGGGAGCCTAATTTAGAGAAAGCTTCACCGGTAGCAGTCAGAGGATTAGGATCGCCGCAGGCGTACATAACAATATCAAAGAAATGTACACCCCAGTCAATCATAACACCACCGCCGGCGATTTCTTTTGTGGTGAAAGCACCACCTAAGCCGGGAATGTTACGGTGACTTCTGAAGCTTGCATATACCTGATATACTTCGCCCAGCTCGCCCTGGTAAATTAATTCTTTTAATTTGTTAACGCCGGCATTGAAACGGTTACAAACACCGATATTTAAAATTTTGCCGGTTTCGTGCTGCGCTTTCTGCATTGCCAATGCTTCTTCATACTTGTGGGCAGCCGGCTTTTCACATAAAACATGCTTACCTGCCTGTAAGGCTGCAATGGTGATTTCGGAGTGCATTTTGTTTGGTGTACAAACAGAAACAGCAACCACTTCAGGGTCAGCTAAAACCTCTTTGTAATCTGTGACAGCGATGCCAAAGCCGTACTTTTTAACAGCAGCTTCTGCCCGCTCGGGAAGAATATCGCAGAAATATTTAATTTCTGCCTTTTCGTTGTTTATGTAAGAGGGAATGTGTGCGTTGTTTGCGATGGTACCGCAACCAATAATACCGATTTTCATTTTGTTGTCCTCCTAAAATTAATATTTATGTGTACAATATATCAAAACGCCTGCTGTACGACAATATCAAAAGTTGTGGTTATGGGGTACAAAAATTGCGATTTGCTTTCTTTTTATATTCGCTTGGTGTTACTAAAGTGTATTGTTTGAAAGAACGTCGGAATGCGTGGGCTGAAGAAAACTGCAACTGATCAGAAATTTCTTCTATTGTCAGTTCGGTGTTTCTTAGGAGCTCAGTGGCATAGGCAATTTTCTTTTTGGTGAGATATTCTTTAATGGTCATACCCATTTTTTCTTTGAATAAGTGAGATAAGTAATATTCGCTGTAGGACAGGGTTTTTGCAATGGATTTGATAGAAGAAATCTGGAGATATTCTCTATCAATAAAACGCAGGAGCTTATACATAGCGAAATTTGCAGTTCTCTCAGTGCTGTTTTTGCGGTAATCATAGGTTTTATTATATAAAATCCTGGTCATTGTAATCAGAATTTGAGAGATGTACTGATTAATCATATCCTTGCTGTATTCGTCCTGGTTATAAAATTCTCTGATTAAGAATTCGGAAAGGTTTTTAACCGTACCGTTGTCATTTGTAATCATATAGGGCTGTGAAGATAACGCATCATATAGGGCCTTTATAGCAGCGTTTTGGCGGTTTGGATTTAACCCGATACAAACGAAACGAAAATTCTCGTTGGAGGATGCCACAATTCTGTGTGTAAACCCTTTGCGGATGAAATGCAGTTGGTTTGCAGTAACAGTATCACAGATATCATCTGAATAAAATTGTGCGCTACCCGAAATAACGAAGGTGATTTCATCACATTGTTGATGGTGTAGGCTAATTTCACCGCCGGGCATTAAAGATAATTCGGAGACCTGGAAAATCTCTCCCACGTCAATTTTCAGTTGTTCCGTTGGGAATAAATTATCATAAGCAAATAGTTTATCCGTATATTTCAAAGTCTTCACCTCGCTTGGTTTTAAGCGTTTTCAAAAGAAAAGGTTTCTAATTTCCTGGAATCTTTTTCAATCAGAACCCGGACAGTTGTTCCATTGCCGGGGGTGGAGGAAATACGGAGACCACAGGTTTCACCGTAATGCAGTTTGAGTCTCATATGAACGTTAATGAGCCCTACATGATTGGAGTTTTGAATATCCTTCAGGTTGTTGCTTTCCATTTCACGAAGCAGGTTCTCTAAAACGGCAGGCTCAAATCCTTTGCCATTGTCGGTAATTTCAATAATGGCAAATTTTTCATCAGGAACAGAAGATATGGTAACCAAACCGGATTCATCCGGTAAAAAAGCGTGTTTTAAAACATTTTCTAATATGGGCTGATAAATCATTTTTAAGCAACGGACATTTTCTAAAGATTCATCAATATTCATATGAATGTCAACGGGTGAGTGCCTGCGCATATTCAGAATTTTAAAATATTCAACGGCAAAAGAAATGTCTTTCCGTATGGTTGAAACACTCAGATTGTTTGAAAAATAACGAAAAACCTTAGAAAGAGAAGAGGTTACTTCAACAATATCGGTAGCATTGTGCTTTAATGCCATTCCTTGTATGCAAAACATGGAGTTGTATAAAAAATGAGGAGACATTTGTCCGTAGAGATATAGAATCTGGGTTTCTTTTTGCAAAAGCTCAGCATTATACAGTTTATCAAGCGTATCTAATTTTTCCTTGTTCAATGAACCGATTTTATGGGTAAATTGATTAATAACATCTACAATCTCTGAAAATTCGTCATGATGTTTGTAAGAAATCTGGTGATTTGTGAAATCATCAGGGATATTGGTAATGGATTTCTTCAGCATGATTAATCGGTCAACAAATACACCGTTTAAAAGCTTCATTAGCAATAATAGCATAATGATATTAAAGAAAACCATTAAAATGACAAATAATCGTGAGACGTTTGAAAGACTCATCACATCTTCCAAAGGTGCAAAAACAGTCACATTCCAATCCGGTTCTGATAGGGAAAATGTTTTTGAAAAATAATTTTTCTTAATAGCGGAATCAGAAAGAGGCTGTCCGTGCTGGGAAACATCAGAAGATAAAAGGACAGTGTTATTATTATCAGTTATAACCATATTGATTTTATCGCCGTCGATAAAGGAATACGGCGTATAACCGATGCTTTTCATTTCGTATATACAAATTATGTAATTTCCCCTATGTTCAGGGGTTGCAAAGTTGACGTCGGTAGGATAAATAGGCAGAATATATGCAAAGTAAATTTTATCGTCTACTTTAAAAGAGGGAACAAACATTTTTTGAATGTTGGAAGGATTGAGATATTTCTTAATCAGGGCATCAAGTTCAAGATAAAAATTATTTGATTCTGAAGATAAGAAAAATTTATAATCTTTTGCGATAGCCAAGCACGCAATATTCTGATTACGAGCACGGTAATCACTGATAATTTCATCGATTCTGTTAATGCTGCGAACTCTTTCGGGTGCGGAAAATTTGAATAAAAAATCCTGCATATTGGAATGAGTAGAAAGAAGAGAACAAATTTCGGCAATATCATAGTGAAGACTGTTAATCTGGGTCTCAACATTATCTGATATGGAATTATAAATTGTGGTGATACTTTTTTTATTTTGTGATTGAAGTAAAATATATAAAAATATCTGCAGGGTGATGACAATGCTTAAAATCAATGCAATAACAGCGATAACTTGAGATTTGATTTTCATATGCTTAAACATGTATCGTGCCCCCTTGCTTCCTGAATTTAAGCGGCGTTGTTCCGGTTACCTTTTTGAAAATTTTGTTAAAGTAATAATAATCACCAATACCGACGGCATCTGCAATTTCAGGAAGGGTTTTTTGTGTGTTGAGCAGTAGTTCTTTTGATTTTTCAATACGTATACGGGTAAGATATTCCACAAAGGTTTCCGTTGTATTGCGCTTAAACACCTTAAAGAAAGAACGCTGGCTGATGAAAAAGTGATTACATATATCCTGAACCCGTAATTTTTCTACATAATTCTCTTCGATAAACCGGCTGATGTCCAGCCAAAGGTTCTTTGAATCCATAACAGATTCGTGCTCAGCATCAGGAGATTCGGTATCCAGAGAAACACAGAAATAATCCCACAGTGCATTGCAAAGATTCTGAAACGTCTGGAAATAAATAAACAAATCATCTTCGTTCATTTGGGAAAGAGTCGTGCTGTGCCCTGAATCGGTATAAATCAGGTTGATTCTTCCGATAATCGTATTATAAACAAGGGCAGCCTGTTCTATAGTGTAACGCTCGGTAACAAACAGTTCAGGTAATGCGGATAAGATGGATTTAATTTCATTTACATTTTGTTCTTCCAAATAATTCAGCAATTTATCTATGATTTGACGGATTTTTCCCTGATTGATGGTATTAGGGAATGCGAGTTCATACTTTTGGTATATAAAATAGCTATACGATAAAAGAGTTGCCTGTCTGAAATGTTCAGCGATTTGATTGTTCCCCTTAAAGGCGTTGCTGGCACCTAAAATGAGGCGGTTTTGGGATACAAAATCAAGCAACAGGTTTTTATCTGCGGAAAAAAGATTCTCTGTAACAACGAAAACATATCGTTTAGAACCTATTTGTTGGCAAGCACACAAGGATTTTTTAAGGATTTTTTCAAATTCGACTCTTTCTTCAGCAGTCATTTCTCCCAGAACCAAACGGTAAGTTTCGTCAGCTTTAAGGTATTGAGCTAACCAATTGGCAAAAGCAGTACCAGATGCGACGGAGGTTAAATTTTCACTTAAAAGCTGTTGGGATAAAGCGTTTTTCAGTTTTTTGGTAACTGTGACAATATCTGCTGCATCTAAGGGCTTTAAAAGATAATACAATACATTTAAGTTAACAGCTTCCCGCGCGTATTTAAAATTGTCGTGGCCGCTGATAATGATAAAAAGGGATTCAGAATGGAGCTCGCGGCATTTTCTGATAATATCAAGGCCCGAAACATCATAAATTTCAATGTCAATAAAGACAATATGGGGTTTTTCGGTTACGATTCTTTCAACAATATTCTGGGCAGAGTAAATTTTTTCGACGTGACTGACATTCAGTTCTTCCCAGGGGAACATCATATAGACCGCGTCAATGGCAAAAACATCATCGTCGATTATAAAAGCGCGAAACATAATGCTGACCCCCTTTTTTGGTGAAATATAAGATATATATACATTATAGCATAAATCGGTACTGCTTTTGCAAGTGATTTTAAGCCGTGTGCATAATTTTACAAAAATGAAGCAGAATTATACATTTTATCATAAAAAAAATTTGTTATAATTGTTATACAATATGAAAAAGTGTATTGTACATAAAATGGAGGAACATATTATGGTTGAGAAGATATCACCGGTTTTGGTTAATCCTGTTTTACGACATGATCTGGAACAAATTGATACACTTAGCGGCAAATGGGGAACTCGTCTGGATAAAGAGAATGTTGGGGTAGTGGAGAAGTGGTATGAAAACGGTCATGCTTTTATCTTCAAAAGCAACGTCCCCGGATGTCTGCAGGCAGAGGATTTTGGTCCCTCAGAAAAAACGTATATTGGTGAAGTCAGCGAATATTTAAGAGTATTCAAGTCCGACTACAGAGGAACATTATGGTATAGCAAAAGCTTTGGGGCAGAAGCTGCAAAAGAGGGAGAACGGCTCTGGCTCAACTTTGGCGGCATCAGTCCCACGGCAGAGGTGTGGCTGAATGGCGAATTTCTTGGCGAAAATAATAATCCTTTCATTTCGTTTGGTTTTGATGTAACTTCTCTGGTTAAAACGGGAGACAATATGATTGTTGTCCGTGTCAGTGAAAAGGATCGTCTGTTTGCTATGGGTTATAATTGTCTCGGAGCCTGGAGCGGTATATATCGTGGTGTAGAACTGAAAAGAGTTAAAAAAGCGACTATCAGCGAACTGCTTATAAAGCCATATAACGAAACCGGAAAAATTGACGTTTCTTTTACTGCGCTTAGCGATACATCCAAACAACTGGTGATTACCATCAAAGAATATACATCCGGTAAAACAGTTTTTACACAAACATATGATGTAGAAGGCAATTTAGAAAATAATATTGAAATCTCATTGAATGAGCATAATCCATGGAGTCCCGATGTGCCCTTCCTGTATTGTATGGAGGCGGTACTCAAGGATGGAGAAGAGGTATGTGATGCCTGCATCAAACGGTTTGGTTTTATCGATATCTCTACCAAATGCAGACAGTTTATCATAAATGATGAGCCATACTATATGCGCGGCTCCGGCGACTTTGCAACGAGTCCCAATACGGTTTCTCCCAGTACCGATGTTAATGAATGGCGCAGAAATCTTAAGAATTTGCGTGATTACGGTTACAATTTTGTGCGCTGTCAATCCTATATGCCTGTTCCTGAATATTTTGAGGCGGCTGATGAGGTTGGATTAATTGTCCAGAGTGAGTTGGGCGCATTGGGTGCGATCAGCGACAAATGCCCTGACCATATTTACCCCTGGCCTCAGCCCAATGCAGGCAATTACCAACATATATTGGACCAGTGGTTTAAAGGGGTGAAAATGGCACAGCATCATCCCAGTGCAAGAATGTGGGTTATGTCTAACGAACTGGCCAGTAACGGCTGTACGGAATATCCAAAAGTTGCCTGGAAATGCTATTACGAGACAAAACGGTTAAATGCTTCTACCCTTATAGCATGGACAGATGGCGGAACCAATCTGGAGATGCCCTCCGACTTCATCAATGACTGGGCGAGAGGTTATACCGGTGTTGGTCCGGACTATACGGCAAATTATGACATTCCGTTCCTTCAACACGAGTTCCAGTGGTGGAGTACCTACCCCGATATCAGAATAGCGGATAAATATACCGGCGGAACTCTGCCTTATGAAATCAATCGTGCCTGCGAATCTGCCGTTAAAAACGGACTGGCAGACAGACTGGTAGATTTTGCCGTCGTTTCACAAAATGTACAGTATTTAGAGGCAAAGGGGAAGCTGGAAAACTTCCGCCGTACCTGTCCTGAAATTGGCGGCATCTGCCAGTTTAACGGTGCAGATTGTCTTACCTCTCCTCAGGGCATTATAGACTCTTTTTATGATAAAAAGCTGGTGGATGCAGAAACTTGGCGCCGTGTCAACGGTGACTGCGCTATTTTGTCGGGTTTGGAGTTTAAAAACCGTTGCTATCAATGCGGCGATACCTTTACCTGTGAAATCGGTGTTTCGGACTTTTCTCATCCGTCATTTACATCCGGTCAGGTTGCTTGGAAGATAATCGCTGACGGCAAGGAGGTGCTCTCCGGAGAGATTAATTATATGCCTGCTCCCGGTCGATATGTCAAGGCAGGCGATATTCGTGTTATCATCCCTGAATATGACAAGCCGGTTCCGGCAGTGCTCAAGGTAGAACTTACAGAAGGTGACCGCACCGTCGATAATGAATGGCCTATTTATTTCTTCCCGAAAATTGACCTTGATATGCCGGATGTCGCAATGTGTCAATTCGGTTTCAGAGACTGGCTTAATGGTGTACCCTTTAAAGCGTTTGACAAGACGGATGAATCCGTTCAGGTTGTTCTCACAGACTGCATGACGGAGGAACTGGTAGCGTTTGCAAAGAATGGTGGCAAGGTGTTATATGCAGCCGGTGAAGGCGCAGTACGGGCATTCCATCCTCAGGGCTTCTGTGGCCCTGCGGGCGTACAGGGCAGATATTATTTTGTTAACCCTGCAAGCTATCCGCCTTACTCGGAGGGGCAATACGGAACGCTGCTTAATGATTCACCTCTATACGGGGATTTTCCCATAGAACCCGGAACAATTCATGCAGGACTGCAGTTTTTTAATATGCTTTATGATAAAGGCACGCCCATTGATGTTGAGGCTCTGGGGCTTCCTAAAGAAAGCGTTGTTATGCGAATGATTCATACCTGGCAGTTAAACCATTCTCTGGCAGAACTCTGCTGGTGCAAATGCGGACAGGGAAGTATTGTCATTTGCTCTCTTGAACTGGATCAGAATTTTGCGGAAGCACCGTCTATGCTTAAGAATCTTATTACCATGCTCAAAACTTCTCCGGCGCCGGAAACGGAAATTTCTGAGGAGAGCCTTGAAAAGCTTTGTGCAGCAATGATGCTTTCGGAGTGAGTTCTGCAATCTGCAGTAAACATAAAAGGAGATGTAAAAACAGCTTTTACATCTCCTTTATTTTTATGCTGAGCATCATCAAAAACTGTTTAGTATATATTAAGTAATATTTTTTTGATGTATATGCGTAATTTTACAAAAATGAAGCAGAATTATACATTTAATCATAAAAAAATTTTTGTTATAATTGTTATACAATATGAAAGAGGTGTATTCAATGAAGTTAGTTGCAAAAAAAGAGAAGGGAAATGAATTCCGGCAACCTGTTCTTTCTAAGAGTAGGGCAGCTCATTTTTGGCGGAATGTATTTCGCAATCGATATTTATATCTGCTCATGCTTCCGGCTATAGTTCACCTGGTGATGTTTGAGTATAGCGCCATGTATGGCATTACTCTTGCGTTTAAAGATTTTCATGCCAAACTGGGTATTACGCGTAGCCCTTGGATTGGGTTCAAACATTTTGAAGGAATGTTTACGGATCCGTATTTCAGGACGGTTTTACTCAATACTATCAAAATTAGCTTTGGTAGAATTTTATTCGAATTTCCCATGGGCATCATTATCGCTTTGTGCTTTAATGAAATCAAAAGCGCAAAGCTGAAGAAAACACTACAAACGGCATACACATTTCCGCACTTCTTGTCTTGGGTTATTGTATCCGGTGTTGTTTTAAACTTTTTGAATTATAACGGCCCAGTGAATACTATAATTGATGCCTTAGGCGGAGAACGGCAAATTTTTATGGGTAATAAAAAGTTGATTGTACCCATTTTGTACATAACAGATATCTGGAAGGAATCAGGTTGGGGCAGCATTATTTATATCGCAGCCATCACAGGTATCAATCATGAATTGTATGAAGCGGCTGACTTGGACGGCGCAACAAGTTTTCAAAAGATATGGCATGTTACATTGCCGTGTATTCGCGGAACTATTTTAGTAATGCTGACTTTGCGAGTTGGTAGTGTTTTGAATGCAGGTTTTGACCAGATATTCAATATGTCCAACTCTATCGTGCAACAAACAATTGACATTCTGGATACATATATTTATCGTATTACATTCCAGCAGGCACCGGATTTCTCATACAGTACAGCAGTGGGACTGTTTAAATCTGCCATAGGCTTTATTATGGTAATGATTGTTAATAGAGTTACTCAGAAGCTTGAAGGCACAGGTATTTTAGATTAGGAGGCAGATTTAAATGTTAAAGAAGAAGAGAATATCTGTAGGCAATATTATTCTTACAGTAATTATGGTTTTGTGGGGAGTTGTAATTGTTTATCCTTTTTATAACTCCATTCTTGTTTCATTCATGAGCCAGGCAGAGTATATGAGAAAGCCTTTTGCGTTTATTGTATCCAATCCCACGTTAACGGCATATGAGGAAATTTTTAGTGACAGTAAGTTTTTGCTGGGATATCGTTCCACGCTGCTTATTCTGGTTACTAAATTGCCTCTATCCTTGGTTATTACCTGCGCAATGGGTTATGCATTATCCCGAAAGAGATTTCCTTTCAGTAAAGCCATCAACAACCTGACGGTGTTTACCATGTATTTTGGTGGCGGCACCATTCCGGTTTATTTGTTGATTAAACAGTATGGTCTTTTAGATTCTTATGCAAGCTTAATCCTTCTTGGCTCCTTTGGCGTTTACAATATGATTCTTGTTAAGAACTTTTTCTACACCCTGCCGGATAGCTTAGAGGAATCAGCGAAGATTGACGGTGCTAATGATATTTTGATTTTTGCTCGAATCTATATTCCATTGGCAAAACCAATCATAGCAACAGTTGCCTTATTTATAGCAGTTGCTATCTGGAACGAGTGGTTTAGCGCTATGTTGTATATTTCAGATCCTAAAAAATGGCCTCTTCAGCTGGTGCTTAGAGAAATTATCGGCAATGCAACAGACGTAGTTAAAGAGGGTATGTCTGAAGAAGAAATGATGAAGAAAGAAACCTTTGCCTTAAATGTTCAGATGGCGTCGGTGGTTGTGACGATGCTTCCGGTTATGTTAGTATATCCGTTCTTGCAGAAATATTTTATGCAAGGCTTAACTGTAGGCGCAGTTAAAGGTTAATAAAATAAAAAATAATTGGAGGAAAGAATTATGAAGAAAACAGTAGTATGGTTATTGGTTTTAGTACTTGCATTTGGCGCGCTCTTATCCGGTTGCGGACAGTCAAAAGGCAATGGCGAAGAAACGAAAGACAGCAACGGCAGATTTGTTATTTCGGTTGCTATGCCCAATGCAGACAATGAAACTTGGGGAAATGACGACTATTATCGGTATATAACAGATAAAATTGGCATCACCATTGATTTTAAAGCACTTTCTGGTGCCTCTGCATCAGAAAAAGCACGTATTACAATTTTATCCGGTGATATGGCAGATGTTACATACTGCGATTTTATTATGGATGAATATCTGAAATACGGCAAGCAGGGCATCGTAAAAGCCTTGCCGGAAGATTGGGAAGAAAAATATCCGAACTTAGGTTTCTCAATGGCTATGACAGGTATGCTTGACGAGTTAAAAGCTGCAGGCGATAACAAAATTTATGGTTTGGTTCGTCCTATGGACCGCTACCATGATTTTCTGGCAGAATTCAGACAGGGTTATAGCGAAGGAAAAAATATCAGTGACATGATGTCCATTCAGAAATATCGCCACATTGATAAATATGGCTTCGCTTACAGAAAAGACTGGGCAGAACAGTTGGGCATCAAAGTCGATAAAATTATGACATATGATGCATTCATGGATATGGCACGTAAATTTAAAGAAGCAGATTTAGGCAATGTTGGTGCTGATAACACAGTTGCAATTGCTGTTGATCACACAGAAGCTCCCAATATCTTTGTTACAGCGTTTAACTCCAGCTACAAATTCTTCCACAAAGATGAAAACGGAAAATATGTTTGCGGTTTCCTGGAAGATTCTACAACGGAAGGCTTAAAAGCTTACAAAGAAGCTTATACATCCGGTCTTCTTGCAAAAGATTTCTATACACAGAAAGCACAGAATCTAAATGGTTTGTTCTGCGCACAGCGTTCCGGTATCATCTTCCCCAGAGGTGAGTTTACCGCTATTCGTAAATTGAATACTGAATTTGAAAAAGCTAATCCGGGCCTTAAGGCAACAGATTGCATTGATGTTTGCTGGATTGTTTCTCCCGATGGTAAGGTGCATGGACGTGAAGAAAGCAATTTCTACGGCGGTTATTACTTTAACCCCGATATGTCTGATGAAAAGTTTGCCAAGGTTTTAGAGCTTGCTGACTATGTTTCCAGTGAAGAGGGCGGCCCGCAGATTAAGCTGGGTGTTCCCGATAAGGATTTTAAAATTGAAAATGGCGAATACATCATCACTCGTGAAAAAACCGAGGATGGAAACTTTGTAGATGTTGCCACACTTTATCCCTCTTATGGTTTCTTTGCATACTTTATCAATCCTCAGTATAAAGTGCAGATTGAAAGTGATCCCTATGCTACGACACTTCAGAACGATTTGTTAAAAGCTAAGAAAGAATATGAACTTTCTCTCTTAAACAGAGACGTTGTTCGCGATTGCTATTCTGCAGAGGATTATAACAAGTTCAGAGCAACATATGATGTAAATAATATGTTCGCAGAACTGGTTGTTTCCGATGAGGACATTGAAACGGCATGGGCTAAGAAGAAAGATGAATTCAGAGCGACAGCAGAAAGTATTGCTGCCAACATGAACGAAGCGTTGCTTAAATAATTATTGTAAGTTTTAACGGCACACAGAGCAAAATAACTGTATTTTGCTCTGTGTGCCAAAGTGCCCTTTATAAAATCATTTTTTTTACGTGGAGGATATATGAAAAAGCGTTTATTAACTCCAATTTTAATTATCGTTCTTTTAATAGGAATATTACCTGTTGCGGCAGAAGAGGCTATTAGTTTTAAAGATGTTCCTGAAGGCCATTCTGCTTATGATGCAGTACAGTATCTTGTAGAAAAAGAAATTATCAACGGCAAAACAGCTACTGCGTTTTGCCCTGATGATGGCTTAAAACGCGAAGAGTTTGCTAAAATATTAACTCAGGGGGCCAAATTGGGTGATGGTAGCGGTGCACCTGTCTTTAGCGATGTGCCGGCCAATACCTGGTTTGTACCTTATGTTGGTGCTGCTGCTAAATCCAATTTAATGTCCGGTATTTCTCAGAATGAATTTGGTACCGGTCTGATGCTTTCCAGACAGGATCTTGCTGTTATCATTGTAAGATGGGCAGAAAAAATGAATATGGTGCTGGAAAGTGACAATTCTGTTTTGTTTGCGGATAACAGTGATATTGCTGATTATGCCAAAGCGGCGGTGGCCAAGGTGGCAGCCTATGGCATTATGGACGCAAGAGAAAATAACTGCTTTATGCCGGAAGCAATTGCAACCAGAGCAGAAGCGGCTTGTGCGGTTTATAACCTCTTGATGGCAGAAAGAGCAATCAGCATCGAGCAGGGCAGATGGTCTAAGTCCCAGAACAAGTGGGATGGTCCTTATGACTATGACCCTGATGATAAATTAATGGAAAATATGCCCAAGCCCTACAGTGTAGAAAACTGGCCCACCACAGAGCTGTATTTTGAAGATTTTAATGATGATGATTATGGTGAAATGTCATATTCTTATGGCGGTGGCACTTGGTATCGTTCTCCCAACGAAGGCTATGACGGTAGTGGATGTATTGTTGCAGAAGACGGTGCTACAGTTGTTTTCAACTATTATAATGACAGCTTAAAAGACGGTGATGTACTGGTTATTAAATGTAAGCTGAAGGGTGAGAATATCAGCGGTAGCGGTAACTATCGTGCTATCCTTTCGGTTTATGATGACCAGGGCAACTGGCTCAAAGAAACCGGTGGCGGTTCCAAAGGTTTAATAAGAGGCAGTACAGACGGCTGGATAGAAGAGCAGTTTATGGTGCAAATTCCTGAGGATCCTAATGCGCTTTTCAAGAAAAAATATGTCTTTAGAATTCAGTGTTATATGTATGATCTGAAGGGTAAGGTTTACTTTGATGATTATTCCATCAGAACATTACTCTTTGACCCCTTGGAAACCGTTTTGATGACACCGAACTATAAGGGCCTCATTTATGGTGAAGGTGGCGAGGGTGATATTGCTCTCCGTGCTCATGTCAACGACTGGAACGGCGGTTATGATGTAAGCACGTTCAAATTTAAATCCCGGATTGTGGATGAAGATGACAATGTGTATATGGAATCTTCCACCGAAAATGTAACTGAATATATGGATGTATATTTCTCTTCTAAAGATTTGAAGATGAATGAGGATTATTATCTGGAAAACTTCCTAATTAATAAGGAAACAGATGAGGTCATTTGTAAACGAAGCTGGACTCTCAGAAAACGGCCGGCGGATTATCGACCGAAAATCTATATTGATGAGGATTGCCGTTTAATCAAAAACGGTGTGCCGGATATTCATACCAGCATCTTCCATTATAGCCGTGAAGCAGATGGTGGTTTTGACCTTTCCCAAACCATCGGGACGGATGTGGATGCATACCATAACAATGGTATGGCCTGGTGGTATGCCTTTGCCAACTTGACAGAAGTGCAAAAGGATGTTGTGGCATTAGAAGAAGCTGATAAAGGCATCACCTTATCCACCGGTCCGTTCCGCTTCGGCGGTATGCTCTATCAGGAAATTTATAATCATGTTAAAGAGCAACCGGATGTTCGAGGTTACCTGGGCAGAATGATTGATTATTATAAGGATTTACCGATTATTGATTTATATTATACCCAGGACGAAATCGGCGGTACCAATATGGGTGAAGAACTCCGTTGGCAGAATGAAATTATCGCTGAGCATGACCTTGACCATCCCACCTACGGTGCAATTTGTGCTAAAGATGAAGCAAATCCCGGTGTTTGGGCGAAAACTACGGATATTATAACTTCTGACCCCTATCCTGTGACAGGTCTTGATAATCAGAATATATATGAGGTTACGGATTTTGTTTCCTATTTAAGAGATTCTAATCCCAACAGACCCGTTGGTGTTATTTTGCAAGGCTTCTATTTTGGTAAAAGAACAAATGCTAATTTTGGTAGCGATTTAAGAGGTCCAACACAAAATGAATTCAGAAATATGGCATTCCAGGCAATTATCGAAGGCGCCTGCATGCTGGACTGTTATGCTTGGGATAAAAATATTAAGCCTTCTCCCGGACGTAACATCGAAGATGAGTGGGTGGAAAGACAGGAAGTATTCTCTGAAGTTGAGAAATTAGAACCCATTATGGTTTCTAATTTGCCGGCTCCCTATTATGAAGTGAAGGGCGGCGGCAAGTGGCTCAACAGCATGACAAGACGTTATGACGGCAAATCCTATCTGTTTGCTGTGAATAACCAGAATTCCACCAAATTTGCAAGATTTTATTTAGACGGTGTAAAGAAAATTACCGGTATGTATAGCGGTCAGACTTATGAAGCAGACCGCGAGGGTTGGTTTGAAATCGAGTTCCCTGCTTATATGGTAGAAGTGTTTGAATATGAACAGGCCGATTATAAATCTTCCCACGCTGAACTGGAACGCTTCGGTATTATGGATATGGAAAGCAACGGTTTCATTATGCAGAATTCTGAAGATGAAACCCCCACCTTCTTAATTGAACAGGATACCGATGAGGTAACCTTCGGTTATCAGGTAAGTGATTATAGCACCCTGTATGTCAACGGTGAAAAAGTTGAAAAAGGTGATGTGATCAATATTGGCGGTTTATCTGAAATTAAGGTAAAGGTAGTATCGGAAGACGGTCGCTTTACTACGGAAAAAACCTTCGCGTTGGAACGCAGGTAGAGGAGGTAAGCAATGAAAAGAAAAATATTAGTATTTACGCTTATCATGGCTTTATGCTGCGGCAGTTTTTCTGCCGTAGCTGCTGAGCCTGCGGTTGCGGCAACAGCCGGTACGGTTGTGATCGATACAACGCTCTCAGGTGTTGGGGCAGGGGTACCTGTTATGGTTTTGATTCTGCCTGAAATTAATGACGCTGTAACAGATGAGGATATTACCTTGAGTCGTTTGCCGCAGGGCACATCTGCTGCCACCATTATTTCAACCTTAAAGAGTAACGATTTAAAAGTGGAATATTTTGATGTTGTGTTAACCGGTGCCGGCGGCACACTGGATCTGACCTGTAAAATGAAACCCAGTCTTTCAACAGGCTCTGTTCATGTTTATCTTAAGTATTTAGGTGTGAATAATTGGGTGAAACTGGACGAATTTGAGCACGTTGGTCAAAATGATATTGATAATTTACTGCTTGTTTTTAATGGTTCTGCATCCGGCTATGAAGCAGCACTGGCAACAGACATCAGTGGGAACAGACTGCTTGAAAAATCTTCTGCAGATTTAAACTATTATGCGTCTTTGCCGAGTCCGAAACCTGCAATGGCTGCTGCTTTCCGTGAACTTCTGTTCAACAAAAGACCGGCAGCAGGGTTTGATATGCTTAGCTTGGTTGCAACTTTTAATGAAACCTGCGCATGGATTAAACTGAGGGAACAGGCAGATACGTTAGGAATTTTAAATCAGTATAATCAAACATACTGGAATGTACCGACTGATGATTTGGATTTTACAAGTCTTGCCGGGGAAGAACAGGGAAAAATTCTGACAGCGGTTAAGACGGGCAATCATAGTGACGCAACAAACCTGTTAAATGCGTTTAACAATGAGCTGGTTCTGGCATTGTTCCGCACAGCAAGTACCCGTGAAGATGTGGATGCATTGATTGCGCCAGACGGTACATATCAGGCATATTTCACAGAAGTAAGAACAATGCTTGCCAATGCCGCTTTAAATGAATATCAGAAATTATTGGTTTATAATTATGTGCTGGACGGCAATGAATATTGTACAGACTTTGCGGCAGTTCAGCGGCTGTTTTCTGATGGAATTGCATCTTTGACAGTCAGTGCGCCTCCTGTTTACGGTGGTGGCGGCGGAACTTCTGTTGGCAGCAATCCCATTGGCGGTGGCATCGTAACCCTTCCGCCGGCACAGGAAAGCCAGCCGGTACAAACCAAAGAGATTCCGTTCAATGATGTAGCCAAAGAACATTGGGCTTATGCTTATGTGAAGCAGTTATATTCTGAAAAAATCATTAACGGTACCAGCGAGACAGAATTTTCACCATCAAATAGCATTAAACGACAGGATTTTGTGAAAATTTTAGTCGGCATTCTGAATATGGAATTATCATTAAATGATTCAACCTTTACGGATTTATCGGTAGGTTGTTATTATGAGCCCTATATTATGACGGCAGCGGAAAACGGTTTGATTTCCGGTGTTGGTGACGGAAGCTTTGGTATGAATGCGGATATCACCCGTGAGGATGTGGCCGTGATTATCAGCCGTGTTTTAGAGGGTGAATCAGAGGGGGAGGCCAAGGAATTTAGTGATGCAGCCAACATTGCAGACTATGCAAAAGATGCGGTGCAAAAGGTTGCGACTGCAGGTATTTTCTCCGGTGATGATGAGGGAAACTTTAATCCTAAGGCTAATCTTTCCCGTGCAGAGGCTTGTGCCGTGCTGTGCAGATTGGCAAATACTGTGAAGGGGGTATCTAAATGATGAAAAAAACATTTGCGCTTGCTCTGGTTTTCACACTGCTTGCGTCATTATGCTTTGTGATACCTACCGCAGCCATAACGGCGGAGAATATTCAGCTGTTGGTTGATATTGGTGTTTTGGAACCGGAGCAGGAATCCAGAATTATTGTAAAACCGTTTAGTCGCAGTGACTTTGCCAAAGTGCTTTCCATGATGGATTCAGCAGGAGCAGAAGGCGTTGTGGATGAAGAGTATGCAAAAGAATTTGCACAGGATATTGCAAAAGATGAAAACGCTGCTGCTATTTGCGAAATGATTGAGCGCGGCATTATGGGAACAGAAGACGGTTTATTCAATCCTAAGGCCGGTGTAAGCCGTAACGATGTTGTATATGCCTTAGTGAAAATTTTAGGTTATGAACCTGTGGCAGTTAAAAACGGCGACAATGTTTCAGCATATAATGCATTGGCTTCTAAATTGGGGCTATTCAGGGGCGTGACCATTGCCAATGCGAACGAACTGACGTATACAGAAATTGCAAAGGTTATCTATAATGCTATGGGTGTGCCTTTTTATGTAGGTCAGCCGGTGATTACTCCCGTCACCAGATGCTTCTTTGATGCGTGGGGATTAACGGAGTATACCGGTAAGGTTCTGGCTAATTCCAATCTGGGACTTGGCATTGGAAAGGCTGGTTATGGGTATGTCAACATTAAAGGAATAACCTATAAAACAAACATTGTAATTGAAGATGTTTTAGTAGGCTCTGAGGTTACATATTACACAAGAATCATAAACAGTGAAGAAGTGGTTGTCAGTATTTGTGTAAGGCGGGCCACAGAAGCGATAACCTTTAACGCCAATGATGTTGTTAAAGTTGAACAGACGGCTTCCGATTTTGAAATTACTTATGATGAAGAAGAAAAAATTAAAGTTCCAAAAAGTGCATTTTTGCTTGTAAACAATAAAACGGTTAGTGCAACAATGGAGCTTTTTGGAGCGTTTAAAAACGGTACGGTTACATTTTTAGATACTGATGGTGACGGGCGATATGACTTAGGTCATATGTCACTTTTGGTATGGGGTATTATTGAGGGTGTTTCTGGTGACAACTCTTCTTTGGTTGTCAGAACCAGTAGTGGGGCATCGAAACTTAATTTAGATAAAATTGACACAGTTGAAGCCTCGGTCGGTAAGCGCATTGTAACGCCGGCAGAACTGACGGCAGGCATGGCAGTGGGTGTCGCTTGTGACAGCTATACCATAACGGCCGGGAAGGTAACATTTGATTTTGCCAAAGCAAAAGCAGTTAAATTATTTGCTACTGACAGAATCGAAACCGGTTATGTGGAAAGACTTTCCGAGAATGAAATCTATATTAATGGAATGGATTATCCTTTGAGCGAAACCTATCAGGATTTTGTGGCTTCAAATTATTTGGCAAAAATTGCAGTTGGTGACGGTGTAAAGCTATTTTTCGATAGCTACGGTGAAGTGGTGTATTACGAAGCTGATACATCATTAGCTAATATGCAATATGGTTATCTGATTGCTGCAAAGGTCTATAACAGAGGGCTAAAATGTGAACTGATGTTCAAAATTATGGATTCAAAGGGAAAAATCAATGTGTATGAGACTCACGAAGGCAGTTTTGTATTAGACGGTGTGAAAACAGACATCCAGTTAAGCAGTCTGTCCTATTCCATTGATTCTTCTACTGTTGATTTTTCTAAGCGTCAGGTGGTACGTTTTGCGGCACAGGAAAATATAATTCGCAAAGTGGATACTGCTATAGTAAGAACCGGCGTTGAGGACAAGAAAAACTCCTTAACCCAGGATCATGCCTTTGATTTTTATGCAAGTGGTGAGAGCGGCTTATATGTAACCGGCGGTAATGTTGGCCGTGAGTTCGTTGTTGAGAATAGTTGTCTGGTTTTTGTGGATAATGAGTTTGCAGATTCAACTAATCCTAATGAGAAGCAGTTCTACATTGGAAACACCTCCATGCTGCAAGCCTATACCATTAACTATGTTGCTGGCTATGATGCATCGGATATGAAAGAGCTTGGCGTAATTGTGTATTACGGAAAGTATGGCAGAAGCAGCTCTTCCGGTTCCTCCGGTTCCACCCGACAGTCAATGGGACATAATGAAGCAAACTGTTTCATTATTGAAAAAGTAACCAAGCGTGTTGGTGAAGAGGGTGAAGAAGGCTTTGGCCTGACGGTTGCCGGTGTAAACGGCAAGGCGGATTATTTTGTACCCACAGAAAATCTGGCTCTGTATGAAGCCCGTGATACTTCCTGGACAGGTGCAGACCGCATCACCTTGTATGAATGCAATCCTGCGCAGCTTGATACTGTTCTTCATAGCGGTGATATTATTCGTTTCACCACATCGGACGGTAACATCGACTACATTGAAAAACTGTTCGATTTTACAAGCAACAAAAACGGCTATTCACCTGTTAAGCCTATCGGCGGCGTTACTTATGGCTTTGTACACATCGAAAAGAATTCAGAATCCAGCGTTTTATATAGTGATGACGGAACACTGCTTCAGAATCCGGATGTGACAACCTATGTATTTAAAAACAAATCCGGGGTTACAAAGGTTCCGGTTTATAATGTAAACCGTGGTACGGTGACCATGTATGACCATAAGGATATTCCCACAGCGGCTAAGGGTAACACAGTCAAAGCATTCCTCAGGTATTATAACCATTCCTGGATATTTGACTATATTTTATACTTATATGATTAAGGGGGAGATGAGAAGATGAAAAAAATGATTGCAATGATTGTAAGTATGTTACTGGTCTTTTCCTGTCTTCCCGCTATGTTCGTTTTTGCTGCCGGCGCTCCTGCACGCGGAAGCTATATTGATGATTTTGAAGATGGTGCGTTGTCAGCCCCCTTTACCAACTGGGGTGACTATGCCGTTGCAGAGGGCGTTGGTAAAGGCGGCTCTAAAGGTTTAGTGGGACATCGCTCTTATGCGTATGTTGAGTTTGAAAACGCTATGACAACGGATGATATAGCTGTTATCACGTATGATTTTAAAATTTCTGCATTGCCTACAGATGTGGAAGCTGATACCACTTTCCTGACTCTCGGTCAGTGGCCTCACAATGGTTCCGTTGGTATTCAAGCTAAATATTATGTGTCAACCGGCAAGGCAGATTTTGTTAACGGTGCCAATACGGTAGCGGTTGATACTTCTGCTTGGTATCGTATGATTATCTTTAAAGAATCCAGCGCTCCCGGCTCCGGTCAACAGTTTTTGCTGGATGACAGCGGAGCACTGCTTCTTTCCAAAACAAATCTTTGGATGGACCCCATCAGTTCAGGCTATGACCGTTTTACCCCCTTTAATATGTCAGATGTAGGTGCTGAAATTGTGGTTGATAATCTTGCTTTGGACTACTTTGACAAGTCCACTGCAACACCCACCTTGCAAAGCAGCAGCATAACATCCGGTGCTACTAACGTGCTGAGAAATCAGACATTTCGTTTCACGTTTAATCAGGCGTTGCACAGTGATTCGGTGATTGCTGTAACCGGTGGGAATACAAATCCGGTGGTGGTTTCAAAACCGGTTGCAAACTATATTGATGTAAGCTTTACCAGCCTTTTAGAAAGAAACACAACCTATACCGTGAGCTTTGCAGGTGTTAAAAATGCGAGCGGAACTGCCTGCAGCGATGCAAGCATTTCCTTTACAACGGAGGATGTGCACGTTCTTTCTGCACCGGTAGTTGGTGATGTCACTCCGGTAACAGATGTGACCACAAAGGTTGCGTTTACCTTAAGCGACCCCTACAATTATCCGAAATTTACCGGTATTGTGGCGGCAGCGGTTTATGATGTAAACAATTCTCTCTTGGGTTTTGATTTGTTACCGGTGGCTGATGTTGCCATGGGCACAGAAACCGAGCTGACCTTCGGCTTTGGTTTAACTGATGCCAAAATCGTAAAAATTATGGCTTTTGATTATGCAAACGGCTTGATGCCTCTTGCCGTTGGCGAAAAAGCGTTATCATAAATTTTTATATCTATATAAATTGAGGAGGAAAAAAGATGTTGAAAAAATCAATGGTTTTATTCCTGAGTCTTTTATTGGTATTTGCCTGTCTTCCGGTAACCAATGTTTTTGCGGCTGCGGTTGCAAAAGGAACCTATACGGAAGATTGCGAAGACGGTGTGCTGTCAGCCCCCTTTACCAACTGGGGTGACTATGCTGTTGCAGAGGACGTTGGTAAAGGCGGTTCTAAAGGTTTGGTAGGTCATCGCTCTTATGCATATGTTGAGTTTGAAAATGCAATGACAACCGATGACATTGCTGTAATCACTTATGATTTTAAAGTTTCTGCATTGCCTACAGGTGTAGCAGCTGATACTACTTTCCTGAATCTCGGTCAGTGGCCTCACAATGGTTCTGTTGGTATTCAGGCAAAATATTATGTGTCAACCGGCAAGGCGGATTTTGTTTGCGGAGCTTCTACGGTAGCAGTTGATACTTCTGCCTGGTATCGTATTGTAATCTTTAAAGAATCCAGTGCTGCTGGCAGTGGTAAAGTATATCTGCTGGATGATAATGGTTCACTGCTTCTTTCCAAAACAAATCTCTGGATGGAACCCATCAATACAGGCTATGACCGTTTCACGGCTTTTAATATAAGTGTTGGTGCTGAAGTAGGAGCTGAACTGGTGGTCGATAATCTGAAACTTGATTATATTGACCAGGCTGCCAACGGTCCTGCTTTAAAAGAGAGCAGTGTGGCAAACAATGCAGAAGGTGTTGCCCAGAATTTAAAATCAATGAATATTAGTGTTGACCAGCCGTTAACCACTCTGGCTGCAACCCTGACACCTGAAGGCGGCGAAGCCATCACCTGCACAGTTGCTGCAGGGGTAACCCCCTTAGACTATGTTGTTTCCTGGACTGCTGACCTTGCATATTCCACACCCTATACCTTGAATATTTCCGGTTCTACAAACAGATTAAGCACAGCAGCAACAGGTACAGTTACTTTTGAAACAGAAGAAAAGCCCGTGATTATACACAACACTTCTGTTATTGAAAACTTTGAAGACGGCTCCTTAGATGCCACAAACTTCCAGAACACCTTAAGCGCTGCAACTGTTGTTGACGGCATTGGTAAAGACGGCGGCAAGGGCTTAAAGATTGGTGCTAACAGCACAGGTAAGCTGATGACACAGGACTTTTCCATGGTAGAGGGCGACCTGGCAGCCCTTTCCTTTGACTTTATGCTCACCAAGGATGCAGCAGCTGCTGCAAGTAATACAAAACTGTTCCATCTTGCCCATTCCAGTGCTGTAGGAGGCAGAATGATAACCGTAGAGAAAGACGCCGGTACTGCAGCGGGATTCAAACTGGCCGGTGGTAGTTTTGATGAAGTGAAACTGAACACCTGGTATCATGTAGGTGTTGCCAAAGCCGGTTCCGGCACAACGGCAGACGAACAGTACTTCTACTATTATTCTGATGAAACTGTTGACACCAAAAGAACAAGAACAACTGAGTATCACACCAATTTTGCTTTTGAAATTTTAAATGTAATAACCGCAACCGGTGCTGAGGCAGTTATTGATAACATTGCTTATTCCTTAAAAACCAAAACAACCTATGGTCCTGTTCTTGTAGACAGCAGCATCGCAAATGGTGCTACCAATGTGCCTGCTAGCACCAAGAGCATGACAGTACAATTTGATGCGCCCTTTGTTTGTCAAAATAATACTTGGGTATATGGTCCAACCGGCGTAACCATGAAGGCTTCTGACGGCACCAATATTCCCGTTACCGTTACACCTTTAAGCAATTACTTTACGGCTATGGATTATAAGGTAACCTGGACAGCTGACCTTGCAAAGGAAGAAACCTATACCCTTGATTTCTCCGGTGCCAAGAACTCAGCCGGTGCAGCAGCAACAGGCACCGTGACCTTCACAACGGAAGAACCGAGTTTTGAAGATAAGGTGCTCAGTGATGATTTTGAAACCGCGTCTTATTTCGCCAGCCCTCAGTACGGTGACAAATATAATGGGTCTTCCTTCCTGGCGGCATGGAACTGGCACAGCCGCACCGGTATCAGTCAGGTAGATGGCTATACAGGCAAAGCTGCAAAAATCAGCAAAGAAGGCGTCACGGCCAGCAAAACCGGTTTATTCTCCCGTCCTAACATAGCGATTGGTGAAAATGAAACACTGGTTTTGAACTTCAGAATGAAGATTAAAGACGCCACCGATGTTACCTATGATGCAGAAACAGGTACCTATTCTATGGGCAACAGGGTTCAATTCGGTGTGTCATCGGGTCCTGACGGTTCTTATTCACCTTCCGTCTCACAGACAATCTTCTGGATTAATACAGATATCTATACCGGCGAGAATTACATTGGCAACAATTTAGCTACGTTTACCGGTGCGGCAACTGCCGGCAACAAAGGATATTATTATACTGAGAACAAATGGTATAATGTTTACTGGACAGTATCCCAGAACGAGTTAAGCTATTCAATCGTTGATCCAGCAACAGGTGAGTTGGTGTATCAGGGTGCAAATGCACAGTGGAATTACAGTGCTGCTATTCATTTTGTTTTTGGTGAAATGGAAACACAATCAACAGAGTTGAACAACGGCACAGAAATTACCATTGACGATGTGGCAATGTGGACCATTGACAACACCGATGGTTGCAAAGCAAAAATTACTTCCGCTCTGCCTGAGGGCAAAGTGATTGACAAAGACAGTGATACCATTGAAATTGCTTTCAACCAGCCCATGCTGCCTGCAAGAACACAGATTGATGTTTATGAAGGCGATGATTGCGTAGCTGCTAATGCAACCGGCAAAACACCTTACATTTTATACCCCGACTTCAATAAAATTGCTCTTGATTTTGCAGGACTTGAATATGCTTCTGACTACACAGCTGATTTAGGCGGTCTGGTGTCAGTAGGCGGTGCCGGCATGCTGGATACGGCTGCTACATTATCCTTTGCAACGGAAGCAGATGCTAACAATGATGTAACCATCATCGGCGATGTAAAAGCAAACTTCAACAACGGTAACTTAAACGGTACCACCATTGCGTTAACCGTAAACAACAACACCCAGAGTGCTATTAACGGTGCTCAGTTGCTGGCAGGTATTTATGCAAGCAACGGTAAGCTCTTAGGTGTTGAAAAAGCATCCGCAGATTTAGCACCGGGCAGAAACAGCGTTTCCATTCCCTTTGCACAGAATTATACGAATGCCTGCAAGGTAAAAGTATTTATCTGGAACGGCATGAACACATTGCAGCCTTTAGGCGAAGCTGAAGAAGACTGGGGCGGTGCTACAGAAGTGCTGTTCATCGGTAACTCCCTCTCTGAAGATGCTTCCCAGTATCTGCACCTGATGGCTCAGGCAGACGGCAACGAAAAGTTTAACTTCACCGTTACAGCAGTTGGCGGTGCCGGTTTAACGCATCACGCAAGAAATCTGCGTCAGGAACTGGAGAACCCCGATTATGTTCCTGAAGGCGGTACAGTAAGAGACAGCTATTTCGTGTATATTAATGGCGAAGGCCCTGATTACTCATCATATCGCAAGCTGACCGATATGCTCAGCAGCAAACAGTTTGATGTAATCGCCATTCAGGATTACGGCAACGGCGTGAATGACTATAATTATGACCTTGCCAATGTAACCTATATGGTTAACACCTTAAAACAGCTGCAGCCCAATGCAAGAATTATGCTCTATGAAACCTGGAGCCAGAATTCCTCCAGAGGCGCTGCTTATATGTACAGAATTGCTCCCTGGTATAAAGCAGCTGCTGAAGCCTTGGATGTTGAAATCATCCCCAGCGGCCGTGCCTTTAACTTAGCACAGCTCAGCGATGCGGAAGGTGAAGGCTTTAACACAGCGGCACCGACTGTTGGTAACACCGATCCCGAGGCACAGACCGGCGTTGGTATTGCAGATGCGCTTGGTATGTACAGAGATACTGACCATGCAAGCTATTATGGCAGATATTTAACCGATGCGGTTATTTATGAAGCCATCACCGGCGAAAGAGTCAACCCGAGCTTTACAGTTCCTGCTCCTACCGGTGTTGATGCAGCAGCACACGCAGCAAATCTGGCTGAACTGAGAGAGTTTGCTCATCAGGCAGTTTTGGAATTTAACTAAAATCGTTAGCTCAATGTGAAATGAGGCGGTAGCAAAATGAACTCATTTTGCTACCGCCGTTTTTAACATTGATGCGCTTACTTTAATACTGTTTTAATAGCAGTTTTAAAGCAAGCGTATCAAAAAATTAAGATGTTACGGAGGACATAACATGAAACGTGTTGTCACTTGTTTTTTAATTTTAATTATGACCTTAACTGCGGTGATTTCAGCCTCAGCAGCACGAATAACGCCGCCCTTTAAAGACCACATTATTGGCGATAGATTAGATAAAAATATGCCTGTCCCCTTTTCTGTGGAGAATGTTAAGTCAGAGCTTTTAGCGCAAACGGATTTCGGCAGTGTGCAGGAGAACCTGACGGTGATGACATGGTCCATGGGCACCTGGACGACAGATAACGGCGTTTTAAAAATTGAAAAACCTGCTCCGGAAACTTTGGGACAAAAGGTATATGCCTATACCGGTTCTGTTGAGAGCGGAGCCTATTATGCTTTTGTGTGCAAAATTAAAGAAGAAAATTATACCGGCAGTGTAAAACCCCGTTCTATATTATCTGCTTATCAGGGCAACACCTGGCGTGGTGAAAGCGGCAGCTATTTGCAAAAAGGGCAGACGGATGCAAACGGTTTCTATACGCTGACGCAGGTTATTTGTGTTCCTGAGGGCGCTAATCAGCTACGGCTGACAGCCCAAATGGATGTTAACACCTGCGGAACGGTTACCTATGACGATTTTAAACTTTATAAAATACATTTAGACCCCTTAGAGTCTATTTTGGTAAAACCTGCCTATAAAGGCTTCCTCTACGGTGACGGCATTGCCGATATTGATGTGGATGTTAAGATTACCGAAAGCGCGAATGAATATCTGTTAAGCAATATGACTCTTTTGGTTGAACTGCTAACAGAAAATGATGAGGTTTTGTTTACTTCGGAGTCCTCTGAACTGCAGGAACTGATGAACATAACCTTTTCTTCTAAAGGGTTACCTGAGGGTAATTACTATGTGAGCACCAAGCTCGTCAATAAAACCACAGGTGAGCTGATTTCCCGGAAAGAGCATACTCTCCGGAAGGTTGCAGCAGATTACAGACCGGAATTTTATGTGGATGAAGACGGCCATGCTGTGAAAAACGGCGAAAAAACCTTTTTCAAAAAGATTTATAACGCTCAGAACGATTATGCAAAAATTGCCAACGACATTAAAGACACGGAAGTGGATAGCATCGGGCATAACGGCATGGGTTGGTGGTTTTCTGACACCAACGAGAATATGGCAGAGGCTTTTTCTATTCTGAATGAGACCGGCAAAACCATGCATCTTTCTCTGATGGGCTATTGGTGGGGTAATCGTGAGTTGGATGTCAATATGTTTAAATCCATGATTACCGACCAACGGGATATCCGTCCCTTCTTCCAGCAGATTGTAGAAGAACATAAAGACACTGAATTTTTAGACGGTTATTACATTTTTGACGAGCCCAGCCCGATTTTATATGGCGAAGAAATCCGCTGGAATCAGGAAATTTTATCATCTTTAGATGTTGACCATCCCACCTACGGTATTACAGACGGTGCCTTTGATAACTATGGGATTTATACCAAAATGGTGGACGTTTTAGGCATTGACCCTTATCCTGTCAGCGGTAAGGATACAGATGATATTGCTATTGTTGGCCGTAGTGTGCGCCAGATTGAGGAGAATTTCCCCAACCGGCCTATGTATGTGTGTCTCCAGGGCTTTAACTGGCGCGGTCATTATGGCGAGGACAGTCGTGGTCCCAACTATACAGAGCTTCGAAATATGGCATATCAGGCCATTTGTGAAGGGGCAGACGGATTGGACTGTTATGCTTATCAGGCTATGATGAACGACCCTGAGAAATCTTTTGAGCAGTGGTGGAGTGAACTGACCACCCTCTATGCTGATGTGGAAAAATATGAAAAAATTATCTTATCTTCAGAGCCGGCACCGGCCTATACCGTCAGCGACGGCGGAGAGTGGCTGAACATCACCACCAGAAGGTATAACGGTAAAAGCTATTTGTTTGCTGTGAACAACACAAAGCAGGCACAGAGTGCAACGGTGCGTATGGACGGAGCGACGACGGCTGTGGCAGATACCGGAGCAACTCTGACGCAAGGCGCATCGGGCTATGCTTTGAGCTTTGAGCCATTAGAAGTTAAAATTCTTGAAATAACGCAGAACGCTTACCGTTCTCATGAGGCAGAACTGCTTTCCATGGGATTCTTCAACTGCAAAAATGCATATCCTGTTGTTTTAGGAGAAGAAAATATCCTGCAAATCACGGATGATTCTGTTATTATTAATTATCGCGCACAAATCAGTGAAGAGGCGAAGCTTTTCATTAACGGTGTTGAGAAACCTCTGGCAGGGAAAATCAGCCTTAAGCGTGCAGACAGCTTTACAGTGACCGTTGTGGCAGAGGATGGCAGAACAAAGACAACGACAACATATAAGATGGACAGACAGTCATAAAGACCGGAGGATATTATGTATAATATAGTGGATTTCGGAGCTATTTCGGATGGCAAAACAAATGTAACAGCGGCTGTTCAAAGTGCGGTAGATGCCTGCCGCGAGCAAGGCGGTGTGGTTTATGTGCCTTTTGGTACCTATGTTGTGGCATCGGTACATATATATAGCCATGTGCATTTCGTTTTTGAACCGGGAGCAGTTTTTTTGGGCAGTACCGATGCAGATGATTTTGATGAAAGAGAAATGGTGGATTATCCTTTATATCAGGATTTTTCCCATTCCTTTTTCCATCGTGCTATGTTCTGGGGTGAAAATTGCGAAGACATATCTTTTTCCGGAAATGGCACCATTGATATGCAGAGCACTTGGGAAAACAGAGATATTCCCGGGGAAAATGCCTGGTGCTGTCGCAGAGCTGCGAAAATCTTTTCTTTTAAGAATTGCAAGGATATTGCTATTTCAGAGTTAAAGCTTTACAATGCTACGGATTTGGCTGTTTATCTGGCAGGGTGTGAAAATGTGCGCCTGACAGGTCTTACAGTGAAGGTACACATTGACGGAATTAGTCCCGATTGCTGCAAAAATGTGATTATTTCTGACTGTCATGTGATTGCCGGGGATGATGCCATTGTGCCGAAATGCTCTTATACGTTAAATAAAAAACAGTTGTGTGAGAATGTTGTGATTTCTAACTGCACTGTTTCATCCCGGATGTGTGCTATTAAGCTGGGTACAGAAACAAACGGCGGTTTTAAAAATATTGCCATTCAGAACTGCGCCATCTATGATACTTGTCTGACAGGTGTTGCTCTGGAAATTGCAGACGGCGGTGAGATGGATGGTGTAACGGTGAGTAATATTACGATGAAGAATGTTGGTTCCCCTTTTATTATTCAGCTCACAGACAGAGGTCGGGGACCGGAGGGCACCACCATTGGCTCCATTAAAAATGTTGTGATGGATAATATTGTTGCCATTGGACCTTATGATGAGATTGAACCCATTCGTTACAAAGTGGATTCTACAGATGAAATGCTTTTTGACAAGGCGCACGTCATTGCTTCCAGTGTGATCGGGCAGCCAAAAGGAAAAATTGAAAACATTTCCCTTTCTAACATATACCTGACGGTGCCCGGTGGCGGGACAGAGAGAGACAGGGAGATTGTTGTGCCGGAAAGAGAAAAAATGACACCTTCTGCAGCGACCTTTGGTGATGTGCTGCCAGCTTATGGCATCTATTTCAGGCATATTAAAAATTTGAATCTTTGTAATGTTCAAACCTTTACTCTTTCGGAAGATGCCCGGGAGGCTATGGTGTTTGAGGATGTTGAAGCGTTAAGAATAACAGAATAACAGCAGGATATGTAAAGGAGAAGGGATATGGAAAGAAATCAGCTTCCGCTAAAAAAAGTATTGTCGCTTACAGAGAACATTGTGCCGTCGATGCGGTATAAAGAAGGGGAGGATTTTGCCCGCTGGCAGGAAAAAGGACGGGAAAAACTGAAAGAATTATTAGGACTTCCCTTTGTTTTATGTGATGATTTGTTTTCAGTTGAATCTGAAACAGAATGTGCTGATTACAAGGAAGTCCGTTTCACCTTTCAAAGTGAGGAAGGATACTTTGTACCGTGTCATTTGCTGATTCCCAGTGGCATCACTCAGCCGGTTCCTGTGGTGTTGTGTCTGCAAGGTCATTCAACAGGAATGCATATCTCTTTGGGCAGAGCAAAATTCCCCGGGGATGAAAATTTAATTGCCGGCGGTGACAGAGATTTTGCCATTGGGGCAGTGAAAAGAGGCTATTGTGCCCTCACTATTGAACAACGTGCAATGGGTGAGTGCGGTTCTGGTGAAAACGGTGCACCGGCTTGTCATGTCAGCACTATGGCGAATCTTTTAATTGGCAGAACGACTATTGGAGAACGGGTTTGGGATGTTATGCGCGCCATTGATGTTCTGGAAAAGTATTTCTCTGTTGTTATTGATGCAGAGAACATTATTTGTCTTGGAAATTCCGGTGGCGGTACAACAACCTTTTATACCGCCTGCTTAGAGGAAAGAATTAAAACGGCAATTGTCAGTTGTGCTTTTGCCAGCTTTGACGAGTCCATTTCGGCTATGTTTCATTGCACCTGTAATTTTGTTCCCGGTATGAGACGATATTTTGATATGGGCGATTTGAGTGGCTTGATTGCACCAAAGAATTTGATGATTGTATCCGGCGCAAAAGACAGTATTTTCCCCTTGGAATCGGCACAAAGGGAGTTTGAAATGACGGAAGCGTTATATAAACACACAAAGGGCAAATGCGTTCATGTTATTGGGTCAGAAGGACACCGGTTTTATTATGATGATGCCTGGAAAGTCTATGACGAAATTTTTTAAAGAGGAGAATTGACAATGAAATTAGTAATATGCGGTGATATGTCTGTTGGTGCTGATAGTCTTGCTTTTTTTGAAAAGGAAGATGCAAGGGGCACCTTCGGTAATGTGATGGATATTTTTCAGTCAGCGGACAGAACCATTGTGAATTTGGAATGTGCTCTGACAGACAGCGAGGAAGGAATTAAAAAATGCGGTCCCTGCTTAAAAGGTCCCATCAGCACGGCAATGACCTTGAAAAAAGCAGGTGTTACGGATTGCACTCTGAGTAATAACCATATCTTCGATTTTGGCAAAAAAGGACTTTTTGATACCTTAAGAGCTCTGGATGATTGTGGTATTTTGTGGACCGGTATTGGTGAAAACTACGAAGCTTCCAGAAAAAATCACCTCATTGAACACGATGGGTTAAAGATTAGTATTGTCAATGTTTGTGAGCATGAATATTCTTATGCCACAGAAACAAGAATAGGTGCCCGTCCCTTTGATGAGTTTGAAACCATGGAGGATATTCGTCAGGCAAAGAAAACCGCAGATTATGTGATTGTGGTGTATCACGGTGGTAAAGAATTCTGCCGTTATCCCTCGCCGAGACTTCGGAAAGCCTGCAAAGAAATGGTTCGTTGCGGTGCGGATGTTGTTCTGTGTCAGCACAGTCACTGCATTGGATGTTACGAGCAGTTTGACGGAGCGCATATTCTCTACGGTCAGGGGAATTTCCATTTTGCCTGGAATGCCTGGAAAGATTTTTGGTATGAAGGTCTTGTGGTGACCTTGGATGTGACCAAAGAAAAGATTAATATTGATTTTACACCCATACTGGTGGAAGAGGGTTGTTCCAACGTGATGGAAGGGGAAAAGGCCCAAAAGACTATGGCAGATTTTTGGGAAAGAAGTGAACATCTGAAAACCAATGTATGGAAAGAGAAGTGGCACGATTTTTGCGTTGAAAATCATGATGGTTATAAAAGAGCATTCTGTGGCTATACCATGGAAGATGATGAGGATAAACGGCAACTGTTCTCTCATTATTTAGATTGCGAAGCTCATACGGATGTTTGGCGTGAATTATTCCCCACGTGGAATAAAACAAACGAAACTGATTGATAAAAATATATAGCAATATAGGGGTGATGCGGGCATCAACCCCTATAATTTTATGGAAATGAAAAAAGTTCGAGGTGAAGCTCTATGAAACAGTATAGTGTAGAAGATTTTTTTGCAGATAAACAGCCTGAACGTAGCTTTCAAGAATTAGATGCTCCCCTTTATGAGTCTCTTCCGAAGAATTGGAACAAAAGAAGTGTCGCAAAGGGTGAGGTAGCGGTCATGAACGTCACAACGGAATTTGCGTTTCCTGATGAAAAGAGACTTCTTGAAACAGCGAACAATGACCTTGTGGAATTTTTGACACTGCACAGCACTCCGGGTAACGATTTTACCATTCGGACAGCATTTAAACCGGCCATGCAGTGGGAGGAATATGAAATTATTGTGGATGAAAAGTCCTGTACCATTATGGCTTCTGATACTGAGGGGATTCGTCGGGGAATTTATTATATAGAAGATGAAATGATTAGTCGTGGTGGCTCATTTTTGCCGAAAGGAACTTTTACAAGGCGTCCTCATATAAAAAAGAGAATTACCCGAAATTTCTTTACACCTCACGAAGCAAATTTAGAGTTAAAGGATGACCGGGATTATTATCCTGATAACTATCTGGCACGGCTTAGTCACGATGGGGTGAACGGCTTGTGGCTTTTTGTGCGGCTCAGAGAGTTTGTCCCTTCAGATATTGTACCTGAGTATGGCATTAGTGGAGAAAAACAGTTACAGAAGTTAAGAAAACTTGCACAAAAATGTGCACGTTACGGTATTGGCATCTATCCTTTGGGTGTTGAGCCGGCTTCGACATATAGCAATGGGATTTTAAGAGAAAAGCACAGAGATATGTTGGGTGCTGAATTTTGGAACGGTACACAACAGGCTATTTGTCCCTCAACGGAAAAAGGCAGTGCTTATGCGGAAGAATGTCTGTTTAAGCTTTTCAACCTTGTGCCGGAACTTTCCGGGTTTATATCCATCACTACCGGGGAAGCGGTGGCCGGCTGCGGCGGTGTGGGCACGCCGGATGAAATTGATTGTCCGAACTGTAAAGAAGCAGGGCTGACTAAAGCAATGGCTCTGGCTAAAACGGAGCAGCTTATGTATAACGGCTTAAAAAAAGCCAAGCCGGATGGCGAGTTCATCAGCTGGACCTATGGCGCCCGTTCCTGGACTGATGAGATGATGATTGAGCATTGTAGAGTTCGGGATAAAAACATACCGCTTATGAACAATTTTGAGGATAAGGGCACCTGCGTGCAGCTAGGCAAGGAAAGAACTACTTTGGATTATTGGCTCAGTTTTCCGGGACCGGGGCATTTGTTTACGTTAAATGCAGAACATAGTGACGGTGCACCCATCTATGCAAAAATTCAGGTCTGCTGTTCTCATGAACTGGCAACGGTGCCTTATGTACCGGTGCCGGGGATACTGTATGATAAATATGCTGCTATGAAAGAATATAACACAACGGGGGTAATGTATTGCTGGTTTTTCGGCAATTATCCATGCTTGATGAACAAGGCGGCAGGCGAGCTTGCGTTTCTTCCTTTTGCAAACAGCAAGACAGAATTTTTGAAAAAATTGGCACTTTTGTATACAAATGCAGAGAGTGCAGACACGTTGGCAAAGGCCTGGGAGATTTTTGAAGAAAGCTACAAGCAATGCCCTTATAATGTGCTTTTTGCCTGGTACGGCCCAATCAATGATGCAGTGACACGACCGCTGCATCTTCTGCCAATTGATATGGCAGTGCCCTCTAACTGGCTCCTGACCCAAAGCGTGGAGGGTGACCGTTTCGGTGAATTTATCGGCATGATACATACGCCGGAAGAAACGTTGATTTTACTGGAAAAAATGGGGGAACAATGGGCAGAGGGTATAAAACTTTTAGAGAAAATAGTGATTCCGAGAGAAATGCTGACCTTGGCGCAGGCTATTTTCATCCTCATAAAAAGTGCCTATAATATGATACACTTTTACCTGAAACGTAACGATCTTGGCTATATGCAAGGAAATTCAGAAGATATCCTTGGGAGTATGGAGCAGATTGTTCACGAGGAAATAGACAATGCCAAGGGAATGAAGAATTTGTGCTTAGAAGATAAACGATTAGGGTATCACAGCGAAGCGGTGGGCTTTAAGTTCTTTCCTCAAAAGCTGGATTGGCGTATTGGTCGGTTGGAGGAAACCCTTGCAGAGGAGTTTCCTGTTGTCCGGCAAAGGATAAAAGAATCTCTGCCGCCTTTAGGCTTTTTTGCAGGAGAAGAAGGCAGAAGTTATTCTGTTGACTCAGGCAGGCAAGAGACTTTTGTTTTTGAAGACGGAACCGAGGATAAGGAGACAGCGGTTTCTGTGGTTTCTACAGAAGAAAGTTATGTTATCACAATGAAAGCAAAGCACAATGATGAAATTATTATTGATGCAGAGTTTACCATGTTTGTACCCTATGTACCTGTGCGTATCCTGGCAGACGGTACGGTGATTCTCCGGGACCCTCAGGGATATTTTCTGGTGGGGGAACGGCTCCGTGAGGAAACAGCCAAGTGGCATTGCACAAGAGAAGACGGTGTTTGCAGAATTGTTTTATATAAAAAAGATTTCGACCTTGCAGAAAAAAATGTGTTCAGAATGGCCATCCGACGGGAAGGGGAAAATAAATCCTTTTGGCACATTGGCAAAAATGAATATATCCGTCTTGCATATAATGCCTATAAACCCGATGCGAAGGTATTTATTATGTAGCGAGTATTTCACGGAGACACCTTGAATTTTTAAATCTTGAACAGTACATTTTTCTAAGACGACGATATACTGCCTTTGGTCATTTATGAAGATGTGATATGTTGTTTGCGTGGTAAGGGGTGGTTATGTGGATTTTTATGTTATGATGGAACCGGGGCTTTCTGAGAATTTCTGGAATGCCAAATATATGGCAGGGATGCGTATGGCTGTACGGGAATGTAAGGGAAAACTGCGGGAACTCCAGTTGAACGATTTGGAAAGGATTGCTTCCCAAGGACGGGGAAAGGGCGAAATCGTTCCGATTATCTTAAATGGGAGAAGTCCTGACTGGGTCGCTTCCCATATTGCACAAGTGTCGGATAGAGGATTTCACCCGATTTTGCTGGCAACCTACAACAACACAACACAGCGGGGCGTCAGTTCTTTGAGCTTTGATTTTTACGGCATTTATACAGCCTGGTGCCGCTATATGTGCAAACGTGGTTGGCACAATATGGCGCTTTTAGGCGTTAGTCCTGATAATATGAGTGATGGGGCAAAATGTCAGGCATTTCGTGACTATAACAGCAGGTATAATGACGGTCACAGAACGGGAATTTACTATATGGAAGGTTCACTGCAGGATTGCTGTGAGTCCTTTTTAGCGGAAGCAGCCCAATATGATGCCGTTTTATGTACAAACGATGTGGTATCTATTGTATTGGTTAGTTTGTTGCGCCAAAAAGGGTTAACCCATTCTCTGCACATCCATTCTTTTTGGGATTCGCCTTTGGCAGACTATCTGAGTCCTGAAATAAAAATGATTTCCCTTGATTATCACGAAATGGGAAGACAAGCCATCAGGCTGTATTCCTTTTTGGTCAATAATCCCGGTATGGAATCTGTGTCTGCGACAGTTCGTGGTGTTCCGTTTATGGATCCGGAAACGGCAGAGGCACCGAATGCTTCCGCTAGTGAAAACAGCTTTCTGCGGGATGAACGGGCACAGGATATTTATACGCTTGAACGGCTTTTTTCCTCGCTGGATGCCATTGACCTGCAAATCATTGGCGGTATGGCAGGCGGTGTGCCTTATGAGCAAATTGCCGAGCAGGAACGGATTGCTGTGGGTACTGTGAAATACCGCGTTAAAAAAATGCTGTCTTTGGTGCAGAAATCCGGTCGGGAGGAGCTGCTTGCATTAATTGATGAATATCTGGGGACAGAGAACTTCATGCATTCCATCAGCAACCACGGATAATCCTGTCGGGAAAAATGCGCGCAATTTTTGCATTGTGTCTAGTGGTCTGACGGCATATAATCGGTTTGTGGTAAATTTAATATAAGGTAAGGGAAATGTTATGAAGCTGAATCTTTCAAAATATGACAGAATATGTTTTTTAGGTGATAGTATTACCGCGGAAGGAACGTGGATTAAAGAGGTTACGCAATGGTTTCTGGATAATCTGCCGGAACTGGAAATCGGACTGTATAATTGCGGAATTAGTGGTGCCAGAGGGTCGGAAATGAATCTTAAAAATCGGTTTGTCAGTGATTGCCTGCGGTATTTTCCCAAATATGTGGTGATTATGTACGGCATGAACGACATAGAAGTGTTTAGTCACAACAGTGACAATCCGGCGGATAAGAGAGCCGTTGAAAGAGGGATTTCCTTATATCCTGAAATGCTGAAATACTATATCGGCGAATGTAAAAAAATCAGTGCAATCCCTATCATTTGTTCCCCCACGCCTTATAATGAATATACCGAAACGCCGGCAGAGAATTTTGTCGGTTCGGATCAAGACCTGATGATTCTTGCTAAGATTGCTGAACAGATTGCAAAAGAGAATGGTCTTTTGTTTGTCGATATGCGCCAGGCTCTCTTTTCCCGTTTGGCGGAAAATCCCATCAGAGAAGATCGTATGCATCCCAATGCTTACGGAAATCATTTGATGGCAGAAGCGTTTCTCTGTGCCATCGGAGCAAAAGAGACGCCTGAGCCTGATAAAGAATGTGTTGTTTCTCCTAAAAATGAAAAACGATATGAAAAAGAACAAATTCTTCGGGATATTATGTATATTGAACGTTTGTGGCAGGGGGAAGAAAATATCAAATCCGTAGCGGAGAGAAAGGAAATTGCTCGCAATTATTGCGAAAAGCAGAAGAATCCCCTGTTTGAGAAAATCGGGCAACACTATGTTGAATATGCAGACTATAAAGATGAGTTGCGAGGAGAAATTGTAAAACTTACATTAGAGATGTATCAATAAAAAGGGCAGTAGCCCTTTTTTTATACTCTTAGTATAATCCTGCCGGGAAATATGCGCGTAATTTTTGTATTGTTTTTGCTCATGGGGAAACGTATAATCAAAGTATAAACTTGCTTGTAGGGCAGAAAGGATGATCGTATGATTATTCATGTTAATGCAGCTGACACTACGGGTGCTCAGGTAGCAACTCCGGCAGAGGCACTTGAAAAACTGCGCAAATCAACCGGAGAAAAGAAAATGATTATTCACAGTGGCGTATATTACGGAACAAGTCTTTCTTTAACAGAAGAGGACAACGGCTTGATTATTGAAGGAAGCAAACAGGGTCGCGGGGTTCTGTCCGGCGGTATTCCGGTGAGAAATTGGCTTGTCGATCCGGAAACAGGTTGGTTTTACACGGACATTCCGCAGGTGAACGGTCAGCAGGTAGACTTTCGCTTGTTACTCACGGAAAATGGGGATTACCTCAAAAAAGCCCGCTATCCTTTAGAAGGCGAGTTAACGCATTGCACTATCTTTGACAAATTAGAATGGCGCGGCTCCTGCTATGGCGGATGGGGACGGATGCTCACACGCGAGGAACTGGATCATTTTGTCTATGATCCCAAGGATTTTTCAGATGATTTTGTATATGAAAACGCAGAAGTGCAGGTGTACCATTCCTGGAATGAATCCTACACAAGTGTTGTGGGAATGGATCGGGAAACCCATACATTTTATCTTGATCCGCCCTGCGGACATCCGCCGGGTTCTTTTGGTCATCGGGAATACATTGTTTACAATACAGTTGAGGGTATGACAGAAGACGGCAGATGGTATCGTGATAAGAAAAATGGTAAGATTTATTACAGGCCTTATCCTGATGAAAAAGTTGAGGATTTCTGTGCTATTGTGCCCCTGACAAAAACGGTGATTGCTTTTTCGGAGGGTTGTAAGGATATAACCATTCGGGATATTGATATAACGGCCGCAACCACGCCGGTGGTTACAGATGTTTTTTCAACGGAAGTTATGCGCGGTGCCGGAGGGTTTATCTCTTTAGAACAATTTGGCGCTATTCAGGGCGAGGGCGTGTCCGGCATTTTGCTTGAAAATATCAGTATTTATAAAACAGGCGGTTTAGGTATCAAATTAAAGGGTGAGGACATCTATATTCGCGGTGCACAAATCAGCGAATGTGGAGCCGGTGGCGTTGCACTCACAATTAATACCCCCATTCCCGAAAATCCTTCGGAGGAAACATGGGCTACCTGGCCTTGTGTAGAAGGTTGCCGCATTGAACGAATTGGTATGGATTATTATAGTGCAGCAGCCATTTTCATCGATAATGCCGTAGCACGTAAGAATTACATTGCCGAAACACCTTATTCCGGCATTGTAGCTTATGGCGATAATCTTTTGATAGAAGAAAATATTGTGCTGAATCCCATGCAAAAGTTAAATGATGGTGCCGGAATCTATAAGCTTTTGGATAAAAACGGCACCATCAGAAACAATTTTGTACAGAGAATTGATACCGGCAAGAAATACATTAACTGTAAAGGTCTGTATCTGGACGCTCCGGGGGTTGGGTTCAAAGTATATGGCAATGTGGTCAAAGGTCTGTTCTACCCCTTCCATCATCATATTGGTGAGCCAGGCACTGTTTGGCATGACAATTATTTTGAAAAAGAAGGCGATATGATGCCTACTCTGCACCGTACAGAGGGTGCTCATCTGGTTAACAATGTGTTTAAATGCACCGGCACACTGCATTTTCAGGCACCTATAGAAGGAATTGCCGAATTTCGTGGTAATGTACTCCGTCACGGCGGCGAAGCCGTTATCTATACCGAAACGCATGGCAAAGTCAACGAGGTTACGCAGCCACCCTGCACATTTGAAGCGGATGACAGTAACAGTATTGAGAGGATTATACCGTAATGGGACGTGAGAAAGTTTTCTCTGACGGATGCAGCAGGGGTGTGTTATATATCTCTAATGCACTTTTATATGGGTTTACAGGGCTTTATTACTGTTTTATTCAGTTGTATCTTTATAATGAAACGCCACATTCTTCCGCATATATAGGGATTTTGTTATCCATCCCTCAGGCGGTGGCTATATTCGCTCCCTTATTCTGGGGCGTGTGCGCGGACAAAGCACGGTATAAAAAAACGGTGCTGTTAATTATTGTGGCAGGGGCAACACTATTTTACAGCGCTGTGCCGTGGAACGATAATTTCTGGTGGCTCTGTTTTGCTATGGGCGGCACTATGTTTTTCTTGTCTGCACTTGGAAGCTTGCTGGATGTGATCAGCATGGAAACAGCAAACGAAGCGAAAATACGTTATGGTCCGATGCGACTGATGGGAATGCTGGGGTATGGTTTTGTATCCTTCGGTCTGTCCTTTCTGATTGCCGATAATCTGCACGTGGTGTTTAAAGTTTGTTCGGTTATGGGGGTACTATGCTGCATTTGCGTTGGGATAATGCCCAATGTGAAAGGACACGCCCATGCGAAAAAGATGCATTTTGCGCCCTTGCTGAAGGGGACAGAACTGTTGGCACTCATTGGGATTTTAGCAACAGCACAGTTTGCTTACGGATATTATCTCAATTTTTTTCCATCTTATCTGACTCATGAGCTTGCGGCACCTACATGGTTGTGGGGTACCAATGTACTGATTACCACCTTAAGTGAAGCACCCTTCTATTTGTGCTTTGACATGATATTTGCCCGTTTTGGAATGAAAAAAATCCTTCCCGTCATAATCGTTGCTACCGTTGTGCGTTACTTGCTTTTAGCAGTGTTTACACAGTTTGCAGGGATTCTGATTATAGGTCTTCTGACAGGTTTTTTGAGTGCTTCGCTTTTGTACAGTGTGAATTATTATGTCAATCAAAGCATAACACCATCGCTACGTGCTTCAGCACAAACTCTTGTGTACGCTGTAGGCTTAGGAGTTCCGCGAATGTTGTCGGGACTTTTAGGGGGTGTGATGACGGAAAATTTGGGTACAAATTATTCTTTGGTTGTTTGTGCCGCAGTGGCATCCGGCGGATTGCTATTGTACCTTTTGTTCTTCTTAAGGAAAGGGAAAAGGTTATTTTAAGGGAAAAGTGATGGTATATTCTCCTTGGTTGGAACGAATTATTGGAAAACGAGCGGCGTGCATCCTTCTTTTGAAGGAAATATGCAAATTGCCGATGCGGTATACCGGAATGCGGTAAAAAGTTTTAAGAAATAATTATCAACATAAGAAAAGCGCAGCATTTCTTATCAA
>JAFQAZ010000011.1 GCA_017416855.1 Clostridia bacterium
AGGAAGTTCTTTTGCGGTTGTAACCACCCGACAAAAGAACGGCTGGATTAAGCGCATTCTATTTTATGGAATGCCTTACTCCATGCCTCCCCCGCACCCCTTAAAACGACACAGGGGCGCTGCCCCTGGACCCCTTTACATAGAAAGAACACCTACATAACCCATTTATGGGTAGCTAGTAGTAATTGCATGGCTGGCAGGCCAATAAAAAGCGCACTTGTGCGCAGCCAGTAAAGGGTAGGGCTATGCCCGAAAATGAAATACCACCCGCTATGCGGGTGGATATTTATTGGCGGAGAGGGATGTACATATACAAATATACTTTCAGGATATAGGTATAGAATGATTGCAACTCCGCCATTTGATGAGGATGTATTCAATTTAATAGTCTTTAAAACACAATCGATTATGGTTGTGTTTTTTTGTTTTAAAAAAATGGAGGATTTAAAAATGGTTGATTATTTTGTAACTAAAGGAAAATTGGTAGTAAGAAACAGTGAGCCACTGCTTGTGGCAGACGGTGAAACAAAAGCACTTTCTCAGGCTGAATTTATCTTGTGGACAAGTCTGCATTGGAATGTGATGAATAAGGAATCACTCAAGGCAGAGTTTGACAGAAGAATGAAAAAGTACGGACTCTATGGTGATGTGTCTTTTGAGCAGACGCTTAACCGTATGCAAACAAGGGGTCTTGTCGCAGGTGAGTCAGATTATCTTGCGGTTGATGCACTATATAATCTGGTAAAGGATTTGTATGTAGTTCCCCTTGGAACAGTGAATGTATTTAAAAAAGCAATGATGTTTGGTGTTATGCTTATCAACGGCGTTCCCTTTAATAAATGCAGAGAGGCGATGGATGATTTCAATCTGAACTGCCTGGAAAAGAAAATTGTCGGTTTTTCAAAAAGGCTTAAGGTTTCAGGGTCAGAACTTATCCGCATCAGCGATAAGGATTTATGGAATATAGAGTTTGAAGAAGAAATTGTTCCTCTTGCATACGATGAGCACGAGGATATGGACACTCTCGGAAACTTCACAAGATTTTCAAAGGATAAAAACAAGGTCCTTGAGGCAATTGTGAATCTGTACTTAAAGAAACAAATTGTATTTGAATAATAGAAAGGTTTGGTGACTTATGAAAAGGGCAGTAAGTATTTTATTAATGGTTGTAATCATTTCCATGTGTACCAATTCATCTGCACATATGGAAGTAAAGGTAACACTTGACGGGAACGAAATTTGTTTCCCCGATGCAAAACCGTTTATTGATGAACGCGACAGAGTTTTAGTTCCAATCAGATTTGTATCAGAGGCACTTGGCGCTTTTGTTGATTGGGAAAATGAAACAAGAACTGCAGTTATTAAACAAGATAACGATGAAATCATTTATACAGTTTATCAGCCAATGGCATACCTGAACGGCGAAATGATGGTTATGGATACATACGGAATCTTAAAAGATTGCAGAACGATGATACCTATAAGATTTATTTCTGAACTTTTGGGTTGCATGGTTAACTGGAACGAAAAAACCGCAACGGTTGTTATTACATCACCAAAGGATGTAGTCGATTTCCCTGAGCCTGAGATTACTGTAAATTATCCGGAGAGCATTTCAGACAAAAGGTTACTTTGGATTGATGTTTTAAACATCAGAGATTTTGAGCGTAGCGGTGATTATGAATTCAAAATAGAGTTTTTAAATCCTGCTCAGTTCAATACCTACGAACAGGACGAAGGCGCTATCAACGGATGGCAAAAATACACAAGATGCAATTTTATGTCTGTATCAAATAGTTATAAAACCATCTACTCAATCACAAGAGCATTTTACACAACCAGAGATGCTATGAAAACTTATAAGCCAAAGGAGTGTGATGAAATCACCTTCAGACTAATCGTCAGAAATAAAATGACAAGAGAAACACGCGAGTATATTTTTACAGAAAATCTAAAGCTTCCGTATGAAGTATAAAAAATTAATATTAAGGAGGTAGGGAAGATGACCTACAAACAATTTGAGTTAAAAAAAGCAGAAGTGGCAAAAGGCATTAGTGAACTTGAAAACGAAATGCAAAAGCCAAGATTGCGAGAGTCAATTGAGTATGAGTGGCTGGTGAAACTATTGTGTTACTTAAAGAGGTTGAATGATGCGATGGAACCCGGAGGGATGAAAGAGGACTATCTTGCACTGGAATATCTTGCAGAGAAATTCGTATGTGTTACAAGAGATGTCACAGCTATATTAGCGGGTCTTCCAAGAGAAGAAGTTATTCTTAAGGGTGCAGACACTATGGGCATTACGGTAGAGAAAAACAATGGCGTATTAGAGGTTACCATTCCGAAGATTTTGCCAACAAAGGACGAATCAAAACCAGATTATTTATTTGAACCGCTATTCTATGCAATGAGAGATTTTCATTATAACTGTGAATCTGTTGCTATTGATGAAAAGGTTATGATGTGTATTGAATTTGTCTATGGTGAAGATTACGACAGACTATTAAGAGGAGACCACGACAACAAGGAAGTTAAACAGGTAATTGACGCAATTGCAAATTTTGTTGTACCGGATGACAGTGATTATTATTTAAGCCTTTGCCAAATTTCCTCTGTAGGTAAGTACAGTCATACAAAGGTTTATGTAATGCCGGAAAAAGACTTTGGAGAGTTCTTTTTGAAGCATCAAAACAAGTAAATTAATATCCCAAAACCGTATCACAAAACGGTGATTTTAAGACAATTTTTTGTGACATGGAGAAAAGGCCGAGAAATAAGGCTTTTCGAAGCCTTTTTTCCAAATAAAAAAGACCATAAATAGGAAACTTGGATTAAAATAAGCAGGTGAAAGTAAAGTTATGATTAGAGAGCAGACAATAGAATATAAGATAGTAAGTTTAATAGGATTAGCAGGAGAAGTACAGACAGAAGAGTTATATAAATTGAAATATGGAAAAGAGTATATAAGAAAAACAATAAGCAAGTTAATAACAAAGAAATATATTAAAGTATATAAATTTAATAATAAAAAATATTTAAGATTAACCGTGGTGTGTAAAAGATATTTAAAAGAATACCATTCAGACAGATTTGAAAATATGTTTGATGGAGCGAGCAGGACCAATAAGGTACGAAGCGATGAACACAGACGAATAAGAAATCACAGACTTGCTGAAATATTAATTCTCTTAGACCTTGCAGACATAAAAATTTTTGCGGATGAAAAAAGCCTGATGGAAAAAACTCTTGGATTTGAAAGAAGAAACGGCACAGACTTAACAGACTATTGTACAGAGAAAAACACAGCAGAGTTTTATACGGCAGATGAATTAAAAGCAGCAGGATTATTCAGGAACGCAAGAACTTCAAGAGCCATGGGGGTTATCTTCTCTTATCCTGAAGCTTATATTATATATAATTTTGGTGACGAGGTTCTGGAAATGGAGAATAAAACTGAGGAATCATTTTTCTCCAAAGCTAGATTGGTATTTTATGACGAACTACAGGGAAGGCGATATTATGAATTTCCAAGAATTATTTATGTAGGAAACAGTATGGAGCTTGCAAACAAAATTATGAATGCAAGAAAAGGAGCAGTAAAAAAGATATTTAGCTCATGGACGAGCTATCCCCATGTTCTCTTCCTTGATACATCAAATCACGCACCAGAGCAACTTAAATACATTATAAACAATACACGCTGTAAGGAGATAAGAAAATACATAGATAATAATTTTGAAGGGGAAAGAGAATGGTTATATACGACTCAAACGAAGGACAGGAAAAGCGAAATTTTGAACTGTACCAACTGTGACCTTATAGCTATTAACCTTCATAAAGTTGGAAGCAAAGATATAACAGAAGAAAGCAAAAAACTGATACTTGTTTGTCTTGATTATCAATTGCCATATATGAAAAAATATTTCAGAAGAAGAGATAGTGTTGAGTATTATCATTTTGAATCAGCAAAATTCTATGGAACGGAGGACACCAGATGACAAAATATACGATTAAAAAAGAAAAGGATTTTGTACAGATACCAAACAGTATTCTGACAAATCCTGATATAAGCCTTAAAGCAAAAGGTATACTTGCCCTGATGCTTTCGCTTCCTGATAATTGGAAATTCAGCATTGAAGGAATTGCAAGTAAGTGTAAAGAGAGCAAAGAATGTATTGGGAGCGCAATAAAAGAACTTGAATCAGCTGGTTATATAAAAAGAACCATGATGCACGGAGTTGATGGCAAGATAACAGGAATGGAATATGAAATCTTTGAGGAACCTTATACCGTCGTTGAAGCTGAAGAACATAATGAAGAAAAGCCTTGCACGGCTAATCCTTCTGCGGAAAAACCTTTAACGGAAGAGCTGTCAGAAGAAAAACCGTTGACGGAAAACCCGTCAATGGATTTACCAGTGAAGGAAAAGCCTTCGGAGGAAAACCACTGGGTAAATAATACTAAAACAAATAAAAAAGAAAATAATAATATTTTATATAATAATACTCAATCTAATCCTATCCCATCTAAGAATAAAATAAGTTTTAATATGTCTGAGATTGATAGATGCCGATGGATGGTAAAAGATAACATTGATTACGATATTTTAGCTGAGAGGGATCATATACCTAGGGATATGCTTGATGAAATAGTGGAGATTATAGTTGAAACCATTTGCTCAAAAAATGAAACCATAACCATTGCAAGTAATACATATCCTCATGAACTCGTAAAAAATAAATTCCTGAAAATTAACAGTGACCATATTGAGTATGTCATAGATTGTGTGAGCAAAAATACAACCAAAATTAGCAACATCAAACAATATATGCTTGCGGCCATTTTCAATGCTCCCAACACCATCGGTAGCTATTATACTACCAGAGTGAATTACGATTTGTATGGGGAAAACGAAATAGGCAATCTTGGAAGACTGCCTGTGAATTAAAAAAGATTTTCTTGTAATACCTTTTCAAGAACTTCTATTGCTGTGTTATAGTTAACGGGCTTGAACAAAAGTGATGCAGTTATATTTTCATAATCGGAACGATAGGCATCGTTGGTGATTATTTTTTGAATCAACAAATTCATATCAATATCGTCCTGAGCAGATAAACATGTTTTATGTTCTTTACGCTCTTCCCTAACAGCTTTTACAAGCGATTTTAATTTATCATTAAATTCGATGGTCGGAAGAAGCTTATATAAATCATAAATATGACGGGAATGCCCTTGGATAGTATCGGCAAGATAATAATCGCCTAAAGCAAATAATTTATCAACAAAGGTTCTGTCAGCGGTTTGAACATTGAGAGTAAATGGAGCTAGATCATAAAGCTCGATGATGTCGCTATATTTGTTTTCAAGCAGATAATTATAAACAAGGCTGTCGGCCTCTTTCTTTTCGGTAGGGTATGCTCTGAAAAATACAGCTGTTTCTATAATCAAATGTTGTTTTAAAAAGTTTGAATCAAACTGAGTAGGGTAATCAATAACATACTTGTTAAAATCACGGCGGCTGCGAATCGACTCCGGTTCGGTTAAAGTAAGATTGCAATAATTAATAGCATCAACAATATGTGCTTTTAATGCTCTGCGTTTGCTTTCGCCCGGTTTTACATCTCCCATAATGTTTAGGTCGATATCTTCGGAAAAACGGTCAATTATTTTATAGCATTTGGAAAGAGATGTGCCACCTTTGAAGACAATATCAGGATTGCGTTTGGAGATTTCTTTTAAAATGAGAGTTACATAATAGTCTTTTTCGATAATAGCTATCGGTAGTTTGCAGAAATCAGCAGTATTATAAATAACTTCCTCAAATAGTTCTTTATTATCATGCAAAAACATTGCTAAGCCCCATTTCGTATATAGATTTGTAGATCTTATCAGGGAAAAGAGAGAGATAGCTATCGAACTTATCTTTGGTAATAGACTTACTAAAAATGTAGTCGACCAGTTTGTCTTTGGTTTCTTCTTTAGATAATTCGGAATACGTTTCTATGTCCTTTAAAAGTTCCAGAAGTTGCAGAGTATAGACATTATCTTCAGTAATTTCAGTTCGCGCTTTTCGAATGATAAATGTTCGTCCATTATAATCTAGGCGTTTTATAGGATTACCCATTTCATTGCTGACAATTTCTTGGACAAATGGCATTTGCGTAGAGATTCCAAGCTTGTTAGCAAAAACATACCCACTATAATATCCCATAATTTTATTATTTCTGGAAATGTATTTCTTTTCCACAACAATTTCCGGCGGAATTGCAACACTACCACCAAGCAATGATTTTTTAGGAATATAGTAGATGCCATTTTCAAAACGGGATAAATACCCGTTGTCGGTTAACAATTTAAATTGTCTTCGCTTATTAACCTCGGACAAGCCGATATCTATGTCAGAAGCAACAATGGGCTCACCAGGCAAATAGGTATTTGATATATAGTTCCACAACATTAAAAACACCTCGCAATAACAAAAAAGAAAAAAATAATTTCATTTCTGTTATTAGTATATCATAACGAGGATATTTTAGTCAATGGTTTCTTAAAAAAATATTGAATGTAAAAAATTTTTTCTTTTCCCTTTCATACCATTATTTGCGAATTTGGTTATATTATGATAGAATATATTTTGATTATATTGGACAATTAGGATTAAGCTTTTATAGAGAAGGAAGGCATAGTTATGAAAGAACAATTAAATGATAAATGTATAGAAGTGTTAATTAATGGAATATCAAAACTAATTCTAAAGATAAAAGAGAATTATGACTGGAAAAAATTATTTATAGATACAGGTGAGTTTCTAGTTAATAGTCATGAAGCTTCCAATTCTTTTAAAGAAGATTTAATTGTAATTTTTTCAAAAGATAATTTACGTGAGATTTCTCAAAAGCTAAAGAATAGTAGTGGATATAGTTTTACTCAAATTTTATATGGTGAATTGTATAATCTAATGCTTCGCTATGAAGTTCCTCCTATGCAAGCGGAGACGTATATTAATCATTTTTCTCAAATGATAATAAAATATTTAGAAGAAAATGATCGAGAGAAAACATTGGAAATGTTTTTAGGAGAGTGGAGAAGAGAACAAGAGGAAAGAGCAATAAAACAAGGTGAACAGCTCAAGCTAATATATAATGAGATTACATCTCTGAAAGAAAATGATATTCAACCTTTAACCATAAGAGATATTGATGCTCAAATAAGAAAAAGATCTGCATACAAAGGTATGAGTTTGGATTTTTTTGAATTAGATGATGAACAGTTTGAACTTAATTTTCAGGAGAGGCTAAATAGTAACAGAATATTTGTGGTTGGTAAATCGCGGGAAGAAACCACGTATCGGATATTAAATGAATTAAAAAATAAAAATTCTGACAGGGGAGTTCTTATTATCTCAAACCAGGAAGATTGGGAAAAATTAGAGGATAGTAATATAAGCGGATGCATACTAATCCCGATTTTTTATGCAGAGAATATACCAACCATTCCTAATAATACAAATATCTTTGTGTATGGTGAAGACGAGCCTTGTTATAATACAGATAAATTGAATTTAAAGAAAAGAACAAGAAAAAATATAATTAATTCATTAGAAAAGATAGGTTTTGAGCCAAATGAGGCATATCAAGTTGTAGAAAAGACACATGGGTTGTATTCTGCGTTAAAAAAGAAACTTTTTAGCGACGCTATACACAACAAACCTGAATGGATAAAACGACATTCGGATGTTGTGATGGCTGCTTTGTTATGCGGAAAATGGACCGAGTCTGAAGGAGATAAAATAATTTTTGAAGAATTATCCGGTAAAAAATATGATGATTGTAAAAAGGAATTATTAACTTTTTCGTATGGGGAAGCTCCTTACATAGTTGAAATCAAGGGATACAGCGGAAGTAATATACAAATTGCCAGTATAGAAGACGCATGGGAGGAACTGGATTTATATATTTCTGATGAAATGTGGGGAAATTTTATAAATTTATTTTATGAAGTTTTAATCGAGTCGGAGCCTATTTTTGAATATCCTTTTGAAAAACACTTTGAGGCGAGTATTTATACTGATAAGCCTGAATGGTCTCAAACACTTAAAAAAGGAATGATTCGTACTCTGGTTATGCGTGCGTTTTACAGACAACATGCAGAAAATCAAAGACAAATAGATGAAGTGATCAGTAAAGTATTAAATACAATCACCACTAAGAAACGATGGGGATATATTGCTCAGTATTTTACGGAATTATGCGAAGCTTCCCCAAAGGCCGTGCTAGAAAAGCTGGAAAAAGAATTTTCTGAGCCTACTGGTATGTTAGAACTATTTTCTGCAAATGACGGAGACTTTTTGACAGGACGACACTACTATACACATATTTTGTGGGCTGTAGAGCAACTCTTGCAACAAAAAATGTATGTCAAAAGGGCTATCGATTGGCTGTGGAAGGCAAATGATTATAATATTAAATATAGTGTTGGCAATAGTCCTAAAAGCATATTGGAAGTTGTGTACTGTGCGTGGATTAATATGAGCGTGCAGTCCGTGGATGAAAAAATTGATTCAGCGAGAAAAGCTGTGGCTACTTATGATTGTGCATGGGAGATTATATATGGCAATTTACCTAATGGAAGAAATTCAATCTGCTCTAATTTAAACACGCCTCACTATAGAGCTGTTGATGAGCCGGCAGAATTATATGTATATGAGGTGAATAAGACATATATAGAATACCTCAATATTTGTGTCGAGAATATAAATGGCGATGTTGATAAATGGAAGAAAATAGTTGAGTCCTTACATTGGTACGGAACGAAAATACAAGACGATATATTGTGTCATTTAATTGAAACTTGTCGGGAGTTTTCTGATGAAGAAAAAATTCAGGCGAAAAATTCAATAAGGCAATTGGTATACCGTCATAGATATTTTGCAGATGCTCAATGGAGTTTAGATGATGTTTCTATCCAAAAATATGAGGATGTCTTAGAAAAAATAATTCTAGAAGATAAAACTTATGAGTTTCTATATTTATTTACTTCCGAGTATGATTTTCCCTTGTTACATCCAATCCCTTATCAGAAAGAGGGAATCAGCTCACGAGATGAGAATAAGTTGCTAAGAGTTCAAGAAATAGAAACCCAGATACAGTTATTTAAGGATTGTAAATATTCTTTAGACAGATTGATTCAACTGGCGGTTAAGGATGAAAATTGTGCCTTAGGGGAGGTGCTAGCTGAGTATTATTGTAAAAATGTATTTGACAGAGATGTTTTTGAACTGTTATTAGAAAATGATTGTAAGGGTATGCATGTTTACAATTATTTCCGTAGCTTGTATTATAAGGGTAATGTTGATTTAAGAGAAATATTAAAAATGGTAAAAGAAAAGGCTTACAATATATTCTTGATTTCTAATGTAATTAGCCTGCAAGCGATAGTAAGTCCAACTGATGCACTCATAGCAGAAGAGGATGATGAAGTAAAAAAGAAATACTGGAATATGAATATGCTGAGAGCAGTATCTGAAAATGCAAAAGAAGATACATGGATATGGGCACTGGAAGAATGCAAAAAATACGGGATGCTGTCTTCTTATTTGGAATTGTTATTTGATGCAAAAAATAAAATTTCTGTCAATCAATTATATAAAAAATTTCTAGGTATTCAAGATCTTAATGGTGATGCTACATCGAGGACAGATTATTATCTGGAAGAAATTTTGAAAATTTTACATCAAGAGTTTATAGACGATTCTGAAAAATGTACTAAAATTGCATTGGTGGAATGGCGTTTTAGTAGAGTTTTAGATTGGAGCCAGATGCAATGTGTTCAGCGCATTATGAAATCGGATCCAACCGTGTATGCTTACTTGGTTAGTATTATTTATAAATCGGATACGATAGAGGCAGGTGAAGAAAAGCAACAGTTAGCGAACAAATTATACTTAAGTTTTGATAAAGCAAGGTTTTGCCCTGCTGAGAAAGATGGAAAGGTAGAATATACCGATCTTAAGTGTTGGATTGATAAGTTTAAAGACTTATTAAGACAGCAAGGGCAGGAACGGTTGTTTGAGCACTTGCTAGGTAGGTTGTTGGCCTTTTCTCCAATGGGCGAGGATGGATGTTTGCCTTGTGAAGCTGTCCGAGAAGTAATTGAAGAACATTTTAATGATTCTTTGAAAAATTCGTACGTTGTTGCAGAAGAAAATAAGCGGGGGGTTCATACTGTCGATGATGGAAAATCAGAATTGTTGTTATCTGAAAACTATGGAAAAAATGCAAAAAAACTTTGTGGAAAATATCCCAAGACGGCAGAAATATATTTTGCGCTAAGCGACTCATATAAATGTCAGGCTGAAAATGAAAGAAGGCGTGCTGAAGATGAGTTCTAAGAAAATATATGCAGGAGAACAATACAGTTTTTATAGAGGTAAGCGAATAGGTTCTGGTGGAAATGGGACAGTGTATGAGATAACTCTATTAGAATCTAAGGATCAGAGTATTGATTATCCATTGGTAGTAAAATTTTTTAAATACGATGGGGATGACAAGGATAAAAAGGATAAAAGGTATAGTCGTTTTAGAAAAGAAATAGAGGCGTTAAAAAACTTGGTGGCATAGATGGCATTATAGAAATAATTGATAAATATTTACCGGATAATACGCCTGAACGGAAGGACGAAGCTTGGTAATAATGAATATCGCGGAATTTAGTTCTTGTATATTTCTTTAGTAGCTTAAAAATTTTAAATCCCATGAGGCAGCAAGCTTTGTATGATATCCTAGATACACAAATCGTGCCATATTGGAAAAAATGAGCACTATAATTTTGTAACTTGATATGATATAATTAAATTATTAAGTGGTTTTTTCCTAGATTATAAAATGAAGAATTGTGTTGCTTTAGTATTGTTGCGTGAAAAGATAATGTGTTTGGAGGTATAATGATGAAATTCAATTTTGCATTTTCGTTTAGAGATAAAAAAAGTGATGCAATATTAAGAATGGCATTAATTTTGCTCGTAACATGTATTATTTTTGTTATAATGTTATGTATAGTTTATTTTAGTAGTGCGAATCTTATTATTCAAAAACAGACAAAGTTAAGTCAGAATCTCCTTGATATGCGAACGAAAGATGTTGATAGTATATTGGAAAAGGCTGATGCAATTTTATATAATTATTCTACTGAGTTTTTAAAGTATGGTGAAGGTAAAAATCTTTCTGTTGAAGAAAAACTAGAACTTTTAAATAAGCAAGGATTAGTATTTTCAAATGAATTTGATTATTTTTCGTTTTATGTTTATTTTAAAGAGAGTGATGTAATTGTAGATTTGGGGAATGCAGTAGGTTCTTTAGATACGTTTTATGATACCGGATGGGTTTCGGCATATGAGAATGCAGGTTTTTTAGGATATAAAACATTATATATTTATAACCGCGATAAAAAAGGAGAAGAGGTCTTAAGTATTCTTCGTGATTTTCCTTTGCAGCATCAAGAGAAGGCAGGAACCTTTATTATCAATATCAGCAGAGAAGATTTGTTTGATGGTTTTAATTATCTTTTACAAACTGGCGAAAACACGTTAATTTATGATGATGATGGAGCGTTGATTTATGGAGATTTGAATATATTTAATCAATATAGTGAACTATTGCTTGAAGAAGAAAAGACAAGTTTTGTCAAAAAAGTTAGTGGCGAAAAGGTATTTTTCTCAAGTGTGAAATCTCCTCGTAACGGATGGAATTATGTGCGTATTCAGCCGTATAATGCCTTGGTGTCAGATTTAAATAGTTTAAAAATAGTTTTGCTTTTAATGATAACATTTACGGTGGTTTTAACGGCTGTAATTTTGGTGTATTTGAATAAGTCTATTTATCGTCCTATATCAAACCTAATAGGAAAAATTAATGAAAATGAGGATTTGCAAGAGTTTCTTTATGGCAGATATAATGAGTTTGAATATTTAGAGAGTGCGATAGAACTATTAATTACACATAAAAATACAAAGCGTAGTACGGATAGACAGGGGAATATTAAAAGCATTCTTGCTGATATTTGTGCTGATACAGTAATTCCTGTTGAAACAATTGAGGAAATTCACATGGATTCTAATGGTTGGTTTGTCGTTTCTATTATTAAGTTGGAAGATTATGAAAGCATAAACGATAAAAAGATGGCTAAAGAGATGCTGTTAGCTAAATTACAAGAATTTTATTGTGAAAATATTAAAATTGTTTCTGGGTACGTTTCAGAAAATACACTTTTATCGCTAACATGTTTTACGAGTGAAGATATTCCTAGATTCTCGCAAATTATAGAAGAGATAAAATGTGAAATGGAAGAGTCGTGTAATGTCATTATTTCTGCTGGTGTAGGAAATGCCTATCGTGGGACGGAACAACTTTATAATTCATATCAAGAAGCTCTGAACGCACTTCGATTAGTGGCTTTTACTAATAAAGGGAATGTTATTGACGCACAAGTAGATTTGATGATGGTTCAAGGAGCTTTAGATTATCATCAGATTCTTCGTGTAGAAACTTCTTATATCGGGTGCATTAAAGCTTTTGATTATCAAGGTGCTATGTCTTGTGTAGAAGATTTTATTAGATTGCTTCCGCATACTCCCAAAATAGCAGAAAATCTACCCGGATTGATATGGCGTTTTATGGATCATATGGTTGTGGTAATGGATGAGATGAATATTAAAGTTATAGATGCTATTCAGCAGACGTATGGCGAATGCTATGAGGTATTTATAAATGAAGACGATCTCGCTGGTATGAAGCAATTTTTGTTTGAAAAAATTAAAGACTTTACTGCGTACTTGAAGAAGTATCACGAGAATCGTGGAGAAAATGAAGCGTTGGTTGTAGCGATATGTGAGTATATACAAAGGAACATTAATAAAGAACTCACACTTGATCAAATAGCTGATAAAGTTAATTTGTCTCCTAAATATATCAGTGCATTATTTAAACAACGCTTTAATATGACTCTTTTTGCGTATATTAATGAAATAAAGATGCAAAAAGCTCAGGAGTTACTCTTAAATACAAAAAAGAATATAGATGAGATATCTAGAGAGTTAGGATATTTAAACTTTAGAAGTTTTATTCGTGCATTTAAAAATTATTATTCCTTGACTCCCAGTCAGTATAGAACGAATTATGCGGTTAAAAACATAGGTGAGTCAAAAAATTTAGATGCAGATTAAAGAACGAAATAACTCCCGGAAAGATAACTTTTCGGGAGTTATTTTTTTTGTTGTTATGTGATTTGGGATAACGTAACTAAAAGGAGTATAGAGCCACTTCAGCAAGAAATAAGTGTGACATATTGGAAAATTTGAACACTATTTTTTTACATGGCTGTATGGTAAAATTATAATAGTAAAATAACCTTGCTTATGGCTTGTATATTAAAAGGATTAGAAGGTGTTTTTATGCGTAAGGCAAATATCATTTTTTTGAGTTTGATTATATGCACTATGTCGTTTAGTGCTTGTAATAAATCTGAGATAAAAGAAAATAGAAGATTGTCAATTTATTGGAGCGGAGTTCCGCAAGTGTCAATACAATCTAATAGCGAAACCGAATATTATCTGGAAGAAAAGTATAACGTCGATATTGAAATTGTTCAAATAGAAGGGGATGAACAACTTTCTGCAATGTTGGCAGCAGGAAATATTCCGGATGTAATGTTTCTACGTGAACCGGAAATTTGGCAACCGCTGGCAAGACAAAATATTTTGGCCCCTATCACTTTTGAGCAGATTCGTGCCAATGCACCAAAACACTATCAAGCAGTATCTGCGTTTGGCGAACAACTTTGGAGTAGCGGTATGGACAATGGACAGTTGTGGGCCATACCTCAAGTTGAAAACGATGAGAAAATGCATGTAGGTGTTTTGCGAAAGGACTGGATGGAGAATCTGGGCATAAACTCATTGCCTAAAACGCTGGATGAATATGAGATGTTATTTGATGCGTTTGTTCATAATGATCCTGATGGCAACGGGTTGGATGACACATATGCACTTACGGGTATGGGTGCTCATTCTCCAAGGCAGTTTGATAGTATATTTGGTGCTTTTGGGGTGATGCCCGGGCAATGGAAGGTTCAAGACGGGAAGGTTTATAATGATGTTGTACATCCGGATGCCAAAGAGGCTCTTAAACTGTTAAACAGATGGTATGAAAAGGGATATATTCACCCTGAATGCACAACGGATACAGTTCTTTCCACAAAGTATAAATTTTTATCTGGTTCTGTGGGAGTGGCATTTTATCCAATCAGTGATTTCTTTGAATTGACTTTGGAAGGGAGCAACAATCACCGCGAGATGAAAACCTATAATCCAAATGCGGAAATCTGTTTTTCTTATCCGCCGGAAGGTCCAGAGGGGAATAAGGGGAGTTTTACATGGGGACCCAGAAGAAATTTTGTTGGTTTTGGGAATCAGCTTCGCGAAAAACCAGAAGTTATGAATAAGATTTTGCAAATTATGGATGATTTGTATTATGATGAGGAAACGGCATTACGCCAATATTGGGGGATTCAGGGAAAGCATTATGATTATATTGCGGAAGATGTAGGCAAGGCTGGAGGTTTGCAGTATATAGGAGAATATACAGATGCTCGTAAACGTGTAGAAGCGGGATTGGGAGGATTCTTTGATTTGTTTGGTGGTTTGCGATGGAGTGCTAATGAAATTTGCGAACAATATGATTTTTCGCAAGAAAAAGAACTTTATAAGAATTTAGTAGGAGATGCTGAATCATCGCAGGATGTATTGTTCCGGTCCGGATTACCCTCCTCGGCAATGCTTCAGCCTAAACTTGATAATTTTAAATGTGTTAGTTATAGCCAGTTTATTGTCGGAGATAGAGCGATAGAAGAATGGGATAATTTTGTTGAGGAATATATGGCTATGGGTGGTGCCATTCTTCAGCAGGAAGCACAACAACTGTATGAACAACAATTTAATCAATAAAGATATTATATATAAAACACGGTTTTGTTAAGGAGTGTAGAGAATGCTAAAAATCGTATATATTGGTGCACGTGGAGGTCACTCAAAGGAAATTAATGAAGCAACCAGGGGCGATAAACGATTTGTTTGTTGTGGTGTTGCGGCAGGGGATGCAGATGAAGACATCAAAGTTTATTATGGCTATATTGTAAAGGATCATCCAGAGGCTAAACTCTATGAGGATTACCTAGAAATGCTTGATATTGAAAAGCCAAATGTTGCGGTAGTGTCACCGAAGTTTGGCGATACGGCAAAGGTTTGTATTGAATGTGCTAAACGTGGTATTCATATTATGACGGAAAAACCGGTAGCTACTACTCGTGACGATTTGACGATTTTGAAAGAAACAGTAAAAGAAAACAATGTTCATTTGATGGCGATGCATTTTTTGCATTATACAGGCCCTTACTACGAAGCAATATGTGCTGTACGCCAAGGTAAGATCGGAGAAGTGCGTATGGTCAATGCACAAAAAAGCTATAAATTGTATCAACGTGATGATTTTTATAAGAAAAGAGAAAGTTATGGTGGGACAATTCCCTGGGTTGGAGTTCATGCTCTGGATTGGATTTATGCGATTATCAACAAACCTTGTGTCAAAGTTAGTGCTTGCCAAAGCACAGTAGGGAACAACGGCCACGGTGATTTGGAAACTACATGTCTGTGCCAATATATTTTTGAGGAAGAAGTGATGGCATCGTTACAGATTGATTATTTACGTCCCGACTTCGCCTCGACGCATAGCGATGACCGATTAAGAATTGTCGGAACGAAAGGCGTTCTGGAGGTTCGTGAAGGTAAATTACATTGTATAACAGAATCTGTTGATACGGTGACGATTCCTGAAACAAAGAAAGACCTAGTTTTAGAATTTTTAGAAGAAGTTTTAGGCGGAACAAAAGGAGAGTTGCGTCCCGAGGACATTTTTGCTGTAACAGAATTAGCTTTAGCTGCACAAGAAGCGGCGGATAATGGCGGAATTGTATGCTTTTAGAAAGGATGGAGAATATGAGTGTTAAGGTTGTCACAGTAGGTGTGAGAGGATATGCGGCAAACTATGCGCGAGCTCTTTTGGAAGAACTACATAGCGGTAAATTTACCTATTCGGGTGTGATTGCACGAGATATTACAAAATCTGAATTTTGTGAAGTAATTCAAAGTGAAAGAATTCCTGTTTATAAATCTTTAAAAGACTATTTTGATGACGGGAACCAGGCAGATTTGGTCGTTATAAGTACGCCAACACATCTTCATAAGGAGGACACATTACTTGCTATCAAGCATGGTGCTGATGTTTTGTGCGAAAAACCGATAGCATCTTTGTATACTGATGCCGTAGAGATGATGAATGCTTCAGAGAAAAGTGCTAAGTTTGTCGGGATAGGGTATCAATGGTCTTTTTCTAATGCTAATCGCGCTTTTAAGCAAGACGTTATGGCAGGAAAACTGGGAAAGGCTATTGAAATGAAAACTCTTGTTTCCTGGCCTCGCGGATGGGATTATTATGATAGTGCCTGGAAGGGAAAAATTAAAGATAATAGTGGCAATTATGTGCTAGATTCTGTCGTAGCTAATGCCACCGCTCATTATTTACATAACATGTATGATGTGCTAGGGGAACAAGCAGATAGTAGTGATATGCCGGAGGTAATTCGGTGTGAGTTACTTCGTGCCAACAATATCGAAAATTTTGATACATGTTTTTTAGATATTACAACAAGAAAGGGCACTAAATTGATATTCATTGCAAGCCATGCACCAGATTCTGATATAGAAGATGGTCCTAAATTTGTTTTTAACTTTGAAAAGGCGGTTGTCACCTTTAATATGGATGGAGAAGCGAATCATATTATTGCTACCTTTAATGACGGCACAGTTAAGGATTACGGCAACCCGTTTGAGACGGTACATCATAGGCTTTGGGATGCGATCGATTCTGTGACAACTCGGGAACCACTAGTTTGTTCAGTAAAAACGGCTATCGCTCATACCTTAACAATAAATAGCCTAAATGACTATGGTGAAATCGTTGATTTCCCTGCAGAGCTGGTTGTTCATGATGAAGAAAAACAAAAAACATCGGTAAAAGGGCTTTATGAACTGATGTATCAAGCATTTGAAAAGAGCTGCCTTCTGACTGATTTGGGTATAGAATGGTCAAAAGCAACACAGTATGTAGTCACTGAATAAGTAGTACATAAAGAGGAAAGAGATATTAGATCTTTGGCCTTACATTGAATCTTTTATCTAAAAAATATTTAGGAGGAATCTTATGAAAAAAAGCAAGAGAATGGTATCTTGTTTTCTTTTGATTATGTTGTTAAGCAATATTTGTATTTCATATGCACAGAAGGAAAATGAGTATTCATTTTTGCAGGACACGGTTTTAGATGCAGCGTTTTTTGGTGGCATGAGTCCGCGTGCAATGGCTTCGTATGGTGATTATTTATATGTAGCAGCAGATACGTCATCCGAAGCAAATTCCGGCTTGAAGGTTGTAGATATTAGCAATCCTTATGAGCCAACATTAGTTGAACAGCCGAATGCTGCGTTAAATGGTTTATACTTTCACACGAACGATATGTCAGATACAGGTATTCATATTGATGAAGTTAATGGATATTTATATGTTGGTGATGCATCCACATCAACTCAATCCGGTGTAAGCCGACAAACGCGGCGTTTCAGCTTAGAAGATCCTGCACATCCTGTACTTAACGGTTTGTTTCCGAATGCGAGTGATATGCGTGCAGGACTTAATGGTTTTGCAACTTATGAAAATTGGCTGTTTACTACAAGCCAATCACGTATAGCAGCATTTGATACAACGGAAGCGACTGCTGATAATTCTGTATCAAATATTAAAAGATTTTCAAACTATGTTCATGATATCATCGTTTGCGATGATACTGCTTTCTTTACATATACTACAAAGCTTTATGCTGTTGATTTGACAGAAATTGCTCCTAATGCCACTAGGTGGACAGCGGGAAATACGGATTTTAGTTATGCCACACTTGTTGCAGATTTTGGGGGAACTTATGACAATACGACATCTGCCTATACAAAATTTACACGTCTTGAAAGAGATGGTAATTGGCTATATTATGCAGACAGACATCAAGAAAAGATATGGCGAATTAACATCGGGGATGGCATTACAGCTAATGAATCATATGAGGAAATATACGCTGCCGCTGATGGCGACCATATGAATGGATTTACAGTTCATGATGATGTTGTTTATGTTTATGTAAATAAAAATACAATTCATTATTGGGAACCGGGAACAACTACCGGAAGACAAGTTTTAACAGGCTCCTTTGACGGTGATTGGGCAGAATTAGAAGTAGCACAGAATCTATTATTGGTACGGTCAAATTGGAAAATCCATGCTATTGTAATGGCGCATAATATGGTATCTTATGAAAATGTTGATGATATTCGATCAAGTGATGCAACAGAGATTTTCGTGACGGCTCAAAATAGTACTAATGAACCAATAACAGCTAAAATTATAACTGCTGTTTACGAAAATAATGGAGGTCGATTATTGAGTACCACTGTTGGAGAAACAGAGGTGGAAGCAAATTCATCTAAACAGATTAGTGTTAACATACTTGACGATCCGGTTATTGCTAAAAGAGAGCCTTTATCTCATGTTAAAATTTTTGTGTGGGATGGTTTTACGAATTTAAAACCTTTGAGCAAGGTTACTTCCATAACGTTTAACAATCAAGTTCCCATTACAAAACTTACATATTTTAATGCATTAGCGGATACGCTTGTCATACATCCGGTTGAGTACGATGACGTATATAGTGATGTAACAAACACATTATGGTATGCAGACAAAATACAAGCTCTTTACAATTTTGGTTTTTTGGGAGCCAATAGCGAGCTGAATCCGCATGGTGAAATGACTCAGGAAATGTTTGCTGAAGAACTTTGCTTAGCAAGTAAGCTCTGTGATTTAGTAGATGAAACTGTCGATGCAGAGGATTTTATTACAGAATATGGCTTTATTGAAGATTATCAGGCTGAGACAATGCTCACCCATGGTACTTTCGTTGTAGCACTAGAAAACTTTAAGAATTTCTTGGAAGAAGAAAATTATAATGTGAGCGACATGCCATGGTATGATGAACCTATTATTTTCAGAAGCACAGATGAGGTGGCTAAGGGCGAAATCTTCTCCTTATTTGGTGAAGATCTTGATTATGCACAATCCATTCGTTTGACATCTACCACCGAAGAGGAAGAGTTATCATTACCGGTATTGCAGAAAGATGCGGAGGGACAATTTGTAACAACTATTCTTCCGGAAAATGCAAGTGGAGGAGTTTATCAGGCATCGGTTATAACCGATCAAGGGAATAGTAATGAAATTTTCTTAAACCAAGCAAGGCCGTTTTGGGTAGCTGATTCCGATGTTTTAGTTCAAGGTGGTAACGCCAGAATTACGGGTACTAATTTAATGAATTCTATAGTTAAATTGGTATCACAGAATAGTGGTAGCGAACATATGGCGACAATGATTGCAACTGAGCCTTATATGGCAGAATTTGTAGTGCCGTCTAATATGCCTATCGGTATGTGTAGTATTTCTGTTTCGGCTGATAATGGTACAACGTGGATGACGCTTGATAATGAACAAGCAATTTCAATCGTTGAATCGTTTGACGATCCTTACGATTTGGACGTGGGTTGGGCAAAAAATTATAATTTTACAAACAGTAAAAATGTTATGGATTATGGAGCCAGCGGCGATGGCATTACAGATGATACCGGAGCGTTTGCGCAAGCCGTCCGAGCAGTCTATGATGACGGTGGCGGTGTGGTATATGTTCCAGAGGGAGAATATCTCATACAATCTTTGGGGCTTATGGATAAGGTCATAATAGCTGGCGAAAGCAGAACTGGAAGTGTTCTTGTATATCAAAAAGAAGCAAGTGGAAAAACTCGCCAGAATTTTATTTACTCTGATACTAACAGGGGAGCGAGTGGCTATCAAGGTTTATATAATCTAACGATAGAAGCAGAAGAAGGAGTTACTGCTGCGGATGATTATTGTACTTATTTTATGAAAATTGGCGAAGGCAGCAGTGGAAATAGCCAGTTTGATGGATTTTTCTTTAAAAATATAACGGTGGATATGCCTAAAGATGTTGAAAACATGACTCGAAATGGTCAAGTATCAGGTCCGATGTGGTCATATCTTACATTGAATAAATACTGTTTGGTTGACAACTGTACTTTTGTTGGTTTCAAAGGTGGCTTTGCACCTGTTTGGGGCGACTATGTTACCATGAGAAACTGTACAACAGAAGCGGTTAAGAGCTCGTGGTCTGCCAGAAGTTGTTACGTTGTTTTTGAGGATAATGATATTGTATATGACAACTTAGCATTAGGCGGTCAAGATAATGATTTGGGCTTTTATTCACAAGGATTTTTTGCCAGCAGTCATTTTTATGCTGCAAACAACAACTTTGAAAATGTGGGAACGCCTCATTGGACACAAAAGGACGGGGCGAACGGAGCATATTCAGGTAGTAATGATGGAGAAATAATCTGTGCAGAGCCTGTAGATTTAGGCCATGTCAGAAAAGCCGGAACAATTTATGGAGTTAACGGTTTGGAAGTAACATTGTCGCCTAGGATGTATCATCCTATGCTGACAGAGAATGGAATTGAACCGCTCGTAGATGCTGAAGGCAATATTGTATACTCTCAAAATATGTTGCCGGAAGAGTATATTAGTGGTACGAACAATGATGGAACACCTAATTGGGGTGACTATTATTTGTTGATTGTTGGTGGTCGTGGCTTAGGACAATACCGCAGAGTCACAGTTTTAAATGACGACACTGCACCATACCGAGTGACGATTGATAAAGAGTGGGATATTGTTCCAGATGAAACCAGTGAATTTTTACTGACAACCTTAAATGCACAAAGTATTATGTATAATAATACAGCAACCAACGCGCAAAAAGGCTATTGGCTCTATGGTGGCGGCGTAGATTGTATTATAGCGAACAACACGGGTAATGATGTTGATGGAATTTACGTTGCGGCGTTTGATGTCGTGCAAGGTAACCATTGCAGAACGCAGGGAACAGCAACACCAGTTATTGAAACCAATCATAGGCGCTTTAAAAACTTCTTTATTACTATAAAGGATAATAATTTTGTGGGAGATCATCCTCAACGTCAAACTTGTTCTATTGCAATTTGGAATATATATGCTCAAGTAACAGAGCCGTTTGGCTATGGTTCCTATGGCGGAGTGATTAAAGGTAATAGTATGCAAGATGCCAATCAAGAAAAAGTATCCGTCAATGATCCACCGGAATCTCAAGCGATTTATGGTGTTGCCATAGGCAGTAGTGCAACATTCTCAGAGGATTATAAGGTAGCTAAAGGATTTATTGTAGAAAACAATAGTTTTACCAACATGCTGTCTGGTATATCAATTGGGGAATGCAGAAACACATCGAGAAATGATGGATCAATTAGCGGTGTTGTACTCAAGGAGAATACTTTTGACAATGTAGGTTCATCTACTCAGGTGAGACAGAGTTGTATGGATGTTTTAAACTTAAGTACGGAGGAATGAAAATGAGAGAAAATTGTGGAATTGTTACTAGGATTTCTGCTTTACTTTTAGCGTTATTTACGTTTTTTATTGCTATGGGTTGTCCGTTGGTCTCAGCAACGGGAACAACGAGTATTGCTATTCGAAAGATAGACGACGCCTGTTTTGATTTGACAGGTAAAGGTCAGTTTAATTCTATGGCAGTATATGGAAATTATTTATATATTGCTGACCGAAACGGGTCGAGCGGCACGGTCTTTGTGTATGATATTAGCAACCCTGAAATGCCGGTCCTTCAAACCACCACAGACGAAAGATTGAATGAGCGTCCAAATCCTGATGTTTTTCAAGTCATGATGATTCAAGACGGCTATTTATATTTTGCTGTGTGTCCCGGTAGTGGTGCTATTGATACTGTAGGTGGAGAGGTAAGAAAGTTTGATTTACATGATACACCCGAAGATCCAAAGTATATTGCAACTTATAAAACTACAACACCGAGACTTGGTGGTTTGGCGGTTATTGACGGAGAATTGATTGCAGGTTCAGGCTCCAGTAATACCGTTAGCGTATGGCAAGACGATAAAACGGAAAATGCAACAGGTGAAACTGTGGAAGTTTCAACAATACGCACCGTGAATAATCAGCATATACGAAATGGTATTTATATGCCCTATGGTAATGGTGATGTGTTATATTGCTATTCAATGTATAAACAAGCTTTTTATGTTGTTCCTTCTGCTCTGAATGTTACAGATAAAATGTATGCGAGATTAACAGGAACTAAAGCAGCGGCTATTTCAGAAACCACAGGATATGCCTATGCAGTCAAAAAAGATAATGGTGGGCTGGCAATTATTGATTTAGATGAAGGTTATCAGGGAGAAGCGTTCAAAAGCATAACGACTATTTCTCCTACTGATTTAGGAACAACGGCACTCACCAACACAATTTGCTATGGATATGTGCATGGGAACTATTTGATTTTTGTTGGTAATGGAGCGACAGATAAATTAGTTGTTTTTGATATTTCTCAACCCTTATCACCGAAACTTATAAGTGATAATATAGTTCTTTCAGCAAGTCATGTGACTGCTGTTGGTGATTATATTTACACGGATTTAATGAAAGCTGTGGATGGTGTTTATCATTCCTATTTAGATTGTTTTAAAATTAAAAATTATAATTTCACCATTCTACAGAGTCAAGGTGTTACTGCCTTGCCTTATGATATAGAAGGTACAGCTCCGGCGGGATGTGAAGTTAAACTTAGTTTGAAGAGTGCAGAAATGAGTGTGGCTAAGACATTTACCATTCCTGTGGATGCTAGTGGTTGGAAAAAAACATTGGCTGTAGACGAAATTTATGATGGAAGCTATACAGTTACGGCAGAGTTGTATGATAGTGGTGATAAAGTTTTAACTAAAACATCAACGCTTTCAGTTAACCTGCCAGGTTATGACGAACCGGACAGTAGAAACACATTAGTAAACGAAAGTGATGCTTCATCTCTTACTATTTTAAGTTATCCGTTAGACTATGATACTAACAAGGTTACTATCATCGGTGTGGTTCCTATGGGTGACCGAATTGGGTTTAAAGAAGTTTACTGTCAGGCAACAGACCCCAATGGCGTATCGCTGCTGACGGAAACACAGGCAAGCATGGGTCAGTTTAATTTTACCGTTGATTTAGGTGCTACACCGGTAGATAATCGCGACTACACGATTGCGGTTACATGCGAGGGAGTGACAACGCCGGTAACTGCCACATTCCGCTTTTATGGTGAAAATTTCCGAAATGCAGCATTGCGTGATGTCGATGCCGCTACCGGAGAGACCATGGCCGAGACGCTTGCAACATATAATGGTGTTTTGTTGTTAGACATGGGTGAAGGCAGTGATTATGCAGGCCTATTAAATAAACAAACTGTTTTAGATGCTATTGCAGATGCCAATATTACGCAAAGTAGTGCAGGTTTTGATGAAATTCGTGAAATTTTTTCCTCTGCAGTAGCAGAGCAGAAAAATGTTGAAAATCTAATAGCAACTATTGATGCTTGCGCCACGGAAGATGACGTACAAAATCTTATTGGAACAAATGCAACACTTTTAGGAATTGACCTTGAAAGTGATGAATACAAAGATTTAAGTGATGAAGCAAAGAAATCTATTTGCAAAGATATAATTTCATATGAAGGAACCTTGACAGAGGAAGTAGTTAGAGATTTGTATTCTGAGGAATCATGTCTCCTTCGTCTGATTAATACATCAGATATGACGGTTATTGGAAACTATTTACTCAAATATAAAACAGAACTCGGATTACTTCAGGTGGCTATAGATAAATATGATGTCTTGACTAGTAATCAATATATATCAGAACTTGCAACGATTCACAGAACAATGGCAAGAATTGACAAGGCAGACTATTTTGCATCTATTCCGGATATAGCTACATTATTTAATAATACATTGGCAACAATAACAATTCCTAATAGTCAGCAGAAGGATAATAATGATCGCGGAAAAGGCAGTTCAACCGGTGGAGGAGGCTTTATAAGCGGGGCAACCATTCCGATTATACAGGATAAACCTGTGGTTAGTCAGGAAAAATTTTCTGATTTAGGCTCAGTAGCCTGGGCTGAAGAGGCGATTCTTTATTTGGCAGACAAAGGGATTGTTGCAGGTAGAACAAGTACAACCTTTGCACCCAACGATAGTTTGCGTAGAGAAGAATTTGTTAAATTGTTAGTTATGAGTGCAGGAGTAGAGTTGCAGGAAGTATCTGATGAATATTCAGATGTAGACGTTTCTGCTTGGTATGCACCTTATGTTATAACCGCTTCCCGGATGGGTATTGTAAATGGCACGGGCGATGGAAAATTTGGTGTGGGAGAAGAACTGACACGCGAACAAATGGCAGTTATGCTTGAACGCTTTATTACCAATCAGAATATGGTGATGGAAAAGAAGCAAACTGTGGCTTTTGAAGATGAGATTTCCGAATACGCCAAAGAGAGTGTACAGAGGCTTGCCGAGTGGGGTATTATGAATGGAACATCTGAGAATGCATTTCAAGGCAAGGAAATTTCGACTCGTGCTATGGGGGCGAAGGTGCTTTATGAACTGCTATTGCTGGTGGAAGGGAGATAAATAGATGAAAAGAGTTTTAAGCATTATTTTAGTTTTCTGTCTTCTGTTGACTTTTGGAACAGTTGCTTTTAGTGAGGATGCTATCGCAGAAGAAACTAAGCTATTGAACTTTGAGGATATTGATGGTTCCTGGGCAAAAGAGTATATTGAAGAACTGGCTGAGCAGGGAATTATTAACGGCGTGTCTGAAACAGAGTTTGCACCGGATAGAACCATATCCCGTGCAGAATTTTTGACAATGGTATTCCGCGTTTTGAAACTGAGTCCATTAGAGTATGAGAACATCTATCCAGATGTTTTAACGACAGATTGGTATGCAGAAATGTTGCAGGCGGTTTATAGCCTTCGTCTGTTAGATGATGAAGGGTTTGGCGGCAATTTTAATGGAAATCAGCCAATCACAAGAGAAGAAATGGCATCTCTTTTAGCACGCGGTGGGTTATTATATCTGGAGACAACTGAGTCAGAAGAAGTTACTTATGCTGATAGTGCTGAATTTTCTTCTTGGGCCAAAGGGGATATTGCAACAGTCAGCGCATGGAAGGTTATGGAGGGCAAAGAGCAAGGGAACTTTGCCTGCCACGACAACGCTACAAGAGCTGAAACCGCAGCGGTTATTAAAAGGCTTATGGATGTATTTACAGGAGCTGGCTATGACACAAGTATTATGCCCTGGCGACAAGCACCAATTATGATTAAAGCATCGGATGAAATTAAACCTGGTTATGCATTTAACCTATATGGTTATGGTTTTGAAGAGAATGGGAAAATTTATGTAGAAGATGCAAAAATAGCAGGAAAATTACCCTCTGAAAATGCAATGGTATTAGAGCCTACTATTTATGGTGATAACGCATCTTATGTTACGGCTATTCTTCCTGAGACAGCAACACCAGGTGTGTACAGTATATGGGTGGAAAATAGTTTTGGGATGAGTCAAGCTTTTTACATGAATCAGGCACGTCCGTGGTGGGTTGGTACCTCAGATTATTACTGGGAAGGTCAAATGGTTCAGTTGATTGGTACAAACTTTATGTTAGATAGAGTTGGTGCTGAAACGAAAACTGAAGTCAAATTACTTTCTAATGGTCGTGAATATCAAGCTGAGATTTTGGAGTTAGAGCCATACAGTATAAAGTTTACAGTTCCAACAGGAATGCCTCTAGGAGAATTCAAGATTGCCGTGACTAATAATGGTGTTACTTGGACCACTCTTGATAATGAGCAGAGACTTTATACTGTTGAAAAAGGCGAGGACCCATATAATTTAGGTGTGGGTTGGGCAAACGGCTATGTATATAATTATAAGGTTAATGTAAAGGATTTTGGCGCCAAGGGTGATGGCGTAGCTGATGATACAGAGGCCATTGGCAAAGCCCTGGCAGATATTGAAGCGCATGGCGGAGGTATTTGTTACTTCCCAATTGGTACATATAGGTGTACGACAATTCCCGTGCCTGGCAAAACAATTTTAGAGGGTGAAGATCGAGAAAAAACCAAACTGGCTTATTGTGGGACTGATAATAGTGCACAATGGTGGACTAGCGCTCCGTCCTCTTACACCATTGGATATCAAGGTATGTATAATCTTACCCTTACAACCAGCCCGGAAATTACAAAATACGATTTGCCCTGGGCTGTAATATGGATTGGTCAACAATGGGATACGTATTCGGCAAATGACCGGGATTCAAGAACCTTTGATGGTATGTTCATTAAATCTGTTAATATGGATTTTCCATTGGAGCTTGCAGAAAACGGTGCGACAGTTCACTTTTATGGTATTGTTAGATCATATGTTTTAATGGAAGATTTTAATGGCGTAGGACACAAATCAGACTTAGGACCGATTTTTGGTGACTATGTGACAGCAAGAAATATTGTATCCCATGCATCCCAAACCACTCATGAGCGTATTGGTATGTACTGTATTTATGAAAATAGCCATTTGATTCATTATCCGGATTATCGTTTGGATAATGGTAATCCAGTATATAACCAAGGAATATTCTATAGAAGTCGTACCTACTTAGCTCATAATACTATTGAAAACACAGGAACACCCAACGAAAACGGTTTGAATCAAAATGATGGTGAGATTACGGCATCGGAGCCGGTTAGTGGCGGTCGCTTATATTATATGGGTCAGGTTAATAACGCAACTCCAAATAGCATAACGGGTACATATCGTATCAATCCTGATGGCTCTAAGGTTGCAGCGGAGTGGAGCGTGACATTTCCTGCAGATAGGCCATGGGCAACTCGTTTTGAAAATATAAAAGTTGTTATTGGTAGTGGTCGTGGCGTTGGACAGTGGCGTGATATGGTAGGATATAAAATTGACGAAAAGACAAATACATGTACCTTTACAATTGATCGTCCCTGGGATATCGTACCTGATGGAAGCAGTACATTTCTTGTTGAAACCCATTGTGAAGAAAATATTGTCTACGATAATAAAGCCGTTAATTGCGAAAAAGGCTTCTGGCTTTATGGTGGTAATTTAGAGGCTATTATCGATGGCAATACAGGTATTAACTGTGAAGGTATTCTAAGTCGTGATTTTGAAATTGATAATACACCGACTCCTTCCCGAGCAAGATATTTATATACGAGATTTGTAACTATTAAAAACAATCATTTTGAAGGTAGTTCGCGACTGGGTTCTATTTGTTCAATAAACCAATCATCTGTTTATATAGTGAATGGTGATGAAGGAACATTTGGTTTGTCTTGTTTTGGTGCTGAAATACGTGATAACTATATGAAAGGTGCCATGACAGAACGAAGTTCGATTAAAAATACTGAGACAACCCCAATTAATGGTATTTTAGTAATTGTCGGAGTTGAAGGCAAAGCACCGACAGATACACTTGTTCATGGGGTAATTATAGAAAATAATACCCTTGTCAATATGAAGAACGGAATTTCAATCGGAAACACGACCGTGGGAAAAAGCGGACCTGCAGATATGAGTGGTGTTCTGATTAAGGGAAATCATTATACCAATGTGAGAAGCCATATTGATATTTATGATGGTGTCGAAAACCTAGTTACAATAGATGAATAAGAGGAGGTGCTTTGCGATGAGTAGAATGAAAAGAATTATTGCAATTTTATTAATGTTTGTTATGCTTTTGCCTTTATGCTTTGTCGTATCGGCTAGTGAAAACTCTGTAGATGAATCATACAGACAAAAGGTTATTGCCTTATCGGAATTAGGCCTTGTGGGAAATCCGGATTCATTTTTACAAAGTAAAGATGGAGATGTAACGAAACGCGAACTTGCAGTTTCTGTAAATGGTTTTTTACAACTTCCTTCTGGCGATGTAACATTGTCAGATGTTCCAGAAAATGATAGTGCCTATGAAGCAATTTCTGCTTGTGTAGCCTTTGGACTGTTGCAGGCTAGTGAACAAAACTTTAAACCGAATCAGCCTGTTACTTCATTGGAAGCTGCAGAGGCGTTTGCAAATGCGCTTTGTTTTGAAGTTTTATCTGAAGGAAATACGAAACTTCTCACGGCTTATAGAAATAAAGTGTTAAAATCTGTTTCAGGCAATGAGCGTCTTACAAAAGAGAAATATATTTCACTATTGCTTGATGTGGCCAAAATGGGAACTGCTGAAATTAATTCAATTACGATGGATACTGTAGTGGTTAATTCCGGCAAGACAGATACAATGCTCTATAAATATCGGTCTATTTATCAAGTTGAAGGTGTTATCGAGGCTAATGGTGTAACCGGTCTTGATACTGCGGATGGCTTGCAAAATGATTATATAAAAATTGATGGTGCGCTATATCGTGTAGCAGATAGTGCAATGGGTGACTTTATAGGAAGCAGAGTAGTTGCCTTTGTTTTTGAAGGTACGGGCAATGAAACTGTATTAGCCTTATATGAAAACAAAAATGAAAAACTTATTCTCGCATCAGAAGACGTACTCAGTTCAAAAGCATATTCTGTTACATATTTAGAAGGTAATAGAACAAGAACGTTAAATTTGTCGAGATATATAAGTGTCATTTATAATGGTAAAATGGCCGGCACCCTGACGGCTGAGATGCTTCAGGCGAAAGATGGTAGCCTTACATTTATAGATAATGATGGTGATGGAACATATGATGTTGCCAAGGTTACTAAATATGTTGATTATGTTCTCTCGGGAGTTGACCGCACTCAGGAAATTCTTTATTTAGAAGGTGGCACACAATTAGATATCAGTGATGATGCAGGCCTTGTAAAAATTGAACTGAGCGGTGAAGAAATTACAAAGACATATTTCTATGAAATTGCCATGGTGGGTGATGTTATCACTGTAGCCACAAGTGGGAGTGGAAAGAAATATATAAGCATTGCAATAGGTTTTGATGTTATTGAAGGTACTTTAACTGGAGTGAGTGATAATCAAGTTAAAATCAATAACAAAACATATTATATGACAGACAGTTTCTGGTCCAGTAAGCAAATATCAGGGTATTACGTTGGTGATAGTGTTAGAATTAGCCTTAATGGTCAGGGAAAAGTTTGCAAGATTGAAGCTGGTACTACCCTTGGTGAAAAAACAGGATTTTTATTGGATGTAGCTGGTAATCAAGGTCTTTCAACGGGCGGAAAATTCCGGATATTTGATGAAACCGGCAAGACTGTTGTCATAGATGGTGCCGAACGGGTGCGACATAATGGAAGCAGTCAAACACCTCGTGCTCTAGCAGAAAAGTTGCTGGGAGAAGGTTTTGCACCTCAACCTATTTATTACACTGTAAATGCTGAAGGTAAATTAAGAGAAATCAAAACTGCTGTTATCGGTGCAACAGAAGCTGCATTCTCTATGGATATTGCTTGGTCAAATGCTTATTATATGTCTGATAACAATAACACGTTTGTTGGAGACACGTTAGATCCAGACTATGCTGATGATTTTTCTACGGACTATCCGACGACACGTATGGCAGCAGGTGTTGAGTATTCGGTAGGTACCGGTTCAAAAATGATTTATATTAACAAAAGAACATCTGATGGTAAAATTGCAGACAAAGGTATTCGTTGGATTGAAAAGAAAGACTTAAGTGAATTTTATAGCAAAGTTCAAATGTATGATATAGGAGAGAATGGTGTCGCTTCTCTAACGGTTATTGAGGATAGTAAAGAGATTAAAACCGATTATGAAATCAGTTCGTATTCTTATTTCTGTCCTGTCATCAACGTACTTAGAGGTTATGATGCAGAAACAGATGGTGATGCACTTTACATTGATATTTGGCATCGCGGTAAAGAAAAACGTTTGACTGTTGATACGGTTATTGTAAGTCAGTGCCTGACTGGTACAGATAATCAGGATGACCAAAGCAATGTTTTGGAAACTGAAATTAATGTTCAGAACTTCGCAGATTATGTCAAGCCGGGGGATGTATTGCAGGTTGTTATCAGAGATGACGAACTAATCGCTTTCCGTCGTATCTTTACTACGGAATCTAAACCTACCAATGCAGCAGAGGTGGATAAACGACTTCTATATTTAGAAGATGGCTTAAACGAAAAGATTATTACATACAAGACGAACGTTCCTTTAAGTGCTCAGGCAGGTGTAGCATCTTTGGGTAGAGTTCTTGCAACTCAAGACAGCAATAGTATTTATTTCAAAACAAAGAGAAACGGGGTAGAAGTTAACCGTTATAGGCAGATTTTGAATCCAAGCATCGGTATGGTATATAACATGAAGCGTACCAGAAATGAGATTACCGTTACAAATAGCAGCGTGTTGAACATGCAAGCAGGAGGCGAGGGGGGCTCCCTGATTTTGGTTCATTCACGTGTAGGTAAAACAGTTGAAATTATTATTTTAGAGGGCTTTGAAAACTAATAGCCAAATAACAACATTAAAAAGCTTTGCGATGAGATAAAAAAGCAAAGCACAAAATATTTAAAATGTACTTTATGTACATGACAAATTAAAGGAGTGTTTTTTTATGAGGAAACATCTAAGAAAGTCTTTGGCGTGTGTTCTGGCATTGGTCATGGTTCTTGGTACAGTAGGTGTAGTATCAGCAGAGACTGCGGTGTCTGCTGGAACACCTGCGAAGCAAACACAAACAATTTCGGCACGTGCTATGGGGGTTAACGGTGATTACTTGTATGCCGTTAGATATGCAAATAGCAACGGCAAAGCACAACTGGAAGTTTATCACTTATCTAATCCTAATGTGGCAGTTACATCCAGTGAGGCAACTGATTTGGAATTTTACACAACTATCTCTTCGGAAGGTATGCTCATCCATGATGGTTATCTTTATGTTGCTGCGAAGGATAGCTATACTTCAAGCACTACTAATGATAGCCAGACAACAAGCCACATGATTCGTAAGTATAGCCTTGCTGACCCTACAAAACCAGTTCTGGTAGGAAAGTATGCCAACTTGGCAACTACGGGTGCTATCGGTAAATATGAAATAGGTACAAATGGTTTTGCTATTTATGGTAATTATCTTTTTGCTTCTACAATGTCTAGACTTGGCGTTTATGATATTTCACAAGAAAATGTTACAACACCGGTTAAGCAGATGTTTGATTTTGGCGGTGCCTATGAAGATATTACTGTGTATGGAGACTATGCTTTCATGACTAATGGTAATGAAGTGTGGTCAGTTAATGTAAAGACTAATGCTCCTACAACAACTTGGGCAGCAGATTTATCTAACTGTTCAACAAAACAGGTGATTGCTACAGTCACTGGTTTTTCAAAAGCATTTGGTTGTGCGAATACGAAGTTATGCGTTGATAATGGTTGGCTTTACTTCGGTAGTTCGACGACAAAAGCAGTATATCGTGTTAATATTGCAGATGGTGTAACAGCCAATGAAACCGTTTATACCGTTTGGCAGGGAACAGACGCAAATAACTTTGGATATGAAGTAGATGATGATGTTTTATATGTTTATGGTACTACCAATACTCTATATTACAAAAAATTAGAAGCAAACGAAAGCTTCACAAATGTTAATACCTTTGCAACAGCAACATTTACTGAAATTAATAACTCCAAAGTTGTTGATATACAGAAATCGGGTAATAAATTATTGTTAGAAAACAACTATTCTATTCATATTCTTCCCATTTCGGAAGTTAGCCTGGAAGTAAAAGCAGAAGAAAAACCGTCATTAAATCTTGAAACAGCGATTGTTCCTGATGGTCAGCCAATGGCATCAGCAGTATATAACAATATTTTGTATGTAAGCTATAGAAAGTCAAGTACCGGCGGTGTGTATATGTATGACATCACCAATCCTGCAGCACCGGTGCTGAAGAATACAGTTGAACTTTTATCTACAAATATTATGTCTGTTGATGGACATACAGCTATGATTATTAATGATGGCTACCTTTATGCAGCATTTAGACATAGTGATACAGCGTTTTACATTGAAAAATATAAACTTGATGCGAATGGTGTTCCTCAATATGTAACGACGTATGGAGGAATTGGAAGAAGTCCGGTTGGCATGGCTGTTTCTAATGGTTATTTATATGCAAGTGCTATCAACTGGGCTAAATCTTACATTTGGTTAGATGACCAAACTGCTACTACGAGCACAAAGCTTACCTATGACCAGGCTAAACAACCGCTTAAAACCGATACAATAGCAGAAAGTGGTTCAACAAATAAAGGTCAAAGTATGTCTAATCTTAAATTAATAGCGTATGATGGTGCTGTTTACGGTGTGCCGATTTACGGAAGAACCGTAATACGTCAATTTACTTATAACAATAGTGAATTTATTGGACAGAACTTTACCACAAATCATTTATGGGGTGCTATATTAAGCGAAACAAAAGAAGCGGCTTACATGCTTTCAGAAAATGGTGAGCTTCTGGTAGCAGATTTGTCTGAAGGCGTTGAAAACATTAACACGATTGTTAATACTGTGAAGATTCCTGGTGACCTAAATCTTGGTGATACAACTCTTACCAATTATGAAATGCAGGTGCAAGGTGATTATCTGTATCTGTCTACCGCAAATGGTCATTTAGCTTCTACAGTTGGAGCAGCTGCTGCTAAAGGTGTTTACTTATTTGATATTACAGACAGACTAAATCCTTATTTGGTGTCAGTTTCTCAGACACCGCAGAGAAGACCCGCATGTAATATGGTGGTAGATAATAATGGTAATGTATATCTAACCAATAAAACAAACGATAGTACAGTGAAGTATTTGCAGCCTGTTACTTTGGTAAAAGAGGTTGTAGAAAATAATGCACAGGGAATTAGTCTGCCAGCTACATTTACCGGTACCTTTGTAGGTAAGACATTAACAGTTTTAGTTAACAATGAGCCCGTTACTCCTGTATGTCTTAACGGTACTTGGAGTTACACGTTGACAGAGGGTAGTGGTTCAGCAACAGTTAAGGTTTCGTGTGATGGAGCAACGATTGAGAAAAGTTATAATATTTTGGAAGAAACCGTTGTAGCATCATATTTGACAGGGGAAGACTTTATTTCTGCGAGTGTTAACTTCGTTAACACAGAAAATGAGCCTATAGATATTTTATGTGCAGTTGCATGCTATAGTGAAAATGGTTTGATAGATTTAGATTGTGAAATTAAAACGGTGGGAGCTCTTGATTCAATGAGATTTTCACCCTGGATTCCGGTGCAAGAGTGTGATAGAGTAGCGATGTATGTTTGGGAAAGTGAGTCTCTAAGACCTATCACAATGCTTTCTTTAAACTAATCCTTTGATAAAAATGGGCAATCTGATTGAACTTTATTGACCAATCAGATTGCCCGGCAAGGTAGCTTTATGTCACAAAGACAGGAGGAATATTTTTGGAAATATATGATGTAGAAGGGCAAAAAAAACGTTCATCGCAAATTAGACAGTTATTAATCGCTAATCACCTTTGCGACATAGATGCTGACGGAAGACCTAATGGAAAAAGATGGCTTACGGGAGGGAATCTCCCAGATAAGGGTGGCATTACGGAGTGGTTCTATTTTTGTCAGGGACTTTGGAACGAAGACGAAAACTACGGTAATTTAACAGAAAAAATGCTGAAGTATTATGCACCATTAGACCATTTTACTACTTTTGAACCATTCTTTTGCATATTAGAACTTGTAAGAAATAAGCAAGCTTTATCTGTCGGACTCGTAAAAAAATTTGAAGGTTATGCCAAAAAATATTTGGAATGGTATATGAAATCCCAAGAAGATTTTATTGGCGTTAATGATAATACACCATGTCTAATGGTGGCTGGTCTTGTACTCGGTGGTGAGTATTTTGGGGAACAACGTTGGATTGAAGAAGCAGAAAGTCGTCTTTTGCGACTTCAATCAATGTTGGAACGACGAGGATTTTTAAGCGAATATAATAGCCTAACTTATACACCGTTATCTTTATATGGTTTGTCAGCTATTAGCAATTATGCCAAGCATAAAGAGTGTATCCGATTATCATTAGCGTGCGAGGCTAGAATTTGGGAAGCGATTGCTGCTTTATATCAGCCATCTGTCTCGCAAACTGCTGGTCCTTATGCCAGAGCCTATCCTGTAGATAAACTGGCACAAAGCTACAATATGCGTACTTTACTTTATGTTGTTTTAGGGGACGAATGCGGTGTAACTCCAATTAACACTATTTTTGCGGGGGACAAGGACGAAAATTTTTATTGGCACATTTCTGCAGCTCATATAGGTAGTATGCTTTATCATTGCCCAAAAGAACTGGGCGAATCTATGCTTGTCAAAGATTTTCCCTATGTCGTTCAAGGAACAGCAGAGGGTTCTGCTTCTGCAGATAGCTTTTTGTTACCCTTGGATGGATATGTTTATCAGGAGAATGTTCAATGCCGCAATGTATTTGAAGAATTGAATGAACAAGATGAGATTTTTGAATATGGCGCAGGTGTAATCAATTTGTACACCTATTTTGATGAAACCTATTCAATGGGGACGGCTACTCGCGATTGGCATAATGGTGTGCAAACAGATAATTTTACTCTCTTATATGCAGATAGAAAAAAAGCCGTGAACCAATCACAAGTAGGAACTTTATTTGCGAATTATGTTGTTAATGCCTCCAACCTTATGAGAGATGATTTAGGGAGAAAAATGGCTTTTCAAAGCGAGCGGACGGCCATGGTACTATATAGACCTAAGTGGCAAGGGGAAAAGGTTCTAGAGGCAGGACTGAACTTGATTTTTGGAAATAGTTCTTTACTAAAAAATGTGCGTATTGGCGACGCAGTTTTATCAAGAGAAAAGCTTGATGAAGAGGGTATTTTATATAGAGGTACTCAGCTTATACCGGTTTTTGTTCATACTGCGGGATTGTATATTATGCTAATTCCTCTTGTGGCACAGAAAGATTGCGAAGATGCCTTAATAGAATTTGCTAATATGGGAGAAAATGCAAAGTTAACCATTTACAATTATAAGGGTGATGGTAAAGAACGGATTTACCATAAAAAAGGTTTTTGTTGTTTAACAAATGGCTTTGTTTGTGAAGTTCGGCGAGAGAATGAATATGGCAGTTTTGATGAATTTATAAAAATCATGAAAGAGTTTTCGATTACGGATGAAATTCGGACTAATATTCATACTCGCTATGCATTAGAGCGTGAAATTTGTTACAAAGGCAGCGATAAAACTTTAGCTTGCTGCGTGAGTCCGCTTACAGATGGTGTGAAATACATGACTGTAGACGGAAGACAAATCAGTGAAGAGAAATTTATAGTGACAGGGGTGTGCTAAATTAATGAAACTGAATGATACTACAGCGGTAAAATTAAACCGCAAAAAGCAGTTATCCCGAGAAATATGGCAAAATCGATACCTACTTTTAATGCTATTGCCGGGACTTGCGTATTTTATTATTTTTAAATATATTCCTATGTTCGGTCTTACAATGGCATTTCAGGATTACTCACTAAAAGAGGGTATTTTAGGTAGCCAATGGGTAGGCTTAGGACAATTTAAGAGCCTTTTTTCAGGTGCAGATTTCCCATTGGTATTAAAGAATACCATTGTAATTAGTTTATTAAAGTTGGTATTTGGATTTCCAACGCCCGTGATTCTGGCTCTTATGTTTAATGAATTAAGAGAAGGTCCGTATAAGAAAATTACACAAACCATCAGCTACATCCCGCATTTTTTTAGTTGGGTTGTTATGGGTGCTATGCTGACCTCATTGCTATCCCCGAGTACAGGTATTATAAACGCTATCATCCAGATGTTCGGAATGAAACCGATTTATTTCATTGCTGATCCAAAATATTTTGTGGGTGTGTTAGTTGTGAGTGATATCTGGAAAGAAGCAGGTTGGAATTCTGTTGTGTATATAGCGGCTTTATCAGGTATCAATTATGAAATGCATGAAGCGGCTATCATTGATGGTGCAAGCAGATTGAAACGCATTCTTTACATTAATTTGCCATCTATTTTACCTACGGTTGCTATTATGCTCATTTTGAAAATGGGCGGTGTTTTGGAAGCTGGTTTTGATCAAATTTTCAACTTATATAATGTGGCTGTTTATGATGTGGCAGATATTATTGATACATATACCTATCGAATGGGTATTGGTCAGTATCAGTATAGCTATTCAGCGGCGGCAGGTATGTTTAAGTCTGTGATAGGCTTAATTTTAGTACTTATTACAAATGGTCTTGTCAGAAAAATGTCTGACAATGAAGTTTCTGTATTTTAAGTTGAAGGGAGGAAATGATTAGATATGATAAAACAAACTTTATCGGATCGCATTTTAAATGTATGTATCGTTTTGGTTATCTCGGTTATTAGTATTGTTTCCCTGATACCTATATGGAATGCGATTGTTGTTTCAATAACACCTTCCTATGCGCAAAGCCTATCTTTCTCTTTGCTTCCAAAAGCAATTGATTTTAATGCGTGGAAATCAATATTGTGCTCGGAATTTATGTGGAAATGTTTCCAAAATACTGTTGTGCGTACAGTTTTGGGTACAGCACTTAGCCTTGTACTCACTATTTTAACGGCATATCCACTTTCTAAGAAACGATTGCCATTTGGATGCACTTTTAATGCATTATTGACATTTACCATGATTTTTAATGGTGGTATGATTCCTGCTTATATTTTGGTGAAAAATTTGCATTTAATTGATACCTTATGGTCGCTCTTGTTACCGGCAGCTATTTCATCATACAATGTTGTGGTTATGCGCAGTTTCTTTGCAGGCTTACCCGATTCCTTGGAGGAATCAGCGAAACTGGACGGGGCTAACGATTTTATCATTTTGACAAAAATTGTTTTGCCGTTATCTTTGGCGAGCGTTGCAACCATATCTCTATGGATTGCCGTTATGCATTGGAACTCGTGGTTTGATGTTGTGCTATATATTAATGACAGAGAGAAATATGTTTTGCAGATGGTACTTAAGGAATTTCAGGAGGCATCGTCTATCGATACGCTGGAACTTGGTAGTACAACAGGAACGGCTCCTACTACCGAAGCTGTTCAAAACGCCTCAACATTATTTGTTATTATACCAATTTTAATGGTTTACCCATTCTTGCAGAAGTATTTTATGAAGGGTGTTACCGTGGGTGCGGTTAAAGGATAATTAATTTTAATTAAAAAGGAGAGAAGAAGTATGAAAAAAATTATTTGTTTAATGCTAACCCTTGTTATGGCACTAAGTGTAGCCGGATGTAAAGGGGAGAAAAAAGCGGTTTCTAATGAAGACGGAATTATAAGCTTTACCATGATGGGTAATCCGAATCATCCTACGGATAAGGATACAGAAACGGAAAAATGGATTGAAGAAAAGTATGGTGTTTCTATTGATGTTTACAGTGTTACGGCTAGTTATTATGAAAAATTAGCTACAATGCTTGCTTCAGATGAAGTACCTGATGTGATGTTTATTAATGAACCACAAAACTGGCAACCGTTGGTAGATCAGGGATTTTTAGCACAGGTGACTAAAGAACAGATTAAAAAGTATGCACCTCGTCATTTTGCTGCAATCAATGAGAAAGATGAACGTATTTGGGCTATTAGTTCTTATAAAGGTGAAAACTGGGTTCTCCCTAAACTGATGGGTGATGAATATGGCACAGTTACAGTATGGCGTAAGGATTGGCTTGATAAATTAGGCATAACAAAGATTCCTGAAACTTTAGAGGAATTTGAAGCGGCTTATCTTAAGGTTCGCAACGAAGACCCCGATGGTAACGGACAGAAAGATACATATGGTTTCACTGGTTGCGGTGGCGCTACGGAACGCCAATTTGATCAGATTTTTGGTGCCTTTGGTGTTATGCCGGGTCAATGGATTGTAGAAAATGGTAAGGTTTCTAATGGTACTGTTGACGACAGGGCAAAAGAGGCGTTGACACTTCTGCACAAGTGGTATGAGATGGAAATTATAGATCCGGAAATGATTACAGATACACAACAAACATATTTCCCGAAATTTAATGCAAACCGTGTTGCAGTTATTAATACCGGCTATGAGAATATGATAGAAACAACGGCTACTGGTGCATCTAATAAGAAGAACTTTGAAGAAGCTCATCCCGGTGTTAAATGGGAAGATGCTGTTGCGTTTGGTTCTCTGCCGCAAGGTAAGGATGGAACACGTGGTGACTGGTTATGGGGTCCGAGAGCTAACTTTGTAGTTTTTGGCGAACAACTTTCAGAAAATGAAGAGAAGCTTGGTAAGATTCTGAGTATCTTGGATGATATCAACTATAATGAGGAGAATGCCATTCGCGCCGTTTGGGGTGAAAAAGGAGTTACTTATGATTATATAGACCCTGAAGTTGGTGTTTCTTCTGGCTTAAAGTTTTTAGCACCGTATGATACAGACACAACTGCACGCTCTTCTAAGGGATTGAATGGTTTCTTTAATATTCTAACTCCGGCATATGGTTGGGCTAGTGCGGATATTGTAAGACAGTATACAGATGCTTCAATTTTTGAAACAAAAGCAAAACTTACTGAAGATACAAAATATGTTGATTCTTTAATGCGTCCGTATTTGGCTTCTGCTAAACGTTATCAGGCTGATTTAGACAAACTGAAAACAACAGCATATAGTGAATTTATTACAGGTGCACGCGATCTTGAGACATGGGATGATTTTGTAAAGGAATACATGGCAAAAGGTGGCGAACAACTTCAAAAAGAGGCACAGGAATTCTATGATACAAATATGAAATAATGTAGTATTGTCTTAAACGAGAATATGCGATCTGGTGTAATATAGCCTGTTTATATTACACCAGATTCGTATAAGGCAGAAAAACGAAGCAATCTGCGAAATGTTAAGTTTTATTGCGTAAAATAAATTATGTTAGGAAAATGTATTATGTTAGGAAAATGTATTATGTTAGGAAAATGTATTATGTTAAGATGTGGCTTTTATGAGATGGATGTTACACCATGTTTAGGCAGCGATATCCCCGGTTATTATATTCGCCGCCCGTCAAATGGTGTGCAGGATAAATTATACGTTCGTGCAATGGCTATCGAAGTCGATGGAGTATGTGCATTAGTTATGTCGGTTGATGCTATTACATTATTGGAGGAAACCAGGAGTAAAGCTGTTGAAAAAATTACGGCTGCAACAGGTGTTCCAAATGAATTAATACTTTGCAGTGCAACGCATTCTCACACTGCGGGCTATGTGAAAAGTTCAAGATTGGGAACCACTCGCGACGAACTATACATGGAGATGATAGCACGAAAAATTGGCGATTGTGGTATTTTAGCATACCAAAATCTTGTGCCGGCAAAAGCTAAATATGCCAAAAGTGATGTATATGGTATCTCTTTCGTTCGCAACTATCGAATGAAAGATGGAACAATTCGTACAAATCCTGGTTTTCAAAATCCGGATATTTTAGAGCCGATTGGAACGATTGACCCGGAATTTCCTATGCTATTTTTATTTGATGAAGAAGATAAGCCAATGGGAGCTCTTACAAATTTTGCACTTCATCACGATTGTGTGCAGGGGACAAAATATTCTGCTGACTATTCTGGAGTTTTAGCCAAAGAAATGAAGCAAAGCTATGGTGAAAACTTTACTACTGTTTTTTTAAATGGCGCATGTGGTAATATTAATCATCTGGATGTTTCGCGTCCTCAATCAGATTTTTATGCTGGAGATGGATTTTGCTATAGCGGGTACCATATAAAAATAGGAACAAGACTAGCTGAAGAAGCACGCAAAATGTATGAAAGCGCAATACCTTTTAATATTGATGTGGTTTCCGGGAGAGCAGAGCTTTTCCCGATAAAGAAACGTACAGCACCTATTGAATTGCTGCACGAAGCAGAGGAATTAATTAGAACAACACCATATCAAGCATTAAAAGATATTGATTCTGCAGAGTCAGTTGTTGCAAAACGTGCTAATGCAGAAGATATTGTAACTTTCTTTGGGTTGCCGGAGGAAGTACCCGTTATGATTCAAGCCTTGCGGCTTGGGGATATGATGCTTTACGGAACTTCTGGTGAAGTATATGTAGAATTTGGTAAATACACAAAGGAAAATTCCCCAACTCAATTTAATATGTTTGCAGAATTATGTGGTGGGGTTGTTTCTGTTTATATTCCAACGCCAGAGATTTGTGCATCCAAAACAGCTTATGAGGGACAAATTCCAGTTAGTGCGCTAACAGAAGAATGTGGACAGATTATGTCGGATGAAATGCTTAAATTAGCAAAAGAAATTATGTGATTAAAAAATAATGATGAAAGGAATAAAAACTATGAAAGAATTAAAATTAGGTGTCATTGGGGCTGGAGATTTTTCAACGTATCATTTAGATGGTATTAGAAAGGCTCCTAATGCAACTGCAGTTGCTATTTGTGATTTGCATGAAGAAAAAGCAAAAGCACAGGCAGAAAAATTTTATGTGCCTGATTACTATACAAATCATCATGAGCTTTTAGCAAGAGAGGATATTGATGCAGTTACTTTACCTCTTCCTGATCAGGTACATAAACAGATTGCTATTGATGCTCTCCGAGCTGGCAAGCATGTTTTATGCGAGAAGCCGATGGCTCTTTCTTTGGATGAGTGTAAAGAAATGATTCAGGTTGCAAGAGAAACAGGCAAGCAGCTTATGGTTGGTCAAATTGGACGTTATACTCCGGGATTCCTTCAGGCAAAAGCCTTGCTTGATAGTGGGGCAATAGGTGAACTTTTTATGATTGAATCAGAGTATGCTCATGATTATTCAGCTATTGGTGGTCAAGGAGGATGGCGTGTAACACCTGAACGTGAGCCTATTATCGGAGGCGGATGTCATGCTGTAGATTTAGTAAGAATGATGGCAGGAAACCCGACTGAAGTATCCGCATATGCCAACAATAAGTCTTTGACTGATTGGCCGATTCACGATTGTACGCTTGCTATTATGCGTTTCCCCACCGGTGTAATCGGTAAAGTTATGACATCAACAGGTTGTAAGCGCAACTATACTATGCGTTCTTTACTCTATGGAACAAAAGGCACAATTATTTTTGATAATACATCTCCTGTTATTTCCTTATTCCAAGAAAAATTTACAGATAATAAGGATTTTGAGCCATTTAATCAACAAACACTTGAAATCAAAATTCCTGTTGAGGTGAACAATCATAACTTTACCTCTGAAGTTGCAGATTTTTGCAAATGTATTGGTGAGGGCAGAGATGTTACAACTAATGGTGTTGAAGGTGCTTCAACAGTTTCTGTGTGCCTCTCGATTGTTGAGTCCTTTAAAACCGGTAAGTCTGTTTCTGTAGATTATAATTTTTGATTAATAAACAGGTTAAAAAAGAAGAATAGAGCCGTTAGGAGAAAGCTTATGAAACGTTCACAAATTAATAACGCCATTAAAGTAGCGATGGAAAGACTTGCAGAATACAAAATAACATTGCCATGCTTTGGGTATTGGACAAAAGAAAATTGGATAAAAAACCAAGACATAACTGGGACAATACGTGAAAGGATGTTGGGTTGGGATGTAACTGATTTTGGAACCGATGATTTTGAGCATTGTGGGGCAACATTGTTTACAGTCAGAAACGGAGATAAGCAGGATAAACAGTTAAAAATGCCATATGCCGAAAAATATATCATTCTTTCTGATGAAAATGAGCAAGAAATCCCTCTTCATTATCATGTCTATAAAAGTGAGGACATTATTAACCGTGGTGGTGGTGTGCTGGTCGTTCAGCTTTTTAACAAAGCAGAAGATGGCGGATTGGATAAGGAACGGGATGTCATGGTTTACACTGACTGTATCAAACGAGTACTTAAGCCGGGAGAACTTATTGAAATTCAACCGGGAGACAGTATTACGTTAGAACCCTATGTATACCATAGATTTTATGCTAAAAAAGGTCATGGAATTTTAATTGCCGGTGAGGTATCCAAAGTCAATGATGATAATACAGACAATGTGTTTTATCAACCTTCAGAACGATTTTCGAATGTTGAGGAAGATGAAGAAGTAACATACCCGCTTGTGAACGAATACAACGTTTTTTAGAGAACAGTTGAATGTGGAATTATTATTGTAGTTTGCATTTGTTTTCTTCGTTAAGCAAATGACAACATTGTGCTGATGCTTGAGATATTTTAACCAACTTTTTTTCTTACTTATCTTGTATGTATATGCTATGGAAATTCAGTAAAGTGATATAGATAGTTTTGATGAAGTTCAAAAATAGATTTATCACAATAGGAGTGTCTCTCTGGTAGAGTTGCTCCTCAACTTTTAGTAGTAATTTATTAACATAAAAACGGAGAAGCGAACCTCGTTATGCTGTCGCTTCTCCGTTACGGTAATAATTAAATTTTTGTCCACTCATCGTCCATAAACCAGTTTTTAAACTCATCTGCAGAAATTTTACCGTTTCTGTATGCGGTGAGTTTTTCTTTTGTTTTTATTTTCCAGACTTCAAATTCTGTTTTTAAAAGAGGATTACGGCTAACACGGGTGTTATAGCGTCTGCGGGCTGCGTAGAATTCAGTTTCAGTATCAGACAGGTTGCTTTTGTAGGTGTTGTTCGCACCAACAACTGAGCATTTATCTTTTAAACCCGGAACAGTTCTTTCGCAATATAAAGAATCAACTCTGCCTTTGGGAACGAAAGGTAAATTACAGTTTTTGCATAACTTAATCGGCAGATTGTTTTTTAACACCGTATGGAATTCATAATATATGAATTCTAGGATTGTATCCGTATACACGCAATCAATTATTTCGTCGTTCCCTAGTGGGCTTGAGACAAATATTTTTGAATTCTCGGCTTCGCCTATACTTATCCCTGAACCACAATTAAAAACCATTCCCATATAAAATGATTTTCGTATGTTATCCAAGAAGTGAAGACGTGATTTGCCGGTGTACTCAGCGGTAATGTTGCATAAATCGTATATATCGCTTTTCAGATACTTGATATCATCTAAAAAAGTATCAAGCATAAATTTTGCACACAGATTCCAAAAGTATAATTTGTTATCAGCTTGTTCAGGTTCTTCATTTATCTTTGAGATGGTTTCAAAAAGTAAAGTGATTTGCTCTTTTGTAAAATCGTTTATAAAATGAGTAAGATAGCTTTGCGGATATCGAGGGTGCAGCTTGTTAATCATTTTAAGTAATTTATGAACTATCCCCCGAAGATAGATGCAATAACTATCCACACCAAATAATGCATTTTCAAATTTATCATAGGATGCATCTGATTTCTTTTGATCGAGATAATCAATGTATGCATGTTCATCCCATTACATAGATGAGGAAGCCATCGGTGCATTTGTTTTAAATGACATTAAAAACTATGCACAGCTTGCCAAAAACCAACGGAATGAATTGGCGGAAAAACTTTACGGGGCGTTAAAAAAGACAAATAGTTCAGAAGTAGGCACATTGAGTACCAAGGTAAAAGGTATCGAGAAGCGTCTTTCTGAAATTAATGACAGAATAAAAAGTCTTTATGAGGATAAATGCCTTGGGAAGATACCTGAAGATGTTGCCTTAAGCCTGATGCAGGATTTTACTGTTGAAAAAAATGACCTTGAAACAAAATTGCCGGTGTTGAAAGAAAAACTCGTCAATATGAATGAAACAGTCGGAAACATCAATGAATGGCTGGATATGATTTCAGCCTATGAAAACATTACAGAACTTGACCGTGAGATTGTGTGCGGTCTGGTTGATCGTGTTACGGTTTATGAAAAAGACCGAAGCGCAACCCCTGTGACTCATGAGGTAAAAATTGAATACAGATTTATCAAGAATCTTTTGCATAAAGAGAAAGAGGATGCTGCCTGATTTCTCAAACAACATCCTCTAATCTTATACACTTAAATTCCACAAAAAGTGTATTCGCATAATGGCGGAGAGGGAGGGATTCGAACCCTCGAACGGGTATTAGCCGTTACACGATTTCCAATCGTGCGCCTTAGGCCAGCTCAGCCACCTCTCCAAGTATTCAATTCGGCAGGTGTTAACCACCTCACGAGACAATAGTATAGCACAAAGAATAGCAAAAATCAAGCAAAAATTGAAAAAAATATAAAAAATTTAAAAATTATAAAAAAAGTGATAAATATGCTTGACTTTCCCTGTTTGTTATCATATAATTATTGCAAAGGCTTATGCATTTTGGCAGGAGGGTTTGTTCTGTGCCTGAAAAAAATTCTTTTCAAACCGTCGATATTGATTCAAAAATATCGCAGTTGCCTGATGAAGAACTTGTTTTGCTGGCAAAGAGTGGAAATCCCTCTGCGGTAGAGGTACTTGTCAATCGGTATAAGAATTTAGTCAGGATTCGCTCTAAGTCTTATTTTTTGGCTGGGGCCGATCGTGAGGATTTAGTTCAAGAAGGTATGATTGGTCTTTATAAGGCTGTTATGAGCTTTGATACAAGCCGTAACGTGACCTTTAAAACCTTTGCCGAGCTTTGTGTGACCAGACATATTATTTCAGCTGTGAAAATGTCTACCAGGCAGAAACATATGCCGCTGAACTCTTATGTATCCTTAAATAAAACAGAATCTGGAATGGATTCTATTGAGTATTCCGGTTTATCTGTTGAAAAGAACGAATCGAATCCTGAACAGATTATGATCGAAAAAGAAGACATAATCGGTATTGAAGGTCAAATTGATAAGGCGTTGTCTGCATTTGAAGCTGAGGTTTTGATGTACTATTTAAGCGGCATGTCTTATGGCAAGATTGCCGTTCATATGAATAGGGACTTAAAGTCCATTGACAACGCGCTGCAAAGAATCAAGCGCAAGCTTGAAAAAGTGCTTTTCCATTAATTTGTTGTTAAGTGTGTTGTGTTGTGTTTCGGTAAATGGGAGCTTGCTCCTTTTTACAATATATTTTTTTATTATCAAAGTGAGGGAAACTACATGTACGAAGACAAGACATTGGTTTGTAAGGATTGTGGAGCAGAATTTGTTTTCACAGCCGGCGAACAGGAATTCTATGCAGAAAAAGGTTTCGAAAATGAACCTACCCGCTGCAAAGAATGCAGAATTGCAAGAAAGAACAGCTTAAGACAGTCCAGAGAAATGCACACGGCTATTTGCGCTGATTGCGGCAAAGAAGCTCAGGTTCCTTTTGAACCTAAGGAAGATAGACCGGTGTATTGCAGCGAGTGTTTTGCAAACCACAGATAATCCCAAGCTTTGAGGATTAACTTGCGTTACACAGACATTCGTTTGGATAGCGCGATATGTGCGTTAGAAGTTTATGCTTGCGTATAATTACCTTTCGAAAGAGTGGGTCTAGGTTCCCACTCTTTCGTATTGTATTACCGCTTTTATAAAGGTAAGGTGAATGGTTTGGCTTATTCAAAAATTGAGCAGTTGATTTTCGATATTTCAGAAAAGATAACAGCTGCTGAGAATTTATCTGTTTGGGATGTTGAATTTAAAAAAGAGGGAAAATCCAACGTGTTGCGCGTTTATATTGATAAAGAGGGTGGTGCATCCATTGATGACTGTGAAAAGGTGAGTCTGGCCCTTTCGGAGCAGTTAGATGCATTGGATCCTATTCCGTCTGCTTATTCCTTAGAGGTTTCATCTGCCGGTCTTGACCGCAGACTGAAACGGGAATCAGACTTTTTGCGTTATATTGGTCATTTGGTCGATGTTAAATTATATGCTGCCATTGATGGTGTAAAAGATTTTACGGCCGAATTATCCGGATATAAAGATGGCGTGGTTACGCTTTGTTATGAAAAAAATATGTTAGAAATACCGCTGGAAAAAGCCGCATCAATCCGGCTTGCTGTGATATTTTAATGATCAGAATCAGCGTGTGGAGGTCTTATAATTATGAATAAGGAATTTATGTCTGCTTTGACAGAGTTGTCAAACAGCAAAAAAATTGACAAGGAAATCATTATTGAAGCCATTGAAAAAGCGTTGATCGTAGCGTATAAAAAGAATTACGGTCATGCACAGAATGTGGAAGCAACTATCAATCGCGAAACCGGTGAAATTCGTCTTTGTCAGCAAAAGACTGTTGTTGAAGAAGTGCAGGATGCCAATTTGGAAATCTGCTTGACAGAAGCGAAGGAAATGGATGGTCATTTTCAGATTGGTGATATAGTCAATATTGAGTTTTTACCGAAGAATTTTGGTCGTATTGCGGCGCAAACAGCTAAGCAGGTGGTTGTTCAGCGTATTAATGAGGCTGAAAATGAAAATGCTTATGAATATTACCGTGGTAAAGAAAGCACACTGCTTAGTGGTGTAATTTCTAAAAACGATGGTCATTCCGTGACTGTTCGTGTTGATGGCGAACAGGAAGCTGAACTGCCGGCTAATGAACAGATGAAGGATGAAATCTATCAGCCCGGTGCCCGCTTTAAGTTTTTTGTTGTGGGCGTTAAAACCACTCGTGAAGGTCCGAAGCTGACTCTTTCCAGAAGTCATCCGGGTCTGGTTCGTTGTCTGTTTGAACAGGAAGTGCCTGAATTGTCAAGCGGCGTTGTAGAAATTAAAAGCATTGCCCGTGAAGCCGGTTCCAGAAGTAAAATTTCTGTTTATAGCAGCGATGCCAATGTAGATGCTGTTGGCTCTTGTGTTGGTCCCCGTGGTAGTCGTGTGCAGTATGTATGCGATGAGCTTCAGGGGGAAAAGATAGATATTGTTAAATATTTTGATGATCCGGTTCGGTTTATTGAAGAAGCGCTTAGTCCTTCTGAAGTGGTCAGTGTGTCTATTGATGAAGAAGCTCATTCTGCACATGTTATCGTACCGGCACATCAGCTGTCTTTGGCTATCGGTAAAGCCGGTCAGAATGCGAGACTGGCCGCTAAATTAACCGGTTGGAAGATTGACATTAAACCGGAGGAATAAGATTTTTATGAAATCTGTGCATAAACCCGTCAGGGAATGCATTTGCTGTGGAAACAAGTTCCCGAAAAACAGTTTGTTCCGTATAGTGAAAAATGATTCAGGAATTTTTTTCGATGAAAGCGGAAAGGCTGATGGTCGCGGTGCTTATATCTGCAAAAGTGCTGCCTGCCATGAAAAACTCGTAAAGCAGAAAAGATTAAACAGAGCATTTAAAGGACCGGTCGAAGAAAGTGTGTATCGGTCTTTGATAGAGCAGTTGGAGTCGACTCGGTCGGCTGAACAGGAAACAGTATAGGCAAACGCCTGTGTGTTGCGCAAAAATTCGGAGGTGTGGATGAATGACAAAGGTGAGAGTACACGAACTGGCCAAGGTGCTGGATACAAATTCAAAAGAATTGATTGCCCTTTTGGGAGAATACGGCTATGTCATTAAAAATCATATGAGTATATTGGAAGATGACCAGCTGGATATTATTTTTGAAGTGTTTACCCAGCGTTATGATAAAGCGGTAGAAATTCCGAACTTCGGAAAGGTGCAGGCTCCTGCTCAAGAGGAGGCACCTAAGAAAAAGGCGTCCGGAAATAAGGAGAAAAAAGCCGCTGAACAGGCTGAAAAGAATAAAGAGGTTCAGGAACCCGCCGAAGAACAGGCTCCCATTTCCGATGAACCGATTAAGCGTAAGGTTCGCCATGTTGACACAAGACAAACCGTGGTTGATATTAACAAGCTTGATACTGAAAAGCTGGAAGAACTTGTGCCTACCAATGTGTCTCATGACGGTGTGAACAAACAGAAGCTCAAAAAGGGTGCAAACCGTCATCGTGATAATAACGTTCAGGCTACTAAGGTTAAGCCCCAGCCGGCAAAGGAACAGAAAGTTAAACAGGAAAAGAAAAAGGTGCTGATTCCCAACGAAATTTCTGTTGGTGAATTTGCATCCCGTATGGGCGTATCTCCCACAGAAGTAATTAAAAAGCTTATGGCACTTGGTATTATGGCTGCTATCAGCCAGACCATTGAATTCGATGTGGCATCTTTAATTGCTGAAGATATGGGTGCTGAAGTAGAACATGAAATCATTTTAACTGATGAAGAAATTCTCTTTGGTGATGAAGAAGATAAGCCCGAAGATTTAGAAACCCGTTCCCCTGTTGTTGTAGTTATGGGTCACGTTGACCATGGTAAAACATCTCTTCTGGATGCTATCCGCAGTACCAATGTAACCAGCACAGAAGCAGGCGGTATTACCCAGCACATTGGTGCACACCGTGTGCGGATTCATGATAAGAAAATTACATTTTTAGATACACCCGGTCACGAAGCGTTCACAGCTATGCGTGCCAGAGGTGCTATGGCAACGGACATTGCTATTCTGGTCGTAGCAGCTGATGACGGTGTTATGCCACAGACTATTGAAGCTATTAACCATGCAAAGGCAGCTGAGGTCAGCATTATTGTTGCCATTAACAAAATTGATAAAGAAGGTGCAAATCCTGACAGAATCAAACAGGATTTAATGGAGCACGGTCTTGTTCCTGAAGAATGGGGCGGTGATACCATTTGTGTGGAAGTTTCTGCTAAGCAGAAGCTGAACATTGAAGGCCTTTTAGAAATGGTGCTTTTAGTGGCAGAAATGCGCGAGTTGAAGGCAAACCCCAATCGCATGGCTCGTGGTATTGTCATTGAATCCCGACTGGATAAAGGTCGCGGTCCCGTGGCAACCGTACTGGTACAGAACGGTACCTTAAAGGTTGGCGATATTGTTATTGCCGGCACGGCAATCGGTCACGTTCGTGCAATGCTTGACGATAAGGGTAAGAAAATTAAAAAAGCCGGCCCCTCTGTGCCTGTTGAAATTACCGGCCTTTCCGAAACCCCTGATGGCGGTGACCAGTTCTATGTTATTGACGATGAACGTCGCGGTAAGAATGTGGTTGAACAGAGAAAGCATCAGCAGAAGGAAGAAAGAATCAAGGCTACCACAGCGGTTACGCTAGATGATTTGTTTGATAGAATTAAAGAAGGTCAGATGAAAGACCTTAACATCATCGTGAAAGCTGATGTACAGGGTTCTGTGGAAGCGGTTCGTCAGTCCTTGGAAAAACTGTCTAACGATGAAGTCCGCGTTAAGGTTATCCACGGCGGTGTTGGTGCCATCAGAGAATCTGATGTTATGCTGGCGTTTGCTTCTAATGCCATCATTGTAGGCTTTAATGTACGTCCCGATGCAGGCGCGGCCTCAAGCGCTGAACGCCAGGGTGTTGATATTCGTACCTATCGCGTTATCTATACAGCTATTGAAGAAATTGAAGCAGCTATGAAGGGTATGCTGGAGCCCACCTACAAAGAAGAAGTTACCGGTCACGCAGAAATCCGTCAGACCTTCCGCGTATCCGGCGTGGGTACCATTGCCGGCTGTTATGTGCAGGATGGTTCCATTAGCCGCAATACTCAGGTTCGTATTGTTCGTGACGGCATTGTTGTTCACGAAGGAAAACTGGCATCCTTAAAGCGCTTTAAGGATGATGTGAAGGAAGTTAACTCCGGCTACGAATGTGGTTTGGGTATTGAAAATTATAACGACATTAAAGAAGGCGACATTGTAGAAGGCTTCAAGATGGTTGAAGTTGCGAAATAATTTTGCTTTTGAGGGTATAATATGAGTGCTACCAGAATTAATAGAATTAATGAAGAGTTCAGAAAAGAACTCTCTGATATTATCAGAAATATGAAAGACCCCCGTATTCCGCTGATGACCAGTGTGGTGACAGTGAATGTTACACCGGATCTTCGATATGCCAAGATTTATATCAGTGTGCTGGGCAATGAGACAGAACAAAAAAACGCTATAACTGCACTGAAAAATTCGGCGGGGTATGTTCGCCGTGAACTTGGCATGCGTATGAAAATGCGGTATACACCAGAACCGGTGTTTGAACTGGATCATTCCATTGAACACGGTGCACGGATTACGGAGCTTTTAAAATCAACACAAGGTGAGTAATTTGAATCAGTTACAAGACGTTTTACAGGTATTAAAACAATTGAATCAAATCGCTATCTTTACCCACACGAATCCTGATGGAGACGCGCTGGGTTCTTCCTTTGCCTTAAAAGCTGCGCTGGAAGCGGCAGGGAAGAAGGCTGTTGTGTTTTTAGAAAAGGAAATGCCTAAAAGGTTCTCTTTTTTAGATACAGGATACAGCTTCGCAGGTGAAGTGTCAGCCTTTGATGGTGCTATTGCATTAGATTGCGGTTCTTTAAACCGCTTGGGTGACTTGCAGGAGTTATATAGCTCCATTCACACAAAGCTCGTGGTAGACCACCATTATGCTGATGTGCCTTTTGGCGATGTGTATTATTCAGATCCTGAAAGTGCAGCCTGTGTAGAACTTGTGTATGAACTCACAAAAGGTTTATGCGGCAAACTGCCGGAAACGGTGTTGGCACCGCTTTATACCGGTCTTTCCACAGATACCGGCCAATTTAAATACTCCAATGTAACAGCAAAAACAATGTCCATTGCTGCAGAATTGATCGGGGCAGGATTAGACCATAGGCCCATTACCCGGCGTTTATATGACACAGTAACATTGAACAAATTAAAGTTTACCGGAGCACTGGCTGAGAAGATTCAGTTATTCAACAATGAGACCATTGCAGTTTTATATTGTTCTGATAGCTTTTTGAAGAGCTTCAACCTGTCATTTGATGAGGCTGAAGAACTGCCGAACACGGTGCTGAGTGTCGAAACCGTGCAGGTGAGTGTGATTATAAAGGATAAAGATGAAAAAACATTAAAAGTCAGCCTTCGATGTAAAGAAAACATTGATATGGCATTGCTTGCCTCAATGTTTGGCGGCGGTGGTCACAAATGTGCTGCTGGTTTTGTAACCGGGGCATCAGCTGACGATATTACAGATAAACTAGTAAAGATTATTACGGAGCAGTTGGAGGAATACAATGCCTGCACAAAACAGTGAACTGAAAACAGTTGAATTGTTCACCGACGGTGCTTGCTCCGGCAATCCCGGACCAGGCGGTTGGGGTACCATTCTGCGCTACGGTGAACATACGCTTGAACTTTCAGGAGGTTATCGGTTAACGACCAATAACCGGATGGAGATTCTGGCGGTGATTCGCGGCCTTGAGCGTTTGAAGGAGCCCTGCCGCGTTTTGATTTATAGCGATAGTAAGTATGTAGTAGATGCGGTGAATCAGGGCTGGGTGTATGGCTGGCAGAAAAAAGGCTGGGTGAAGAGCAACAAGGAAAAAGCACTCAATCCGGATTTGTGGCAAAAACTGCTGGATGAGATGAAACGTCACACTGTAGAATTTCATTGGGTGAAAGGTCACGACGGTCACCCTGAGAATGAGCGTTGCGATGAACTGGCCACCACGGCGGCGGCACAGGATGGCCTGCCTGATGATACCGGCTATTGCAGTTAGAAGGGATACAATATGTATTTTGATACACATACACATTTAGATGATGAGCGTTTTGATGATGATCGTGATACGGTGGTTCAAAAAATGCGGGATGCCCGCGTTTCCTTAGCCGTCAACATTGGCTCAGATATGAAAACCTCACGAAAAAGCATTGAGATTGCGAAAGCTTATGATGGCATTTATGCGGCAGTAGGCGTTCATCCTCACGCGGCAGAAGAAATGACGGACGAGGATATTACCGCTTTAGCACAAATGGCAAAAGGACCCAAGGTGGTTGCCATTGGTGAAATAGGGTTGGATTATTATTATGATAACAGCCCGAGAGAACTCCAAAAAAAGTGGTTTCAACGTCAAATAGAATTAGCTAAAGAATTGGATTTGCCCTATGTTGTTCACGACCGTGATGCTCACGCTGATTGTATGGAGATTATTAAAAAATCAGGCTATTTTCGTGGTGTGATGCATTGTTATTCCGGTAGCTGCGAGATGGCACGTGAACTGTTAGAACTTGGCTTTTATATTTCCTTTGCCGGTCCGGTGACCTTTAAAAATGGTCGCAAAGCAAAGGAAGCAGCGATCTATGTTCCAATGGAAAGATTGCTCATTGAAACGGATAGTCCGTATTTGACCCCGGAACCTTACCGTGGTCAGCGGAATGACAGTTCCCATGTGCAGTATGTGGCAAAAGAAATTGCGGCCTTAAAAGGTCTGACAATAGAAGAAACAGCCCGCATAACGCGGGAAAACGGTAAATGTTTTTTTGGTATTGACTAAGGAGGATGAATATGGATTTTCAGAATTTGATTTCAGACAAAATGCTTGGTGTTAAAGCATCAGCTATCCGTGAAATTTTTAAAGTGGCAGGTAAGCCTGATGTTATCAGCTTTGCCGGCGGTCTGCCGGCACCGGAGAGCTTCCCGGTTGCTGACATTAAAACAATTTGTAACGATATACTGGATAATGAACCTATTACAGCATTACAGTATGGCATTTCAGAAGGCTATGTACCCTTAAAAGAACTTGTTCTTAACAGAATGAAAGAAAAAGAAGACATCGGCAGAGAAAATGACGATATTATCATTGTCAGTGGTTCTCAGCAGGGTTGTGACCTGACTGCCAAGGTGCTGTTAAATGAAGGTGACGGTGTTATTTGCGAAGAACCCAGCTTTATCGGTTGTTTAAACACCTTCCGTACATATAATGCTAAATTATATGGCGTGCCAATGAATGAAGACGGTATGGATTTGGCTGTGCTGGAAGAAACCTTGAAAAAAAATCAAAATATTAAACTGATTTATACCATTCCCACCTTCCAGAATCCTTCCGGTATTACCTCCAGCCTTGCTGTCAGAAAGGGTATGCTGGAGTTGGCACAGAAATACAATGTTATGATTTTGGAAGATAATCCCTATGGTGAGCTTCGCTTCTCAGGAGAAAAGATTCCTACTATTAAATCAATGGATACCACAGGTCATGTCATTTACTTAGGCTCTTTCTCTAAAGTGTTTTCTCCCGGCTTGCGTCTGGCTTATCTTATTATGGATAAGGGTATTATGGAGAAAATTGTTGTTGGTAAGCAGGCAACAGATGTACACACCAATGTGTTCTCGCAGATGATTGCTGCCCGTTACCTTAAGGATTATAACATTGATGAATCCATTGAAACCAGCAGAAAGCTCTACAAGCATCGCTGTCATTTGATGCTTTCCTGCATGGATACATACTTCCCGAAGAATGTGTCTTACACAAGACCGGATGGGGGTATTTTCATTTGGGTTACCCTGCCTGAGGGCGTAGATACCGGCAAACTGATGCTGGAGGCTGTGGAACGAAAAGTTGCTTTCGTGCCCGGCAACGCTTTCATGACAGATCTTGATAAGCCCAGCCACTGCTTCCGTTTGAATTATTCAACTATGAGCGATGAAAAAATTGAAAAAGGAATTAAAATCTTAGGCGATTTATTAAAAGAACGCCTGTAATGGTATAGCCGGTTTCCGGCACAAAGGAGTTACTATGGAACAGACAGTTGAAAGAAAAAAACGTATATTTTCAGGTATGCAGCCCTCCGGTGAATTAACCTTGGGCAACTATTTAGGAGCCTTGAAAAACTGGATTAAACTGCAGGATGAGTATGACTGTATGTATTCAATTATGAATATGCACGCCATTACTGTTCGTCAGGATCCCGCTGAGCTTCGCAAACGGAGTCTTGAGGTGCTCATGCAGTATATTGCCTGCGGCATTGACCCTGAAAAGTCTATATTATATTTTCAGTCCCATGTTTCGGCTCATGCCGAGCTGGCCTGGATTTTATCCTGCAACACCCAGATGGGAGAACTGTCCCGTATGACGCAGTTCAAGGATAAATCAAAAAAACATGCGGATAATATTAATGCAGGATTGTTTACATATCCCGTTTTGATGGCGGCAGATATTCTGCTATATCAGGCTGATTTAGTGCCCGTTGGTCACGACCAGCTGCAGCACATTGAATTAACCCGTGACGTTGCAAATCGCTTTAATTTCCATTATGGTGAAACCTTCACTGTGCCGGAACCTTATATTGGTAAAACCGGTGCAAGAGTGATGAGCCTGCAGTCACCGGAAAACAAAATGTCCAAGTCTGACCCGAATCCCAATGGTTATATCTGGCTGCTAGACCCCGAAGAAGTCATCATTAAAAAGTTCAAGCGTGCAGTAACGGATTCTGATACAGAAATCCGTGCCGGGGAGGATAAACCTGGTATTACCAATCTGCTGACCATTTATGCCGCTGTAACCGGCAAAACAGTAGAAGAAGCTGAAAAAGAGTTTTCAGGCTTTGGTTACGGCAACTTTAAACAGGCAGTTGGTGAGGCTGTGGCTGCTGAACTGACCCCCGTTCGTGAAAAGTTTGCTCAGCTACAGAGCGACAAAGCCTATGTAGAGGATATTTATAAAAAAGGTGCTGAAACTGCAGCGAAAATTGCATCGAAGACCTTGCGCAAAGTCTATAAAAAAGTTGGCTTTGTGGCTTGGTAAAGAAAGAGGATTATTATGCGTTTAGATAAATTTTTAAAGGTTTCCCGCATTATTAAGCGTCGCACCATAGCCAACGAGGCCTGTGACCAGGGCCGTGTGACGGCCAATGGCAATGTGGCTAAAGCATCTTACGATGTGAAAATCGGTGATGTGTTAGAGCTTCGTTTTGGTGAGAAAATCATGCGGGTGGAAGTTTTAAAGGTTGTTGAACATGTGGGTAAAGGTGATGCGGCAGAACTTTATAAGGTTTTACCATGATAAACTGATGAGGTGAATTTGCTATGATGGAATTATTGTTGATTATCGGCTTAATTGTTCTGATTATCTGGACATTTACGACGAATGTTGTTTTTGGTTTTTTAATGCTGTTGGCGGTGCTTGCGTATTATTATTTCAAACGATTTGCTTCCATTTGCCACATTATAGCTCTCCGTACATACGGATTGGGCGATGTGAATGGAGCCTTTCGCTGGTTTGAACGTGCAGAAAAACGTGGTATGAACAACAGCCAGAAGATTACGTATGCATATTATTTAATGCGCGAAGGCCGTGTGGAACGCTCTGAAGCTTTGTTAAATTCTGTTTTAGCCTTTAGGTTAGATGACCAGAAGGTGAGATTTTCCGCTAAATCCAATCATGGTATTCTGATGCTGAAAACCGGACGGATTGATGAAGCTCTGGAAACCTTTGAAGAGATTTTTGAGGTTTATAAAACGACTAATATTTATGGTAGCTTGGGTTATATTTATATTGTTAAAGGCGATCTTGAAAAAGCAGAAGCCTTTAACTTAGAGGCTTATGATTTCAATAACGATGATGCGATTATTTTAGACAATCTTGTTCAGCTTTATAACAAGAAGGAAGAATACGAGAAAGCCTATGAATATGCTGTCCAGCTGATGGAAAAAAAGCCTACCTTTATTGAAGCGTATTATGATGCAGCTGTAGCCGAAATCGGTGTGGGCAAAACAGAAGAGGCAAAAGAACATTTACAGCATGCATTAACCGTGCGTACCTGCTTTATCAGCGCTATTCATCATGAGGACGTACAAGCATTATTAGACAGTATTGCATAATAAGATTCCCCGCCATTGGCGGGGAATCCTTGCATAATGGAGAAATATATGGATAAAAAATCATTTAAAACTCTTGAGTTTGATAAAATTTTAAACCGTTTAGCAGAATTTACGCAAAACGAAGCCGTTCAGAAAAGGATTGTTCATCTTGAACCCACAGCATCACTTGAGGAGGCTCGTGAATGGCAGAAAGAAACAACAGAAGCAGTTGGCATTGCTTTACGTCGCGGCAATCCGCCCGGAATGAAGCTTTTTGATGTGACTCCTGGTTTGCTTCGTGCAGAACGGGGCGGCAGTATGAATATGAAAGAGCTTTTGCAGGTGGCATCGCTGTGCAAAACTGCTCGCGCAGTTAAACGGTATTTAGAGGATGATAAATCTCTGGAAGAGGGAGTTATCTCCGGCTTGCTGGCAGCGCTTTCGCCTCTTAAAACTGTTTCGGACCGCATTGAAGATGCCATTGTGAGCGAGGATGAAATGGCGGATGGCGCCAGTCCGGAATTGTATCAGATACGCCGCAAAATGAAGTCTTTGGCAGGAAAAATCCGAGATACACTGCAGGCTATGATCAGCTCTCCAAAATATCAGAAGGCTTTGCAGGATCCTATTATCACGATGCGCGGCGATCGCTATGTGCTACCTGTTCGAGCTGAAGCGAAAAACGAAATTAAAGGCATTGTTCACGATGCTTCAGCATCTGGTGCAACTATTTTCGTGGAACCAATGGCTGTTGTGGAGCTAACTAATTCTGTCGCAGCTTTAGAAGGGGAAGAAAAAGAGGAAATCAACCGCATTTTAGCGGAACTTTCTTCCTTTACTGTTGAATACTCTAATGAAATCAAAATCAATTTATCGACTCTTTATGAGCTTGATTTCCTGTTTGCCAAGGCAAAATATTCTTTGTCCTGTAACGGCGTTGAACCGGAATTGAATGATGAAGGTATTGTCAACATTCAAAGGGGCCGGCATCCGCTATTGGACCCTAAGATTGTTGTACCTGTAGATATTTATTTAGGTGATGAGTTTGACACCCTGGTTATTACCGGTCCGAATACCGGTGGTAAAACGGTATCTTTAAAAACCCTTGGCCTGCTGTCCTTAATGGCGGCAAGCGGTTTGCACATCACGGCTGGAGAACACAGCAAAATAGCGGTGTTTTCCAATGTGTTTGCTGATATTGGCGATGAGCAGAGCATTGAGCAGAGTTTGAGTACATTTTCTTCTCATGTTGTAAATCTTGTAAGTATTCTCAAGAGGTTAGATGCTGACTCCCTGGTGCTGGCCGATGAATTGGGTGCCGGTACTGACCCGACAGGAGGTGCAGCGCTGGCTATAGCGATTTTGGATCATATCCGGAATTCCGGTGCCAAAGCAGCGGCCACGACTCATTACAGCGAGTTGAAAATGTATGCCTTATCCACACCGAGGGTTGAAAATGCCTCCTGCGAATTTAATGTTAAAACATTATCGCCCACATACCGTTTGTTAATCGGTGTGCCGGGGAAAAGTAATGCTTTTGCCATTTCACGTCGGTTGGGGCTTTCTGAGGAAATTCTCCAGCACGCCGGTGAGCTGTTGCACAATGATAACATTCAGATGGAGGATGTGCTGGCGCGGTTAGAGAAAAACCGCCAAAAAGCAGAAGAACAGCGCAGACAGGCAGAAACGGCCAGCCGGGATGCCAAGCAACTGCGCTCAGAACTGAAAAAAGATAGGGCAGAGCTTGACAAGCAACGGGTGCAAATTGTTCAGGAAGCGCGGACAGAGGCTTTGCGCATTTTAGAATCGGCCAAAGACGAGTCGCAAAAGTTTATCAAAGAACTTCGCGCTATTCAGGATAATGCGGCTTTAAAAGAGGCATTAAAACAGGCCGAAGACGCCAAGGCGGCTTTGCGTGAAAAACAGGAGAGATTGTCCGGTAAAGGTCAACAGACGCCAAAACGAACAGGCAAAGTGCCGAAAAATCTGAAAATCGGCGATACTGTCCGTATTATTTCCCTGGATCAGACGGCAACGGTGTTGTCCCTTCCGGATAGCTCGGGAACGGTGCAATTAGAAGCCGGTATTATGAAAATCAAAGCAAAGTTAACAGACTTGCAGTACGAACGGCCGGTAGAGAAGAAGAAATCCACAACGTCTGTTTCCCGCACACGTTCTGTATCCAATATGAAAACCGAAATTGACCTGCGCGGTCAGACGCTTGATGAAGCCATTATGGAGGTAGACCGCTTTATTGATCAGGCGTTGCTCGCCAATTTGCAGATGATTACCATCATCCACGGCAAAGGTACCGGAATTTTGCGTAAAGGTATCAACGAGTTTTTAAAGAAACATCCTATGGTAACCGGTTTTCGCGCCGGTGGTCTGGGTGAAGGAGATACAGGTGTGACGATTGTTACCTTGAAATAAATAAAAACAGAGAAGATAAGCTCAAAGATGGTAGAGTATCAGAATCGGAGAAATGATTATGAGCAACTATGAAATTATTCTGCTGGTCTGGAATGTATTTGTAATGCTTGTGTATGGGTTTGACAAATTGCGGGCGAAAAGGGGCGGCAGACGGGTCAGGGAAGCATCCTTGTTGTTATGTGCCTTTTTGTTCGGCGGCGTTGGTGCTATGTTCGGGATGGTTTTGTTTAATCATAAAACCTCAAAAATGAAATTCCGACTGCTTGTACCGCTGGCTGTTGTTGTCAGTATTCTGACGGTTAGCTGGCTTTTCATTTATCTTTCTCTGTACTAGATTCGTACAGGAGCTTACAAAAGGGGGCTGTTTATGTTGAAAAAAGTAATCACTTTTGTGATTCTTATTATGATGATACTAACTTCAACTTCTATTTTTGCTGTAGACACCTATAGCGGTTATGATATCCCTGTTGATATTGAGATAAACGGTCATTTTATACAGTGTGTTCAAAAGCCGGTTATCATCAGCGGCACGACATATATCCCTTTGCGGGCATTTTCAGATGCAATTGATGGCACAATTACGTGGGATTCCGGGAAGGGTGTCGCCACTATGACGAAAGAGGGGCATACCTTTGTTTTTTACCCCGGAAAAGAGTCTTGTCTGGTGGATGGCGTAGAGAAAACCTGCGGCGCTATTATTTATAAGGATTTGACTTTTATACCCGTCCGTGCTGTGTCTGAGGTGCTGAATTATGCTGTCGAGTGGGACGATTTTTATCTGACGGTTAAAATTTCCGCTCCGGAGCTTGTGGTTCCGGAACTGTGCAGAGATAACTCGTATACATATGAAGATGTGCTGTATCTTGGGAAAATTATTCAGATAGAATGCGGACATCAACCGTTTCAAACCAAGCTTGGCGTTGCCGGCACGGTGGTGAACCGGGTGAAATCCTCACAGTTTCCCAATAGTGTAAAAGAGGTTATTCTTGATACCAAATATGGTGTTCAGTTTCCACCGGCTCATACTGATAAAATCAATGTAACTCCTTCAAGTGAATGTGTGATCGCGGCCAAATGCGCCTTGAATGGCGTAAATGTTGTTGGTAATTCACTTTATTTTATTGATGTAAAGCGAGCTCCTTCCTCTTGGGTGCATAATAACAGACCCCATAGTGTTACCATACACGATATGTCTTTTTATGAGTGAGGCACGGGTCTTCGGTCATATCAGGCAGCATACTATTGTAAGGGATTATGTCAATGGAAAATAACAATAAACATATGTCAAAAACAAGAAGAATATATTTTTTAAGGCTGATTGGAAGAATCATTGTATTGATGTTTGTGAGTTTATTATACATATTTGATTCAAAAGCGTTTGAAGTTGCAGACGGATGGAATTTCTTTCGTGAGTTTTCGGTCCTGCATATTTTATGGATGCTGTGGATGTGCGATATGGTGCTGCAGCTTATTCCTGTAAAGTCGCATATTTCAATAGGCTCGCAAAAGGTATTTGAATCCCTATTCAGACCGATTAAAGAAAAAATTAACTATAAAAATTTGAAGCAATATATAAAAGATACAACGAAAACAGCATATAAAGTTATGCTGCTATGGATTGTTTTAACGGCTGCTATCAGCGCATTGTATCTGGGCGGAATGATGGATACGGGTATGATGATCGTAACATCAACATTTTTTTATGTGTGTGATTTAATTTGCGTTCTTATTTGGTGTCCGTTCAGGCTCATTATGCATAATAAATGTTGTACAACCTGCAGAATATTCAATTGGGACCATTTGATGATGTTTTTGCCTATTGTGGCATTAAACAGCTTTTTTTCCTGGACACTTATCGGGTTTGCATTTGTGGTATGGCTCATATGGGAATTGTGTGTACTGATATATCCTGAACGTTTTTGGGAAAACAGCAATATGGCCCTTCGATGCTCTGAATGTACAGATAAGCTTTGTACACAGTATTGCAGAAAACTGAGAAAATAGTTTGCGGATAAAAGACGATTTGGCTGCTCTGAATATGAAATGTTTTTTTTGCTCTGAGTTGACACGAACTTTTAAGCAATGTTGAATTTTGCGAAAGGGAGTAGTGAAATGCGAAGAATAATAAAAAATTTGTCATCAATACAAATAATTATGTTTGCTTTTTTATTGGTCATTATAATTGGAAGCATTCTTTTAAGTCTACCTATAAGTTCGGTAAACGGAAAGAGCGTGCCTTATGTTGATGCACTTTTTACTGCCACAACAGCTACTTGTGTCACAGGCCTTGTAACCGTGCCGACCATATCAACATGGAGCATTTTTGGGCAGATTGTAATATTGCTCCTTATCCAAATTGGTGGTTTGGGTGTTATAACAGTTGTTGCGGGTATGATGATAATTTTGCAGCGTAAAATTAATATAAATGACAAAATTATAATCAGCGATTCGTTTAATTTGAACTCTATCGGAGGAATAGTTAAGTTTGTAAAAAAAGTAATATTGTTGACCTTTATAATAGAACTGGCAGGGGCATTATTGTATATGATAGTTTTTGTTCCTGAGTTTGGTATTAAAGGAATATGGGTGTCAGTTTTTACTTCCGTATCTGCTTTTTGCAATGCGGGTATAGATATAATTTCAGAAAATAGCTTGTGCGAATATACGCTTAACCCGATAATTAATATAACAACTATTATACTCATCATTTTGGGTGGTATCGGCTTTGTTGTGCTATTTGATTTGATTAGGTTGAGAGGAAACAAAAAACGTAAAGGGTTAAAATTTTTATCCCTGCACAGTAAAATTGCACTTTCACTTACGGCATTTTTAATATTTTTGGGCACGGTTTTTATTTTTGTTTTTGAATATAACAATCCGGATACTTTGGGTGGATATACATTTTTTGAAAAGATTATGGTAGCCTTGTTTCAATCAGTTACTTTAAGAACTGCAGGCTTTGCATCAATAGCTCAGGAATGTATTACGGATGCATCTGCATTTGTATCTATGCTTCTTATGTTTATTGGCGGTTCGCCGGCAGGAACAGCCGGAGGAATAAAGACGGTTACCTTTTTCGTTTTGCTTGCAAGCACATTCTCAGTTATAAAAAATAAAAGAACAGTTGATGTGTTTAACAGACAAATTTCAACAGAAATTCTGAAACGTTCTGTTGCTGTCTTTGCGGTTTCGTTATTGACTGTTATAGGTTCAACGATTTTACTTATAATTTTTAATGGCGGAGAATTTATTGATATATTATATGAAACAGTAAGTGCTACGGCAACAGTTGGATTGAGTCGGAGTTATACAAGTAGTTTAAACACAATAGGTAAAATTATTATTACATTAACTATGTATCTTGGAAGAGTAGGTCCTATTTCTCTGGCTTTTGCATTTAGTGTAAATAAAAGTAATGAAAATTTGATTGAAAATCCTGTTGAAGAAATAAGTGTAGGATAAGGGGGCTTTTATATGAGTAAAAGTTATGCGGTTTTTGGACTTGGCAGATATGGAAGAGCAGTTGTAAAAGAGTTGTTGAATAATGGAGCAGAGGTTTTGGCAGTAGATCAGGATAGAAGAATTGTGGATGAGCTGGTAGGCGAAATTCCTGTTTGCAAATGTGCGGATATAACTGAGCCGGGAGTGATAGAACAACTTGGTATATCGGATATAGATGTTGTAGTTATATCGATGGCAAAAAGCTTTGAGGCAAGTATTATGGCAACTATGCTTTGCAAAGAAGCTTATGTCAGAAAAGTTATTGTAAAGTGCTCTGATGAGTCACAGTGCAGGGTTATGAAAAAAATTGGAGCAGACGAGGTTATTTTGCCTGAAACCGAATCGGGAACACGACTTGCCAAAAATATCCTTAGTTCCGGATTTATAGATCTTGCTGATATAACTGATAATATTTCAATTCTTGAAATGGATATAAAAGCTGAGTGGGTAGGTAAAACACTGAGAGAGCTTGATTTAAGAAAAAAATATAACATAAATATAATTGCTTTTAAAAATAGCAATGATGTAGTTTTTGCAAATCCCGACATTGTTATTGAGGATAGTATGAAAATGATAGTAATGACTGATAAGAAAGGTGTGGATTTCCTTAAATAGTATATGAAATAAAGAACATAGTTCACGAGTGCGAGGCATTTTGTTTCATATGAGCGTTAAAACTTAATAAACTAGTTTGCCGATAGTAATTATTTACATATTGGTCAGGAAAATCTAATATTCCTGGCGGGTTTTAATGGATTTTGTTCAAAGAAAAAACAGTGAAAGTAGTAGGTCCTATTATTCACTGTTCGCCTGAGTTGACATGAACTATATAGATATGTCGAATTTTGTTGAAAGGATGTTAATATGAAAAAAGAAGTTTTAAATTATCTGTTTATTACTATAGGGAGTATTTTGTATGCAATAGCGACTGTTGTTTTTATATTCCCTCATTCGCTTCTGCTTGGCGGTACAAGCGGAATTTCTGTAATCCTTAATGAGTATATATCCTTTTCTCCCGGAACAATTTTGGTTATAATCAATTTTTCTTTGTTGGTAGCAGCATTTGTGGTTTTAGGCAAAGATATGGCTATTAAAACCTTTGTTGGTTCCACATTGACTACAGCTTTTGTTGGAGTTTTTGAAAAAATATTTTATAACAGCACAATTCTTGTTTCTAATATTTATGTATCCGCCGTGCTGGGCGCTTCTCTGATTGCAATTGCGAGCGGAATTATGTTTTATGTAAAATCAAGCTCAGGCGGAACAGATATCATAGCGCTTATTGTTCAAAAATATTCGAAAATAAACATTGGAAGAGCACTTTTGATAACGGATTTTTTGATTGTGATTGTGGGTGGGATATTATCGGGATACATAATACTTATAAGTTCATTTATTGGACTTCTTATTAAAACATTCGGCATTGATTTTGTTATAGGATGCATTAAACGAAAGACTTGCATCTAAACCTTATGCCTCGCAATAATATAATCGAAAGACAATGAAATGGAGTATTAACATGACAAAAAAAGGGTATTTAATAGGGAAATATTATGAACTTATGGATAGTAAGAAGGAAAGCAAAATAGCTTTTTATACAAATCCTGCGAATGCACGTTTGGAATCATTTCAGATTGCAGATCAGCTTTATTATGTAGGCGATAAGAAGGTTTGCATTCATCTTATCGATACCGGTGAGGGTCTGATCCTGTTAGATTCTGGATATTTCGGCACAACACATTTGCTTGTTGACAGCATTTTTAGAGCCGGTTTTGACCCTGCAGATGTTCGCTGGATTATACATTCACACGGTCATCATGACCATTATGGAGCATCAGAAGAGTTCCGCACTATGTATGGAACGAAGCTTGCCATCAGTAAAGTGGATGCAGAGTCATTAAGAAAATATCCTCATCGGTCAGCTATTGATACCAGCGAGTATCCCTTTGCAAAAACACCGGAGTTTGATTATGAAATAGAAGATGGTGAAATTTTTGAACTGGGTAATATTAAAATTCGTTGTGTATTAACCCCCGGACATACTGACGGTGTTTTAAGCTTCTTTTTCGATGTAACCTATGAAGGTAAAACATATCTTGCCGGTATGCTTGGCGGTGCCGGTGTTAACGCACTGACTCTTCCTTATGTTTATTATAACGAAAGAACGGAAGACCCTGCACATCAGATGCTCGGTTCAATCGAAAAAATCTGGAATGAACCGGTGGTTGTTCATTTGGGGAATCATCCCGGTAATAACAAAACATTACAAAAACGGGAAAAGAAGCTTGCAGAAGGCGGCAATCCGTTCATTGCCCCTGATAGCTGGCAGTCCTTTCTGACAGAGCTCAGAGCGAAGGCAGAAAAAATTATAATCGATAATAAAAAATTGGATGAAGAAGTCAGCGCAATTGTTTGTGACTGATCATTGATACATTAGGCCAATGACACCTTTGGAGGTAAGATACGATGCTCATAGATTTTCACACACACGCATTTCCGGAAGCCATTGCAACGAAGGCTATGGACAAGCTGTCCTATGCCAGTGGTGGTCTTGTGCCCCAAAGTTTGGGGACTGTGACGTCCTTGCGGCATGAAATGGAAAAAGACGGTGTGGATATCTCGGTGGTGTTGTCTATTGCCACGAATCCCAAGCAACAGACAAATGTTAATAATTTTGCCAAAGAGATTAATGATGAAAAATCCGTATTTGCATTTGGCTCTGTTCACCCCGATGCTGAAGATGCACTCTATGAACTGGAGCGTATCAAAGATATGGGTTTAAAAGGGGTTAAATTTCATCCTGAATATCAACAATTTTATGTTGATGATGAAAAAATGAAGCCTATTTATAGAAAAATTTCATCTCTTGGTCTTATCACCACCTTTCACGCCGGCTATGATTACGGCTATGCACCGCCGTATCACTGTATGCCGGAACATCTTCTTGGAGCGTTGAAATGGCTTGATTCACCAGTAATCGCAGCGCATTGGGGCGGTGTGAACTGTGGTCTTGAGGTAATCAAACAGCTCTGCGGACAAGATGTTTGGTTTGATTTATCTTTTGGCTTTGGTATAATGCCAAGGGCTATAGCGCAGGAAATTGTTGATAAACACACCCCGGACCGTCTTGTTTTCGCCTCTGATATGCCTTGGCACAGACCAGCTTGGGAAAAACAACTGATAGAAACTCTGGATATTTCCCAAAACGACAAGGAAAAAATTTATTATAAAAATGCTTTAAAGTTATTGAGCATTTAAATGATGATATTTTGATTGATAATCAACAATTTTTTCAAAAAATAATCATAATTCTGTGATTTTCTATAAATTTTTCACAAAATTGCAAGAAATTTGAAAAAAATTTCATTTTATGCATTGCAATGCAGTATGTGAATATGATATAATAACGCTTGAAATATTTTAGTTAGAAGAAGGAGTGTTTTTAATGGCAATCACAAACGAGTATTTAAAACGCGTGTTTGAACAAGTTCAGGCAAGAGATAAGAATGAGCCTGAATTTTTACAGACCGTTGAAGAGGTTTTTGAATCTATTGAACCGGTAGTGGCAATGCATCCGGAATACGAAGCAAGCGGTTTGATTGAACGCTTGGTTGAACCCGAGAGAATGATTTCTTTCCGTGTTTCCTGGGTGGATGATAACGGTAAGGTTCATTCCAATAGAGGTTTCCGTGTACAGTTTAACAGCGCAATTGGTCCTTATAAGGGCGGTCTTCGTTTCCATCCTTCTGTATATTCCGGTATTATGAAGTTCTTAGCTTTTGAGCAGACCTTTAAAAACAGCTTAACCAGTCTGCCTATTGGCGGTGGTAAAGGTGGTTCTGACTTTGATCCCAGAGGCAAGAGCGATGCTGAAATTATGAGATTCTGTCAGGCATTTATGACAGAACTTTACAGACATATCGGTCCTGATGTAGACGTTCCTGCCGGTGATATTGGTGTTGGTGGCAGAGAAATCGGTTATCTCTATGGTCAGTATAAGAGAATTAAGGGTTGCTGGGAGAATGGCGTATTAACCGGTAAGGGTATGGAATACGGCGGTTCTATCATTCGTCCCGAAGCAACCGGTTTTGGTGCTTCTTACTATGCAAATGAAGTGCTGAAGCATGAAGGCGATTCCTTTGCAGGCAAAACCGTTGCAGTTTCCGGTTTCGGTAATGTTGCTTGGGGCGTTTGCCAGAAGGTAACTGAACTGGGTGGTAAAGTTGTTACCATTTCCGGTCCTGATGGTTATGTATACGATCCCGATGGTGTTGGCACAAAAGAAAAATGGGATTTCATGCTGGAAATGCGTGCTTCCGGTCGTGACCGCGCACAGGATTATGCAGAAAAGTTCGGTTGTGAATTTTTTGCAAAGCAGAAACCCTGGGGTGTTAAGGTTGACATTTGTATGCCTTGCGCAACTCAGAATGAAATTGGTATTGCTGAAGCAGAACAGATTATTGCAAACGGCACCAAATATTATATTGAAGTTGCTAATATGCCCACCACCAACGAAGCTATGGCGCTCATCAGAAGCAAAGGTCTTGTTGTTGGACCTTCTAAGGCTGTTAACGCTGGCGGTGTAGCAGTTTCTGCTCTTGAAATGTCTCAGAACTCCATGAGATATGCCTGGAGCGCTGAAGAAGTTGATGCTAAGCTGAAGAATATTATGATTAATATACATAAGGCTTCTGTTGAGGCTGCTGAAGAATATGGTCTGGGTTACGATCTGGTTGCCGGTGCTAACATTGCAGGCTTTAAAAAGGTTGCAAATGCTATGATGGCACAGGGTATTGTATAATTTAAATACACAAGCATTATTAAAAGGTCTGTTTGTTGCAAACAGACCTTTTTATTTTTCGAAAAGATTTTAAACTGCTGATATTATGATTGAAAACAAAGTGACTTTATAGTATAATTGAGCATATACAGAATTTTATTTTATTAAATTTTTAAAAGCTTTACAGCTTTTATGGTCGTTCCGGGCGTGTATACCAATTGACGGCGTCGTAAAAAACTCCTTGCAAGCAAAGATTTTTACTCCTGGTAGAATTGACTTGCATTTATCCTGTCAACTTATTATATAAAGTGAAGTGATTGAATTTGAAAAAAACAAAAAATCTTTTGCTTATAATGAATCCTTGTGCCGGTATAAAAAAGGCAAATAAGTATTTAACCGATATTTTGGTGCTGTTCAGTAAAAATGGATATAACAACACAGTATACCTTACCGAAGGTGTCGGTGATGCCAAGAAATTTGCAAAACAAAATGCTAAAAACTATGATTTGATTGTAGCCATCGGTGGAGATGGCACCTTTAATGAGGTTGCTTCCGGTGTGTTAAAATCGGGGGCTGATGTAGAGATTGGCTATATTCCGGCAGGCAGCACAAATGATTTTGCAGCCAGTTTAAAGCTATCTAAGAATATCTTAAAGGCTGCAGAAGACATTATGAATGGAACAGCTCACCCAATAGATATCGGCTCGTTTAACGGCAGAATTTTTTCTTATGTGGCATCCTTTGGTGTTTTTACGGAGGCTTCTTATAAAACGCCACAAAAGGCTAAAAATGCTTTGGGACAACTGGCATATGCCTTTGAGGGAATTAAAGACATTGCCAATTTAAAAAGCAAGCATCTTCGCTTTGTGGCAGATGGCGTTACGATTGAAGATGATTTTATTTTTGGTGCCATCTGCAATTCCACCTCTGTTGGTGGTGTGATTAACCTTGATCCCAAAAGGGTAGACTTAAGCGACGGCCTGTTTGAACTCTTGCTTATCAGACTACCGAAAGACCTTTTTGAACTAAATGAAATTGTTGTTGCATTAAGCACTAAAAGATATAAAACAAAAATGATAACCTTTGTAAGCGCAAAAAGTATTACTATCGAGACAACAGAGAAGATTAACTGGACTTTAGACGGTGAGTATGCTTACGGGGAAGAGATCATCAAGGTAGAAAACCTGAATAAGGCCATCAGGATTATTACCAATAACGGTCGTGCAAAAAATATGGACCTGAGGTGATATAAATGAAAAAAAGTATATTTTTAGTCATTGTAATTGTGTTGTTTCTTTTAGCAATTGCAGGTTTTTTCTATCATAAAACACTTGTTGCTAACGAAGATAATCCCATTGCACAAAAGCAGGAAGCTTTAGTGGATGAATCTGAGCAGAATGACGATTTTGTTGAAATATCTGTTGACAGCGTGAAGGGAATCACCAAAGAAGAAGCTGAGAAGCTATGTTATTCTGTTTTAGGGGAGAAAGATGCTGAAACCGGTTTTATATTTTCCTTTGGCGTTTCAGGTGCTGTTGAAAAGAATGAAAAACAATATTATACCATTCGTGCCTCTTGGCTGGTGAACAATAGCCATATGTCATATATCGGAGATTTCTTTGTTTCGGCAGATGGAAAAGAACTCTATAATGGTTTGGTTCAACCGGGAGAATACGAAATGCTAAACAGAATATGGAGTGAATGATTCTTTGAAATACGGCTCGTTTAGTTCGCAATAAACCATTGAAAAAAGGGTGTCATTCCTGCAATGAATTCCGTTTTAACGTTTGTGCTATGGTATTGCATTTGGCCTTATTTCGTATATTGTAATCAGCGTCTTTTGTGGGGATTTAAAAAAGATAAAGGCCAGCTCCTGGGTGATTATATTCCTGTTTATAGCAATGCTCTTGTTAACACATTAAATCGTTCTGGATATGCCGCTTGCGTTGATTGAATGAACTGAAAAGGAGGTACATATGAAGAAGGAATCGTTTTTTCAAATGTTAACATTCACGCTGTTTTCTATATCGGCAGGGATTATACAGGTCGTCAGCTTTGTGATTTTTAATGAACTGTTTGTATGTCGGTATTGGCCTGCTTATCTTGCATCCCTTGTTTTGTCAATTATCTGGAATTTTACCTTTAACAGACGGTATACGTTTAAGTCTGCTGCAAATGTTCCGGTCGCCATGGCGAAGCTCTTTGGGTTTTATGCGGTGTTTACACCGCTGTCAACCTGGCTTGGCCATCTGGCAGAAACAGCAGCCATTAACGATTACATCATCCTGGTTGTTACAATGCTCTCCAACTTCGTTCTTGAATTCTTGTTTTCTAAATTAATAATTTATAAAAATCAAGAGAATACGCTGACAAAGAATAAAAATTAGAATAGTCAATGTCGGATGATTTTTGTTCTGACTTGGTATGAGTCTAGTAAGATTATCGAATATTGTCGAAAAAGACAAATAAGAATTTAATAAGGCTTTAATAAATGAATAGAATGGAAGAAGGGAAGAGAAAATATGACAAAATTGCTTTTAATAAGACATGGAGAAAGTGAAGCTAATAACAAAGGATTTTTTGCAGGTCAATATGATGCTCCGCTTATGCCAAAAGGAAATGAACAAGCAGAAAAAACAGCTAAATATATTGTTGAGAAATATGCTCCTACTAAAATCTATGCAAGTGATTTAAAACGTGCTTATTGTACAGCAGTACCGATTTCAAAGCTGATTGGTGCAGATATAATAACTGATCAAGGCATTAGGGAAATAAATGCAGGAAAATGGCAAAAGATGTCATTTGATGATTTGGAAAATGAATTTTTGGACGAGTATATGGTGTGGTTGAATGATATTGGTAATGCGTCTTGCAACGGCGGTGAATCGGTAAAAGAACTAAGTGAAAGAGTTATGACATCATTAACTGCGATAGCAAAAGAAAACTTTGGCGAAACGATTGCTGTTGTAACTCATGCAACACCGATACGTGCTGCACAGACCGTAATTCAATATGGTGATATAAGTCATATGAAAAATGTGCCGTGGGTTTCAAATGGATCGGTTACAGTTTTTGAATACAATGGTGAATGGAAATGCGTAAGCGTGAGCGAAGATAATCACTTGGGAACGGATAAAACAGTATTTCCTGCAAATGTGTAAGGTTATTTCTTGGTTTTGATATAATCTAAACTATCGCTAAAAACATTGGCATCAAGATTATACAGTCTTTATAAAGTTTGATATACAAGGGACAAAAAAGCCTTCCCCTTGAGGGGAAGGGGGACCGCTTGCGGTGGATGAGGTGGAGATGAATAATACAAACAATTCGAAATTAACAGGTAATGCAAAATCATTAAGAAAGAATATGACCAAAGAAGAAAGACATCTTTGGTATGATTTCTTAAAAACCTTACCTATAACTGTAAACAGACAAAAGGTTATAGGTAACTACATTGTTGACTTCTATATTGCCACCGCAAAACTTGTTATTGAACTAGATGGTTCACAACATTATGAAGATAAGGGCGTAGAGAATGATACAAAAAGAGATGCGTTTCTAAATGATTTAGGAATTACAGTGTTAAGATATTCCAATCTTGATGTTAATCAAAGATTCGAGAGTGTTTGTGAGGATATACTAAATAATCTTGACACCTCATCAGTCACTTCGTGACAGCTTCCCCTCAAGGGGAAGCCTTTAGAAAGGCATTTTAATCGTATGAATTTGTCGGCGTGAAAACCGCCGATAAAAAGTGCCGATAAAAAAGTGCCGATAAACCATTAAATTTTTTGTCCCTAACTTGACAAAATCATAAAAGAGACATACACCTTTTATAACATTCTTATAGTAATGTTTAGCTTTTTTATGTGCAATTTCAATAGCAATTTCGGTTAGGAATATACAGAATAAATAATTAACGAGGAGAATGTCAAGAAATTTGAGATACAGATACGATCACATATAGTAAGGTTTAAAAAATAAAGTATATAAATTGTGAGCACATTTTGAGTAAAATCAAGATGTGCTTTTTAATTTAGAAAGGCGGTATAATATGAAAATTAATTATAAAATGAATTTAGAAAATAAGGAGAGAAAAACAATGTTGAAATTAAATTTACAAGAATCACGTATATTCGGCAGAATATGTTATGGATTCGGACGTGATGAAGAAGGTTTTGTTTATATTAAAGAAGATGAGGCAAATGTGGTTCGAATGATTTTTGAAATGGTCATAAATGGACACAGCCTACAGAATATTCAGACAGAATTGTTCAACAAAGGAATTAAATCCCCATCAGGTAAAGACACATGGACAAGAGATGTTATAGACAAGACAATAAACAATCAAAAGTATGTTCCGCACATTATAGAATTTGATAATTATTTCATAGCACGTGGAGAAAAAGAGCTGCGTTGCAGATATATAAGAAGTTAGAATAATGGTGAAATTGCTGATTTGTTATATAATTCTATTATCAAAATGAAAGGAGAATTGAGTATGAGCAAATCAGCAATTCAAAATCAGCTTCGATATATTATTGCAAGAGAGCAGTACATGAAGCCATTATTGAAAAATGAAATTATAAGTGAGGAGGTGTATAACGAAGTATTAGAGAACCTGTATGATGAATTAGAAGTCTGGAAATATAATAGAATTCAAAATCCTGGTGTCGAATTTAGAAAGAAGAAAAGAGAGATTAAGAATACCTTAGCAGAACAGAACCCGGGATATATTTCCTTAACAGAATTAGCGAGAAACAAATCACAAAAATCAACCGGTTACACTATTCAAATGTGGTTAAGAGATAGTGGCACTGTTGATTTTCTTACTTTATGGGAGAATAAGCACAATAAAAAGTTTCTTCCCATTTCGGTAGAATCGAATTCATTAACGCCAAAAATGTGGATAAAAGAAACTAATGCTATTGGAATTGTTTCAAGGCAGGGGAAAAATGGCGGAACTTGCGCACATAAGGAAATAGCAATGCATTTTATGTGTTGGTTATCTGCTGATGTGAAGCTGAATGTTATAGAGAAATATCTGGAGGTGATTTGCGATGAAGAAAGTAACTGAGATACCGGCCACGATATTTCCAAAGGTTAAAGATAATAAAGCCAAACTTAATGTTGCAGCATATTGCAGAGTAAGTACAGAAAGTGAAGAACAGGAAAATAGTCTTGAAACCCAAAGAGAGCATTATAAGAATGAAATCGAAAGAAACCCTAACTGGACCCTTGTAGATGTGTTTGTTGATTTTGGTGTAAGTGGATTAAATGATACAAAGCGTACAGAATTTATGAGAATGATTGAAATGTGCGAAAAGGGTAAAATCGACTTGATTCTCACAAAATCAATTTCAAGATTTGCGCGAAATCAATTGGATTGTTTAACCTACATAAGAAAATTAAAACTCAAGAATATTGGAATCAAATTTGATAAAGAGGGGATTAACACACTTGAACCATCAAGTGAAATTTTTCTCTCTTGGTTTAGTGCTTTTGCTCAGGCAGAAAGTGAATCGCTCAGTATGAACATAACCAGAGGAAAGAGAATGAGATATAAAGAGGGTAAATACCCGTTTCCATTTTCGCTATATGGATATAAAAGAGGGGAGAATGGACAACCTGAAATCGTTCCGGAAAAAGCAGCGATAGTTCGTAAAATGTTCTATATGTATCTTGAAGGCAATTCCTTAAATGACATACGAAAATGGCTTGAAGAAAATGAAATAGAATCTCCAATGGGAAATGATGAATGGACAGTCAATTCCGTAAGCGGAATTCTTAAAAATGAAAAATACAAAGGAGATGCACTGTTACAGAAAACTTATACGGTTGATTACTTAACCAAAACAATTGCAAGGAATAGAGGGGAAGTCGCTCAGTATTATGTTGAGAACAGCCATCAGGGAATTATATCAAGAGAAATATTTGATATGGTTCAGGATGAAATTAAGCGTAGAAGAAATTATACAGGGTATAAAACAACTTCGTATTCATCCCAATATGCTTTGACAGGAATTGTATATTGCGGAGAATGTGGTGCTAACTATAGAAGAGTTACTTGGTCGAAAAACGGTAAGAAGAGAATTGTTTGGAGATGTATAGAGAGACTTGAAAATGGAATACAAAATTGCAAGAATTCTCCTACAATTTATGAAGACAAATTAAAAGATGCAATTCTGTCAGGTTTATCTCAAATATCACCAGATGTTTCTGATGTCGCTGAAATGGTGAAGAGTGAAATAGGGACTGTAATTCATAAGAATGAAGACCAGAATGAATATACGATAAAATCGAAAATTAAAAAGCTCGAAAAGGAAATGAAAGTATTAAATCATATTATAAACGAAGCTGATGATAAGCAAATATATCTTGATAAAATTAAGGAGTGCGAGGAGGAACTCACAAGATTAAATTCAAAACTTATAGGATGTACAAAAAGTGAAATGAATGATATTGAAGATTTTATAAATGGTAATGTAGTGAATATGCTTGATTATTTCAATGCAGTAGTAAGAAATACAGTTGAATCCGTTCTAATAATTTCACAAAATAAAATTAAAATCAAATATGTAGGTGGAATTGAAATTCACAAATTAGTATAGCTAACTATCTAAATAAAATTTTACAAATTTTACATATATATTGATTTTTGTCGAATAATGTAGTATACTATTATTGGAATTATAGTATTGTTGTTAAGGAAACTAATGAGGAAAGGCTCTAGTAGTATTATGAAGAATAAAAAACAGAATTATGATAGAGCCTTTGAGCTTCTATTACAAGCAATCGAAGAAACAAATGAAGATGAAAGGCGTATTGGTGAATATACCAAAGAAATTAGCAAACTTGAAGAAAAAAAGAAAAAAGACACAAAGAAAGCAAATGTAATGGCTGCTCATTATTTCTCAGAAGAAAAGATTTCTGAATTACATAAAAAAACAGTCGAATTGCTTAAGGATGATGATTTTAACGAGCAAGAATATATTGAAGAATTTTCTGATATTTCTAAAATAGAAACAGAACATGTTAATTTTTTAATCGAAAGACAAAGAGAACTTGAAAGTTTTGAGAAAGATATTAGCAATGAATTAGAAGAACCTCCGTCAAACAATAAAATGGTTAAAATAGCTAACATCCTATTGAAGGGTGGTGCTAACAATGATTAATATAGTTTTATATGACGAGGAATCAATTGTTAGAATAGCGGAGAGAGTTATGATCTTTTTTTCTAATGAAAAAGATATGCGTACAACTAATGACACAGTTTGGTTAAAAGGGGCATATTTTAGATTTCGATCAAGGTCTATTACAATTAATTTATATGATAATAATTTTTTATTGAAAGATAACATCTTGAAAAGTTTAAATTACATATTGTCAGGAGAAGAGATTTATATTTCAAATAGTTGTCAAAAAAAAGAATATTTTAATTTTGTAAATTCATCAACAAATTTTGACACTTTTTTTGCGGATTGTGTGGTATAATTTTATGAATGTTATTAAAAATTGGTATGCTATTGTGGCATTAGTTACATTGATGGTAATAAGATTGTTTGCATCAGGAGAATGGTTCGGATCTGTTGTGGTTGCCGGAGTATTAGTTACATGGATTGACACAACAAATAAGATTTGGCATAAAAATTCAAATATAATAAGAACCAAGGAAAAGGTTAGGTTTGCAATCGTCATGTTGAGCATGTCTTTTTTGGGAGTGGTGCAGCTGGTTTTAATAATTGTAAATTTAGTTGTAGGTCTCAAGTGGTTGAATTCGCCATTAATTCTAGATGAAATTACATTGATGGCTCTGTTAATATGTGTTATACAAAACGAATTTATTGATTGGATAAATAACATAATTAAAGTTAAATAAGGAGTAAATATTATGGAAGAAATTAAAAAATTATTAGATACTTTTGATGGTGAACTATATAATTTGTGCTATGAGCTTTTAGAGAAATATGAAAAAAGCCAAGAAATTTTTGAGTTTGTTTGTAAAAACTATGATGCTAGTGATGAAGATAATCCAATAGTTGAAGATGATTCATTATCAATAAAGGAATATTTTACGGAAGATGAAATTGAAGAGTATGAGTCAATATATGGAGACATTGTAGATGGTTTGTTATATAGTAATATTAAAAAATGTAATTTGGGATTAATTGAAGAAAAAAATTTTTATAAAACCTTGTGGGAGTCTTATTGTACTAATTTTTCAACGATAAAAGAAAGAGCGTTCGCATTTTTCTATACTATTATTGACAATAGTATCCCATATGTATATTTGGGAAAACCTTTGTCAATGAGTGACCAACGTTTTAAAGATTTACTTGATAAGAATAAAGCAAATATAGAAAAAATTAAATTTATATTAAAGAGTAGTTATTCGCAACGAACTGAAAGAGCATCGTTGTTACTCAATTGTTTAAATGAAATTGATGACTATGAATCTAAAGTAGTTGTTTTATCAAAGGCAATTTCTCTCTTTAATAAAGAACGACCAGTTGTAACTCCTACTGTTGTAGAAGATTTGCTAAAAAGAATAGACGAAAAAATTAAGGAATTAGAAGAGTCAGAGTAATTCGATAAGTGCCAGTATTTTGTTTAGTTTATACATATAATAGTTTTATGAAAAATAAATAGATGTTCTAATCATAAAAATCCGCATGCTTTTGTGTGCGGATTTTTAAAGAGTATTAACATTTTTTCTGTTTGGCCTGTTGTTATATATGTGTTTTACATTTATGAGAAATAAGGCTCATGTTAATTATAAAAAACGATTTGAATGGTAATGGAGATTGGCATCTAGATTATACAGTCTTTATAGTAAGATTGTCGAATATTGTCGAAAGAGAGGAAGACATATGAAGAAACGATTGTTGATTGGAATTTTTTCCCCATTGTTGTATTTTTGGATATACCATTTATTGCGTTATTGTCCTTTATTTGAATATAGCGAAAAATATGGCGTAATTCAAAATGCGATGTTATTTATATTGCCTGCAGTACCTGGTATAGCACTTGCCTTTCTTTTGGTGGAGAATTCTGTAAAAAAATATTTTAAATCAGTTGGAGTATGCTTTATAGTTTCTTTGATTGTATTTATTCTTTATATTCAATCTGGTGTTGAATTGATAATATTTAAAGCAATAACCGGATATGAAGAAGGTTCTGTGGGGGAAGGAATTTTGATTCTTGTTACATTTATGTCTTACATAATATCTTGTTTTGTAGGAACAATTGTTGCTGGTATTATTACGAATCACAGACAAAAGATATCGAACAATAAGTAGTTTTTAGTTCTAATTTAACACGAACTACGACTAAAAAAGACCGGCATCTAGATTATACAGTCTTTATAGTAAGAATGCCAAATAATGTCGAAAGGAGTGATAAAATGGAAAAAGTAATAATAATCGGTTGTCCCGGTAGTGGTAAAAGCACTTTTGGACGGAAACTTAAACATATTACAGGGTTACCATTATATCACTTGGATATGATGTTTTGGAATGAGGATAAGACAACTGTTTCTAAAGAGATTTTTGTTGAACGGTTACACGAGGTTATGAGTAATCCTAAATGGATTATTGACGGAAACTATGGTAGTAGTATGGAAATGCGTATTAGAGAAAGTGATACAGTTTTCTTTTTAGATTATCCAACTAATGTTTGTATAGAGGGTATAGAATCAAGAAAAGGACAGCCTCGCTCTGATATGCCTTGGATTGAAAATGGAAATACGGATAAAGATTTCATTGATTTTATAAATAAGTATAATTCAGAAAGCAGACCTAAAGTTATCAGTATATTAGAAAAGTATCCCTCAAAAAATATTGTGGTATTTCGTTCCAGAGTGGAATCAGAAGAGTACTTATTAGCGCTGAAATGATTTTTCAGCCCTGATCTAACACGAAATACTGCTGATAAGTTTGGCATCTAGATTATACAGTCTTTATAGTAAGAGTGTCGAAATTTGTAGAATAATAAATAGGTTGACAATATCCTACGATTTGTATATAATATAAATTGTAGGATATATTTATTGTATAAATAATAGGAGGTAGTTATGAATATAAATACTGAAACAATTACAACTATGACAGAAGCAAATCAGAATTTTTCAAAGGTAGCAAAAGTGGCTGAGAACAATGGTCAGGCAGTTATTTTCAAAAACAACAAGCCGAAGTTTTTGCTTGTTGATATTGATTCTAATTCATATTTTGATATTACTGATGACGAAAAAATAGATGTGGCAGCTAAAAGAATTATGAACAGATTCAAACCTGCTTTTGAGGAGTTGGCAAAATGATTAAATTGAGTAAAGAAAAGGTTTTACTTTTACATCAGTTAATAGCAGAAGAAACGGGCGGAAGTGTCGGTGTAAGAGATATTGGATTATTGGAGAGTGCTCTTAATAATGCGTATGCAACATTCGGAGGAGAAGAACTCTATAAAACAAAAGAAGAAAAAGCAGCAAGCCTTGGATATTCGTTAATATCTAACCACGCATTTGTTGATGGCAATAAGAGAATTGGTGTATATGTTATGCTAACATTTTTGGAAGCAGAGGGAATAAAAATGAATTGCACTAATGAAGATGTTGTTGATTTTGGTTTGTCTGTCGCAGCAGGGGATATGAAATATGCTGAAATTCTGAAATGGATAAATAAATTCAAAAAGTAAGTTTTTGTACTAACTTGATATGAACTATATGGATATGTCGAATATCGTCGAAAGCAAAAAGCCTCCCCTGTGTAAGGGGAGGTGGGTTTGCAAAGCAAACTCGGAGGGGTTGTAAATGGATAGAATAATAACAATCCCTCAGTCAGCTACGCTGACATCTCCCTTTACACAAGGGAGCCTTTAAAATGTTTACAGCTAAACCTTATGTGTCGCAGTAAAGAAAATTTTGTAAAAAAGGATTAATAAAAGATTTGAAGGAAAAGTAGCAATGAAAGATATTAAATTCACCAAGGGAAACTGGGAAGAATATTTTGAACATGCTTACACACAGCGGTTTCCCTTTAAGCCGGAATTTATACAGGAAGAGGAATGCATAGCAAATTCAAAAAATCCTGAAATGAAGGATGGGTTTGACTATACCACCATTATGACAAAAGAAAAATATGGCATTGGTACCCGGCTGTGGACTACCTGCTCTTTTGAAAAGTATGGCGCTCCCCTTATCACCCTGACGGACAAATTGAAAAGGGATGAAGAAGGTAATCTTTGTTATGGAGCATGCCATGAAGTTGTTCTTTGGGAAAAAGGAATAAATGTATGGAACCTTTTTGAGGAAAACGGAGAAATAAAGTATCATAATCTTCTAGCGGTAGAATTTCCTTTGGAAGCAGGAATTAAGCACGAAATGTACATAGAATTGGAGAAGAAAGCTGTCAAAGTGGTTATAGGCGATAAAACTCTTACTTTAAGAATTGAAAATCTGCCTAAAGAGGTATATATAGGAATTACCGGATGTGAGAATATCAATAGATTTTACAGTGTGAAGATTGATAATGAATAGATTGCATTGCATAGCAATGCATCGATATGAATTCTGACGAATTCTCGATATGTGCTTTGCACTCGATATGCCTGATGACTCGATATGTTGCCTTGCGGCAACGAGAATTCATATCATATCGAGTTTGAGCAAAGCGAAAACATATCGATTTACGAAGTAAAATATCGAGCAAACTTCTAGTTTGCATATCGACAGAAAATGTTTGCATCTAAACCTTATGCCTCGCAATTAATAAAAAGATTGTTGAATAATGTCGAAAGAGGAAGATGGAAGGTGAAAGAGTCATGAAAATTGTGAAAATTGTAATATTGATTATTGTAGTTTGGAATGTTTTTGCTGCAGGAAGTGCTCTTGTGCTTGACAAAATTGATCCATATTATGCGGTTCAGCAGAAAGAAAACGAACTGACGGAAGAGGAATTAAATGCTGTATGCCCCAATGCTTTCATTTCTGAAGCGGACAAAAAATTGTTGTTGTCTGTTTTAAATGATGCTGTGGTGATTGACAAACTTCCTGTCGAATACGGTGATATGCTATGGCTTCCGGAGGATGATTGCGAACGCATCATAAGTCAATATCAGGATGCGCCTACAAACATATGCCGAATTAGTGTTTCAGACACTACCGGGTCTACATATATAAGCATTGAGTTTTATGAAACAGAAGACGATAAAGGAAGTTCGCCATCTACAGCATATCCTTGCCTTTATCTCAATCTTAAAGCAACCGACCATTCTGAATATTTCTATAGAAAAGAGGTTTTTAATTACTCATTAAAGGTACCATATAATCGAATTGGAACATCAAGTTGGGGCGGTCCCGATGCAACATACCATAGATATAGCTGTGATACATCACCGTACGGAACACCTTTTGAGCACCAAGAAAAAATATTGACGCCTATGAAACATCGCCATTTATATCTAAGATATTTTGGATGGTTTGAAGCTATGATGTCTGTTTGATACAAGCCTAGAATGCAAGCTTATATAAAGGTTTCTGATTTGACATAACCATTCCTTGAAGAATGTTTGCATCTAAAACTTATACATCGCAATGAAAGGAGTCTTACATATGCCTTATTCAGTAACAGCAATTAATGAAAACTGTAAAAACTGTCACCGTTGTATCCGGCAATGCCCTGTAAAAGCTATTCGCTTTACAGATGACCGAGCCTATGTAATTCATGAGGACTGTGTTTTATGTGGCCGGTGCTTTTTGGTTTGTCCGCAACATTCCAAACGAATCTCCAATGAAACCGATAAGGTAAAAGAATTTTTACGGAATGGTCACAAGGTCATTGCCAGTCTGGATCCCTCTTTTGTGGCTAAATTTGAAGGGATTGGGATGGCTAATATGCGGAAAGCCTTACAATCTTTAGGTTTTTTTGAGGCTGAGGATGCCTCTTTGGGTGCCGCTATCGTCAAAAGAGAATATGAACGCATTTTAAAAGAAGAAAAGCCGGATATTTTAATTTCTTCTGCCTGCCATTCAGTGAATATACTGGTGCAGAAATATTATCCTCAGTTATTGCCTTATCTTGCACAGGTTGTAACACCTATGGAGGCTCATTGTAGAGAAATTAAGCGACGTTATCCCGATGTAAAAACGGTTTATATTTCCCCTTGCATTTCCAGACGCGATGAAGCGGAGCAGTGCGGGAGCGTAGATGCAGTGTTAACGTTTAAGGAGCTTTCAAAATGGATGATTCAGGAAGGGATTCAATTGGATAAAGAGATTGAACAAAGCGGTCAGGGCTGCCGCTCCGGGTTGTTTGCCGTTGTTGGCGGTATTATTAAATCCATGGAGCCGGTGCCTGGCTATGAATATATAGCTGTAGATGGTATGAAGAGCTGTATTTCAGCTCTTAAAGATATTAATGATGGTGATATTCATTCCTGTTTCTTTGAAATGTCCAGTTGCTTCAGTGGTTGTGTCGGTGGTCCGCTTTTAGACCATTATTACCATTCTTCTATTAAAGAACATCTTGCTGTATGTCGTCGGGCAGGAGATGATGACGGGAAGGTAACACAACCGGATATAACGGAAATAAAAAAAGAGTTTCCTGCTATTAGCAGAAATGTTGTTATCCCATCCGAAGAAGAAATTACGAAAATTCTGAACCAAATGGGCAAATTTAAGCGCGCAGATGAATTAAACTGCGGTTTCTGCGGATATCACAGCTGTCGCGAAAAAGCTGTAGCTGTATATCAGGGCAAGGCAGAAATCAATATGTGTCTGCCGTTTTTAAAGGACAAAGCAGAAAGCTTTTCTCATTCGATTGTTAAACATACGCCCAATGGTATTGTTGTTTTGAATGAAGATTTAATCATCCGTGAAATTAATGAAGCGACGAAGAATATATTGAATCTTTCGGATACAGAATCTGTTTTAAATCGTCATGTTGAAACTATTTTAGAATCGGAACCCTTTAAGGAAGTTCTTTTGACAAAAGAAAACCTTCGCGAGCGCAGAATGTATTTAGAAAAATATGATTGCTTCGTAGAACAGACGATTGTTTATGTTCAGGATTCACATCGTTTAATCTGTATTCTTCGTGACATTACAAACGAAGAGGAAAAGCGCATTAAAATGGAGAACATCAGTCAGCAGACCATTATGGTAACAGATACCATTGTTGCCAATCAGATGCGTATTGTACAGGATATTGCATCGCTTTTGGGTGAAACGGCTGCACAAACAAAAATTGAGCTGGCTAAATTAAAGGAGTCGATGTCAGATGAATGATTTAAGTGTTGATATCGGTTATACCTGGATTAATTGTCATGATGAATTGCTTTGCGGAGATCACATAGATGTTGTGGAGCAGGATGACAATTCTTATGTTGTGGTATTGGCTGATGGTTTAGGTCACGGTGTAAAGGCCAGCATTCTCTCAACGCTGACTTCAAAAATTCTGTCTACAATGGTTGCTTCCGGCTTGCCCATCGAAGAATGTGTGGCAACCGTTGCAGAAACGTTGCCGGTCTGTTCTGAACGGCATGTGGCTTATTCTACCTTTACGGTATTACATCTTTTGGCTGATGATACAGTCGAGATCGTTCAGTATGATAATCCGCAGGTCATTCTCCTCAGAAATGGTAAAAATTTTGAATATCCCATAACGGAAATGACCATCGGCGGAAAAAAGATTCTCAGTTCAACTGTTAAGGCCGAAGAGGATGATGTTTTTATCGCAATGAGTGATGGGTGCACCCATGCCGGTATGGGCCTTGAATATCAATTTGGCTGGAGCAGGGGTGATATTATCAAGTTTTTAGAATCGACCGTTCAGCAAAAGCACACCGCAAAAAACATTTCCACTTACTTAATCGAAGAATGTGAACGACTGTATGATTACAAGCCGGGGGATGATACCAGCGTTTGTGCGGTTCGTTTCAGAAAACGAGAGCCTGTGAATGTTCTCTTTGGTCCTTCTTATAACCCGGATGATACGGATAAGATGATGGAGCTTTTCTTTTCCAAGAGTGGTAAGCATCTTATTTGTGGTGGCACAACATCCACCCTTGCGGCGAAATATCTTGGTAAGGAACTGGAAATTGACCTGAATTTTAATCAGTCTAATTTACCGCCGGTTGCGAAAATTGAAGGTGTTGATCTGGTGACGGAAGGTGTTATTACCATCAGCCGTGTGCTGGATTATGCAAAAGATTACCTGGAGGAAAATACATATTATGACTATTGGAGCATGAATCAGGATGGAGCCTCCAAAGTCAGCCGCGTGCTGTTTGAAGAGGCAACCGATGTGAATTTTGTTGTTGGCCGGGCTATTAATCCGGCTCATCAGAATCCGGATTTGCCCATTACCTTTAACATTAAAATGAATTTAGTGGAAGAATTGACAAAATGCTTACGGCAAATGGGTAAGCAAGTTACAGTTCAGTATTTTTAAGACTCATAAATTTCTCATAGTGCTGGCTTGTAAAAGTATATACATTGACACCTGATTGAAATTTTGGTATAATCAAATTAATTAAAAATAATTGAAAAGGAGAATGTTGTATGATGGGATTTATTACCGTTTTAATTTTTCTTTTAGTTGTAATTCTAATTGTGAGTATTAAAATTGTCCCTCAGGCAAGTGAATTTGTTATTGAGCGTCTTGGTAAATATAAAGGCACTTGGAGTGCAGGTCTGCATTTTAAAGTACCGTTCATTGAAAAAATTGTTAAAAGGGTTACATTAAAAGAACAGGTTCTGGATTCTCCGCCACAGCCTGTTATCACAAAGGATAATGTAACGATGCAGATTGATACTGTTATCTATTATGCTGTTTATGATGCTAAACTGTATGCATATGGCGCTGTTAGTCCTATTTCTGCATTGGCTAATCTGGCTGCAACAACGCTGAGAAATATTGTTGGTGAATTGGAACTTGATGGTACGTTAACTTCACGCGATACCATTAATGCGAAAATGACAACAATTCTTGATGAGGCAACAGATAAATGGGGCATTAAGGTTAACCGTGTAGAACTCAAAAACATTATTCCGCCTCAGGAAATTCAAAAATCTATGGAAAAGCAGATGAAGGCAGAGCGAGACAGACGTGAAACCTTACTGCAGGCAGAAGGGCATAAGGCTGCTGCAATCACTCGTGCTGAAGGTGATAAACAGGCAATGATTCTTGCCGCTGAAGGCGAAAGAGATGCAAGAATAGCCCGTGCTGAAGGCGAAGCAAAAGCAATCTTTCTGCAAAAGAAGGCAGAAGCTGATGGTTTGGCTGCATTAAAAGAAGCCGGCGTTGATTCTGCTGTGTTAGAATTGAAAAAGTTTGAAGCTCTGGTTGCTATGTCCAATGGTAAAGCATCAAAAATTATTATTCCTACTGATGCAGTAGAAATGACAAAATCAAATGTTGTATTCTCCGAAACAACTGGTCTTGGAGATACTACTGCCCCCGGAGAAGATGATCCTGTTATTCCCAAAAACGATCCTTGTTGTGAGGAATAAAGCATAATTTTCACTAAATTTATTAACATATTAATAAAGGAGCGTACAGAATGAAGAAAACAGTTAAAGATATTTTATCAATGATCAAACAGTATGATATCAAGATGGTTGATTTTAAAATGGTTGATATTAACGGTCAATATCGCCATGTGACCATTCCTGCCAAGAATTTTTCTGAAAAAACCATGAAAAACGGCATTGGTTTTGACGCCTCCAACTATGGCTATGCGGTAGTAGAGAAGAGTGATATGGTATTTATTCCTGATCCTGATACAGCAGTTATTGATCCTTTCTGTGAAATTGCCACCCTTTCTATGACCGGTAATGCAATGATTATCGATAATCCCGAAAACAGACCGCTGGCACAGTATCCCCGTAACATTGTCCTGGCGGCAGAGCAGTATTTGAAAGATAGCGGCATTGCAGATACAATGCTGATTTTACCTGAGTTTGAATTCTACCTGTTTGATCAGGTGGGCTGGGAGGTTAGCCCCCAGACTGTTGGTATGTCTGTAGATGCTGTTCAGGCTCATTGGAACAGTGGGGTTGAAGGTAGCGGTAATGTTGTGGCTAAGCAGAAGAATTACCACATTGCAAAGCCTTTTGATGTTTCTTATGAAGCACGCAGCGAAATGTGTATGTTAATTGATGATGCGGGTATTGCATTAAACTATCACCATCCTGAAGTTGGTGCCGGTGGTCAGTTTGAAATTGAACCGGAGCTTGGTCAGATGTCCAAAATGGCCGATGCCACGATGATGATTAAATATATCATCCACAATACAGCCAGAAAATACGGTCTTTCTGCGACTTTTATGCCGAAGCCGATTATGGGCGAGGCCGGTAACGGTATGCATGTGCATATGCTCCTGTTAAAGGATGGTCAGCCTGTTTTCTCAGACGATAACGGATACTCCAATTTAAGTAAAGAAGCGCATTACTTTATGGGCGGTCTGCTTAAGCATATTGCATCTTTGTGTGCATTAACAAACCCAAGCACCAACTCCTTTAAACGCTTGGTGCCAGGATTTGAAGCACCGGTAACAGTTGGTTATGCAACCTCGAACCGCAGCGCGGTTATTCGTATTCCGGCCTATGCCAAAGCGCCGGAACTGCGACGCTTTGAGCTGAGAAACCCTGATGCCACCTGCAACCCCTATTTCTGCTATGCGGCTATTTTAATGGCGGGGATTGACGGCATTAAAAATAAGATTGATCCTCACGAAAATGGCTGGGGTCCTTATGATATGAATCTCTTCCATCTGAGTGATGAAGAAAAAGCAAAACTGAAGCATCTGCCCACATCTTTAGACCAGGCTCTGGATGCTTTGGAGGCTGACCACGACTATTTAACAGCCGGTGGTGTATTCCCCGAAGAACTGCTCAAAAACTTTATCGCCACAAAGCGTGATGAATGTCGTCAGCTGGCGGCAATTCCACATCCGGCAGAGTTTGATAGGTACTATAATCTTTAATAAAAAAAGAAGGACTGTTAATGCTAAAACAGTCCTTCTTTTTTATTTCCCAGCATTTATTTCTATAAATTTCTGGCAAGCTTGAGATAAATAATGGGCTTTTTTCTTGTAAAAATATATGTTTCTTTCAATCTCCTTATCCTGTAATCGGTAATAATAAAGAGAAGAGCCTGTCTCCATTTCTCTAATGAGAATGTCACTGACAAATGATATGCCCATACCGGTAGAGGAGATGTTATATGACGTGACCTGTTGGTCAAGAAAAAAGGCAACGTTGGGATTGATGTGGTGTTTTTTGAATAACTGTAGAGCACGTTTGCCGGTGTCGTTTTCAGAATGTAAAAGAATAAATGGATACGAACTGAATTTTTTGAGTGAAACAGAATAAGCATTATCCTTATGCACACCGTTTTTAATATCATCTGCACTCAGACGATAATTTTTAAGTGATTCATTAACGGTAAAAGACTTTGGAACTGACAGCAGGATTGTTTCAGAACTGCAGATAGTGGCTTCGGTTGCTTCGTCATCAATCATTGTATTATCAATAATCAAATCAAGCTCGCCAAGACTGAGTTTTTCCAACAGCGTTTTAGTATTGTCTTCGAAAATTTCAAATCTGATATTGGGATACTTTTGATTAAAGCTGGAAATCATACCGGGAAGCATAAAAGAAGAAAATAAGCTACTACCACCGATTCGCACAGAACCGGTTAAAAAGTTTGCATAATCACCTATGTATCTGGCAAAATCCTGCTCTTTTTCCTCAAACGATAAGGCGTATTTAACATATTCCTGCCCAACCTCAGTCAATGAAACCGGTGTTGTTGAACGGTCGAATATGGGCACGCCGATTTTCTCTTCTATTCTTTTAACGGAAGCACTCAATGATGGTTGCGAAATATACAGCTTTTTTGCAGCGTTAGAAAAGCTTCCTTCGCGGTAAATTGTTAGTACATAGTTCTTATTTGTAAACATATTGCCCACCTCTATAACTTTGAAGCTATACAAAACATATTTTAATATGTATTTGATTATATCATGGTTTTGCTATATAATCAATAGCGAAGCATAGAAGATGTGGGGGATAAATAGTATGAACTTCAGAGAAGAGTTTGATTCATTAGGCAAAAAAGAAGTACCGGCTGATGCATATTATGGTGTTCAGTCGTTGAGAGCATATGAAAACTTTCAGATTTCAGGGAAGAAAGTACATCCGGAAATGATTCGCAGCATTGCCGAAATAAAAATGGCAGCAGCAATCGCTAACAGAAAAGCGGGTGTTCTGACTGAACAGGTTGCGAACGCCATTGTGCAGGCTTGCAAAGAGATATTAAATGGTCGGTTTGCAGAAGAATTTATCGTAGATTCTGTTCAGGGTGGTGCCGGCACCTCTTTTAATATGAATGCCAATGAGGTTATTGCAAATCGTGCGATTGAATGTTTAGGCGGTGTTAAGGGTGATTATTCCGTTGTACATCCCAATGACCATGTAAACTGTGGGCAGTCTACTAATGATGTATACCCCAGTTCAGGTAAAATTGCCATTATTCGTTTGCTGCAGAAAGCAATTACCGAATTGAATCGTCTGCATAAAGCTTTGCTGCAAAAATCAGAAGAGTATGCCGATGTGATTAAAATGGGCCGAACTGAAATGCAGGATGCTGTTCCCATCAGCTTTGGCCAGGTGTTTAATGCCTATGCTTCTGCAATTCTTCGCGACAGAAGACGGTTTAGCACTGCAGTCGAAGAACTTTTGGTTTTGAATATGGGTGGTACCGCTATCGGCACTGGCATTAATGCCCATGAGAAATATATAAAAGCTGTCGTACCCACTCTTGCTGAGATCACAACGCTGCCTCTGGTTCAGGCAGAAGATTTAGTTGATGCCACACAGAATCTTGATTCCTTTGTTTATGTATCCGGTATCATTAAATCCTGTGCAATAACATTATCTAAAATGTCCAATGACTTGCGCTTAATGTCTTCAGGTCCACGTGCCGGATTTGAAGAAATTAACCTTGCACCAAAGCAAAACGGTTCTTCCATTATGCCGGGGAAGGTCAATCCGGTTATTCCTGAAGTTATGAGCCAGATTGCCTTTAATGTTATTGGTAATGATACAACGGTTACGCATGCAGCAGAAGCAGGACAACTGGAATTAAATGCGTTTGAACCAATTCTTTTTCATTGCTTGCTGGAATCAATCGAAATGCTGACAAACGGGGTTCGTGTTTTTACAAATGACTGCATAAAAGAGCTGACAGTCAACAGAACACAGTGTCAGGAATATCTGGAAAACAGCATTGGTATTGTAACAGCATTGTGTCCGTATATCGGGTATGCAAAGGCCTCTTCATTTGCGAAAAAAGCAATGAAAGAAAACAAAAGCATCCGGAAAATTATTCTGGAAGCAAACATAATGGATAAAGATACTCTTGATAAGATATTGAATCCTGTAAGGATGATATAATTGAATACACTCTTCTAAAACCGGAATGTATAACATATAGTAAACCATAAGTATAATTCCGGGAGGAGAGAGTAGTTTTGAAGGACTACATTTCAGAACGTGTTATTTTACTTGCCGAATATATTCTTGAAAACAAAGCTACTGTAAGAAAAACAGCCAAAGAGTTCAATATATCTAAATCAACAGTACATACAGTGAGAGTAACATAGAAACTTTTTATATCGAAGTGGCGTAAAAGCCAGAAATACAGGGTCTTTCAGCAAAACGGCAAAATCACATCAATCTCAACTACAACCTAATATAACAGACAGAGCAAAAAAATCATAAAACCCTTGTGAGATGCATTCTTACAAGGGTTTTTAGCATTTCAACTAAATTTTCAAAAATTACTTGATTTTATTTCGGTATAGCGATATAATAATAGCATAGAATATATTAGGGTGATGAAAATGAGTATAAATGAAATTTTAAGTAATATCGGAATGACAAAATACCGATTGGCAAAACTCTCCGGTATTCCCCATGCGACACTTAGTGAATTGTGCAGCGGTAAAACAAACATTGAAAAGTGTTCCGGAGAAACATTATATAAAATCGCAAAAGTATTAAATGTGTCTATGGAGAGCCTGCTTGATGACAGAATGACAACTCTTGCAAGAGAGCGTTCCTACGAGTATGGTCTTCCTTCATATCTACAACATGATTTGGATGTATACAAAGATGCCGTATCAAAGAATTCCACTTTGATAGATTGCTATTGGGGCGAACTTTACGGAAGCATCAATATGGCAGAAATCAGCGATCGACTAATAACGCCGGAGCATGCGGATTATTTAAGGCAGAAATATTTATGGAGGTAACATTATGGCAAACAGAATTGATTTTACAAACTGTAAGCGAATTATAGGCAGAGCATATAATGGTGCAAACGGAAAGAAAATTGCAGTAGAATATGAAGGTGAAAGATATATGCTTAAGTTTCCTCCATCAGGAAATAAAAAGCCAACAGAATTATCATATACCAACAGTTCAATTAGCGAGCATATAGCAAGCAGTATATTTAATATGATAGGCATAAAAGCACAAAAAACAAAACTTGGAACCTTTACTGTAAATGGCAAGGTGAAAATTGTTTGTGCATGCAAGGATTTTACTGATAAAAATAAAAACTTATATGATTTTTGTTCTATAAAAAATACCGTTATTGACTCTGAACATAATGGTACAGGAACAGAGCTTTCCGATGTTCTCGAAACCATAGAAAAGCAACAATTTGTAAGTCCCGAAGAATTGCTTAAGTATTTCTGGAATGTGTTTGTAGTAGATGCCTTACTTGGCAATTTCGACAGGCACAATGGTAACTGGGGATTTTTGTTCGATGATGAAACTCAAACATCTGAGATTGCACCTGTTTTTGATTGCGGTAGTTGTTTGCTTCCACAGGCAGACGAAAAGATAATGAGAACTATTTTAGAAAACGAAGATGAACTAAATGCCCGTATTTTCCAATTCCCTACATCCGCAATTAAACTGAATGACAAAAAAATCAACTACTATGATTTCATTTCTTCAATGGGAAACGAGGATTGCAACAAAGCAATTTTAAGAATTGTGCCCAATATTGATATTGACCTCATAAATGCATTTATTGATAATATTATTTATATATCCGATTTGCAAAAGGAATTTTATAAGACATACATTACAGCAAGATACGAGAAGATTTTACTGCCGACCTATAGAAAATTATGATTATTATATAACAACAAAACAAGGAGGTGAATAGTTTTGGGTAAATATACTGATGATGAAATTAGGAATATGCCGAAGATAACATGTAAAATTGCTGCTGATTATTTAGGAATATCTCCTATGGCTGTAAGCTGTGGGATGCGCAACAATCAACTGCCCATTGGTTTTGCTATACACACTGAGGACAGATATACTGACAGTTGGTCATACAATATCATTCCAGAAAGATTAATCGCATACAATCACGGCAAGATTAATGAAGTTCAAGTTCAAAGTATAGAGAAAAATTTGGAGACCATTATATCTGAATTTCAAACCATGAAAAACGATTTAAGTTTTTTATTGCGTGGCGAAGATTAAAAAGGGGGATGAGAATTGCTGAAGAAGAAAACAAACGAATTATAAAAGAAATAGAAACACGCCGAGTGTTTTATGATCAAATATTAAATAACGGAAAGGGTGAATGCGAATTGAACGACCAAGAGGTGCTGAAAATTTCAAGAGAACAATTGTATAATGAAATATGGGAGTTGTCAGTTTCAAAGGTTGCTAAAAAATATAACATATCATATGCAAAGTTAAAACAAGCGTGCATTGATGCAAATATTCCTACACCCTCGAATTCTTATTGGACAAATCTTCAAATGGGTAATTCGGTAACAAAAACACCACTTCCGTTCTCCGATATAAAAGACATTATACTACTAAAATCAAAAAGTTTATCTTCAAAGATTCTAATTCCAATTGAAGAAATTTTTATAAATTCATTATTATTCCTTGAATTAGAGGAAAAAAGTGCAGTATTAGACGCTTTAAGTTCATTAAGTATTAACAAGGAAGATAAATTGCATCCAAAGATAATACAACACGATAGAAAAATTAAATCTTGGAAACAAACTCATCCGTTGGATCCAAACGCTTCACGCAAAAGAGATACATATTACAGACCGCCGGAAGGTGAACCTTTTCTTTACAGAGATGTTTCTGAACTGTCGCTTACAAGAGTATACAAAATTCTTAATGCACTATTTAAATGTGTAGAATCTCTAGGTGGTAGCGTGAACGAAGACCTTACTCTAACTATTCGTAATGAGATTGTTCGATACAAAATTACAGAAACTGAGGAAAAGGTTCCGCATGTATTGACTAAAGAAGAGCAAAAGGCTATGGAACAATATGAAAGAGATAGACTTACAAGAACTTATGCCTACAAGCCTAATATAAGAAAATGGGACTATGTTTTTAACGGCAAACTGCGCTTTTCTGTTCTCGAAAATAAACATTATCGAGATGGTGAAAGTATCCTTATAGAGCAAAGACTACCTGAAATGTTGATCGATATGTATGAAGAATCAGAGAATGTACGAATTGATCGCGAAGCTCGGGAAGCTGCTTCTAGAAAGGCTGAAGAAGAAAGAAAAGCCAAGGAAAGACGTCAGGAAATTTATAATGAAGAGGTCGAAAGGGTTATCGCTCTCGAAAGCGAAGCTGAAGATTATGCTTTAGCTTGTAAAATTCGTGCATACATATCTGCGGTGGAAGCTCAAAAGAACTTCGACGAAAATACACAAGAATGGGTTGAATGGGCAAAACAAAAAGCTGATTGGTATGATCCGTTAATTGCAAAAGAAGATGAGTTACTTGGTCGGAGGGATCATAAACTAGATAAAGAACAAAAACAACTAAAAAAGAGGCACTCATATTTTTGGTAATTGCTATTATATTTAGATTTAATTAAAAACAGCTATCCTACTATCAATGTAAAATTCACAGATAGAAAAAATACTATTCCGCATTCGATGAGTTCTATAAAACAATACCCTGAATCGATAATAGAAATAGTTGCAGAGTATGCAATTGAACGAATGAACAGTATTTAGAAATATTATTTACAAATAGAGAAAATTGAGGAGTAACAGATGGAAGTAATAACAAAAAAAGTATTTATTTCATATTCTTGGGCCGTTCAAGAAAAAGTTATAGAACTAGCTGAACGACTTATTGCCAATGGAGTAGATGTCATACTCGATGTATATGATTTGGGCGATGGCGATGACAAATATGTTTTTATGGAGCAATCGGTAAACAATCCGGAAATTGACCATGTATTAATTATTTGCGATAAAACCTATACGGAGAAGGCAAACAATCGTACAGGTGGTGTTGGGGATGAAACTGTAATAATCACACCGGAACTTTATGGTAATGTGAAACAGGACAAATTTATTCCAATAATTTTTGAAAAAGACGAAGACGGGAAACCATACTGTCCACATTATATTAAAAGTCGTATATACATTGATTTAACAGATGAAGCCACATATGAGTCAGAATATGAAAAACTTCTTAGGGATATTTATAAAAAACCATTGTACAAAAAACCAGCTTTAGGGAAAAAACCAGAATGGTTAGAAAATGACACAATTGATCTTTCTCCCATTCGCGATGTGGTTAAACAAGTTCGAGGTTTTTCGAGAAACAATTATACAAAGGCAGATTTTTTACTGAGAAGGGCATTAGATGAATTTATAATAGCAGGCAAGCAATATGTTTTAACCAAGGATGGCGACTCAGGCGAAGAATTACTTTCTTTGATTGAACAATGTAAAACATATAGAGATGTATTTGTGGATTTTTGTGAAGCACTAATTTATAGCGGCTTACCGCTAAGTGATACATTAAGTCATTTTTTTGAAAGATTGTATAATGAAATTCATGAGGCTGATGAGCGCAAATCGTATAGTAGTTATGATTATGAATTACAAGATTATATAATTTGGGAACTGTTTATATGCATGATTGCAACATTGATCCATTATGAAAAATTTGAGGAAATACATGATATACTAATACACCCATACTTCATACGCAGAGATTTCTTTAATCCTGATGTAGAGGCTTTTAATTACTTTAAATTTAGACCTGTATTTAGAAGAATTGAAAACGAGTGTAAACCAAAGAGTAAAGAGCCAAACCGTTATACCATGGCTGGTGATATTATAATTAAGCGTGAGAAAAAGCCGATTCTAACAAAGGAATCCATTTCTAATGCAGACCTTGTTTTATATCAGCTTGGTGTATTGTTGCCTGTTTCACATTTAAACGGATATAATTACTGGTTTCCTCTTACTTATGTTTATCATCAATCCGTTCAAGTTATGTGGCAAAAACTAAAGTCTAAAACATATTGTTTGAAAATTGCGCCTCTTTTTGGTGCTACTACAATTGATGAACTAAAAAACATAGTTCAAAATTCTGTGGTAGATGAGCGTATGAAATATAACTATGCGTGGGAATGCGCAAATTCAATATTAAGCAGTATTGATTTTGAGGACATAGCAACATTAAATTAAATATTTAATTATTTGAGGAATGGATACTAAAGAAACTCATTCCTTCGTTGACTTGTTATCTTTCTTGTGATATTGTTTGAGTCACAAGGAGGTGACATAAATGGCAAAGTATACATTAGAAGATATTATGTACGGCGACAAGTACGGCATAGAAAGTGCTGTGTTTTCAGAAGTATTCAGATTAGTGGAACAGAAAGTTGATGCCAAGAAAATACGAGAACAACTCAATATGATTTATGTCAAGCATACATTGCTTGCGGTAAAGAAAATGCACGTTGAAGGCGATTGTATTTCAGATAATGAAATTACAATCGCCTTTTAATATGTCCAATTGAAAGCTCAAATTATTGACAACCCTTATATATTTTATTGTTAGTGGTAAAATGAAATTAAAGGAGTTGATTCAATATGAAGAAAATTACTAATGAATTAATACAGAAGTTCAAAGAATACTTGATTGACGAGGAAAAATCAGTAGCGACATTAGATAAATACATCAGGGATGTAAACACATTTATGGCATGGTGCGAAAATAAAGAATTATGCAAGAGCCTTGTACTTGAATATAAGCAAGAGATAATAGAAAAATATGCTCCAGCGAGTGTAAATTCAATTATATCTTCCCTTAACAGTTTCTTCGCATACAACGAATGGTATGACTTAAAGGTTAAGGCACTTAAAATTCAAAAGCAGATTTTTGCTAATAATGACAAAGAGCTTACAAAGGCAGAATATGAAAGATTGCTCAAGGCCGCCAAGAGTAAGAAAAATGAAAGATTGTATTATTTAATGCAGACAATTTGTTCATCAGGCTTGAGAGTATCTGAATTACGTTTTATAACAACCGATGCTGTAAGATGTGGGCAAGCTACAATAAACTGCAAAGGTAAAATGAGAATTGTTATATTACCCAAGCAGCTTTGCAAAATGCTGAAAGACTATATAAAAGAAAATAATATAAAAAGCGGCTCCGTGTTCGTTAGCAAAAACGGAAAACCACTTGACAGATCAAATATATGGTCTGATATGAAAAAACTTTGTGAAATTGCTGGGATATCAAAAGACAAAGTATTCCCACACAATCTCCGCCACTTGTTCGCAAGAACCTACTATTCCCTTCAAAAAGATGTAGTAAGACTTGCTGATATCCTTGGTCATTCAAATGTAAATACTACAAGAATTTATACAATGGAAAGTGGCATTGTGCATCGTCAGCAAATACAAAAATTAGGATTGCTACGGTGCTAAAATAAAAATACCACATAACTGAAATTATGTGGTAAGTTGATACAAAACTACAGATAAAGTATACCACAAAACCCAGATAAAGTCAATGATTTGAGAAAAAATACAATTTAATTCTACATATTTTCTAAAAATAGACAACATTAAGAGACCAATTCGCAGAATAACACTAATTGGTCTGAAAATTGTTGTTGCAAAAACCACCCATTTTTCTTGCAACTTATATTTATTAAAATTTTTCACCACATAATTTCAGTTATGTGGTAACAATGATGGAGGTAATTAAATATGTTAAAAGACAAAATCAAAGGAACTATTATCGGTGTGGTAATTGGAGCAACATTAACAGGCGGAGTAGCAATGGCAGCAAACACAACAACTTTATATGATGTAGTAGCAAATGGTATCAAAATTGTTGTTGATGGTAAAAAGTTAAACCCAACGGACGCAAAGGGTAATAAGGTGGAACCGATGATTTATAACGGAACTACATATCTGCCGGTTCGTGCAGTTGCTGATGCTTTAGGAAAGTCTGTCTATTGGGACGGGCCTAATTATACGGTTTATCTTGGTGAAATGGATGGCAAACTGGAGTATCCGACTACGTATATGACCGATTTAAAAAGTATCGGTGAAAGTCCTTGGACAGATAAATCATCGATTGACAATTATGGCAACCGATATACAAATGTTATTAACAATGATAATTATGATCATTGTAATTTTGAATATCTTTTGGATATGAAGTATAGCCGTTTTAAGGCAACACTGTTTGTACCAACCACCTCTATTGATGGTACGGGTTATTTAGAAATTATTGCTGACGGGAAAACGATTTATACTTCACCGGAAATGACCAAAACGTCTCGTCCGGTAAATATTGATGTTAATGTCACCGGTTGTAATAATATAAAAATTAATTTTAGTTGTTGGCATATGGGCTATTTAGACCAAATCCCAATGTGTCTTGCTGATGCCGGTTTCTATCAATAATAAAAAGGAGAAAAATTATGTTTTGTAAAAAATGTGGCAAACAAATTTCTGACGATTCAGTTTTTTGTTCTTATTGTGGAGAAAAAGAGTAAGAAAATTACTGTTATATGAATCCGAAAATAAAATGATTGGGGCGTAATAAGGGGGATTTAAAATGAAAAGAAAGGTATTATCAATTTTAATGATGTTGTATGTAACATCATTATGTGGGTGTAGCAATGCAGGCAACACACCAAATAACGATGATTTTCTAAACGATTATAAACAATATATTGGAAGTTCTGACATGGAATTCGAACAAGTTGAAGTTATAAAAGAGCAATTATTTAAAGAAAATAAAAAATTCAATGTGGAGGTTAAGTTTACAGGAAAAGATGATTATGCAAACTATGAAAAGATTACAACATTAACATATAACTACTATGATGATGTTGGTTGGACATTAGAAGACGAAACCACGCATTCCCATGAAACAAAATGTTTTAAGGGTCGAAGCATCACAGAATTAGAGGACGATATACAGAAAAATTATTCTAACTATGTTGACGCCTGCAAGGATATGCGAATAAATGAAGTCGGCGGTATTTCCAATAATAATGAGCAAATCATTACCGTCAGTTGTTTACTGAAAGATGGAAAGGTAATTGGAACATATGATAATACAACACTATTATTTGCATATGAAAATGGAAAATGGAACTTTATTGAGTCTAGGTTATCTAACGCGAGCAATTACTTTTTAGATATTGTAGGAACAAAGTGGCATAGCGAGATGAATTCGTCAGGGAAGAGAGAAGGAGAAACCATAGAGATAATTTCTGTTTCTGACGATAGTAAAACAATTATCTTCAAATACGGGGAAATTAGCTGTACTGCTAATTTTGCCGGGGAATATAACGATTTCAAAACTAGCCATGTTAAATATATCCCAAAGGAAAAAATATATCTGGGTGAAGCGAAAGTAATTAGCAGCAAATATAAAGTTTACCTACAAGAAATTCGATTTGCTACATTTGCTGGGGCAGGAAATGATTCTATAATTATAGAGGGAAGAATGGATGGGTGGAATGGTTATGACCCGACTAGAACTTATTTTTACAATATAATTAATTAACCAATATATGAGAAATGAGATTTTAATTAAACAATAGAAAGGAAAAAACATGAAAAGAATAATTAGTTTAATTTTAGTTGTTATAATGGCTTTGTGTTTATGCACGGTATCTGTCAGCGCTGCAACAGGACAGGATATTGTAAATGATTTGAATGACAATTATGTGGGCAAATATCCCTATGTATTGAATACGCATGGACCAAAAACTTTTGATTGCTCCGGCTTGGTATATTATGTATACAAACAGCACGGTGTAACCCTGCCGTATGTTACAAGTGCGGATTGGACCAAATACGGAACTGTAATAACGGACAGAAGTCAATTAAAAAGCGGTGATATCCTGTTGTTTGGTTCATCTAAGACAAGTTTAAACCATATAGGAATTTATGACGCAAATGGTGGATATATTATTCAAGCATTAAACAGTCGATATGGCATTATAAGGAAGCCAACTCTTTCAGAATGGGTATCGAGTTCCAGTTGGAACAGCAACGGCAGTAATCAGTTTCAGTATGCAATTCGTGTATTTGGCGGAGAAAGTTCCAATAATAGTAATTCATCCAACTCTGGAAACACTTCCTCTTCTTCGTCTTCAAAGCCTTGTATATCAAATCCCAATCGTACACTTAGATGGAAAGAGTTAAATAGTACATATGATGTAACCACAAAGGAATTACAGGAATGTCTTAATTACATCATGAAAGCCGGACTTAAGGTAGATGGAAAATATGGTATTGCTACACATGATGTAGTAAAAGAATTTCAAGGACAATATGGTTTAAAGGTAGATGGTGATGCGGGTCCACAAACATTAAAGAAGGTAAATGAAGTTTTGTCCAGCATGGGAGGGGGTCATACTCATAGTTTCACCGGAACTTGGCACGAAGCAGTGCATCCACATAGAGAATACAGGAAATGTAGCAGTTGCGGAGAAACAGAACTAACTGGTAATACCGTATCCGATGCTAATTGTGCTCAATGTACAACACCGGGAAAGCCTAGCCTACTGAATATGAAACAGGAGTATGTTGAGGGTACAGAAATCAAGTTTACATGGAATCCCACAGTTAACACAACCCACTATAATTTATACATAAGCAAGCAGGATGCAAGTGGCGAGTATAAATATTATGAAAATGTTTTTTATGCAGAATCAGGCATGACACGCAACTTTGATGCTGGAAAATATAAAGTTTTCCTCCAACCTACAAACTCAAACGCATGGACAGATGACAAATCAACATGGCGTTACACAAATAGCGATATGTATTATTTTGAAGTAACCGAAAAGCATACGCACGAGTATGCAGAGAAGTATGATAAAAAACATCCTCACAAAGTTTACAAAGAGTGTGATTGTGGTGATATTCAGTATTCTGACGAAACTAAAAAAGTTAAAAACTGTGAAGAATGTTATCCGCACGAACATGATTATGTTGCTAAATACGAAACAACACATCCGCATGAAAAGTACTGGATTTGTGATTGTGGAGAAATGAAGGAAACTGGTGAGACAAAAAAGATAAGCGGATGCTCAGAATGTTATCCAATCGTAGAAAAAAAGACGTTAAAACTACAAATAGGAATTCCTAATATGTATGTGGACGGGCAAATTCAAGAAATTGATCCCGGCAGGGGAACGGCACCTGTTATTCAAAATGAAAGAACACTGCTTCCTATTCGTATGGTAATGGAAACTTTTGGGGCTTATGTTCTTTGGAATGAAATTGAAAATAAAGTGACTATTTATGCAGGCGATACAACAATGGAATTTTGGATTAATAACACTAGAGCCACAGTAGATGGCAAAATATTCACTATGGATGTTGCCCCAACTATTATTAATGAAAGAACCTTTATGCCCCTAAGGTTTATTGCGGAAAATATGGGGCTCAACGTTGGCTGGAATGGTATTAATCAAACTGTTACCATTGAAGGAGAAATTTCATAATTAATAAAAGGGGGGGATGATATTATGCAATGTAATCATTGCGGAGAAAGAATTAAAACTGGTGCAAGCTACTGTGCAAAATGTGGTGAAGAAGTTACTTTATCAAAAGATAATGTTCCTAAATATAAAGCTAAAATGATTACTTATATTCTTCTTTGTTCTGTTGTTTTCATTATTATATTGCTTGTTGGAATAATTTGGAATTGGGCATCAACTCGTTATACAGGGAGCATGGCTGTTGAGGAGCACCCTATCGTTTATGTAAAAAACAACGAGCATTTAATGCTAAAACATCAAAAACAGGAGGAAGCCTGGGAAATTACTAATACTTTTGGTGCGTGTATTGATGAAGATGGGTATGAGTATGAGAAAATAGAAGTATCCAGAGACGGACGAATTTTGTTTTTCGCTGATAATATTTCAACAACGTCGCGTGATGGCGGATATTTACATTATGATATCAAATATGATTTATATTATAGATATACAAATCAAAAGGAATTGAAAGATAAAAACGCAGAAAAACAAGGGTATTTTATTTCTGCCAATGTTTTAAATTTTGATGCAGCACAAGACGGAAGTTTTGTCGTATATCTAAGAAATGACGAATTGTGTCTTTCGCAGTTAAATGATGAAATAATTATAGCAGATGATGTTTCTGCTTTCATGCTTAGTGATGACGAAAAGATAGTTACATTTAATAAAAAAGGAGGAGGGCTTTACATATACCGACTTGGAGCAGGAGTTGAGGCTGAAACTCTCTATAGTGGCAACGACACGGTTGCTCTTTATTCGGTATATATGGAAAATGATAAAATCATATATAAAACCGGCACATATCAGGATGGATATAAAGTATTTATAAAAGAAAGCACCGAGGAGCCCGTTCAGGTTACAGAAGACATTTATGATATGTATGTAAACAATGGCATAATATATGTAACAAAGCAGAATGAACACAAGCTAGGGTTTGACGATTTATTCGCAAACGATTTAGGTAATATTTCACAGCCTACAAAACCTAATATATCTAATTATGAAAAACCTTCAAAAAATGGTTCGTATATGCTTACTGACTATGATGCCTATGATGATGCTATGGATTTATATTATAAAAAAAATACCGCATATGAAATTAAAGATTATTATGATAAAAATCCGTTGACAGAGAATACATACGCACTGTATAAAATAGAGAATGGCGAAATGCAAAAAATAGATGACGACTTATCGTTCGGCGAATTTTATTCGGGGGACTATGGCGGGAATACTCCAATTATATTTCATAAAAAGTTAGATAGTGGTTCAAAAGTGAAATTAAGTGATGTAGGTAGCTTAAATGCTGCAAAAAATAAAGTAAAAGAAAGCCAACAAGAAAAAAACAGTATGGCATATGATGTATTCTTATTAACTCCGAGTGGTAAATATATATGTTTGGGAAACAGTAACGATGGCGCCGGAGGCGGTCTAATTTCATTGGACGAAAAGTATTTTTATAGAAACGAACATATACTCAGTGACGGACGAGGTATCGTTGTAAAGTACGAAATTACAAATGATGGTTTGGTTAATGCACAGGAAATTTATCAAGGCGCACAAAGCATGTATTTTTACAAAGATTATCTTATCATTAATTCAAGTGATGCTACCGTTTTATATGATGGACAAAGATGCCACCAATTAAAAAATGAGGGAGATTATACCAGTAATTGGTATGATGATGGTGTGTATTATTACTTTAGTGAATATGATAGAAATGATCAGTCAGGAATACTTATGAAGTTTCAAAATGGCGAAAAAATTCAAATAGATACAGACGTCCATACAATGATGTTACATGGCACAGATGTTTATTATTTAAAACATTATAACACAAACAGACAAAAAGGAGATCTGTATCAATATAAAAATGGTATTTCAACCAAAATCGATTCGGATGTCAGTTGGTTTGGCTATTAATATTTTAATTACTGAACAGAAAGGAAAAAGATATGAAAAAAATTAATTTATGTTTATTACTGATTGTTTTTTTGTGTATGCTTTGTGGTTGTGGTAAATCATATACTTGCTATGATTGCGGAAAAAGTACCACTAAAGCCTATTACAATATGGATGCAAAAATAGAAAAAGTAATGTGTGAGGAATGTGCAAGGAAGTATTGGATGCCGATGCCTTACCAAAATTATAGAGTAAATTAGTTTATAGAATTTTTAAATTCCTTCGTTGACTTCCGCCTCTTCTTGTGGTACTGTTTGTGTCGCAAGGAGGTGAAATCAAATGAAAGTGCTTGAAGAATTCTGGTATGGCAATATTAACCCGATGGAAAGACCATTTCAAAGCCAAAGAAAGTTTGACAAAGTATTCAGGGTGTTGACTAAAAATGAAGAAGAATTGCTCAAGAATCTAAATGAGCAAGAAAAAGAATTGTTTGACAAAGTCAAAACCTGTTATGACGAAATGATACAAATAACAGAATGTCAAACCTTTATAAAAGGATTTAAATTAGGAGCAAGGTTCTTTATAGAATGCTTTGAAAATGATACCGACATATTCGATGAATGAAATTCGAGTATGTCGGTATTTTTATACCCAAAATGAAAGGATGAGTTTATGAAAAAGAAAATAATATGTACGTCACTTGCTATAACAATGTTGCTGACACAAACAGCATCGGCAGCACCTTGGCAATGGCATAGGGATGAACTGATATACGATAGTGAAATCAGGTTCTTTGGAAATGTCACCTTGCAATTCGCATCGGACGGCGGAAGCTTTATCAGGCCAAAAACGAAAAGATACGGCGAGAGCATCAGCCTTGAAAGTTATGTCCCCACAAAATACGGATACATCTTCAAAGGATGGTTCACAGACCCAAGAACAAAGCAGAATCAGGTAACAACATTCAAATTCACAAAGCCTGATGTACTTTATGCAAAATGGGAAAAGAATCCAGAAGCACCCATAAATCCAAAGGACGAAATTATGGCAATAGACACCTGCTACCTCACAGATGAGGAAACTAAAATACGAAATGAAATCATAGAAGAAAAAAACAAAGCCTACATAGACGGTTTCGGCTATGTAGCCCCGAGTAAAACAAAAACTATCATAGTAGGCTCGGATGGCGATATAAATAAAATGGTAGGTTATTAATACAGAGAGATAAATTAAAATAATGCCCATTCTTATTCCAAAAACGCACAATATTAAGGGGTATGTGAACCGAACTCATAATGAGCAAGGTAAACATACCCCTTTAACTTTCATTTTGCCAATATCTGCTTATTTGTTGGCGTTTAAATCGTATTTTTTCTTATTCTCCGTTATAATAATCGAAAGCGCTTCCTCTTTGGTAATTTCACCAAGCTGATATTTTTCAAGTGCCGGCTGGGCTTTTTTACGCCATTTATTAAGGCGCCTCTCTGCGGCAAGCTCTTCCTTGGTTTCCATAATTGGGTTTCTTGCTCGTTCTTTTCGGCGTTGCAACTTGCGTTCATTCTGCCGATAAGCTCTTAAAACATCATCAGCATTTTCGTCTTGTCTTCTTTTTTTCGAAGGTCCGATATCTTTGCAAGTACGTCCGTCCCTAATAACTCTGTCACAGTACAGGGTTTCTTTTTTTGTCTTAGGAACGAAATATCTTCCACAGCAGTTGCACCTCTGCACACAATAGCCTGCAGCAATAAACTGCTGAACTATGAAAATATAATACTGCGATAGTGAACGGAACACATACTCGTATGTCAAATTCTTTCCGTTAAACATACAACGAGTGGGAGCCGTAACTTCAGTAAACTGTTTAAAATCCCGTTTAAAATTCAAGTCTATACCATCAGAAGTCCGATGTAAAAACTCCATCAGGTGCCTATAGAACATATAAATATCATACAGGCAAGCACGCATCTCGTGTACAGCTTCAAAAATATAGTATGTGGTGCCATCATCCACAGGAACACTATCCTTAAGCAATGTGCTGGTAAGAGTACCCATAACAAAATCTTTTTTCTGTAAACTCTTGCATGAATCGGAAACGATGTTAGCAAATTTTATAAACTCGTCCACATTAACCTCGGATTTATACTCTTCATTTCCAACAACATCTTCAGCGGCAGTATCAATTTCAGTAAGCATTTCAAGGTAGGGTTCGAAGTTCTGCTCGGAGAAAGAAATAATCTCATCCTTGATTGTAGTAGCAGGTAGTTTGCGTTGGAAGCCCCTAAAGATAATCCTTTTAGTCATAGTCCCGTCAGAAGTCATCTTAATATATAAACCATCGTACTCCATAGCGCACCTCGTTGTGGTTAAGTAATAATTATATAAAACACTTGAACACAAATATACATTTGGAAGCGTGTTTCTAGGTATATTATAATGATACCATACTCGAGTATAAAATTCAATAAATAACAGGAGGAATTAGTTATTATGAAAAAGAGAAATGGATATTTTAAAGTTGACAGAGGATTTTTTGAGTTAGGGCTTAGACCTCATACTGCGATGGTGTATCTTTATTTACTGTCGAGTATCAACAAGGATACGAGACAGTGCTGGCCTAGTATGAAGACCATCGCAAGGAAGCTTAACATCAGCAAGAGTACTGTTGAAAAAGCGGTTGTGGAATTGGAACAGAGAACACTTATCATCAAGTCAAACCGCAGCCGCGACAGTCGTATCATCAGCAACCTCTACACCCTGCCTGATGGTATTGCATATTACCACAGAGAAGGTAAGGATGAGTTTTTGTATATGGTACCCCGTGACTCTGACGAGGGTGGTGCTACCGGAACAGGCGGTCAGGAAATAAATAAAGAAAAAGAATTGAAAGATAATTATTTGAATAATCAATCATTCAATAAGAGTCTTGATGAAATTCTTGACCTGGCCTACCTCGATGGAATCAAAGACAAGTATCGCAGAGATTACATCCAAAGTATCATCACCAAGATGTACTACTCGGACTTCATCAAGGTAAATAATGCACGGATACCTCGTGAGCAAATCATCAAACAGCTCTCAAGAATCACACCTGATACCATTGAGTTTATGATGAAGAAGATGCTTGAAAACACCGGCAGTATGTCAAATGAAGTGGGTTATGCCATCGCTTGTCTATACAATGCGATAGACGGAATTGACATAGATGTGGAAGTTGACATCGCCAGAGATTTTGGTTACAGGGGGTGTTATTGATGAAATTATCTGCCTACGAGCGTGAGACTATTATTCTTTTCAACGAGACAAGTGAGCCTGCTGAGGTGTTCACTTACAACAAGAGAATGATAAGAAAACTCGAAAGACTTGCTAAAAAGTTCCCCAATGAATTCAGGCTCAAGTCTGATAACGGGGACGGCGGAATGACCTACATAGTACCCAAAAACAGAATCCTGATTAGCACACCGAAGCGGAAAACTGCGACAGAATAAAATGAAGCAGGAAAAGGCATTGGTGTCGGACACCGACACCAATGCAGTCAAACGCCCACCGGCAGTGCCGTTGGGAGATGGTGCTAAATCATGGGGAGTGGTGCTGATTTGTAGGATACTTAAGGCGAAATGGCTGAAATCAAGCAGAATTCATCGTATGATAAGGAGGTGTCAGGCAGAATTGTGGCAAATGTAAGAATTACAGTATCGCTTAGAAAAGAGCAGATAGAATCAAGCGAAATGTTGATGAAATTGGCAGGTGCAAAGAATCAAAGCGAGTACATACGGAAAGCCATCGAAACGTATAACGAGTATATTTTAAATCCCGAAGATGCGAAATGGAAATCGCCTATGGCGAAATCGGTTGAAAATTCGGTGAAGAATATGCTGAAGCATTATGAGAGACTGGTTTTCAAGAATGAAGTTATGATTGCGAAATTGTATTGGCTGATGGTTCGAAGATTAGATGTAGAGCAAGAATGGGGTGATGAAATTCATCAGGTGGCGGTGTTCGATGCCAAGCGTACACATGGAGAATTTAATTCTCCAAAAGAGTGAATATTTTAGGACAGGCTTACATAGTATGTAACATAAATCAAATTTGGAATTGGAAGGAGAAATGTTATATGAATAAGGCGAAACTACATATAACCTTCCATAATCCAAATACGAGAAATGACTCTGAAAGAATAGCAGGTGAATTTATTTCACAGGCGGCGACAGGAGTTCTGACCAAAATGATTTTAGACAAGATGGATAAGCATAGCGAGAATAATAACTCTGAATCATACAGTGATTTGGATTAAGGAATACATAGCAAACATACTCCGCCTGAATGAAATTTTTAGGCGGAGTATTTTCTTAAAGAAGGTATAATTCCTTCGTAGACTTTTAGAATTTTGTGTGGTATGTTGTGTGTTACAAAACCACAGAAAGAGAGGTAATCATTTATGAGAATAGCTCCATATTGCAGAGTATCAACTGACAAAACTGATCAGCTGAATAGTTTGGAAATGCAGAAGAAATTCTACGGCGAATTTGCTGAAAGAAACAATCACGAAATTGTTCATATGTATGCAGACGAAGGCATTTCAGGAACACAGATGCGAAAGCGTCCTGAATTTATGAGACTCATGAGGGACGCAAGACTTGGCAAGTTTGATATGGTGGTAACAAAAGACATATCAAGAATGGCAAGAAATGTGGTGGACTTTCTGCAATCAATCAGAGAACTGAAAGCTATAGGAATCCCGGTTGTATTCGTAAACACTAATTTATCAACCGAGGACGGAGAATTGGTGCTCACCATGCTTGCGATGGTAGCACAACAGGAAAGCGAAAACACATCCAAGAGAATAAAGTTTAGTAAAAGCCTTAATGCAGAAAAAGGCAGAGTGCCAAACATCATATTCGGCTATGACAAAACCATCGGCGATTACTTTAACCTAAACATTAACACCTTTGAAGCAAATGTAGTTCGCCGAATATATCAAATGTACATAAACGAGGAATATAGTGCAAGCAAAATCGCAAAAATCCTTAACGAAGAAAACATAAAAACAAAGCGAGGATGCAAGTGGACCCAAAACGGAATTTGCAGAATTCTCACTAACAGAATGTACTGCGGAATTATCATCAATGGCAAAGAAGAAGTAAAGGATTTTCTGACAGGCGACAGAATTTGTAAACCTGAAGAAGAATGGAAAGTTACCGAAAGACCTGACCTTGCGATTATAGATATGAACACCTTTGAACTTGCTCAAAAGAAGATGGAAACAAACAAGCAAAAATTCTCTCAGGGACAGCGAAAGGACTGCAAGCATGTATTCAGCACCTTGCTTAAATGCACTGACTGCGGACATTTCTTCAGGCAAGCAAAACGAAAGGTGAAAAGCGGTTATAAATACACATGGGTATGTTGCGGACGAAATATCAACGGAGCAGATTTCTGCAATAACAAGACGGTTATAGATGAGGGTGAATTGCTTGAGTCTATCAAAAAGTATCTTACAGGCTTAATTGAGGACAAGCAAAAAGTTATTAAGAAAATAATCAAAGACTTCAATAAGAATTACGAGCCTATGCACCAAAATCTTAAAACCGAAAAAGAGATAGCAAAAGAGATAGAAAAACTCAAAAAGAGTCGACAGAGATATGTGGATATGTATGACAATGAGGTTATCTCAATGGAAGATTTAAAACAAAAGACCGAATCTACCAATGCTGAAATTAAAAAGCTGGAAGAGAAAATCAAGATGGTGAGGTTCGGCATCACACAGGCAGATAAGCTCGAATACGGACTGACTGATACATTCAAAAGTATAGGCGATATTTTGAGCACTGCGGAAATTACCAACGAGATGCTAAAGCGCGTGATAGACAGAATTGAAGTGGCTGAAGACGGACATATTGACATATACCTAAGACTCCTTGCAGACATAGGACTTGACGAAAAGTATCAATGTTCCTCTATCAGTACACAAAGATGTGACAGAGCGGCTACAGTCAGTCAACCGTGATCTTGCGAAGAAAATTAAAATGATTTTAGATGAAAATAAGGCAGACAGACACATTCGTGGCGGCTTGGCAACAAAACAGAAATATGAAAATAAGAGGAAAAAAGGTGCGTAAGCTTTTACGCACTTTTTCTTATATTAATTTTTTGTGACAAATTAAAAAGTTATTGAAATCTGAACGAAAAAGCGGTATAATTAAATAAAGTATAATAGTATACAAAGGAGGATTTTATCATGCTGAAAAAATCTTTATCCCTGATGCTGTGCATTCTGATGCTGAGTTCTGTTTTCTCTGTATCGGCAGCACGTTTTACCGATGTTCCCGCAAGTTATGACTGGGCAAAGGAATCGATTGAGTTTTTAGCTGATCATTCTGTTATCAATGGTTATCCTGATGGTACTTTCCAGCCCGGAAAAAACATTTCTAAAGAAGAAGCAATTGCTTTGTTTGCAAGAATGCTTGGTGCTAATGAAGAAGTGAATGCTTCTATTTCAATATTAGCCAAAGTTATGTATGAAGATTCCATTAAGGGTTATGATTCATTTGCAAATGACGCCGCAGCATTTTTAATGTATAAAAAAGTATTGGCTGATTCAGATATTGCAACGTATCTGTCTTCTTCCAACAAGGGTCAGCCCTTAAAGAGATATGAAGCTGCAACTTTAATTGCAAAATGCTTAGGTGGCGATGTGTGGCTGAAATCCAATCCGGATGTTACCTTATCATTTGCTGATGCTGATGAAGTTCCCGCAGCAGCTAAAGGCTATGTTTATTTTGCTTCTGAAGCCGGTGTTATGCAGGGCGTGGAAGATAATAAATTTATGCCGATGGGCAATGTAAACCGTGCTCAGGTAGCTACAATGATTTATAGAATCTTATCTCAGATGAATTATACATATTCTGCATGTATTATCACAAATATTGATTCTGTTGCCAACACGGTTACCGTTCGCGACGCAAATGGTGCAGTTGAAAGCTATGCAATCAATAAAAACATTGCAGTTATGTTAGATGGTGAACAAACACAGTTGACCTTACTGACAGTCGGTCAGGAAGCAGTTTTAACATTCTCCAACAGTGCATTGTTTTCATTAGAAATTGTGGCTCAGGAAGTTGATGAAGTTTACGAAGGTATTTATAAGGGTAAGAGTTCTGATACAAAAGGAACTACCATTAAATTTATTCCAATGGATTCCAGCGCGACATTATCATATTTACTGACTGACGATTACGTTATTTCTTATAATGGAGTAGGCGGCAACTTAAGTAATCTGGTCATCAACGATTTTGTTAAGATTCATGTTGAAGGCGGTAAAGTTACTTTAATTGAAGCTGAATCCAAGAACACAAGCATAACCGGTGCTCGTGTTGAGAGCATCACATTGGAGCCTGATGTTGTTGTGACCGTTCGCACATTAGATAACGAGTTAATCAGCGCAACAGTCAGAACTGGTGCATCTATCCGCAAGAATAATGTTGTAACAACTTTCTCCGATTTGGTTGTAGGCGATAAAGTTGATGTAACATTTGAATATGGCCAGATCAGTAGTGTTGTTGCAATCGGTGTCGAAAAGAAGGTATCCGGTTCCATTGAGGAAATCACAATTTCCAAGACCAATTCTTCTTTGGTATTAAACAATGGCACCAACACAACAAAGTACAGCATCAGCAGAGACGTGGATATTACTTTGGATGGAAAAGCTGCTACTTTATATGATTTACGCATTGGTTACGAAGTAGACCTGGTAACTTCCAGTGCAACCATTACAGAAGTTAAGGTTAAATCTGTTGCCGCTCCGCTGCAGTTAACCGGTCAGATTTCAATTGTGAATACCTCTTACAATATGATTGTTGTTAAATATACAGATACAAACGGCAATTTGGCTGAAAAGAATGTATTCCTGAATTCTGCAAAGATTTTAGACAGTAACGACGGTAAGATTAAGACAATCCGTAACCTTTCTGTCGGTCAGAATGTTACCATTGCTGGCACCGAAAATGTTGGTGTGTTTGAAGCATCTTCTCTGATGATTCTTTCTAATGCTCAGTAATTTTTACTTGTACAATCAGCGCAGAATATAATTTCTGCGCTGATTTTTTTCTATTTTTGATTATACTATTAAACAGGAGGGAGAACAAATATGAAGATTGCAAACAGTATTGTTGATCTGATTGGCAACACGCCAATGATGGCATTGACAAGTATTAAAAATGAATTGAATTTACAAGCAAATCTCTATGCAAAGCTCGAGCTTTTTAATCCGGCCGGTAGCGTTAAAGACAGGGTTGCCGCCATGATGATTAATGAAGCAGAGAGAAAAGGCTTGTTAAAACCCGGCTCGGTGATCATTGAACCTACAAGCGGCAACACAGGAATTGGTCTGGCTGCTGTTGGTATTTCAAAAGGGTATCGAGTAATTTTAACAATGCCTGAAACGATGAGTGTTGAACGACAGAATCTGATTAAGGCATATGGTGCAGAGGTTGTATTAACCGATGGCAAATTGGGTATGAAGGGCTCAATTCAAAAGGCAGAAGAGCTAGCCAACGAAATTCCTGATAGCTTTATTCCCGGTCAGTTTGTAAATCCTGCCAATCCTGCAGCTCATTTTGCATCTACCGGTCCGGAAATATGGGAGGCAATGGACGGGAAAATTGATTTCTTTGTAGCCGGAGTAGGCACAGGCGGCACAATTTCGGGTACAGGAGGCTATTTGAAATCAAAGAATGAAAAGATACAGGTCGTTGCGGTTGAACCGAAGGATTCTGCCGTTTTATCCGGTAAAACAGCCGGTGCTCACGGACTGCAGGGGATTGGTGCCGGCTTCGTCCCGGAAACACTTAATGTAGGCATTTTTGACGAAATTATTACCGTCTCCACAGAAGAGGCTTATGCTTTTGGTAAGCTGATGGCAGAAAAAGAAGGTATTTTGATTGGTATTTCTTCCGGTGCGGCTTTGTTTGCTGCAGTTTCTGTAGCAAAGAGGCCGGAGAATAGAGATAGAAATATTGTTGTCTTATTACCGGATACCGGCGAACGGTATTTATCAACACCAATGTTTGCTTAATTTAGGCAATAAAAAAAGACCTCAGCCGAGGTCTTTTTTTTATTGATATTATTTTGTGCCGAAAATTCTATCGCCGGCATCGCCTAAACCGGGAACAATGTAGCAACGTTCGTTCAGCTTTTCATCCACATTTGCACAGTAAATTTCAACGTCGGGATGAGCCTTGGAAAGTGCTTCAATTCCTTCAGGAGCTGCGATGAGGCAGAGGAACTTAATCTGACTGCCACCATATGATTTAATCTGTCGGATAGCATCAATGGCAGAACCACCGGTTGCAAGCATTGGGTCAACAACCACAATCAGACGTTTTTCAATGTCAGCCGGAAGCTTGCAGTAATACTCATGAGGTTCCATGGTTTCTTCGTCACGGTACATACCGATATGTCCAACCTTAGCGGAAGGAACAAGGTTCAGCATGCCGTTTACCATGCCTAAACCTGCACGAAGAATGGGTACAACAGCCATCTTTTTTCCTTTAATCATTTTTTGTGTTGTTTTTTGAATTGGTGTTTCAATTTCAACCTCTTCTAACGGCAAATCGCGAAGTGCTTCATAGCACATAAGCATTGTAATTTCTTCAACCAATTCACGGAATTCTTTGTTGGTTGTTGAAGTCTGACTCAGAATTGTTGTTTTGTGTTGGATTAAAGGATGATCAAAAATTACAACATTACTCATAGGAAAATTAATCCTCCTTGGCTTTGGAAAGAACTAAATTGGTAATAATACCAAGAATCAGTGCACATGCAATAGATGTGATTGTAACCTGGCCGAAGTTCAGCGTTAAACCACCGATACCGGAGATTAAAATAACAGAAACAACGAACAGATTCTTGTTCTGGTTTAAATCAACCTGCTGAACCATTTTCAGACCAGATACAGCAATAAAGCCATAAAGAGCCATACAAACGCCGCCCATTACACAAGAGGGAATGGTGTTAACGAATGCAATGAAGGGGGCAACAAAGGCAATTACAATGGATAAAATAGCTGCCAGTAAAATGGTTCTAACAGAAGCGTTGCGGGTGATAGCCACACAACCAACAGATTCACCGTAAGTTGTATTGGGGCAACCGCCGAAGAATGCACCGAACATAGAACCAACACCGTCACCTAAAAGTGTTCTGTGGAGACCGGGATCTGTTAACAGGTCGCTTTCAATAATTGATGAAATGTTCTTGTGGTCAGCAATGTGTTCAGCAAACACAACGAATGCAACAGGAACATAAGCAACAGCAATGGTGCCTATGTAAGCAGGATTCAATTCACCGATACCTTTAAAAGCAGTTACAAAAGTAAAATCAGGAACAGCTAAGAAGGTATTCAATGTAACGCCATCAGCAACCAGTGCCTTGAAGGGCTCAATGTTTAAAATTTTCAGAACATCCAGATTAGCAGCGTAACCGATGGCTGTGAAAATAGCACAAACGGCATAACCACCTAAAATACCAATAATAAACGGAATTAATTTCAAGGTTTTTTTACCATAGGTCGAGCTGATTATAACGATTAATAAAGTAATGATACCGCAAAGAACGGTGATTAATGGAGAAGCTGCAACATCAGGGATGCTGCCTTTGCAGATATCACCAACAGCATTACCGGCTAAGCTTAAACCGATAATAGCAACGGTGGGACCAATAACAACAACAGGCATCAGCTTGTTTAACCAGTTAACACCGGCAAACTTTACAAGCAATGCGATTACTACATACACAAGGCCGGCAAAAAAAGCACCGATGATTAATCCTAAAAATCCTAAAGACATGGATACACCACCGGCGAAAGCAGCCATCATAGAACCAATAAATGCGAAAGAAGAGCCTAAGAAAACGGGGGATTTCATTTTGGTGAAGGCTAAATAAATTAATGTACCAACACCGGCACCTACTAAAGCAGCGGCAGAACTCATGGTTGTTCCGCAGGCACCGTTAATGATAACAGGCACTACCAAAGTAGCAGTCATGATGGACAACAATTGCTGAATGGCAAAAATAATGAGTTGTCCAAATTTGGGTTTGTCGTTTACACCGTAAACAAGTTTCATTGCAATTCCTCCATTATTTTGATATTTTTTGACAAATACTATTAATAATATACTTAATTTTTTGTATCTTGTCAATAGAAAATGGATATATTTATTGTATTTTTTTATTATTTTTATTATAAATAATTTTCTTGTTTAACCTTGCAATCACTTGGCTTCTATGATATACTAGTTTATTATATAAACAATGTATATTTGACATATGAGAAACGGAGTTTTACGATGATTATTTATCCGGCTATTGACCTTCGTGGTGGCCATTGTGTCCGTCTTTTGCAAGGTGATTTTGATAAGACAACAGTTTTTTCTGATAATCCGCTTCAAACAGCTCAAAAATGGGCAAGCTGTGGCTCATCCTGGTTACATGTAGTTGACTTAGATGGGGCCAGACAGGAGCAAAGTGATAATCGCAGGATTATCTGTGACATTGCTTCAAATTTATCTATCCCTGTTCAGACGGGTGGCGGTATACGCACCATGTCAGATGTTGATGAATTGTTGGCACACGGCGTTTCGCGTGTTATTCTTGGTACAGTCGCGGTGCAAGATCCGGATTTTGTTGCTCGTGCCGTAGAAAAATATGGTGAAAAAATTGCGGTTGGTATTGATGCGAAGGATGGCTATGCTGCTGTTTCAGGTTGGGAAAAGGTCAGCGACCGAAAAGCGGTCGATTTAGCGGTTGCAATGAAAAAGCGTGGTGTGAAGCATATTATTTACACCGATATTGCAACAGATGGCATGCTCACCGGTCCGAATCTATCGGCTATGAGTGAAATGAGTCAGGTCTTTGGACCCGGCATTATTGCTTCTGGCGGTGTTGGCTCATTGGGTGATTTACATGCGCTGACCAAAACCGGCGTAAGCGGTGCCATTGTAGGCAAAGCACTGTATACCGGTGCGGTAGATTTAACGGAAGCTGTTTTACTGGAAAAGGAAGGAAAATAGAATGCTGACAAAACGAATTATACCTTGTCTGGATGTTCACCGAGGTCGTGTGGTAAAGGGCGTTAATTTTGTTGATTTAAAAGATGCCGGTGACCCGGTCGAAATCGCCAGCGTATACGATAAAGCCGGTGCTGATGAATTGGTTTTTCTGGATATAACCGCATCTTCTGATGCTCGGAATATCATTGTAAATTTAGTTGAAAAAACGGCAGAGCAGGTGTTTATTCCCTTTACAGTTGGCGGCGGTATTCGTACCGTTGATGATTTTAAAGAGATTTTACTTGCTGGTGCCGATAAAATTTCAGTTAATTCAGCGGCAATTAAAAATCCCCGTTTGATTGCTGATGCTGCTTATAAATTTGGCTCTCAATGTGTGGTTGTTGCCATTGATGTGAAAAGCCGGCCGGATGGCAGTTATACTGTTTATTTAAACGGCGGTCGTGTAGATACCGGTTTGGATGCTTTAGAATGGGCAACAAAAGTAGAGGAGCTTGGTGCCGGTGAAATTCTTTTGACCAGCATGGATGCAGACGGCACAAAAGCCGGCTATGATTTAGGCATTACCAGAAGAATTGCTGATGCTGTGAAAATTCCTGTTATTGCATCCGGTGGCGCTGGCACGCTGCCACATTTTAAAGATGCTTTAACGGTTGGCGGCGCAGATGCAGTACTGGCAGCTTCTTTATTCCATTATAAAGAACTGACGGTGCAGGAAGTTAAGGAATATCTTAAAGGTGAAGGCATACCTGTCAGATTATAAACTGTAAATTCATAGGAGGATGATATATATGTTAAAATTTGATGAAAAGGGTTTAATTCCCGCAGTGGTACAAGACTACATTTCCGGTCGGATTTTAATGCTGGCTTATATGAATGAAGAATCATTGAAGCTGACAATGGAAACCGGAAAAGCTACCTTTTTCTCTCGTTCCCGTCAATGCTTGTGGGTGAAGGGCGAACACTCCGGTAACATCCAATGGGTGAAGGAAATTCTTGTGGACTGCGATGAGGATTCTCTGATTATAAAGGTTGATCCGGCTGGCCCTGCTTGTCATACCGGTGAAACTACCTGTTTCTACAGAAAACTGGAAAATGACGGAACCTTAACAGATCATAAGAAGGAAACAGTTTCTCTTTCCATTTTAAAAGATGTTTACGATGTGATTGTAGACAGAAAGAATAACCCCAAAGAGGGTTCTTACACAAACTATCTCTTTACCAAGGGCATTGACAAGCAGCTTAAGAAAATTGGTGAAGAGTCTGCCGAAATTATTATTGCGGCTAAAAATCCGGATGTCAGCGAACTGGAATATGAATCATGCGACTTTTTATACCATCTGATGGTTGTGATGGTAGAGCGCGGTCTCACTTGGGAAAACCTGATGTCTGAACTGAACAAACGCCGCTGAATCAGGAGCTTTTATGAAAGTTTTAGCTGTTATCTGTGAGTATAATCCGTTTCACAACGGCCACGCTTATCAGCTTGCAAAGCAAAAAGAAGAGCTTGGTTGTGATGCTGTAGTTTGTCTGATGAGCGGTTCCTTTGTGCAACGTGGTGAACCTGCTATATTTGACAAATGGTCCCGGTGCGAAATGGCCCTGCATTCCGGATGTGATCTGGTTCTGGAACTGCCGGTTTTGTACTCCCTTAAATCTGCTGAAGGCTTTGCACGAGGCGCCGTTGCCTTGTTATCGAAATTAGGGATTGAAGGATATTTAGGCTTTGGAAGTGAATCAGGGGATTTGCCTTCTTTGATTCAGGCTTCTCAGCTTATGCAATCATCTGCCTTTCAGGCGAAAGTTAAAGAAATGCTCACCACAGGCATTAGTTATCCCAAAGCGTGTGCGGATGCATTGTCAGCATTATCCGGCGATCCATTTGATTTGCAGGAAAGCCCCAATGATATTTTAGGAATTGAATATATTAAAGCACTTGAGGCTGAGACTTCGTTGCTTAAACCAGCTGTTATCAAGCGGACAGGGAGCAGTCACGACAGTTTAACCCCTGTAAATGGTTATATGAGTGCAAGCGGTATTCGTAGCGCTATTCAAAATGGCCGTGATGCCTCAGAGTTTATGCCTCAGAAGGCTTATGAGATTGTTGCACGTGAAATCAAAGCAGGTCGCGGGCCGGTGCTTCCGGAGTCGCTAACAACATTGCTTTGTTATGCAGTAACTTTGCATAACAGAGAGTGGCTTGCCGGCATCAGCGGTATGTCGGAGGGGTTGGAAAAACGCATTATGGATGCAGTTTCTTCTAGGAGAAGTTTTGAAGAAATTGTACTGAGCGCTAAAACCAAGCGTTATCCACAAACCAGAATTCAACGTGTTATGATGAATATTTTGCTTTCCATCAGAAAAGATGATGAAGTATTGTTTCCATCTTATGCCCGTGTGTTAGGGTTTGGGGCAAAAGGCGCTGAAGTATTGCGGCAAATGCAAGAAAGCTCTGATATACCCATTATCACAAAAACGGCAGACGCCATCTTATCTACAGAGGAAAGTAAACGCTTGTTTGAGCTTGATATTCTGTCTACAGATATTTATAGCTTATTGTATCCACAAAAGAGTGTCGGCAGAAATGGTATGGATTTTTACCGCTCGCCGATCATTTTGTTTTCGTAAAGGAGTATTCCCATGAATCCTTCCCATATCTATAAAACCGAAATGCATTGTCATACGATGGAATCCAGCCTGCGTTGCGGTAAAGTACCGGTAAAAGAAATTGTGAAAATTTATGAAGCTGCAGGATATGATACCTTGATTATCACGGACCATTTTGGCGGCAAGCATGTCAGCGATAAAGGCTCGGAGTATGATCTGCAGGTTTTTTTAGAGGGCTATCGTACCGCACAAGCGTGTAGTAAGAATATGACCATTTTACTGGGAATGGAAATAAATCTGCTGGAGAATAAAAACGATTATCTTGTTTATGGTATAACAGAAGATATCATTCGCAAGTTCCCTAAAATGTATGAGTTGACAATTAATGATTTTTGTGATTTTGCTCACGAAATCGGCTTATCAGTTTATCAGGCTCATCCTTTCAGAAACGGCATGACCATTATCCCACCGGTTATTGTAGATGGGATTGAAGGTTTTAATGCGCACCCCAGACACGATTCCAGAAATTCCCTTGCTATGGCCTGGGCTGAACTATATAACAAAAAAACAATCAGCGGTTCAGATGCACATCAGCTTCCGGATATGGCAAGAGGTGGCATTATGAGTCGATTGAAAATTACCAATAACCACGAACTATTAACAGTTTTAACAAATTGCGACTATTCGTTAATTACGTTATAAGTCAAAAGCGGTTAATGCAAATGCATTAACCGCTTTTAAATTATCGGAATAAATCCAGAATTTCTTCTTTTGACATTTTGGAGAGAAGTGTGTTCTCATCCGGCAGAACCTGGTTGGAAATTTTTTGCTTACGTTCTGCCATTGCCAATATTTTTTCTTCAATAGTATCTTTTGCAATCAATTTGTATACGGTCACATTTTTTTTCTGACCAATCCGGTGCGCGCGGTCTGTCGCCTGATTCTGCACACTCACGTTCCACCAAGGATTATAATGAATGACTGTATCGGCACCAATCAGATTCAACCCGGTACCTCCGGCTTTAAGTGAAATTAAAAACACAGGCGTATCATCACGGTTAAAAGCCTCAACCTGGGCAATGCGATCCTCTTTTTTTGTGCTGCCTTCAATGAGGTAATAGGGAATTTCCTTTTGCTTCAATTTTTTACCAAGCAGGGCGAGCATTGAGGTAAATTCAGAAAAAATGAGAATTTTATGACCTGATGCGACTGAGGTATCTACAAGGTTCATACATAAATCAAATTTAGCGCTATTTTCCTTGTAATTCTCATAGATTAAGGATGGATCGCAGCAAAGCTGTCGTAGCCTCATCAGCATAGCCAGTACAATCATTCTGTTTTTGCCGGTCAGCTCATTTTCATACTTTGTAGATAGTTCGTTATACATAGAAGCTAAATTGCTGTAATAGAGCTTGTTTTGTTCCGGTGCCAGAGCGGTATATAAAACAGTTTCGGTTTTTTCCGGCAATTCCTTTAACACATCTCGTTTTATACGACGGAGAATAAAAGGGGCTGTCATTTTTTTCAATTCTTTCAGTACTGAAGTATCACCGTCGCGAACTAAGGGCATTTCAAAGCGTTCACGGAAACGAGCATATCGATATAAATATCCGGGCATTAAGTAATCAAAAATGGACCAAAGCTCTGCAATGCTGTTTTCTATTGGTGTGCCGGTGAGAGCAAAACGATGTTTTGCGTGAATTGCTTTGACAGAACGGGCATTTTGTGTGTTATGATTTTTAATATATTGCGCTTCATCAATAATTTCAAAATCAAATTCTCTTGATTCATATAAGCAGATATCACGCTTTAACAAATCATATGATGTTATAATGACATCATATTTCTCAGCTTTTTGAAGCAGGTTAGCACGCTCTATGCCTGTTCCCATAATGCAAACTGAAGCAAGGGAAGGTGTAAATTTCCGTATTTCCTGTTCCCAATTTAAAATCAGAGAAGAAGGGCAGATAACAAGCGCTTTGCAGTTACCGTTTTCTTCCTTATAAGCAGATAAAAGTGATAGCACCTGAATGGTTTTACCAAGACCCATATCGTCTGCTAAAATACCGCCAAATCCGTTTTTGGCCAATGCGTTCATCCAGCGAAAACCATACTTCTGATAATCACGCAACACGCTTTCTAATTCTGTTGGCAGCATCGTTTCATCAAAGCTATGAGAAGTAAAAGATCTGGCTAAATCTGTAAAGCTTTTCTCCTTTACAATTTTGATATCGGATTCAGATTCAATATACATAGCGCGGTATGCAGGTACCAACAGTTCCGGTTTTTTGATGTCAGAGGAAGAGAAGCCTGCACCGTTTGCAAAGCGGCTGAACTGTTGCATGGACTCTGTGTCCAAAACTAAAAAAGAGCCATCCTTTAAACGAATATATTTTTTCTTTTGGCGGTATGCTGAAAGTGCCTCTGATATGGTTTTAGAGGATAAATCAGCTGCCATGATATCAAACTGCAATAAATTAGATTTTGCACGAACACCAACGCTTGTTGTCGGAAAAGGTTTAATACGAACTTTTTTCAAATCTGCATCAATATAGAGTACTGCATGCCGCGAAAGCTCGGGAATGCCTTCATATACAAGGCGGAACAGACTTTCATCATCAGCTGTAAAATACGCAGAACCAATCTGTTTTTCCTGTTGGCTAAAATAGGTTTTAATTAAATTTTCTATGAGAGTTTCGCCCTCAATGTCCCAAACTGTCTGCAAATCACGATTGGGCAAAAATGCGGGATAAACAGCATTACCATAATGAAACTCAGTTTTAGCAATTACTTTTTTGCCTTCAATTGTCAGATAAATTTTTGTCTGCAGAGTACTGGGCATAAAGCTTTTATCATCACATTCGAACAAAATGTAGCGCTGAGCCGGTTTGATAATCAGACTATAGAAGGTAGGCATATCATTTTTGTGAATAACGGGATCTTTCTGTGAATGAGCAAAGCGGCACAGCAGACTGCTGCAGGCATCTGAAAAGGAATGGCCGCATACATAAAGGACATCATCCTTTTTCAGATAAATCTGATTCTTTCCCTCAAAAACTTCGTATTGATTCTCGTTAAGACTCAGTCTGTAGAAATCCTTAGAAGCTCTGCTGTATAATGTGAAGGGTGGAATATCAGCACGGATAGAAACAGTGCCACCTTCGGTGAGAAGCTTTTCATTTTTGTTAATTTCAATGAAATAATCCAAAGCTTCCGGATTCAATAGCATATATTTTTCGTTTTCATCTCTGCAAATGGGGTAGTAAGCCATAAAAAAACGAACAAGAGCTTCGTTGTTGAAGTTTTCAGGTGCGTAAAAAAAGCTTTCAGAACGTCCACAGGGTGCCGTTTCACCATCAGAGATTAAACGGAATAATTCCTGCAGATTGCGAACAATATATGCCCGCTCGCAACCAACTTTAAACATCAATCGCACATTGTTTTCAGAAATACTGATAACAGGGACGATGAGTGCTTTTTGAAAAGAGGCGCGTTTTAAAGCTCTGGATTTTAAAATATCAAGTCGGTTGTTCAGGATAACAAGGGATTCATTATCAGTAGAGATAGACTGCTCAGCAGCGTCCTTCTGTGCAAAGGATTCTGAAAAGAATTCATTTTCAATTTTTAAAAGCAGAGCAACGATGTGCTTGCATATGGCTCCGTTTTCAGTAGCCTCACCGCAATTGCATTTCTTTTCTTCAAACCATTCATTTTCGTTATCAATTACCAGATGAACACGAACGCCGTCTTCTGGAAATTCGGCATACACGTCATATAAGCCTGAAAAAGGTGTGGGATGAACCTTATAAGAGAAGTCTGTAGCAGAAAGGGAGAGACCTTCCGTATAGACAGAGTTTTCACCTGTCATTTTTCTGATAAAGCCTCTTGGAATTGACATTTTCATCACACCTTTCTTTTCTTGGCTCAATAGTATATTATACCACAATAAAAAGAATATCACAAGTTTTTCCTGAAAAAATATAAAAAAATTGGCGACTACCTAAGTAGTCGCCGTTTCGTTCAGGAAGACTTCTTTTTAAATGATTTACAGTCAGTGCACTGTTCATCGGTGGGATTCAATTCGTGTGTGCCCACCATAATGGAATCCAGTGTGCAGTATTGTTCTCTGCAATCGTTATAGGTGCATTGCTGAACAGTACATTTAATGGTTTGTTTACCTGTATTTGTCATCATTTTGTCTCCTTTCGTTTGTCTTCTATTACTTTTCCGGGTACAAATTTATTATAAGTCGAAACAATGAAATTATACAGAGTTTTTTACTATATAAAATATTGCATCAATGGCTTTTTTTACCTCTTTTTTTGTTGTAAAATATCCAAAACTGAACCGGATACAGCCGGTTTCAAGGGTGCCGATGGTTTTGTGCGCCCAAGGAGCACAATGCAATCCACTTCGCACAGCAATGCTAAATTGATCGTTAAGTTCCGCAGCAACATCAACACAGTCCTGACCGTGAATATTCAGGGCGACGACGCCAACCTTATTCTGGTTGCCATATAATGCGATTTTTTTCATATTTTTCATTTCCTCTGAAAAATATTCCGTCAGTTCGCGTTCGTGGTTATAAATTGTCTGTATGCCTACCTGAGAGATGAAATCAACTGCGGCACCTAAGCCAGCAATGGCTGGCACATTCAGCGTGCCGCTTTCCAGGCGGTCGGGGAACTCATCCGGCTGCATTAACTGTTCCGACTGGCTGCCGGTCCCACCTTCCATAATCGTACTGAGATTGAGTCCTTCGCGAACATACAAGCAGCCACTGCCCTGAGGGCCGTATAACCCTTTGTGACCTGGAAAGGCCAATAGATCAATTTCTTGCGCATTAATATCTAAAACACCGGCGCTTTGCGCGGCGTCTACCATAAATAGAGCACCTTGTTTGCGAACCAAGTGGCTGATTTTTTGAACATCATAAACATTTCCGCATACATTGGAGGCCTGTGTACAAATTACAAGCCTGGTATTTGATTTCATAGCTATTAGAAAATCTGCGGGCATTAAACTGCCGTTTGTATCACCCTGAACAACAGAGTAGGTAATGATTCCTTGTTTTCTCAGCGATTCTAAGGGCCTTGCCACCGAGTTGTGTTCCATTGAACTGACCACAACATGATCACCAGGGTGTAATACACCTTTGATGCCGGTGTTTAAAGCCGCAGTAGCATTTGGAAAAAATGAAAATTGTTCCGGCGCGTTCACATGAAAGAAATTGCTTAATTTTTCTCTGGTTTCATACACAATTTCACCTGCTTTTGCTGATGGAGTATGCCCGCCACGCCCCGGATTGGCACTATAATACATCATAGCGTCGGAGACCGCTTTGTAAACAGTTTTAGGTTTTACAAATGAGGTGGCTGCATAATCAAGATAAATCAAATTTTCACCTCCTGACATTGTTTTAGTATATTGTATGACAAAACATTTGCCTCGGTTCTTGTCATTATTTTAATGTGCAAACATATAATGTTATTGAGTGTTGTGAAAGAGAGGTAAAATTATGTTTGATAAACAATTAAAATTACAGCTTGAAAAAATGATTCAGCAAATGAGCCCTAAGCAGAGGGAAAAATTAAACAGTATTCTCGAAAACGAAGAAAGTCTGAAAAAAGCCATAGCTTCCATAGATTCAAAAAAAGCTAAGTCAGCAATGGAAACACTTAATATGGACTCGGAAAATGTAAATAAAATAATTGATGAAATTAAAGAAAATCCTGATTTAATTAAGAATTTGGATAAAAAGTTTTAGGAGGAAAGAAGATGAGTGATGACAGCACAAAATTAGTTGATCGTTTGATGGAAATGTTAGGAGAGAATCCGTCAGAAGCTGTTGGCCAGGTGCTGTCTGCCTTATCTGACAGTTCAAATAGTGAAGACAAAAGCAATGAAAAAGATTCAGATGTAAATTTTGACCCTTCTATACTGATTAAATTGCAGGGAATTATGAGTATGTTATCAAGTGACGAAACGGATCAACGCAGCGCTCTGCTGCTTGCCATTAAACCGTTTTTGAGCGAAGATAAGAAGCCGAAAGTTGATCAGGCAATTAAATTGTTAAAACTCTCTCAAATAGCCAAAACTGCTCAGGATTTAGATTTGTTCAAAGGACTGTTATAAATGAAGGAAGGCAAAAGATATGGAAATGAAATATTATAATGCCAGCAACAATTTCAGAGCTCCAATCCGCAGAGAACCCAAGCCTTATATTCCACAACAAAAAAACAGTGGAGAAGTGATCGTTCCGCAAAAACCGGAGGAATTTTCGAATAGCGATTCGTCGGTTTGTGAAGAAGTTGAGTTCGAGAACAGCAATGATAATCATCTGACTTTTGTAAATAATAAGGATGATTTATTATTGGTTGGTCTGATTCTACTGCTTTTACTCAACCAATGTGATGATTTTTTATTGTTATTGGTGCTGGGATATCTGTTATTTTGTGATAAAAAATAAAGGCTGTGACGAACTTCGTCACAGCCTTAAAATTATGCCATATTATCTGTATAAAGGATATTTTGCACACAGAGCAGCAACACGCTCATTCACTTCATCCTTCTTGTTATCAAAGTCGGTAATGGTCATGTAAATCAGTTTTGCGATTTCAGCCATATCCTCTTCGTTCATACCACGGCTTGTAGAAGCAGGAGTGCCAATACGGATACCGCTGGTGATAAACGGACTCTGTGTTTCAAAAGGAATGGTGTTTTTATTAACAGTAATGTGAACTTCATCCAGCATATGTTCAGCATCTTTACCGGTAACGTTCAGGCTTGTTAAGTCAGCCAGCATTAAGTGGTTATCGGTACCGCCGGAAACCAGATTAACGCCTTCTTTCATCAGACCGTCTGCCAAAGCCTTTGCATTTTTGATAACCTGCTTCTGATACGCTTTGAAGTCATCGTGTAACGCTTCTTCAAGACAAACGGCTTTAGCAGCGATTACGTGCATTAAAGGACCACCCTGAATACCGGGGAAAATGGCTTTGTTAATCATTTTAGCGTGTTCTTCTTTGCAGAGAATTAGACCACCTCTGGGACCACGCAGGGTTTTATGAGTGGTGGTGGTTACAAAGTCAGCATAGGGAACCGGATTGGGGTGGAGTCCTGCAGCAACAAGACCTGCAATGTGAGCCATATCCACCATAAAGTAAGCGCCAACTTCTTTTGCAATGTCAGCAAATTTAGCAAAGTCGATGGTTCTGGGGTATGCACTTGCGCCGGCCAGAATCAGCTTTGGTTTGTGTTCTAATGCCAGCTTTCTTACTTCTTCATAGTCGATGGTGTTGGTATCTTCTGTTACACCGTAAGGAACGATGTTAAAGTATTTACCGGAAATGTTAACCGGACTTCCGTGAGACAGATGACCGCCGTGAGAAAGATTCATACCTAATACAGTATCACCGGGCTGTAGGGCTGCAAAGAAAACAGCCAGGTTAGCCTGAGCACCAGAGTGAGCCTGCACATTGGCATGCTCAGCACCAAAGAGTTTTTTAGCGCGTTCAATAGCTAAGTTTTCAGCAATGTCAACATACTGACAACCACCATAATAACGTTTACCGGGATAACCTTCGGCATACTTGTTGGTCAGCGGAGAACCCATTGCCGCCATAACAGCCGGGGACACAAAGTTTTCAGACGCAATCAATTCAATGTTTTGATTTTGTCTGCCGATTTCTTGCATGATGACTTCCGCAATCTGCGGATCGGTCTTTCTTACATCTTCAATTGAAAACATAACGACAGCTCCTTTTTTATGTAAAGTAAAATATTAAAAACTAAATTATTTCTTTTTCTTTTTATGCTGGATTTTTTCGGATTCGGATTTAACGAGAGGTTTACGTAACTGAATAGCTGTAACAATTGAAAGGACAATAAAGTAAACAGCCATTAAGATATAAACAGGAATAACAGCAGTCATTTTGTCAAAACCGGGAATCCAGCCGAATTTAGAAACATAAAGAACAGCACAGCTGATAAACGTGCCGAAGAAAATAGCGCTGTAATTAGTAAGTTTTGGTTTTTTTATTTTGCCTAAAACAAATACATAAACACCCAATGCCAGGCTGATGATGCCCAGAATCAGGATAATCAGATAAGTCGGGTTAGAAATTCTAATGCCACTGCGCAGGGCAGAATTTACATACAGTAAAATTAAACCGGCCGCCAGAAGAATGCCAAAGTTCATAACCAATCGGTTAGAAAGTTGTTCTTTTTGTTTTCTTGTCATAATGTAATTCACTCCTAAAAATAATTCATATAAAACGTTATCATAAAACGCTTACTGACGATTCATTTCATCCCATTCGTACAGAAGAAGGGAAAGCGTTACCGGACCGGCGGTCTCTGTTCGTAAAATACGGGGACCAAGAGTAACGGTTTTAGCGCCGATTGCTTTTAATTGCTCAACCTCTTCTGGCGCAAAACCGCCTTCGGGACCAATGAAAATACCGGCGGATGACTTTTTTTCGATGGAAAGGGTAGTCTTAACATCGTTTGTCTGCTCATCTTCATATGGTAAAAGCAAAAATTCGGGTGCATTGTCAGTTGTTATATCGGAAATCGTAATCGGCATTGTGATGTGGGGAATCTGACCGCGTCCGCATTGTTTGGCTGCCGCTTCAGCTGTTTTTTGCCAGCGCTCCAATTTTTTACGAGCCTGTTCTTCGTTCAGCTTCACCACACTACGGGACATCTGGACCGGAACGATGGTATGAACACCGATTTCCGTACATTTTTCAATAATCCATTCCATTTTTCCCTGTTTGGGTAAACCCTGATAAAGAGTCACTTTTACACTAGGTTCGGTTTTGCAAGGATAAGAGCGGATGACTTTAGTGAGAACAGCATCTTTTGAAATGGTTTCAATCACAACATCATAGTTCAAGCCTTCACCATCACAAATCAAAAGTTCATCACCAACTCTGGCACGAAGAACCTTTACAATATGATTTACATCTGCACCGGTGATTTCAATGCCTGCATCAGTTATTTGATTTTTCTCAACAAAAAATTTAGACATAACACAATCTCCGACAATTCAATGCTATAAGTATATCATTTTTCGCTACTGTTTGTCAAGGTGAAATCACAAAATACAGATGGGAACATAGCAAAGAAAAATCGTGTTAAAGCATATTGACTTTAACACGATTTTAATCATTTACAATTGGTTATTTTGTTATCATAGCATCCAGCACCGTTCCCATGGTTTTAAACATAGAATGTGTGCCTTTATGCAGTTTTCTGCGTTGCCTGTCAGTTATGGGATCCATCACCATTGTCAGAGCAGAGCCTACAATAGCACCGGCAACCACACCGCTTAAAAAGCTTAATTTCATATCTGTTCCTCCGCAACTCATATTTCAATATGTAGTATGTGAAGAAAAACAGAATTTATGCAATATTATTACATAGATTCGGCTTTTTCTGTGCAGGCCTGCATAGCAGACATAATGGCGCTGCGAAAGCCAAATTCTTCCAACCGTTTAACGGCCTCAATGGTTGTGCCGCGCGGGGAACAAACCATATCTTTCAGTTCGCCGGGATGCTTGCCGGTTTCGAGCACCAGCTTAGCTGCGCCCATAACAGACTGAGCGGCTAAACGATAAGCTGCATTTCTTGCAATGCCGTCACGAACAGCGGCATCTGCCATTGCCTCAATCATCATAAAAACATAAGCAGGACTGCTGGAGGAGACGGCAATAACTGAATTCAAGAGAGATTCCGGCAAAAGCTCTGTTTCACCAACTGCACGGAAAATATTCACCGCCTGAGCGAATTCTTCATCAGAAGCGGGAGCATATTCTGCGGCGATGACGCTCATTCCGCACAATGCCATTGCCGGGGTGTTGGGCATTACGCGAATGACTTTAGCATCAAAACCAAGCAGCTCCTTAATGGCGCTGATTTCAACGCCGGCCGCAATGGTGATCAATACTTTGTCTTTAATTATAGTGGCATATTTTTCTTTCAGTTCAGATAAAACCAAAGGAAGAATAAAAGGTTTAACTGCCAGAATAATATAATCTGCTTCCAGCGCACAACCATTATCTTCTTTGGCGGTAATACCTAATTTTTTGAACTTACTTAACGCATCTTTATTGGGATCGGAAACAAAAATTTCACTCTCTGAGCAGAGGGAGGAAGCCAAAACACCACCGGCAATAGCAAATGCCATGTTACCTCCGCCGATAAATCCAAGTTTCATTCAGTACCACGTAGCCTTTCTATATGTAAAGTATCAGCAAACAAGAGGCTGAAAAAGCTTAATTTTCAGCCTCTTCGTTAGCAGCATCTTTCTTTTTGCTTTCAGGAATAATACCTTCAACGCAAACATCAACATGGGTTACAGTCAGATCAGTCATTGTTTCAATGTTACGTTTAATGTTTTCCTGCAATTCTGCTGCAACTTCCTGAATTTTTACGCCGTAATCAACAACAATATGAACTTCAACCACAACGTTTTTTTCTACAGCTTCAATACGAACACTTTTGTTAGAGTTCTTTTTAACGATTTTTTCAACAATACCGTCAGCCAGGGTGGTATAAAGAGCGGCGCCCTTTGTTTCTGCCACAGCCATAGCCGCAATAGACTGGATTACTTCGTCAGAAATGTTCACGGAACCGGTTTCAATATAATTTGTATTTTCAGACATAAGATTTACCTCCTATAATGTATATATACATAGTATAACACTTCCTAGATGAAAAATCAAGAAGTTTACTTTGTGTCTATGAGAATATTTACCATTTAGCGCAAAAATAATTAATATGTATAAAAAAACGGTGCAAGTTGCACCGCTTTTTTTATGTCATTAGTCGTTGTAGTTGTTATTGTTTTTATTCTGCTGATTATTCTGATTTTTATTCTGTTGCTGATTGTTCTGGTTTTTGTTCTGCTGCTGATTGTTCTGATTGTTCTGGTTCTGATTTCTGTTATCCATTGTGATAACCTCCTGATTTTTTTTGTTTTGACGTTAAGTGGCCTTGATAAATCCTTTGCCAACAGTTATTCTAAACAAAAAATCAAAAGATATACAATTTAAATTTATTTTTTCTTTAAAAAACGAGAACCGACAAACTTCCAGGTGTATTTTATGCCGAAATACTTAACAGGGAGCATAACGATTGCGCTTACGATTCGTGAAGACAGTATCAGCATAATGGGATTCCCATATAAAAGGTGAAGCCAAAGAGTCGATAGACCTAAGTCAATGATAATTGTTTGCAGTATCAGACAAGGGAAGATGTGTCTGAAATCCTTTTTTTTATTAAATAAGAACAAACCGTAGGTCAAGGCATATAACGCTTCGTTTAAACCAAAGCCGGGGAAATAGGGGCCTTTAGGAAAAACCAACATTCCCAGTAAATCAGCAACAAAGCCAAAGATGGCACCAATCCAGGGACCGAATAACATAGCACAAAGAGAAGTTGGAACAAAACTGAAGCTGATTCTGAAAATTTGTGTCTCAACAGCGATAAATCTGGTTACCACAATGTGCAGTGCGAGCAAAAGGGCAATGGTTGCCAACTTTCGTGTGGATAAAAAACGTTTTTGCATAAAAATAACACTTCCTCTTTTATGGATATATTGCGGGCAAATTCGCCACAAAAAGGGAGGTGTTTCACGATTTTGTGGCAGCGGAATGCAGTGATGATACCGCAAGTAATAGAAATTACTTTTCGTACAGTGGCAACTTCCCGTCCAACTGTCACTTAACGCATCAAAACCTACTCTGCCTACTATTAAACTCAATACTCATTATAATACATAAAAACTGTTTTGTCTATGCTTTTTATGAAAATAATTATTTTTCAGGATAGTTAAACAGATTATGCACAAAATAGTTAAAAAACTTGAAGGATGAAAATGATGAATAAAAGAATAGGAAAACAAACAGTTACACTTGAACACCCGCCTGTGATTTTAGGAACAGGCACAGTGGCAGGAAAAAAAGAAGGGGAAGGACCCATTGGAAAATATTTTGATGTGATTGCAGATGATAACGTGCTGGGTGCCAAAACCTGGGAAAAGGCCGAGAGTGGGTTTGCGAGCCGTGCGGGACGAGAAGCATTTAAAAAATGCGGCATCGAAAAAGAAAAAATTGATTATATTTTCGGCGGCGATTTGCTGAATCAATGCACCGGAACCAGCTATGGCATCCGTGAATTCGGAATTCCGTTCATAGGATTATATGGCGCTTGTTCCACGATGGCACTGGGCCTTTCTGTTGCTGCGAGCTATATTGACGGAGGCTATGCCGATTATTGTGCTGCCATCACATCCAGTCATTTTTGTTCGGCGGAGAAACAATTCCGGTTTCCTCTGGAATATGGTGGACAACGACCGCCCAGTGCACAATGGACAGTTACAGGTTCTGCTTGTGCAGTTTTGGGAAAGAGGGGAGAAGGGCCGGTGATTGACTGCATAACGAATGGAAAAATTGTTGATAAAGGCATAACGGATGCCAATAATATGGGTGCTGCTATGGCACCTGCTGCAGCTGATACACTATTGACACATTTTCAGGATACTGGACGAACTCCCGATGACTATGATTTAATTGTAACAGGCGATTTAGGGGCTATTGGTAAATCTGTCGTAATTGATTTCCTGAAAGAAGACGGATTTGACCTTTCAAAAAACTACAACGACTGCGGGCTGATTATTTTTGACGGAGAGACACAGGATACTCATTCCGGCGGTAGCGGTTGTGCTTGTGCGGGGCTGACCTTTTGCGGCTACATCTATTCGTTGTTAAAAAAAGGACAGTTAAACAAGGTTTTATTAGTGGCTACAGGTGCTCTGCAAAGTGCTTTAGTGGTGCAACAGGGAGAAAGCATGCCGGGAATTGCCCATGCAGTCAGTATTCAAAACTGCTGATTCGTTATTGCAAAACGGCCGCAATTGCTGTTGCGAGTAATTCAGAAGTGTTTTTAGCCTCTTCGGCGGTGTTGGCGGCCGTTCCGATTTCAATAATCATTGAACCTTTGGTTACGTGCTGATTAAAACGCTCAGTACGGATGTTAATGGACCGACATAGTCCCGGCTGCATTAGGTTCAATTGATGCTGTATTTTTACGGCAAAGGCAAGATTATGACGCCACTGAGGGTGATGCAGCCCCATAGAATCGGTGCCGATGACAAACATAATCTGTGCTGCTTTTGAGCCGTTTTTCAATGTTACGGTTGGTTTTACGAGTGTTCCGTCATCCCGTTTGATGTAGTCGCGGTGGATATCTAAAACCACCTCTATGGAGGGATGCTCTGCAACATTCCGTTCAATAACGGTTAATGCCTTTTTGTAGGATTGGTTATATGACGGATTATCGTTTTGTGTCACATCGTGTATAACAGATATCCCTTGACTTTCCAATGCCTCGGCAATTTCTTTCCCAACGCCTACGACATTTAACTCCTGATTCTCATTTCGTGCTCCTTCGCTTTCACAGTATGCCTCTGAGGTGTGGGTGTGCATAATCAACACCTTAGGGTTTTCATCGGGCTTTGCGAAGGAAAGGGGAGTGTTAAGCAACGCTTCAGCATCAACAGTTACTTTGGGTGTATTGATAAACGTGATGTTTTTTGCTGAAATATCAGATTCTACAATGCTTTGCTTTTCGCTTTCATGTTTCTCAGCTTGCTTTTTTAATATGCCGCCATATTTGGCGGCATATTTTTTGCTCATTACATCAGAACCGCGAATGGACAAAACGGATTTTGCCAAAAAGTCATAGGGCGAGTAATGCAGTTCTCTTTTTTCAGTTTCTTCAAACAAAACAACAGACTGATGAATACACTTCAATAAGAAATCAGAATTCAGCGTAATATGATTGGCAATACGTTGCGTGAATACGAGCAACAATATGCTGAGGAAAACAAATATAATGAGCAGCTTTGGCTTTGCAGCCTGAACAGCAACTACATGACTTTTAAACCTTTTATTTCTTCTTCTTCTCACGGTTAAAACTCCTTCATTTGCATGTTTCTATTCTACTTTATTCGTCCAAGCTTATCTCTATGCTTAAAAGATGAAAAATCAGCTTTCATTTGCTTGACGGAATAGGCGAATTGTAGTAAAATATTATTATGTATGTTTTTGGAGGAGACATTGATGATAAATCCTCATTTAATTGAATTAAACATTAAAAACAATCTTTCTACTTGTTCCTTTTTTGATGGTGTTGAGTATCATAGTCTGTTAACATCGACAAGCGACCGGGCAAAAGAACTTGCACAAAGTGGCGCGCAGCAGGGAACAGTTGTACTTGCCGGAACACAAACAAAGGGCCGCGGTCGTTTAGGGCGTCGTTTTTATTCCCCTGAAGGCAACGGTGTATATATGAGCATTGTTTTGCGGCCGGGGGAAGGGCAAAATGATCCCGGCTTAATCACTGCCTGCGGTGCAGTTGCCGTATGGGAGGCTATTCATCAGATTACCGGTGTCAAAGTGGATATTAAATGGGTAAATGACCTGTACTATCGGAACAAAAAGCTGTGCGGTATTTTAGCCGAAGGTCAGTTTGATAGTTATGGGGCACTTTCATATGTGATTTTAGGCATTGGCATCAATATGAAAAGGCCTGAAGAAGGATATGCACCGGAAATTGATGATAAAACGATTGCTCTCAGCGAAATTAATCCAGGGATTTCCGTTGATTATTGCTCGTTATGTGCCAAAGTGATTGAGTGCTTTGGAAGAATTTACAATGAGTTGCCGAACACCGGTTTTCTATCAGTTTACCGCGATTATTCCTGTGTCTTAAACCAAGAGATTACATATGAAAAAGAAGGCGTTATACATCACGCCAAAGCGGTTGCTATTGATAATAAAGCCCGGCTTGTGGTTATCACAGCAGGAGGGCAGGAAGAAACCCTGGGAAGCGGAGAAATTTCCCTTGTTAGAACTGTTTTGTAAAGTTTTTGTGACGATTTTACGCAAGCGTTGAAATTTGCTTTGAATTAAAGTACAATTAATGTAATATTGTTCATTTGAAAGGAAGAATACAAAATGAAACCAATCAGAAATATTATAATTATAGTCGCCGTGATTGCACTGTTGAGCGGTGGTTTTTACTGGGTTTTGAATTTCGATCCTGAGGCAAATAAAGAGCCGGAAGCTACGCCTACTTATGCGCCCTCTATTGTTGTTACAAAAATTGACCGGGATAGCATTCAAAAGGTGAGTATTCATAATGGTAGCGAATCGTATTATGTCAATAAGCACGGTAGTGACTGGCTTTTGAATGATAGAACGGACATTAAACTCAGCTCTTCCCGCATTTCCACTATGCTCTATGACTGTGCAACAGTCAGCGCAAAGGAAATAATTGCTGAAGAGGCTGATGATTTATCTGTTTACGGTCTTGATCAGACAACTCGTAGTATTACTGTTGAATGCTCGGATGGAAGTGGTTATACAATTCGTATAGGTAATGCAAGTATTGATAATTCTATTTGTTACCTGATGCTTGAAGGAACGAAAACCGTTTATGCTAAAACAGTATCCGGTTGTAACAGCTTGATTTTGCCGATGAATGAGCTTCTTGATAAAACAATTTATAGTGTTAGTTCTGAAAACTTGCATACCATCACCATCAAGCGCCCTGATACAGAAAATGTTCGTCTTGTGAACAAACTTGTGTCAGAAAAAGATGGTGAAAAGCTCTATGAGTGGAGAATGGAAGAGCCTTTGGTTAAGGTTGCAAATGATTACAATATCAACGAACAAATGATAGAGAAAATTTCAATATTGTCAGCTGTGGATGTTATTCCCTTCCCGGATGGTTCAACAGATTACGGTTTTGCTAATCCTGCTGCTGTTTACAGCGTTAGCGAGCACGATTCAGATAAAGCCTATACAGTTACCGTTGGTAAAAAGACTGAGGATGGAAAAACCTATCTTAAGCTTGCCGGCAGTCAGACTGTTTATACCGTTGAAAGTGACTCTTTAAGTTTTCTTTCTCTGAGTTATCAGCAGCTGGTTGATTCTTTGGTTCACATTGAAAACATTGATGACATTGCTGAGATTCATATTGACGGTCTGGGAAAATCCTATCATTTAACCATTAACGGTGCTGATGATACTGCAACTTATGCCATTAACGGAAAAACAGTAGAAGAGAAAAAATTCAAGAAGGCCTATCAGACCGTAATTGGGTTTTCATTAAGTTCTTTCACTAAAACACCGACTAACGGTGCTCCTGAATTCACTGTTAAGTATACCAGAAAAGATGGCTCAAAAGTAACCGTTGAATGCATTCCTTATGATGACAGAAATTATGTTACAAAAGTCAATGGTGAAGGTAATTTGATTATTCGCAAAAAACAAGTTGAAACTATGATTGAACAGTTGGATAAAACCATTGCAGAATAAGAATTTACAGAGGTGTCTTATATGACAACATCACAGTTAAAAGAAATTTTAAAATCTAACATTCTTACAGTATCTGTACCGGATGACGAGGTGTCAGATGCCTGGGAGGATTATGTGCAGGCAGGTGCCCATATTTTATTGGCACCCCCTTGCGTGATGGCTGACGATGACGAAGCCGATATGCTTGACCGCTTGTTTGAAGCGGCCGGTGACAATGCTTTTGTGGCCGGTCAGATTGCTGCACCAAATATTGAGGATTTTGATTACGAGAGCTATTATAATGACGTTTTAAACCGCGCCGGGTGGCTCTATGATATGGGCGCTTCCATGATTATGTTAACCGGCTTTTCAGATATTCTTTCAGCTAAATGTGCTGTTTATGCCATTCGTGAAGCTGTGCAGGATTTTCCGATTTGTTTTGGCATTACCTTAAAAGATGACGGCCAGATGATTAAAAAGTCCTTGTCGCTTTTAATCACTATGCAGGCGCTGGATATCTGCGCATTTGGTTGCACCAATATGGATATTGAGGATTCTCTGGAGCTTTTGTCTGAGCTTCAATCCTTTACAACAGTTCCATTATTCGTTATGGCAGACCCGGGTAATTATTTAGAGCCTGAAATGTACAGTGATTACATTACATCATTTGTGAATCATAAATGCGCCATGGTTGGGTTATTAAACAGCAGTCCGGCTTATACAGCAGCCGCATCGAAAGAATGTTGGCAGTTGGCACCGTTAAAGCCTGATTTTCCGATTTTAAATGCGGTTTGCTCACAAAACGAAAGCTTGTTTCTTGACTTTAACGGAAAAATCGTCAGCAAAAATAAACAGCTTCTTGAAATTACCACCGAAAAGCAGGAAGAAGTGGAACAGGCGCTGGCTGTGTTCAACAAACCGGGTTCTATGCCTGTTTGCTTCAGTATTAAGGATATTGATGTGCTGGAATATGCTATCAGTCATTATGCAGGCCGTCCCGCCGTTCGATCAGATGAATATGGCGAAATTACGGCCAAAGAATTTGGTGCTTTTATTTTATCTGAAAAAAAGGAAGATAGTAAATAAAAGGGGAGAACAATATGTATGCAACACCCATTGCACGGTTAATTGAAGAATTTGCAAAAATGCCCGGTATAGGCAAACGAACTGCCGAGCGTTTGGCTTATTATGTTCTGAACCTGTCCAAGCAAGAGGTTGATGCCTTTGCCGATGCGCTGATTTGTGCCAAAGAAAAGATTACATTCTGCCCGGTTTGCCAGTGTCTGACGGAAACCGTTCCCTGTGCCATTTGCGGTGATGAAAGACGAGAGCAGGATGTTATTTGTGTGGTAGAAAAGCCTAAAGATGTGATAAAAATTGAAAAAACAAGAGAGTTCAAAGGCACCTATCATGTTCTCCACGGTGTCATTTCACCTATGGATGGTGTTGGTCCTGATGATATTCGTATTAAAGAACTGCTGGCTCGCGTAACAACCGGTGATGTGCGCGAAGTCATTATGGCTACAAATCCCAACTTAGAAGGAGAAGCAACGGCCATGTATATTGCAAAACTTTTGAAGCCGTTCAACATTAAAACCACACGTTTAGCTCATGGCATTCCTGTTGGCGGAGATTTAGAATATGCAGATGAAGTAACCCTTACAAGAGCATTGGAGGGTCGCCATGAAATCGGTTGATATCAAGAACTTTGAATCAATTGAAAACTTGGGTGATGGTTATGCCATTATTCAGGGAGAAGATGAATTTCGTTATGGTACTGATGCTGTAAAGCTTTCTGACTTTGCAGTTATAAAACCCGGTGAAAAGGTAATGGATTTATGCACCGGAACCGGCATTGTTCCCATACTTTTACATAAAAAAGAACCAAAAGCTCAGTATGTTGGTCTGGAGATTCAACCTCAGATGCAGGAAATGGCAATGAGAAGTGTAAAGCTAAATAACTTAACAGATAGGATTGAGATAAAACTGGGTGATTTACGTAACATACGTCAGCTGTTTGATGCAGAAAGCTTTCAGGTGGTTACCTGCAACCCGCCCTATATGAAAAATGACACCGGCAAGAAAAACCAAACAGAAAGTGTGACGATTGCCCGTCATGAAATTTGTTGTACATTAGAAGACTGTGTGGCTGCAGCGTCGTATTTATTGCCGAGCGGCGGACGTTTTTATATGGTGCACAGACCGGAACGGTTAGCTGATATTATGGCGACGATGCGAAAGTATAATGTAGAACCAAAACGATTAACCATTTACGCTTCAGGTAAAAAACCGCCTAAGCTTCTGGTAATAGAAGGTCAAAAGAACAGAAACAGCGGCTTAATTGTCCGTTTGGATACAGGAGAATGACTATGAGCGAGCAGACATTGGAAAAAGGCACACTTTATCTGGTGGCAACGCCGATCGGCAATTTAGAGGATATTACGCTTCGCGCCATCAGAACCCTAAGAGATGCTGATTTAATAGCTGCAGAAGACACACGGCGAACCGCAGCTTTATTAAACCACCTGGATATTAAAACCCCCTTAACCAGCTATTTTCAGCATAATGAAAAGAGTAAAGGTGAGTTTTTGATTGAAAAGCTTCGTGCCGGTGAAACCATTGCGCTGGTTTCAGATGCTGGTACACCGGCTATTTCTGACCCGGGGGAAGATTTAGTACGCCTTTGTGCAGAAGCAGGGATTCCGGTTGTTCCTGTTCCCGGAGCGACTGCGGCTATTTCGGCTCTGATCTGTTCCGGACTGCCCACCGGCCGTTTTTCCTTTGAAGGCTTTTTGAGTATGAGCAAAAAAAGCAGAAAAGAGCATCTTGCAAATATCAAGAATCATCCCTATACTATGATTTTTTACGAAGCACCCCATAAGTTGACGAGAACTTTGCAGGATTTATATGATGTTTTAGGCGATCGCCGGATTGTACTGTGCCGCGAACTGACCAAGCGATATGAAGAATTTTTACGTTTTACTTTATCTGAAGCGATTGCATACTATAAAGTTCGTGAGCCGAAAGGCGAGTATGTGCTGATTTTAGATGGTGCAACAGAAATTGAACCTGAAGAAAATGAATTAAATAATTTAACAATTTCAGAACATATTAAGCATTATACAGATATTGGCCTGGAACCCAAAGAGGCCCAGAAAGCCGTTGCGGCTGATCGTGGCATTACAAAAAGAGAGGTATATGCCGCTATGCTGGCTGAGAAAAATGATTAAAGCACCTTTGAAAGGACGAATAAAATGAGCGAAATTAAAACCTATACCATAAAACCCGGCATCACATTGCATCATATTAACACAGATCAGTTTAAAACTGTTTCCGTTGGTCTGCATTTTCACCGTCAACTGAAAAAGAGTGAAGCTGCTTTAAATGCTTTATTGACTGATGTTATGCAGCGTGGTAACAGCAAGTTGAAGGATACAGCGGCCATCAGCCGCTATCTGCAGGCACTTTACGGTGCTTATTTTGATGCTGATGTTCGCCGCAAGGGAGAAGATCAGATTCTTTCTTATGTAATCAGCACCGTTTCTGATGAATATCTGCCTGAAGGGGAAGCTTGTGTTTTAAAGGCAGTATCTATGCTGTTTGATATGGTGCTTTCTCCCCAATTGGAAAACAATTCCTTCCGTGCTGACTATGTTGAACAGGAAAAGGTTAACCTGATTAACGACATTGAAGCTCTTTTGAATGATAAACGTTCCTATGCCGTATGGCGTTTAGTTGAAAATATGTGTGAAGGTGATCCTTATAGCATTTATGAATTGGGTAGCGTGGAGGATGTAAAAGCGATTACACCCGAATTGCTGTATAAACAGTATCAGATGGTGCTTCACGAAAGTCCGATTGATATTTTTGTTACCGGCAAGGCAGATATCGATGCCATCGTAGCTATGACAAAGGAACGTTTTAAGGATATTGTTCCCGCTGAAGCATCATATCCCAAAACAGCTTTGTACCAACCCAGAAATGAAATGAAACAGGTTGAAGAAGTGTTTGACGTAACACAGGCAAAGCTTTCCATGGGCTTTTACACCGGTATTGCTCCGGATGATCCGAAGTATAGCGCATTAATGGTGTTCAACAGTATTTTCGGCAGTGGTGCCCACTCCAAGCTTTTTAACAATGTGCGCGAAAAGCTGAGCCTTTGTTATTATGCATCTTCACGTCTTGAACGCTATAAAGGCATTATGCTGGTATCTTCCGGCATCGAAAGTCAGAACAAACAAAAAGCAGAGGATGAAATTCTCCTTCAGCTAACTGCCATAAAAAATGGTGATATCAGTGATTATGAATTTGATGTTTCGGTAAAAAGTATTATTAATTCCTTGCGCTCCCTGCGTGACAGTAATGGCTATCTGGCAGACTATTATCTCGGTCAGGTGGTCAGCGGCACCAATGTCAGCCTAGAAGAGCAGTGCCAATTAATCAGCTCTGTAACCAAAGAAGAGGTTGTAGCTGTCGCTCAGGACATTAAACCGGAAATGGTTTATTTTATGAAAGGACAAGAAGAATAATGAAATTTACAAAGCTTTATGAACCCACTCTGCGGGAAACTTTATATACAGCAACACACGAAAGCGGACTCAGGATTGCTATTATGCCTAAACAGGGCTACAGCAAGAGTTATGCAGTTTTTGGCACCCATTTCGGCTCTGTGGATAACACCTTTATTCCGCCCTCTGCCAATGAGACGATGACTGTTCCTGACGGTGTTGCCCACTTTTTGGAACATAAAATGTTTGAACAACCTGATGGTTCCAATGTGTTTGAAAGCTATGCTCTCCACGGTGCCAACGCCAACGCTTACACAAGCTTCCATGTGACGGCGTATCTGTTTGAAAGCACACAGGATGTTATGGAAAATCTTGGAATTTTGCTTGATTTTGTTCAACAGCCTTACTTTACTGATGAGAATGTAGCAAAAGAGCAGGGCATTATTGGTCAGGAAATCGGTATGTATGATGATGATCCCGGTTGGCAGCTGATGATGGGATTTTTAGGTGCCATGTATCATGAAAATCCTGTGAGAATTGATATTGCCGGTTCGGTTGAATCCATTTCAAAAATCACAAAAGAAACCTTGTATGATTGCTATCATACCTTTTATCATCTCTCCAATATGTGCCTCTTTATTATTGGCGATGTTAATCCGGAAGTATTGGGGGACTGTATCGAACAGCACCTTGTTAAAACTGAAAAGCCGATGGGAGAAATCAAGCGTTTTTACGGCAAGGAGCCGAAAACAGTCAAGGCCAAAGAGGTCAGCAAAAAGTTGGATGTCAGCGTGCCGATGTTTATGCTTGGGTTTAAAGATCCCGATTGCGGTTATGATGGTAAAGAACTGCTTAAAAAGGATATTGAGCTTTCTATTATCAGTGAATTGCTGTTCGGCAAAACAAGTCCTATATATACAGAGCTTTATAACAACGGTTATATTTTAGGCGGTATGGATGCTGAAACCGCCTGCGAAAAAGAATATGGTTATGTTGCCTTATCCGGTGATAGCCGCGACCCTGAAAAGGTGAGAGACGTTATTTTTAAAGGCCTTGCATCAGCACAGCAGGAAGGCTTGAACGAAGCAGATATTGAGCGTGTTCGTCGCGCTATGATTGGCCAGTATATTAAGCAGTTTAACAATTTAAATTCAGTTGCTCATCAATATATGAGTCAGGTCTTTAACGGAATTGAGCTGTTTGATTTTTCTGAAGTGGTTAAAGACGTGACGGTTGCAAGCGTTAATGAGCGTCTGCGTTCATATTTTGATATCGACCGTTCTGTATTATCTGTCATCTGGCCGCAGAATAACTGACAACGAAGGAGCAGGCATATGAAAAACAAAATTGCTTTTCCCGGATTAGGTATTGGTCCCTTTACAGTATCTGAAAGCTTTTCATTTTTTGGATTCAACATTCATTTTTACGGTATTCTCATTGCTTTGGGAATTGTGCTGGCTTATCTGTTTAGCACAAAAAAGGCATTAAAGCGTGACATCAGTAGCGATACCTTGCTGGATGTCATTCTGTACGGCTTGCCCTCGGCGGTGATCTGCGCCCGCATTTATTATGTTGTCTTCAGTTGGTCAGATTATAAAGATAATTTGCTTGATATTTTTAAAATTTGGGAGGGCGGTATTGCAATTTATGGTGCGGTTATAGGTGCCTGCATATCGACATTTATATATTGCAGAGTTAAAAAAATCAACTTTAAAAGGATTTTTGATATTGGCGCCTTTGGTCTTTTAATTGGTCAGATTATCGGCCGCTGGGGTAACTTTATCAACGCTGAAGCCTATGGTAGAGAAACCAGTTCCGCTCTGTTTCGTATGCAGCTTGTTAATCAGAATATAACAGTACATCCCACGTTTTTATATGAATCTTTTTGGAATTTACTTGTGTTTCTCTTTTTGAATTGGTATGAGAAATATCAGAAGTTTGAAGGTGAAATTTTTTTGGTATATGTTACCGGCTATGGATTTGGTCGATTTTTTGTTGAAGGCTTGCGAACCGATAGTTTGTGGCTTGGTCCGGTGCGGATATCTCAGGTTGTGGCAGGAATTTGTGTTGTTACCGGTATCGTTCTGATTTTTCTTGGAAGAAAAAGAGCTAAAAGTGAAATTTTATAATAAAAATAGCCGTTTTTCTCAAAAACGGCTATTTTTTTGACGAAATTCCAAGTTTTTTATTGCACATATCCACCACTTTGTGTTATAATATTAAATTGTAGTTTAGTAAATTTTTACTTATGATATTGTTACGACAACGGAGGTCACTATGTCTAACTGTGATTTACAAGCAATTTACGGTTGCCATGTTTTCAGCGAAGATGTTATGAGTCAGCGTCTGCCAAAGGAAACATTTGCTGAACTGAATAACACCATCGAAAAAGGTACGCCGCTCAGTTCTCAGGCTGCTGATGTAATTGCCGACGCTATGAAAGACTGGGCAATGGAGAAGGGTGCCACTCATTACACCCATTGGTTTCAGCCTTTAAACGGATTTACCGCCGAGAAACACGATTCCTTTCTGGATTTTTCAAAAGATGGCATTCACGCCATTACCAAGTTTTCCGGCAAGGCGTTAATCAAGGGTGAACCGGATGCTTCCAGTTTTCCCTCAGGCGGTCTTCGTGCCACCTTTGAGGCTCGTGGTTATACTGCCTGGGATTGCACATCTCCAGCCTTTTTAAAAGAAGATTCCAGCGGGTTAACCTTGTGTATTCCCACTGCTTTTTGCTCTTACAATGGGGAAGCACTTGATAAAAAGACACCGCTTTTACGTTCCGTTGAAGCGTTATCCAAGCAGGTTATCCGCATTTTGCGTTTGTTTGGTGATGAAACCACAGAACACATTAATGTCAGCTGCGGCGCCGAGCAGGAATATTTCTTAGTCGATAAGAAAATGTGGAAAGAACGCCCTGACTTTGTGTTTACGGGTCGTTCCTTATTGGGAGCAAAACCGCCGAAGACACAAGAAATGGATGATCACTATTTTGGTACTTTAAAAGAGCGTGTATCTGCTTATATGAAAGAGCTTGATCTTGCTCTCTGGAAGGTTGGCGTGCCGGCTAAAACCAAGCATAACGAAGCGGCACCAGCACAGCACGAGCTGGCTCCTATTTTTGAAACAGTAAACATTGCCTGTGACCATAACCAGATTGCTATGGAAATGATGAAAAAGATTGCCGATCATCATGGTATGGTTTGTTTGCTCCACGAAAAACCCTTTGCGGGCATTAATGGTTCCGGTAAGCATAATAACTGGTCCATCACCACACCGGGTGGCTTAAATTTATTGAATCCGGGCAAAACGCCGGGTGAAAATGCACAATTCCTGGTCTTTTTGTGTGCTGTTATCAGCGCGATTGATAATCATGCGGCTTTAATCCGTGCCTCTGCCGCCAACGCCGGCAATGATTACCGGTTAGGTGCATTAGAAGCACCGCCGGCGATTATATCCATCTTTTTAGGTGATGAATTAACGGATATTTTAGAGCAGATTGAGAGCGGAGAAAAGCATCAGACAAAGTTTGGCGGCAAGTTAGACACTGGTGTTTCCAGCCTGCCGAATCTGCCCCTTGATACAACAGACAGAAACAGAACTTCGCCCTTTGCCTTTACCGGTAATAAATTCGAGTTCAGAATGGTTCCGTCTTCAGCCTCTATCGCAGGCCCTAACACTGTTTTAAATACTGTTGTTGCAGATGCCTTAAGCGACATTGCTGACCGATTGGAAAATGCTAAGGATTTCGACAGCGAGCTGAATAGATTACTGGCAGATATTATCAAAGAACATAAACGAGTGATCTTTAACGGCAATGGTTATGGAGCCGAGTGGGTGGCAGAAGCCAAGCGCAGAGGCTTACCCAACATCAACAATTCTGTGGATTCTTATGAAGCGTTTATTTATCCTGAGTCTATCCGGTTGTTCGAAAAACACAACGTATACTCCGAAACGGAACTGCGTTCCCGTTATGAAATCAAAATGGAGAAGTATGCTAAAATCGTTGGTATCGAAGCTCAGACATTACTGCAGATGATTAACCGACAGATTATGCCAGCCTGCCTTTCTTATGCCGACAAAATTGCACAGAGTATTGTGAATATCAAGGCCACAGGCATTGGCTGTGACACCTTACCTGCAGAAGAAATTCTGCGAAAAGTAAGCTCTAATATCGCTTCATTAAATAAAGCAACCAAAAAGCTTGAAAGATCCATCGCCCGTTCAGAACAAATGAGCGAGGATTACATTAAATATGCAAAGTTCTCAAGAGATGCTTTGGTTGCTGATATGCAGGAAGTCAGAAAATATGCTGATGCATTAGAAACTGTTGTAGGAAAAGAGTTCTGGCCCATTCCTACATATAACGATCTGATTTACAGTGTATAAACAAAAAAACAGGTTGCTCTGCAACCTGTTTTTTTCATTTAATCCAATGCGTTGTGTGCTTTTTTAACGATTTCATCAGCAACGCTGATATCTACCGAAGTCTCTGCGTTTTTCTGCAGATAAATTAAATATTCAATGTTTCCCTCAGGACCTTTAATGGGAGAGTGGTCCAGTCCTAAAACGCCAAAGCCTTGTTCAGTTGCCAGTCCATATATCTTTTGAATGACTTCAAGATGCACAGCCGGGTCGCGAACAACGCCTTTTTTGCCGACCTTCTCACGACCGGCTTCAAACTGTGGCTTAATGAGAAAGACGGCCAAACCGTCATCTTTTAACATATTATAGGCAACAGGAATGACATGGTAGAGTGAAATAAAGGAAACGTCAGCTGAGGCAAAGTCAATCTTTTCCGGAACCTGTTCTTCCGTGAGATATCGGATGTTGGTACGTTCTAAATTAATAACGCGCTCATCGTTGCGAAGCTTCCAGGCGAGCTGGCCATAACCGACATCAACAGAATAGACTTTTTGGGCACCATTCTGCAGCATTAAATCAGTAAAACCACCTGTCGAAGCACCGATATCCATACATACCTTATCATCAAAAGAAAGGTTAAAGACTTCTTTTGCTTTTTCTAATTTTAAACCGCCGCGACTCACATAAGGAAGGGTTTTGCCGCGTACCTCAACAAGCTGATCAGGGCCAATCATTGTGCCTGCTTTATCGCATTTTTGGTTGTCAACATAGACAATACCGGCCATAATAATGGCTTTGGCTTTCTCACGGCTTTCAGCAAGATTTTTTTCAGTTAAAGCAACATCCAGTCTTGTTTTCAAAGAAATTCTCCTAACTTATTTGTTCTTTTTATAATAATCACAAACATTCTGCAGGCCACAAAGACCGCATTTGGGCCCGCGGGCAGTACAAAGTGCACGGCCGTGATAAACAAGCTTATGACAAAAATCGCTTCCTGCTTCAAGTGGAATAATTTTTCGTAAATCCATCTCGATTTTAGTGGGGTCTTCGTTTTTCGTTAACCCCAAACGGTTGGTTATACGCTTGGCGTGGGTATCCACAACAATGGCAGGTTGACCAAATATATCACCTAAAAGCAAATTGGCAGTTTTTCTGCCTACACCGGGTAGAGAAAGAAGCTCTTCCATAGTCTGTGGTACAACACCGCCGAAATCAGATAACAGCTTCTGTGCGCAAGCAATTAAATTCCGTGCCTTATTATGATAAAACCCTGTGGATTTAATAGCCATTTCCATTTCTGTCATATCTGCTTCTGCAAATGCCTTAACTGTAGGGAATTTTGCAAATAGAGAAGGGGTAACCATATTCACCCGGGCATCAGTACATTGAGCAGCCAATTGGGTAGCCACCAAAAGCTGAAAGGGATCTTTATAGTCCAACGAGCAGGTAGCATCAGCATATTCTGAATCAAAATATTCTTTAATTATCAAAACTTTTTCTTTTTTTGTCATACAATATCACCAGAATTATTATACAATAGTTAATAAAAAAGTGCAATAGCAAGCAAAAAAATATATGATTTAGTTGTGTAACTTAGATTTAGCAGTAATTAGGCTTTCTTTTGGCTTTTTCTGAAATGCACAGGTGTAGAGCCTGTGTGTTTTTTAAAGACTTCAATAAAATAGCTGGTTGTTCCAAAACCAGTATCTGATGCAATTTTTGTTATGGTTTCATTCGTAGAAACCAAAAGTTTTTTAGCATGGCGTAACCTTATATCGATCAGATATTCGTTAAAGCTTTTTCCAATAAATTTGTTAAAAACTTTCGAAAAGTAATTATAACTCATAAAACACATGTCTGCTGCCTGTTTCATATTTACAGGGTTCGAATAGTTATTTTCCATATAATCAAGGACATTACAGAGATGTTGGGCAATATTTTCATCAATAGATGAAGAGAGTGCGTTTCCGTTTTTTTCGTATTCTCTTACTATATATAAAAAAATTTTAAAGATATTCAGCTTTACTGAAAGCTCAAATCCGTATTTTCTTTCTGTAAATTCATGCAGGATTTCTGCGAAAGCAGAGGGGAGATCAGTTTTATCTAGATTGTGACCGGAAAAAATTTTCTGCTGGGTCGAATGGCCAGACATAAAAAGAAGAAAATATTTTGCCTCTGCTATGCTTTGCTCGTTACCGTATAATAATTCGGGCAAAACTTTAACGACGATATAGCTGTTTTTCTCCGTTCCGCATGAATACACAGAGTGAATTTCATTTGAATTGATGACGATCATTTCTCCTTTTTTAAATGTGTATTTTATGCCGTTTAAATATGCTTCAAACATACCATCAGTACAGTATAAAATTTCGATATAGTCATGATAATGTGCACTAACCATACAGTCTTTTCCGCAAATACACTCTAAATGGCTGTTAAACATATATGTAGAGAGAGAAATTTTCCGTTCTTCTTTATAAAATGTTTGATTCATATTATCACCCACAAGATAAAATAACGATATTTTTAAGTGATATTATTATATCATATAGATAATCAAAATGGTATAATTTTTTTAAATAAGATAAAAAAGGAGAGAGGACTATGTTAACAAAATCAGATTATGAAAAATACAGTAGTGAAGCAAAAGAATATTTGAAAAAGGCGGGAATTGCAATCACCAAAGAAGAAGAGGCCAGGATAGAAGTGGCTGAATATGAACTTGGCTGTATTGATAAAGTAGGTCTGGAGCTTGTTGTTTATGTCAACACAGAACGTTGCTGTGCCAAGGAACTGGTTTTGCTGCCTTACCAGACCTGCCCGGAACACAGACATCCTGAGATCAACGGGGAAATCGGAAAAGAGGAAACGTTCAGATGTCGATATGGTACAGTTTATTTGTATGTCGAAGGAGAAGGCCCTGATGAAATAAAAGCTAAAAAACCAGAGGGTATGGAAGAATATTTTACATGCCGAAAGGAAATCATTTTAAATCCCGGCGAGCAATATACCATTATGCCCGATACTCTTCATTGGTTTCAGGCCGGTAGTGAAGGTGCTGTGGTATCAGAATTTTCAACTAAAAGTCGTGATGAGTATGACATCTACACCGATCCAAGGATTGATGCCGCAGGAAAACGCAACGTATAAAAAATAATAAAACTACAGGAGAATGAATATGAAATACTTTGATCATATTATTTATGGAACGCAGTATTACAGAGCGCCAACACCTTTGGAGTCGGAATGGGAAGCTGATATTATAAAAATGGAGGAGCTTGGTATAGAAGCAATGCAGATTCGCGTTCAATGGCGTCAGAATGAGCGCGGTGAGAACAATTACTACTTTGATGATGTTGACAAGCTCTTTGACCTGGCAGAAAAACACAACAAAAAGGTTGTGTTTAAGTTTCTTTTGGAAACGGCTCCACAGTATATATTTGATACATACGGCGGCACACGAATGAATCCTGATGGTACACCCATTGTACCCACCAGTCACGGCGCGTTTTATGTTGGCGGTTGGTTACCTTGCTTTGACAACGAAATGGTTGTTGAGCGCGCTAAAAAATTTGTCCGTGTGTTTACGGAGAGATATCATAAGCGCTCGTCTCTTATCCTGTGGCATGTGTGGAACGAGCCTAGAACACGCCCTACAGGTGACTGTGCCTGCAAGCATTGCCAAAAGCGATGGAGAGAGCATCTTAAGGAACAGTATAAAACCATAGAGAATTTCAACGAATTTTTCGGTCTTGCTGAAACAGATTTTGAGTCAATACCATATTCAGGCGTGCCGCACGGATACTGGGATTTTTATAACTACAGAAAATGGCGTGCGGGAGAAGCCTTGCACGATAAGCTTAAATTTGTATATGATGAAATCAGAGAGATCGATAAAACAAGACCAATTATGAGCCATGTCGGGATTTGCTCCATTTTTCAAAACAGCTTTGATGATAACAGTGATGATTATACAGTATCGAAGGCCGTTGATTTTTACGGAACGTCTTGCTTTATTACCAGCGCATTCCAAACGGAAGAAGAGGTCAAGCTGTATACACCTATGTTATGTGATTATTTAAGAGGGATTGATGAAAACTTTTTTGTGCACGAGGTCTATGCTGACTGGGGCGCCTGGTACGATCCGGAACGGCCGGAGGTGCTTAGATATATGCTTTGGAGTATTATATCTCATGGTGCAAAAGGTCTTGTATACTGGCAAATGAGAGCCGAAAGACTTGGTTTAGAGAATAATCTTGCAGGGTTTGTCAACATGGATGGTACAGACAAACCGATTACCAAAGTGGTAGGAGAGGTAGGTAAAATTCTTGCAGATAACAAGGAGCTGTTTGCAGCCAGCACACCTAAAAAAGCAGATATTGTATTTGTATATGACTTTGATTCTATGCTTATGTCGGCCGTTGAAGATCATGGCGATGAGCTGTTTGTGGCAGAAAAACATCCCAATGCGGTCAATTACTATAATACTGCTGTTCACGGTATGTATAAACTGATGATGGAGGAAGGCTACCGTGTAGATTTTATAGACAGCCGTGACATCGAGAAAATTGCCGGTTATAAGGTTGCGTATGTTCCCTATGGGGCAATGCTGGATGGAGCAACAGAAAAAACTCTTAAAAGCTTTGTAGAAAATGGTGGGACTTTACTCCTTGATGAAGGCTTCGGCTTAAGGCAGCAGAATACCTGGCTTACTAACCGTGTGCATTTTACAGATCTGATTGATGCCTGCTGGCATAACAGAGTCAGAGACTTTAAGAATAGAAACGAAGCCTTTACACTAGAAGGAAAACGCGTTACCATTAAGCCTTACAGAACAGATTACGAGGTTAAAAATGCTGAAATTCTTGCAACCTTTAATGATGGTCTGCCAGCTATTTCAAAGGTGTCATTGGGGAAGGGAGCGATTATTCTCTTTGGAACCAGCATCGGTTATAGCTATAGCGAATTTGGCGAGGAAGGCTGGAAGAAATTTATTTCACACCTTATTGGAAATGCTGATAAAATGAAAAGCTACGGCAAGGAGATCATTACAACTATAAATGAAACACCGGATGGTGAACTGTATTATCTATTCAATATAGGTAAAGATGATGCTTATATTGACTTTGTATTTGATCAGATAATCTTTGGTGCAGAATTCTCAGACAACAGTAAGTTCCTTATAAAAGCAGGAGATGTTGCATGTTTTTATGTTAAAAAACAGATTTAAATAACGGTATAAAAATTGCAAAATAGTAACCAATTGGTTACTATTTTCTTTTATGATGATAGAAAATAAAGAAAATGAATAAGATATTTGCGACGAATCGACCTGATAGCAACAGAGAAGTCTGCAATGGCGAAACAAATACAATATAACAATCATTTTATAAATGGTAAATTGTATTGTTAAAACAATCAATTGAATCAGACAAAATAAAATTTTAAAAATATTTGTTCATCTTGTAATCGAACAGAAATTATCGAAATGAAGGAATGTTCAAACGGGTTGCTGGAAAACGCGTAGAAACAGAATGATTTTTGTCCGCTCATACAAAAATGAATAAAATGGGTACGAAAAAGAAATTTGACAGAAAAAACTAATGTACGGTGAAAAAATAATTTTGACAAAAATCAAATGATAAATCTGACTTAAATTAAAAAAGCTTTATATTTTGCTTTGAATTAAATCCAAAAGACCAATCATAAAGTTTATTTTCAAAATTTTCAGGGAGAAGGGCTTGACAGAGTGCAATTCAGGTGCTATAATTGAAATATATCGAATTATACAAAATAAGAATTTTGTATAATTCAGAGGAGGGAAAATTATGAAAAATTTGTATCAGGACGCACCGTACTTCGTCAGGGATTTTATCACATATATGGAAGCCATTCGCGGTAAATCCAAAAATACTGTTCAGGAATACTATTTTGATCTGCGCACCTTTCTTCGTTATATGAAAGTTTTACGATCACAAGCGTCTTTAGATGAATTTGAAAACATTGCTATTAATGATATTGATATTGATTTTATTAAAACCATTACGTTACACGATTTGTACGAGTTTCTATCGTACACATCTTCAGAACGGTTAAACAACGCCAACTCACGTGCAAGAAAAGTTGCTGCGCTTCGTTCCTTCTTTAAATATCTTCATTCTAAAGAAAAGCTGATATCAGATAATCCTGCCCGCGATCTGGACTCTCCTAAGATTCCGAAATCTTTACCAAAGTATTTAACACTTTCAGAAAGTCGTGATTTGCTAAAAAGCATTGATGGAAACGATAAATTACGTGATTATGCCATTATTACCTTGTTTTTAAACTGTGGTATGCGTTTATCTGAATTGGCAGGCATTAATTTACGCGATATAAAAGACGATAAACTGACAGTTATCGGTAAAGGTAACAAAGAACGCGTGATTTATTTGAATCAAGCCTGCATTAAAGCTGTCGATAGCTACATAAAAAATGAGCGCCCCGTGGAAGGTATTAAAGCCCCTCACGGTAACGCTCTTTTTATCAGCCGAAACAAGCAACGAATCAGTGTAAAAACCATACAGCATCTGGTAAAAAAACATTTAAAGGCTGCAGGTCTTGATGATACTAAATATTCAGTTCATAAACTAAGGCACACAGCTGCAACGCTGATGTATCAGCATGGACATGTGGATGTGCGTGTATTACAGGAAATTTTAGGACATACAAACCTTGCTACTACGCAGATTTACACACATTTAGACAGTCAACAGCTTCGGAATGCGGCCGACAGTAATCCTTTGGCTGATATGGATGAATAACTATTTTAAAAGCAGACCAACCGGACAATGATCGCTGCCAAAAACGTCCGTATAAATTAGCGAATCTTCAATTTGGCTCTGCAAACTGTCAGAAACAATAAAATAATCAATGCGCCAACCGGCATTTTTAGCTCTGGCTTGAAAACGGTAAGACCACCAACTATAAATTCCCTCCTTATCAGGATATAAATAACGGAAGGAATCCGTAAAACCAGAAGCCAGTAATTCAGTCATTTTGCCACGTTCTTCGTCCGAAAACCCTGCGTTTTTGCGGTTCGTTTTCGGATTTTTTAAATCTATTTCATTGTGGGCTACATTTAAGTCACCGCATAAGATAACTGGCTTACGCGTAGCTAAATTCTTTAAAAATTCTCTGAAATCATTTTCCCATTCCATACGGTAATCCAGGCGCTTTAAGCCATCCTGTGCATTAGGTGTATAGCAATTTACGAGGTAAAAATCATCAAATTCCAATGTAATAGTTCTGCCTTCGTGGCTATGCTGTTCAATGCCAATATCATATTGTACAGATATAGGTTCAATTCTTGTAAAAACGGCTGTACCTGAATATCCTTTCTTTTCAGCACTGTTCCAGAACTGTTTATAATCATCAAGAATAATTTCAGCCTGACCCTCCTGCATTTTCGTTTCCTGCACACAAAAAATATCTGCTTGTTCTTGTTTAAAAAAGTCTAAAAAGCCTTTTTCCAAGCAGGCACGAAGACCGTTTACATTCCAGGATATTAACTTCATATTCCACTCTCCCCCGTCGTTCAACCTAACACAGAACCGATTGTAAAGTTGTTTCCCTTTACATAATCTTCAACCGTCATTTTGCGTTTGCCTTCCATTTGGATTTCGCTGATTTTCAAGACTCCAGAGCCACATTTTACTGTCAAGCTATTTCCCTTTACAGATAGTATTTCACCGTGTTCGCCTGTTAAGTTTTCTCCCTTTTCGGGAACTGCGGTAACAATTTTCATCAATTTACCTTCATATAAGGTATGAGCATAAGGATAAGAATTCATGCCCCTGATGAGCCAGCATATCTCTTCTGCAGACTTTGAAAAATCAATCCTTGCCGTTTCTTTGTTGATCATTGGAGCATAACAGGAGTCTTCGTCTACCTGCTTTTCAGGCTTTAATGTGCCGCTTTCCAATGCTCTGATTGTTTCCAGCAGCACTTCTCTACCCAATACACTCAATTTATCGTGCAATGTTTCCCCGGTTTCGGTTTCAGTAATCTCTACCTCTTTTTTGATTAACATATCACCGGTATCAAGACCTACATCCATCTGCATAGTGGTAACACCGGTTTTGGTTTCGCCGTTAATAATACTCCATTGAATTGGTGCGGCGCCGCGGTATTTTGGAAGTAAAGATGCGTGAACATTAATACAGCCGTACTTTGGTAAATCAAGGACGCGCTTTGGCAGAATTTTGCCGTAAGCTACAACAACAAAAAGATCTGCATTGATGGACTTTAAAGTATTAAAACTGCCATCATCCTTCATTTTTTCAGGTTGAAAAACCGGGATATTATGTGAAATAGCGCATTCTTTTACCGGTGGTGGTGTCAGTTTATGCCCCCTGCCCTTCGGTTTATCTGCCTGGGTAACAACCAGGGCGATTTCGTGACCAGCTTCTATTAGTCCTTCAAGGCAAGGCACAGAAAAATCGGGGGTTCCCATAAATACAATTTTCAATCTGTTATGCCTCCTCAACTACGTTTTCAGGATTTACATATTCAATGACCTTATCAGTATAGATTGTTCCGTTTAAATGGTCAATTTCGTGGCAAAAAGCTCGTGCCAGCAGACCTTCGCCTTCGTATTCAACGGTTTCTCCGTCTAGATTCAGACCACGGACAATGACCTTTTCAGGACGTTCTACAATTCCCCAGACACCGGGTACAGAGAGACAGCCTTCCATATCCTGAACAGCCCCCTTCTGATATACAACAACAGGGTTAATGAGTGTGATAGGGCCTTCGCCGACGTCGATCACAATAATACGCTTTAAAATGCCAACCTGCGGTGCAGCAAGACCGACGCCATTCTTTTCCTGCATGGTTTCCAGCATATCAGCAGCCAGACTCTTGATTTTATCATCAATTTCCGTTATTTCACGGGATTTTTTCCGTAAACGGTCATCATCGTTCTCTACAATTAAAACATTTCTTAATGCCATTTTTATTCATCCTTTCGGTTATAATATGTGCACGGGGTTATTCTCTACAGATACGTTTACAAACTGGCTTTCTTTAGTTTTGTAATGCTCACTAACACAATTTGAAAGTACGTTAATAATTGTATCATTTAATTTACATTTTATCAAGATACGCTTTCTGTATTTATTATTAATTTTATAAAAACTGCATGGACTTGGACCTAAAATTTCAATAGGGACTTTGCCCTGTAAGCTATTTTTTAGTCGTTCTGCCATCCTTTTAGCACAATTGGTTGCTGCTGCATCGTTAAAAGAGGAAAACATTACAGCCAGCAAATCACAGTACGGTGGGTACACAAGACTTTTGCGTAACAGAATTTCTTCGTTATAAAACGCCTCATAATCCTGCGATTGCGCCAAAGATAGAACTGAATTATCCGGTGCATAGCTCTGAATAATAGCCCGTCCGGCGTGCGCTCCGCGGCCGGCACGACCGCAAACCTGAGTGATTAAATCAAAGGTTTTTTCATTGGCACGGTAATCATCAAGATTCAGCATCATATCCGCCGCCAGCACACCAACAAGTGTTACATTTTCAAAATCAAGCCCTTTTGTAACCATTTGTGTCCCGATTAATATGTCTACCTTTTCCTTTTCGAACTGCTCTAAAATCTGCTGATGTGAGTTCTTGGCAGATACAGTATCCATATCCATTCTAAGAACTTTTGCATCCGGAAATAATGTTTGCAGTTCTTCTTCTACTTTTTGTGTTCCTGTTCCGAAGTGCTTAATATACTGACTGCCGCAATCAGGACAGACTGTTACATTTCTCTGTGTATAGCCGCAATAATGACATGTTAAAAAGTCTTTGTTTTTGTGATATGTCATTGCAATATTGCACCGTGGACATTTCACTACATAGCCGCAACTGCGGCAGGAAATGAATGTAGAAAAACCACGGCGGTTCAAGAATAGAATTGTTTGATGATTTTCGTTAAGATTTGTTTGAATTTCGTCAATCAACTGTCGCGAAAACAGCGAGCGGTTGCCGTTCATTAATTCCAGCCGCATATCCACAACAGAAACATTTGGGAGCATTGCCTTGCTGTTAGCGCGATTCTTTAAGGTGATTAACTCATACTTACCGGAAAGCGCCTTATAATAGCTTTCAACAGATGGTGTTGCAGATGCTAACACAAGGGGCACGTTATGCTGTTTGGCTCGCACAGCCGCTATTTCTCTTGCGTGATAAGCCGGTGAATTCTGAGATTTATATGAATTTTCGTGTTCTTCATCAACGACAATCAGTCCCAGGTTGTGAATAGGCGCAAAAACAGCAGAACGAACGCCAATCACTACCCGGGCTTCTCCGCTCTTAATCCGTTTATATTCGTCATTTCTCTCGCCAAAGGAAAGATGTGAATGCAGAACTGCTATTTGCCTGCCAAAACGGCCTGCAAACCGCTGAATCATCTGTGGGGTTAATGATATCTCAGGAACCAAAACAATGGCGTTTTTGCCTTGTTCCAGCACGGTATCAATACACTGAAGAAATACCTCGGTTTTACCACTACCTGTAACCCCGTGAAGTAAAAATACGCGAAAAACATCCAGCGAATCGGTAATTTTTTGAATGGCAGTTTGTTGCGCTTTGGTGGGAGGTAGTGGTTTTGTTTTTTTTATTTTATTATAATCAACCGGATTACGGAAAATTTCAATATCAACACTTTCGATAATGCCTTTTTTCTCAAGGCTTTTAATCGAGGCGACAGTACATCCCAGCAGCATTTGGATATCAGTATTTGCTAAAAAATCATTTTGCATTAACAGCTCAATGATTCTGGCTTGCACAGGTGCTTTATCTCTGGCGGTTTCCAGAGCATCGAAGGCCTCAGCATTGGAAATTGCCAGCGTGGAGCCTTTTAAAATTTTATCGGATACTTTTTTTGCTGAAAGGCCTAAACCGTAAGGAACAACGGTTTTCAATGCCGCTAAATAGGTAGAAAAATAACGGCGTTTCATAAACTCAATTAAAGCCAGCTGTTTTTCATCAAACAGAGGGGTTTCATCTAATATGTCAGAGATTTCCTTTAGATTTTCGACTTGCGATGAGGTTGGAAAACCCACAACATAAGCTTCTGTCATCTGATTACCTTTTCCGAAAGGAACACTGACAGTTGTACCGATTTGTATTTTACCTTCCAGTTCTTTTGGAATGAGATAGTCAAAAAAACGATCTAGTGCTCTTGCGGATTTATTAATAATAACGGATGCAATTGACATACTCTCACTCCTCTCTTTTTTGTTTCATATGAAACGACTATATGCTAATCAATTGACCAGGTTTCATCGTCATTTGTTAATTCTTTCAAAGCTGAATTAATGATTTCGACAGAAAAGCCACGACTAAAGGCATAGCGTTTTGCCTTCATCAGATTGGGAAAGGAAAAGTCGCCTTTCAGTTTCTTTTCCAGCAGTCTGATAACTTGCTCTTTTTCCAAGTTTCCGGCATCTTCTTCAAATTCCTGCATAATTTCTTCAATCAGGTCTTTACAGATGCCTTTTCCGGCTAAATCATATTTAATTTTTCTCAATCCGCTCTTTCCGGTTTGCACAGCGGATGCAATGTAACGACGGGCATATTCTGCATCGTTAATATAGCCATATTCTTTCAAAAATGAAGTCGTTACCGTAATGGTATGCTCGTCATACTCTCTTTCTTTTAACTTCCGGATTAAAGCTGATTCTGTATAAATGTGACGGTCCAGAAGCATTAATGCATACTGGCGGGCTTCTTGAACAAAAATTTCCTTCCGGATGTTCCCAAGTTCATCTTCGGTTAACTCCTGCCCTACTTTTAGCTTTAGTTTACGCAAATCAAAGTCATCAATACCAAAGGAAAATGCTCCGTCCAAAAATACAGAGCTTCTGTATTTATGCTTTTTCTGTGGTTCGATTTTCGTAATAATCATTCTATCTCCGCCTTTAGTTAAAAACGGACTGTACCGACCCGTTTCTACAGTCGGTAACAGTCCGCAGAATGTAACTGAGCTTACATTTTATCGCAATAAACACCCAAGGGATAATGAGGAATCATATTGTCCTGTAACCACTTCAGAGCTTCTTCAGGAGATAAGCCCCAGTTGGTGGGACATGTGGATAACACTTCAATTAAAGAGAATCCCTTCTTTTCAACCTGACAGGTAAAAGCCTTTTTAATGGCTTTTTTAGCCTGATTGATGTGCTTAACAGAGTCCACAGCAACACGTTCAATGTAAGCCGGACCGTCCAATGTTGACAGCATTTCACTTACACGAATGGGATTACCCTGTGTTTCCGGATTTCTGCCATAAGGTGAAGTCTGAGTTACTTGACCGGGTAAAGTGGTAGGAGCCATCTGACCGCCGGTCATACCATAAATGGCGTTGTTAATAAAGATGATGGTAATGTTTTCACCACGGGCAGCAGCATGAACAGTTTCAGCAGTACCAATAGCTGCCAAGTCACCGTCACCCTGATAAGTGAACACAACATTATCTAAATTTGTGCGCTTGATACCGGTAGCAACAGCCGGTGCACGGCCATGAGCTGCTTCAACCATATCGCAGTTAAAATAATCATACGCAAAAACAGAGCAACCAACCGGCGCAACACCAATGGTTTTACCTTCGATGCCTAGTTCATCAATAACCTCAGCAACTAAACGGTGTACAATACCGTGGGTGCATCCGGGACAATAATGCAGGGGCACATCACATAGTGCGTGGGGTTTTTTAAATACCTGTTTCATTATTTGATACCTCCCACGATTTCTTTCATTTTGTTGACAATTTCTTCCGGATATGGAATATTACCGCCGGTACGACCATAAAATTCAACCGGAATTCTGGATTCAACAGCCAATTTAACATCATCAATCATCTGACCCAAGCTCATTTCAACACTTAAAATAGCTTTTACCTGACCGACATACTGCTTGTATGCTTCCTTCGGGAAGGGCCATAATGTGATGGGACGAACAAGACCAACCTTAATGCCCTGCTCGCGCAGTTCATCAATGGCGTTCTTTGCAATACGGGCTGTGGAGCCATATGCCGTAATCATATATTCAGCATCATCCATTAAATAGGTTTCAGCCTTAGCTTCAGTTGCTTCAATATGTTCATATTTTTTGCTTCGTTCCAGCACAATTTTCTCCAGAACATCCGGCTGGATATATAAGGAGTTAACAACATTGTGCTCACGCTGCATACCGGTACCGTTGGTTGCCCAGGTTTTTTCGGGCAGTTTTCTGCCTTCGGGCAATTCAAAGGTAACAGGTTCCATCATCTGACCCAGCATACCATCACCCATAATCATAACAGGCATTCTGTAATAATCAGCCAGATCAAATGCTTCTGCAGTCAGATTAATAATTTCCTGAACGGAACTGGGCGCTAAAACAATCATTTTATAATCGCCGTGCCCCAGACCCTTTGTTGCCTGATAATAGTCAGACTGTGCCGGCTGGATACCGCCTAAGCCCGGGCCCGCACGTACAATGTTAACCACCACTGCGGGCAGATCTGCACCAGCAATATAAGAAATTGCCTCAGCTTTTAAGCTGATACCCGGACTGGAGGATGATGTCATTACTCTCACACCGGCAGCTGCTGCACCATACACCATATTACAAGCGGAAATTTCACTTTCTGCCTGCAGGAAAACGCCACCGATTTTCGGCATACGCTTTGCCATATAAGCGGAGATTTCAGTCTGCGGTGTAATAGGATAACCGAAGAAATGCTTGCAACCGGACAGAATCGCAGCTTCGGCAATGGCTTCGTTACCCTTTAACAATACCTTTTCAGCCATATTTTTTACACTCCTTGTGATACACTCCGGCTTATTGCCGGAATATGTTTATTTGAAAACTTCAATGACACAATCAGGACAAATTGTTGCACACATTGCACAACCGATGCATTTATCCTGCTCTGTCACTTCAACAGGGCGAAAGCCCTTAACATTCATTCTGTCTGCTACTTTAATAATCTTGTTAGGGCAAGCAGTAACACACAGATAACAGCCTTTACATTTTTCTTCAAAAAAGACTACCTTTGCCATGTTTCTCTCCATTTCCGCCTCTCTTTTACAGACAGGCAAATTTATTTGCATAAGAGTTGCTTAAAAACGCAAACCCATAAAACGCTTAATTGAAAAGACCTTCTCTTGATACTCACTAGGTAAATCCTTTACAAGCTCTTCCATAACGGAAATGTATTTGCAGGGAATACCGGTTAACCGGGATGCTTCTTCTGTAATGGTTTGTCCCTTTACAGTTTCGTCAATCGTCGTTAAATCTGCAAGATTAGAACTATTAACAAGACCTGAGACCTTCAATCTGCTGACTGTTTCAATGTTCTCAATCATTTCATGAATGGCTGGAGCATTTGCCGTCATAGGCCTGAACACATTAATAACAAACAGTAATTCAGGTTTTTCGGCCTCAAAATAGCGGTTATAACGGCCGAGTGCTATTGCGCCGTCATCATCTCCGCCTACATCAAACACAACAGCAGCATCTTTATCATCAAACACCCGATGCACTTCAGAAGGTAAGGACGGCACATCCACATTGCTGCTTGCATAAGGGGATGCAATAACCGAAAGGCCCATTTTTTCCAATTTCTGCTTAACATCATTGGTTCTGAAATAAGGATTTACAATGTCTAAGTCAACAATGTAAACCTTTTTATAGGACTGACGGAGACGGAGTGCATAATTAATTGCAAATTCAGTTTTACCACTGCCGTAGTGACCGACAATAATATGAATTCTTGATTCCATAAGGCACTCCTCATCTAATAACTAACAGATTAATATCAACATTATATCATACTTCGCTGCATTTGTACAGTAAAAAGTTCAAAAAAATCAGTAATATCGTCATTTTTTTAAGAAAATTTAAAAACCTTTCATTCCCAGAACAATCGAAAGAATCACGGTTGCAAACATTGCAAGTGCACAAATGGATGCAATAATCCTTACCATCATTCCTTTACTCTTCTTCGGCATAGTTTCGCCTCACTTATATTTGATAAAATAATCGTACCATAAAAATATTACAAAAGTATGAAAAAATTTTTTATGTGTATAACAAACATAACAAAAATACATACTACAAAAAAAGAGAAAGGATGAAAGTCATGCTGATAACGTTAATCAGAACGCTCTTGTTATACATAGTCGTTGTTATTTCTCTTCGACTGATGGGTAAACGGCAAATCGGGCAATTACAGCCCTCCGAGCTGGTGATTGCTATGATGCTTTCAGAACTGGCATCTATTCCTATGGAGAGCCTTGGAAAACCGCTTTTGGCAGGGGTTATCCCTATTTTTACATTGGTTGTAGCAGAGATAACCTTCTCCTTCTTAACATTAAAAAGCAGAACTCTCAGAAAAATAATCTCCGGCTCCCCTACAGTTCTTATTGAAAAAGGACAAATACTGGAAAAAGAATTGGAACGGCTTCGGTATAACATCGATGATTTATTGGAAGAACTGCGAACGAATGGATATTCGAATATTAATGATATAGAATATGCTATTATTGAATCAAACGGTAACTTAAGTGTTATACCAAAATCAAATAAACGTCCCGTAACACCTGATGACTTACAACTGCCTCTGGCATACGAGGGATTACCACAACTGTTAATCACCGATGGTGTCATAAACGAAAGGGTTTTATCGTCTGCCGGCCTCTCGGTTAACTGGTTAATTGATAAACTGCAGGAGTACGGTATTTACGATATTTCAACCGTTTTTATAGCCTCGATTGATTCCGGAGGTAAGCTATACTTACAAACGAAACAAAGTAAAAAGAAGGACAAAAAATGAAAGGTTTTATCTGTGCGATTATCATTTTGGCGCTTTTATTTACCGGAGCATTTATTTATGTTCATAAGCTTGAAGAATTGGTCAGCAGTTTAGAAGATCACATTCAAAAAATTGAAGATAGTGCCAGAGACGATCACTGGGAGCAATGCATGACAGAAATTGACCGAACCATAGAACATTGGAATGAGATACAAATTAGATTAAAAGCATTTATCGAGCACCGTGAGCTTGATGAAATCCATCGTCGAATTGTTGAAGTTAAAAGCTATGCTGAATTTTCAGATAAAGAAAATCTATTGGTATCGATCGAAATGCTTAAAACATTGGTTGGTCACATTCCAGAAAATGAAAAACTGACTTTAGAGAACATTCTATACACAAAAATACATCGGATAACATAGTATATTATGTACCCGAAAGAAGCTAAACTTCTTTCGTTTATATAAAATGGAGGTCGCAGCCTTTTGCGACCTCCACAGATATGCACAAGGATGTGATGGTATGACGAATATAAACTGCCTGAAGCATTGTAAGTTCCAGACGGACGGTAAATGCTGTTGTGACAATATCATATTGGTGATACAGGACATCGGCTCTTCTGATGATCCTGAATGCCCATATTTTGTTTCTACTGACAAAAGTGTCAGAGACTAAAAACCTTGCAATCTAGTGATTACAAGGTTTTAGTTATTTATGGTAGCTTTCGTTTGCATTGATTTTGAAAGTACGATAGAGTTGTTCTAATAGAATCACACGCATCAATTGATGTGGAAAGGTCATTTTAGAGAAAGAAAGCTTAAAATCACTTCTCTTTTTAACCGCATCAGATAAGCCGTTCGAGCCGCCGATTATCAGTACAAGTCGCCCAGCGCCCAGTTGCGCAATGTTCTGCATTTTATCAGCAAATTCTTCTGAAGATAAGCTCTTTCCTTCGACACATAATGACACAACATAATCTCTTGGACCAATATAAGAAAGTAACCGTTCCCCTTCTCTATCCATAGCCTGTAAAATCTGCGCCTGTGTGGCCTGATCACCAACAGCTTCATCCTTCAGTTCTGTTATGTGGAGTTTACAAAATCTTGATAACCGTTTAGAATATTCATCGCAGGCCATCGTCAGATATTTTTCTTTTAGCTTTCCGACACAAAGCAATTCAATCTGCATCATAACACCTCAATTCAGGCAATCCAATACTTAGGTAATACATTCAGTATAACATTTTTTTCATTCAGTTCATGAAGAATTGCAGAAACGGTTTGATAAGCAAGCTCAGGGCGGTTGTTTTCTGAAGACAAGTGACCAAGCCATATTGTTTCGGTACCTGTTTTTGCTAAATCAGCACATAAACGGCCGCACAGTTCGTTTGATAAGTGACCCTGTTCACCAGCTATTCTTCTTTTTAAATAAAAGGGATAAGGCCCATTTTTCAGCATATCAGTATCGTGGTTAGCCTCAATGATAATTGATTTACTGCCTTTCAGCGCTTCAAAAAGACTGTCAGTAATCATTCCCAAGTCTGTTGCGATAGTAAATTTATCATCAGAAGTTTCAAAACTGTACCCTACGGGTTCTGCTGCATCATGTGGAATGGGAAAAGAAGATACGGTCATCTTGCCGAATTCCATACTCTGTTCTGCCAGTCGTTTGTTTTGCTCGTTAAAACGACCTAACGATTCACCGATTGCATCCCAGGTTTTCTCTGTAGCGTAGACAGGAATATCATATTTTCTGGACAGGATTCCAACACCAGCAATGTGGTCTCTATGCTCGTGAGTAATCAGAATGCCGGAAAGCTCATGGGGATCAACCCCGATCCGACGCATACATTCGGTGATATATTTACCACCGGCACCGCAATCCACTAACAGATGTGTATGATCGTCTGTCACGAATGTACAGTTACCGGAGGAACTACTTAAAAAAGACTGAAACTTAATCACTAAAAACACCTCGAGCTCATTTTTACCAAGTACATTATATAATATTTTTGATTAAATCTCAAGTAAAAGCGTAAAAAAGAACCCGACACTTTTGTGTCGGGTTCAATGTAAGCTGTAGCTTATTTCTGACGATATACAACAATCAATCTTGCAGAAGAACCGCTACGATAAACAAAGATACGTTCTGCAGCAGCGTTAGGACTTGCATTTTCACCAGTAACATATGGAGTCATCTGGTCAAGTGTGAGTGTTGTATTCACAATGGTGGGAGAACCAGCTTTCATTGTTACTTCAACAACCTTGGTGGTGCTGGAAGTAGACATTTGCTGTAAACGGTTTTCCTGACCTAACAGAATTTCATCCCACTGATTAGGATTGGCTTCTATTTCTGTTGCGTTGGTATAATCAAGCGCAACACGTAAAGTATTATTGATGTAGCTGTAAAGAGTACCGGCCATAACAGACATAGTGGCTTTTTCCTGAGTGTTATAATCACCTTCGCGATATAACAGCACTTCACTGTTGTCACCGTTTATTTTGGTGTAGCTGGTGGTTGCATGATGCGCACCCAGTTTAACATAATCTGTGCCGGCTAAAATTTCATTACCTTTAGCAACGATTTCAAGATTTTCGATGATACCGTCTGTATCAGCTACTAAACGTATAACGTCACCAATTGCTACCTGGCTATAGAAGGTTGTTCCTTCATCTTTATATGTTTTTTCAGGGCCGTTATAGCCCTGGACTGTAATGGTGTTATAACCTTCAATCTGCGGCATACCTGTAACAATTACCGGCAGGCTGTTCAGCCAATCGTTTGTAGTTGCGCTTACATCTACATCGTCAATGTTGTAAACAAGTAATACGGCCGGTGTACCGGTAGAGTTTTTATCTACGAAAACAACGCGGTAATACTCATTGAGCTGTAAGCCAGAATTGGTACCAGACTTTAAGTCATAGTCTGTGATGGCACGCTGAGTCTGATCGGAAATATACAGAACCTTTGTGCTACTGGTTAAGGTATAAATGTTTGCCAAGGAAGTGTACTGTGTGGTACATTTAATACCCTGGGGATAGGTCATCGAATCCAGAATGGAGGTATCTACACGTAAATCAGCTTCTGTAGCGTTATCCTTACCAACTAAAATAGAATCAATTTTACCGTCGTTAGTGAGGGTGTACTTAATCGGCTGATGAACTTCGTTTGCACCTGCACCGAATGTTTTGGAGCTTTCGGTATAAACATAGCGTTGTGCAGCTGTTTTCAATACATCTTCAATTGCTGCAAAATCAGTTGCAACTTTGTAATTAACATTGTTGATTTTTACTGTATCAGCTAAGGGATATGTGGTAAAGGATTTTAAGGTTGTAGTCTTTAAGTCAATCAATTCAGCGCGGATGTCAGCACTGATACCACTACCAACATTCTTAATCTGAGTTAAATATGCATAATTGTAAGAAACAGCAGTTGCTTTGAATTCATACTTGGCAATTTTGTTAAAGGAATCAAGGTAAACCTTTAAGTTAGCGCCGACAACAACATCAGCACCAAAGGACACACCGGGAGCAAATTTATATTCTTTAGAGTTAATGGTAACTTTGCCTTCGTCGCGGGTCATACCTGAAACACGGCCTTCAAAAGCAGCAGGTCCGATTAACACTTCAATGTTGTTGCCGGATAAGTCTTCAGAAATTGAAAGCACCTGATCTTTGGCGATAGATGAGAAGGATACATTACTACCGTTTTTGGTGATGGTAACAGTCTTACTGCGATCTTCTTCATCCAAAACTTTCTGAACGATTTTGCTGCCGTCATCCAAGAAGACTGTTTTGGTGGAAGAATTCGTAGAGGTTACAATATAATTGCTGTAAACAGTAAAGAAAATAACATCTACACTACTGCTGTCGCCGCCGGTTGCCATTAAACGAATGCTACCGGCACTGCTGGCATTTGCAGTTACCAGATCAGAAAAGGTAGTACCACCGGGAGCAAGACTGCCGTTATACAGAATCTTTGCACCGGAAGCAATTTTTAATGTTTCAAAATCACCCTTTTCATCTGTATAAGTCATCTCGTTGTTTGTAACGGGCTGAATGACAGATGCCATATCCACAACCACTTCATAGTTTCTATTTCTCTGAAGCGTCATACTGGAAAGGGGCTGAATTTCAAGACCCATCTGCTCTGTGTAATAAGCGGTAACCATTTTACCTAAATAAGAACGAAGAGATTCTTTATCAGGTAAAGCAGAAGCATCATAGGTAACAACTGCACCGCTATTCAGCAGAATTCTTACCTGATATTTAGTCATAACAACAGGAGCTGCTTCGAGACTTGCACCATAAACAGAAACAACCTGACCTTTGATTTCTGCCATCTGATTGGGTTCAACAATCGTAGCATCATTAGTGATTTCACTCAGTTTAATGGCCAGCATATTGTCCATCAGCTTAGCAATGGTACCACGTTTAGCGGGCTCAGAATATACACCGTCAGTAATGTTTTTAATGAAACCATAGCTTGCGGCTACCTTTCTGTAACCTTCAGGATAGCCGCCATTCTTCATAGCAGCTTCGCCAAATTTGTCATACTTAGCGCAAACAGCCATCTTCAAAGCCTGATCATATGTAACATTCTCATCAGGTTTAAAGGTTCCATCATCAAAACCGTTAATGATTTTTAAATCATACGCAATTTTAATAACGCCTGCAGCCCAATGCTCGGAAGAAACATCCGGGAAGCCTGTAGAAACGGAAGAATCCTGAGCTAAATTGCCCATACCAATTGCATAAATGACCATTTTAGCAAATTCAGCACGGGTAATGGTTGCTTCGGGTTTAAAGGTTCCATCTTCATAACCATTGATGATACCACGGGCTACCAGACTCTGAACAGCATCATAATACTGGTAATTCGTCGGTACATCAGAAAAATCTGCCGCGAATGTTGCAGGAACAGCCAAGGTAAAAACCATAGCAAATGCCAGCAAAAGCGACAACAGTTTCTTTGCTTTTTTCATTGTTTTTCCCTCCGTAAAAGAAATTTAAATAAATAAACCTAAATATATTATATCATCACTTAATGTAAAGGTCAATTACTAAATATTTACTTTTTTGTTACATTGAACCGACTCAGTTTTGTGATATAAACCAGTTTTCTATACCATAAAAAATATCTGTATTTGAAGGTGTTATATCACCTTTTATGCGTTGGTCAAAAATCAGGATTCTGTTTTCGAAGTACAGACCGGCTATTTGTGTTTCGTTTTTCAGAACTTCGCAAAGTTCATAGAACAATTTTTGTTTAATTGATGGAGATTCCTGATATACTAAGGCATTTAAGGCCTGGTCAATCTTTTCGTTTGAAATACCACAAACATTTTGATCTGTTTTCAGTAAAAAAGATAAATCATAATTTGCTGAAAATGATGTTTCACCAATAAACAAATGAAAGGAGCCTTCATTTATTCTGGTTTGATAGTCATCAAAGGAAACTGCGTCTACATACGTTTTAATACCCGCATCATTAAGATATTTGCTTACAGCTTCAGCGGTTTTCAGCTTTGGAGCATTGTTTGCATTCACCAGGATACTTATACTCAAATCAGCTTTTTCACCGTAAATGGTTTTGTCAAGTAAGCCGTCACCATCAGTATCATGCCAACCATCATCAACTAATAACTGATTTGCAAGCTCTTTGTTAAAAATGGGATCTGGTAACTGGTTATTATACCAGAAAGAATGTTTGGTAAAAGGCAAATCGGTTATCGTAGCGTATTGCACGGAAGACTGTTGCAGAACATCTTCACGGTTAATGGCATAAGAAATAGCCTGCCTGGTTTTAGGAGACAATAGAGCTATATGCTGGTTATTGATTCCCAAAAAAGTGAACCGACCTCCTGATATCTCTGTGGATGTAAGGCTCCGCTTCGGTGTGTAACTGGATGGATCCATCACATCTGATGGTAACAAATCAATCTGAAAATTCTCCAGCATAGAAACAGCGGTGGCGCTGTCTTTCACAAAAGTAACAGAAATTTCAGAAATGTGCGGCGAAAACGGTTTGTAATAATTTTCATTTTTTGATAAATACAGCTCTTTGTTTATTTTATAGCTCTGTACCTTATATCGACCTGTACCATTGGGGACATATTGATCCCAATTACCTGATAAATCGTCAGCAGACAAAATGGGAAAATCAAGCAGGGATATAAAATTTACAATTGGCTGGTTCAGGGTGATAAACAGGGAATTTCCTGAATAGCTGTGGGAAGCAATGCCGGCCAGTTTGTTTTTATAAATCCCTTCTCCATTCAGAATTAAAGACAAAGATGCATCTACATCACGAGCGGATAACGAGGCGCCGTTGTGGAACTTTATACCCTGTTTGATTACAAACTCATAGTTGATACCATCCGGAGAGATAACATATCGGTCGCAGAGCACCGGTTCTGCAAAATCGTTGGGCGATACCTGAAACAGACCATCAAAAATCAATTTCAAAACATATAGATTATTCTGATTCTTCACAAGAAGGGGATTCAGATTTTGAATTCCAACAAATGAAAGGCGTAATATACCGCCGTCCTCCGGTACTTCGTGCGCGTTTTCGTATTCTGATAATTCACCAGCTGACTCATTATTTTCCAAAGTCGGATTCGCACTACAGGCAGATATAAAAATAAAAAGAGCGGATAAAAGCAACACAAAAAATTTTTTAGAAACAAAAACTTTTTTCATACTCTATTCGCTCCTTTAATATTATTCATCGTTTTCTACATATCCCTTATATTGAGGCGGATTGCAAACCGGACACTGACGGAGCATCACCTGCTCTACCACTGACCAGGAAATCTGTTGAAATTCTTTTCCTTCAAGACTTTTGCAACCGTCCAGATGATACAGCGTATCCATAGCCCAGAAAACAGAAGGTGCATTATCTGCTGTTACCACTGTCTTATTACTGGAAGGTGCATGGGTTACAATCGGATCAGGCTCTTGTTTTACTTCAGTTGAAGTTTTTTCAGGAGTCTTTGCAACCGGTTCAGAACTCTTTTCGTTCTGGGTTTTCTTATCTGCAACCTGTGTCTTATCATCGGACGTCGGTTCGACAGACTTCTCTGCTGCAGTTTCTTTTTCCGGAGCATTAGTTGTCTCAGTTTGCTCTGTTGATACATTATCAGTTTCTACCTGTTTACTGCAGGAAACATTTACCAGAGCCAAAAGGGAGATTAACAACACAATCAACAACTTTTTCATTTTCAGTCTTTCCTTTCGAAGGCAAGTTCATCAGCAATCCATGCACAAGCATCGGCAATAGCCTGATCTGCAGAAATTTCATGAACTTCCTGTGATTTTCTCAGCTTATATTCAACCATATTTTCAGAAGCTTTTTTACCAACGGTAATTCTGACGGGAATACCAATTAAATCGGCATCTTTAAATTTAACACCGGGACGTTCATCACGGTCGTCCATCAGAACTTCAATACCTTGATCGCGTAAATCGTTATAAATCTTTTCAGCCAGAGCTGCCTGCTCTTCGTTTGCCATATTTACAGGTACAACAATCACCTGATAGGGTGCTGCGCTTACAGGCCAAATGATACCGTTCTCGTCTGAATACTGTTCAATAACAGCGGCCAAGGTACGGTTTACACCAATACCATAGCAACCCATAATAGAGGTCTGAGCTTTTCCGTTTTCATCAAGATATGTACAGTCAAGTGCTTCTGTATATTTCTTACCAAGCTTGAAGATATGGCCAACTTCAACACCACGGGTTGTATCAACAGGTTTGCCGCATTTCGGGCAAGCATCTCCCGGTTCAATGGTACGCAGATCAGCAACAACTTCAGGTGTAAAGTCTTTTGCATTTACATTTATAAAGTGATAGTCACTTTCATTAGCACCAACAATGTAGTTGCTCATTAAAGCCACTTCTTTATCACAGTAAACCGGGATGTTTAAGCCAACAGGACCTGCAAAGCCAACACGAGCACCGGTAACTTCTGTAACAACATTAGCTTCAGCCATTGCTAAATCCTGCTCGTTAATGCCAAGAAGGTTAGCAAGCTTGGTTTCATTCACTTCACGGTCACCGCGAACCATAACAGCTACCGGCTTCTCTCCAGCCATATAAATCAGGGTTTTAGCAAAGTGTTTGCTGTCTGTGCCTAAAAATTCAACCAATTCTTCGATGGTGCCGGCATTGGGGGTATAAATCTTTTCCATCGCTTTAGGTTCTTCCTGAGCCATTGCTTCAGGTACACATTCTGCCTTTTCGTCATTGGCTGCATATCCACAATGAGGGCAGAAAGCCACAACAGCTTCACCTGTTTCGGATTTAACCATAAATTCCTGAGAACCGGAACCGCCCATGGCACCGCTATCGGCATCAACCACAATATAGTCAAGTCCTAAGCGGTCAAATACACGGCAATATGCCTTATACATATTCTGATATGAAACATCAAGACCTGCTTCGTCGCGGTCAAAGCTGTATGCATCCTTCATAATAAATTCGCGGGAACGCATCACACCGAAACGGGGGCGACGTTCATCGCGGTACTTCGTCTGAATCTGATACAACGTCAGCGGTAACTGACGGTAAGAAGATACTTCACCTTTAACAGTTTGAGTGAAAATTTCTTCGTGAGTGGGGCCTAAACAGAAGTCGCGGCTGTTTCTGTCACGAAGACGGAACATTTCAGGACCAAACACTTCCCAACGACCGGATTCCTGATAGTATTCAGCAGGCAACAAAGCAGACATTAAAAGCTCCTGAGCACCGGCAGCATCCATCTCCTCACGAATAATTTGCTCAACCTTGTGCAAGGAACGGAGACCGAGGGGCAGGAAGGAATACACACCTGCAGCCAGCTTACGCATAATACCTGCGCGAAGCATCAGCTGATGACTTGTAATTTCTGCTTCAGCCGGTGTTTCTCGAAGAGTTTTAAGCAGCATTTTCGATAATTTCATTATCTATCATCCTTTCATCAACATGTCTTTGAATTGCTTTCAAATACACGCTTATCTACAGTAGAATCTAGTGACTGTTAGCTACAATACACCTAATTATATATAATACCGCGAAAATGCTTTTGTGTCAACACTTTTACCAAATTTATTGACAAATTTATTAAATTCCGTTACAATAATATAGATGTATTTTTACCTGTATTTCGCAAAATATTAAGGAGTGTTTCTTATGATCCTGATAAAAAATGCAAACGTCATTACTATGGAAGGTCAGAACTATCCAAATGGCTATATTATCATTGACAATAACTGTATAAAAAGTGTAGGCAATATGACAGAACTCCCCTGCTCTGTTGAGAATTTTGACGAAGCGTTTGACGCTGAAGGCGCCATGGCTCTCCCCGGCTTTATTGATGCCCATTGTCACATCGGTATGTGGGAGGAAGGAGCCGGCAGCGAAGGCTCTGATGGAAATGAAGCCACAACCCCTGTCACCCCTGAACTCCGCGCCATTGATTCTGTTAACCCTGCGGATATGTCTTTTTCCGAAGCTTTGGCAAGCGGTGTCACAACCGTTGTAACCGGTCCCGGCAGTGCCAACGTGATTGGCGGACAGTTTGCCGCGTTAAAAACTGCCGGACGCTGGGTTGATGAAATGATTATTAAAGAACCTATTGCTGTTAAGGCCGCTTTGGGTGAAAATCCCAAAAAAGTGTATGGCGGCAAAAAAGAATCCCCAGCCACTCGTATGGCTTCAGCAGCAGTTCTGCGCAAAGCACTGTTCAGCGCAAAAGAATATGCCTTGAAATGGGATGCTTACCATAACGGGGAACGAAAAGACCGACCCGAATTTGACTTTAAAATGGAAACGTTGGCACAGGTTATCCGTGGTATTCTTCCTTTAAAAGTTCATATACACCGCGCAGATGACATTGCAACCGCTATTCGTATTGCTGACGAATTCGGTATTAAAATTACTTTAGAGCATTGCACAGAAGGTCATTTAATTCTGCCGTTATTGAAGGAAAAGAATTTGCCGATCATTTTGGGCCCTACCTTAGGCTCGCGCAGCAAGCCGGAACTGAAAAATATGAGCTTTGACATTTACAAGGCCTTTGAAGATGCCGACATTCCCTTCTCTATTATGACAGATCATCCTGAAATCCCCATTGACAGGTTATATCTTTGCGCCGCGCTTGCTCACCAAAGCGGTATCAAAAAAGAAACTGCACTAGCTGCTATTACCATTAATGCAGCAAAGCATGTTGGCTTAGAAAACCGCATAGGTAGTTTAGCTTCCGGTAAAGATGCAGATATTGTTATCATGAGCGGCGAACTGTTCACTTTAAATGCTAAGGTGAAAGCGGTATTTTTGAATGGACAACAAATGATATAAAACCAAGAAAGGAATAACAAATGTCAAATCAAAATTCAATCCAGGAAAATAAAATGGGCGTTATGCCTGTCAATACATTATTACTGTCCATGTCCCTTCCTATGATGATATCTATGCTGGTACAGGCATTATATAACATTGTAGACAGTGTTTTCGTTTCCCGCATCAGCGAAGATGCGCTCACAGCCGTTTCTCTTGCGTTTCCGGTGCAGAACCTGATGATTGCAGCCGCAACCGGAACCGGCGTTGGAATCAATGCTCTTCTATCCCGCAGTTTAGGCGAAAAGAACTATAAAAATGCAAATGCTGCGGCTCGAAATGGTATTTTTGTATTTTTTATAACATATCTATTATTTGCTATTTTCGGCTTAACTGCTTCAAAGCTCTTTTTTACCTCGCAAACAGATAACCCCTATATTCTCTCTTCCGGTGCTGACTACTTGTTTATTGTTTGTACATTCGGAATTGGGCTATTCGGTCAGATTGTTTTTGAGCGGTTACTGCAATCCACCGGCAAAGCATTGTATAGTATGATTACACAGTCTGTTGGTGCTATTGTGAATATTATCTTAGACCCGATTATGATATTTGGTTTATTCGGATGCCCTCGTTTGGAGGTCGCCGGTGCGGCCATCGCAACTGTTATCGGTCAGTTTTGTGCTTTGCTTCTAGGACTTTATTTCAATCTGAAATTAAATAAAGAGATTTCTATCAGCTTTAAAGGTTTTAAACCTTCTGGAAAAATTATTAAGCGCATATATAGCGTTGGCGCACCATCCATTATTATGCAATCCATTGCCTCTGTTATGACGTTCGGCCTGAACCAGATTTTACTGGCCTTTTCATCAACAGCAACAGCTGTTTTTGGCGTATATTTTAAACTGCAGAGCTTTATCTTTATGCCGGTATTCGGATTAAATAACGGTATGGTTCCCATTATAGCGTATAATTTTGGTGCAAAAAAACGTGAACGAATGGTTAAAACAATGAAGCTCAGCATTCTCTACGCAATGTCAATTATGTTGTTCGGCATGCTGATACTGCAGATTTTTCCAAAGCAGCTATTACTCTTTTTTGATGCATCTGAGGCTATGATTTCCATTGGTACTGTTGCCTTACGGCTTATCAGTCTGAGCTTCTTGTTCGCTGGGTTCTGCATTATCTCCACTTCGGTCTTTCAGGCGGTGGGTAATGGACTCTGGGGTATGATTATCTCCATTGTCAGACAGCTTTTTGTGCTGCTGCCTGTTGCCTATCTTTTATCTAAAACAGGTAATCTCAATCTGGTATGGCTGGCTTTCCCTATTGCAGAATGTTTCTCCTTGGTGCTTTGTTTGTTCTACCTGCGAAAGCTATACAAAACAGTGTTGTCATAATAACGCATAAACAGACTAAATTTTCAGCTTTTGTCGAAAAGTCATCAGCCTTTCGACAAAAGCTTTTATTTTTTTACGAAGGAATTTTTTATGCGCCATCGAATAAGATTAGGACTTTAACAAATGCAGTCATAAAAGACACAAAGGAGGCATAATTTTGGAAATTGAATTAAACATCCACAGAAACACTCTGGTCATTCGTCTGTCGGGTGAACTGGACCATCATGTAGCCAAGCAGGTTCGTCTGATGATTGAGCGAACCCTGCCCGGCAGAAACATCAAAAATCTCATCTTTGATTTTTCGGATCTGACCTTTATGGACAGCTCAGGTATTGGCATGATTATCGGACGCTATAAGCTGATGAAATCCATTGGGGGGAATGTAGCATTGGTCTGCAAAAATTTGCAGCTTAAGCGCTTGGTCGAAATGTCCGGCTTAACTAAGCTGATTACAATGTATACTGATGTAAATCACGCGATAAGTGAGGTGACAACCGCATGAAACCCGAGAATAAAATGACCCTTTCTTTCTTGAGTAAATCATCCAATGAGGCATTTGCAAGAGCGGCTGTTGCGGCTTTTGTTGCACAGCTTGACCCAACCTTGGAAGAAATTAATGATATTAAGACAGCCGTTTCTGAAGCAGTCACCAATGCCATTGTTCACGGCTACGGCTCTTCTGACGGAATTGTAACCATCATCGGTTTGTTGTTTGATGACCATTCAATTAAAGTTTCCATCAGTGATACAGGCAAAGGCATTAAAGATATTGAAAAGGCCCGTCAACCCCTCTATTCTGATTCAGAAGATATTGATAGAGCCGGTATGGGTTTTACCGTTATGGAAGCTTTTATGGATACAGTAAACATCATCTCTGACGTTGGCGAAGGGACAACGGTTGAACTGATAAAAACGCTCCAGAAGCATTATAACTAAGGAGGTCAGCCATGCCGACCTCGAATACATTCAAACATACTGAACATAGCGACCGGAACCGATTGGTTGAGCAAAACCTGGGCCTAGTGCATATGATTGCCAACCGATTTAAGAACCGTGGCCTTGAAGCTGATGATTTGCAGCAAATTGCAACGGTAGGACTCATTAAAGCTATTGATCGTTTTAATCCGTCCTTTGGCGTGCAATTATCAACTTATGCAGTTCCCGTCATCATTGGCGAAATTAAACGATATCTGCGGGATAACACAGCAGTTAAAATCAGTCGCTCATACAAAATGCTCAGCAATAAAGCAGCAGAAGCAAATAAAATGTTATCTGAACAGCTTGGCAGAGAGCCTTGCCTTTCAGAAATAGCGGTATATTTAGAATCCTCTCCAGAAGAACTGAGCATCGCACTTTCAGCGACCAGGCAACCGTTGTCGTTGGATGAAAAACAAGGCGATTCAGAGCTAACACTCTCAGACCAAATTGCCGATAGTAAAGAATCCCTTCAGATAGAAGACCGGCTGACGGTTTGTCAGTTGATTGAATCGTTGCCCGAGCGCGAACAAAAAATCATCCGCTGGCGGTACATAGATGAACTTAAGCAATCCGCTATTGCGGAGCGGTTAGGCATTTCGCAGGTGCAGGTTTCGCGACTTGAGAAAAATATTCTGCAAAAATTACGAGTTCAGCTATAAAAAAGAGGCTGTAGCAAAATATTTATTTTGCTACAGCCTCATAATTTTATTTCTTTTTTGCTTCGTCCCACAAGGCATCCATTTCCGCAAGGCTCATATCTTCTAATCGCTTCCCTGCTTCATTTGCTGCTTTTTCCACATAGGAAAAACGGTTAATGAATTTTCTGATGGTCTTTCCTAACGCTTCTTCTGCAGAACACTTAAAGAAGCGGGATACATTGACTGCTGAAAACAGAACATCACCCAGTTCTTCGCTGATTGTATCCTTATCGCCGGTTGCAACAGCCTCTTTCAGTTCCCGGGTTTCTTCCTGCAGTTTTTCCAGTGCGCCGGAAACCTCCGGCCAGTCAAAACCAACCTTGGCAGCCTTTGACTGTACCTTTTCAGCACGGATCAAGGCAGGCAGATAAGCACAAACACTCTCCATACTTTCAGTATAGCTTTTCTGCCCCTTCTCCTTTTGTTTGTTCTTTTCCCAAGTATCAAGGACAGCCTCAGGAGTATCCGCTTTGTCATCACCAAATATGTGGGTATGACGGGAAATCATTTTGTGGCAAACATGGTACAGAACATCGTCAATTGAAAATGTTCCTTCCTCTTTACCGATTTGTGAGTGGAATACCACCTGCAGCAAAATGTCACCCAATTCGTCTGCGAAGGCATCCTTGTCACCGGCATCCAGGGATTCAATGGCCTCGTAAGCCTCCTCCACCAGATTCATTTTAATGGTTTCGTGGGTTTGTACGCGATCCCAAGGGCAACCATCTTCTGCGCGGAGCTTTCTTATAATCTCTAATAACTCTTGAAAACTGTACTGTTTTTTTTCTGTGGTCATTTTATTCAACTCTTTTCTGATTTTATGACAATAAATGAAATTTATTTAATAACTTGGCTATTTTTTCACCTTTCGGGAGCATTAAAACGTCATCGTGTTTTATTAGTCTGAGCACAAAAACCATAATGGCATAAACGATGACTGCAAAAAGCACTGAAAAACCCAAGGCAATAATCACTTTAAATCGTAGTGCAGATGCCAATGGAGTTACAGGAACGGTTTGTGGCATAAAGTTTAAGGAAAGATTCATAGGCGCGATGCCCAGTACGCCGGCAGATACCTGATAGGCACCAAAGGCGGCTATCCCCATAATAGCGCTGGCAATAATCGGTTTCAGTATAAAACCGGTAAAGGATAAGTCTGATTTCATAATCTTCTTTACGCTTACAATATTTAAAGTGGCAATCACAAAATAGCACAATAACGTGCTGACGGGAGCACCACCAATATTTATGGACGGAATAGCAATTAAAGTAAAATTCGTAATAATTTTAACCACACCGCCAATAGCCATGTTCCGAACAGGAATCATCACCTTTCCGGCACCCTGTAGCATGGCAGTTGAAACAGATACCAAGCTGACAAACACAACGGCTAATCCTAAAATGTGCAGCATGGAGGCTGACCGGGCATTGTTATAGACAGCGGTTAAAATCGGTTCCGAAAGCACTGACAGGCCGATAGCACAAGGCAGAGCGAACAGCACTGTGATACGAAGAGTTGATTCGGATAATTTTTTAACCTCGCCCATATTCTTTACGGCAAAGGCTGACGAAATAAACGGCACAACACTCATAGAAAGGGACATAATGATTGTGGGTGGCAGGTTAAACATAGGAATAGCATAGCCGGAATACGCTCCGTAGAGCACTTCTGCCGGCTTGTTCTGCATCGCCTGACCGATGATAACTTCAGAGGATGACCGTCCGAAGAATTCCGTTAAAGTGTTGAACATTTCCTGAGAAACGATAATGGTCTGCAACCGTTGACGAATCATAACCATATCAATAATATTGGTTAAGGATGTAACAGCTGCCCCAATGGTGATGGGAATGGCAAGCTTTGCCAGGTCAACAAAGATATTTTTTGTGCTTCTCGTGCCTGCCTGCAATAAAGCACTTGCCGGAAACTGATTTTTCCGTTTTAACACATATGTAATTGCCATAATAACAAGTGCAAAAAATGTGCCGGCCGTAACGCCTAATACGGCACCGGATGAAGCATTGGCGACACCGGTGGGCATTAAAAGATATGCCAGAAGCAAACCGATCACCAGTTTGCCCAAAGCCTCTACAACTTCTGAAAGTGCTGTGGGAACCATATCTGAAAAGCCCTGAAAATATCCGCGGAAGGCAGAAAGCAACGCTACAAAGAAAATGGCAGGTGCAATAGCTAAAATGCTCAGGTATGAATCGGGAGAATCCACAATTCCCACAAACATCTTGGCACCCAAAAACAGTACCAAAGCGCCCGCTAAGCCAATCAATGCAAGGAGAGACAATGCGGCCTTGAAAATCTTATTAACTTCAGTATAGTTCTTTTTAGCGAGGCTGGCAGACACCATTTTAGAAACTGCAACCGGAAGACCTGCCGTTGCAATGACAAACATACAGGCATACAAAAAATATGCCGTGTTAAAAATGGCCATGCCTTCTTCATGAATAATGTTTGCCAGAGGTATTTTAAATACGGCACCAATCACTTTAACCAGTAAATTGGCAATAACAAGAATAAAGGCACCTGTTAAATAGGATTGTTTTTTCAAATTGATATCCTCCCTGTCGGTTTTGTCCATACTGTATTGTATTTGAAAAGGGTTCTGTTTATACTATTTGCCAAGACAAAACCGGGAAAAAATTTCTTCTACAATTTCATCAGAAACAGTTTGACCGGTAATGGTTCCTAGCGACTCTATGGCCACACGCATATCAACAGATAATAAATCTGCAGGTAATCCCATTTTTAAAGTTAATAATGCATTTTTCAAGGCCGACAGGGCTTCCTGTACAGCCTGCTTATGACGCATATTGATAACTGTTTCTTCTTGCTTTTGAATGATACTGCCCAGAGAAAACATTTCTTCAATTGTTTTCTGTAGTCCCTCAAGCCCTGCACCGGTTTTTGCTGAAATCGAAACGGTGGTCGAGGCTTTAATTTTATCTGATAACTCAGCTTTTTGCTCTAAATCCATTTTATTTAAAACGAAAACCGTATTTTTGTCCTGAATTAAAGATAGTATTTCTTCATCTTCAGCCTCAAAGGGTCGGCTCATATCAATGACAAAGAACACAAGATCAGCCTTTTGAACATATTCTTTCGCTTTTTGAATGCCCATTTCTTCAATCTGCTCAGCATCGGAACGAATACCGGCTGTATCAAACAAATTCAATCGCAAATCCCCTAAACGAATGTGTTCTTCTATCACATCACGGGTTGTTCCCGCCTGCTGCGTCACCAAAGCACGGTCGGTGCCTGAAAGCGCATTCAAAAGGGATGATTTGCCAACATTTGGTTTCCCAACAATGACAGTATTAATGCCTTCACGAATCAATCGTCCCTGCTCTGCTTTGTTTTTCATAGCGGTCAGCCCGTCAATCAATTCAGACAGTTCTTTCATAATCTCATCGTTTGCTGCTTCGTCAACACCTTCATCCGGAAAATCAGCCATAGCATCCAGATGAGCAGCTAAGCCAAGGATTTTGTGGCGCATATCTTCAATGGGCACAGAAAGCTTGCCCTGTAACTGATTGACAGAAAGGTTGGCTGCTGTATCAGTTTCTGCCTGAATTAAATCAATGACGGCTTCAGCCTGAGATAAATCCAGTTTGCCATTTAAGAAGGCACGTTTGGTAAATTCACCACGTCCGGCTAACACAGCACCGTTTTCTAAAACGGCAGATAAAACCTTGCGGGTAACAAGCTGGCCGCCGTGACAACTGATTTCAACAACATCTTCGCCTGTATAGGAATGCGGAGAGCGCATCACAGATGCAAGCACTTCATCTAAAACTTTATCATTATGAACAATTTTGCCGAAAGCAATGGTATAACCGGGACATTTAGCTAATGGCTTTTTTCCGGAAAAAACACGGTCGCAAACAGAAATAGCCTCCGGGCCGCTGACGCGGATTACCGCGATACCGCCTTCGCCAGGTGGTGTTGCCACAGCTGCTATGGTTGTCATTTCGTTCATTGCTTTCACTCCTCTTACAGGTTCAATTGCTGATAGTCTTCTAAAATATAAGAAAGTGCATCTAAAAATTCAGCTACAGCAGGAATTTTAATTAAGACACTGAAGGCGTGTCGCACTTCTTTGATAAATTCAGGATCCAGACAGCCTTTTGCTTCCGGATGGGTCAAAGGACAAAAATTAGCTCTGGGATCCTTAATAATCTGCAGAGTGGAACCTTTACGGTACAAGCCAATTAAGGGGAAAATCCGACAGGAAAGCGGACGTTCCTCCCTCTTGCAAGGACCGTGGCACACAAGCAGTTCTACCGGTTTGCCAGACACTTCGAAATCCGTAGATAAAACGGAAAAATTCTCTTTCCCGGAAAAGAGCCTTGCTTCACCGGGAAAGAGATACATACCACTTTCGTCGTCACCCTGACAGCACAGTTTGCCACACATTTCGCCACAATCAAAGGGAATGGGCGTCAGATTGTCAAACCGCTTATAAATTTCTTTGTATAGTTCACTTATATGGAGTTTGCTCATGCTTTATCTAATGCTTCCTTTAACATCTGGTTAATAACCTGCGGGTTAGCCTTACCCTTCGATACACGCATAATCTGACCCATCAAGAAGCCTAAAGCTCTGTCTTTACCAGCTTTATAATCCACAATTGACTGCGGATTCTGCGCAAGAACCTCCTGCACCATAGCCATGAGTGCACCTTCATCAGAAACCTGAGAAAGACCAAGTCGTTCCACAATTTTTTCGGGTTCTTCCGGCTGAGCAAACATTTCAGCCAGTACTTTTTTAGCAGCACTGTTGCTGATGGTGCCCTTTTCAATCAGGTCAATGAGAGCTTTCAGCTGTGCAGGTGCGAAGGGAATATCCCCTGCTTCCAGTTCTTTATCATTGATAAACTTGGCAATATCACCCATCATCCAGTTGCTGACAGCTTTGGGTGATGCACCCAAGCTTACGGTTTCGTCAAAATAATCAGCTGTCTTTTTGGAAGAAGTCAGTAAAAATGCATCATATTCCGGCAGACCGAATTCAGAAATATAACGGCTCTTTCTCTGTTCAGGCAGTTCAGGAATGGTGCTTCTGATTTCTTCGATCCACTCATCAGAGATAATCATAGGCAGAAGGTCAGGTTCAGGGAAATAGCGGTAATCCTGAGCATCTTCTTTGGTTCTCATCACAATGCTTTCGCCCTTCACATCATCCCAACGGCGGGTTTCCTGATTGATTATGCCACCGTTTGAGAGAACCTCTGTCTGGCGTTTCTGTTCATATTCCATAGAACGGACAGCAGCACGGAAGGAGTTAATGTTCTTCATTTCGCAACGAGTACCAAACTCTTTCTGTCCTTCGGGGCGGAGAGAAAGGTTAACATCGCAACGGAGAGAACCTTCCTGCATTTTACAGTCAGAAACTTCTGTATACTCCAAAATGGTTTTTAAAGTTTCCAGGAACACGTGGGCCTCTTCTGGAGAACGCAGATCCGGCTCGGAAACAATTTCAATCAGGGGCACACCACAACGGTTATAGTCCGCTATGGAGCAGTTAGCATAATCATCGTGCACCAGTTTGCCGGCATCCTCTTCAATGTGGATACGGGTGATGCCAATTCTTTTAGTTTCACCGTTTACCACAATGTCAACATAACCGTTCTGGCACAAAGGCAAATCAAACTGAGAAATCTGATAAGCCTTGGGCAGGTCAGGATAGAAATAATTCTTTCTGTCCTGCTTGCTGTACTGGGTAATAGAGCAATTCATAGCAAGACCGGCTTTAATAGCAAAATCCACTACCCGTTTATTCAGCACCGGTAATGTACCGGGCATGCCGGAACAAATGGGACAGGTATGTGTGTTTGGCTCACCACCGAATTCATTGATGCATCCGCAATATATTTTTGTGTTGGTCTTTAATTCAGCATGAACCTCAAGACCAATGACAGTTTCGTAATTCATTTTCGTCCTCCTATCTTACAATGCCGGTTTGATTTTGGTAATGGTCTTTTCAAGTGCGTAAGCTGCATTTAAAATAGCGGCTTCACCAAAGGGTTTACCGATAATCTGCAAACCGATGGGCAGACCATTTTCATCATAACCGCAAGGCAACACAACAGCCGGCAAGCCACCGATATTAACTGAAACGGTACAAATATCTGCCATATACATCTGCAGAGGATCATCGGTCTTTTCACCAAAACCAAAGGCTGTGGTAGGTGTTGTCGGTGTTACCAGTACATCATATTTTTCAAAGGCCTTATCGAAATCCTGCATAATCATGGTTCTGACCTGCTGTGCCTTTTTGTAATAAGCATCATAATAACCGGAAGAAAGCGCATAGGTACCAATCATAATTCTGCGTTTTACTTCAGCGCCAAAGCCCTCGCTTCTTGTTTGAGCATACAAGTCAACTAAATCTTCAAATTTTTCTGCACGGAAGCCGTATTTCACACCATCAAAACGCGCCAGATTGGAGCTTGCTTCAGCAGAAGAAATCATATAGTAAGCAGGCAGAGCATATTCGTTTAAGGGCAGGTGCATTTCTTCATAGCTGGCACCCATTGCTTTAAAGGATTCCAGCGCTGCTAAAACAGCTTTTTGTACCGGTGCACTGATACCTTCGCCCATATATTCAGCAGGCATACCGATTTTTAATCCCTTCACATCACCGGTTAGTGCTTTTTCAAAGGAGGCATATTCACGGTTTACGCTTGTGGAGTCCATAGGATCATAGCCAACAATCTGGTCATAAATTAAAGCACAGTCCTGTACATCTTTCGCTAAAGGTCCAATCTGGTCTAAGGAAGAAGCGAAAGCAACAAGACCAAAACGTGAAACCGTTCCATAAGTGGGCTTCATACCAACACAACCACAAAGTGATGCCGGCTGACGGATGGAACCACCGGTATCGGAACCCAGTGTAAAGGTTGCTTCATCCGCAGCAACGCAGGCAGCAGAGCCGCCGGAAGAACCACCGGGTACTTTTGATAAATCGTAAGGATTTTTTGTCTTTTTAAAGTAAGAGGTTTCTGTGGATGAACCCATTGCAAATTCATCCATGTTTACCTTACCCAGCAGAACTGTGTCAGCATCCTTTAGTTTTTTTGCCACAGTGCTGTCATAAGGCGGACGGAAATTATACAGCATTTTAGAAGAACAGGTGGTAAGTACATCTTTTGTACAAAGATTGTCCTTTAACGCCACAGGCACGCCGGCTAAAGCGCCAACTTCCTCCCCTGCTGCTATCTTTTTATCAATTGCCTCAGCAGACTGCATTGCTTCTTCCTGCAAAACAGTTACATAGCTTTCAACCTTATCTTCAACTTTTTCAATTCTGTCTAAATACGCTTTGGTAATTTCAACAGAAGAGAGTTCTTTATTTTTAATTCTGTCACGTATTTCATGTGCAGTTAATGTATGCATAATCAAGCTCCTTTACGAGTTATTCAACAACTTTGGGTACGGTATAACCACCGTCTTCTTTTGACGGTGCATTCTGAAGCATTGCCTCTCTGTCATAAGAAGGCGTTACCACGTCCTCACGGAAAGCGTTGTGCATAGGAATGGCGTGTGCCGTGGGTACAACACCTTCGGTATCAAGCTCATTCAGCTTATTGGCAAAACCGATGATGCTCTCCATATCCTTAGCAAGTGCCTCAGCCTCAGCATCTGTAAATTTAAGACGTGCAAGCTTGGCAACGTGCAAAACTTCTTCTTTTGAAATGTTCATCTCTTTCGCTCCTATCTCCATATATTTATGAATTTAATTGTTTGATTAACGCAATAAACTCATCTTTGCTATCTACCAAATATTCTGCGCCGGCCTCTTGCAGCTGTTCCTTTGTCCTGAAACCCCACAGAACACCAATGGCAGTCATTCCGGCATTAAGACCGGTTTTAATATCCACATCACTATCGCCCACAAAGGCTATTTCAGAAGGTGCAAGACCCAATTCATGGGCTATCGCTAACGGACCTTCAGGGTCGGGTTTGCGCGGGATTCCCACACGCTCACCATAAACACAGGGAATGGAAAATTCCGAGAACCAGCATTTTGCTAATTCCTTCACCGGTTCATCCGGCTTGTTGGATAGAATTGCAATCTGAATATTTGCGTCTTTTAAATATTGCATCATCTCCGCCACTCCATCATAGGGCTTTGTTTTAATGCTTGAATGCTCGTTGTAGTATGTTTTATAAAAGGCAAGGCAAGCCTCCAACTGATCTTCATTTTCTCTTACATCTTCCGGAAGGCAATTCTTTACATAGTTTTTAGCACCGCTTCCTACAGCCTGCATATGATAAAACAAATCACTGTGTTCAGGGAAGCCGAAGTGACGCAGCATATAATTCATAGAATCGGACAAATCATCAATGGTGTTTAATATTGTGCCGTCAAGATCAAAAATAACGCCTTTAATCAATGCTCTGCCCCCTACTTCACATCTTCGAAAATGGCTTCTTCTTTTTCCTCAGCAGGCAGTTGTGAAATCATGTGCTTGTTCATAACATGCCATACATAATAGCTAACGGTAAAACCGGACCAGGCAATCAGGAAGAAAACCATTAAAATAAGCCAAACAATCGGTAAATTCCAGAGCAATAAAACGTGTACAGCGCCAACGATCAGCAGAATGAACAGATTCTGCGGTAATTTGGCAAGTGCAAAAATGAGAGAGTTTCTCATAATGTCCTTTAATTTCATATCAAAGGTAACAACCATAGGATATGTATAAAAACCGGAGCAGATTAAAATTAAACCAATAATCGCACCCAAGGTTAACACCAGTACTCTTGGTAATCCGCAGCGCAGATAAAAGAAGAATGCTGTCAGGAATAAATAGGTCATCACCGTGCCTATAACGCTGAGGGCAAGACCCTGTTTCCAGTTCTTTTTAGAGTGTTCAAAAAAATCAGATGCCATAAAAGCGTGCTCCTGGCGAACCCAGTTTCTCAAAACATAGCTATAGCCTGCTGTAAATGGACCCATCAGCATAAAGGGAACAAACGGCCATATGGGGAAAACAACATGTTCAGCATCAAAAATCAAATCAATTGTGGCTTCAAAATCGACCAAATAAGGAAACAGGAAAAATATAAATGCTGCAATAAAAATAATGTTTGCCAAAACATATAAAAGATTTAATTTCACCAGATTCCAAAAACGACGGCCTAAAATATCAAAATAATTTCTTTTGGCCGCTTCCTCTTTACTGATGCCTTTACCCGGCTTTGAAAAGTTTCCTCCAAAAATACCCATTGTAATTCCTCCGTAATTTATTATAATTCTCTCTTTTTTCTAAGTAATGATAAAATCGGTAATTCTCTGCCCAAAGGCAATCGAAGAACCTGACGAGGGTGTGGAGCAACCGAAACGGGATTGCCACCTTCGTCTCGCATATTATTTACAGTAAAAGCAAAGCTTTTTTCAAAGGGAACCACCGTTTCCAGTTCTTCACCTTCAAAAAAGCGGTTGCGCTGCTCCACCAGCACATCCCCTGTTGCCTGATCGTAGCCAACCACCACAGCGGCCACATCATAATTCCGGACGTAAGCGCTGGTTTCGTAGTTCTGCGCTGAGTCATCAGGCTTACCAAGATAAAATCCCGTTGTGTAATGGCGGTTACTTACCTTAGAAAGCTCTTCCAGCCAGTCAGGATCTGTCTGATAGGTTTTGGGATTGTCTAAATACCTGTCAATAGCTTCGCGATAAGCCTTCACCACGGTTGCCACATAATATTCTGTTTTAACGCGCCCTTCAAGCTTTAAACTGTTAATGCCGCTTTCTATAATCTGAGGGATATACTCAATCATACAAAGGTCTTTTGAGTTAAAAATGAAAGTGCCACGTTCGTTTTCATACACAGGATAATATTCCCCTGGGCGTTGTTCTTCCATCAGGCTATAATTCCACCGGCAGGGATGAGCACAATTTCCCTGATTGGAGTCACGGCCGGTCATATAACCGGATAATAAACATCTGCCGGAATAAGAAATACACATTGCTCCGTGAACAAAAGCTTCGATTTCTAAATCCTCGGGAATCTGCTGACGGATCTCCTTAATTTCATCAAAGGAAAGCTCGCGGGCGCACACCACGCGGGTTGCACCCAGCTTATGCCAGGCTTTAAAGCTCTGACTGTTTGTGTTGTTTGCCTGGGTGCTGATATGAAGCGGCACATTAGGTGCCAATTCTTTTGCCATAGTAAATACGCCTAAATCAGACACAATCAGACCATCAGGTGATAATGCTGAAAGCTCCTCAAGATAAGCCGGCAGCACTTCCATATCACAGTTGTGAGGGATAATATTAACTGCTATATATAATTTTTTGTTTTTGGCTAATGTCAGCTCGCGGGCACGTTTTAAATCGTCTGATGAGAAGTTTTTCGCCGCACTGCGCATGGAAAAAGCTTCGCCGCCTGCGTAAACGGCATCGGCGCCAAAGGCAATAGCAGTTTTCAGACGCTCTAAGTTACCCGCAGGAGCCAGTAATTCGGTTTTTTTCACATTAATTCTCCTGTAAACATTGTATAATTTCTTCTGCAACGGTATCACAATCCAGACCGCACAGCTTGTATAACAGCGGTCTTGCACCATGAGGCACAATACCGTTTTTGTGTGCTTTTATAAGAACGGGAACATTTTCCATTACAAAAGCCGATATTTTTTCGCCGATACCACCACTCTGCACCCCATCTTCTAAGGTGACACATAAGCGGTGTTTACTGATGGCTTTCCTGATAAACACTTCATCCAACGGCCACAGGGTTCGCATATTGACTACAGATGCAGATACACCTTGCATGGAAAGCTTTTCTGTTGCCTCCATAGCTGTCTTGAGCATATGGCCGGCCGAGAATATACAAACATCATTTCCATCAGAAACAACATCATATTTGCCGTACTGGAAGGCAGAACCTTCATATTCAGCAACCTGACCACCACGTGGATAGCGGATGGCAATCGGCCCCTTATGCTCGTTTACAGCGTAACAAAGCATATCTCCTAGTTCTGTAAAGTTCGCAGGCGACAGCACAGAGATATTCGGCATCTGTGACAGAATGGCAAGGTCATAAATTCCCTGATGAGTTTCACCGTCTTTACCAACAAGACCTGCCCGGTCAATGCACAGAACCATATCGAGATTCTGTAGGCAAACATCATGTAAAATCTGGTCATAAGCGCGTTGCATAAAGGATGAGTATAAAGCCACCACCGGCTTTAATCCACGCTTGGAAAGACCGGAGGCAAAGGTTATGGCGTGTTGCTCAGCAATGCCAACATCAAAGCAACGGTCAGGAAAACGCTCTTTAAACTTTGACAGGCCTGTTCCATCCTGCATAGCGGCTGTCACAGCACAAAGCTTACTATTTTGTTCAGCAAGCTCAGTTATGACTTTACCGAAGCGGGCTGAATATGTTTCGCCTCCGGAACTGCTTGCTCCGGTTTCTATTTCAAAAGCGCCAACACCATGAAAAGCCGATGGCTTGTCCTCTGCGAATTTATAGCCCTTCCCTTTTTTTGTGATAATATGTATCAACACTGGTCCTTGAATGTTTTTGGCGCGCTCTATCAAGCGACAAAGCAAGGTCAGATCGTGACCATCTATAGGGCCAAGATAGGTAAATCCCAAATCTTCAAAAACGGTACTGGACATAAACAAATGGCGGACGTTATCTTTAACATGCTTCATCACCCGCAAGGTTGGTTTGCCCATGCCGGGTATTTTTTCAAATCCGTGCTCTAAGCCTGATTTAAACCTGGAATAAGAATTGTTTGTTCGTAATTTAGTTAAATAACGGGATAAACCGCCAACGTTTTTCGATATTGACATCGCATTATCGTTTAAAATAACAATGAAATTCTTTTTATAGTCACCGGCATCATTTAATGCCTCAAAGGCCATACCGCCGGTTAAAGCACCATCGCCGATAACAGCAACGGCACGTCTGTTTTCGCCAAGCAGATTTGACGCTTTGGTCATCCCTAAAGCCGCTGAGACAGAGGTCGATGAATGTCCTGTGTTATAAGCATCATATTCACTCTCAGAAGTTTTCGGGAAACCACTCAAACCACCAAACTGACGCAACGTTGAAAACTGTTCTCTGCGACCGGTTAACAGTTTGTGAACATAGGTCTGATGCCCCACATCCCAAACTACGCTGTCTGTTGGCATATCCAATGTTTTAAACAGTGCTAGGGTCAGTTCTACAACGCCTAAATTAGACGCCAGATGCCCACCTGTCTTAGAAACAGATTCTATCAGAAATGAACGTATTTCTTCAGCCAAAACAGTAAGTTCTTCCATATTTAGTTTTTTTACATCTTCAGGGACTCTGATACTGTCTAAAAACTGATACATCATCTTCACTCATTACTTATCATTAAAATTAGTTGAACGATTTTATAAAAAAACCTATACTAATATATCATAACACATTTTTGTCTTTTGGTAAAGAGAAAAACCTATTTTTCCTCATCTTTTTTTAATTTTTTATCCTTTTTTAAAATTTCAAAGAGACCCATCGCGAATAAAAAGATACCAAACAGTCTTCTCAGGAGTTTTCCGTGCAAAACTACAGCCAATAGCGAACCGCCGACGGCACCAAAAACACCAAATAGAATGATCGGCCAGGCAAGTTTAAAGTTCACATTTTTATTCTTGATATGAATCCATAATGATGCTATGGCTGTAGGGATAAAGTATAAGAGATTTACGCCTTGCGCACTGTGTTGTTCTACTTGAAGAAATATAGCAAGGGCCGGAATTAAAATGGTACCGCCGCCAATGCCCATACCGCTGATCACACCGGATAGTAAGCCGGATATAATTGCCGGAATCATCCTACCACCATCCTTACGGCAGCAACCAGCATACAAACGCCAAAAATTTTGCGGATTGCATTACCTGATAATTTTTTCAGAAGTTTAGCGCCAATAAAGCCACCCACCACGCCACCTGATGAAACCTTAAGAGCCAAAAGATAGTCAAGCTGACCGTTGCGACCATAAAAGAACAGGCTGACAACGGTAAAACAAAGAATAATTAAAATAGCAGTAGCGTGGGATGTATGCTCATCCTGGTCTAAAAACTCCTCTAAAAACGGTACAATAACAGTGCCGCCGCCACTGCCAAACAATCCGTTTAAAAATCCGGCTGTCAGGCCGCCGACGACGGCAATCATTTTTTTATTACGAAAAATTCCTTTCATTCATACCACTCCATTCAAGAATAGTATGAGCAAAATGCTGAAAAAATAAACTATTTTGCTTCAATTTCCTCTAAATTCAGCTCCAGGAGTTTAGAAACGCCTTTTTCCTGCATGGTAACACCGTAAATTACATCGGCACATTCCATTGTACCACGACGGTGTGTAACCAGAATGAACTGGGTGCGACGGCTGAATCGTTTAATAAAATCCGCATACCTGTAAACATTGTTTTCATCCAATGCCGCTTCGATTTCGTCTAAGAAACAGAAGGGTGTGGGCTTGATTTTAAGAATGGCAAATAACAAAGCAATAGCTGAAAGGGCGCGCTCACCACCGGAAAGTAACGACAAGCTCTGGAGTTTTTTGCCGGGAGGTTGCACATTGATTTCAATGCCACATTCCAAAATGTCGGTCTCGTCTTCTAAGCGTAAATCAGCATTACCGCCACCAAAAAGCTCTGTAAAGGTCGTTTTAAAATTCTGATTAATTTTATCAAACTGTTCTTTGAACTGACGCTTCATAATCGACTGCATCTCTTCAATAATCTTAATCAGGTCGCGTTTTGCCTTCTGCAAATCATCGCGCTGTGTGTTCAGGAACTGATAGCGTTCACTCACAGCAGACAGTTCTTCAATAGCGTCTACATTTACATTGCCCAGCTCACGGATTTTACTGCGTAAGCTACTTACCTGCTTGCTCATAGCGGAATCAGAGCCTAAGTCCTGACGAAGAGCTTCTGCTTCTGAAAAGGTTATTTCATATTCGTCCCACAGGCGTGTTACGGCAGCTTCTGCCTCATTTTCAAGCTTTTCTTTCTGTGCTTCCAAACGTCCGACTTCGGTTTTTAGACTATACACCGTTTCTCTTGCGTCGTTACTGTTTCCCTGCAAGCTGCGCAACCTCTGTTCAACAGTTTGTCTCTCTTCAGTAATAGATGCAATTGTTTTGCGATGTTGTTTGATTTCGTTAGAAAGGACAATAGTATTTTTTTCTTTTTCATCAATGGAATTGTTATGCTCCTGATTGGTAGCAATAATTTCTTCCATTTCTTTTGCGCGCAACGAAATATGAGTGTCAGCCTGGGCAATTTCTTGAGCTAAAGATTCCATTTTCTCGCGACTCTGCTCCATTTCGCGTTCTTTAGCTGTTTGCTCAAAAGTCTTTTCTAAAACACTATCGCTGATTCGCTGCTTTTTAACAGCTACGGTTTCATAGGTTTCTTCCAAAGCGTTTACTTCAGCACGTTTTTCTGCAATCGTCTGCTCTGCTTCAGCAAGCAAACGGGCGGCCTCTTCTCTTTGTCCTGCCAGACCTTTTCTTTCTTCCTCGACAGATGAAATGCTCTGCTTCAGATCGTTGATGGCAGCGGCGAGAGTGGATAACAGCACACCGTGATGTTCCTTATCACGTTCCAGCACAAGGAGAACTTCCTTGTTCTCACGGTAAACATCACCATATTTTTCCTGTTCCTGAGCTGCATCCAGATAGGCACTTTCAAGGGATTTCAGCTCTCGTTCCAGACCCTCACATTTATTTTCAAGGCTTTTTAATTCCTTCTGCAGTTCTTTAATCTCCTGCTCGCGACTTAAAAGCTGATTGCCTTTTTGTTGTGAGCCACCGGCAATGGAACCGCCGGGATAAAAACTTTCGCCTTCTAATGTTACAATACGAAGTGTTTGTTTATATTTTTTGCTGATGGCGATGGCCTGATCAATATGTTCCACTACAACGGTTTTGCCTAGCAAATTCTGGATAATACCGGTATATTTTGCATCGTAGGAAACAAGCTGTGCTGCAATGCCGATATACCCCGGCTCGTGCTCTAAACGGCTTGCATCCATCAGGGAACCGGAAACAGCTGAAATCGGCATAAAAGTTGCTCTGCCGGCACCAAGATGCTTTAAACATTCAATGGATTTTTTTGCATCGGTTTCAGTGTCAACAACAATGTTCTGCAAAGCACCGCCAATGGCAACACCAATAGCGGTTGCGTAGGAAGAATCGACCTGAAAAAGCTTTGAAACAGGTCCGTGAATCCCTACTGATTTGAGCATACCGCTTTCGTGCTGCTTCATAATCTCTTTAACACTCTTATAATATCCTTCAAAATTCTGTTCCATCTCAGTTAACAAATGTAACCGGGTTTTCTTCTGATTCAGTTGAATTTCAAATGATGTTAATTCAGCACGTTTTTTTTCAATTTTTTCCTGAAGAGCCAGTTCTGCCTCGCGGGCTTCGCGGGTTTGCTCCTCCAATTCTTTAACAAAAGCAAGCTTTCGTTCATATTCGGCATCTAAATTGCCGGCACGCTCCTGCTGTGCTGTCAGGTCGCCCTCCCGTTCTGAGAGTTCAAGCTCCAAAGACCGGCGTCGACTTTGAATATTCTGCTCCAGCAATTCCAAGTTTGAAGATTTGATTTTGCTTTCAGATACGCGCTCAAAGGCTTCAGTAATTTCCTTTTTAAGCGCTTCAATCTGATCGGAGTGAACATCGGCGTCTTCATCAAAATTGGTTAATTGTTCCGTTAATGCATCTTTTTCTTTTTTGATTTCTTCCAATTCAACCGTCAGTTTTTCCAAAAGTGACTGCTCGTCACGGACAGATTGTTCCAAGGCTTGTTTACCAGCTGTTAAATCACGCTTTTCCTGCTCAATTCGTTCAATCAGGCGTAAATTACCCTCTATGGTGCTTTTTAAAACTTCAATTTCACGCTGACTGATACCAATGTTTTCTTCAGCAGATTTTAATGCACCATCTGTTTCAGCCATGGCACGATCCAACTCTTCAAAACGAGTATAGCACTGCTCCTGCTCGGAATCAGCAACAGTCAGTTCAGCTTCCTTCTTGGTAAGTTGTTCACGAACAGCCTGTAGCTTTTCCTCTAAAGTACTACCCTGTGTACGGCTCCGTTCAACAGTGTTTAAAGCCAAGTTCACTTCAAACAAGCGCAACTGATCACGCAGATTCAGGTATTTTTTTGCTTTCTCAGCCTGCTGCTCCAATGGGCCGATTTGCGATTCGAGTTCTGTAATAATATCGGCTACACGGTCTAAATTTTCGTCCGTATGTTTTAATTTTCGTTCCGCTTCTTCCTTGCGGTAGCGATATTTTGAAATACCGGCTGCTTCTTCAAAAATCTCACGTCTGTCCTCCGATTTATTGGATAAAATTTCATCAATTTTACCCTGGCCGACCATGGAATAACCGTCACGGCCAAGGCCGGTATCCATAAAAATCTCATGAATATCTTTCAGACGACAAGGTGTATCATTAATTAAATATTGACTTTCGCCAGAAGCAAAAACCTTTCTTGTTACAGAAATATCGTCAAAATCCATATTGAAATGGCGGTCGTGATTATCCAGTTTCAGTGTTACCTCTGCAAAACCAAGGCGTTTGCGGGTTTGCGTCCCGTTAAAAATAACATCCTCCATTTTGCTGCCGCGAAGCGTTTTAGCACTCTGCTCACCCAATACCCAACGGACAGCATCAGAAATATTACTCTTACCGCTACCGTTCGGGCCGACGATTGCCGTAATACCTTCGCTGAAGCTTAATTCAATTGTATCTGCAAAGGACTTAAATCCTTGCATTTTCAATCCTTTTAAATGCATAAGTTGTACCAAACCTTTCTATGGGCCGTACTGTAAAATCAAATACCGTTCAGTATAAATTCCATATCAGGAACAGATTCATCCTGAATAATATCTATCTTATGTAAACCAAATTCTTCCTGCAACCGAATAATATTTCTTCGCTTTTGTCCGCATAGGACGGAAACAAATCTGGGATGTACACGGACAGAAACTTTATCTGATGTAATGGAAGCCATTTTCATACAAATTGAATTGTAACATACCTCACTTAAAACTAACTCTCCGAAAGCTGGGTGAAAGGGCCCGGCTACCAGATCTTCTGTCTTCATATCTAAAAGTCCCATTCTGATGACTTCAATATTCCGTTCTGTATAAAACCTATATAACCGGCTGCACTGCCAAACGGCCTCTTCAACAGAAAGAGGTGTATATTGTCCGTTTTTATACAGTTCATCCAGGCCGGTATCCCGTATGACTAATGTGGGATAGATTCTAACGCAATCCGGCGAGAGCTTTGCAAATTCTTCAGCCGTCATCATTGCCTTTTCAAAACTATCTCCGGGGAGGCCAATCATCATCTGCAACCCAAGACCAATACCGCTTTCCCGTATGGCTTGTGCGGCTCTTTTTGTCTGTTCTGCAGAATGACCGCGACGGTTAAAAGCAAGCACATCATCATCCATTGACTGCGCACCTAGTTCAACAGTTGTTACACCAAAGGATAACAAACGCTTCAGCACTGTTTCGTTAATATAATCCGGACGTGTTGAAAGCCGTATGCCGTCCACCTTCCCTGCCAGTTTTGCTTTGTGAGCCAATGATAATAATGCCTCTTGTTTGGGTGCAGGAATGCCGGTAAAACTGCCACCAAAGAAACCAATTTCAAGAACATCGCCGGGTTGCTTGCGTGAGATGCCTTCTTCAATAATTAATGCGGCCCGCTCCGGTGTCATTTCTTCACGAAGACCGGTAATTTTCTTCTGGTCACAAAACAGACAATCACAGGGGCAACCCCAGTGCGGAACAAAAATCGGAATCGTTTTATGTTTAACGGCCACTGCTCTCACCTAACTTTGTTAGTGCATCCTTGGCCGCCATTTGTTCGGCATTTTTCTTGCTCTTGCCTTCACCTTGTCCCATTACCTGACCATCAATTCTCACCTGAACAAAAAATGATTTGCTGTGGTCAGGGCCGGATTCGCCAATTACATCATAATGAATTTCAACGGCACCGCCTGCTTGTACACATTCCTGCAGCGCAGTTTTATAATCACTTACAGTTTTTCCCTTAACAGCATCCTGAATGGTTTCGTATAACTGACCCAGCAGCCATTCTCTCACCACATCAATGCCACCATCTAAATAAATAGCAGCAATCAACGCTTCATACGCATCAGCCAAAATGGAGACTCTTGTGCGGCCACCGGTGAGCTCTTCGCCTTTTCCTAAAATCAGAAAATTTCCCATTTCAATATTGGTGGCACAGGCCCACAGTGACCGCTCACACACGATGGTTGCGCGGGCTTTCGTTAAGTCCCCCTCAGGTAAATTCTGATAATTTTCAAATAAAAACTTGCTGACAATAAGGCTCAACACAGAATCGCCCAAAAACTCAAGACGTTCGTTGAATAAAATGTGTTTTCCGCGATTTTCGTTTGCATAAGAGCTATGCGTGAGTGCTGTTTGTAATAAATCCGGCTGATTGAACTTGTAGCCGATAATTTCCTGAAATGCTTTTAAATGATTCATGTTCATTCCTCTTTTATAGCCAATCCGTCATTAAAATGCAGAAAAATTCTGAGCTTTAATGGTGTATTGGCATAATGTTTTAAAAGCCCCGCGATTGGCGGGGCTTTTAATGTTAGCAATTTGCTTTAATGTACTCAACAATATCTCCAACAGTTTTGATACCGTCAGCCTCACCATCGGCAATCTCCATATCAAACTCCTCTTCAAACGCCATAATTAGCTCAACAACGTCTAAGGAGTCTGCACCCAAATCGTCCACCAATGATGTGTTCATTGTAATGGAATCTTCATCTACTCCTAATTGTGTTGCAATGATTTCTTTAACTGTTTCAAACTCCATGATTTTCACCTCCATAGAATGTCGACAAACTGTCGTTACCAAATTCCTTTATGATGAATTGCAAAGCAATTATCACACAAAACTACTCATCATCTTCAGTTTCAGCCGCTTCTTTCTGCATAGTTGCCACAATGGACTTGATTTTTTCGTTAATTCCTGCTGAAAGATAAGCACTTGTTGCTGAAACGGCATTTTTGATTGTTTTAGCATCTGAACTGCCATGTGCTTTAAAAACAACACCGTCAATACCAAGAAATGGTGCTCCTCCATATTCTGAGTAATCCATTTTGCCTTTAATAACCTTAAGACCAGGTTTTAATACAGCTGCGGCAAGCTTAGTGCCCAAATTCTTATAAAAGGCTTGTTTTAACATTGAAAACAATGTACCGGCTGTACCTTCGATTAATTTAATGACAACATTACCGGTAAAACCATCACAAACAATAACATCAGCGCCACCGGATAACACTTCGCGGGATTCGATATTACCAATAAAATTCAGCTTTTCTTCATTTTTTAACAAAGCATAGGTTTCTTTTGTTAAGGCATTCCCCTTTGCTTCTTCCACACCAATATTCAAAAGAGCTACACGAGGATTTTTAATGCCTAAAATATGCTCAGCATAAATAGAACCCATATGTGCAAACTGAACTAGCTGAAATGGTTTACAATCGGCATTGGCACCAACATCTAAAATAACACCCGGAGAATCCGTAACATTTGGCATCAGCGTCGTTAATGCCGGGCGCTTAATCCCCTTAATGCGACCTAGCACACGAAAAGCGCCTGCAAGATAAGCACCGGTATTGCCGGCAGAAACCACAGCATCTGCTTCGTTATCTTTCACCATTTTTAATGCAACCATCAAAGAAGAGTTCTTTTTGGCTCGAATGGCTGCCACCGGATGTTCGTCCGTGCCGATGATTTCATCCGCGTGGCGAACTGATACCAGGTTGTCAGGAACATTCTCAGATTTTAAAATGGTGTTGATTTCGTTTTCTTTACCGACGAGAATAATCTCATCGTCAAGTTCTTTTGCTGCAGCTATAGCGCCCTTAACGATTTCAGCGGGAGCGTTATCACCACCAAAAGCATCTACTGCAATTCTCAACCGCGAACACCTGCCTCACAGAAATATATACATTAAAAGTATATTATAAATGCAAATAAAATTCAAGATGTTTTATGAAAAAAATTATAAATATTTTCAGAAACTCTTCTGGATATACCAGGAACCTTTTTTAGTTCATCGATATCTGCTTTCTTGATTGCATTCATTGTTTTAAAATAACGCAGCAGTTTTTTTCTGGTTTCTGCCCCTACACCATCAATTTCCTCTAAAACGGAACCGGTTACATGCTTTTTCTGCAGTTTTTTGTGATAGGAAATTGCAAACCTATGAACTTCCTCTTGAATAGAAGATAGCAATCTGAAAGGTTCAGAAGTTTTTAAAAATTCTATTTCTTCTCCTTCTGATGTGATCAGACCTCGGGTTCTGTGACGATCATCTTTTACCATTCCGAACAATGGAATATCCACATCCAGCATTTCAAACAATTCCTTAATGGCGTTAACCTGCCCTTTTCCGCCGTCTAACAAAATCAGATCGGGCAACGGCAGAAATTTAGGTTGAATGCTTTCACCATTTTTCTGTGCCTCTTCTTCATCTCTTGCATTGCGCATACGACGGTACAGTACTTCCGTTAAACTTTCTGTATCATTGCCGCCTTTTGCACTTTCAATTTTAAATAGGCGGTACTGGCTTCGTGCGGTTTTCCCGTCATTGAACACAATCATAGAGCCAACCGCATCGGTACCTGCTGTATGGGAAATATCATAGGATTCAATTCGTTTGGGCAATACTTCCAAACCCAGCTTTTCTTTCAGTTCCAGAATACTCTTCGGCACATTCCGTCCGCTGTCCTTCAGTAAATGGTCGACAGCATTCTGGCGGGCGTTTTTACAAGCCATTTCTGTCAGTTTTTTCTTTTCACCGCGAACGGGATATTTCACAACTGTTTTTCGGCCACATTTTTCAGTTAACCAGGCGGAAATCAATTCTTCATCTTCGCTTTTATATGCAGTATAAACTGCCTTCGGGATATCATCCGTTTCTGTGTAAAACTGCTTTAAAAACTCGCTGCACAAAACTGCATCCTCTGTGTCTCCGGTTTTATCCAGCACACTGCTTCTCCGGCCGATAAGCCGTCCTCGGCGGATAAAAAATACCTCTGTGTACGTTTTATTGCCCTGGCGGTAAAAGCCAACTACATCTTCGTCTGCCTGTTTTTCAGAAATCATTTTTTGCCGTTCATCCAGTTTGCGAATGGCATTTACTTTATCACGCAACAGTGCTGCTTTTTCAAATTCCAAAGCATCAGATGCGGTCTGCATTTCATCCTCTAACTCTCTGATAATAGCATCGTGGTCACCTTCTAAAAAAGCACATGCTTTAGCAATTAATCTTCTGTAACCATCCCTGCTGACCGGATGTACACAAGGCGCTATACATTGGTCAATATGGGCGTTTAAACACTCTTTCTTTTTACCTATGTCACTTGGCATTTTTAAATTGCAAACTGGCAGGCGACACAATTTTGAGACCATATCAATGGCTTCACGAACAGCTGCGCTGCTGGTATATGGTCCATAGTATTTATTTCCATCACGAATCATCTTTCTGGTCAAAAAGATTCTTGGATATTCATCGCGAATAGTAACTTTAATATAGGGATAGTGTTTATCGTCCTTTAGCAGAATGTTATAATAAGGTTTATATTTTTTTATTAGATTACATTCTAAAATGAGTGCTTCAATCTCTGAATCGGTAATAATGTATTCAAAGGATGCAATGTTGGAAACCATTGCTTTTACCTTTGGTGTATGGTTCTCAATTGCTGTAAAATACTGTTTTAATCTGTTCTTTAAGATTTTGGCTTTGCCGACATAGATAACTGCTCCCGATTTATCCTTCATCAAGTAAACGCCGGGCTCTTCAGGTAAGTTCAGAAGTCGTTCATTATCCAATTGTTGCACCTCCCTACAAAAAAAGCGTGCTATAAAGCACGCCAACCAAATACTATATACTTAATAAGTATAAGCCGCAAAAGCGGCTATTATTCATCATCAACACCAACGCCGATTAAACCAGACAAAGCTTCTATAGCGTCCTCTTCATCTGTGCCGTCAGCGATAACGGTAATTTTTGTTCCTTTTGTGATACCAAGGGAAAGGACACCAAGCAGGCTCTTTGCATTCACTCTACGACCATTCTTTTCAACCCAGATACCTGATTTGAATTCGTTGGATTTCTGTATAAAAAATGTGGCAGGTCTTGCATGTAAACCAACCTGATTCTGTACCACAACTTCTTTTGATACCATATCAGTAACGCTCCTTCTCTGAAACAGCAGAAAAAAATTTATAATCGTATAGTAATAGAATACTAAATTTTCGCTATTCTGTCAATAGAAAATTCAAATTTTGTTCATTTTTGATACATTTCTTAATGCTATCTCCGTGTGCGGCGAAGTTTTCGCCGCACACGGAGAATAATTTTGATTCATTAAAACTTCAGACGTTCTTCAATGTAAGGAATAACTTCTTCAATTTTAACAGTAACCTGTTCCATAGAGTCACGTTCACGAATGGTAACGGTGCCATTTTCCGGACTATCAAAGTCATATGTAATGCAGAACGGTGTACCAATTTCATCCTGACGACGATAGCGTTTACCAATGCTGCCGGATTCATCGTATTCACACATAAAGTTCTTTGCCAGTTCCTGATACAGTTCTGATGCGCCTTCAGACAGCTTCTTGGAAAGTGGCAGAACTGCAACTTTAATTGGCGCCAATGCAGGATGGAAACGCATTACCACACGAGTATCATTATCGCCAACCTGTTCCTCGTCATAAGCCTCTGTTAAGAAGGCTAATGTCACACGGTCTGCACCCAGAGAGGGTTCAATACAATAGGGAATATATTTTTCATTGGTTACGGGATCGGTGTATTCAAAGTTTTCACCGGAATGTGTTGCATGTTGCTTTAAGTCAAAATCAGTACGGTCAGCAATGCCCCACAGTTCGCCCCAGCCAAAGGGGAACATAAACTCAACATCGGTAGTAGCATTACTATAGTGAGAAAGCTCTTCCTGAGAATGATCGCGAAGCTTTAAGTTCTCCATCTTAATACCTAAGGATAAGAGCCAATTTACACAATAATCTTTCCAATACTGGAACCACTTTAAGTCTTCACCTGGCGCACAGAAGAATTCAAGCTCCATCTGTTCAAACTCACGGATACGGAAAATGAAGTTACCGGGAGTGATTTCGTTACGGAAGGATTTACCTACCTGTCCAATACCGAAGGGCACCTTTTTACGGGTTGTTCTCTGCACGTTTTTAAAGTTAACAAAAATACCCTGAGCAGTTTCAGGACGTAAGTACAGTTCAGAAGTGCTGTCTTCCGTTACTCCCTGGAAGGTTTTAAACATCAGGTTAAATTTACGGATGTCTGTAAAGTTCTTTTTGCCGCATTTGGGGCAAACAATATCATTTTCGTTAATGAAAGCAAGCATCTGTTCGTTGCTCCAGCCATCAACAACCATTGTTTCACCTTTTGCTTTAAAATACTCTTCAATCAGATTATCTGCACGGTGACGAGCTTTACATTCACGGCAATCCATCAACGGATCAGAAAAGCCGCCAACATGACCGGAAGCCACCCATGTTTTGGAATTCATTAAAATAGCTGCATCCAAACCTACATTGTAAGGAGATTCCTGAATGAACTTTTTCCACCAGGCACGTTTAATGTTGTTTTTCAGTTCAACACCTAACGGACCATAATCCCAGGCATTGGCCAAACCGCCATAAATTTCAGAGCCGGGATATACAAAGCCTCTGCCTTTGCAAAGAGCTACAAGTTTTTCCATGGTTTTCTCTGTGTTGTTCATAAATACCCTCCAAGTGTTTTCTATAATATACCACAAGGCAAAAAGCCTTATACAATACCGAATAATCGGGTAAGCAATCCTGTAAGCCGAGTTTTGTATTCGATGATCATCTATCTAGACCGCATATTACTATACGGTTCGAGCCACCGCCAAGTATAAGCACGCCGGGCAGACTAAGCCTATACGAGCCAATACGGTGTTGCTTCGGATGGGGTTTACAGAGCCGCGACGTCTCCGCCGCGCTGGTGAGCTCTTACCTCACCTTTCCACCATCGCCGGACATACCGGCAGTCTATTTCTGTTGCACTTTCCTTAGAGTCGCCTCCACCGGGAGTTACCCGGCACCCTGCCCTATGAAGCTCGGACTTTCCTCACGGGCGAAATCGCCCCCGCGACCATCTGGACTACTTACCGAATAATTATACCATAACGAAACAATAATGTCAATAAAACCCTTATTATTTCAGTTGTTCCCTCCGTAATAATTCGTTTGTTTTTAAAATACCCATCACAGTTTTGGCATCTTCAATTTCGTTGTTCATAATCATGTCTGTCAGTCTGGAGAGAGGAATCTTTTCTACCTCTAAAAATTCATCAGGATCAAGGCAGGCATCGCCTGCTGTCAGTTCTCTTGCCAGATAAATGTGGATATACTCACGGCAGAAGCCGGGAGAGAGCATAAAAGCGCCCAGATAGTCAAACTTATTAGCAGAAAGACCTGTTTCTTCTTTCAATTCACGAACACAGCAACCAAAGGGATCTTCTTTATGATGATCCAGTTTACCGGCCGGAATTTCCATAATAATTGCTTCAAACGGATGGCGATATTGGCGGACAACATAAACATTATCTTCCTCATCTAAAGCAACGACAGCCACACCACCCGGATGTTCAACAATTTCACGAGTGCTTGTTCCTCCGTTGGGTAACTCTACAGTATCTTTACGGACTTTGATAATCTGGCCTTCAAATATATGCTCTGTTCCAATGGTTTTCTCGAATAAGTCCATTATACATTCTCCTTTATGCATAATTCTGCAAATTCTTTTTCTTTATCAGTTAAGTCAGCATCTTGTAATAAATCCGGACGTTTCAGACAAGTTCTGCGAATGGATTCCTCGCGGCGCCACTTCTTAATGTTTTCGTGATGTCCGGAAAGCAAAATTTCCGGTACTTCTCTACCCAAAAATTCTGGTGGCCTTGTGTATTGGGGATATTCCAGCAGTCCGTTATACAGCGATTCCTCGCTATAGGCATCTTCTGCAGGCAACACACCGGGGATCATCCTTGCCACAGCGTCAATCACCGTCATTGCCGGTATTTCTCCGCCTGTTAGCACGTAATCACCAATGGATAGCTCTTCATCCACAATTTCTTCCAAAATTCGCTCATCCACACCTTCATAATGTCCGCATAGCAAAACAAGATGCTCTTCCTTAGCCAATTCTTTAGCTTTATCTTGACTAAAAACAGAGCCTTGCGGTGACATATAAATAACCTTTGGCTTATCCTCGGCACTTTCTAAAACTGACTGAAAAGCGCGATAAATCGGTTCCGGTTGCATCACCATTCCCATACCACCGCCGTAGGGTGCATCATCCACCCGGTTGTGCTTGTTCTGAGCAAAATCTCTGATATTTATGTAATGGATGTCTAAAATCCCTGCTTTTATAGCTCTGCCGATGATGCTTTCTTCCAGTACAGCGCGTATCATATCAGGAAACAGGGTTAAACAGTCTATACGCATAATAATCTTCCTTTGTAAGCTAATTAATCATCTAACAAACCGTCCGGAATCGTGACTTTGATAAATCCTTTCGATATATTTATCTCATTCACAACCTGCGCAATCGCCGGTAAATAAATTGGCTTATTGCCCTGGCTTTTTACTTCGTACACATCGTTGGAACCGGTTGGGAACACATCAGTTATTTTCCCAAGTTCCCCATCGTCGGTGACGACAGTCAGACCAATTAAATCTGCTATATAATAAACACCTTCAGGTAACTCTTCTTTTTCTACAAAGAAGACCTTTCCTCTGAACGTCTCAGCCTGCTGCATATCATCAATACCTTCAGCTTTGACTATAGCGCAGTTTTTATGTATGCGAATCTGCTGGACGTTAAGAGATTTTATTTCTCCTCTAACAGTATAGTAAAAGGTTTCAACATCTAGAAGTGAATCTAAACTGTCAGTCCAAGGGTTCAATTTAAGTTCGCCACGAACGCCGTGGGTGTTAACCACTTCGCCAATTTCAATCAAATTCATAACAGTACCTCCACAATGCTTTTGTATGGAAAAAGGGCGGTCAACACCGCCCTATACATTAAGATACCGATTCTGCCAAAGCAGGTTGTTCAGCTTTTTTCTGTTTATAACTCAATTCAGGCTTTGCCTTCTGCAGCACACAATCCTCGGTGATGACACACTTGGTTACGTTTTCTTCTGAAGGTAAAGCATACATAATATCAAGTAATGTTTCTTCCATAATAGAACGCAGGCCGCGGGCACCTGTTTTTCTTTCCAACGCCTTTTGTGCCACAGCACGAATGGCTTCTGGCTTTATTTCAAGCTTTACGCCATCTAATTCAAACAGCTTTTTATACTGCTTTAACAATGCATTTTTCGGTTCACAAATAATGTTTACCAAAGCTTCCTGATCTAATAAATCCAATGTGGTAATCACGGGCAAACGACCAACAAGTTCAGGTATCAAACCAAATTTCAATAAATCCTGCGGTTCTAACAGAGATAAATACTTTCCAATGTCCATACTATTTTTTGAAAGCACTTCACCACCAAAGCCAAGGCTTTTGGTGCCGGTTCTGCGCTCGATGATTTTCTCAATGCCTTCAAAGGCACCGCCGCAGATAAACAGAATGTTGGTTGTATCGATCTGCAAAAATTCCTGATGGGGATGTTTTCTACCACCAGTTGGCGGAACAGACGCAACCGTACCTTCCAGAATTTTAAGCAACGCCTGCTGAACACCCTCGCCGCTGACATCACGGGTGATGGAGGTGTTTTCTGACTTGCGGGTAATTTTATCAATTTCATCAATATAAATAATACCGCGCTGTGCCTCTTCAATGGAACCATCGGCAGCCTGAATCAGCTTTAAGAGAATGTTTTCAACATCTTCACCAACATAACCGGCTTCTGTCAGCGTGGTAGCATCTGCAATCGCAAAGGGAACATTCAAAATTTTCGCCAGTGTTTGTGCCAATAGGGTTTTGCCGGAACCGGTGGGTCCCAGAAGCAAAATATTGGATTTCTGAATATCCACATCGCCGGCCTGTTCTTTATTTTCAATACGTTTATAATGGTTATAAACGGCAACAGCCAATGCTTTTTTGGCATTTTCCTGACCGATAACATACTGGTCAAGCTGTTCTTTAATGTCCTTCGGTTTCGGGAGCCCTGAAATATTAACATCTAAATCTGCAAATTCGAAATGATTGCCTAAATAGCGGTTGCACATAGCAATACATTCGTTACAGATATTTGCATTAGGCCCCTTAAACAGCTTCAGAACCTGGCTTTCATGCAAGCCACAGAAATGACAATGTGACTCGGTCTTACTGCCTTTGTTTGCCAAAATACGCACCTCTCTCATAATTTTTTCGATACTTAGGCATAAACCCATACGACAAATACCGTATGGGTTTATGCATATCTTTATTTATCTGGATGTAATCACCTTATCAATTAAACCATATTCCATAGCTTCCTGAGCAGTCATAAAATTATCACGTTCTGTATCATTTACAATCACGTCATAAGGCTTGCCTGTTCTTTCGCTTAAAATGGTATTTAAGGTTTCCTTGATTTTGATAATGCGGTCAGCGTGAATTTTAATATCGGTAGCCTGACCTTGCATACCGCCCAAAGGCTGATGAATCATAATTTCACTATGCGGAAGTGCAAAGCGTTTACCGGGTGTGCCTGCCGCAAGTAAAAATGCACCCATGCTGGCAGCCATACCAACACAAATGGTTGACACATCGCACTTTATGTATTGCATTGTGTCATAAATTGCCATACCGCTGGTAATAGAACCGCCGGGACTATTAATGTAGAACTGAATATCCTTATCCGGATCTTCGCCCTCTAAGAAGAGCATCTGCGCTACAATTAAGCTTGCAGTCACATCATTCACTTCTTCAGATAAGAAAATAATTCTGTCTTTTAAAAGCCTTGAAAAAATATCGTAAGAACGTTCACCACGATTGGTCTGTTCAACGACAACAGGTACTAAACTCATTTTTATTCCTCCGCTTTTTCCTTCTTTTCGGCTTTTTTGGTTGTTGTTGTCTTTTTAGTAGTTGTTTTTGCAGGAGCTTTCTTGGTTGTTTCTTTTTCAGCAGCTGCCTTGGTTGTGGTCTTCTTTGTTGTAGAAGATTTAGTTGTAGTAGACTTAGAAGCAGCAGACTTTGTAGTCTTAGTTTCCTTCTTTACTTCAGTCTTTGTTTCAGCGGTCTTTGCTGCTGTTTTGGTTGCACGGGGCTTAGACCATTTTGCATTTTCAACAAGCAGAGCAACAGCCTTTTCCATCTTCATATCTTCCTTCAGATTTTCAGCCTCATTTTCGCCAATGTTCGCCTTCAGCTTGTCAGCTTCCATATGGTACATTTCAGCCATTTCCTTCAGCTTTTCATCCAGCATTTCGTCTGTGATTTCAAAAGCTTCTTTCTTAACAATTGCTTCTAAAATCAGGTTAGCTTTCACCTGTTTTTCAGCGTTAGGACGCATCATAACCTTAAACTGTTCTAAGTTGCTGCCCATATAAGACAGATACTGTTCAAAGGAAAGACCCTGCTGAGCCATACGCATATTGTTTTCGCGAATGATGTTTTCAATACGGGTATCAATCATGCAATCAGGAACATCGATTTCTGTGCTGTCAACCATTTTATCAACGACAGCATTTTCTTTTTCCTGCTGTGTGGTTTTTGCTGCCTGCTCTTCTAATTTTGCCCGGATATCTGCTTTTAATGCATCTAAAGTATCAAATTCGCTCACGTCTTTAGCAAATTCATCATCTAAAGCGGGCATCTCTTTATATTGTATGCCGTTAACCTTCACTTTGAACACAGCCTGCTTGCCCTTTAAATCTTCAGCATGATATTCTTCGGGGAAAGTAACATTAACATCAAATTCTTCACCGATAGCTTTGCCAACAATCTGTTCTTCAAAGCCGGGAATGAACTGACCGCTGCCGATGGTTAAATCATAGTTATCTCCCTTACCGCCAGGGAATGCAACATCATCAACAAAACCTTCAAAGTTAATGTTAGCAATGTCGCCTTCTTTAACAGCACGGTCCTCGATGGTTACCAAGCGTGCATTACGTTCCTGCATCTGAGCAATTTCACGATCAACATCAGCGTCTTCAACAGTATGTACAATTTCATCTACTTTAATACCTTTATATTCGCCTAATTCGAATTCGGGTTTAACAGTTACGCTGATCGCCATAACCAAATCTTTGCCGGAACCAATTTCTTTAACATCCAGCTTTGGAACATCAACAGGAGACAACTCCAGTTCTTTGATTGCTGCTTCATATTCAGCAGGAAATACAAAATCTATTGCATCATCGTAAAATACAGCTTCGCCATAAGTCTTTTCGATTAACTTTCTGGGTGCTTTACCCTTTCTGAAACCGGGCAGAGTGATATTCTTGATATTCTTTTTGAAAGACTTATCAAGGGCTTCACCAAAGGCAGCCGCGGAAACAGTCATGGTAAATTCTACGGTGTTCTTCTCTCTTTTGTCTAATACACTACTCATCTTTCTTTCGTCCTCCTACTATTGCTCTAAATAGTTCCATTCGGAACCGGCATAAGGCATCTTCCTATACCAATAATACATTATAACATAAACAATATTACTTTTTCAAGTGTAAAACCTAAATAAATTAATATTTTTTCTTGTATTTTCATTTGGTAATATTGTGTAAAGGTTACCATTTTCCGTCATCACCAAAGCCGAAGGAAAAAACTACTTCAAGTTCCGGGCTTTTTGCTATATCGTGAGGTGTTACCATCCATCCACCATCCCCATCTATATCAATCCCGGCATACTGATAGGCCTGCCACACCAGATGAGCACAATGAGTATAATCCACCTTCTCCATATTGGTTTTGTCTTTTTTGAAAATTCCGGTCAGCAAATGATAAGGCACGCCCACAAGCTTTTTTCCGGCATAAGAAACAGCTTTTGAAACAGTTTCCTCATCAATATTTTTAGGTCTCAGAATTAACAACGTGGGATAATACCGCCAGGAATCAACATTCAATACATCAGAATCAGAGCCAATCATTAATGCTTCTGCGGTTTTTCCTTTTTTACCATCCAGCACCAAAGCACCGTGACCATGGCGATACAACAAGGTTTTGGTAGAACGGGTCAGTAAAATATCGCCTGCTTTCAGCGGCGGTAGTTCCAACCGTCTTTCAATGGTTTTATCCTCTGCTTCACGTAATTGCTCTGCTGTGGTGGTTGGAAAAAAAATAAACTCCTGGTCGAATTTGATTTTCTGTAGGTTTTGCTGCTGAAAAATTTTAACTTTATCTTCAAAATCTGAAGACTCAAGTTTTATGTCCTCCACAGCCGGTTGGCCAAGGCCTGTCTGCTGGAAAATCAACTGATAATCTTCTTCATAAAGAGTCTCTTTTTTTAAAATCTCAGTTAAATCAATATACTCAACTGAAAGCTGCTCAACAGACGTGAAATAATCCACAGACACAAACAGTACCAAAAACAGGATAATCATTATAAACCCAATTACGATCTTTTTTCTCATAAAATCGCTCCTGTTATCAAAGAATTGTATTTGCATTTATATTGTACTAAAAACAACATAAAAAGACAAGTAAAAAGAATAAATTCAAGAAAAATTCACACAATATTATCAAAAGGAGGATGTTGTATGAAAATTAAATCTGTTCGCTTATTTGCATTATGTATGATTGTTGCTCTTTTATGCATTGGTGCTGTTTTTCAATATACAGATGCAGACAAAACACCCCGGTATAATGCCATTTTGGTTGATTTACAAATTAATCATTAACCTTTTTGAAGAAAGGATATTACTATGAAAAATATGAGCAAAAAGGAATATCAGCAATATATAAATAAAAAAACACCTAACTCCACTTTGGGAAAAGATTTGTTTTTTGCATTCTTAATCGGTGGACTGATCTGCATAATCGGCCAATTGGTGACAAACGGCTTAAAAACGTTGGGTGTCAGCGAAGAAAACACACCGGCTTTCACATCTGTCATCATGATATTTTTAGGAGCGTTGCTCACCGGACTCGGTCTTTATGACCGCATTGCAAAAGTCGCAGGAGCCGGTACGATTGTGCCCATTACCGGCTTTGCTAACTCTGTGGTATCACCTGCTATGGAGTTTAAAAGTGAAGGTCTCGTGCTGGGACTGGCTGCCAAAATTTTTATTATTGCCGGTCCTGTGATTGTATACGGAATCATGTCCTCTGTGATTGTGGGCATTATATATTATGTTATGTCGATTCTATAACCGTCATATTTCATCATAAATACTGCATAAAATGGTTCTGAAAGGGGCTGACTGATTATGGAATTACACTATTTTTTAACCACCAACGGCTCACAGGGCCATTATAGCTTTTTGAAAAAGGAGACAGAATCGCTTCGTAATAATGTCCGACTGGACGGCTATCCTCGTTCAGTGGCATCTGCCCTCATTCGTGAATGCTATGCCATTGCCAAACAAAGTAAAATGAGTATGCACGTCATCCACAACTGCCTGGATAACAGCACCGAAGCTATTCTATTCCCAGATTTAAGTGCATCGCTTATCAATGTGCCGGTCTATGAGCAAAGATTTGATGTTGCATCTCTGTTCCACAATGAACAGCTTAAAAAATACGAGCATCATATCAATAATGCATTCCGCCATTTTTCAGATGGCAAAGTGATTCATGATGAATGGGAGAAAATCTATATCAGTTCATTGGATTTTCAAAAACTGAATGCTTTTGGCGAAAGCTTTGCTTCGGACGTATTACCGCAGCAAAAAAGCAAACATCCGGGAACCCTGACAGACCGTTTTTTCGGTTCTGCAACCATTAACGGCTCCCTGGATTACATTGAGTGTTTAACGGAAAACACAAAGCGGTATTTAATCAAAGGCAGACCCGGAACCGGAAAATCGACCTTTATGAAATCTATTGCACAAAAAGCTTTTGATCTTGGTTATCACATTGAGCGATATCATTGCTCGTTTGACCCTAACAGTCTTGATATGATTGTTATCCGCGAGCTTTCCATCAGCATATTTGATGCTACTGCTCCCCATGAGTATTTTCCAACAAAATCGGATGATGAAATACTGGATTTATATGCGCTCTCTACTGTAAGAGATGTTGATTCGGATTATAAAAACGAACTAAGTGAATATGCAAGCAAATACAAGCAGTCCATTGGTAATGCAATCAAATCCATTATTGCCGCAAATGATGCTTGTACAATCGCAGAAGACGACTACCGCAGGCAGATTGATGACAATCGGCTGATGGATGTAAGAAAAATGATTATTGAAAAAATTTTTCCATAAAAAAGAGGCTGAGGCAAACCATTCTGTTTTGCCTCAGCCTCTTTTAACTACTCTGTTATGTTTTTAATATCTTTTACCTTATCAACAAAACGTAACCTGCGCTTGTAGTGAATCTGACCACCTTTACTGCGGAATGTTTCCACAGTTGCAAACAGCTTTCGTTTACAGGGTTTGCATTGCATAAATGCAAAGAAATTACCTGCGCCGGAATGCTGAAACCAGCCGCTTTTATTCTTCAGAATTCGACCGCAATCGGGGCATTTCAATGCAAAGGCTTCAGCTGACGGTTTCTTTTCTTTAACTTCAGCGGTTTTTTTCGGAACAGAAGCATCACGCACAGTCGCCGGGAAGGTTTTCTTGTCAAATACCTCTGCAAACACCTTGCCTGAAATTTCAGCATCCACATGAGCGTCATGCAGAGTTTCTTCATCGTAGGAAATGTGGCATAAATCTGCTGCTGTTTTCAACCCCATTTGTTGCTTTTCGCCATTCTGTAACCGTTCTGCCGCATAACGCTGTAAATCAGAAAAACGGTACATAAAGTTCAGCTTGGTTTTTTTATCATAATACTGGGCATTTACGCGCAAAATCTGAATATCCTGAGGACCCCAGGATAGCAGAACGCTATCGTGACCGATAAAGGTTTTAAATTCACGAAAGGCTTCTGTAAAAGGAATGCCAAAACGAAGCAGATGCTCTTTGGTAATACCGGTAATCTGTACAACCTTCTTATCCACGCCGTCATATACGTTTGGTTTTATATATCGGTTAAAGCTTGCCTTATATTTTAAATTTTTATCATATTTTACCGCGCCAATCTGAATAATTTCATCCGGGCAGCCCGGAATTACTTTCCGGACATTACGGGTCCATTCCAAATCAAAAATGATATAATCCATACGTTAACTGTACCTTTCCATTATCAAATTACAATTGCCACCTGATGGGTTCTTTGTTTAACCGTTCCAGAATGGTATTCACTTTGCTGAAGTGACGGCAACCAAAAAAACCGCGACTGGCCGACAAAGGGCTGGGATGATGGGCAGATAACACAAAATGTTGTGAGCCGGTAATAAGTGGCAGTTTTTCCTTGGCATTTGCGCCCCATAAAAGAAAAATCACGGGGTCTTCTCTTTCGTTAAGAGCCGAAATGATGGCATCTGTAAAAATTGTCCAGCCAAGCTTTTTGTGTGAGTTGGCTTCGCCTGCACGAACAGTCAGTACTGTGTTTAACAAAAGAACACCCTGCTCTGCCCAGGAGGTTAAGCAACCGTTTGGCGGCGGCATCATGCCGATATCAGCAGAAAGCTCCTTGAACATATTCTGAAGTGAAGGTGGCACAGGAACACCGGGTTGTACTGAAAAAGCAAGACCATGAGCTTGTCCCTCACCGTGATATGGATCCTGCCCCAGCAACAATACCTTCACTTTGCTGTAAGGTGTATAGCGTAAGGCGTTAAAAATATTTTCCTTTGCAGGATACACGATTCCTGTCTGATAGGCTTCTTCAACCTGTTCCCACAACCGCTTAAAATAAGGCTTTTGAAACTCAGGTGCCAACACCTTATCCCATTCCTGATTAATTTCAAACATATAATTACCTCTTTAACAGCTTATTCACTTCATCCACAAAGGTATTCAGATCGCGGAATTCACGGTAAACAGATGCAAAACGAACATATGCAACTTCATCTAAATCCCGGAGTTTATCCATCACCATTTCACCCAGACGATCACTTTTGATTTCGCGTTCCATCAGGTTCTGAGCGGCGATTTCAATTTCATCCACTAATCGTTCCATATCACTCATGGCAACCGGACGCTTTTCACAGGCACGCATAATGCCGTTCAGCAGCTTCTGACCGTCAAACATCTGACGGGAACCATCTTTTTTAATAACCATTAGAGGTATACTCTCTACCTTTTCGTATGTCGTGAAGCGCTTGCCGCACTGCAAGCATTCGCGACGGCGGCGGATGGCCTCATGTTCGTCGGTTGGACGAGAGTCAATTACTTTACTTTCGGCATAGTCGCAATAGGGGCATTTCATAGTTGGTTTCTCCCTTCAGTTTCTTATATAAGATTTTATGACTCAGCATAAAATTCATAAATATAATCTTTTCTCTTTCGCATTTCATCTTGTCTGTTTAAGTATTCCAGCACATCATTCACATTGAAGATACGCTCTAACCGACCGGGTCTGAGCAGTTTGGTAACAGCACCTACCCCAATACCCATAATCGGCATCAGTTCCTGCATCATACCGATGTTATACAAACAAGCTGTACCATCTAAACAAAAACCGGTATTCTCAAGATTTCCCAAAGTGTTTTTCTGACGGTACAGATAATAGCCTTCATAATTGTGCTCCTTCATAAAAGGGTAAGCAAAATTAAGCATTTTAGAAGCTTCAAGATGATTCTTTTCGTCAGGTGTAAAGGCCTCTTCCTTCAGCCGAGACGCTCGTTTGATGCTCATGGTGTGAATGGTAATATTCTCAGGCTGTAGTGATGCTACAGACTCAAGGGTATGAACAAAATCAGTAAGAGTTTCATCCGGCAGACCGGCAATAACATCCATATTCAGAATGGGAATACCTGCATCTTTAGCTAAAGAAACCGCTTTATAAATATCTTCCGTCGTATGCTTTCTTCCGATTTTAATAAGAGTCTTTTCGTGAATAGTCTGCGGATTAATGCTCACACGGGTTACACCGTGCTTTTTCATAACAGAAAGCTTTTGTTCTGTTATGGTATCAGGCCGACCTGCTTCCAAAGTAAATTCCCATAAACCTTCTGTATCAAAGCTCTGCCTGAGCTTATATAACAGATTGTCCAGTTCGATAGCTAACAGAGTTGTCGGTGTTCCGCCACCTATATAGATGGAACGAACTGTAAAGCTTAAATCCTTTACAATCTTACTAACGGTATCTATTTCTTTATAGATAGCAGCTAAATAAGGTTCTGCAAACTCCTTTAGCCTTTCTGCACTCATAGAAACAAAGGAACAGTAGGCGCATTTTGTCGGGCAAAATGGAATATCCAGATAAATGGCAACATCTTTGGGTGAAATTGCTTTTGTCAGTTCCAGTTCTTTGCGAGCGATGGCAATGGATAAAGCAATTTTAATATCAGAAATTTCGAACTTTTCGCGAAGAAACCGATAAATTTCTCCTTCGTCGGCGCCGGCGCGGAGCATATCTGCCACTCTTTTTACCGGTCGCACACCATAGAGAGTACCCCAGGGGTTAACAATATCGTTCCCATACATAAACCTCATTGTGCTCCTTTTCATAGCCGATGGTAGTCGCAGGACCGTGGCCGGAATATACTGTAATGCTCTCTTTGAGTGTAAAGAGCTTGTTCTTTACACTGTGAACCAGTGTCTTTAAATTGCCGGTAGGAAAATCTGCCCGGCCAATAGAACGATAAAACAAGGTATCGCCTGAGAGAAGTACATCGTCACATAAAAGACAAATGGAGCCACTGGTGTGCCCCGGGGTTTCAATAACCGTAAAGGAACAGTTCCCGGATGTTATCACATCGCCTTCTGAAACCAGTTCGTCAGGCTCGCACAGTTTGAGGCTGACACCAAAATGATTGTCTAACGTGACGTTTTTATCAAAATAATTATCTTTTTCTTTAGCACCCATTATCAGTCTGGCGCCGGTTGAAGCAAGTACCTCTGCCACAGCACCAACGTGGTCATAATGGCAATGAGTCAGCACAACATAAGAAACATTGTATCCTTTTGCCTGAATATGTGCAACAATCCTCTTTCCTTCGTCACCGGGATCGATGACAAGCAAAGCATCTGGATCACCTACAAGATAACAATTTTCTTCTAAAGGGCCAACACTCAGCACATCTAAAATCATACCTTAACCTCATTTCATCAGGCATTACAACGTTCCACATCAAATACACCGCCCAGACGGGACAGCTTTTTCACAACCATATCCAAATGTTCTTTTGAATTAATTTCTAAGGTAACATATACATAAGCAATTTGGTCCTTGGATACTTTTGTGTGTAAGGAAGTAATCAGGATTTTCATATCGTATAAAAGACTGGTGATTTCAGCCAGCAACCCCTGTCTGTCATAAGCAGAAACCTGCAATTCTGTCAGGTAAGAAGAATCTGTTCCCCTCTCTTCCCAATGAACGGGAATGAGGCGCTGGGCGTTATTAGTACTTTCGGCTTCGGATATAATATTCGGACAATCGGCACGGTGGACAGAAACACCACGGCCTCTTGTAATATAGCCGACAATTGCATCGCCCGGTACCGGATTACAGCAACGGGATAAGCGCACCAAGCAATTATCAATTCCCTCAACAATGATACCATTGTTGCTGGTTTTTCTCTTTTTCTGAGCATTTTGTACAGAAGAAAGGGATTTTTCGTTTTTCTGATTAAGCTTATATTCTTCTTTTATACGCGAAAGCACCTTGCTCACCGCTAAACCGCCATAGCCAACAGCGGCGAACAAATCATCCACATTGTGAACACCGTATTTTTTCAAAAGAAAATCGGCCCATTCAGGTTTGGTAAGCTCCATATGGGTATACCCCATATGCTTTAACTCACGGTCAATCATTTCCTTACCACGAATGATGTTTTCTTCGCGGCGCTCTTTTTTGAACCATTGGTTAATCTTGGTTCTGGCCTGATTGGTTTTACAAATCTTCAGCCAGTCGCGGCTGGGGCCATGAACAGCAGAGGAAGTCATAACCTCAACAATATCACCGTTTTGCAGAATATAATCAAGTGTTGCAATTTTTCCGTTAACTCGTGCACCGGCCATACGGCAACCGATAGCGCTGTGAATAGCAAAGGCAAAGTCAATCGGTGTGGAACCGGCCGGCAGATTAATTACATCGCCTTTTGGTGTAAACACGAAAACCTCATCAGCAAACAGGTCAATCTTCAGGGTTCGCATAAAATCATCTGTATCAACGGTTTCGTTCTGGATTTCGAGAATTTTACCAATCCAGGCAAGTTTTTCATCCATATCCGTTTCACCGGAGACACCCTCTTTATATTTCCAGTGCGCAGCGATACCATACTCTGCAACCTTATGCATTTCCTGCGTGCGAATCTGAACTTCAAAAGGAATACCGTTCGGTCCCATAACTGTTGTATGCAGGGACTGATACATATTCGGCTTGGGCATCGCAATATAATCCTTAAAACGGCCGGGGATAGGATAATACAGTTCGTGCACCATACCTAACACTGCATAACAGTCCTTCACACTGTCGACGATGGCACGAACAGCAAACAAATCATAAATTTCATCAATGTTTTTATTCTGAGTAAACATTTTTCTAAAAATGCTGTAAAAATGTTTAGCACGCCCCATTAACTGAGCGTGAATGCCCAACTCCTCCAGTTTCTGACGAAAGGTGGCAATAATATCATCAATATACTGCTCTCTCTCTTTACGCTTCTGGCGGATGGATTCAGTAATTTCCTTATAAGCAATGGGATCCAGATACCGTAGAGATAAATCCTCCAGCTCCCACTTAATTTTCGACATACCAAGTCTGTGAGCCAAGGCTGCATACACTTCAAGTGTTTCTCTCGCTTTTTCGCGCTGTTTATCCTCGGGCATTGCTTTTAACGTTCGCATATTGTGCAAACGGTCAGCCAGTTTAATCAAAATAACCCGGACATCTTTCGCCATAGCCAGGAACATTTTTCGCAAACTCTCAATCTGCTGCTCTTCTTTGGTTGTATACTGGATTTTTCCCAGCTTTGTAACACCGTCAACAATAATGGCAACACTATCCCCGAACTCACGGGAAATATCGCCAACGGTATAGTCGGTATCTTCTACAACATCGTGCAAGAGCGCACCGACAATGCTGTCAGCATCCAGCTCAAGCTCTGCTAAAATGGTAGCAACGGCTAAGGGATGGATAATATAGGGTTCACCGGTATTTCTCAGCTGCCCTTCATGCGCTTTGCGAGCCAGATCATAAGCTTTTGTCAATTTTTCGAAATCCATTTTTGGGTTATATCCTCTGATAATGTCTAATAGTGCCTCAAAAGTCTGATCCATCAGGCAGCCTCCTTTCGGTTATTTTATCAAATTAATTATTCACTGAAAACCGTAAATCTTTCAGCAAAATTTGTATTTTACGTTCACCACGATACGTATTAACATCTAAATTAAACACAATATCCACAGTATCGTAAACCTTCAGTTTCGCAGCCAGCTCCCCCATCGAAAATCCGATGGCCGAAACAGCATATCGGCCATCAGATAAATTTAACCTTAGGTGTTTGCCTTCACTCAGCGTCCTGATAGCTGTAACCGCCAAATTTTTACACAGAAAAACCGGACTGGGATTCCCCATACCATAGGGGGCCATTATTGAAAATTTTTCGACTGTATTTAAATTCAAATAATCGATAGGCAACTCAGCATCAATGGTAATTTCGGAAATATAGTCATCTTCTGTTAAAGTATCTTTCGCAAATTGATTGATTGCTTGACGGAATGACTCGAGATTTTCTTCTGTTACTGTCAGGCCTGCAGCTAATTCATGGCCGCCAAATTTAACTAGATATTCGCTACAGTGGCTTAATGCCGCAAAAAGGTTAAAGTTTTTAATACTACGGCCTGAACCTTTACCCAACCCGTTTTCAAGACTGATTAATATGCATGGTTTATTTAAACGCTCGGTAATCTTTGAAGCAACAATTCCGATGATGCCATGATGCCAGCCTTCTTTCGCTAAAACAAGCACTGATTCATCATCTAAATTCTGATAATCACCAAGCATTGCCTGTGCATCTTCAAAAATTCTCTGCTCAATTTCCTGACGCTGACGGTTTTCGTTATTTAATAATTGTGCATACTTGTCAGCAGCAGAATCGTCCTTTGCCAGCAAGAGTTCAACAGCTGATTCCGGCGCACCAATACGTCCGGCTGCGTTAATTCTCGGGGCAAGCACATAACCAACCGTACCGGTTGTAATGTGCGCAGAGTCAATTTCAGATTGCTTAATTAAAGCTCTTATACCGCGATTAGAAGTATAAGAAATTTGTTTTAAACCATTTTTAACAATTATGCGGTTTTCTCCTGTCAACGGCATTACATCAGCAATGGTCCCTAAAGCTACAATGTCAAGGTATTCATCGTATAAAGCCTGCATATGGAATTTAAGTTCCTCTGTCAATGCCTGGAGTAACTTAAACACAACTCCGATTCCCGCCAGTTTTTTAAAGGGATACTCACAGTCAGCCTGTTTGGGATTTAGTACCGCAATGGAATGGGGGACATTATCCTTACATTCGTGATGGTCTGTTACAATAACATCTATACCAAGGCTTTTTGCGTGTTCAACTTCTTCTACTGCGGTAATGCCGCAATCGACGGTGATAATGAGACTGACTCCTCGTTTTGCCAGTTTTTCCACGGCATGCACATTCATACCATACCCCTCACCCAGACGGTCAGGAATGTAGTATAACACATCGCCGCCGTGTGAACGGAGAAAATGAGTTAAAATGGCTGTTGAAGTGATGCCATCAACATCATAATCGCCGTATACTGCAATTGTTTCCTTATTTGCAAGTGCTTCAGCAATTCTCTTGGTTGCTTTTGACATATCCTTCATAAAAAAAGGATTACAAAGTTTATCTACATTGGGATTGATAAATTCGTCAAAGGACTCTACATCGCGCTTTAATAAAATGGATGTCACAAGGGGCGGAATACCATACATCTCACTCAACTGCTTAACTTGTTCTGCACAATTCTGACCACTGCGCATTTTCCATCTTTTGTTTTGCATGGCTTCTCCCTTCTGCAGACTACCATTAATCATCCTATAATAACCGAACGATAAAAGCCTGATTAACCAAAATATACACATAATAAACTTTATTATTTCATTTTATCACAATAACAAACTTTTGGCAAGTATAAAATAACGCATAACCGCAAAATACTGGCATATTTTTCTTAAAAACCACTAAATATTGCGATGCATTTGTTATGAACCTTATATTCTTTCTGACATATTATGTAATAGATATTCATGTATACTACAACCATAACGAAAAAATATCATCCTGCCGGCCCGCGGTCAGATGGTCATAGTATTTTGCGGGCAGAAAGGCAGTTACCAAAATGAATAGAAACAAATGCTTTTCCGTCATTGGAGGCGATGCCCGTAGTATTGAAGCTGCAAACGCGCTATTTAATTCCGGTTATGCTGTAAAGGTATTCGCCTTTAATGACAAATGTTCTTTCAAGCAAGGGGTTATCCGTTCTAAAACAATCCAAGATGCAACTTCTGATGCTGATTATCTCTTATTACCGATCCCTTACAGCACAAATGGTGAATCTGTCAATGCACCGCTTTATGATAACTCCTTGTTACTCTCTACATTATTTCAGCATATCAAAGGTTTTCAGACTGTTTTTGCAGGAAGAATAGATGAATCCTTTCATAGTGATATGAATACGAAAAATATCTCACACTATGATTATGCCAAACGTGAGGAATTCGCCATTTACAATGCGATTCCAACAGCTGAAGGTGCTATCGAAATTGCCTTTAGAGAGTGTCCTTTCACCCTGAATGGTTCCCGCTGTCTAATTTTGGGACACGGGCGCATTGCAAAAATTCTCAGACATATGTTAACGGGATTAGGAGCAGGCGTTGCAGTTTCTGCAAGAAAAATAAGTGACTTAGCCTGGGCCAGTTCATTTGGCGCTGACGCCTTCTCTATTTATGACTTATCAAAGCATATAGAGAACTATCAAATTATCTTCAATACGATTCCGTACTGCATTCTGACAAAAGATATACTTGCTAAAGCAAAACAAAAGCCACTTATTATCGATTTAGCTTCACGACCGGGTGGCGTTGACTTTGAGGCAGCCGGGCAAATGAATCTGAAAGCAATTCACGCTCTGTCACTCCCGGGAAAAGTAGCTCCAGACACAGCCGGTCGAATTATTTGTGATACTGTTCTGAATATTATAAGTGAAACGGAGGTGAAAGAATGAATGATAAAACTATAGGATTCGCTTTTACAGGCTCATTTTGCACCTTTAAAAAGGTTATTACAGAGTTGGAAATTCTGGCAAACACTGGTATTAACATAGTTCCTGTTATGTCTGCCAATGCATATTCAACAGATACTCGTTTTGGGACGGCTGAGGAGTTTATAGAAAAAATCAGGAAAATTACCGGTAACGAAATTATCCACACCATTGCCGGCGCAGAACCAATTGGCCCTAAAAATTTGCTGGATGCCTTGATTATTGCGCCTTGCACCGGTAATACATTGGCAAAGCTTGCCAATGGTATTACGGACACATCGGTCACTATGGCGGCAAAAGCAACATTGAGAAATCAAAAACCAGTCATTATTGCTGTTTCCACAAACGACGGTCTTGGCGGAAGCGGAAAGAACATTGGATTATTACACAACACAAAAAACATATATTTTGTCCCGTACGGTCAGGATGACCCGGATAAAAAGACAAATTCTCTGGTTGCAGATATGTCTAAAATTACCGAAACACTCCTCTCTGCTTTGCAGGGAAATCAAATAAAAGAAATCCTCTTCTAAACAAAAAAACCGAACACAATTGTGTTCGGTTTTTCTATTTATATATTTATTGCAGAGCGGCTCCTCTTTCTAAAGCGCTTTCAATGTTAAGACAAATATTTTCCTCTTTCACCAGTTCGTGAAGACCGGATTTTCGCATTGCTTTCATCGGCTGCTCGTTTACATGGGAGAAGACAACGGTAATGCCTTGTTCTTGACATTTTTTTACAAACTGTTCCAGCATAATCAAAGCATCTGTATCCATTGAAGGAACAGCACGCATTCTCAGAATAATGCATTTCGTGTAGGGCTTAGGCTCTATTTTAGCGATTTCGCCGGCCACAGCAAAAAACATAGGACCTTTTAACTCATATACGCTGATATGTTTAGGCACCAGACGAAGCTTTTTATCGCCGGAGGCGTCTTCTTGCTCTACATATTGCCAGCTTTCCACCTTGGATTCTTTACTCAGGCGGCTCATAAACAAAATGCAGGCGGCAATTAAACCAACTTCAATTGCTACAACCAGGTCAAAAACAACTGTTAAAACAAAGGTTGTAACCAGAATTAAAATGTCACTCTTCGGCGAGGTTTTTACTAAATAAACAAACTGACGCCATTGACACATATTGTAAGCCACATGAATCAATATTGCTGCAATGGCAGGCATTGGAATCCAGGCTGCATAGGGCATTAACACCACCAGAACAATTAAAAGCACAATGGAGTGCACCATGCCGGAAATGGGAGTTCTGCCGCCATTTTTAACATTGGCAGCAGTTCTTGCGATGGCGCCCGTTGCAGGAATACCACCAAACAAAGCAGAACCAATATTACCGAGTCCCTGACCCAACAGTTCAGCATTGGAACGATGTTTTTTGTTTACCATCCCATCTGCCACCACGCAGGAAAGCAGGGATTCAATACCCGCTAATAAAGCGATGGTTAGAGCATCAGGAAATACAGCAGCAACGCCTGATAAACTGAATACCGGCAGGCGGAACGCTGGCCACGAGCCGTTAACTGTAAATAAATCACCAATAGTGTTTGCCTGCATACCAAAACCTTTTACCATAATAATTCCGACAGCAACAGCCAGCAAGGATGCGGGTACCTTTTCGCAAATTTTAGGCCAAACAATTAAAACCAACAGACAAGCCAAACCAACAATGACAGCCTGATAATTTATTGTGCTGACAGATTCAATAAAAGCTTTAAGCTTTTCAATGGTTTCAATTGGGGCTTCACCATTCAGATATGACACACCAAAAAAGTCTTTTAATTGACCAATAACCAGAGTAACCGCAATGCCAGCTGTAAATCCGGTCGTGATTGTGTGCGGAATAAAACGAATTAAGTTTCCCAATTTCAAAACAGCCATAATAATCAGCAAAACACCGGCTATAATGGTAGCAAGGGCAAGTCCCTCTACACCACTTCGGGCTACAATACCGGCCACAATGGTTGCAAATGCAGCTGTCGGTCCGGAAATCTGCACACTGCTACCACCGAAAAATGCAGTAATAAAACCGGCAACAATGGCTGTGTATAACCCTGCTTCCGGTCCAACACCAGATGCAATGGCCAAAGCAATTGATAACGGGAGCGCAATAATAGCCACAATCACACCTGCGATTATATCGCGGATAAGCTGATTCGGCTTATAATCGCGTAAATCTGAAAACAACATTGGTTTAAACTGTCTCACTAATGGTCTTCCTTTCAGTCGATATATAATTACATACTTGTTGATTATAGCACTTATTTCCCCTTTTTGCAAGGAAAATTATCCTTTTAATACAAAATAATGGTACTTTAAAGGATTTATTGCTGATTGTCACATAATTCGGCAATTAGTTTCTAATCGTGACAAATAGTAAAAAACTCTTGTTCATAACTTTATGCTTTGATACAATTTAAATAATTGAATTTAAAGAGGTGTTTATTATCACAGACAATATGGCAGTTCAATCTCAGCACTACTCTCAGAATATATCTCTTTTTACAAAATACACCGGTATTGCATTCAGGTGGATTCCGCTTTCAACAGCCAATTATAAAATATTATATTGTGAATACTGCCCGTTTGAATGTAAAATGAAGAATAATTGCCTACATTCTTTGTCGAATGTCAGCTTGACATATTTCTGCCAGAATGGGTATTGTTATCTATCTGCACCGATTGTTTCGGAACACAAGGTTATTGGCTATTATCTGTCGGAACCTGTCTATTACTGTGATGATAGGCTTAACCATTCCATGTCGTTATGCAGAATTTCTATGGCGTCACGTTTATTATTTGAATTAACTGTTAACAAAAGAACGTTATTCCCTACTGACACTCTGATTAAACAGTTGTCATGTTGTGTGTCCGACAGTCAGCCTGAGAAGGCTCAATCAATTTTTGAACATCTCATAGAAGAACTTTTTCTTGCTGCCGAAGGAGATTTTCATCGTGTCAAAAGTTATACAACAAGATTTATTCTTATGCTTTATGAAATAATGGACGAAAACAGCGAATGTGTAAAAAGTCAGAAAGCAGAAAAATTCCCCGGATATATGCTGTCTTCAGCGGAGACATTAGGCGAATTAAAATCCATCCTGGATGCTGTTTGCCGTGACTTTATGCTTCAAATGTTCCCTGCTTCGCTGTACAAACATCATGTTTTACTTCAAAAAGCTGCAGCCATAATTAAGGAAAATTATCATCGTAAGTTGACGCAAAATTCGGTTGCCGGTTCTGTGTATTTGAGTCCTTCTTATTTTTCGAAGGTATTTAAAGATGCATTCGGATGCACATTTAATCAATATCTTAACAATGTACGGATTACCAAAGCGAAAGAACTACTTCGCTATTCTACAGTTTTAATTGACTCCATTCCCGGTATGGTAGGTTTTGAAAACAGAAGCTATTTTGGAAAAATTTTTAAGCAAATTACAGGTTTGACTCCAAAGCAGTACAGGAATTCTTCGGTTAAATGACATCGCATAAACTCTGACAAATGTTGCATACTAAAAACATATATTTAATCAATAAGAAAGGATGTTTTTAGTATATGAAGGAATTCGATACCGATATGTCCGCTGTTATCAGCAGCTTTGCTGCGCCGAAAGCTGAACGGAACTGCTTTTGCGGTGAAATTAACAAAGAAATGACACCGGAATGTTTAATCAGATTAACAGAAGCCCTTGCGGGTACGCTTTCTCCCGGTGCAAAGATTGTTCTGAGTCTTTCAGATAAAACCGAATATCTAATGATTAAGTTTGCGGTTCTTTCCGCCTTAATTGCAAGTGGCGTCGAGGCATATAACATCATTGACGCCGGTGACCGTTCGGTTGCAAAGTTTATTCTGCGACACTTTGCATTTGATGCTGGTATACACATTCAGGTAGAAGGCAATAATATTTCCTTTGAAGTTCTGAACCGAGATGGTTGTCCGGCAGGTGAAAATATGATGAATGACATTACAGAAAGTCTTAAATCAGGTAAGACCCACAGGCCGGCAACAGAACAGTTTTTACCTCCGGTTAATGCCAGCAAAATTCCATTATATTACTTTAAGGACCTTGTTGCAAAAACTTGTTGCAGACGATTGAAATTCACAGGAGTCATCTGCACAACCTCGTCTGAAACACAAACGATAATGAAAAAAATCGGTTCAGCCTTTGGCCTTTCCTTACTTTTTATCAATGATGAAAAACTACTTCCGGAGTTCATTACAGAAAATCATGCTGATTTTGGTCTTTTAATCGGCAGTAACGGTAAAACCGGTTTGTATGACGAACACGGTCGTGTTTTAAGTGGAGATACCTATTATAATCTGGTGACCTTAATTGTCCTTTCCGCCAATGCTAGCAGTACTGTTTTCATGCCGACGCATGCCACCGGTACAACAGAGGAAATTGCAGAAATCTGTGGCGGTAAAATTGTTCGTGTCCCGGAACAAGAATTAGAACAGAAGCTGGCAGAGGTAGAAACAGCAACTGCAGAGCTACAGTACGATCTCTGCTTTGACCCGATTCGCGGTATGATTCGTATTTGTGAATTTTTATATTTAAATCAATGTCGCCTTTCTTATGTCTGCAGTCTTCTGCCTATTATGTATAAAATCAGCAGATATATAGACTGTCCTGAAGAGAAAAAAAGCGATGTAATGCATAAAATTCTTTCCAGCATTGGTACCGGCGAAACCATTGATTTAACAGAAGGCATTAAGATTGTAGACGGTCGGGGCTGGGTTTTAATTATTCCCAATGGAAAAGACAATAAAATTAATATTGTATCAGAAAGTCACGATGCAGAGATTGCCAATGAAATCGCAGGTGATATATACAATAGCATATCTTCTTTTCTGCAAGGTGAATAGAAAGAGTCTGTAGCAAAATAATGTTTTGCTACAGACTCTTTTTCTTATTGACCAATAGTAATCAACGCGTCGAATTCATCAAGCGTTTTTATAGGATAAGTCCCTATATGCTTTCCGTTGCAGGATGCTGCTGCCCACATAGTTGTTTTACCATTCTTAACTCGTTCATTCAAGGTAATGGTGATAGGCTTATCAAGATATTGTGCTACCCCAAACCGCTTGGCATATTGTTCAACAGAGACATATTCGTCATAATTAGGGTGCTTTACCGTTGAACCGCTCTTCATCACAACAGTAGCCGTTTTCAACACTCTTGTGCCTTCGTTTTTATTGCCAGAACCGGTGTTGGTGGGTGGCTCTACATTGGGAACTTCTTCAGTAAACTCTGCAAAACCAGCATCTGATTCTGCAAATTCACGAAGATCCTTGTTTTCAAATTGTTCTTCTGCTTTTTTTCGGTTATATGTTAATGTATGGTTTTTACTGCCGGTCGCAATCTCAATGGTCACTCTGTCAACATCTTCTACTAAGCTGAACAGAACCAAAGAATTTTGATAGAAAGGCGCTTCATTCAGCTTACCGTTTGTTACATACTGGTCTGCATCCGTTGCTGTATATTTTAAAACCAGCTCTTTGGGCTCGTTCTGCGACTGGACCTCTACCTTTTCCAGTACAATTCCGGCAGGTAGTGATGCCATTACCAAAGCTTCAACGCTGTTGCTGTCTGCTGCTTTGGTGCCTTTATACTGTAAAAGGGCGTCTTTATTCTCAGAATATTTATTATATGGGCCTTCCAGTAAAACTACATCATCTGCCATATAACGGCTATAGTCCTCTTCTTCTGAAAATTCTTTTTTGAATTCTGTAACAATTCTGGGATTGTTATCATAAATATATTGGCCGTCTTCCACCTGATAATACGTAAACAATTTATGTTTTGAACCGTCAAACATAAGATGATACCAGGTTTTCAGGGTTCGGCCGTCGTCGTTGCCGTCAAAGGCCAATATGCTCAGTCCCTGCTCTGCTTCCGGCTTTGCATCCGGTTTAATCCATTGCTCTAATCTTGTGAGGTTATACGAAAAATAACCATACTCATTCCGGACGGTATACACGGTATCTTCTAGGGCTTCATCCTCAGGCACGGAGACCGGCTTTGCCGGTGGGTTTTTACCTAAATCAGGCAATTTAACGCCGGACAACATAGCAAGTGCTGTTTTTTCCGACACATCATATAGTGTCAGAACAGCCTTGTATGGGGGTGCCGACGGTAAATCATTAAAAACATATTGTGTAATCGGCTTGTTTTCGGATGTAAATGAAAAGGCATAGACTTTAGCAGCATATTCATCTGATTCTGAAATAACAAGATTTTCCGGTGTATAACCAAAATGAGCCGGTATGTCTTTGAGCTCACAGTCCTGGTACATAAGCACGAAACGACCTTTTTCCTCTTCCTCTTCTGTAAAGAGTAATTCGTTGTCTTCAGTCTTAATGTCCCATTTTTCGGGTACAGAGATGGTATACCCTTTAACATCAACCTGCTTGTAGTTTGCGGGTTTATTCAACCAAAGGAACAAACCGCTACAAACAAGCAAAACCACAACTAACACAAGTGCAACAACAATAACTGTTTTCTTTTTCATAGTTACCTCCTGTAAATTACAAATAACTTCGCTCAATGTGCTGAAAATTTTAACAACTGTATGACCTTTTTGCCACGCATAGCTTCTACTGTCATATAGTCGTACTTACCTTTTACAACGGGAATACGACATTCCGCCGGCTTCATATTGTCCGTTGTCGATTCTTCTCCGGCATAGCAGGTAAAGCGCACGTTGTCAGAAAACTTAGGGATATGTATGCCGAGTTCAAACGACTCTGCATCTGACAACACATAGTATTCCTCCGTTTTTGTGTCATATTGTATGCGGTAAATATCGCTTTCTACAATACGCAAGCGATACGTATCGCCCCAAAAGCCAAAATACAGCAATGCAACACAGATGACAATCAGAAGAACTCTGAAAAGATAGTTTCCGGTAATCCGTTTCAGTTTACATCCTTCGTATTTAGCTATCAATGCATCAAACTTGCCCCAAGCGGTTTCGTTATATGCATCTTCAACGGCAGTTTTGCTTACATTTTCACCGCACTTGGTGCAATATTTATATCCGTATCCCAGTTCAGCTTCACAATGGTTACATTTCATGGTGCCGCCCCCTCAAAAATCAGATCTTCAGCAATATACCACTTACCATCGATTTCAACGTAAACATATTGAACATGGCGTGCAAAATCAGGTGGTTCAGGCAATTCGCCCCAGCTGAGTTTTTCAGGATTAACTTGGTTATATCCTTTATAATCTTTGATGTTTTCTGTTACCCTGTAGCCGGCATCACGAAGGGTTATTGCCAGTTCATTTGTGAGCTGTTCATTCACCAAGAATGGACCGGAATCTGTCCAGGAACCAGGTCTGGTGCCTTCTACATCCCAGGAAAGGACAGTAGCCAAACCGTTTTCCATTACATGATGCTCACCTGAATATGGAAATTTTCCGGTGCTTTCTGCCAAGAAACTTGCAGGAGATTCTGTATCATCTATAATATACGGAACACCAAGTTTTTTATCACTCAAAGATGTATAATCTGAACAGAGTTCTCTGATTTCTTTATATTCTTTATCAGAAAGCAATGTGACAACAGGACCGTTATGCCCCGGTATGGCATTCACACCGCCTGATACCTCTGTTATATAGGACGGCACAGAATAACCGGACACAAGAACAGCGGCCGATGTTATGAAAGCCACAGTCATAATAATCCCATATAGATGTGACAAAAGAAATTTGTAAATAGCTTCAAAAACATTGTCTTCTAATTCACTCTTGAACTTATCCTTCGTATGTTTTGCTAGAAAATGCAGAAAAGGAGAACGTTTTGCATATATATCACGTCCGCAACCTGCGCATATAGGAGCACGCTCGTTGGCACATCCGCAATAAGAACAAAATATAATTTTTTCTTCAGATTGGTTCATTGCTTATCTCCTTTCACAAAATTCGACATTGCAAGGCATAAGGTTTAGATGCAACCTTTTTTCGTGTCAAGTCAGGCGAACAGTGAATAATAAGAACCATCACGAAATATAACGAAATCAAAGATTTCTATATTTCGGAGAACCTTGATACTCGCAAGCTCGTATTAGGACCTACTAACTTTCACTGTTTTTTCTGCATTACCTTTCATCAGAACCCGCAGGAATATTAGATTTTCCTGCCCGATATGTAAATATTTATTATCGGCAAACTAATCTTTTAAATTTTGAGACCTGGTATATTTCAAAACACAACAGGAAGATTCCACCATGTTTAGACACTGCACTTATTTCAGAAACAGCCTGTCATACTCATATGAAAAGTCATTATATATAAACAAAACTGTGTCGTAGTTATTTTTTTCAACAAGTGACATAATATCGCCGTTGAAATGGTCTGTTTGTGATTTTCTCATATCAATAACATCTACTCTCTTTATAACCTGAGCCAGATATGGAACAATTACATTGGCAAAAGAGTCTTTTATTATAAGAACTTTATGTTCATCTTTAATAGTCTTATTTTCAATTTTCAGGTATGCAGAATTTGCATATATGTAAGAAGCATAAGCATTAAATGGCCATGTCTTTTTATTATCCAGTTTTTCTTCATTTATAAATATATCAAACTCCCCTTCTAAATCAACATTTTTAGAAGGTATTTCAAAAGAAAACTCGTTTTTCGATTTGGGAATGTATGTGTCGAAATTCTCTGCCTCAACAAATGCTTCAGTCGCATTAATTCCAGTGCTTCCAAGCAAACATTTCTCATACACTTCAACATCATAATTGGCCATATCAAATATTCCTGTATCAATTCCGTAATTATGTTTATAATTGAGGTATTCAGAAATATATTTTGCGGCTTTTACGCCGTGTTCGGTTTTCCAATGATGGTCGGTTTTATAAAACAATTTCATTACATCTTCATCATTTTCTATCATCTTTTCAGATAAATCCAACAGCTTTATGTCGTTTTCTGCGAGAATTTCTTTCATATATTTATTTTCATCGTATTTGCTATGATTTATAAATCCCAGTGGCAACTTGTTGCCCATAAGCAATTCTTTGTTAGGACAATTAACATAAACAGAACCAATTCCCTTTTTATCCAATTCCTGTTTGAAATTGTTTAAAAAGCCAACATGAAGTCTGAGTTTCTCTTTGTCAACAATGTAGTTTTTGTCCACGCTTATCAACGAACCGTCTGTGTGCTTGAGAAAAGTTGTCCCTGGTATGTATGATATCCCCATGTTTCTGCACAGACCTGCATTTAAATTGAGGAAAAAGTCCTTTAACACCAAATTATTAAAATTAGATAAACTGTTTGTTTTTTCCTTATAAAAATCCAACAATTCGTCCACTAAAGAAGTTTCCTTATTTTTTCTTGTTGTGACGGAATTGTTCGATGTCAGTTGTTCTTTCAATTCAAAAAACTCTTCTTTATACTCCGTTTTTTCACTAATCTTATTTGTGTTAATTAAAGCACTTACTACGTTCAGGCAGTAATCTGCAGACATTCCAAAAATAAAGACCAGGAAAATAACAGTAATTAAATTTTTTCTAATGTTTTTAAATTTTACCATAATATATACCTCATTAAAAATTAAAATATATAAACGGATTATATGTAGATCTCAACATAAATGAAACAGAAATCAGAAGAATAGCAGTTAATGCTATTTCCTCCAGACATGGAACTTTGTTAAGAATCTTTTTAATATACTTTGCAACTGGCATACTGAACACAATTGCGATAATTAAAACAATAGCGAAATTCTTAATATACCAAATAAAATCAGAATCTAAAAAACTGTTTAAATTAAAAGCAAACATTCCTTTAATATACTCTATTGCTAATCCCATATTTTCTGCTCTGAAAATTACCCAGCTTATAATAACAACCAAAAGTGTATATACGTGCGAAAAAGCTCCTAATTTTTTTGTGCATTTTAGATATTTTTCCAACAGCAAAAACACGAAGAAGTATATTCCCCACACGATGAACGTAAAATTCGCACCATGCCATAAGCCTGTGCAAAACCAAGTGAAAAATAAATTGAAAATATGTCTTGTTTTTGATACACGGTTTCCGCCCAACGGAATATATAAATAATCTCTGAGCCACGTACTGAGTGAAATGTGCCATCTTCTCCAAAATTCCGTTATAGACTTTGAAACATATGGATAATTGAAGTTTTCTTCAAAATTAAACCCAAACATTTTTCCGAGACCTATTGCCATATCAGAATATGCCGAAAAATCAAAATATATCTGCAGTGTGTATGCGATAGCTGCAAGCCACAAAAAAGCTGTTGTCAGACTGTCTGTGTTCAAAGCATAGATATTGTCAACAATAAATCCGACATTGTTCGCAATAACAAGCTTTTTCGCAAATCCAATTATAAACCTTTCTACGCCTGCTTTAAACATATCTGTATTTTCTTTTCTATTCATGATTTCATATTCAACCGTATTATATCTCACAATAGGTCCGGCAACCAATTGAGGAAATAATGAGATATACAATGCAAGATTAATAATATTTTTCTGAGGTTGAGCTTCTCCTCTATACACATCAATAACATATGACATAATCTGAAAAGTATAAAACGAAATCCCGATGGGCAACCCCACATTAATCTTGATAAAATTTATTCCGAATATACTGCCAAGTACATCCGATGTAAAATTAAAATATTTGAAAACAAATAAAAAAGATAAATTATAAATAACACTTAAAATTAAAAAAGCTTTTTTATTTCTGAATTTCATACACAAACCAAAAAAGTAATTTACAATAATGGATATTATCATAAGAAAAACCACTATCGGTTCTCCCCATGCATAAAACAATAAACTGCTTACACACAGAAGAAGGTTTTTCATTCTAATATTGTTTCTGAAAACTCCAAAATAAAAAATCAACAATATTGGAAGAAACAAAAACATAAAAACATTTGATGTGAATACCATAATTCTATCTCCTAATATTAAAAATTCAAATTTCAGTGATTATGAAAATATTTATCTTTTTTATAAGCATAACTAAACTTTTGATATTTAATTACTCATTATTACCCTCTTTTCTTATTTTCGACACAATTCGACTTTTGTCAAGTCAGGATAAAAAACACTCATCAACATTTCTTATGCTTACCTATCAGAAGAAATAAAACGATTATCTACGCTCTAAAAAAGGCGTAATTGTAAAGCTGTAATGCATATCCCCCGCCACTCTGTACTTTTCGTCGAGTATTGGTCCACAGCTGGCTGAGCCGCAGCCGGACACGCCATAATCCACGCGGACATAGGTTTCTTCATCAAAAACAACCTCGTTGGTGTGGCTTGCTTTTTCCAGGTTGTCTGTGCTGATATGGCTGGCATTAAATTCAAACCCTTTACCGGTAATCAGCAACCCGCGTCCCTGATTATCAAACACCTGTGCCATTTTCACATTGGTGTGGTTGCCGTGCTCCTGAGGGCGGATATAGGGTTCATATTGCTCGGTTACGGTGCTTTCATACAAGCCAACTTTTGTGTGATGATGCATATCGCAATAGTTTTCTTCAGGGCCTCTGCCATAATAGGTCAGATATTCATTACCCTTCGGCATAGCAAAGCTCATACCAAACCGTGGGAGCCATAAAGAGCCTTCCTTTTGCTTAGCATCAACCTCTACCAAAACGCTTCCTTTGGCCGTGAAGGTGTAAGTGACCGTAGCCGTAAGGATGGGGAGCCGACCATTTGGAGATAATGAATGCGCACATTTGATTTGAATTTCGCTGTCGTTTTCTGACACAATGCTAAAATCCTTTACTTTATCTGACATCAGCTCGTAGCATTGTTCTTTCCATTCCAGACGCATTTTGCGCTCGTTATCAGTATAAGCCTTATCAATGCCTAATGTCAGAGGAGAGGCTAAAAATTCAACGCCATTCTGTGTAATAGATGTAAGCTGACCATGGATTTTATCAAAACAATAGCAAACACCGGTACTTTCAATGTAAATGTTCTTTCTATCCTCAGCTAACGTAAGGGCGGCAAAGCGATTTTTCAGCGCAAAACCGGTACCTTCACAAAGATCAAACTGACAAGCAGCCACCTCGTAACCGCTACGTGCCCAGATGGTGCTTTTCTTCGTTACGAAGGACACAATTAAGTGTGCACCTAACAAACAGGTTGCAGGCACTTCGAAATCAAGCTCAATTTCTTTGCTTTCGTGAGGGGCAACAGAAGGCATGGGGATTACTTCATCAACAATAATCTTACCATCCTTCTCTACCTGCCACAAAAGATTAAACTGATTTAAATCTGTAAAGTCGTACTTATTGTAAACCGTCAGCGTCTTACTGTTCAGGGTTGCAGAAATCTGCTGATATACAGCTTTTGTTTCCAATAATCCTGTGCTGACACGACGGTCAGGATATACCAGGCCATCGGCACAGAAATTTCCGTCGTGATGCGGTTCGCCACCGTCGCCACCATACGCAAAATAACGAGTGCCTTTTTCGTCATACTTATAATAACCGTGATCAGTCCATTCCCAGATACAACCGCCGATAAAACGGGGATGGCTTTCAAACAGATCCCAATAATCCTTCAGGTCGCCGGGGCTGTTACCCATAGCATGAGCATATTCGCAGAGGAAAATCGGTCTGTTTTCGTCTTTTTCAAGCCAGGTCTTTAGCGTGGGAATATCCACATACATACAGCTCACCACATCATACACTTCGGGAATAGGATCAAGCTGCAATGAACGTTCATAATGCATTAATCGGGTGTTGTCACGTTTCTTGCCCCAGGCGGCCATTACATCGTGATTTCTGCCATAGTTTGCCTCATTCCCTAAAGACCACATAATAACAGATGGGTGATTTTTATCCCGCTCTATCATTCTGGTTAAACGTTCTAAGCAGGCTTCTTCCCACTCAGGGTCCTGAATGGGCCAGTCTTCTCCATAGGTATCATATTCCCAGTCTGGATTTTTCACAACAAAGCCGTGACATTCCAGATCAGCCTCGTCAACTACATATAGGCCATATTCATCACAAAGATTGTAGAACTCTGATGTATTGGGATAATGTGAGGTACGAACACAGTTAATGTTGTGCTGTTTCATCAATTCAAGGTCTTTTCTCATATGGTCAGCCGGCGTCACGTAGCCTAACTCACAATGAGAATCGTGACGGTTTACGCCGCGAAGCATTACGCTGACGCCATTTATCAGTAATTCGCCGTTTTCTGCCACCTTAATTTCACGGAAGCCGAAAGGAATCACAACTGTTTCCTCATTTGAACTAATGGCCAGTTTATATAGGTTTGGTGATTCTGCTGTCCAGTTCTTTGTGTTTTTAACGGCAAAGCTGATTTTGTCATTTACAGGCTTTCCTTCACCAATGCAATCACCACAGGGGCAATATAAGCGGCAAATCAAATCAGGATTGCCGACACTTTCAAGCTCTGCAGAAACTGTACCATTTTCATAATTTCCGGCTTCAAAAGTAGTTTTCACAAACACATCCCAAAGATGTTTTTTAGGACGTGCCAGGAGATAAACATCACGGAAAATACCATTGTGACGGAAAAAGTCCTGATCTTCTAAGTAACTGCCGTCACACCACTTCAGCACCTTAACGGTAATGCGGTTAGTGCCTTTTTTTACAAAATCATCAATATTGAATTCAGCCGGCATATGAGAACCCTGACTGTAGCCAACTTCCTTTCCGTTTATGTATAAAGTAAAGCAGGATGATACACCTTCAAATGTAATGTAAAGCTTCTTTGCAAGCTCTTCTTTTGAAAGTTCAAAGTCATAAGCATAAACACCGGCCGGATTATCCGTTGGTACGTATGGCTTGTCAATAGGATAAGGATACCAGGAGTTTGTATAATAAGGCTGTTCATAGCCGTCCATCTGCCAGCATCCGGGAACATCGGTTATATTCCAATCGGCTAGAGAACAATCCTCTGCAAAAAGCTCATCAGGCACATCGTGACAGCAAGTAAAATACTGAAATGCCCACTTGCCGTTTAATAAGCGATAAACATCTGAATCGCGGCGGTCGCCGGATAATGCATCCTGCTCATTCGTAAAAGGGATATAGTAAGCTCTTGCTTTTTCTCTGTTTTTTTGTAAAAACCTTGGATTTTCCCAATAATTCTGTTCCATCATTCTGCTCCTTTGTTGTTTAATCACGTTCTGTAAATGGCTTTAAAGTGAAACTGTAATTCATGTTGCCCTTGATCTGATAAGGTTCTCTGAGTACTGGCCCGCAACTGGCTGAACCACAACCGGAAACGCCGTAATCAACACGGAAATAGGTTTCTTTATCCGGTTTGAGTTCGTTGGTATGAGTTGCTTTTTCCAATTCTTCGCAACTGTAGTGACTAGCAGCAAACTCAAACCCATCACCGGTAATTAAAAGACCGACACCGCGGTTATTATATACTTGTGCCATTTTTACACCAGTATGGTTCCCATGTTCCTGCGGGCGGATATAAGGCACATATTCGTCTGAAACTGTGCTGTTATATAAGCCAACCTTCGTGTAATTATTCATATCTTGATAGTTTTCGCCGGGACCCTTGCCGTAGTATGTAATATATTCATTGCCCTCTGGCATCGCAAAAGTCATACCAAATCTTGGCAGATGGTGAGCACCATCTCTGTGTACTGCCGCAACATCAAAACGGACAGAACCATCATTTCTGAAGGTGTAGCGAACAGTTGCCTGTACAAGCTGTACACGTGCTGTCGGCGCCAGGGTCTGTTTTACCTCTATAATAATTTCTTCATCGGTTTGTTTAATCAGCTCACAGGCCTTTGTTTTAACAGAAACTAATTTATAACAAGCTTCATTCCAGATATTGCGAAGTCTGCGCTCGTTATCAATATAGGCTCTGTCGATGCCCAATATCGGAGCTTTTTCAAAGAATTCTGCACCGGAAACCACCATAGAGGATACATTGCCGGCTAACTTATCAAAGGTATAGGTGAAATCAAGTCCTGAAATTGTATATGTCAATTCATCTTCAGAAAGTAACATTGCATCCTCAGAAGATTCAAAGGAAAGACCGCAACCGGAAAGCAGCTCAATTTGCACATTGGCTACACTATGCCCTGCTTTGCTCCAGAGATTGGTTTCATTAGTGACAAAATCAAGGTTTAAGTGGCAACCTAATTCGCAGACAGTAGGCACAACCAACTCAAAAGGAATGCTCATGTTTGTGTGAGGAAGAACGTCAGGTAATGCGATTCTGTCTTCATCTATGATGATGCCGTCTTTTTCTAAGCTCCAAACTAAGTCAAACTCAGAAAGCGAGGTAAAATCAAACCGATTTTCTAAAGTTAATGTGCCATTTTTCCACTCAGCACAAATATTCTGATAAACTGCTTTTGTTTCTAAAAGACCACTGCCAGGCTTTCTGTCCGGTGACACCAGGCCGTCAACACAAAAGTTTACATAATGTGGCGGTTCGCCATTACCTCCGTCACCGCCATAGGCAAAGAAAGGCGTTCCGTTTTCATCATACTTAATATAGCTGTGGTCGCACCATTCCCAGATGCATCCGCCAATTAAACGTGGATTTTCATAGAACTGTTTCCAGTAATCAGCTAAATCGCCGGGGCCAAGACCCATAGCGTGAGCATATTCACAAAGTAGAAGAGGTCGTTTATCCTGCTCATCTGCCATATAGTCTGCTATGGTTTTATCATCAAGATACATACGGCTCAACACATCAAAATAATCAGGAACTTCAAAATCACCAGCTCCTGCATAGTGCACAAGCCTTGTATTATCACGCTGTTTTGCCCAATGGAACATAGTTTCGCTGTGCTTGCCATAGCCTGATTCATTGCCCAAAGACCACATAATGATGCAAGGATGATTCTTATCCCGTTCTACCATTCTTGTCATTCGCTCTAAGCATGCCTCTTCCCAACCGTCAGCCTCTACCGGCCAACGGGAATCGAAGTAATCATAGCCCCACTCCTCGTCCATTTCAGTAAAGCCATGACACTCTAAATCTGCTTCGTCGATGATATATAAGCCATATTCATCACATAAATTTAAAAACTCAGAGGTGTTGGGATAGTGCGAGGTTCTGATGCAGTTAATATTATGCTGTTTCATCAATTCAAGGTCTTTGCGCATATGGTCTGCTGGCGTGGTATAGCCCAGTTCGTAATGAGAATCGTGGCGGTTAACACCTTTTAGTTTCACGCTGACGCCGTTAATGAGCAAAGCACCATTGTCAGCTAACTTCACTTCGCGGAAACCAACAGGAATCACAACTGTTTCCCAATCGCTGACAAATGCTAAACGGTATAATTCCGGCGTTTCTGCCGTCCAGTTCATAGTTTCCTCAACAAAAAAGCTTACCTTGCCATCTTCGGGCTTTTTTTCTTCAAGCAAGGCCCCGCAGGGGGAATATAAACGACAAATCAAGTCAGGCTTCCCTACACAATCAAATTCTGCAGAAACTGTTCCGTTTGTATAACCATTATTTTCAAATTCTGTTGTAACAAATACATCCCACAGATGCTCCTGCGGACGCGACAGGAGATAAACATCGCGGAAAATTCCGTTATGACGGAAAAAGTCCTGATCTTCTAAATAGGTCCCGTCACACCATTTTAAAACCTTTACAGTGATGCGATTTTTGCCCGCCTTTACCCATTGATTGATACAAAACTCGGCCGGCATATGAGAGCCCTGACTGTAACCTATTTCTTCGCCGTTAATAAACAAGGTAAAGCAGGAGCAAACACCTTCAAAAACAATGTATAACTTCTGTGCGAGTTCCTTTTCCGTCAGAGTAAATACACGCGCATATACGCCTGCTGGATTTTCCGAAGGAACATATGGCATATCTACCGGGAACTGATACCGTTCATTGGTGTAGTACGGTTGTTCATAGCCGTTCATCTGCCAGCAATCCGGTACATCCACCTTGTCCCAATCATTCAAAGAACTCTCAGCATCAAATAATGATGCAGGTATTTTATGACAGGAAGCAAAGTACTGAAACGACCATTTGCCATTTAACAGTCGATAGGATTTGGAGTCTTTTCGTCTGCCGAAAACAGCTTTTTCTTCATCGGTAAACGGTATATAATAAGCACGCGAAGGTTCTCTGTTTTTCTGTAAAAACAATGGATTTTCCCAGTAATTTTCCGACATTTAATTACGTCCTTTCAAAATGTAAATATTTCAATAAAAAGCTTGTATTTTAATTATATTATTATTATAATATAATTAACAAACCTTGTAAAGAGGTGTTTTATGGATTTTCAATTAATTTCAGATTACAAGCCTATGGGCGACCAGATTCAGGCAATCGACCAGCTATCCAAGGGTGTTATCGCCGGTGATAAGGAGCAGATTTTATTGGGTGTTACCGGCTCCGGTAAAACCTTTACCATTGCTAATGTGATTGAAAAAGTCAACCGTCCTACTTTGGTCCTTGCCCACAATAAAATATTAGCGTCACAGCTCTGTGCTGAATTCAAGGAGTTTTTTCCCAATAACGCTGTAGAGTTCTTCGTGTCATATTACGATTATTATCAGCCGGAGGCATACATTCCGGCAACGGATACTTACATCGAAAAAGACTCCTCTGTTAATGATGAAATTGATAAGCTGCGCCACAGTGCCACCAGCGCTCTGTTTGAACGTCGGGATGTTATCATTGTGTCCAGCGTATCCTGCATTTACGGTTTAGGCGACCCCATCGACTATAATGAGCTGGTGGTTTCTCTACGTCCCGGCATGGTGAAACCCATGGAGGAAATTCTTCACAAGTTGGTGGATATTCAGTTTGAGCGAAATGATATTAATTTTACCCGCGGTAAATTCCGGGTTCGCGGTGATGTGTTGGAAATTTTCCCCGCAAGCACCTCTGAGCACGCTGTTCGCGTGGAATTTTTTGGTGATGAAATTGACCGTATCAGCGAGATTGATGTACTCACCGGTGAGATTTTGGGCATTCGTCAGCATGTTGCCATTTACCCTGCCTCACACTATGTCACCACACCTGAAAAGCGTGACAGAGCTATTTTAGCCATCCAGCAGGAGATGGAAGAACGAGTTCGCTATTTCAAAGAACACGATATGTTGTTAGAGGCTCAACGCATTGAACAACGCACAAGCTACGATATGGATATGATGCGGGAAATTGGCTTTTGTCAGGGCATTGAAAACTATTCCCGTCATATCAGCGGTCGTGCTCCCGGGTCTGCTCCATTTACCCTGCTTGATTACTTCCCCAATGACTTTTTATTGGTGGTTGATGAATCTCATGCCACCATTCCCCAGGTGCGCGCTATGTATCACGGTGACCGTTCCCGAAAAGAATCGTTGGTTAACTTTGGGTTCCGTCTTCCCTCCGCTTTTGACAACAGACCGTTAAACTTTGAAGAGTTTAACAGCAGGTTGAATCAGGTGATTTATGTGAGTGCCACTCCTGCTGACTATGAACGCGAACGTGCAACCTGCATTGCTGAACAGGTAATTCGTCCCACCGGACTTTTAGACCCCGAAATTGATGTTCGTCCCACTAAAGGTCAAATAGATGATTTAATTGGTGAAATTCACAAGCAGGTAGAAAACGGTGACAAAACCTTAATCACGACGCTCACTAAGAAAATGGCGGAAGATTTAACCGACTATCTACGTGAGATGGATATTAAGGTAAAATATCTCCATTCCGAAGTGAAAACCTTTGAAAGAATGGAGATTGTCCGTGACCTCCGCGCAGGATTATTTGATGTTTTAGTTGGTATCAACCTGCTCCGGGAAGGTCTTGACATTCCTGAAGTATCGTTAATCGCCATATTAGATGCTGATAAAGAGGGTTTCCTTCGTTCTGAAACCTCGCTCATCCAGACCATCGGTCGTGCCGCCCGTAATGACCGAGGACGGGTCATTTTATACGCTGATTCTATGACAGGTTCTATGGAACGTGCCATCAGCGAAACAAAACGCAGAAGAGAAAAGCAAATGGCCTATAATAAAGAGCACGGCATCACACCGCAAACCATTAAAAAAGGTATTCGAGATGTAATTTATGCCACCTCTACTGCACCGGATGACTCAGTTAAAGATATTAAACTCAGCAAGTCTATGGATATTCATCTGCAGATTGAAATTCTGACCGAGCAAATGAAACTTGCTGCTTCTGAACTCAGGTTTGAAGATGCAGCGAAGCTTCGTGACAGAATCAAGACTTTGGAAGAAAATAGCAGATAATTAAAAAAGCTTTGGAATTTTAAGTCCAAAGCTTTTTCCATATTCAATGTTTGACATTAAAATTTTGCAGAAAGAATTCAAATTCTTCCGGTGGAATCGGCTTTGAATAATACCAACCCTGTATATAGTCACAGCCTAAATCACTTACCAAAAGATTTTGTTCTTCAGTTTCAACACCCTCACAAATCACTTCTATATCCAGACTGTGAGCTAATGCTATGATGCCGGCGAATAAATGCTTTCCTCTGTTTGTGTTCGTTTTCAGAAGAATATCTCTGTCAATTTTAACCACATCTATAGGATAGTCACAAAGGTTTGAGAGAGATGTATAACCACTTCCCAAGTCATCAAGATAAATACGGAATCCAAGTGCCTTGCATTTTCTTACATTTTGCTTGGCCGTTTCCAAATCTTGTTCAATGGCGTCTTCTGTAATTTCGATTGAAAGCTTTGATTTTTCAAACTGATAGCTATTTGAAATATCGGTCAGTCTGTCAACAAAATCGTCTTCAGATAGCGTGATTCTGGTAAAATTACAAGAAATCGTGAGATCTTTATATGCGGTGTTAGACCAGGCTTCCAGCTGTCGACAAGCCATATCAAACATATAAAAATCATGCATAGTGATGAGACCGGCGGATTCCATTTCGCCAATGTAGCGAAATGGTCCAAGCAGTCCCTTTTCTGGACTGTCCCAACGAGAAAGAGCTTCTGCCGAAACAATCTTTCCGGTTTTACTACTCACAATAAATTGCAGATACATTTTAAACTCATTGTTTTTTATACCCTTTAAAATGCTTTCAGCAAATTTCTTTTCTTCCTGGATTCTGTTCATAGCGTGAATATCACAGCGAATATACTCTGCTTCGGTGCCTAAAATTTTATTACAATTCTTTCTCAGGTTAAACAGTAGCAATTCACAGTTTTTATCCTGATTACCAAGATGATAAATCGTGGCATGAAACACAAAGTGGTCACGCTTTGCTTTCATTCCTTCAAAATCATTCAGTTGATCCATCAGAATACCGAGTCTGGCTTCAGCATCTTCGTCGCAAGAGGCCGGAAACGCAAATGCAAAACCGTTTTCGGTAATTCTCGCAAAGAATTCTTCGTCCACCGTGTTCTCTGCTAAAACCGATGCAGTATACTTTAAAACCTCATCAAAAGAGCTGTCTCCGTGATAGGAACGAAGATAGCTGCTATCCAGCACAATGTATGCCAGATGATATTGGTTTCTTGAATTATCGCTGATGATATGTTTAAAATGATATTTAAAAAACTGCAGATTCCCAATACCGGTTTCCCCATCAATCATTTTACTTGCTGCAAATTCACGCTTTATATGCCGGATGCGAATACCTAAAACTAAAACAATAGTCAGCAATAAAGCTATGATCAGCGATAAAATGAGCGTAATACTTCCTGTTTGGTCAAACAAGACTGAAAATTGATTGGTACATTCGCTCATTTTTGACATCACCTCTTTCGCTCTCTTGTAATTGTATTCATAAATAACATTTTTGGAAACAAAAAAAGCCGCAACAACAGAGAGTCTTTAAATAAAGACTCCATATTATCGCAGCTAGACCGACATAGTTATAAAACCTTAGCCTCCGGGCTTTGCGTCATCGACTTTCGCCGATTTTGCCAAATATTTAATTATAATGCTAATCAGGTGATTTGAGACGAATGATCAATCCTTTGAAAAAATCCAAAGGGATTCATTTAAATCTTCACTTTCACCAAGACTATATACGCTTAAAATAACAGTTTCGCCATTATTCTTTTTATAGGTTATTTTGGGCAGAATACCTTCCGAAATTTGCCGTCTGATAGCATCGTAATTTAAAAAGCTCATAACAGACCGATGAAAATCAGGGTGGACAAATTCGTTTATATAGCTTGTTAACAAGCGAGAGAAATTCTTTTCATCCTCCTGATATCCAAGGTAAGCGGGCATAAGAATACGATGCGCATAATCAGTTTCTAAATTAACCCTGTAAATACCGTTATAATGCTCTTTTAAAACAGAAAGAATAGCATCTATTTCTCTGATGCCGGTTTTAATTTGAACATAATTATCTGCATCTTTCAGCACGATATTCTTTTCTTTGTTCTGATAATACTGAGCTTTAGACTCATACATTCTGATTTCAGCTTCTCGTATCATTTCCTCGCAGTTGGTATTCTGCTCTCTGTATGACATACCGATCGCAACTTTGTAGCTTGTTACCTTTAATTTTTCAAGGAAAGAATTGATGCTCTCTTTAATTTGTTCCTGCTTTGTATGCTGAGCAAATACCAGGAACTCATCGCCACCCATACGGTAAACACGATGACCGGCAAATGCTTCGTTTAAAGCCTTTGCAATAAAAATAAGCATTTCATCGCCTGCTGCATGACCATATTTATTATTAACCATATGCAGCTCATTTACATCAATATAAATGCAGGAAAATTCTGTCGGTCTTTCCTCATCAAACAACAAAATGTCCTTTTTATTGGATACACGATTGAGAACGCCCGTCAAAGAGTCAGTTGTTGCAGCAGTTTCTGTTCTGTTTAAATGATTCTTATTGTAGATTGCAATTGAAAAACAAACAGCAACATCCTCTAACAAATCTCTTGTCATCCGTAGATTCTTTGCGTTAATAGCGCCAAGGACACTGATATGGTTGTTTTTACCAACGATGGCAGCAAAGGAAACAGAAATGATTTTTTCTGCCAACAAAAAGTCATACAATTCCTTATCCGTCTTTAAAAGATGACTGTTGGGAGTGATGCACATAAATACCACGGTTGCATGTGTGACATTGTGCAGGTTTTCAGCATAACGAAAAATCTGACTAACTAAAAACTTACGTTTTTCACCTGTCAGAAGCTGCTTTCTGTAATCCGGTTCAGCATAACTGTAGTCTTCTCCATCGGTATCGACCAAAAAGGCAGAACGGGAGTTTGCAAAAGCCTGAATGTTTTTTAAGGACTCGAACACGTTTTCTTTCTGCTGATTTATTTCCAACAGAAGCTTTCTGATGTGAGAGGCCATCGCTGTTGTTTGTGAACGGCGTCTTTCAAAAGTTAAAACTAACAACAGATACAAGATTATAATCAGTATAATAGTCAGGAAAGCAAAAAGCAACGTGCTGGCCACACTATGCGTCTTGGCAAACACCTGGGATTCATACCGACAAAGCATAATACCCCAATTAAAATCTTCTATAGTTGAATAGTGAACGTATAAATCTTCGCCGGTAAAAATGGATTTAAAAGATGTAAATCCATTATCTAATGTAATTAATTCTTCATATGAGTATCCTTCATTAAATTCCCGATCCTTAAAATCAGATAAAGAACCGGGCGGATTATAAATAGTATCAATCACAAATTTACCGGTTACCTTATCATAAACAAAAAGCTGAGCATCCAGTTCCTTTGCCATTCGGTTGTATTTTTCACCAATGGTTTCAAGATTAATAATACCGTATAAAATGCCAACAACTTCATTGTTCAATTTAATGGGAACAGAACTAATGATAATTTCCTTGCCGTCTCTCATAATATCAGGCAACCGACCACTGATATACTCCCCTTTTGCCGCTTCATCAGCAAAAGACATTTTACCGGATACATCTATGGATTCTGTTTTGGTAATGAAAGTATGTTCAGGAGTTAAAATACCAATGTTAGAAAAAAGGCCAATAGATTTAAATGACTCAAACATAAGGCCATAATTTTCGCCATCACGATGAAGCTTTGAAGCAAAGTTTGCCATGGTGATTAAGTTTTCACGATCAGACTTAATCTGCAGAATCAGGTCGTCCTTAATCTGCTTGGTTTGTAGATGAAGCATTTCATACGCTTCATCTTCCGCTTCAGTATAGAACGAGCTCACCAATGACAAAAAGACGATGCAAATTAAAACTGTAGCGATAATCGTGTAAACTATATTACTATGTCTTGATTTCTTTTTAACATATGTTGTTGCCATCTAGCAAAACTTCTTTCATGATATATTATATTTATTATAGAATTCGTGCACAATTTAGATGCCAAACTTTTTTAATGAATTGACAACTTTGTTGTCATGAATTGGATTTCATCCATGAATTGTTGCTATGGCAACATGATTTGAATTGCCGTTTAATGTACTTTAGTGCAATTCATGAGCCACAAGGCTCAATTCATGAAATCGCAGATTTCAATTCATGCCGTCAGGCAATTCATTGAGTTTACTTTGCAAACTCATTATACTACTGTTTTACATAATTTTCAAGTCCTAAATAAAATTATGGCATCTATGCTTTAAATAATGCTTCAAGCTGAGTAACAGCCATAGGACGATGAAAATAATATCCCTGAAGCAAATCACAGCCTGCACTCACAACAGCCTGCTTGTGTTTTTCTGTTTCTATCCCTTCGCACAAGGTTTTAAATCCAAGGTCGTGAGCCGTTTGTATGATATTCTTCAGCACTAAAAATCCCTGATGTGTGACGGCATTCTGTGAGATGGATTTATCAATTTTTACAATGCTGATATCAAAATCGGTCAGATCTCCAAAGCTGGTGTAGCCTTTACCAAAATCGTCCAGCAGAACCAGCATACCCTTATCTTTTAAGCGAGATAAATTGTTCGTCATAATATGTAATTCATCAGCATTAACATTTTTATCTTCCAGAATTTCAACCGCAATGCAGGAATAGTCAATATTATATTTTTCGACAATTTCTATAATGGTGTCTGCCATAGTCTCATCACAAAGGGTATAACGAGAAAAATTAATGGTGTAAACATACTTATTTCGACGCTCTTGGTCACTGGCAACCCACTTACAATTCTTTTCAAAAATGTAGTAATCAAACTTCTCATTTAATCCAACATTGTTAACAGCTGAAAGAAAATAACGAGGAGACAATATTCCTTCTGTGGAGGAATTTAGCCGGGATAGCACCTCAGCACCCATAATTTTATTTGTTTTTGCATCCAGAATTGGCTGATACTCCAAGAAGAACCGATTGTTATCAATTTCGTTTTGTATGGTATTTTCAATTTTGAGTTGTCTTTCGAACTCTTTTCCGTTTGAACTGTCCCAACAGCAATGTAAAACGTCTTCATTTTCAGCCATACTGCACGCCTGCTTTGCTCTTGTTAATGCAGTTTTAAAGGGAACTTCTGTAGAACTTGTGCCATAATACCCAAATTTGACACGAACTACATTGACTGCACCATTTTTTACCAGGGCTCTATTAATTTCTTCCAGGCAATTATCGAAATGAATTGGCATTTTCACGGAGTCCAGATAATTCATTAAAACAAAATTACTCTTTCCGTAAATAGAAATCTCACCATCAAGGGTTACACAGAAATAGTTAAATAAGATTTTTTTAATTTGTTCATATATCCTGTTTGCTTTTGATTCTGAATACAGCCTTTTCATGCTGTCTAAAGATACAGAAATATAAATAATGCACCGTCTTTTTTGTGCTCTTCCTGCTTTTTCAAAATCATTTTCTATTCTATTTAAACCACAAAAACTTTTTTCAACGGTTCCCTTTGCGGCTCTGATTGATTTCATTGTAAAATAAAGGCCTATGAGTCCCATTAGAAGAAAAGAAATGAGCAGAATTGTAATGATAACATAAGGGTATTCAAAAAATTGCATTTTGCTGACTCCCAAAATTTATTTTTCAAAAATCGGATAACTTGCCGTGCCGCCTGTTTGTTTAAGACCAATCCTGTTGGCAACCTGCATACATTTAGCAATGTCTTTTTGGGCCATTCTTTTTCTTCTGATCATTTCTTTAAGTAAAAAGAAGGGAGAGAAAGTAAACATTGCTTTCATAACTGCAATCTTCGATATTCCGCACCTCTTATATTCAGCTAAAATCTCCAGAAGTGCATAGCAGATTGCATTTCTGCTGATTGTCTGATTTGCCAGACTCTTCAGCCATCTGGCATAGTTCATAAATTGCTTTATATCGGCGTTTTCCTTGAAATAGATACCGCTGATATAAAATGCCTGCATATCTTCGCACATTTCCTTAAGTACCGATGTATAGTATTTTTTCTGAATACCAAGGACTTCTGTATGCTGCCTTTCAAGAGTTGTGCTTGTAATTTGTTTATCGTGAAGTCTGTAAATCAAAAGGCACTCAGGTAGAATCTGCAGTTTAAGGTTTGCCGCGGTCATTCGCGTCCATAATTCAAGGTCTTCAGTACAAGTCAGGCTCATATCGTATTGAAATGATTTCATAACCTCGGCTTTACCAATGACACCGGGATGGAGAATGGGATTGGCCACTAAAAGCATTGCCTTTAAGGCCTCAGAATCGCAACGACCTCCGGCACCACCAGAAGCATATACACCATTTTTAACCGTTAAAAACCGGCAGGATGATAAATCAACATCCTTATTTGCTTCCATAAATGCAAACTGTTTTTCCAGCCGTTCCGGCAGACAAATATCATCAGCATCCATTCTGGCTATATATTTACCGTTACAAAGAGATATTGCTTTGTTGAGGGAGGAAGGAAGTTTCAGGTTCACTTCGTTTGTGTAAACCTTAATTCGGGCATCACGGCTTGCATAATCAGCAAGAATATTGCCTGTTGAGTCTGTTGAGCAATCATTTATGATAATCAGTTCCCAATTCTGGAAGGTTTGATACAGCACACTTTCAATTGCTTCAGCAAGATATGTTTCTCCATTATATACACTCATAATGACTGATATATCCGTTGTCATATTGCTACCTCCTCTTCAAGACATTCTTTATAACTTTACACAGATTGAGAAAATAGAATGCTAACGTATAGCATTTTTTCTGCATCAGGAATATGGCTATGCTACTTTTTGCTGAGATCTTTTCAAATTGTGCATTCGCTATTTTCTCACTATGCATTGAATTCATAATATTTTGTTTGAGTTCCTTCAGGCTTTTAAAGTGATTTCCTTCTGCAGCCGCTGCCAGAATGGCAAAACACATAAAGCAGGAATAGCGACACAGCTGTTCTTCGAAATCAGGAACTCTCTCTATTTCTTTTGTACTGATTTCGTGGATAACATTTTCTATAAGCGGAATTTGTTTTGTATTAAAATCCTTGGATAGAGAATCCTCTCTGACGTTGTATAAATAAGCCAGTTTCTTACTGCAGTACACTCTGGTTGCATGCAGATAACAAGGGAAAACACAGCACAAATCTTCACCAAGAGAGATTGTTTCACTCACATTCAACTGATGCGTCAGCAGAAGTTCTCTCTTCACAGCTTTACCGGATAAGTAATAGGAAACATGGTTCATGTTTTTATCCATTAAAAGTCGGGGGAAAATATGCTCTTTTATCTCCTCGTCAACATAGAGTCCCTCATCAATACAGTCGTTTGTGATATTAACAATTTGTCCGTTTTTGACCCATTTGTATGAAAAAGATACCATTTCGCAATTTGTTTCTTTAATAATTTGATAGGCGGTTTCCAAGGTGTCATGCTCAATCATGTCATCTGAATCCAGATTAAATACATACTCACCCTCTGCAACCTGTATGCCTGCTCTTCTTGCACTGGCAAGTCCGCCGTTTGTCTTGTGAACCACTTTTATACGTTCGTCCTGTTCTTTATAACGGTCACAAATCTGAGGACAAGCATCCGGCGAGCCATCATCAACCAGAATCAGTTCAAAATCTGAAAAGCTCTGTGACAGAACGCTTTCAATGCACGAAACTAAATATTTTTCAACTTTATAAACAGGAACAATTACAGAAAAAAACATATAATCACCTATCTGCTTCTTAATCCAACAAGTATTTTTAATACATGATACAGCCTATATCTCATTGCATAAGCAAAAATGCGCTGTTTAACCGGTAGTTTGCCTATGGGGAATGATTTCAACACGCTAACGGTCAGGGTGTTTGTGCACACTTCCTGTAATCTTCGCTTTACATCAGCATCCGGAATATTATGCTCTTTGGCATACAAGATTTCCTGAGAGCAAATTACCCTGCACATTGCCTGCCAGAACCGGTTAATATACACCTGGTACTGCTCAGGAGCAATATCTTTGTTAAACCGTTTTTCCAACTCGTTCACAAAAACAAGACTTTTTTCAAATCTATCTTTTTTATAGGATTTTGAAATTGAATCTTCATTTCTGCAGTAATAATAAAAAGCTTCACTGATACCGGTAGCCTTTTTGATGCAGGCAATATAATCAACTAAAAACAGGGCATCTTCAGAAAGCATCTCTCGCTCAGACTGAAACCTTATATGGTTGGCCTCAATGATATCCCTTCTGAACAAATTCTTCCATATACTCATTCCGTATTTGCTATCATCAGGTTCCTCTGGCAGAGCGCCAACAATGCCCATTCTAAGCTCTTTCAGTTCTTCTTCTGTTTCAAAATGTGTATCTTGTTCAAAATATATTTTTCTTATGCATTCCCCTGCTTCGCTGAACATATTACCATCCACAAACAAAACACCGGATATAACAAGATCAGCGTCGAATCGCTCTGCCTTTTCGAAAAGACAAGAAAACATTTCGCAGTCAACATAATCATCAGAATCAACAAAACCTATGTATTTACCTGTAGCTGCTTTAAGGGCAGTATTTCTGGCCATGCCGGCACCTTCATTAGTTTTGTGAATTACCTTTATCCTGCAGTCTTCTGATGCCTTCTGATTGCAAATTTGCCCTGATGAATCTGTCGAGGCATCATCAACAAGAATAATTTCAATCTCTTTAAGGGTTTGATTCTGCAAAGATGAAATGCAACGCTCAAGATATTTTTCAGCATTATATACAGGAACAATCACGCTCACTTTTGGCTGTGTCACAGTGTCACCCCTCAACTAATTTCTCATATTCTTTCAACAAATGCTCGCAGTATGTTTCAACGCTCAAAATATTGTCTTTTTCTGTTTTGCAATTATCTTTAAGAGTATTGTAATAATCTTCATTTTCAAGAGTGTCTTTTAGCTTCTGTGCAATACCTGCCGGTGTGAGTTCGGTAACCAGCGTGCCGGTAATGCCATCTTTTACAAGCTCTGCCATACCACCACTGTTCATTGTGACAACGGGTACACCCATAGAATGGGCTTCTAAAATAGAAAGAGGGCAATTCTCGTAACAAACAGAGGGCAATAATAAAACTTTTGCATTACCCATCAGTTCAATCAATTTCGCTCCTGTCAGAAAGCCGGAAAGCGTAACGTTATCAATGCCTTTGAGCATCTCTTCATCAGGACCGCTGCCGGCAACAATGAATTGATACTCAGGAAGAAGTTTAGCTGTTTCAGCTATATGCTCAATGCCTTTTTCTTTGGAAAGCCGACCGACAAACAAAATGTAAGAGCCCTCATTCCGGTCAGATATGGTAAACTTTGCTTTATCAATAAAATTATGGATAGTAAGTGTTTTGCCGGTATAATACTTTTTAGCTGATAGAAGCTTGTTTTCGAGAAATTTGCTGGGACAAATAAACAAATCAACCTTTTTGTAGGTTTTGAGGAAGGAGTAAAATTTTGCTTCTATAACGCCTAGCACACTTTTAACGGTGGAATTATGAATACACTTATTCTTGATGCAGTTTATATGCGAACCTTTAACACAGCGTTCGCAAGGTGTATTGTTATCGAAATTATACAGAAGATGATTCGGACAAATCATCTGATAGTCGTGCACCGTCTGAACCACAGGCACACCTTTCTTTTTAGCACCATAAATAATGGAGGGTGTTAATTGAAAGTTGATATTATTCATATGAACGATATCCGGTTTAAATTGATCAATAACCTGCATTATTTTCTTTTTGGCTTCAAAAGAATAAATGATTTTAAACGGATATAAAAATCTTGCCATTCCTTTTGAATGAAAGTCCATATTCTGTGTGTATTTTCCTGCAGAGTTTCCAACAGTATTTTGTTCATCATACATCCCAAAATACTCCACCTCATGGCCAAGCTTTTTGAGGTAATCGCCAAGGTACAGCATATAACTCTCGCTTCCGCCGCGAGGATACAGAAATTTATTGACCATCAAAATTTTCATAACAACGAATCACTATCCTCTTCTCTGTTAGCCTTAGAAACATAGCCGAACATTTTAATTTCAGTTTGCTGCACATTGTCGTCGAATCCGTTACCCATCATCAGAAGGGCTAAAACACCTGTTAACAACGGATAGTTCATCGTGTTATCCGTTGTGGATACAATAATGAGATAAAGGGTAAGCATGAATGTCAGTATAGCACTTTCCACTCTCCCTTTTCTGCCAAAATACCACACTCTTAAAACGGTCATAGATATAAGCCATATAATATAACCCCAAAAGCCAAGATCGACAAAGTGTTGAAGAAAATCGTTATGAACTGAGGCAACGCCCACATTCATAAAGGTGTTTAACTGATAGGTTAAAAAGCCGATTCCGTTTCCTAAAAACCCGGGATTGAATTCATAAAACTCATCCACTGCATTATAAATCTCCACACGACCGCTTGTGTTGATGCCTGCTTTTTCGAGTAGCTCAAATGCATCACCGGCAATCAGAGCAATGTAGCCAATGAGCAGCAGCACCACAACAACTGTAAGCGCTATCATTAGCCTTGAGGCAGTTTTTTGATTAAATCGTGCAATAAACTTAAGCAAATAGCCAAAAGCAAGTGCTATCACAATGGCAATAATACCAATTCTCTTAAAAGCCGATAAAAAACAGAACAGACTCAAAAATAGTAAAATTAAAAAAATAATATTCTTCCTGGGTTTATACAGCATATAAATAAGATAGGCTCCCAGACAGAAAGCAAGCTCGTGAATTTCGGCCTGCACAATGATATCGCCTGTTACGCCGGCAAAGGTCGTAATAAGTGTGATGAATTCTGTAAGATAATTGTCGAGGCCATGCTGAATAATAATCGTAATCAACATAAAAATGTTGGCTGTTAAAATAGCAATCAGGTTATACCATATGCCTTTTTTACCAAAAATATAAAGCATTGCGCCGGCCGCAAGGGCAAAAGACAACATATTGGCATAAATAAATGAGCTGGAAAGGCCTCGTGAAATTACGCCAACATCAACGGTCTGTACGAACCAGATAAATAGTGAAACAACCGTTGTTACCGCCAAGGGAATGCTATAAACTACGGCTTCTTTAAAGGCAGTCAATCCTCTCGCAATATTTGGTTTATATAAAAACAAAAGAATAGCAGAAAAAGCAAGAATCAGGGCAAAAATATGGCGGTAGGTAATATGCAAGCCTACATCAAGGTATTCATTCAGGAAGTAATACATCATGACGGCTACAACGATAAAATAAAATTCTTTTGCTTTAGCAAGGATTTTATTTTCCTCCATATTTGCCCTCCTCTCCTTTGTGCCGGTGCTTACAACGAACTGCTTTCCTTTAAATCAGAGCAATATGTCTTTTTGTTTCCAATTGCTTCTGAAAGTAATTTTCTTGCAGTTTTGTTTTCCTTAAAGGTCTCAGCAATACCGATTTTATATTCAATGACAATTTCTTTGCGTTCTTCCCGTTCATCAAGACGCAACCTGAACAATCTCATAATATCTTCAACCGTAATATAGTCAGAATCCTCTGTCAGCATAGCAAAACTGCCGTTGCCGTTATAAATATACTCTGTCTTGGATTTTCCGAAGCTTTCTTTTATAAAGAGTGTGAACATCTTAATAATCTCATCGCCCGCTTCTCTTGAGTAATCTCCGTTAATGTGCACCAGATTCGCAATATCAACAACACAGTACACAGCCCCATCATCAAGAAGCTTTTTATCCTTTGTCTTTAAGTATTTATCAAAATAAGCTCTGTTGTTAAAGCCTGTAAGATGATCTGTATAGAAAATATAATTGATTATATCGCCTATTCTTCCCAAAACAATAGCACCACCGCAGCAAACAATTACAAGGAAGAAAAATGCGATTGCTGTGTAAAGCGGCACATTAACACTTTCTTTCACAGAGGCTGATGACAATACGGAAATGTAGCTGGCACCAAGATATCTGTTATATTCATTATTGGTTTTTGTAGTTATATTGTAAAGTGCGGTCAGTTCATCTAAAAGAGTGTTGATTTCCTGGTTAATTTCCTCTTCTATTCCCGCATAGTCAGCATTGCAAAGCTCTGTACAGGTTAAATCAGATGTCTGGCAGCCATCGCCACACATACCGGTACAATTTGTGAAGGTATTAATGACATAAGTGCAATACGCCGAATCAATAATAGCGTGTTCTCTATCTTCGTTATGCTCCCTCCAACTGTAAATCAGCTCATCATATGTTACGGTCTGGTCGCCAACATAGTCCTGGACATTTCTCTCGTGAAGGTTATCAAGAATATACTCATATGTAATGTTGGTATTTCCGGACTCTCTCATTTTGTTAACATATGCATCAATTACAGACACAACATCTTCAACAATACTTTCATTCTTTGTGTTGGAAATGTTGTTGTTGTCGATTCTGGTTGTATAATCTGAAATGAGCACAGATTTATTTTTGGTAATCTGATATTTATAGATTTTTGAAAAAATTGAAGAAACCTTAACCTGTCGTAAGTAGTTAAAATCATCCACAAGATCACTAAAAGATGCACCCGTTTCAGTAGATCTGTAAAAATTATTCTGATCAATTCTCTGATACAAAGTATTTACTGTATTGTCAATACTGGTATCAATCAGCTCCATCATTTCGATATAATCGTAATTATTTTTATTAATGTTTTCAATTGTATTATTAGCCGGCGCCACATTGACATATTTCTGGCTGAATCGTTCAAAATAAACATCAAGCGTTTCGTCTAGGATTGTTCTGGCAAAATCCGGACCTTCCCAGCTTGCAGCAGCAAAAGAAACAATATAGGTGCTGGGTTCATATATGTACTCTTCACCCTCTTCAAGTTTTGCATCTTTCTGAGCAACTTTATCCTTATCCTCAATGGGGGTAATGTAAATTCTGGAAATCAAACTGTCAACAGAATAAACGCCTGTCAGACCCATCTTATCAACAACCTTGGACATAACTGCTGAGGACTTGATTTCGTTTACATCCAGTTTATCACCGGTAGGCGCAAGACCTTTCTCTGCCTGTTCATCATTATAATGAATAACTTCTGACGCAATGTATGTATTAGACTTTGAAAGCTTATAATAAACGCCATATGTTGCCAAAAGACAAAATACAATAATCAGCGGCATAATCTTTTTTAAATATCTTACTATCTGAAAGTTTTTCATTGTTATCCTCCCTTAGATCCTTATGCCTTTTTGGGGAATTGTTTTGAAATGCGTCTTAACATAAGTGATACATATGCAAATGCCGCAAAGAAAATAAGTGTTTTTAATTCACTCATAAGTGAAACACCGTAAATACTCACGGCAATACACTGATTCATTTTGTGGCTTGAATATTCTCTACCAGCATTAATTGCTTCTTTTTCAAAACCTCTGATTCCTTCGTAGATAGACTCAATGAGCGAATCAACCGATGCGTAAAGCTGTTCAGATGGTGCACAGGAAGAAATTTTATCAATCACAAGATTGTTATCCATAATTTCTTTTTCGTTAGAGGCCACATAGTTGCTGAAATTGGTTGCCAGAACAGACAATTCATCAACACCAACCTTTGTTCTACCCATATAATACTTTCCGGACTGATCCCAGGTAGGAACGAGAACAACTCGCGTCATTTCTTCGCTATACATATCGATTGCCTGATTACAAAGGTTATATGATGCCTGATTTTTCTGTCGGTCAAAATCAACGTTCTTATTCTGGTATGACAATCTGTCAACATAGTCATTTTTATCTCTCACAATACCGTTTTGTAATATAAGAGAACGTAAATTCTGATTAATCTGGGTTTCCTTAAACTGGTAAACCTTGCCGGCAATCGAATTAAAGGTGCTGTTGTTTTCCATTACAAAGCTTGGATTCTTTTCGGCCATGCCGTACAAGTAATTGAGAATAGACATGGTTTCTTTGTCAAAATAAGCAACAATATCCATATATTCCATCGAAGCAAAATCAGGTTTTTCATGGTCAAGCGTAAAATTGTCTGTATATTTCTCAATGTAATACTCTTTATAGGCAGCTGTAATCAGCTTAATCACGTTTTCAGAATCAAGATGGTTGGTTTCTTTTGATGCATGGTATTCCACAGCAAACTCGGTGGATATATGATATTGAGTTTCATCGCCAACGCCGCCTTGTACACAGGGATACACCACCAGGCAATTTCTCAGTTCCTGCACCGTCACATCTTTAAGAGCTCCTTTTTTTATCGCTCTTTCCACAACCTCATCACTGATAATTTCTGCCATATTATATCTGGTGCCATTAGAATTCAATGCCTGTGATGCTTCAGAATAGTTCAGCGAAATAATCGCATGAACTGAGTTTTTCAGTGTAAAATGATTGAAGCAACCATACAACAGCGTTGTAATAAAGCATAACATAATAATCCATACGTTCAAGTATTCTGCGGTTTTAAAAATCTGCGTAAACTCTGTGCGGTTCACATTTTTAGAACGAAAATATATTCTCGCAACAGCCAGCAGAAGAAACAATCCGAACAGTAAAATAATTATTGTTTGAAGTATTGAAGTCAACATGTTTCATCTTCCTCGCAAAATTAAAATTTGTTAATATCAATAACGACCAATTCAGGCTGATTGTTCAGACGGAAAACATCAGAATTATCGAGACCGGCGCTTACGATGAGAGGCTTGCCGGCGGTGTTATATCTTCCGTAAACATATTTGCCGTTTCGTTCCGGAAATAAACCGCCCTCGTGGGTATACAACGGGCCAAGCACAGGTACTCGGACAAGACCGCCATGAGTATGTCCGCAAATCATTAAATCGCCCCAGAATTCAGGTTCAAACTCTTCAAAAATAAATGGCTCGTGAATGGCTGTGATTTTAATATTTTCTGTGTTTTCGTAAATGTAATCGTTGAAACTTTTTTCTGAATAGGACCAAAACGAAGACGGATTAGAGGTTAAAACACCATAAACATCAACTGTCATAGTTTTTACTTTTATGGTATCCTTTTCATTCTTCAAAACCTTTATACCTGATTTTTCAAGTTTATCTTCGAAGGAATCAGGTAAAACGAGAAGAGCCGTTTCATCACGGTTATTTTTATTAAATCCAAACTTTTTGTCCAATTCCTGTTCGTTCAACGGAAAATCGAAAATTGTTTCTACTTCATTATTCCCATAAACATAATAAGCCGGTGCAATAGCTGACAGTTTTTCGCCTAAAGCCACAGCATAGTCAGCATCGTCGCGGGCCGAATTTACAATATCGCCGGTACAAATAATAATATCCGGTTCAAGTTCTTCTACCCTGGTTAATAAATTCTCGTTACCAGGGCCATATAAACTGCTGTGTAAATCGGATAGTTGAACTACGCGAAGCTGACTATCAACCTTAAGACTGCTAACACTGTAAAACGTTTCTCTGAAAGTTCTGTTGTCGATATAGTTGCCCATAACTATAACAATCGCCGTTGCAATGCAGACGAAAATCATACCAATTGTAAAGAATTTGGCAACTCTTATATTCTTTTTTGTTTTAGGACTTAAAGACTTGTATCCGCTCTTTTTAGTAATTTTAATTTTCTTTTTATCACCCAAAAACGAACAGACACAAGAGGCTAATGTCTTCTTGCATTCTTTTTTGAACTTTTTAATCTTCTCTGCACCGTAATAGGAAACAATAACACGTTTTACATCCACTTCCTCAATATCAAACGTGTCACCCCAGACCTCATAAAACTCTTCTGATACCATTTCCTTAAAAAGTTCTTTAATTTCTTCCTGACAGTTATCTAATTCTAAAGCATTGTTTTTATTATCCATATTAACAAACCCTTACTTTATAAATTTATCAGTTTTGCATATACAGAACAGCATTCTGATAATTAAGCTATATCGAAGCTGATGTGCTTTGATTATGCGGCAACAAGCATTTTTCATACAGTTTGCAGGTGGCAGACGCTACATCCTGCCAACAATACTTGTTAACAATATACTCACTCACACCATCCCGAAGTTTTTCTACCTTTGTGTGATCATCACACAAAGTCTGAAGCTTTTCAGCCAGATCTGCGATATTTCCTTTTTTAAAATAAACAGCTCTATCTTCGGCTACGGTTGTATTTTCAGGAATATCCGAGCACAACAACGCATTACCGTAAGCAAGTGACTCCAACAAGCACAGAGACATACCTTCCAGATCTGAGGGTAACACGGTTAAATAGGCATTTGAATACAGTTCATCAAGCGCGCTGCCTGATATAAACCCGGTAAAAATAATATTTGGATTCCCTGCCGCTTTTTCCTTAAGCATAGCCACATAATCATCGGTATCACTTGTGTCGCCGGCAATGACGAGCTTTTTATCTGTGCGGATTTGGTTATAAGCATCAATCAGGTAATGTATTCCCTTTTCTGCTGTCAACCTGGATACAACAGCAATGTATTCGTCAGCTTTAAGACCGTATTGTTCGGTTATGATATTAGCGCTCTTACGTTCAGGACGATTAATACCGTTATGAATAATAACCGTTTCCCGATTATAGGTCTCTTTAAAATAATCATAGGCAGCCTGACTGAGAACAATGACTTCATCAGCATATTTTGCAAGAACCTTCTCACCGAATTTTATGTACTTTGATGCAAAGCCTTTTCCCCATTTTTCCCTTTGCCAGTCCAACCCGTGAACTGTAGCAATACATTTCTTGCCGAATAGCTTGGGAATCCACAACGCTGCACAAGGACCTTCAGCGTGAAAGTGAATCACATCATACCGTTTAAAGGATGCACTGATTGCAGCCGTAAACGATGCTATCATCGCTGCCAATCCGCGCACATTCAGCGTCCAGGCTTTTTTAATTCTGACACCTTTATACCGTTTGTTCTTTACTGTACCCACGAACTCGTTTTCAACCTTATCAGAGGAACGGTTGTAACAGGTAACATCATGGCCCATTTCTACCATCAGCGGACACATCGTCGTGAGCACATTTTCAATACCGCCACGTCGTGATGGAACGACCTTATGCCCAATCATAGCAACCTTCATTTTCACAACTCCAAATTTAAAATATAATGAGAGTAAGCTCTTACCGACCGGTAGCCGTCAACATAACAATCGGTGTTTTCAGCATGATTTTCAAATCGTTTGCGTATGTTCTTGTCTGTATGTATTCAATGTCCATTTCAACCCATTCTTCAAAGGGGATGTCATTTCTGTTTTTTGAAATCTGCCAGGTACAGGTAATGCCAGGGGTAACCAGGAGGCGCAATTTTTGATAATCAGTATAGTACTGTACCTCTCGTGGCAGAGGTGGTCTGGGGCCAACCAGCGTCATATCTCCTTTTAAAACATTAAAGAACTGCATCAGTTCATCAAGTGAAACTTTTCTTAAGAATTTTCCGACACGGGTAATGCGCGGATCCTCCTTCATTTTGAAAACAGGACCATCCATTTCATTCTGCTTGGCCAGCTCTTCTATCATTTTATCTGCATTCGCACGCATAGTGCGGAATTTATACATATAAAACTCTTCACCGTGACGGCCTACCCGCACCTGTTTATAGAAAGGACCGGCGCTATGATCATCGATTACAATAACAAGAGCGATGATAAACATCAGAGGTAGGAAGAAAAGCAAAATCAGCGACGCAAAGAAAATATCAAAGAGTCGTTTCTTTTTCCAATAGGAGGCATAGGATTTTTCAATTATTTCTTCCAGTTTTTTTCTGGTTTTCTCATCAACCTTATTCGTGTCAATATAAGGCATAATTACATGCTCCTTTCACGGATTGTTTGCATTAAAGTGTCAAACTCAATTTTTCTGTTCTCAGATATGTAAAAATCTTTAAACGGAATATTTTTATTTTGTATATCAGCTATACTATCCAAATAACCGGGATGGAATAAAACTTCAATATTCATTCCGGTCTTTTCTGCTATTTTAATGTATCCGGGCAGAATTTTATTGACTCTCTTTTCATCCATTTTACCGGAAAATAAAATACCCATAAAATGCGCAGTTGGTATATTTTGTTTTTTTGCAATTGGTTTATTCAATAACCACAAAAAATTTAATAACCATTGCTTTATGATGTTAATGACACTATAAGTAAAATATAAAGACGGTGTTTTCAAATAAGGTAAGAAGGGTTCTGCCGGAATCCGCATATGCTGAATATTGATGTTTTCATCTGCCAGCACCTTGAGCAATACTTTAAATATAACAGGAATCATATGTGTGTGTTGATGGCTATCAATAGAAAATGGTGCATCCTGCGGCAGAATACTTTTCCAGTAAGAAATCTGAGCTTTAACTTCCTCATAGATTTGTTCCTCCAGTTGCTTGCGTTTCAGGAGGCTAAGTTTCAATAACCCGCCAAATGTATGCTTTAAATTTCCGTTTGCATCTGCAAGTAAACCAATCTCATGAGGGTTTGCCATACACTTACCTTCAACAAGGTTTACATGCAACGAAACGCAGAGGTCTTTTTTTTCGAATAGCTCAGTAAAATCACAATCAACAAAGTTCGGAAATACACTGACTTTATTCAATGCTCCTCGATCAATGCACTGTTTTATATGAAAAGAGGATACATCACATAAGCCATAATCGTCAGCGCAAATGTAAATCACTCACTATTCACCTTCTGTTCCAAGTTTAATAACGATAATATTATCTATAACAGCGATACTGTCTTTTGCCGGCCACGAATTCATTTGCTTGACGTTATCCTGTTGAACAAGGACTTTCTTTTCTTCGTCACTTAAAAAGTGGTAGTTCTTTCCGCAATAATCATTTAACGCATTGCAAAGCACACTTTGTCCAACGGTTTCATCATCTGCGCGAAGAATGTACCCATCTGTAATGCCTGTCATATCAGGTGGTAAAACAACGCTATATGGTTCGCTATCATCCAGCGCACCTAACACAAGAACTCTGTTGCATTGTCCCGTTCCGGGGGTTTGCTCAATTCTGTCAGCGATTTGCATCAGAATACCGTAGGATTTTTCATAAGCCAATTGTGCTTTGTGATAGCTGACATTTGCAATCACAACCTGATTGGCAGTCAGCAGAATCGTCATAATAAGAATCGTCCAGCATTTGATTGTTGTTCCCTTACTTTTTTGACCTGTCTCTCTTTCATAGAGTACCAGAAAAAACAGATAAAAGATTACATACCCCATTAACATCAGATTATGGTAATCAACACCTGCATTAGCAAAAGCAAGAGCTGTTCCGCCGATAAAAAGCATAAGACCAAGGATGATGAGAATAATCATTTTTACCGGCGATTTATAAATCTGATTATTGATGATAATAGCAACGTAATATAAAATCGTAGCAATCAAAATTAAGCCATTGAGGACAACAAAGAAACTCATACCATTTGATATATTGAAGAAATAGCCCAAAAATGTTTCCTTCACTACATAAAACGAGGCTGCTAAATCAATGCCGTTTAACGCGGCCGTTGAGTTAATGCCCTGATAATCCAGCAACGTTATCGAAAAGGCCGCAAGCAGCACTTTGAGCACTACAAAGTAAAGGGCCACACCAAGAACACCTGTTAAAAGCATTCCGATTATCTTTTTGATGAATACAAGAAAAGGTTCATCGTGATATAGTATGTTATCAATCAACGTAAAAAGAACCAATACAATCGTAACGGTTATATAAGCCTGATAGATACCGGTAGACAAAGCAATCAGTACAGCAGATAAAATATAACGCGGTTTTTCCTGTGTCATAAACAATGCTGCAAGGGTTGCCAAAAAGAAAGAAATGCTATAACCGTCAGCAACATAGTTATACATCATAACGGAGGTGACAACAGGAAAAGATGAAATTACAGCACCAATTAAGCAAGCCGTTGTTTTTTTCTGCACATTCAGTATTTTGCAGATACAAACTGCACTCAATCCATGAAATAAAATGGCAATTACGCCATTTAAAAATGGCAGGTCGTAAAAAGAACTGCAGGCACAAACAACCGGTAAAAACCATCTTCCAAGACCAATCATATTCTGTGGGTCATAGCGAAATACCAACGAATCCCAATTAGGAAGCCAGTTTGTAATTTTATAAAAATGAGCAAGTAAGCCAACGACGATAGATGCAACAAAACAAGCCTTCCATTGAGGCAGAATGCGTGTATTCAGTTTTTTTAATACTGCTTCAGGCACATTCACCACTCCAGCCATTTAAATTTATGCAAAAATTTGCCGTATAGCTTTTCATAAAGCTTTACACCTATTAGCCTTTTGATAAATGTTGTTCGCTTACTTGTCGCCGATGTCCACGAAGCGCAAAAATGATGTATAGAATAGGTGTTATTTGTAATAATCTTTTTTCCTGTGTAGTATTTTACAGGGCAAAGATAATCTTCAGGCAACATATGTATTCCCATAAAAACCTGATTCTTTTGATTCAAATCCATACCGAGATGCTCAAGGGTATTTGTATTTCTGTCGGGACAGGGGGTTAAGTCATAGGAACCATCAGAACGAATAAAGGTTATCTCCTCATAGTCATTGAGCAATGCACCTATCAACTCATGCCCCTGCTCACACGCAAAACCGAGACCTGTTGAAATGAGCCCATTATCATCAAAACCCATAAATCCACGTTCAGCAAGTAATGGGTCTAAAGGTTTGATCAGTTCAACATCTGTATCGAAATAAATACCGCCTTCATCGAATAACACCTTAAGTCTGGCAAAGTCGCTGACAAAAGCCCATTTCCCAGCTTCGTAAGCTTCTTTGGCATATTGGTTCTGGCTGACATCAAAATTCTCTTCGTTTATGCAAACAATTTGGTAATCCGGACAATACTTTTTCCAGCTGTTTATGCATTTTTCAGCAAGTTTTGGCAATTTTCCCTTGCCAAACCAGCAATAATAAATCACTTTGGGAATACTCATACTTTTTTCTTCCCCCTGTATAATTCAAAAAGTGTTTTAAAAGCTGACCGATTCAATAAATAATTAACCAGCAAATATAGTCCTGCTATCCATACAGAGTGAATCACACCATTTAACAGCAGCTTTAAAAAGGACATATTGCTGAAGGTATCAACAAAATAGATGAGCATAACGAAGGCAAACACGGCACCGTTTGCAATCCATATTTTATATGTAGAAAACTGCCGTCTTTCCAGAATTTTTTTATTTGAATAATAAATTGTCACAATACTGCGGTATAATAAAGCAGCAATTGTTCCTAAAATTGCTCCGCAAATACCTAAGAAATAAATTGCAACAACTGAAATAGTTATGTTGATAATCATCTCCCATATTGCGTGAGATCGCGTTTTTTCAAAGGCTCCGGCATATTCAAGAATAGCATTTATGGGTAGTTTGCCATTAGCCAATAAATTCATAATAGCAAATAACAGTACCAGTAAAGCATTGTTGTAATCAGCATCGTTTATGCCGCTTGTATAAATCTGAATCAACGGCAGCAAGAACACTGCCATTAGTGTATAAATGATGCAGGTTGCCATAATATAAACTGTTTCATACGCTTCAAATGTTTTATCAAACTTCTCTCTGTCTGTATGAAACATTTGCCCAAGAGCAAAATTAAAAGATGAAACAATGCCAGTGATAAAGTTCTGCATTTGTGAAAAGAAAATATTATATATAGCATAAATACTGGTTGCCTTAAAATCGCAAAGAACAGAAATCAGTATGACATCTGTATTATTAAAAACCATTCCTGAAAGCTGGTGAACCAGCACAGAATTCTTCTGAGAAATAGCTTCAAAGTCCGGTTTTGATGATAAATCAAGCCATTTATATCTGCGTTTGGCATAAAAATATAAAAAGACAAGTTGAATCAGTGCGATAATGCAGTATACCAGCTGAATCAATATCAGGCTGTCTGTTAACAGCAAAACCAGAATTTTGCCAGCGTTGGAAGCAAGTTGCAGAAAGGTTTCTGCGTGGTTGAGAACATATTTCCTTCCGTCAACCTCCATCAGTATTCTATATTTTGCCTGAACAAAGTAACTAAAAAGCGCCGGGATAGCATTCAGAATGACAATCAAAAAAAGTATATGGCTGTTAATGACTGTTGGAATGATATAGGCATATACCACAGCGATAATCAACACAATCGCAAAATAGACAATTCCGGTTTTCTTATAATATCTATTGGTAGCCGCAAGAACAGAGCTGGCACTCTGATAATCCTCTTCCCCTATCCGTTTATAAAGCGCCTGTGTTGTTGCAAGACCAACCCCGGCTTCTAACAGACACAAATACGTAAAAATCTGTTTTATAGTTGAAAGGACCCCGTTCACTTCTGATCCAAAGTTTTCAAGATATAATCTCGGCAAAAGAAAGCTCAGCGATATCAGAACTATCTGATAAATCAGCGATGATATCAGATTATGTTTAATTCTAGAACCCGTTCTGACCAACACGACACCTCCGAACAACAATAATAACAAAAAACAACCCGGATACAATCATCCAAGGTTGTTTGTTTACACAAATCATAAACTGCCTTAGGTGATATCCAGAACATGATAATCAAAACCTGCTTTCAGACAGATTTTATCAGAGAAAAATACATAATTCTCCTAATTATACAATTATATCACTCAAATGCAGTTTTGTCAACATATCCGACCTGCTTTGCCCGATGCAAAAATCCATTAAACACGGTTGCAAACATATCCTTCTGTTGCGTACTTTTTCGGGATAATTTTTCCCGGATTTCCCAGCACAATGCTATGGTCGGGAACATCGAAATTAACATATGTTAAAGGCGCAATTAAAACATCATTACCAATCTTCACATTGCCTACAACAACAGCGTTTGTTCCAATCCAGCAACAGTCACCAATGACTGGTGTTCCTTTTTTCTCTCCCCTGTTTGTCGCACCGATGGTAACGCCTGTGGCAATATTCAGATTTCTCCCTAACTTGGCATCAGGATGAATAATAACCCGTCCCAGATGACCAATATATAAGCCTTCCCCAATGGTCGTTCGAGCAGGAATCTGAATTTTTGTTTTATTGGATAAGTACCAAAATCTTACCATATAAAAAATTTTTAAAGGAAGAAATTTACATACATTTGCCTTTCTGAAAACAGATATGTATGTTAACTCAAGGGGCCTGAATATCCGTTTCAAAAACGGTTCCCCTGCTTCACCGTAATATCTGTATAAATCCTTTTTAAAAACGTTGTTCATCGAAAATTCACATCCACTTTTCTGTTCTGAATAGTTCTTAATTAATTATACTATTCTTTTTGAATTTTTTCAAGCGTTTTAATTGTGTCTGTATCACAATCCAATTAAACCGTATTTAACTTTGATTCTTTCCAGCTTATCTATCATCGGTATAGAGATAAACCATAGAAAAACAGCCGTTGAAAATGAGTGGATTATATCAAAGGGCAACCCTGCCATATAGGCAGACACTATCATACCCCAATTGATTTTTTCTTGCCACATAATGATTGATGCTGGGTTTAAAATGCCACCATAAATAATAAATGTAGCTAAAAAGCCAAATATGCACAAAGAAAACTTTGTCTTTTTTAACGCGCCTTTTCTGAACAGAATTCCTGCTACAAAACCAATTATACCAAGGGCAAACATCTGCCAGGGAGTCCATGGTCCCTGGCCAAAGAAAAAGTTGGAGACAAAGCCACTGACAGCGCCTACTAAGAATCCTGTTTCACCACCAAAACATACAGCGGATATAATCACAAGGGCCACAACCGGTTTAAACTGCGGAAGCATAAAAAACGCTGCTTTACCGGCAACAGTAATAGCACACAGAACGCTGATCACAACAAGTTCTCTTGCCTTCGGTCTTCTCGACTCAAAAGCCATACAAAAAGGAATCATTGTTTCCAATATAATCAGCAGACTGACGAAACAATACTTTCTGTTTCCAAGAAAGACAATTCCAGCAAAAATTGTAAGCGGTATTAAGAGTAAAATCGAAAGTATTGCCCATATTGTTCTCTTGGGTAGCTTTGTTTCTGTCTTTCTTGAAGGTAGCAATTGTTGTGCCTTTTCAATTTGGATATGGCTGACAACATCTTTTTTTTGAAACAGGATTTTGTCCGATTGCTTTTTCTCGTTAGCGGTTTGCCCACCGCAGGCCAGAATAATATCTTCGGCTAGAACTGCATCAGGAAGACAAGCTCTTGCCATACGGTTAGCCGCCGTAGTATAAAAATTCTTATTCTTGAAAAAGGCTCTCGATGTATCAACCGAAGTGATACTTCCATCAAATACCAGCGCGCATCTGTCAGCATAAGCCGCACAGAACTCAATATCGTGAGAGACCATAAGGATGGTAACGCCGTTTTCTTTCAGCTCAGAAAGAATATAGGCAAACTCTTCTTTAAATTGTGCATCCATTCCCTTGGTGGGTTCATCAAGCAGTAAAATTTCAGGCTCCATCAGGAGTATTTTCGCAAGCGCTGCCCTTTGCTGCTCGCCGCCGGATAAATCATAAGGATGGCTTTCTAGCAGCGCTTCAATTTTACAAAGCATTGCTATGTTCTGTACTTTCAGTTCTTTTTCATCCTTTGTAAGTTTCTTTTCGGATAATATTTCCATTAAATCAAGATAAACTGTCTTTCCAACGAAAAGACTCTGTGGATTCTGAGGAAGAACACCTAACAAACCATCATACAAATGCTTAATTTTGGATACGCTTTGCCCGTTTATCATCACTTCTCCCCTATAAGGTGTATGAAGGCCGGAAATCAGCGAGAGAGCTGTCGTTTTGCCAGTGCCGTTATCGCCAACAAGACAGAACAGCTCTCCTTGTTGAACATTCAAATTCAAGCCTTTAATAATATCAGGCGCTTCCTTTTCATAGCGAAACCAGGCATCTTTAATTTCGATGACGGTATCACAATTTTTCTGTGGGCTTTCCTTCGGAATCAGTTCTGCTTGAAGCATGTTATTTCTTGAATAGTTAGTAAGCCAGATTCTTCCCTCTCTGACTGTTAAAGGACAAGGCAAAGAATTTTCTATGTTACTGTGAACTCTCACAGGTGTGGGAAGAGCCTTATACATATCGTGATTTTTCTCTTTCAGAATTCTGCCTACTTCTTGGGGGGTATTATCTGCAATGATTTTACCTTTATCTAAAACGATAACTCGATCGGCCATCGGAAAGGCATCTTCTATGCGATGTTCGGTGAGAATAACAGTCGTACCAAGGTCGCGATTAATCCTTTCAAGCGTTTTTAAAAACTCTCCTGCAGCAATCGGATCAAGCTGACTGGTCGGCTCATCAAGAATCAGCACCGAAGGTTGCATGACCATAACAGAGGCAAGATTCAGTAATTGCTTCTGGCCACCTGATAACTCTGACACATTTTTATGAAACCAGGTTCCTATACCAAAGAAGGATGCCATTTCTGACACTCTTAATCTGATTTCACTCTGTTTATACCCAAGGCTTTCAAGACCGAAAGCAAGCTCGTGCCACACCTTATCGGTTACAATCTGGTGATCAGGATTCTGCATAACAAACCCAATAGCTGACGACTGTTCTTTTGCATTGCAATCAGCAAGGGGCTTACCGTTAAAGCTAATACTTCCTTCTAGCACACCAAAAGGCGATAATGGAGATTTCAATAACCTCAAAAGGGTTGTTTTCCCACACCCGGACTTACCACAAAGCAGCAGGAATTCACCTTGGTTGACTGTAAAACTAACATCATCAAGCGCTTTATCCAATCTGTCTGGATAGGCAAAACTCAAATTTTTGACTGTATAGCTTTCCACTTTCTCACCTCACATAGGTCGATTATAACAGGATAGATACAAAGTAACAAATGTGCTGCAAATATAGTAATTCCAAACCAAGAACCCTCTGCCATTGTCATCATCGGGAAGAAATCAAATTGTATTCCACCCATTATACTTCCGACAAGCGTATAAGTACCCGATATAAGAATAATAATAAGTGCTTGTTTATCCCGTTTATCAAATGTAAATATTGAAAACGAGGTTCTACCGGGCAAACCATAGCCACGGGATTTCATACTGTCTGCAGTTTCGATAGCATTTTCCAGGGACCAGGTTGCCATAATGGACAATATAGTAAGTCCGTGTTTTGCCCGTTTTATGACGCCACCGCTGTTTACATCTCGTCCAATGCACCTGTGAGCATTTGTAACCACCTTCAGTTGCTGTGCGAAATTCGGCACGAATCGGAGCGTCATCGATAAAATTAAGGACATAGCCGGAATTATTCTGCCAAACAGATAAATAAACTTATCGCTTGTCATTACCTCGTGATAGCAGGTGAAATGACAAATAACACTTGCAATCATCACAGCAGCAAAAAGCCCGTATACAATGGATTCAAGCGTCAACGGATTGCCGTTTGGCAGATACCACAGAACCGTTACGCCTTCATGGTTGAAGATGGGGTTTATCAGCGCCATGATAATGAGCATCGGGAGCATATAAATCAGACTTGTTCTGACTGCTTTACTTCCTTTCAGAATGACAGAATAGGCAAATCCGGACGCGAGTGAAACAGCAAGACAAACAGGATGCATCAAAAAACAGGAAAAGCCGATAACAAACACGAAATACACAAAATTCACGATAGGATGATGTCCTTTGAATCCACTCATAATTCCTGTTCAACTCCTTTTCGTCTAAATAAAAACAGCTATGGTAATTCAAAAAAATTACCACAGCTGCGTTTTTCTGTGATGAATCACATTTTGTTTGCAGAAAAATGACACGACAAACAAAAACACTATTCCTATGCAACACTGCACCTACGGAATAACATCAAAGCAGGTCTTGTGACTTACACCATACAGACAGATTCGTCCACGTTTTTATACCCTGCCTTCGCAGTTTCCCACTGACTATCTTTCGATAACGGATATAAAAACATTCGATGTATACACCGACAGTAATCGCAGGGGATTCTCACCCCATTCCCTTTTCACCGATTATACCTTACAAATCTGTCTTTACAGCATAACCGACACTTTGTGTGATTATATTAAATTTTATGCATACTGTTCAGACCATCGGCATCTGAATTCTATTGAAGAAATACTCCATAAAGAACGGTCTGTCAATATTGTTATATAAAAGTCTTTCTGCTTCCAGTTCTTCCAGAGAGGCAACAGATCCGTCCAAATAAGACTCAAGACGTTCGCTAGCTAGTCTTGTTACGCTTTCTGCTGCAGAAAGCCGATGATGCATCATTTCATAGCCGAAGGGTTTATTATTCTCAAACCAAAGCTTCATGCGCAGGTCTTTGAGCTTTCCAATGTCATCAGCCAGCGTCTTTGCTTCACTTGCAAGCTGAGCCAGAATCTCTTTGTTTTCATCATCATAAGCTTTTTTCATACGAATACCAATATCACACTTGGAGGTAAGCACTTTCACAAGCTGCTTATGTACATCAAATAGACTCGACAGTTCCTCAGGAACTGTAATGCTTTTCAACTTTTCATCAATGGCGGAATAATGACTGTGCATATCAGCCATAGCAAAGTTTTTATCGAATAAGCCGATTAATGGATTCTGATATAATACCTGCTTAGAGCTACTAACAATATGGCTTTCAAATTCAGCAAATACCGGCTCATCGGGTGCATATATTTCCTGACCGAAATCGTCAACATCCAAAAGACGGAATGCCTCTGCCTCAAAGCCGTTGCAGATTTTAAACATCTTGTCAAGGTTCTCCATCGCGTGCTCACAATCATAGTTATATTCAGCATAATACTGCAAGCCATAAAGAGATTGCAGCACGTCACATTCAGCACCGCCATCACCCCAAAGAGTCGCAAGCACATGGGTAATTCCACGCTCTTTACACACTTTCAGGGCAGGAATTGTACTTTCAAAGCTCTGCCTGAGGTTTACAGAGGGGCCGCTCCATGTCCATACACCGCCGGCAAAAATAACAGGGCATTCCATACGGTTATGCTCACGAATCATAACATTATAGACATTTTCGGAGTTGTTGTAATAATCCCAATATACCTGTGAAATGCCATCAGGAATCATATCAGCAATGTTGTCAGGCATTTCAGCTTCAAAACTGTAATATTCACCGTCTTTTGTGCCCAGTCGGAAGAACATATCACTCCACATCATAGGTTCAAAGGAATAGCTTTTACAAATATCCATAACCCTCTTTAAATGGCGGGTTAAAATTGTGAATCGGTCCTGCAGACCATGCTTGTTAAAATAAGCACCCAGTCCAACGCCGTGGGCTTCATCCATACCGATATGAATTTTATTGGAGGTAAAGCAACGACGGACGGTTTTAATCATAGCTTCAATAAACTGATACGTTCTTTCTTCATCAATCAACAGCACGGCAGCCTGATCACGCATACCATTAAATGCAGACCAGCGAAGTGGTGATGCCAGATGACCTAAGGTTTGAATACAGGGCACAACTTCAATCCCCAGAAGATTGCCATAGGCCACAATTTCTTTCAGCTCTTCTTCCGTATATCTGCCGCGCATATAACCAAAGTAAGGATATTCTTTTACTTCGTAGGTGTCTTCTGTATAGAGCATCAGCTCATTAAAACCCATACGGGCAAGTCGACGCATAATGCCTTTTACTTTTTCCACCTTCAGTACGGCACCGCGGGAAACATCCAGCATAATGCCACATGTTTCAAACACCGGTGATTGCGAAATAGAAATATCATAACCATTTTGTAAAGCATCTGCAGTTATGGAAAGGCCACGGTAGAAGTCCGCCAGTGTGTTATAAGCAATTTCTGCCTTGTTACCGGCTACAGAAACAGAAAAGCCTTTCTCTGCTCGCTTAATTTCAACCTTCTTATCACTTTCGCCAATCTCAATATGCAACTCATTTAAAATATCATATAAACCCTTGCCGAATTGAGAAACCTCACCTGTAAATTGCAATTTCATAATAATAACCTCACTTAAAATTTTGTTACTGCATTTCCTGCGTCTCTCTGTTCATAATACCAATTTAATTTCAGAATAAAATCATAAAATATTATATATTAATTATACTGAAATCGACCTTCTCTGTCAACCTTATAAAGACCAAAAAATAAGCTGTGACAATAGTCACAGCTTATTTTTACCTTTCATACCATTCAATTACCTGTTTTGGGCATTTTTCAACACAAACACCGCAGTTTACACAAAGACTATACTGAATGGTTGCAATATTATCCTTAACACGGATGGCATGAGTTGTGCAGTTCTTTTCGCAAATTTTACAACCTATGCAACCAACTTTACAAATATCCTTTAAAGCCGCACCCTTTTCCTTTGATTTACACTTAACGACGGTGCGCTTATCTGCATCCATAACCTCGATAAGGCCTTTGGGACAAACCGATACACAAGTGCCGCAACCCACACATTTTTCCGGGTCAATCTGTGCTATACCGTCCACTATGTGAATAGCATCGAATTTGCAAACCGAAGCACAGGTGCCATAGCCGGAACATCCAAACTGGCAGGCCTTATCGCCACCGCCGTAGCGATGAGCCGCAATACAGTCAACAATCCCGTCATACTGATACTTTTGTGCTACATGCTCACAGGTGCCGCGGCACAAAACCTGAGCTGTCCTTTTCTTTGCAACATTGGCAACAAGACCTATAAGCTCAGCAATCTGATTGCTGGCATCCGGTTTTAATACAGCACAGGCACCGGGCATAGAGCGACCCTCTGCCAGAGCTTTAGCCATAGCAGAACAACCTGCATAACCACAGCCGCCACAGTTGGCACCGGGTAATAAACTTTCAATTTTTTCAACACGTTCGTCACGCTCCACGCGAAAAGCTTTCGCGGCAACACCAAGCAGTCCTCCGAACACAATTCCCAAACCGCCTAACACGATTACAGGTAATAAAATTGCAGTCAAAGAAACTCCTCCTCTATATTAATACTTAGTTAAATTTCAACCCCTGAAAACCTAAAAAGGCCATAGCAATTAATCCGGCTGTCACCAAGGCAATGGGAAAGCCCTTCATCACTTCGGGAATATCAGACGTTTCCAATCGTTCCCGCACGCCGGCGAATAAAACAATGGCCAACATAAAGGAAAGACCGGCAGAAAAGCCGTAAACAACTGAATAAATAAAGTCATATTGTTCTGTAATATTCAGAATGGCTACACCAAGCACAGCACAATTAGTGGTAATTAACGGTAAATAGATGCCCAGACTATTATAAAGAGCCGGCGAAAACTTCTGAATAACCATCTCAACAAACTGAACCAGTACGGCAATTACCAGAATAAAAGCCACCGTTTGCATATAACCGATGTTCAACGGATTTAGAATAAATGTCTGTACAAGATACGTTGCCGCTGAGGCCACTGTCATAACAAAGGTAACGGCAAGACTCATACCAACAGCTGTATCCACCTGCTTGGAAACACCCAAAAAGGGACAGCATCCCAAGAACTTAACCAATACAAAGTTGTTAACTAAAATGGTGGTAATGCTGAGTAAAACTAAATCAATAATCATTCTGCATTACCTCCTTTTTTCTTACTGGAAATCAGATTAATCAATCCAATTAACAAGCCAAGTACCATAAAAGCGCCCGGTGGCAAAATGAGCATAGTTGCCGGCTGAAAATTGCTGCCAAATACCGGCATACCCAAAAAGGTTCCGTTGCCCAGTATTTCACGAATGGTGGAAATAATCACCAGAGCCAGCGTAAAGCCTAAACCCATTCCCAGGCCATCTGCCGCTGATTTGCCAACTGTGTTCTGAGATGCAAAAGCTTCTGCACGGGCTAAAATAATGCAGTTTACAACAATAAGCGGAATAAACAAGCCCAAAGACTTGCTGACGGCAGGTAAATAAGCTTTTAACAGCATTTCAATCATGGACACAAAGCCCGCAATAACAACAATATACGAAGCAATTCGGATTTTATTGGGTATAAAATTACGTATCAAAGAAATTGCCATATTAGAAGCCACTAAAACAACTGTGGCCGAAAGCCCCATACCTAAGCCATTCACAACACTTGTGGTTACAGCCAGTGTGGGACACATACCTAACAATTGTACAAAGATTGGGCTTTCTTTAAAAATGCCTTTTGTAATTTCTTTTCTGATGCTCATGAAGCTCCTCCTTCTAAACCATTGATAGCTGCAATAGCTTCGTTCACACCTTCTGTCACACCCCTGGAGGTAACGGTTGCTCCGGCAATTGCCACAACTTCATTTTCTTTAGGCGTTCCGCTCTTAATAACAGAAAGCGGAGATTTGCTTGTTTTGCCGGCATACTGGCCGATAAAAGCTTCGTCGCTGGCTTTAGAGCCCAAACCGGGAGTTTCAGACATAGAAACAATCTTTACAGCCTCGACCGTTCCATCAGATTGAATGCCAACCATCATATCAATCGCACCACCAAACCCATTGGGGGTGACGTTGACGCAATAGCCAACAGTGTGACCATCTTTTTTCCCTTCAAAAATCTGTTTAACAGAGCTGCCCTGTGCAGGCTGATAGGCTACTTCGTCAAAAGTTTCAGCTTCTTGCAAAACAGCCAGACGGGCTTCTGCCTGCTCTTTCTTATCATTTTCTGTAATTGTATCAACTGTGAGCATATTCACCGACGCCAAAAGCAGTGCCACCACCGCTGTAATAATGAACAGAACGCCGGCAAGAGTGAATATATTTTCTTTTTCCCTCATAGTGTGACTCCTATTTTATAACGATTAGTCTCATTGCTTAACGGTTTTCTTTTTAACATAACCAAACTTTTTAGGCCGGCACCATTTATCGATGAGCGGTGTTGCAATATTCATCAACAAAATGGCATAACTGACACCTTCCGGATATCCACCAAAACGGCGAATCAGAAAAGTAATGAATCCACATCCAACGCCCATAATAACCTGTCCTCTGGTGGTAACAGGAGAGGTGACATAATCCGTCGCCATAAAGAACGCCCCCAGCATAAGGCCACCGCCAAACACGCTATACCCAAGACTCTCCACAGCACTCATGCTGCCTCTTGAAAACAAAAAGGAAAACGCTGCTACTGTGCCAATAAAAGCAACAGGGATATGAGGTTTAATTACCCGACGGAGAATCAGATATAAACCGCCAAGCAGCAACGCAAGAGAAGACGTTTCTCCAATACAGCCACCGATGTTACCCAAAAACATCTGTCTGATTGCCGGCAATTCCTCAAAGCCTGTACCGGTTTTTATAATGGCAAGCGGTGTGGCCGAAGAAACAACATCGGCACTCAGCTTGAAACCGGTTGTAAACGGTGGAACAAAATTCGTCATCAGTACCGGCCAGGAGGCCAGTAAAAATGCTCTGCCTGCTAATGCCGGATTCATAAAATTACAGCCAATGCCGCCAAATAGCTGCTTCACTATAACCACTGCAACAAAGGCGCCAATGACCGGTATCCACCAAGGAACCGTCACCGGCATATTAAACGCCAGTAAAACTCCGGTTAAAGCAGCACTGCAATCTGAAATCATAACCGGTTTTTTTAAAAGCTTTTGCCATCCATATTCAAATATCAGACAGGAAAGAACTGAAACAGACGTAATGAATAATGCCCTGAAGCCAAAATAGAAGACGCCGCAAATCAAAGCCGGAGCCAAAGCCACCAGCACGTCTATCATAAGTCCTCTCGTCGTATCCTTACCCTTGATGTGCGGCGAGGATGACACAATCACATTAGAATTAGCCATCATGTTCTCCCTTTCAAAATTTATCGATGATTTTTAGTTCGTTGTTTACCCACACGGATAGATTGCACCAAATGACGTTTCGCAGGGCAACTGTAAGAACAACAACCACATTCAATGCAGTCAAAAATGTTTTCTTTTTTACATTTATCCCACTGCTCCGCGAGCACATACGCATTCAACAAAAGCGGTCGCAAATTCATAGGACAGGCATCGACGCATTTGCCACAACGGATGCAGGGTGTTTCCGGTAAAACTCTTGCTTCTTCTTTAGACAGCAATAAGATTGAAGAAGTTCCCTTTACCACCGGCACATCTAAAGAATAACCGGCTACGCCCATCATCGGTCCGCCCATAATAATTTTAGCCGGTTCATCCTTTAATCCACCGGCTGAATCAATGATGTGCCGGAATGGTGTACCGATTCGTACAGAATAGTTGCCGGGCTTCTCTACTAAATTCCCTGAAACCGTTACAATTCTCCTCATGAGCGGTTGTCCCATAGCAAGAGCACGGTAAAGCGATGAAACCGTATCAATATTTAACACAAGACAACCAATATCCATGGGGAGTCCACCGGATGGAACTTCCTGCCCTGTCACTGCGTAAATGAGCTGTTTTTCGGCCCCCTGCGGATATTTCTTGGCAAGGGTTAAAATCTCTATACCAGGGTATGCCTTTACGCGTTGCTTCAATAGCGTAATGGCATCGCTTTTATTTTCTTCAACACCAATATAAGCCTTTGCATCCGGAAAGAGATGCTTCACAACCAAAAGGCCTTCCAGCACTTCTTCCGGTGTTTCCAACATAACACGATGGTCTGAGGTAAGATAGGGTTCGCACTCAGCACCATTTACGATAATACGCGAAATATGCTTATCTAAAGGCGGTGACAATTTTATATGCGTGGGAAACCCTGCTCCGCCCATACCCACAATGCCCGCTTCGCGGATAATTTGAATAATTTCATCTGAATCAAGCAAATCAATATGCCAGATATTAATTGGGTCAGCCGGTGTATCCAGTCCATCGTTTTCAATCACTATAGTAGGCACCTTAATGCCGGAAGGATGAAGATATAGACCAATATCCTTCACCACGCCTGATACAGAGGAATGGAGCGGCACCGTCATTTTTGCAGTACTGTCAGCAATCTTTTGTCCCATTAAAACCTTGTCACCAACTCGCACCACTGGCTCTATCGGTGCACCAATGTGTTGTCCTAACGGAAAATATAAAAGTTCCGGTGGTGTCAGCACCTCAATGGAACAAGTTTTCGTCTGCTCTTTGCGGTCGTTTGGATGAATGCCTTTTTTAAAGGTTAATTTTTGCATAAAACGCCTCCGCTAACTTTTGCAATAAAGTCATAACATTAAAATCAATAAATCTGGTTATATTGAGGATAAAATCCTGAATTTTCACAAAACAATTATATGCAGCAAAGACACAGCATAACCATCTTTTTTGACTCTATATCTAATTATATATAATATGATTGCAAAAATCAAGAAAAGTTATTTTTTTAACACACTCTCTCATTTTGGGAATTCAAAGACAGAATATACTAAATTTCTTTGACATTTCTTCTAAAAAAGTGTATACTAATAAATATGTACGTTTATTACTAAGGAGTTTCATTATGGCAAAAGATCATATTTACATTAAAGGCGCAAAAGAGCACAATTTGAAAAATGTCGATGTTACCATTCCCCGTGATAAATTTGTGGTATTTACTGGTCTTTCAGGCTCCGGAAAATCCTCGCTGGCATTTGATACGATTTATGCAGAAGGTCAGCGACGATATATGGAGTCTTTATCTTCTTATGCCCGTCAGTTTTTAGGGCTAATGGAAAAGCCGGATGTGGAAATGATTGACGGACTCTCTCCTGCTATCAGTATTGACCAGAAGACAACTAGCAAAAACCCGCGTTCTACCGTAGGAACTGTAACTGAAATATATGACTATCTTCGTTTATTATATGCCCGTATTGGTGTGCCCCATTGTCCCAAATGCGGAAAAGAAATCAAAAAACAGACGGTTGACCAGATTGTTGATCAGGTGCTCACCTTGCCTGAAGGCACAAAATTTCAAATTTTAGCTCCTGTCATCCGTGGGAAGAAAGGCGAGCATCAAAAGCTTTTGGAAGATGCCAAAAGAAACGGCTTTGTCCGCGTTAAGGTAGACGGGATTATATACGATTTATCAGAATCTATTCCCATGGAAAAAAACAAAAAACATACTGTAGAAATTGTTATTGACCGCTTGGTTGCCGGTGGTGACCATAAAAAGCGGCTGGCAGATTCGTTAGAAACTGCTCTACGGTTGGCTTCCGGTCTTGTTATCATAGATGTTATCGGCGGCGAAGAACTACTTTTCAGCGAAAACTATGCCTGTGATGATTGCGGCATCAGCTTAGAAGAAATGGCACCCCGTTCCTTCTCTTTTAACAGTCCTTTTGGTGCTTGTCCTCATTGTGCCGGCCTTGGCACACAAATGAAAATTGACCCCGCATTGGTGATTGATTTTTCAAAATCATTAAATGATGGTGCTGTATCCGCCATTGGCTGGGGTAATGCTGATAATTCCGAAAGTGTTTCCTACATGTATTTTACTGCCTTGGCAAAACGGTATAACTTCTCGCTGGATACCCCCGTTTGTGACCTGCCGGATGATGTAATTGAGATTCTTCTCTATGGTACAAAGGGTGAAAAACTGGATCTATCCTACGAGCGTTCCTACGGTACAGCCAATTACAAAGCGGCTTTTGAAGGTGTTATCAACAATTTAGAGCGCCGCTATAACGAAACCACCAGTGAATATATGAAGGCTGAATATGAAAAAATGATGTCCTTTAAAGAGTGCCCCGTTTGTAGCGGTAAGCGTTTGAAGCCGGAGCCGCTGGCCGTAACCATTGGTGGTCTGAACATCTGGGAACTGACACAGCTTTCCATTCGGGATTCGTTGGACTTTTTTAATAATTTATCATTATCAGAACGGGATATGTCTATTGCCCGGCTGATTTTAAAAGAAATTAAAGAACGTTTAGGCTTTTTGGTGGATGTAGGATTAAACTATTTAACCCTTTCCCGATCTGCCGGTACCCTCTCCGGTGGCGAAGCCCAGCGCATACGTTTAGCAACTCAAATCGGTTCCAGTCTGATGGGCGTACTCTACATTTTAGACGAACCCTCTATCGGTCTTCATCAGCGTGATAACGACCGGTTGCTTGCCACCTTGAAACGACTGAGAGATTTGGGAAATACCTTAATTGTCGTTGAGCACGATGCCGATACAATGTTTGCCGCAGATTACATTGTCGATATTGGTCCCGGTGCCGGTATTCACGGTGGCGAAATCGTGGCACAGGGTACCGTTCAGGAGATTATGGAAAACAAAGACTCTATTACCGGTCAATATCTGAGCGGTGAAAAGTTTATTCCTGTTCCTACAGAAAGAAGAAAAGGAAACGGACATTTTCTGAAAATTAAAGGTGCTTTCCAAAATAACTTAAAGCATGTTAATGTTGATATACCTTTAGGGACTTTCTGTGCTGTTACCGGTGTCTCCGGTTCCGGTAAATCCTCTTTAGTCAACGAAGTGCTGTATAAACATTTGGCACACGAGTTAAACCGCGCGCACATGCCCGGTGGTAGGGTGAAATCTATTGAAGGTCTGGAATACCTTGATAAGGTAATTGATATTGACCAGTCCCCCATTGGCCGCACCCCACGCTCCAATCCGGCTACTTATACCGGTGTATTCAGTGATATCCGTAATGTGTTTGCCGGCACAACAGAAGCCAAAATACGTGGTTATAAAGCCGGGCGATTCAGTTTTAATGTGAAAGGTGGCCGTTGTGAAGCCTGCTCCGGTGACGGTATTATTAAAATTGAAATGCACTTTTTACCGGATATTTATGTCCCTTGTGATGTTTGCAAGGGAAAGCGTTATAATCGAGAAACTCTGGACGTAAGATATAAAGGTAAAAACATCCACGAAGTGTTGGAAATGACTGCCGAAGAAGGATTGGAATTTTTCAAAAACATTCCAAAAATCAGCCGTAAACTGCAAACCCTGTGCGATGTTGGCCTTTCCTATGTAAAAATTGGTCAACCCTCTACCCAACTTTCCGGCGGTGAGGCACAGCGCGTTAAATTAGCAACGGAGCTGTCCCGTCAGGCTACCGGTAAAACCATTTATATTTTAGACGAGCCCACCACCGGTTTACACACCGCTGATGTTCACAAGCTTCTTGAGGTTCTGCAAAGACTGACAGATGCCGGTAACACCGTATTGGTTATCGAGCATAATCTGGATGTTATCAAATCTGCTGACTATGTCATTGACCTAGGCCCCGAAGGCGGTGACGCCGGCGGTCAGGTGATTGCTACAGGTACACCGGAAGAAATTTGTGCTTGTCCTGACTCTTACACAGGACAATATTTAAAACGGGAACTTGAAAAAAATAATCAATAAAGGTGAAGGTTATGAAACAAAAAAAGCAAACCAAACCCTTTGTCAGCTGCATCATTGCTGCCGCAGGAAAAGGCAGCCGGATGCAGGCTGATATAAACAAAATCTTTTTAGAATATAGTGATATGCCGGTTTTGGCTCACACCTTGCTTACCTTCCAGCATTCTGCACTCGTTGACGAAATTATCATCGTCACATCAGAGTGTGACCTATTAGGCTGCAAGGATATTACCGAAGAATTTGAAATAACCAAAGTTAAAACCATTACGGTAGGCGGTGCCCAGCGGCAGGATTCTGTCCGTAATGCTTTGCATGAGGTTTCAGAGAATGCAGACATTGTGTTGATTCACGATGCTGCTCGCCCCCTTGTGACGGAAGCTGTGATTCAGAATGTTATTGACGGTGCGTTAGTTTATCAGGCCGCTGCTACCGGTGTTTCCTGCAAAAACACCTTGAAAGTTGCAGATGATGAAGGTCTGATTACAGATACACCAGACCGCAGTCACCTGTTTGAAATTCAAACACCCCAGGGCTTTACTGCAGAGCTCATCAAAAAAGCCCATACATACGCTTACGAGAATCAACTTTACGGCACCGATGATTGCTATTTGGTTGAGCAATTGGGTCACCGTGTCAAAATCGTGGATGGGGACTATAAAAATATTAAAATAACCACACCCGAAGATTTATTGCTGGCTGAACTTTTCAGCCGTGCTTAAGGAGCGAGAAAAATGATAACAGATATTCGAATTGGTCACGGTTACGATGTGCATCGTTTTACAGAAGGGAGACCTTTGATGTTAGGCGGCATTTGCGTACCCCATAATAAAGGTCTTTTAGGACATTCCGATGCCGATGTATTGCTCCATGCGCTAATGGATGCTATGCTAGGCGCCCTGGCTTTAGGCGATATCGGCAAGCATTTTCCAGATACTGATGAAGCTTATCGTGGTGCTGACAGTCTGTCACTTTTAAAACATGTAAATGCTTTAATTCATCAAAACGGTTACTGTCTTCATAATGCAGATGTTACTGTCATTGCTCAGGAGCCAAAGCTGGCTCCGCATATCGAGTCAATTCGCAAGACCATTGCCGAGGCATTAAACTGCTCTGTTGGTTCCATTTCTGTCAAGGCAACCACCACAGAAAAACTCGGTTTTGAAGGCCGCTGTGAAGGCATCAGCTGCCATGCTGTTTGCCTTGTGAAAAATTTATCTTAGTCCTTGCTATTTTTATAATTATTTGGTATAATATTATAGATACAATCATTCAGGAGGTATGCCTACGTGTTCAGCCGTATGAGAAATGACATTAAAGCCATTAAAGAACGTGACCCGGCCGCCAGAAGCTCTATGGAAGTTTTCTTTATGTATTCCGGTTTTCACGCTGTCTGTTGGCATCGTGTTGCCCATTGGCTGTATAAGAGACATTGCTTCGGTTTGGCTCGTTTCATTTCACAAAGCAGTCGTTTCTGGACAGGTATAGAAATCCATCCCGGAGCGACCATCGGCCGCGGATTATTCATTGACCATGGCATGGGCGTTGTCATTGGTGAAACTACAGAAATCGGTGATAACTGTACCATTTATCAGGGTGTAACCTTGGGCGGTACCGGTAAAGAAACCGGTAAACGTCACCCAACATTAGGAAACAATGTAATGGTTGGTAGCGGTGCCAAAATTTTAGGTCCCTTCACCGTAGGGGATAATTCCAAAATTGCTGCCGGTGCTGTAGTTTTAAATGAAGTGCCACCTAATTCCACCTGTGTAGGCGTTCCCGCCAGAATTGTGAAGATAAACGATAAAAAGGTAAGCGATTTAGACCAGATTCATATTCCCGACCCGGTTTCTCAGGAGCTTTGTCGTTTGCAGGCTCAGCTGCAACGTCTTGAGAAAAAGCTCGAGAAACAGAATAGCGAAGAATAAAATTCATATAAGGACGGTTAAATACATGAAAATTTACAACACAATGACCCGCAAAAAAGAAGAGTTTATCCCCTTAGTGCCCGGTGAAGTAAAAATGTACTCCTGTGGCCCTACTGTGTATAATTATTTCCACATTGGTAATGCGCGTCCCTTTATTATTTTTGATACACTGCGCCGTTATTTTGAATTCCGTGGTTATAATGTTAAATTTGTTCAGAATTTTACTGATATTGATGATAAAATGATTAAAAATGCTAACGAACAAGGCGTAACCGTCCGTGAATTGGCTGACCGTTTCATTGATGAGTATTTTACCGATGCGAAAGGTCTTTCCATCCGTGAAGCTACTGTACATCCCCGTGCGACAGAAAACATTGATGCCATTATAGAAACCATTAAGAGTCTGATTGATAAAGGCTATGCCTATGAAGCCGATGGAGACGTTTATTTTGAAACCCAGCGTTTTTCTGAATATGGTAAGCTGTCCGGACAGCCTTTAGAGGATTTAGCTGCCGGTGCCCGTATTGGCGTGGATGAACGCAAGCGCAACCCCATGGACTTTGCTCTGTGGAAAAACAAAAAAGAAGGCGAACCCGCTTGGGAAAGCCCCTGGGGCGAAGGCCGTCCTGGCTGGCATATTGAATGTTCTGCTATGGTTAACCGCTATTTAGGCGAAACCATTGATATCCACTCCGGCGGTCAGGACTTGATTTTTCCTCATCACGAAAACGAAATTGCCCAGAGTGAATGTGCTAACGGCAAGCCCTTTGCCCGCTACTGGATGCATAACGGCTATATCAATGTGAACAACGAAAAAATGGCAAAATCAAAAGGTAATTTCTTTACTGTTCGTGATGTTGCTAAAAAATATGACTATGAAGTTATTCGTTTCTTTATGCTGTCTGCGCACTATCGTAGCGCCATCAACTTCTCTGATGAACTGTTAAAGCAGTCAGAAACAGGCCTAGAACGGTTATATACCTGTCTTTATAACCTGGAATTTTTACAGGCCAAAGCAACGAAAAAGGCCCTTTCAGAAGCTGATGAAGATATTTTAAAGCAGCTTGACGGATTCTCTGAGCAGTTCTGCACAGCTATGGATGATGACTTAAATACAGCAGATGCTATCTCTGCCCTGTTCGATCTGGCTCGTTTCTTAAATTCCAATATCAAAGCAGAAAGTCCTTTAGTTTTATTTGAAGCTGCTATCTCTAAGCTTCGTGAATTAGGCGGTGTGCTGGGAATTTTATATAAAGAGCAGGAGGATTCCGTCAGCGATGAAGTAAAAGCACTCCTTGAAAAGCGTAAAGAGGCTCGTCAGAATAAAGATTGGGCACTTTCTGACCAGATTCGTGACGAATTAAAAGCCTTGGGTGTTGAAGTATTGGATACACGTCAGGGCATGAAACTGAATATCACAAAGAGGTAAGGTTATGGGTACTACATTTTCTCCTTGCCTTTCTGCTCAACAAGCCAGAGGTTATTCTCCTCTGGCCTTGGCATTTATTGGCGATGCTGTGTATGAAGAATTCATCCGTACCAAAATTATCCTTCGCGCTAATATGTCTGCCAATAAATTACACCGAGAAGCTGTTAAATTTGTCAAAGCTTCAGCTCAGAGTCTTGCTATGAAGACACTTCTGCCCCTATTAACCGAAGAGGAAGAAGATGTTTTCAAACGTGGCCGTAATGCACATTCTGCCTCTGTTCCCAAAAATGCAGATGTAACAGAATACCGAGCCGCAACCGGATTTGAAGCTCTGATGGGATATTTGTATCTGACAGCTCAGCAAGAGCGTTTACACGATTTAATGCAAAAGGCTTTTCAGTCCATTGAGGAAGGCTAATCGTTAGGGGAAACAACAAAATGAATTCTCTTTCTGTCAAAAGTATTGCAAAAAAATGGTATTCTCTGCTCCCTTTTCCAAAAGAATATGATCAGGATTTTCAAGTTATACTACAGAGTACGCCCAATGTTGAACCTGTTTCCCTCTCTGAATACAACTGGAAAATTCACGAGGACGATCAAAATCTGAACATGGTGATGGTTTTATATTTTTTAGAAGAATTAAAAGCCATCTATGGCGCCAAAGGGATTCCGGACAATATCTTTTGGGAAACAGTTAAAGAAATTACTGTGTATACCAGGCGTACTAAGGAAATGACCGGGGCCATTGGTATCAAGCGATTACATATGAGTCTTCTCATTCTGTCGGCACGTTTGTTCCGCATTGGCAGATTACAGTTTTGTATGGATTCATTATTTTTTGATATACCTGAAAAAGGCTTATATACGGGTGAACCTGTACTGGATGTACACATCACAGAAGATGGTTCGTTAGACATTACAGCCTGCAAAGATAGTTTTCAGATGGCTGAAGAATTCTTCGCAAGATATTTCCCTGATTTTCGCTACCAATATTATACCTGCCATTCCTGGCTGATGGATAAAGGACTTTCAAAGTTTTTACATAAAAATGCCAATATACTGAAATTTCAAAAATTGTTTGAAATCTTTAACCACCATGAAAGTGATACCATTTTAAGCTTTTTGTTTCAATACGGACTTACTGACAGAGAAAAGCTCAAAGACTTTCCTGTTACCTCTGTTTTTGCTCAAAAAATCAAAGAGCATGCTTTGGACGGTGACAAGTTTTATGCTGCATCCGGTATTCGCAATAAAAGCTGTCAAAACTGGTAATTTCTTTGTTTGATAACATAAAAATCACTCTTTTTACATATTTTTATCAATTTGGAGTGATTTTTTTGAAAAAACTATTGGGAATTTTGAAAATTTATGGTATAATGTTTTTTGGAGCATTTATAGCCGCTTTAGGAATCAGTCTTTTTCTGGCTCCCTCCGGCATAGTTTCCGGTGGACTTTCCGGCATTGGTATATTGGTTCATTCATTGACCGGCTTTCCAATTGGCACCTTGGTGCTGTTATTAAATATTCCTTTATTCCTGATTGGTTTTAAATGCTTAGGAAATAATTTTTTGCTTCGTTCTGTATTTGGCGCCTTTGCATTTTCCTTGTTGATAGATATAACTTCGGTGTTACCTCCTATCACAAAAAATGTAATGCTTTGTTCCGTTTTCGGCGGTGCTCTGGCAGGCATCGGTATGGGCATTATCTTTCTCTATGGTGCCACCACCGGTGGAACGGATATTCTTGCTCAACTACTGTACAAGCTATTTCGGTTTATAGATGTCGGAAAATGGTTATTAATCATTGACGGCTTAATCATTCTCATATCCGGAATGGTAACCGGCAACTGGGAATATTGCCTTTATGGCATTATCAGCGCCGTGATTAACGGCATATTAGTTGATATGATGATTCAGGGCGCAAATTTTGCTAAAACTGTTTATATTATATCAAGAAAGCCAATAGAAACTGCAGAAGAAATACTTTCTGCTTTAGGTCGTGGTGTTACCGGCCTCTACTGCAAGAAAATGTACACCAAAACTGAGGGACTCATGCTTTTGTGTGTTATCAAGAAGCATGAAATTCCTAAACTTGAACAAATCGTGCTCCGGCATGACCCAAATTCGTTTATTATCTTTTCCGGTGCCCGTTCGGTATCCGGTGAGGGTTTTAAAATTTATCCCATACATTAAAATTTGAAAGGGGCGAAAAAAAGTGGATAAGAAAAGAGTCAAAGAGCTGAAGATCATTGCTAACAAGATCAGAAAGAATGCTCTTACGGCTGTATACAGCGCCTCCTCCGGTCATCCGGGAGGTTCATTATCCATCGCGGACGTGTTGTCCGTATTGTACTTTGAAGTTATGAACATCGATCCGAAGGATCCTAAGTGTCCTGACCGTGACCGTTTTGTATTATCAAAAGGTCATTGTTCTCCGGCACTTTACGGTACTTTGGCAGAACGCGGTTTCTTCCCTGTTGAAGATATCGCAACCTTCCGTAAGGCTGATAGCTATCTGCAGGGTCATCCCGATATGAAGGGTGTTCCCGGTGTAGATATGTCTACCGGTTCTTTGGGTCAGGGTATCTGTGCCGCTAATGGTATGGCCCTGGCAGCTAAAATCGATAATAAGGAATACCGTGTATACTCCATCTTAGGTGACGGTGAATTGGAAGAAGGTCAGGTTTGGGAAGCTGCAATGTTTGCTGCTCACTACAACCTGGACAATTTAACTGCTATCGTTGACTTTAACGGTCTGCAGATTGACGGTGACATTTCTAAGGTTATGTCTCCCCTGCCTATCGATGAAAAGTTCAAAGCATTTAACTGGCATGTAATTGTGACCGATGCTCACGATCCTGAAAAGCTGTTAGATGCTATCAACGAAGCTAAATCCGTTAAAGGCAAGCCCACCGCTATCATTATGAAGAGCATTAAGGGTAAGGGCGTTTCCTTTATGGAAAATCAGGCTGGCTGGCATGGCTCTGCTCCTAACGAAGAGCAATATAACCAGGCAATTGCTGAGCTTGATGCACAAATCAAAGAACTGGAGGTAGAAGCATAATGGGTAAAATTGCAACCAGAGAAGCTTACGGTTTGGCTTTGGCTGAATTCGGCGAAAAATACGATCTGATTGTATTGGATGCTGACCTCTCCAAATCAACCAAAACTGATACATTTAAAAAGAAATTCCCCGAACGTTTCTTCAATGCCGGTATTGCTGAAGCCAGCATGATGACAACCGCTGCAGGTCTTGCCGCTTGCGGTAAAACTGTTTTTGCTAGCTCTTTTGCTATGTTTGCGGCAGGTCGTGCTTTTGAGCAGATCAGAAACTCCATCGGCTATCCTAACTTAAACGTTAAAATCGGTGCTACCCATGCCGGTATCTCCGTTGGTGAAGACGGTGCCAGCCATCAGTGCTTAGAGGATATTGGTATTATGCGTACCATTCCTAACATGACTATCATCAACCCGGCAGATGCTACCGAATCCATTTTAGCTGTTGAAGCCGCTATTAAACATCAGGGTCCCGTTTACCTCCGTTTTGGTCGTTTAGCTGTTCCTGAACTGTTCGATAGAGCTACATATAAGTTTGAGTTGGGCAAAGGCGTTGAATTAGAAGCCGGTACCGATGCAACCATCGTTGCAACCGGTCTGATGGTTCCCGAAGCTTTAGAAACTAAGAAAATCTTAGCTGAAAGCGGCATCAATGCTCGCGTAATCAACATTCACACCATTAAGCCGATTGATAAGGAAATCCTTATTAAGGCTGCAAAAGAAACCGGTGCAATTGTTACTGCTGAAGAGCACAACATCATCGGTGGCTTAGGTAGTGCTGTTGCAGAAGTTCTGTGCGAAAACTTCCCTGTTCCCATGCGTCGCGTAGGTACTCAGGATAAGTTCGGTAAATCCGGTAAGCCTGCTATTCTGTTAGAAGAATATGGTTTAACCGCTAAGAACATTGCTGAACAGGTTAAAGAAGTTATCAAACTGAAGAAGTAATGTATAACAATAAAAGGGTTGTCGCCATGCGACAACCCTTTTTTTTACTGTTCCATATGTCTTCCTAAGAATCCGGCTGCTGATTGTGCCAGTTTCTCTTCCACTTCACCCATCTGGGGTGTTGCTTCATTAGAGAAAAATACGACGGAGCCAATAATATCGCCCTCGGATATAATAGGCGCCACTACACCGGCAGTATATTTTTCGCTTTCTTCAATTACGCTGACCTTTTTGCTGTCTCCCCGCTTCATAACAAATGTTGATTTATCTTCCATCACCTTTTCGATGTCCGAACTGATTTTCTTTTCGGAAAGCTCCCGTTTAGGCACACCTGAAACGGCGATAATGTTGTCCTTATCAGTAATACAGGTAGGATGTCCGCTTGTTTTTGACAGCGTTTCTGCATATTCTGAAGCAAAGTCACCTAATTCACCGATGGGAGAGTATTTCTTGAAAATCACTTCTCCATCTCGGTTGGTATATATTTCCAATGGGTCACCTTCCCTGATGCGCATAGTTCTGCGGATTTCTTTTGGTATAACAACGCGGCCTAAGTCGTCGATTCTTCGCACAATTCCTGTGGCTTTCATCAGATAAAAACTCCTTTGGATTTGAATTACAATGCTATTTTGTGCAATCAAGGAATTTTTATGTAAGGAAAAAGGTGGTTATAATCCAATATTTTGTTATAAAAAAAGTGTCTGCAATCTTTGCAGACACTAGAATTTTTATTCCATCTCTTCCGCCAGGGTTTTCCGTTCCTTCCATTTACCTGATAAGAAATAAATCATACTGGGGATGGCAAAACCATAAGGTGCTAATGCATAACCTAAAACAAAACCATAAAATCCCCAGTTAAATATAATACCAAACAGATAACTAAGGCCAATTCTTAAAAGAACACCATCAAGAAGAGCTAGAATCATGCTGAACTTTGCATAGCCAATACCTTGAATAAAAGCTCCACTTCCACGCATCACGGCAAAGGCCGGGAACATCCACAAAATTGCACTGATAAAGGTTTTTGACATATCGTGCACAGCCGTATCAGAAGAAAACATCATAAATAACTGTTTTCCAAAACATATGTACAGCGTCATACAAAAGATTGTAAAAATTACTGAATATATCCAGGCCCAATACACAACTTTTTTAGCACGGTCCTGCTCACCGGCACTGATATTCTGACTAATCATCGGCATTGCGGCATATTGAATACCCATAGAAATTTTATTCACAATATCATCAATACGAAGACCCACACCAAAAGTCGCCGAAGCCACTACGCCAACATTATTGATGGCAGAATTAACAAACAGCATAGAAAGATTGATAAAACCTGATTGAATGGCCATTGGTGTGCCTATATTGATAATCAATCGGGCATAAGTCCTTTCAATACGAAAACTTTCTTTTTTAAAATCAAAGCCAAACGAATCTTTACGATTATATAAATAGAACAAAGAAAATAGAAACGATACGGCCTGACCGATAATAGTCGCCCAGGCTGCGCCGGCAACACCAAAACCTAAAATGCCGGTAAACAAATAGTCCAGCACGAGATTAATAACAGAGGCAATGACGATAAACAAAAGCGGGCTCTTAGAATCTCCCATACCTCTCAACACAGCTGATACCATATTATATCCCGCAGTAAACACCATACCGCAACCGCAAATGATCAAATAATCTGTGGCCATTTTGGCTGACTCAGCCGGCACATTCATTAAATGCAGAATACCGTCCTGAAAAACAACCATAATAGCTGAAAAGACAACAGCTATAATCATCAGAATGCAGAATAAGGTGCCGATGATTGGATTCAGCTTTTCTCTTTTTCCTGACCCTACAGCCTGTGATACCAGCACCTGACCGGCATTGGAAACACCAAGACATACCATTGTTGCGAAATTGACGATCAAACTGCTTAAAGATACTGCTGATAGTCCTGCAGTACCTACATAATTACCAACAATGATCATATCGATAGTGCTGTAGAGCACCTGCAGTGCATTAGATGCCATAAAAGGCAGTGTAAAAAGTATTAATTGTTTCGGAATTTTCCCTGTTGTGAAATCCTTGGTTGTAGCCCTACTCATTTTCTCGAAACTCCGTTCTCTTTACATAATTTAATTTGTTCAAGGCAAGTCTTTTTAAATGTTGCAAGATTATATAATGAACCGGCACAAAAAATACCCTCGACTTCTTTTCTAATCGTAAAGGCATAAAAAACAGCTTCTACAGGAGACGCTATCACGACAAAATCTATTCCAAGCTCTTGTGCAGCCTTCTCCATTTCTTCCGCTTTGGCCGTTCTTGAACTATCCACTTCTGTCAGCACTAGCATACGGCAAACTTTGGCAAATTCCGAGAGACTGGCTTTATAGTCCTTGTCCCTTAACATGCCCACAATGCCAATCATGCTCTTTTCCGGATAGCACCTCTTCAAAGCGTCCGTAAACGCAAGCACGCCATTTAGATTATGAGCTCCATCAAGTACTACCGGTAAGTCTTTATCTAAAATTTCAAATCTTCCCGGCCACTTGGCATTTCTTAGCCCATTTTTAATCGCATTCTTTGAAATTTTCGCACCAGTATCAATTAAACACTCTATTGCACAGATTGCCGTCAGCGCATTGTATACCTGATGTTCTCCGGGAAGTTCAATCTGAAGATTCTGATATTTTCCATAAGAAAACAAGCTACCGCTTGCATCCGATTGCATAATGGTCAGTTTATCTTGATCCGGCACATAAACGCGTGCAGAATACAATTCTGAATTTTTTTTAATTTCATTAACTACTTCTTCATCTTGAAAAGGATATACGGCTACTGGTGTTTTTGTACGCAAAATGCCACATTTTTCTTTAGTGATGTCAGTCAGCGTTTCTCCCAAAAAGCCAACATGATCTTTTGCAATGCGGCATAATACAGAAACCTCGGTATGTTCCATCACGTTCGTTGCATCCAGCCGGCCACCCATACCACATTCAACTACAACATAATCGCAGGATGAATGGCAAAAGAACGCATAAGCCGTTGCTGTTAGCACTTCAAATTCCGTGGGTGGGAACAAACCGTCTTTCTTCATCAGTTCGGCAGCTCTCCTTGTTTGTTCAAGTGTTGAGGCGAACTGTTCTTCAGTTATGTTGCAATTATTCAGTTTAATTGTTTCAAGCAAATGGTACACTGCAGGCGAAGAAAAGAAACCAACTCTGTATCCGGCAAATTCCAAGATATAGGAAATAAAACCAGCTGTTGACCCTTTTCCATTCGTACCGGCAACATGAATAAAACGCAAATGCTTTTCTGGGTTACCCATTCTTCTGAGCAATTCTTTAATCGTATCCAGTCCGGGACGACTACCAAGATTTTTGCTCGATTCAAGATATTCAACTGCTTCCTGATACGTCATACAAGTCACCTTCTTACCTGAAATTGAATATCCTCTTTTTGCAGCTGCAAAAAGAGGATAATACTCGATTTAAATCATAATGTCACAATCTTATTTTCCAAAATAGCTTCTGCATTACTCATCATTTTTTCCAGTCCATCTGCACCGAACTTTCTCAAAATAACCCTACATGCCGCCGATATTGTGCACGGACGTGACTTGGGGTCATGACAGTCAGAACCTAAGACAGACACAGCATTTTTCGACCACAATTCCTTTACAACCTGACGCGGAAAAAACTTCAACAAAGAGGATGCATTTATCTGAACCAGCACATCCTGTTCCAATAGCTTATTAAATCGAGAAACCTGACCAGGCATAGATGCATAACGTTCCAGATGTGCTATAATCGGATGCACACCACGATTATTTACTAATCGATACAGTTCATCATAATACCAGGAGTTCCAATAAAAATAAGGCATTTCTATTAATATATAATCTGTTTCACCAATACATAAACGTTTTAAATCCGGTTCTTCGGATAATCCTGTATACAAAGCAACCTCTGCAGCCGGAACGATTTCCGGTATATCAACATCAATTTTTTTGCGCACATACGACAAACTGCTGTCGCGATGGTCTACAAATTTTTCAATCGGACATTCGTGATTATAATGCGGTGTCGCTACAACAATTTCTATATTCTGATTCTTTTGCGAGAGCAGAAGTTGTTTTGTTTCTTCAAAATTAGCAGCACCATCATCAATACCGGGTAAAACGTGAGTATGAAAATCAATCAAACGCATAAACTCACAACCATTTAACTAAAACAATCTTATTCGTCATCATCATTTTGACTATGATGACCATACTTAGAATACCCATAATAACCATACTTTGAATACTGCTTATATCCATAACGGGTTTTATAGGCTTTCTTTGAAACGCCGGGGACATCTTTTGAAGCATTTAAAATGTATCCCAGAATTTTAATATCACCAAATTCCAATGATGCAATGGCCTGGCGAAGAACTTCACTTGTTGTGTAGTTTTGTCTCGCAACCACAACAGCGCCAGACATTAGCTTAGCAATTGAAATCGGATCCGACACCACGTTAATAGGGGGTGAATCAACAAAAATATAATCATAATTCTCTGAGAGCTTTTCAAGTAATTCTGCAAATAAGGGAGAAATCAACAACTCAGAAGGGTTAGGTGGTACTTTACCACCGGTAATACAATCGACATTATACTTTTCAACGTGTTGTATTACCTCTTCCATCGTAGCAAAACCGCCCAAAAATTCAGACATACCCTTATCATTTGGCAAAGAAAAATAACGATGTAATTTGGGACGACGTAAATCGGCTTCTAAAACCATTACCCGAGCGCCGGTCTGTGCAAACGCTATTGCCAGGTTAGAAGTGGTTGTTGACTTACCTTCACCACTTTGTGAACTGGTTACAATAATTTTCTTACATCCTTTTTCAGCAGCCAGTGTAAACATCAGATTTGTTCTCGCTGTTTTATAAGCTTCCGAAATAGAATAATGCGTTGTATCACTTAAAATATTAGACAAATAGTCTTTAGGCTTTACTGCTTTGTTTCGTCCGAATTTTTCTCTAATTTTATTTATGAACATTTTTCTTCACCTCAGCACGAACAAACTCACCGTCCGGAATAATACCCAATAATGGTAACTCACGAACTTCCATCAAATCCACATCTGCAACAATGCGATTATCAAACATTTTGATTAAAAACAGAACGCCAACGCTCATAATGGCGCCAAACAAAAAGCCTAAGATAGTGTTACGTGTCTTACTCGGTGAGGCAGGAACCAAAGGATATGTAGCTTCATCAATTACCTTAACACTACCACCACCGATAACACGATGAACCTCATCCAAAGCATTATCCAGAATGGTATCAACAATTTTTTGTGAATGCTCAGGGCTATAACTGATTGCCTGAACCTCAACAATTTCTGTTTCGTTCAAAGGAGCCATCGTTACCATTGCCTTGATCTGGCCGGGAGTATACGGTAATTTGCTTTTCTCCTGAACTCTCGTCATAAATGTATCAGAAGTTAAAATTTCGATAAAAGTAAAGGCAAGCTGTTGTGAAGTAGCAATATCTGCCAGATTCATATACTGTTCGTTTTGAATTTGTGCATTGTTATTATTAACATAAACGGAACCGCGAGATACATAGGTTTTATCAATGCAGAAAATGGTATAGGTAAGAGCTAACACTGCTGTCAGAACAGATGCAATAAGCACCTTCCACCAGTTTGATAAAAACACAAAGAAAATATCCATAATTGTAACTTGTTCTTTCATCGCAAAACCACTCCAAATTCTCTATCGTATCATTAAAAGTACTAATTCATAATCTATTTTATTATAGCACATACGTCTACGAATTTCAATCCCTTTTGCAAAAGAATTTAATAAAAATAAGGAGCAACAACTGAGTTGCTCCTTATTTTTTATAAACCAAGTGCAGTTACCCAAACATTGGTGATTTCTTTTGCTTTCTCCATGGTTTCCATTTCGCAGAAAATTCTCAAAAGCGGTTCTGTGCCCGAAAAACGCGCAATAATCCAACTGCCATTTTTAAAGTACACCTTGCATCCGTCATCATAGCTTACATGATCAATTTCCATACCAAAGTCAGGTAATTCTTTTTTTACAAAGAGCGTTTCTGTCAACTCGTCCTTTTTCTGTTGTGAGAACTTAGTATCAAATTCGCTCATTTGTGTTTTACCGTATTTTTTGTAAATCTCATTTAAAATCTCAGAAATGCGGCGGCCGCAAACAGAAATCATTTCAACCAAAAGCGCAGATGCGAAAATACCGTCTTTGCCTTTGATATGACCACGAATCGCCAACCCTCCACTGGATTCACCGCCGATTAAAGCATCAGCTTCGTCCATCATACCGGATATGTATTTAAAGCCAACCGGCACCTCGTGACATTTCTGTCCATAATCAGCTGCAATTTTATCCAAAAGGTGCGTGGTAGCCACATTGCGGACAATATCGCCTCGCCAACCTTTATACTCTAACAGATAATAGCTTAACAACGCTAAAATTTCATTCGGGTGAATAAAGGTGCCCTTATCATCAATGATACCGATTCGGTCAGCATCGCCATCTGTACCGATACCCAGGTCATACCCCTGCTCGACCACCATTTCACGCAGTTTAGACAACGTATGAGCGGAAGGTGACGGTAATCTGCCACCAAATAATGTGTCATGACGGTCGTTAATAATATCCACTTCGCAGCGTGCAGTCATTAAAATGGTCTGCAGAGAGGTTTTGGATACACCATACATAGGATCCAACAGAATTTTCAGATTAGAATTACGGATAGCCTCCATATCAATCATATCAATAATACTGTCTAAGTATTTATTCGTGGGATTAATCAGTTCAATAACACCCTGCTTAACCCCTTCATCAAAGTCAATACTTTTAACTGTAACGCCGGCTTCAATCTGCTTTTCAAAGCCTTTTGTAATGGTTAAATCTGCATCACGACCACCTTCAGTAAACACCTTAATACCGTTATATTCAGCCGGATTATGGCTTGCCGTTACCGCCATACCGTATTTTGTCCCAAAGGCTCGCACGGTAAACATAACGAGAGGTGTAGGTGCAATATGATTTATAAAATGAACATGAATTCCATTGCCTGCAAATACCTCAGCTGCCCACTTAGAAGCCATATCAGATAAAAAGCGACGATCATAGCCAATGACAATCCCTTTTGTATCACCTTTCATATTATCACTGATTGCCTGCGCTAAAAGTCTTACATTTTCACGGATAAATTCATCACCAATAATAGCACGCCAGCCGCCGGTACCAAATTTAATCATTTTTATAACTCCTTTACACTATTGTCCTACTTGTATGAACATTTTCGACAAAACTATTTATATAATATATTTTAACTGTTCATTTAATTTTTGTCTTTACAAAAAACTAAAATCTTTTTATAATTTTCTTTACAAAATACTAATTTTTTTTTATAATTATAATGAGGAGGAATGAATATGCTGATTAACCTCACACCAAAATCTTTAATGGGCCTGGGGACAATCCTCCCCGGGGGTATTACTGAAGGTTCAGAACGTTTAGGCCTTTCTTTAATTAAAAACCGAATTATTGAAAAAACAAGCTTCAGAAGCTTATATATTCACGACACACAAAAAACTGCTATTGAAAAATTGAGTGGTACCGCCATTTTGTTCTGCGGACGCGACCCTGACAATCTGAAAACGTATTTACTTGATAAAGCTGTTTTGCTTGACCCCGGCGTGTATTACCACATTCTGCCCTTAATCGGAAAAGCAGAAATTGCTGTTTGTGCCCCACTTGGCACAAGACTTGAGGGCATTAGTCTGCAAGAAAAGCCACACAGCATTCTCCCTATGATTGAGCCAACTGAAATTTTTACGTTGCTCTATCACGAAAAAGAACGCGGATTCTCTTTCAAAGGAGAAAAACATGATTTCTGGGAACTGACCTATGTGGAAAAAGGTATGTTACACAATGTTGTAGATGGCATCGACTATGTGCAGAACCAAGGCGAAATTATGTTGTTTCTGCCAAATCAGTTCCATAGTCAATACGCTGACCGCGATCAGCGTGTTTTTTATACGACCATCGGGTTTTCTATGCAGCTAGCTAACTCTGAATCCTTTAATGGGACCATTTTTCAGACCGATCACGAAATGAGGACTCTGTTTCGGCGGATTTTTGAAGAACGTGATTTTGGTAAAATGTATTGTAACGATTTAATTCTCTGCTATCTGAAGGAACTGATTATCCGGCTTTTACGGAGTCATCAGGTGGAAAGCGTTGTAAACAGTGTGCCGGCAGAGTCTCGATACGCTGTAGAAAACTCCATTGTTTCTGCAGCTGAGGTATATGTTAAAACCCACCTGCACAAACGTCTTACCGTCTCGGAAATAGCAGAAAGCATTCCCGTTTCCGAAACATATTTATCTGCCCTTTTTAAGAAAAACAACGCTGAATCCTTAAATCATTATATTAACACACAAAAGTTGGCTCTAGCTAAGGATTATATTTTAAGAGGTGAATATACCTTTACCCAGATTGCCGAAATGCTTGGTTATAACAATGTTCACTATTTTTCCCAGTGCTTCAAGCGATATTTAGGCATTACACCAACAGACTATGCAAAATTACATAAAGGAGAATAACCATGAAAACCTATACCATTAAAAAAGTTCAGGGCCCTGTAACAGAAGAAAGCTTTGCCATTGCAGAAACTGCCTCCATTAACCATATTGAGTGGCCGGATTTTGCCGCTCCTTATCAGGTAACAGCCCGCATCCTGCACACAGACGAAGCGCTATATATCAACATGGAAACCGACGAATGGCCTCTCACAGCTCACCACACCGGCTTAGACGGAGATGTTTGCGAAGACAGCTGTATGGAATTTTTCTTTGCACCGGATGCTGATGACAATCGTTATTTCAATTTTGAAGTAAACCCCTTAGGTGCCCTTTGTCTTGGCATTGGCAAAGACCGCTACAACCGCGTTACGCCTGATGTTGATGAAGGCATGTTTGAAATTAAAAATGTTATTCAAAAAGGTAAATGGCAGCTTTTTTATAAAATTCCTTATTCTTTCATCAAAGAACATTTTGCAAAAATTGACAGCGAGATGAAAGGCAATATGTATAAATGCGGTGACAACACACCAAAAGAGCATTACATCACCTGGTCTCCCGTCGGAACAGAAGAACCTGACTATCACCAATCCGGATTTTTTGGCAAATTTGTTTTAGAACAGTAATTTTTTGTCGTTTTTCCGGAAACTGATATGCATATTCAGGGCTTTATCATGAAAACTATCCATATACGCTTTGTTTTTAAACAAAATTATGTATATGGAGGTTAACATGAAGAAATCATACACAGCGGCCATTTGTGCCTTGATACTCTATTTAAACTGCATTTTTCCTGTATTTGCAGAACGAGTGAATGACCCATTGGTTGCCAACGACTTTACAAAAGAAACCAAGGTAAATACCACCCTTAATTTCACCATCAATGATTTTAGTGATAGTGTAAATCCGCCGGAAAACAGTCCCTTTAGCTCCATTACCATCCGGCAATTACCTAATGAAACTGCCGGCATGCTGCGATTAAGCACCAGCTCCGTGGCTGTTAATCAGGAAATCCAAAAGAATGATCTGGACAAACTTAATTTCGTTCCGGCAAAGGATTATGAAGGTGAAGCCATCTTTACCTGGGATGCCCATTATGGTACCATCACATCACCATATCCGTCAGCTGTTACCATTAAAATTGGTTCCGGAACGAGCGAGCCTGCAGAAACCCCATCGCCCACCAAAGTGCCGGAAGCCACATCTGCACCAACGGTAGCTCCCATGCCAACACAAAAGCCTTTACAGTATGAAGACATGTTAGACCATTGGGGAGCATTTTCTGCCGGTATGCTGGGCGCTGAAGGCATCATTGTTGGTGAAGAAATCGGTGGACATTTTTACTTTTATCCCAATAAAGTTTTAACCCGGATGGACTTTATCACATTAGCATGTGCTGTTTTTGGTATTAAAACCAAAGACAGCCTAGAAGGCAACCCCTTTGCTGATCATAATGTTCCGCACTATATGCTACGTCAGGCCATTGCAGCTTATGAAGCCGGCCTGATCAGCGGCAGCAGCAACGGTAATGCCTTATATTTAAACCCTTATGATACCTTAACTCGTGCAGAAGCCATCAAAATTCTGGACAACGGATTACAGCTAGAACATCCTGCCACAGAAGCACTTTCCTTTGCAGATAGTAACTCTATCCCCTCCTGGGCAACTCAGGCAGTCATGAATATGGAAGCCTACGGCATTGTGAAGGGCTATGAGGATAACACTTTCCGTCCCTATGCAAACATTAATAAAGCACAGGCCGGTGAACTTTTGTATCAGGTATATAAATACCGGTTGAAGGTCCGCAAAACGCAAAGTGTTTTTAATTCCGTTTTTTACGGAACCTTATAATTGTTAGTTTTGGGCGGATATTACGTCCGCCCAAACTTTTCTTTGAAAGGAACTCACTATGAACAAAACTGTTTTAATCACCGGATCCTCCCGTGGCATTGGCGCCGCCTGTGCCAGGCGTTTTGCTATTGCTGGCTACAATGTTATGGTTCATTACCATCAAAACGAAACTGCCGCACAATCCGTTTGTGAAAACATTCTTGCAAACGGCGGTACTGCCTCTTTATTCGGTGCCGATATTGCGGACTATAAGCAGGCAGAAACGCTGGTACATAAAACTGAAGAGTTTTTTGGTGGCGTGGACATTTTAGTCAACAACGCCGGTATTGCAATGATGAAAATGTTTTGCGATACCACACCAGAAGATTGGGACAGGATTTTTTCTGTGAATGTGTCCGGTGCAGCCAATGTCACCCGTGCTGTCCTGCCGTACATGGTGCACCAAAAAAACGGACACATTATTAACCTTTCCTCCATCTGGGGTATCACCGGTGCCTCCTGCGAGGTGGCCTACTCTGCTTCAAAAGCAGCCATCATTGGCTTTACTAAGGCGCTTGCCAAAGAACTTGGACCATCGGGGATTTTTGTAAACTGTGTAGCACCAGGCGTAGTTGAAACAGAGATGAATGCCGCTTTAGATGAAGAAACAAAAGTGGCTTTAGCTGATGAAACCCCTTTAGGGATAATTGGCCAGCCGGAAGACATTGCTGAAACCGTCTTTTACCTGGCAAATAGCAACCACTTCATAACCGGTCAGGTCATTAGTCCTAACGGCGGCATCGTCATATAGTTATATTGCAAATAAGAGGCTGTTGCATAAACAACAGCCTCTTTTCTTACACTTATCGATTATAAATTCTCAATGTCGTTTCTGATAGCCTGGTCAGGCGTACTTTTTTCAACAAACACTTTATTTTTGTCTTCCAATTTTACAAATTCATTGTAATAACGCACACCGAATTCCCGCAATGCTTCTGCGGAAAAATGTAAATTGTCAGGATTTGCTCCCAAACCTTCGGCAGATACAAAGCCTGTCATTTTATCTTTTTCAGCTATTTTTTTCAAAGCTTCGTTTACATAAGGATAGTTCTTAAACTTTTCCGACCGTTCGCAAAACTCCAGATAATCCCCAAGGCCGCCAAGCAAAAAGGGAACGTCATGGAGACCAAGTTTTTTGCGTAACCTATTCATAATCACTGTGCATTTTTCTTCATATAAAGGATATCTGTCCTCAGAGCAGTCCGATTCTCCCTGATGCCATAAAACTGCGGCAATAGTAGACGTCCGAGAAGCAAGCTCCGCCATATAGCAGGCGTGGTCAAACAGCAACCCTCCAACCTGCCATTGATCAAGACTTGTGCCACCATCGGCACAGGGAATAATACCAACATCAACATTGTGTTCCTTTGCATATAGGTCAGCAAAGCTCTCCACAAGGTTAATACCTGAGGTAACCCTATCCGGATTAACCGGCACATACATAGCCCGCCAGCGGCCGTTTCTCAGCACATAGAGCTTGTCATTCACAATCGGCGGCACTTCCTCCTTAAAACCGCGACCACCCATGTTCGATTGTCCGATAATTAAAATTGAATGCATCATGTTTTAAAATCATTTCCCTTTCTTTTATAGTTTCAAAATAATTAATACTGTATAATATAAAATGCCATACTTTTTGGTGATTGCGAGGCATAAGGTTTAGATGCAAACCTTCAAAGGCTTCTCCTTGAGGAGAGGCTCCGCCGTAGGCGGTGGTGAGGTGTAGATTGCGAAAGCAATCGTAATTGCTTTTCCACCTCATCCGTCAGCTATCGCTGACACCTTCCCCTCAAGGGGAAGGCTTTTTTATTTCGACAAATTCCGATATCCATATTACTCGTGTCAAGTCAGGAGAACAGTGAATAATAGGACCTACTATTTTCTGTTCTTGTTTTCCCGAACAAATCCATTAGAACCCGCAGGAATAAATATTTTCCTGCCCGATATGTAAATATTTATTATCGGCAAACTCTTTTATTAAATTAAGTAATTATCTACAAAGCAGAATTTATATCCCTGATTAAATTCTGCGCATATTCTCTATATTTATCTTTGAGTTTCCCATTTTCAAAAGTTATTCCTACCTTTCCTTTAATACTCCTATCTTTTTTATCTCTAATATCATCCTCTACTAATGTTATAATTTTATAATTGTTTTCTGCAAATTCTTCAGATAATATTTCAGCCTCCTTACTTTTGTCACCATCTAGAATTACAACAACACGTTTATATCCTAAGTCTTTGAACAAATGTAAAAAAGCTTCCATCTTTGGAGCACCACCAACGCCCCACCCAAAAAATGTCCCATCTATTTCCATTTCCAATTCTTTTGATATTCTATCTAGAATCACAACATCTTCCTGCCCCTCTACAAGTATGATACCATCATCAAGGAAGAATATTTCATTTGCATCCAATCCAAGAGTATGTGGATTGTTTATATCATTCAATATCCCCTTAAATTGTTTTCGGGTGTTTTCAGAAATACTAAAACAAACTGAGTTTTGATTATCCTTTGTTACACGTATAAGATTTGCATTGTTTATAATCGCATTCCAATTTACAAAATACGGAGAATGTGTACTTATAATTATTTGTCGGGTTGTGGAATACTCAAGAAATATTTCCATTAATTTTTTCTGCAATTTTGGATGTACCGAAAGTTCTGGTTCATCAATAACTATAGTTTCATTAGTTTTTGAATCAAAAAGTGCTGCGCAGATTGTAAAAACACTCCATATGCCATCACCAATTCCCTCGCTACTGTGTGAAATACCATTTATAGAATATTTTATATAGTAACTCCCATTATCTCTTTGTTCTATTGTCCAACAAAAATCGTTTCCTAATACCTTAGACAAAATTAGATCAAATTCATCTTTTTGTTTTTCGATTTGAAAAATGCGTGCTTCAAAATTACTTAATGATGAACTTCTTTGATTATCTAACTTTTGAGAGTGTAAAATATACCACTCTTTATCTACATTAGTTTTTGAGAATTCAAAAGGGATTGCCCTTCTAGATTGTAAAACATAGTATTTTAAAGTAAATGGTTTATTCTTTTTTGTTGAACTTCCTCCACTAGGAACAGATTCAATTGTATATATCTCACTAGAGTCATCTATTAATTTTAAAAACACTTTTCCACCTGTTAGACAGTTTCTACGTCCTTCCGAAAAAGTTGGGGTATTGTTACTGTTGCAGTTAAATGCTTGAATAGCTTCAATTATGGTAGTCTTCCCTGAATTATTTGCGCCTGTAATAATACTAAGGCCACTACCTTGTGTTTGTCCATCTGGTATAGCAAAAGAAATCTGTTGCTCTTTCCCAAAACCACGAAAACCAGATATATGTAATTCTCTTATCATTAATTATTTCTCCTCTAAACAAAATACTGAAAAACATATTTTATTCTTCACTAAAACTTTATTCTAAGTTTATAAAGACTGTAAAATCTGTATATACATCTATATTTCAACAATTTTAACGACTCGTGTCAAGTCAGGCTCAAAAAGTATTCTTTTGGTACAGTATAACATAAATTTATTTGAAACTCAAACTTTTGAAGAAGAAAAAAGCACCGCATATTCCGAAGAATATGCGGTGTTTCATTTTTTAGAATTAACCTAACAGTTTCTGAGTATCCAAAGCGATGGTCAGCTCTTCATTTGTAGGAATAACAAAGGCTCTGACTCTTGCACCGGCGCCGGTGATTTCAGTTTCTTCACCGCGAACATTGTTCTTTTCGGCATCGCAGGCAATACCCATGAATTCCATATCAGCAAGCACACGTTCACGCATGGGAATGTTGTTTTCACCAACACCTGCGGTAAATACGATAGCATCCACACCGCCCATAGCAGCTGCATAGAAACCAATGTAACGCTTAACTGCATATTCAAACATATCCAGAGCCAGCTGAGATTTCTTGTCGCCCTTTTCTGCTGCAACTTCCAGGTCACGGAAGTCGCTGGAAAGACCGGATACACCAAACACACCGGACTTTTTGTTCAGCATGGAATCTACTTCAGCAAAGGTCATATTTTCCTTTTCAGCAATAAAGGTAACAATAGCAGGGTCAATCACACCGGAACGGGTACCCATGGGCACACCGGCTAAGGGTGTAAAGCCCATAGAAGTATCAACAGACTTACCCTTATTTACAGCAGTGATAGAAGAACCGTTACCTAAGTGCAGGGTAATAATCTTCAGCTCTTCAATGGGTTTGCCCATCATAGCTGCACAACGGTTAGCAACATAGTAATGAGAAGTACCGTGGAAACCGTACTTTCTGATTTTATACTTTTCATAGTATTCATAAGGCAGAGCGTACATATACGCTTCAGCCGGCATAGTCTGATGGAAAGCGGTATCAAACACAGCAACCATCGGCACGCCGGGCATAGCCTTCTGGCAAGCTTCAATACCGATTAAGTTAGCGGGATTGTGCAGAGGTGCCAGCATGCTGCATTCATCAATCTTTTTCTTCACATCATCGTCAACAATAACAGACTGATTAAAGTATTCACCACCATGAACAACACGATGACCAACAGCATCAATAGCGCTCATATCAGCAATCACACCGTGGTTTTTATCAACCAAAGCATCAATTACCATTTTGATTGCATCAGAATGATCTTTCATGGGAGATTCTAAAATAACGGTATCCTTACCGCTGGGAGTATGTTTTAAGCGGGAGCCTTCAATGCCGATTCTTTCGCACAGACCTTTGGCCATAACAGCCTGAGTGTCCATATCAATCAGCTGATATTTTAAAGAAGAACTACCTGCATTGATTACCAGTACGTTCATGTTCAATATCCTCCTTACTGATTCTGAGCCTGTACGCAAGTGATGGCAACGACGCCAACGATATCGTCAGCAGAGCAACCACGGGACAGGTCGTTGATGGGTTTTGCAATACCCTGGGTGATAGGACCATATGCTTCTGCTTTGCCCAGTCTCTGTGCCAGCTTGTAACCGATGTTACCTGCATTTAAGTCAGGGAATACCAGTACGTTTGCTTTACCGGCAACGGTGGATTCAGGAGCCTTGGACTTACCAACAGATTCAACGATAGCAGCATCTAACTGCAGTTCACCGTCTAAGCTTAAGTCAGGTCTCTTTTCTTTAGCCAGTCTTGTTGCTTCAACAACCTTGTCTACCAGCGGATCTTTAGCGCTACCATAGGTAGAGAAAGATAAAAGAGCAACATTAGGCTCAGCTTCAACCAAAGCTTTAAAGCTCTTAGCAGAAGAAATAGCGATTTCAGAAAGTTCTTCAGCGTTGGGGTTCATAACCAGACCGCTGTCACCAAACACGAAGGTACCGTTTTCGCCATATTCACAATCAGGTACACAGATAACGAAGAAAGCAGAAACCAGCTTTGCGTCAGGAGCGGTTTTAACAGTCTGCAGTGCACTTCTTAACACATTAGAAGTGGAGTTTACAGCACCGGCAACCATACCGTCAGCATCACCGTTCTTAACTAACATACAACCAAAATACAGGGTGTTTTTCATGGTTTCCAATGCTTTATCCATGGTCATACCCTTTGCTTTTCTCATTTCGCAGAACTGCTCAGCATAAGCTTGATATTTATCGGAGTTTACAGGGTTGATAACCTGTGCAGCGGAAATATCAAAGCCGGCTGCCTTTTCAGCAATTACATTTTCATCACCCAATAAGATGATGTTGGCAATACCTTCTTTTAAAACCTTTGCAGCAGCTTCAATGGAACGGATTTCTTCGCCCTCTGCCAAAACAATGGTCTTTTTGTCTGCCATAGCACGTTCTTTAATTCTGTCTAAAAATTGACTCACTTTTGTTTCCTCCTTAATATATATCTGTTAATATAAATGCAACATATCCAACAAAATATTATACATTATTTTTCCAAAAGTAGCAAGAGAAAAAGCGAAGAAAATAAATGTTTTTTGCTTATTTTCTTCGCTTTGATATCATTTCATAAAAATCAAACAATTTTTAGTAAACTATTAGCTGATTTTTGTGCCATCGGGCATATCCTGATCAACTGTCAGAACACTTAAATTCTTTTTATCAGATGCAGCCAGAATCATACCTTCTGATAACACGCCTCTGAGTTTAACCGGCTTTAAGTTAGTAATAACAACAACTTTTTTGCCAACAAACTCCTCAGGCGGATAAGCTTTGGCGATGCCGGAGACAATCTGACGAACCTCATCACCAATCTTAATTTTGGATACAAGCAGCTTGTCGGCACCTTCCACTCTCTGAGATTCTACAACTAATCCAACCTTCAGCTCAAGCTTTGCAAAATCTTCAATAGATATTTCAGGTAACTTCTCTACTTCTTCTACCTTCTTTTCTTCTTTAGCAGGTTTCGGCTGAGATTTTTCAATTTCTTCCAGCATTTTCTTTTCATCCAGACGTGCAAACAACGGCGTTGCCTGGCCAACAGAAGTGCCTGCTTCCGTTTTTCCAAAAGCGTCTAATGATTCTAATGAGCATTCCTTAGCACCAATCTGTGCAAAAATGCTTTCTGCCGTTTGAGGCATAAAGGGAGTCAACAGTACACCCAAGAAGCGAATGCTTTCTAACAGATTGTATAACACACCACCTAAGCGTTCCTTCCGACTTTCGTCTTTTGCCAGTGCCCAGGGCATAGTTTCATCAATGTATTTATTGGAACGACGGGCAAGGTTCATCACTTCAGAAAGTGCTTCTGCCGTCTTGAACGCATCCATCTTTTCTTTGCAAGCTTTAGCCGCTTTTAACGCACATTCTTTCAAATCCGCATCCATTTCAGCATCGCAAGGCTTTTGAATCACACCATCAAAATATTTCTGCTGCATAGCAACAGTCCGGTTCACTAAATTGCCCAAGGTGTTTGCCAAATCAGCATTATAGCGGCTGATAATATTTTCATAAGAAATAGTACCATCCTGTGCATAAGGCATTTCGCAAAGCAGATAATAACGAATAGCATCCACCCCAAAGAGTTTGACCAAATCATCAGCATAAATGGCATTACCACGGGATTTGCTGATTTTATCAGCACCAGCCAAAAGCCAGGGATGGCCGAAAATCTGCTTCGGCAGGGGTTCGCCCAAAGCCATCAGCATAATAGGCCAATAAATGGTGTGGAAACGCAGAATGTCTTTACCAATTACATGCACGTCGCAAGGCCAGTATTTTTTGTAGAGCTCACCCTGCTCGTCCGGCGCATAGCCTAAGGCAGTGATGTAGTTGGAAAGGGCATCAATCCATACATAAACTACATGGTCTTTATCAAAAGTAACCGGAATACCCCAGTCAAAAGATGTACGGGATACGCACAGATCCTGCAGACCGGGTTTCAAGAAATTATTAACCATTTCTTTTTTGCGGCTTTCCGGCTGAATAAAATCAGGGTTTTCTTCGATGTATTGCATCAATCTGTCCTGATACTTGCTCATTTTAAAGAAATAAGCTTCTTCCTTTGTCGTCTTTACTTCTCTACCACAGTCAGGACAGCAGCCATCCACCAACTGGCTCTGGGTAAAGAAAGATTCACAGGGAACACAATACCAACCTTCGTACTCACCCTTATAAATATCGCCCTGTTCATAGAGCTTATTAAAAATTTTCTGCACACTTTTTACGTGGTAATCATCAGTTGTGCGGATAAAATGATTATAGCTGGAACCCATTAAATCCCAAATATCTTTAATTTCACCGGCAACGCCATCCACATACTGCTGGGGTGTGATGCCTGCTTCTTTAGCGGCTTCACCAATTTTTTGTCCGTGCTCATCGGTACCGGTTAAGAAAAAGACATCATAGCCCTCCTGTCTTTTATGACGGGCAATAGCGTCTGTCAGAACAATTTCATAGGTATTCCCGATATGGGGTTTGCGGGATGTATAGGCAATCGCCGTGGTAATATAATATTTTTCCTTCATTTCTATCTCCTCCCATCTTTATTATTATATCACAATTCTTTTAAAAATGAAAGGGGTTTTGCAAGGTTTTTTATTTTTCTTCATCCACCGGCCAGTCAACCAGAATGATCTCTTCACCAATCTGGCGAATTTTTTCCCATGGAATCACCAGATCCTTTCCCGGTCCAAAGTTAAAAAACCTGGATTTACCGGGCACAATGACCGCTTCAATAGCACCTGCCTCAAGACTCACTTCCACATCGGACACAAACCCCATCCTGGATGCATCACGAAGATTAATCACCTCTTTTTGCCGGAGTTCTCCAGCACGATACATACCTTCACCCTCTTTTTCTTTACTTTTTAATTAATATATGGTAAAATTATTATATATATGTTTTAATAAAAGGGAGTGAATGATATGTTAGATACTTTAAAACTTGAGATTTCCAATGCAATTGTTTATTTAAAAGAGCAAAAAATGCGTTTTTTGAACAAAGGTAATATTTCGATAGTAGACCGCAGCAACAACCTGATTGTTTCAGAACCAGGAGACCCCAATGTTGTGCCTGAACCAGCTAACATTCTCATAACAGATTTATCCGGCAATGTCATTGAAGGCTCCGGTCAGCCTATTCAGAATTTTACAACCCATTTAGAAATTTACCGCACCTTCCCAAATACCGGCGCTATTGTTCACAGCCATGGTATGTACACCACCGCATGGGCACAGTCCGGCCGGGATATTCCTGTTTATGGCACCAGTCATTTTGACTATTTTAAAGATGCTATTCCCTGCACCCGTGCCATCACCGCGTCTGAGGCAGAAGATTACGGCACCGCTGCCGGTCACTGCATTGTTGAAATTTTTGAAAAAAAATCACTTTCACCCGATGCTACACCTGCTGTTTTACTGTTTCAGCACGGAGCCTATGTCTGGGGTGAAAATGCCATGGAAGCTGCCAATCGTTGTGTAGCTTTAGAGCAACTGGCTATGCTTGCCTATCTGACAGAAAAGATTAATCCCGATATCAAAGATTTGCAGCGAAACATTTCTCCTGCTTCTTTGTAAAAAACAAAAAAATGTATAAACTTCTTTTTTTCGGCTATACTAGTAGTGACAGAATTAAAAAGGAGTGTGTACTGTGTCAACAATTGATAATTTTTCTTTGGTGTTGGTTATCATCGGCGCCTTGAACTGGGGTTCCATCGGCTTATTTGGTTTTGACTTTGTGGCTGCAATTTTTGGCGGTCAGATGTCCGTTGTAAGTCGCATCATCTTCACCCTGGTAGGCATTGCAGGTCTTTGGTCCATAACGTTATTATTTAAAGAAAAGCTCCCTGCATCAACCGACAGATAACACAACTGAACAAAAGAGGACTGTTCCTCGGTTTCTAGCCGATGGAACAGTCCATTTTTTAGATTGCAAATAGAAGCTTTAGCAACACCAGAAGCACCAATCCGGGCAAACCAAATAAACCACAAACAGATGCCGTAACCGGATTTAACCCAATTGTAAAACCGATGCTCCTGAAAATTAAATTAAATATGTACAGTCCCACACCACCAAGCAGAGAGTGCAAAACCAAAACCAAAAGGCTCATCAGTGGCTTTAAAAAAATTCGCCCGATCACAAGAAGCAATATTGCTGAGAGAATATAGGCCAAAACGGCTCCCACACTCATAATAATTCTTCTCCTTTTTCCCTGTTTCTTTCAAACATTCCCTGAAAAAATCCGGCATTGGTAAACTTGTCCTGCTTAGCCAGTTTCAAGAAGTAGTTAACTCTCGTTTCAGCTGCCTTAATTTCGTAAATATAATACTCTAAAAGCGCTGGTTCTTTTGCGTAATTATAGTTATTTCGTGCTGTTTCAAGGTCAAAACAAGCTTTTTGAAAATCTGACATAAATTCTTCATACTTCAGCTTGTCCAGCTCTTTCTCCTTATGTTTTTCATAATACCTGCGAATCATATCCGCTAATGACTTGTTCTTTTTAATGATGGTTTCAAAACCCATATATACGCCTCCTTTATCTTCGGTCATTATCATTATAAGCAGGCAACAGGTAAATTATTCCGATTTTTTTACAAAAGTAAAGAGACCGCATCGCTGCAGTCTCTAGATAATCATTTATGTCGTTATACAATGTTGTTTCACTTTGAGGAAAGTTCAGCCAAAAGCTCTTTTCCGCCTTCAATAATCTTTTCTGCCACACCGGCTTTATACTGTGAGGTTCTGGCCTCATAACCACCTTCATCATAGGCCGACTGCATAGGGAAATAACCGGCATCGCCATTGGTTAATGCGCAGGGCATAATCATGCTCCAGCCCTCTGCTTCTTTAATGCCCACACCAATATCTGTAAAGGGTTCGCCGGGAATACCAACCATAGCTACATTGCCGATTTGCACACCGGTTAAGTAAAGGTTAAAGACCTCAGGCCCGTTTTCCAGCCGAACCATTCTGAGTGCCTCTGCCACAACTGTGGTAAGCTGCATGGCTTTAAAGGGAATTTCATCATCTCGTCCTGCATCGTGAAGGTCTTTATATGTATGAGCCAGCGGCAAATCTTCTTTTGCCGGCACATTCGCTGCCACCGGCAAAAGCTTTTTAATGATGTTTAGTTTATCTACATTCACATAATGAACTTTATCATAAACCTGCAGCACCGTACCGGCAATAGCACGACCAACAAAACGAGCCATGCCGGGACTCTTCATTTCATTATCAAAGCTGATTTCCGTGTCATTCATATCGCCGCCTTCAGGAAACACATGGGTACTGCCCACATCACCCTCGGCGCCGTTAAAGAAGATACATTCCGTACCGTCTAAAGCCTTTTCAATGGTTTTATACATCCATCCCGGCCAGTCAGGAGAAAGCATATCGCCGTTAATGGTATCGGCGTGGAGGCCGTAGTTCACCAAAACAATACTTGCACCACCTTCTCTATCAAAACGAAGTACATGGACTCTCTGATCAAGCTCACCGATGGGATGGTCAATGTTGGGATCGTTAATGGGCGGACAAGTCAAAGTAGAACCATCCTTCATTTTATACCGTCTGATATAGGCCACTCGTTCCGGTGCCCATCCGGTGATGTAGCCCATTTTAGCAGGCTTTGCATCCTCCAACGCTAGTTTAGACGCATCTGCAATCCGTTCTACCATAAAATCAGCATAGGTGCGAATGACCTCTTCATCAGCCTCAAAAGCCTCAGTAGGTACTAATAAACCACCCGTATGGGTATGTGTTGCGGAAATAAAGGTATTTTCTGACGTAACACCCGTTTTTTCAAAAATTCTCTCATTGATTGCATCAATAGTTGAATTATCAACACCGCAAACCGGCACGCTAATTAATAAAATTTTCTTTTCATTAAGCGTTAATGCTAATACTCTCACATCTAAATCATCTAAAACCCCAGTAGCAAATCGGGGCACATAATAACCTGCCACACCAATGCCCAAAGGGGGATTTACATTTACTTTTGCAAAACCAACACTGAACTGACTCATCTTCTATTCCTCCGTTTATAATTAAAATTTACAAATCTCACCACCGAGCATAACCTGTTTCACATCAAATCGGTCATTGACAAACACAAGATCCGCTATCTTTCCGGCTTCAATAGAACCGATTTCATCACCCATACCCAAAGCTTTAGCCGGATTGGTGGATGCCATGATAAAGGCTTGAGCAATGCCACAGTTGGTATGAGCCATAATATTACGACAAGCTAAGTTCATAGTGAGCTTGCTGCCGGAAAGACCACCGTTATGGTCAAAATTAAGGTCATCAATATGAGCATATTCCTGTGGAGATGCTTCTTGACTAACAGTGCTGTCAGTAATCAGAATAACACGATGCACACCCTTAGTATGAATCAGCAGCTGCAGCATTGTAGGATGAACATGAATACCGCAGGAATCGCTGATTACCTCTGCAAACATATCCGGCTCACGAAAGCAATATTCATCCGGACCATATCCTCGGGTGCCGCCAAATACCGGCAATCTGCCGGTGGCGCACATAGAATGAGTCTGAATTTTTGGTTTATATTTTCCCAAAGCACAAATCTGCATAGGGGTTGCCTCACTGTGACCCAACGCAAAAATAACATCAGGATTTACCTTTCTTGCATACTCTAAAAAGGGGAATAGCCCTTCCCGCTCCGGTGCAATAGCCCATACCTTTACATTTTTACCCGCCGCATCTACCAACGCCTTATACTCTTTTTCGCAAATAGGATGCCGCCATGGATTTCTGTCTGCGCAGGCACCGTAATTAGGATTGGTATAGGGTCCTTCACAATAAATACCCTTTAAATTCTTGACCTTTCCCATAGCATCATCAATCACACGGAACGCTTCTAAAAACTCCTGGAAATTCCGACCGTAAGAAGGTGTTGCCAGTATTGAAGTTGTGCCATTTTGCAGAAAAAACCGGCATGCCTCTACTGGATTTTCATAGGTTTGATATGTTTGACCACCGTGCACATGAATATCTACAAAACCGGGGCCCACATAAGTGCCTTCAGCATCAATTATATCAGCATTTTCAGGAATCTGAACATCTGCACTTTTACCAAAAGAAACAATTTTGTTTCCGTCAATCAGCAAAACACCATCCCATATGATACCATTTTCCAAAACAATATTTCCATTAACAATCGCTTTCATATTATCACTCCAAATTCCGACACATTTTTATATTACTTATTTATTATATAGAATCCAAAATTATTAGTCAAGTAGCTTCTTGACTTTCACGATTCATTTTTTGATTTTACTGCCCATTTAGCAGGTGAAATTCCCACATTTAAGGAAAAAAATTTAGAAAAATGATATACATCACAATAACCCAGCTCTGCTGCGATTTCCTTGATTGTAAAATATCTGCTTTCGAGCATTTCTTTAGCGGCAGCTATGCGCAAACTGTCACGGTACTTAACAATTGTCATCCCCATTTGGTGCAAAAACTTTGCCCGAAGGTAAGAAAGAGAAAGAGATGAATATTCGGCAATTTCCTCACCTGAAAAATTCCTCTTAAAATTATTACGAATAAATTCAATTGCCCTTGAAACATCCTTCTCCACCTTTTCATCAGAAAGTGTACTTTCTATCAGTTCAAGATAAAAATTCAATAGAGAAATGCGACATTTCTGATATGAATCCCATGACCGCGACTGCCATATATTACAAATCTTCAGAATTTCATCATGCTGCCGTTCCATGCATCTGTATATAAACGGAAGTTGTTTTGTATTCGTGCAAAGGGTCAATCCGCTGGTCACATAGGAACATGGTTCCTCAAATTCAACCAGATATTGATCTCCTTTAGAAGTTATGAGCATATCCCCCCGGGAAAATGTATGTTTTTTCCCGTTTTTATCTGTAACAAAGCCACTCCCCTCTGTCAGCATAACAAACCCGTCAAAACTTCTTTTAGGGTTAAAAAAGCGGAAGTTTTTTTCTTCTGTTTTATGTACGATAATCTGTATATCCGTTATGTCGAGCACTAATTCCTCATGCATATTCCTCTCCCCCTTATTTAAGTATTATTATACAATTATTTTTTCGAATTTTCAACCCATTTTCAAGTTTAATCTAATTTATAAAGTAGTTTTATACAAAATTTTAATAGCATTATACATTGTCTATCCATTTATAAAAAAGTATAATATCAATAAGAAATGGAGGGAAATATATGATTAAATTTGAAAAATATACTATGCCGGCAGCTTCCATAGGGCCTGTGAACCCAATGCCGGATATAAAAAATGTAAACTATATTCATGCCGGTTATGAAATGACAGATAAAGTCACTGCACAAGAAAGCCAATACATTGGAAAAGGAATGATACCCACCCTTCTTCCGTATATGCTTCAAGACGGATATAACCGCGAAAAAGAGCTGCGTAGTTTTAACGCCGCCGTTTTAGAAAACGATTACATTAAAGCCGTTTTTCTCCCTGAATTAGGCGGAAGATTATGGTCACTTTATGATAAAAGCTTGGGTCGTGAGCTTTTATATGTAAATCCAGTATTTCAGCCGGGAAATCTTGGGCTTAGAAATGCATGGTTTTCCGGTGGCGTTGAATTCAATGTAGGCATAAAAGGCCATAATCCTCTCACCTGCTCTCCGCTCTGGTGCTGTGTTCATCACAATAAAGAGGGCGATATTCTTTGTATGTATGAATTTGAGCGCATTCGTTCTGTTGTGTATAGCATAAGTGTACACTTGCCTGAAGATTCACCTGTATTATATGTAAAGTGCAAAATTGAAAATCTGACAGATGACGAAAAATACATGTATTGGTGGAGTAACATTGCCGTTCCTGAAACAAAAGATACACGGGTTTTCGTGCCTGCTAACGACTCTTTTTTATCCTTTTACAGCGAAAACCACTATATTCTTGACAAAGCATCAATCCCCGTACACGAGGGTGTTGATGTGAGTTATCCTTCAAAAATTGCTTCTTCAAGAGATTTCTTTTATAAGATTCCTCCAGAGAATCACAAATGGATTGCCACGGCAGATAAAGACGGAATTGGTTTGTTACAATCTTCCACCAAAAAGTTGTACGGTAGAAAGCTATTTGTATGGGGACAATCTCAAGGCGGTAGAAACTGGAACGAATGGCTTTCGGAAGAAGGCTCTTCCTATATTGAAATTCAGGCCGGTCTTTCTCATGTTCAACTTGAGCACATTCCCATGCCTGCCAACACCACTTGGGAATGGGTTGAAGCATATACGGCACTCTGCCTTGATAAAGATGTTCTTCACGGAGATTATAAAAATGCCACAACAGAGATTGAAAAGTATCTCATAAACCGTGTAGGTAATCCTGATTTTCTTCTCTTCCCAAAAGAGGAAGACTGCCTTTCCACCGAATTTATATACAAAGGCTCACCTTGGGGAAATCTTGAAGAATCTGTACGCAGTTTGAGAATCAGCAACACGTTTGAATTTCCCTATTATGAGGATGAAGAGACTCTTTTATGGACGACTCTTCTTAAAGAAGGTCTCTTCCCTGCACCATCTTCTGATATGCCTCCTGTCAGTTATGTAACCGGTGATTTATGGCTGTCAAAACTCCTTTCTCTGCATGATCAAAACTGGTATAGCTTATTACATATTGGCGTTATCAAATATGCAAAAGGCGATATAGACGGTGCTAAAAAAGCATGGGAAGAATCAATTGATATGCTACCTACTGCTTGGAACTTGCGTAATCTTGCTATGCTATATAAAAACGAACTTGGAAACCCCGAAAAAGGAAAAGAATATATTTTAAAGGCGCTTGCGCTAAAAAAAGATTGTTATTCACTCTTAAAAGAGGTTGCCGCTATTTTAACAGAGTGTGGCTATGATGAGCTTTGGCTGGAAATTTACTCCACCCTTTCCTTAGAATTACAAAAAGAAGGAAGACTCAGACTCTACTGTGCCATTGCCTATATGAATCTTGACAGACTTTCAAATGCCGCAAAAATCATAAATGAACGCTTTGTTTTAAACGATATCAAAGAGGGAGAGCTTTCAGTTTCTCACTTATGGTTTCAGTTATACGAAAGAATCTATGCGAAAGAAAATGACATGACATATTCCCCTGATGATGACTTATTAAAGAAAAAGGCAAACAAAAAGTACCCCCTTCCTAAAAAACTTGATTTCAGAATGCATGATTAAAAGAAAGAAGATGATGTAATGAAAATCAGCGGAACCTGGTCGCCACTTAAAACAATTGAAAACAGACAGGAGCTTAAAGTCACCTGCGATGGAAGAGAATATCGTTTTAACGATTCCCCATTGCTCACCTCTATTATGGCTGATAACGAGGAGATTCTTACTGCGCCTATCCGAATTATTGGCGAAGAACATGGCAAGGAAATGAAGTTTGAAGATTTGTGCACCTTTGTTCACAGCGCAGAGGATGAAAAAACCATTCTTTGCTCTTCAATTCAAACAGATTGTGTTGTTTTTAACACAGCAATCACAGTTGAATTTGACGGTTTCATCAGCTATGACGTTAAGATCATGCCCAAGGGACTGACCATGGAGCAATGCTTTTTACTGGATGACAACAAGCCAAAAGAAGTTTCTTTAGATAAGCTCTGGATTGAAATTCCTTTGAAAAATAACATCGCTCAAAATTATCACGTTTATCCTTCCAACGGTGTTCAATACGATTGGGAAACAGGTGCTACACAAAATTTCAGAAAAAGTGGACAACTTCGCGGAAACATCTCGATGCCCTTTAACCCCATCATTTGGCTAGGAAATGCAGAAAAAGGCTTATCACTCTTTATGGAAAGCGACGAGCATTGGCAAAATAAAGACACGGACCGTATAATTGAAATTGAGAAAACAGAAACAGAAACCATTCTCAGACTAAAACTTTTGGATTCCATGCCGGCAGAATGGGCAGAATATGGAGAGCACCTTAGAAATGCAAAACCTGTTTCTTTCAAATTTATGCTCCAGGCAACGCCAGTGAAATGCTTCCCGAAAAATCCTTATGAACGTAAAATATTGCACATTGACTGTTTTAAGAAGATTTATGAAGACTATATTGATTTTCTTGAAAGTCCTTTTGAAGATACGGACGAAGTTACCTATGACAGAATAAAGCGTTTAGGCGTTAACACGCTGATTCTCCACGAAAAATGGAACCTTTATCAGAATTTTTGGGAAATGCCTGTGCAAACTAAAATTAAAACAAAGAAAATTGTTGCCGAATGTCATAAACGCGGTATTAAAGTCATTCCCTATTTTGGCTTTGAACTTTCCAGTTTAAATCCCTGGTTCAGCGAATCCACAGATGTTCTGTTAGACTCCGATATAGGTGGTTCCTTCTCTTCTGCATGGTACCGCAGGCCCTGGCAACGGGACTATGTTGTGTGCTACGGTAGCCGCTGGAGCAATGAATTTTTAGAAGGATTTAAGAAACTATATGAGGAAATGGAATTTGACGGCATTTATCTTGACTCGCTGTTAAAACCAAAGGCCTGCAAAAACAGTCAGCACGGTTGTGGCTATGAAAAACCAGATGGCAGCCGTGGCCTTTCCTACCCCATTACAGCAACACGTGAATTTATGAAGCAACTGTATGCCTTTGTGAACGAAAAAGGAGGGACTGTCACTTCTCACTTAAGCGATTGTATGAACACCGCTTCCCTTTCCTTCGTTCACTTGAATTGGGACGGTGAAAATATGCAGACAAGCATTAAACAAAAGGGACCTGCCTCTATTCCTCAAGAACTGATTCTGACACAATATAGCGGCAGGAATATGGGTGTACCCGTTGAAATGCTCGCCTATGAATATCCGCCCAACTGGACCTTTGACAAAGCACTTTCCTTTTCTTTGATTTATGGTATTCTTCCCAGACCAAACGATACAGGTAAACCTCTTGAAATCATGTCAAAAATTTGGAGAATTATCGATAATTTTTCTATTGACAAAGCTGTGTGGATTCCCTATTATAAAAATAACGAATTGATCGCAAACCATAAAAACGTGTACATTAGTTATTATGAACATAACAATGACAAACTGGTATTTATCTCCAATTTGTCAGAAAAGGATATCACTTGCAGTATTCATTCAGTTAATTCGATCGCCTGTGTTATCAATTGTCTTTCAAGTCGTGAATATCAAGTAACCGATAACCAATTCGATACTGAAATAAAAGGTTTTGAAACACAAATCTACAGAATCGAATAATTGTCCGGAGGGAATAAAAATGAGTTATATTTTCACCAGTGAAGAAAGAATCAACGAAATTAAGCAACAGATTATTCTTGACAAACGTTTAAAAAGAGAACTGATAGAATTAGCAGAAGAATACCGTTCTCTTGATCCTTTAAGCGTTACCTTTCACAAAAGTCCGGCAGAAAGCGGTAACCCTCACGATTTTTTCAGCGAAGCTACTTACTGGTGGCCCGATGAAGCCAATCCCGATGGTCCCTACATAAAACGGGACGGCGAAACAAATCCCAACCGTTTTACACATCACTTAAATGATTTAAACACACTAAGCAAAGCTGTTTGCGCATTGGCGCAAGCCGGACTTTATCTTGAAAATTATACTTATTATAAAAAAGCTGTAGAGCTGATAAAGGTCTGGTTCTTAGATAAAGAAACGAAAATGAACCCACATTTGGAATACGCTCAGGCGATTCGTGGGGTTTGCAACGGCCGCTTTATCGGCATTATTGACACACATTGGCTTATCGCTTTAGTTGCCGGTGCCAATATTATTGAAATGTCGGGATTGTTTTCCGAAGAAATTGCCGGACTCAAAGAATGGTTCAAAGACTATACCCATTGGCTTAACACCAGCGAAAAAGGAATTGAAGAAAAAAACTATTTTAATAACCATTCAAACTGGTGGAATTCTCAGGTAGCAACCTATTGCGCCTTTACTGGTAATGACACTCTTTTGACTGAATGTTTTGAGAAATTTAAAAATGATATTTTAGCCAACCAGATTGATGATAAGGGCATTTTCGTTGACGAAATTACACGCACAATGTCTTATACATACACCATTTTTAATATGACTGCCTGCACCATCACCTGTGAACTAGCTTACCATAAAGGCGTCGATTTATGGAACGCAAGCTCACCAAACGGACATTCTTTTAAACAGTGTGTCGAGTTTTTTAAGCCTTATTACAACAATCCGTTTTTATGGAATTTTCCACAAATTAATGCAGGAGAGTCAAATCTGGAAATTATGCCTATGAAATTAGCCGCTGTGCGGTATCGGGATAAAAAACTTGATGCTATCAACATCAAAAAGCGTGTTCATCATATTCCCTGCCAGCGAATAACCCACCTGGGAATTATTGACTTGTTATAAAACCAAAAGGGTCTGTAAAAAAGTAAACTTTTTACAGACCCTTTTGTGTTACTCATTTAGTAATTGCACCACCGGAGAAGATAAAATACCGAATGGTTTTAGATTGTATTCATAGGTCCAGCAAGACGTATAGGGCATTTCTTCCGGTATGCCTTTTTGATGTTCTGCATACTTCCAATGAAAAGCATAAAATGCTCCGGGCCCGAACCAATCTGTATAGCTACAGTTATGAACATCGCCAAATGTATTAATACGATTACCGAAAATTTTAAATTCCAGTTCGTGTTCGCCGGCTGTTACCTTCGGAATTTCCAATAAATTTGGTGCATAAGCGATGTAACCTTGCTCCTCGCCATCTAAAAACACTTTAACACAGGCACCGCGATACCGGCTGACGCGCATCCTGAATCGGCAGTCTTCCGCCGCGTAAATTTTGGTTTTATAGGTAAGGTTACCACCGTAAAACGGCATACCCTGACGGGTTAAATCACCAAACCCGACTGTTTTCTTCGGGGGAATGATTTCTGCTTCGCACCCTCTTAAATCCACATCAAAATTGCCTAACAGATAATAATTCTCCACACTGGTTCGTTTGCCGATGGGAGTTTTAATTTCTATGATATGCTCCCCTTTCCCTAAAGCACCTGCAACATATTTTTTAATGCTTTCATCAACATAATACCCAACCGGTGTTAAATCAATTTCCTTGCCATCTATCCGAATCCATTCAGCCTCTTCACCGGCAATATATGTGTTTGGAACATCATAACTTGATTTCACTTTAAAACGCAATGTTATATAGTGGGAAATCTTATCCGGCCCCAACACCCAGGGTTGTTCTTCGCGACCTGTTGCTTCCGGATAGCCTAACACTTTCCGACATTCATCATCCAGTCTTAAGATTACATCTTTCGGCTGAAAGTCGGCCTCATCCAGTTTATATTCGGCCATATCCAAAAGATATACATTATCTTCTTCACGGCAAAAAGCTACATTATCTTTAAAATCAATCGTTTGTAAAACCTGATATTTCGGTTTTTCAACCAGAAAGCTGCCTGTTCCTTCTGTTAGCCGGATTAAAAGACTATCCTGCTGATAAATTTCGCATTGAATATATGTTTTACCGTTTTTCACTTCATAGGTCAAATCACTAACCGTACCGGCAACTGTATCATAAAGTTTCGGAATGTAAGAGCCGTTTAAAATAATGGTAAATGCCTCACGCACCGGTGTATCCGTAGGTGTTGCAGTCTGTTTATAATGCCGGATATACTTCAATTCTTTATCACAATGCGCTAAAAACAGCCATTTGACATCACCATCTTCACGAAAAGCATGTAACATATTATGCACACTTTCACCGATAGCATCTACAAGTTCTGCCGTCCGCTCCTGTTTCAAAGCGCGAAGAAGAGCAATCTGTCCGTTTTCACAATGTTCACAAGATTGATAAAATGCTTGCACTTCATCACTTGGCAGAGCATCAATGTATTTGGGGCATTCACCAACAAAAAGAACTCTTCCATTTTTTTCTTTAAAGGCTTTTAAAATATCAAATGTCGTTTTTCGCAAGGTTTCGCAATTCGGTACAACAATTGTCTCATATTGCATTTTACCAACAGAAAGCTTCCTCGTTATTTCGCCGCATTGCTCCGGCAACAATGATTCTGAAATAAAGTCAAAATCCACCATACCGGTAAGCATCCATTTAGTAAAATCAAGGAAGTTCTCATCCATTGCATTCGACATTTCAAAGCTTGTATTAGCAGGCCCGTAATGGAGCCAAAAGCTTTCTATTGGATGAATAACACCCACTTTAACAACGGGCTTACCCCTTGTCAGAACCGTATTTAGCCTTGCATAATGGTCCTCAACATAGCTGTATTCTTTATACCAGGGAGATTGATAATTTATAGATGCTGGATAATCACGCTTAGCAGATCCTTTCATAGACACCCAGGAAAGATGAGGTACACGCACCGTAACCCCCAGAGCCGCCTGCCAATCGCCCTGGAATTTATGACCGCGAAAATCAAAATCCCAGTTGGTTACACCATAAAGTTCAGACATAACCCCTTCTCTGCCATCCTGATGGGCAACAGATTGTGCCTGTTTGGCAGTTGTCAGTTCAATACGGTCACAAAGCATATCAATACCCGGAATTTGAAAGGAACGGTAAGCTCGCATCGCCTCACCTATATATTCTGTTTGATAACTCAAAGTCGGCTCACACATCATATGACCGGTAAGGGCGATACCGTTTTTTTCGCACCAATCTCCACATTGGTCAACAAAAGCTTCTACAAACCGTTCACAAATATGGTCGTGATAGCGATATCGTGGTTGAGAAACAGCATCAGCTGGTAAATCCCACAAAATTTCAGGCAACGTTTTCAAAACATCCTCACCATATCGTGCCATATAGGTTTCCGGTAAATCAGTTGTCCAGGGAAGGCCCACAGGTCTACGGCTTTCTGCAAAGGGCAGACGTCCTTTCGGTTCAAATTGCGGCTCATCAGTAAAAATAGCAGGAACACTTGTGCCAAAACTTTCTCCGACGTTTTCTTTATATTGTTCATGTGTAATGCTGATAAATTCACGGATTGCTTCTTTTGAGAGAGTGTCCACATAACTCTCACCGTTATACCAGCCACTACCCGGAGATGCCATAACATAGGCATACCATTTACAACCCGATGCTTCATCCTCTTCATTGATCTGTTCGTAGCTTTTTAAACAGCCCTTTTCATCTAAAACAATATCATAAACTGCAAGAAGATAAGGCTTTCCTTCACGAACACCTTCTTCTTTCTCTACAAAATCAACTTTATCAACTGAAAACATCAGTATTTTTTGTCTGTATGCTTTCGTTTTGGTCACATAGCCACCGGCACTGCCCGATGGCCATCTGTCCTCATCATAAAGCCAGGCCAGCATCTCCTCTTTTTCGGCTTTATCACGACAGGCTTTCACCAGATTCATAAATTCTTCGCTTAGATATTCCGTTGCCATTCCGGAGCGTGAATGCATATGAAAACCGCCAAAACCCATTTCTTTTAAGTATTCAATCTGGCGCATCAGCATATCTTTTTCCAACACACAGTTCCAGGACCAAAAAGGAGTTCCACGGTATTCTGCCGTTGGATGTTTAAACAGTTCCATATCCAGTTTTTTTGTTTGACTCTTTTTATACAACATAAAAACTCCCTCCACTCTTGACTTAATTATATAATTCTTTTATAATTAAAACAACCGCTTATTTTCATATTTTATAGGGGGATTTTAAGTTGGAAACCATACAGATGCATCAACCTGAAGAAGCCATTAACATGTCTGTTTGTAATAGTAAGAATATCCATCTGCACAACCACAATTTTTTAGAGCTGGCCTATGTAGCCAGCGGCAATGCCACGCATATATTAAACGGCAAAAAAACGGTCATCAAAAAGGGCAATTATCTCTTTATGGACTATAACGCAAATCACGCATATAAACAGCTGGGGACAGAACCACTTGTGATTATCAACTGTCTTTTTAAACCCGGAATAATCGATAAAACCTTAAAGCATTGCCGCAATTTCCATGAAATTGTTAATCATTATACCTTAAAATTCAACCCCACTACTATGAACCCAAATCCTGCCAACAATATTTTTTACGATGAAAGCGGAACCATTGGTCAAATACTTCAAAAAATGATAACTGAGTATAATCAAAAAGAGCCCGGCTATCTAGAACTGTTACGTTGTCATTTAATTGAACTTATTGTCATTACAATGCGCCAAGCTGCTCACTCAAATGCCATGATAATAGATTCTGTCAGCGATTATGTTATTAAATATACTGCTGATAACTTTGCCGAGAAAAACATTTTAAGTACCGTTAGCAAAAAGCTAAATTTCAGCACAGCCTATGTCAGTAAAAAATTCAAGACCGTTATGAAAACCTCTTTTACAGAATATCTGCAAACCGTTCGCCTTTCTGAAAGTTGCCGCCTGCTGGCCAATACTGATAAAAAGGTTCTTGACATAGCTCAATGCGTGGGATATTCCGATATGAAATTTTTTAATTACATCTTTAAAAAATATTTTGGATTAACACCGCGAGAATACAGAAGGAATTTTAATGAATAAAATCCTGATAAAAACAGTAATTTTTTCGTTTAAATGCAAATAATATCTTGATTTTAAGCGTTTTTTTTGTTATAATAATAGAAATAATTATGATTTTGAGAGGAAGTGTTCTTTTGGCAGAACTGAAGCTTAGAGAGGGATTAACATTTGATGATGTGCTTTTAGTCCCCCAGAAATCCGATGTAACACCGGACATGATCAACTTAGAAACAAAATTAACACAAAACATCAAGTTGAATATTCCCTTGATGAGTGCCGCTATGGACACCGTTACTGAATCAGCTTTAGCTATTGCTATGGCTCGCGAAGGCGGTATCGGTATTATACATAAAAATATGACCATCGAGGCTCAGGCAACAGAGGTTGACAGAGTTAAACGTTCTGAACACGGCGTTATTGTAAACCCCTTCTCTTTATCTCCTGAACACAGCTTAAAAGACGCTGACGATTTAATGGCAAAATATAAAATTTCCGGCGTACCTGTTTGCGTCGACGGTAAGCTGGTTGGTATTATTACTAACCGCGACCTGCGCTTTGAAACTGATTTTTCCCGCCGGATTGATGAAGTGATGACCAAAGAAAATCTGGTTCTTGCTCCTGAAGGCACTACGTTAGAAGAAGCTCAGGAAATCCTTCGTCACCATAAAATCGAAAAGCTTCCTATCGTTGATAAAAATGGCTTTTTAAAAGGCCTGATTACCATTAAAGATATTGAGAAGAACCTGCGCTACCCCAACTCCGCAAGAGATGCCAACGGCCGTTTGCTGGTTGGCGCCGCTTTGGGGGTAACCAAAGATGTGTTAGAACGCGCTCAGGCTCTGGCTGATGCTCAGGTTGACGTATTTGTATTAGATTCAGCTCATGGTCACAGCGAAAACATCATTAAAGCTGTCCGTTTGGTTAAAGAGCATTTCCCCAACATTGATTTAATTGCGGGTAACATTGCAACAGGTGCTGCAGCTGAGGAATTAATCAAAGCCGGTGCAAACGCAGTTAAAGTTGGTATCGGTCCCGGTTCTATCTGTACCACCCGTGTGGTTGCAGGTATCGGCGTTCCACAGATTACTGCTATTAACGATGTTGCTCAGGTGGCACAGAAATATAACATTCCCGTCATTGCAGACGGCGGTATTAAATACTCCGGTGATCTGCCCAAAGCAATCACCGCTGGTGCTGATGTGATTATGATTGGTAGCCTCTTTGCTGGTTGTGACGAGAGCCCGGGACAGGAAGAAATTTATCAGGGACGTCGCTTTAAGGTTTATCGTGGTATGGGTTCATTGGCAGCTATGGAGGTTGGTTCTAAAGACCGTTACTTCCAGACCAACACCAAAAAACTGGTGCCTGAAGGTGTTGAAGGTCGTGTACCCTATAAAGGACCATTATCCGAAACTGTTTACCAGCTCCTGGGTGGTCTCCGCTCTGGTATGGGTTATTGTGGCACACCCACCGTTCCTGATCTGAAAGAACGTGGTCAGTTTATTAAAATTACCGGTGCCGGCTTAAAAGAAAGCCATCCTCACGATATTTATATCACCAAGGAAGCACCAAACTACAGCACACAAATTTAAAAAATTATGTCGACAGGGGCTTTATATTAGCCCCTGTTCGTTTTTGAGAAAGGCAGATGTGAATGGCTAAACAAGATTACGGTAACGAAAGTATTTCCTCATTAAAAGGTGCAGACCGTGTACGTATGCGTCCGGCTGTTATCTTCGGTTCAGACGGCATTGAAGGCTGTGAGCACTCATTTTTTGAAATTCTTTCCAACTCCATTGACGAAGCCAGAGAAGGTTACGGTCGCGAAATTGAGGTCACCCGTTACTTGGATAAATCTATCGAAGTAAAGGATAATGGTCGTGGTATCCCCTTAGACTATAACGAAAAAGAAGAACGTTACAATTGGGAACTTGTATTCTGCGAGTTGTATGCCGGTGGTAAATATAAAAACAATTCAGGCGAAAACTATGAATTCAGCTTAGGTTTAAACGGTCTTGGCTCTTGTGCAACTCAGTACAGTTCTTCCTATATGGATGTCACCGTTTGCCGTGACAATAAAAAATATACCATTCATTTTGAAAAAGGTGAGCCCGTTGGTGAACTGCAGGTGGAACCCTTCCGCCACAGAAAAACAGGAACCGATATTAAATGGCGCCCTGACCTGGAAGTATTTACTGATATTAACATTCCTTTGGAATACTATCAGGAAACCTTAAAAAAGCAGGCTGTTGCCAATGCCGGTTTAAAGTTTATCCTCTATAACCAGACGCCGGACGGCTGGGATATGG
>JAFQAZ010000012.1 GCA_017416855.1 Clostridia bacterium
CCTTATTATGTATAGTCGAAGTTCTTTCTCGATTCTCGCTTTGCTCGACTCGCAGAAAGAACAACTGAGTTAGGGAAAGTCGCCAAACGAAAGTTTGTCGCCATTCTCCTACCTCATGTCCCGCCCGGCAGGGCATAAAAAACTCAAAGTCTTTTTATGTTGTTTTTTATGTTATTATTTATAACATATTTTCATAACTTTTGTCAAGATATAATATATGTGAGGTGAATGTTATGGAAGATAAATTAATTATAAACAAAAAGAATTTAAAAGGCGAAGACGGATACAAAACATTTTCTGTACGTATAAAAGAAGAAACCGTAGCAAAATTAAATAAGTTATCAGAAGAAACAAACAGGTCAAGAAACGAATTAATTAATATTTTATTAGACTATGCCATTGACAACAGCAAAGTAAAATAATACCTTGATAAAATAAAGTTCACAGCTCAACTATTCTTTATGTAGCGTTTTAACCGCTACATTTTTCTTTTTATGCCCTGCCGGGCGGGCCTACTTTTGTTAGACAAAAGTAGCAAAAACGCGGGGGATTTCGATTTCCCCCGCACCCCTTAAAACGACACAGGGGCGTTGCCCCTGGACCCCGCCCTTGCCGGTAGAAAAGTGATTATCTCATTTTATTATTTAGCAAGTGTTTACGTTATTGCACAAACTGACTGCATCGTTATGCGCGTGTATTTTAATTGGCGAATAAATACAAGCGAAGAGAAAAAAATCCTATCGCAAAACAAGGGTTATCAGTTTCCTTTGCGGTACCCTTGTTTTAGTGTGCGCGACAAGCTGAGTGCTTGACGGCACACGGCGATAAAGGATTTTTGAAATGAGCTTTGTCATTTATCCAATTAAAATTCTTGCGACGGCAGGGGATTCGTAAAGGGGATGAGCGGTCATCCCCTTTACATAATAAGATAACTTGTAACATTTCTTTTTAACCCTTACATTACGTTTTAATGCCCTGCCGGGCGAGACATGAATCAGAAGCAAGCCCCTGGACCCCACCTTTGCCGGTAGATAATCAAAAGCAATAGAACAGAAAAAGGACTGTAAAAAATTAGTTTTTTACAGTCCTTTTTCTTGGGAATAGGAAAAAACGTTCCAGAATGGACAAACTGAACCCGACGCTGTACAGCCGTCAACGTCAGCCACTCACGCTTTCAGCGTTTGTGGGACGTTTTGCCATAGGCATTGTTACCCAAAACAAGTTTTGGACAATGCTCTAAAAGGTACTGCGAGTGGTGAAGTTTGTGCATAGCGAAGCGGTCTGGACTTTTTTTACATTCCCTTCTTATGCCAATGCTTCTTTTGCAGCTTTGCGTAAAGCTGCAAGTTTTGCCTCTGCATCAGCGCCATCTGTTCCCACAACGGAGAAATAGAGCTTAATCTTCGGCTCCGTGCCTGAGGGACGCAGAATGAAGAAGCCGCCACCTGCCGGTTCAAAATAAAGCACATTAGAAGGTTCTAATAGCAGTTCTTCCTTCTCTCCAGTTTCAAAATCATAGCGAATACCTTCTTTGTAATTTCTGAAGGCGGCAATTTTTATATCCCCCAACTGACGGAAGGGATTCTGAGAAACCTTGTCTAACAATGCTTTCATCCGTTCCATACCGTCAATGCCTTCCATATATAAAGACTCGGTATGTTCCAGATAATAACCATATTTTTTCTGTATAGCCTGCAGGGCATCATAAAGGGTTAATCCCTGTTTTTTATAATAAGCCGCAGCTTCACAAACTAAGAGTGCCGCGCTGACTGCATCCTTATCCCGGGCATAGATACCGGGCAGATAGCCAAAACTTTCTTCAAAGCCAAAATAGTAAGAACCCCCATCAGGATTGATTTCATGGTCTTTGATGATGCCGGCAATAAACTTAAAGCCGGTATATACCTGATATAGCTTCACACCATAAGCTGCCGCTATCTTCTCTACCATACCCGTAGATACCACAGTGCTGACAATATAATCCTTATCGCAAAGGCCTTTCTTTGCCTGCTGTGACAGCACATATTCTGTGAGCAGCACACCGGTCTGGTTGCCGTTTAATGCTGTGTAGCCAGATGCTGTTTTACACAAAACGCCGATTCTGTCAGAATCCGGATCGGTGCCGATGATGATATCCGCATCCTTTTCCTTTGCCAGCTCAATGCCCATTGCAAAGCCTTCGGGATCCTCCGGATTAGGAGATTTTACTGTTGAAAAATTCGGGTCGGCAACTGCCTGCGCTTCAACAGGATATACCTCTGTAAAGCCAACCTCTGAAAGAGCCCGCATCACCGGTTTGTAGCCGGTGCCATGGAAGGGGGTGTACACAATCTTGAGCTGACCGCCCATTTCCTTAACCAAATCCGCATCCTTCACGCAGGCTTTAACTGCCTCCATATAGGGTGTCAATACATCTTCATTAATCACTGTAATGAGTCCGGCTTTTTGTGCTTCTTCTGCATCCATAGTCTTCACGCCGGAGAAAATATCTGTCTTTTCAATAAAGGAAAGCACAACGTTCGAATCTGCCACATTCATCTGGGCACCGTCTTCGCCATACACCTTATAGCCGTTATAATTAGCCGGGTTGTGGCTGGCGGTAATCATAATACCGGAAAATGTATTCAGATACCGAACTGCAAAGGAAAGCGCCGGAGTAGGCTGCATTTCAGAATAAATAAACACCTTGATGCCATTGGCCGCTAAAACCGAAGCCGATTCCCAGGCAAATTCTTTAGAAAAATGACGGCAATCATAAGAAATTGCCACACCGCGTTTTGCCGCTTCACTACCCTTTTGCAAAATATAAGAAGCAAGACCTTGGGTTGCCCGTCTCACTGTATACACATTCATCCGGTTACTGCCGGCACCTAAAATTCCGCGCAAGCCGGCGGTGCCAAACTCTAAATCCTTATAAAACCGTTCTTTGATTTCATTGTCATCAGCCATCGAAAGCAATTCTTTTTTTGTTGCTTCATCTGCTTTCTGACACCAATTGTCGTATTGTTCCCGATAATTATGCATGCTTCTATCATTCCTTTCCTGTTTGTCCATCGAAAATTCTATTCCTCATCGCCCCACCAGAACTGAGATTCATCATCCGTTGCCGGGGCTTCAGCTCCACCGGTAGATGTCTGCTGGGATGTTTCCTGCTGAACTGTTTCACCCTCTGCCGGGGCATTGCCTCCTTCAACACCGGTTGTCCCTTCCTGTGCTGCCTGTTCTTCCGAAGTGAGTTCTTCACCTACTTCTCCTTCAAGCTCCTCCTGATGAGAGGTACACAAGGTTCCCGGTTGTGTGCCCGATTTAAAGTAATCTGTCCGCACGCTGTCCGCACACTCTTCTGTCGCAATTTTACCACTCACCTGACAAATGGTACGGGCAACCATATTCTGTGGCGGTGTTAATTTTTTAATTGTTATCCCTTGATGGATGGAATCCATGACTTTTTTCCACAGAGAGAGACACGGATTACCCAAGCCGCTCATCGGCTTTGGAGAGTCATAGCCAAACCAGACAACACCGGCATAATTCGGTGTAATACCGGCAAACCAACGGTTTGTATCGTTATCTGTAGTACCTGTTTTACCGCCGGCAAAAATACCGCCGGCAAGTCTTGCACCGGAACCGGTACCGTAATTGACAACGCCGGAAAGCATTTGTACCATGGTATAAGCCGTTGTTTCACTCATGGCCCGTTTGCTTTCAGGTTTGTTTTCTAAAATAACCCGTCCATTCGCATCAACTACCTTACTATATGTCGTAGGCTCGGTATATATGCCACCATTCACAAACGTTGCATAGGCCGCTGTCATTTCCATAACAGAAACACCGTCTGTCAGGCCGCCCAATGCCAGAGAACTCAGATTCTTATCTGAATATACTTTATTATCTGCACGGGTTTCACTTTTAACCAACGATGTAAAACCAAGGTTGTTTTTCATAAAATCAAAGGAACGATCCACCGTCAGTTCATTAAGAACACGAACCGCCGGAATATTTCTTGATTTTTCCACAGCAACCCGCGCTGTAATAGGACCCATGAATTTCCAGTCTGCATTTTTAGGAGACCAGTCGCCGATGGTTAAGGGCGTATCATCTATCAGTGTCCCCGGCGTGATTAAACCGTATTCAATAGCAGGGGCATATACAGCCAGCGGTTTAATGGATGAACCTGGCTGACGCAATGTGGTGGTGCGATTCAGCACACGGTTACCGGGTTTCTCTCCGCGACCGCCTACAATACCCTTCACCTGACCGGTATAAGGATCAATTACAACCATAGAAGACTGCGGCTTATTGCCGGCTGCTCCCGGAAAATTATTTTCGTTTTCAAAAACGGTTTCCATGGCATTCTGCACTTTAGGATCAATGTTTGCATAGATCTTCAGGCCGCCTTTAAAAACAGCTTTTGTGGCCGCACTTTCTGACATATTCTTTTTCGTCATCAGATCATGCATAACCTCTTCCACGACTTTATCCACATAATAAGACTGTACGGCTGCCCGGTCTGTTTTCACTGTGCCCTTCGCAAGTTGCAGTTCTTCGGCAACAGCTGCATCGTGCTCTTCTTGTGTAATATAACCCAGTTCCAGCATTTTACCCAGCACCAATTCCTGTTTGTTCTTATGTGCTTCATAATTCACCAGAGGGTCATATTTGCTGGGATACTGCGTAATACCGGCAATGGAGGCACATTCTGCCAGGTCCAGTTCCGATACATCCTTGCTGAAATAGATGTTTGCCGCTGTTTGCACACCGTGACATCCCTGCCCCAAATAAATGGTGTTCATATACATTTCAATAATCTGGTCTTTAGACATCTTCTTTTCCAGATTTAGCGCGCGGATGATTTCCTGAATTTTACGGATAGGAGAACGGTCATCATCCCCGGTAATATTCTTAATCAGCTGCTGGGTAATGGTAGAACCGCCATAGGAACTGTTACCTTTAAAAATATAGCCAATAGTTGCACCAAAGGTACGTTTCCAGTCCACGCCGCTATGACTTTCAAAGCGCTCATCCTCAATGGAAATAAAGGCCTTTTTCAGCATTTCCGGTGTGTTCTCAAGATCTACCCAAACACGATTCTGCTCTGCATACAACCGTTCTAATTCGGCCGGTTGCCCGGAAGCATCCGTATAATACACCACAGAAGAAAAATCAAGATTATATTCCTGAGCAATCAGATCTGTACTGTTATCAATAAAGCCAAGAGCCGCACCGGCAACAACTGCGGCCAACAGAACAATAATGATGCAAAAAATGATAAGTACACGTTTAACCTTCTGAAAAAAAGTTCTTTTTTTCTTTGTGTTATGTTTTTTCAGCTTAACTTCCTGGGTGTCGCCTAAATCAGCTTTCCCTTTTCGCATTTTATCACGTCCTTTTCTGCAAATCCGATTTCAGATTGCATAATACAGGTTGTAAACACAATATCTTTCCATTGTTATTATAATCAAAATACTTTACAAAAGTATTACAATTCCCTTCTTTTTATATTAAAATAAAAAGACAAATGAACAAATACAGCACCCTTAAGCCAAAAACCGCCCTTTTACGACATTTTTTCAAACTTTTCACCTTTGCAAAAAAATTAAAAATATTCCTTAAAAAAAAGGTTGACAAATGCATAATTTTATAGTAAAATAACTTATGTTGTGTATGGCGGCATGGCTCAGCTGGCTAGAGCAATCGGTTCATACCCGATAGGTCGGTGGTTCGAGTCCACCTGCCGCTACCAAAAACCATCGGTTTTTAACCGGTGGTTTTTTATTTTAAAAAGCTCAGGTCGAAAAAATTCGACCTGAGCTTTTTACTGATAAAACTTATTTTTCTTTAATCATCAAACAGGTGTTGGGCTTCATGGTAAAGGTTAAATCACCGGTGGTGTCAATGAGCTCTGCATCGTGGGTTTCATCTAAAAGATACACCTCGTATTCACCTGTCTTTCCAAAATCAACCGTAAAGGTTTTATCCGCTGCTTCTTCCTCTTTTTCGTGATAGTAGGTAATGATGGTCATGGTTTTATCCTCATCATCCACACCGCAGAGGGTATAAAGATGATCAATTTGATCCTCACAAAGGATTTCTGCTTTTCTTTGATACATCCAGCTATACCAAAGGAAAACATAATAGGTTTTTAAAGGCCCAAGTGTTAAATGGTCAAACAAACCATTGAACAAACCAGGTCTTAAATCATAATACATCATCATATCAATGGAAGAATGCTGACCGGCAGTCATACAGGCTAAAGTAAAGGCTGCACCCTTCATGGAAAGAACCACCTTAAAGGATTCTACTATAGGCAAATCCCAAGATTTTACATAGTTCCACTCGTTGAAAATGTTTTCTACGTGACCAAAACCGTTGTCATTCAACAACTTTTGAATGCGGTTATTCTTTTCAATAATTTGTTCCGGGTTGGGGCGATAGGTATGCCAGGAGAAAAAGTCTAAGGGTGCATTTCTTTTCTTCATTTCCGACAAAAATCTGGAAGCCCATTGTTCATCCCAGCCCAAGGCAGGGCCACCAATTTTCAAATGTGGAAAACAGCTTTTTAAATGCTTAGCCGCAACTTCATATAAATCAAAGAACTGTTCTTCCGTACCCGTCCAGGTGGTACCATCCCCTAAATCCGGCTCATTCCAAATTTCCCAATATTGCATATTATAATGAAAGCCCTCCGCCCAGCCTTCGTTATAGTGACGGATAATGTGCTCACAGATAACCGCCCATTTTTTAAAGTCCTTGGGAGGGTGAACATTAAACTTTTTAATATAATGCTCAATTTTTTGACCCAACCGATAAAACATTTCTGTTCCGGCATCACGGGTTATGGAAACATATTCATCCGTACAAACAAAATCATAGGATTCGGGGTCATAGGGATCCGCATCAAAATTAGGGAAAATCGCCGTAATATCTACAGTATGCTCACCACCGTAAGCGGAACAGTGTGCCGCATCGTGGTTGCGGGCATAAGGAATATTCAACGCTTTATATAACTCAAAATTACTGCGCACACCCTGACCGTTGCCATGACGGCGACCAATAGGCCCATTATTAACCGCATGCATAATTTTAAAAGCACCCTGTTTTTTCGATATATCAAACCGCAAAGTATCCATCGTTCTATTCTCCTTTAGCTATGTAAAGTCTGGTTTACAATCCTATTATACGACCCGCAGCCGTAATTTGCAAGCGTTTTTAGCCGAATTTAATTCGTTTTTTCTCTATACAACACCCTGCTTTTATGATACAATAAAAATGAGGTGATGATGATGGGAAATACCATTGGCTTTATCATAAATATTGTCTTCTGGCTTTTGGGGCTAACGGTTGCTATAGCAATGCTGATTCGGTTCATCCGTCAGCAAAAGGCTAAAACAATCACCCAAAAAGCAACTGTGGTTGATAAACAGGTGTATAAAAGAGAAAAATTCAGCAAGTCAGAAGCACCCCAGACAGAAACCATTTACACCGTTACTTTTCTTTGTAACGGCAGGGAACTGACTTTTTATACCAGTGCTGAAACCTATGACGCCTGCCGCATCAAGCAAAAAGGCCTGCTGACCTATAAAGGCCTGCAATTTGTGGACTTTGCCACCAAACAAAAGGAGCAAGCATGAACAAACAGTACACATTAGAGGTCATTGCCCATATTCATAATGATTTCCACGAAAAATTCGGCATCCCCCGTCAAAGCGGCTTGGCCGATGTGGAATCGTATATTGTTTTTGAAAAATCCTATTCTATGCCCGAAGCCTTTCGTGGTCTGGAAGATTATTCCCACCTGTGGCTCATCTGGCAGTTCTCGGAATGTGCCGATGCCGGCTTCCGCCCCACCGTCCGTCCGCCTCGCTTAGGTGGCAACAAACGAATGGGGGTTTTCGCCACACGTTCACCCTATCGCCCCAACAGCTTAGGCCTCTCTTCTGTGAAATTGGAAAAAGTGCTTCAAACAGAAGAACACGGCACCGTGCTGGTGGTCACCGGCGCCGACTTAATGGACGGAACACCCATTTTCGACATTAAGCCATACCTCGCCTATGTGGACAGCCACCCCGAAGCAAAAAGCGGTTTTGCCGAAGACTTTGTGAATTACGCCCTGACAGTGGAATGCCCGCCTTCCCTGCTGGATATAGTCCCCAAAGAAAAGCAAGCACCTTTACTGCAGGTCCTTGCTGGCGATCCCCGCCCGGCATACCAGCACGACGAAGAGCGGATTTACAAAATGACCTATGGCTATTACACCGTTCACTTTAAAGTAAAAGACCAAACGCTGACTGTAACAGCAATAGAATAGACAAAAAAATAAGATGCACATTAAAAATGTGCATCTTATTTTATGCTTTTTATTCCTTATTTTGCAATAGCATCTTTCAGAGCTTTACCAGCTTTGAAAGCAGGAACAGTGGTAGCAGCGATTTTGATAGCAGCACCGGTCTGAGGATTCTTACCCTCACGAGCAGCTCTCTTTCTGGTTTCGAAAGTACCGAAGCCGATCAGAGCGATTTTTTCACCCTTCTTCAGTTCGTCGGTAACAGTTGCGGTGAAAGCAGCTAAAACTTTTTCAGCGTCTTTCTTAGAAACCTCTGCTTTTGCAGCGATTGCAGCAACTAATTCTGCTTTATTCATTGTACACAACCTCCAATTTTTTATTTTTTCCTATGTTCTTATTATAACCCTCTGAAAACCATTTGTCAATGCTGTTTTTACCATATTTTGTGTAGTTTTCAAATAAATTTTATTAAATTCCCCATTTTCTCCAAAAACAGACTGTCATTTTCCGTCATTTTTACTAAAAACAGTCCTTTTTATGTGCATCTTCGCACCACAAAAGAGGAATTTTCTCCTTATTTTTTACCTCTTTTGCTCCTCGAAAGTCAAAAATTTGTCGTTTTAAAGTGCCAAATCCGGAATTTCATTTAAAGAATCAATGATAAAATCCGGAGCCTCTTCCGTTAACTGTTCCCTGTTAAATGATGTCGTCACCGCGGCACAACGCATTCCGGCCGCTTTTGCTGCCTGAATCCCGTTAATTGCGTCTTCAATCACAAGACAGCGGGAAGCCTCTGCCTCAAGCAGTCGGGCAGCAGCCAGAAAAATATCCGGGAACGGTTTTTTGCGCTCTGCATCGTCCCCGCACACCAGGGCATCAAACCAGTCAAGAGGAATATCTGCCCCTTTCATATTGGCTTCAATCTTAATAAAATCAGCGCTGGAACACAAAGCTACTTTGTGACCTCCTGCTTTTAACGTCGCCAGCACTTCCTTTGCACCGGGATATACCGTTAATCCCTCTTTCACATATTCCACATATTTAGCATAGGTTTTATCTTTCATAGCCGGTTCATAGGGCACACCGTATTTTTCTGCCACACCGCCTACAAACCGCGCTTCACCGGCACCAATAAAGGGGCGAAAATCCTCCAGTTTTGCCTGTATCCCGTATTCTGCCAAAACCTCTATCGCCGCACGCTTTGTTACCGGTTCGGAATAAACCAGTACCCCATCCATATCAAACAAATAATTCAATGTGCTTCCTCCTAACAACCGGATGTAAAAATATCACTCATCCATTCACGCATCAATGCGCATTCTGAGTCAAACTCCGCTATGTCACAATCCTTAAACAAAAGGGTACCACTTGCCTGTCCCTTCAAAACTTTTAAATATTGCTGCCACTCATCTTTTCCTTCCATAATGGTGCTGCAACCTTCCGATGACTCTTTATAGGAAACGTACACGTGATGTACATAGGGAGCCAGCATTTTCAAATCAAAAATATTATAAATTAAAGAAGATGTCCGGTTCGGCTGCCAGATCAACCGTACATTCTTCCGATTAACCGTTTCTAAAAACCGACCGGTTTTGATGTAATCTTCTAAAAGGGTATCCCGATGATAGGCAAAACATACCGTTATATTTCTTGCCGCAGCTAAATCAGCCAGACTCTGCACTTTCTCTGCGAGACTCATCAGCAAATCCTCTGTTCCGTTTCCTTTTGTTCCCAACGAAAGCACCACCGCATCTGTATGCAAGGCCTCCGCCACTTCCAGCACCTGAGAAAATGTCCATTCCGATGCCTTTTGTACATCAAATACGGAATGATAGGCTGCTATCTGAATCCCTTTGGCCGCCGTTTTCTCATAAACGGCTTCTGCTCCCGGAGCGTCTCCCCGTTTAATATGAGCTTCATCCCATTCAATGACAGTCAGGGAATTTTTTTCTGCCAGTTCTAAAATGTTTTCTACTGAAAGGTCCGGCAAAGTTACCGATGTTACGCCAAGCAGCATATGTTCACGCCTTTCCGCCCGTAAAATTGAACTGATATTTTTCTGTTTCCGGGCCCAAACAGAAAAACCAAATACACTCTACTATATGTTGTATTATATTGTACCCGATTCTGGAAAAACAAACAAGACGCATATATACCAATCTTTTTTTCGATTATTTGTGTAATCTACTCAAAAACCGCTATATATGCGTCTTTCAGACAAAAATATGTTAAATATTTCCTATGCCCGGGGGTGCGCTTTAGCATACACTTCCTGCAGCTTGCTGTTTACCAGATGCACATAAATCTGGGTGGTGGATACATCTGCATGTCCCAGCATGGATTGAACAGAATGTAAGTCTGCACCGTTTTCCAGTAAATGGGCCGCAAAAGAGTGCCGCAAGGTATGTGGCGTGATGGACTTTTCAATGCCGGCCTCTTTGGCATACTGCTTTAACAGCTTCCAAAAACCCTGACGGGACATCCTCTGACCGGATAAATTAAGAAACAAAGCCTGTTCTCCGGGAGTTGCAGCAAGCAAGGGTCGTGCCTTTTGTACATAAGCCGTCAACGCCTCGGTACACAGTTTTCCGAAAGGAATAATCCGATCAGTACCCGTTTTTTCGCAATGAATAAACCCTATTTCCAGATTCACTTCATTAATATCCAGTTCCAATAGCTCTGTCACCCGTATACCCGTGGCATATAAAAGCTCCAGCATTGCTTTATCCCTGATTCCCTTTAAGTCGCTGGGAACAGGTTGTTCCAACAACCGCTCCATCTCACCTGGAGAAAGCACCTGCGGCAACTTTTTCTCCACCTTGGGCAAATGAATCCCCAGCGTGGGGTTGCTGCCAACCTTGCCACTTTCCAATAAATAGGCATAAAAATTCTTTAATGATGCCAATTCACGACAAACGGTAGAGTTGGCACGACCGGCTTTTTGAAGAAAAGAAAAATAGGATTCTAAATTCTTCTGCTCGGCTGTAAGCGGATCAACCCCCTCTTTTGCAGCATACTGCAAAAAGGCGCAGATATCGTGCTGATAAGAATCCAGGGTGTTTTTCGTCAGTTTCTTCTTTTTATCCAGATACTCAATAAAACTGTGTACTGTTTCCAACATAACTGTTCCTTTCTTATGTATACAGTCGCTCTTGCCGCTTAAAACAAACCGGCAATCAAACGGATCAAAACAGGCTCAACATACGACTGCATCAATACCGACAACACCGTTATTGCATAAAATACCAGTAGTTTTCCTGAAAATAACGGTAGTTTTCTGGTGAATAATAATTTTTCTTTCGTCAAAGATAACGAAAACGAGAGGCAAGCAACACACAAAGCGAGATAACAAGGCGCCAGCAACAAATAGTGAGGTAGCATCCCCGCTACTAAAAACAAAACAGCCTTTGCTCCATACAAGCGAAACATAAAAAACAAAGTAAAGCAATGCATAAATCCCTGCACAGATGCAAAACCAGCCACAAACGGCGCCCCGATTACCATTACTGAAAGCATAAACAAAAGACACACATTTTGCAGATTCTGCCGAAGCCCGGTGAAAAAAACCACTTTAGCATCTGCACCCTGAACGCTCATATTATGAAAAAAATCATTCATATATAAAAGCAGTTCCTCACAGGAAAGCTCAGACATTGTAAAAACAAACACCGCAGCCAGAATACCCCCTGCCAGAAACGAAGCCAGTACCGTAATATACAGAGCCCTTTCTGCCTGTATGCAGTTTACAATATACTTGAGCCAATGATTCGATTGCTTCAAAACATTCCCTCTTTTCTTATCAAACGGTTTCATCACTTTTATCCTATGATAAGAAAGAGTAAAAAATAACCACTTGTCCTTTTTTGAGGAAAAAAAACCGGCTCCATCACAAGACGAAACCTGTTGTCAAAAAAGTGTTACCATAACATTATAACGAATGTATTTCCAAAAATCAAGGATAATTTTTTGAAAAAAACAACTTTTTTTAGTGCTCTTGTTGTCCTAAAAAAAACCATCACAAGATATTGTGTTTTCCACATTTTTCACAAAAAAATCGAAAAAAAGTTTAAAAATTTTTCTCGATTTCTTAAAAAAATCTATTGACAAACGCACTTTTAACTGCTATAATAGCTTAGTCGGTATGTGTAGGCGACATCTGCGGGTGTAGTTCAATGGTAGAATCTCAGCCTTCCAAGCTGATTGTGTGGGTTCGATTCCCATCACCCGCTCCACAGCTTAAAAATACCTGTCGAATATGCGCCTGTAGCTCAGTTGGATAGAGCAACTGCCTTCTAAGCAGTGGGTCAGGAGTTCGAATCTCTTCAGGCGCGCCACTTTTGCTTATATGGTGGGTATAGCTCAGTTGGTTAGAGCGCTAGATTGTGGCTCTAGAGGTCGTCGGTTCGACTCCGATTACCCACCCCAGATACATATTTTCTCATTTTGGGGAAACACTTTAATTATTCGGCAATATTGGGATGTCGCCAAGTTGGTAAGGCACCGGATTCTGGTTCCGGCATTTCGAGGGTTCGAGTCCTTCCATCCCAGCCAATTACAATTTCATTTGTCTTGGGATGTTGGGATGTAGCCAAGTCGGTAAGGCACCAGACTTTGACTCTGGCATTTCGTAGGTTCGAGTCCTGCCATCCCAGCCATATGGGCCATTAGCTCAGTCGGCAGAGCACTTGACTTTTAATCAAGGTGTCCGCGGTTCGAATCCGCGATGGCTCACCAAAAACCGCTTAAATCTTAGGATTTAAGCGGTTTTTTCTATGTCCGGAAAGTGTTTTGCTGAGCACTTGATTTTTGGCAAAAAAATCAAAAATCAAGGAGACAGAAAAATGAAGAAAATGACAAAAGGGGACGTACCTTTTTGTCCCTTTTGTCCTTATTTATTTAAAACCACTTCATTATAGGCCTCTTCTATATACTCTTCCAGCAAATCGTTTTGGTAGAGATATTCAAGCAGTGTATATCTGACACGGAATGTTCTGCCGCGCAGGCAGCCTTCAACAAATTTATCATATTCAGGCGCTGTCATTGGAAGTTTGAGAGTTTTCTGCAAATCAAGAATACGCTCAAATGCAGGAAGATACTTTTCAATAAGCTTCTTAATCTCCATATCATCTGTTTCTTTGTATAGCTTTTTATACATCGAGATTGCCACAAAGGTTGCTGCACCTACATCATGTCCGTGAAGTTGCAGTTCTCTGCCGTTTTCAAGATCCATTATCTCCCAGGTTTGTCCTATCATATGTTCAGTACCTGATGCAGGACGCGAACTACCGCTGTAAGCAATACCCATTCCGGAGGTGATAAGACCGTTTACTATTTTTTCAATAGAGTCCGCCTTTCTCTCAAAAAGAGAGTATGCTTCATCAATACATTGGCTTGTAACATTGAGCACCATGTCTGCAATTTTTTCGCAATAATACTCACCCGTATGCATTGCAGAAAGCTCCCAATCAAGAATAGCAATATATTTTCCTATCATATCGCCAACGCCTGCTGTAAGAAGCTCGTATGGCGCATCTTTGCAGATTGCAGTATCAATAATTATATGACGTGCTATTGAGCACTGATACACAATCTTTGTTTTTCCAACTAAAAGTGGCGCAACAACAGAAGCATAACCATCCATAGAGGGAGCAGTTCCTACTATGCCATACTCAACACCGAGTCTGTAGCTTACCATACGGCATATATCATTTACTGATCCGCTTCCAACAGCGAGGATATAATCGGGAAGGTCGCTCATTGCGTTTATGTCATATAATTCCCTATCAATACCTGCTTCAATTAAAACTCGTCCTATATTGGTATCAGTGGGGTGTGCAGGACTTTTTAGAATGAATTTGTGTGAAAGACTTCCTGCTTCTTTAAGTAGCTGCTCCACTCTCTTCCCTGCCACTTCATATGTATTTTCATCAGAAACCATAAAAATTCTGTTATAGTTTTTTAAGATATCTGCCACCTTTTCCACTGCACCGGCAGACACTTCAATGCACTCAACCGGCGCTGTATGCACCTTTTGAGTACATGTGCAATCCATTTTCATCATAAGAGGTTCCTCCTTGTTAATCATCAATTTCTATTTCTGTTATTCCGTTTTTATATGCTTCAACAAGCGCAAGCATAATACAACCGTAGGAATGAACCTCATCATCCTGAGGAAATTTCTCTGTAATATACGCTTTGGGAGTGCCCTTTTCTTTTCCTGTTCCGGGACAAAGACATCCAGGGCAGGACATACGAGTCATAAAATCACTTGTAATACAATATTTTGAAAGAGCATCTATTCCTTTTTTAAAGGCTTGTATATAACGCTCTCCCTTTAGAATCCCACACCTTATGCCAACTCCTAAGCCGTAAAGTATAAGTCCTGTACCTGATGATTCATACCATGCAAGCTCCTCGGGAATTTCCTGCCTCCATAAGCCTCTCTCAGTCTGATTTTCAACAAGAGCATCGCTATGAGCTATGTAATACACGAGAGCTTTTTCTTTATATGGAGAATTATCGGGAAGATGCTGAACAAGTTCTGTTATACCCACATATCCCCATCCGTTTCCCCGGCTCCAATGATCACCTGAAACTCTTCTCGGGTCTTGCAAGAAACCTTTTGTCTGGTGAAGAAGTCCGTTTGTTTTATCCATAAATATATCATATGATTTAAAGCATAATTCTGCAGCATAGTCAATATATTTCTGCTCTCCGAGGGTTTTTCCTATGTAGAGCATAAAAGGAGTTACAAAAGCAACTGTATCAATCCAGATAAGGTTGCTATATAAAGGATTCGAAAGTATTCCTTCCTCACTATGAGGGGAATTCATTGTTATTTCAGCATATTTGCGAAGCTCTTGAGCCGTATTAGGCATATAACCGTTACAGAAAAGCCATGCCTTTGCAATTCCGCCTACTCTGTATGCTTCAAAATTATATTGGGGATGGTCAAATTTATCGGGATATAGATTTAGATAATTCCTGCATTTATTAATTAATTCTTCATTTTTTTCAGCATCCGCGGTCTGAGCCAGGGCATAATATGCCAGAATTCCATAGTAATGCTCAATAACACTATGCCTTGCTTCGTAACGGTTAAAAATCTTTACTGCCGCTGTGAGTGAATTTACTAACATTGCTTTTACCGCCTTTCTTTTATAATTCTGTGCTGAACACACATTTTAAATCTGAACAATCATATAGTTTTATGTATCTTCCTTCCATAGCAATTTCCCATCCGCCACCCTTTGACGGCGGTTCTACCTTGTAGCCTTTATCGGTTTTAATATAATGCCATCCTACGATTTTTTCAACTGTGTCTGTGCAAAATCCGAAACAAGCGATATGTTCCTTTCCAAAGCTATACAAGCCCTCATACATAGAATATATCACATCACTGCATTTTGTCACAGACTGCGGCATCATAAGTCCCGTCTTATCCATAATACAATTGCCGTCAATCTCCGAAAACAGTCTGAAATGCTTTGCTGCACACTTTGCATTTCGGATTACCAGTTTATTTTTCTCTGCAATATTACAGGATGCACTTAAGTCGCTGTTTGCAATTACAAAATCGGTATAGATACAAATATCCTTCTCGGATTTGATAAAATCGCATATAAATACAACGTTTTCGTCTGCACTGAGATAAACCCTCTTCGCAAAAAGAGTATTTTCGTTGTTTTTATAGCTGTGCAAAGTAAACGATATTTCTCTGGTTTTACTTTCTGTTTTAAAAAGCTGCAAACTTGTATCATAAACTTTTTTATCTGCCGCTTTAAAATGCCACGGATTTTTGATTTCAGTATATACAACGCAATTTTGATTATAGTTTACACCGAAAGCATTCATATTAAAATCTCACCGCACTTTCAAAATAAATATCGTGTATCTGCACATTAGGATTGGAAGTAAGTACAAACATAATAATATCTACCACATCCTCTGCCTGAAGCAACTTTGTGCGATCAACCGCTCTCGTTCCCCAAAATGGTGTATCTGCACCACCCGGGTTAACTGTTGTTACGCGAATTTTCTTGCTTCCTACCTGAAGGAGAAGACCTCTTGAAAGCATATTTACAGCAGCCTTTGCAGTGCAGTAAAGCGGGGCGTTTCCGTTTGCGTTGCGTGCAGCCATACTGCCAATATTTACAATAATTGAAGGCTCTGCCGCATTATGTGCAAAGTATTTGCAGCAAAGGAAAGTTCCCTTAACATTCACGTCCATCATAAGGTCATATGCACCCTCCTCCGTTTCGGGGATCTGACCAGGGATTGAAAGACCTGCAAGATTTGCAAGTGCATAAAATTCTCCATTTTCTTTGTACGCTTCCTCAAAAAACTCTTTAACTGCCGCCTCATCTGCAATATCAAAAGTTTTTGCGAAGACTTTTGTTTTTGAGGAAAGCTCTTTTGCAAAATCAAGAACTGCCTCATCATTGGAACAGATGGAAAGCTTTGCACCCATTTCAGCAAGTCTGTCACAAAGAATTCTGCCCATGCCGCCACTTGCACCTGTAATTATAATATTTTTGCCATTATAGTTTATCACTGAAAATTCCTCCTTCAATTAAAAGTAACCGCCGTTATCAACCACCTGTGTTGGCGTCATACCACTGTTAACCATTTTCTTTATTTCTATTTCATTATCACGTATTTCCTCAGAACGTATTAAAACTTCATAAGCAATTTCTCTCGGGATAACAATACACCCGTCTATATCAGCGAGCACAATATCTCCTGGATATACCATAACTTTCCCCATTGTAATAGGCATCTGGTAACCGATTGTACGGAAACGTCCAAGCATACCGTTAGAAGTTCTGTATTTGCAGAAAACGGGGAATTTCTGTTCAAGCACTTTGTTGGTGTCTCTTACTCCACCATCTACAATAGCACCTCGACAGCCCTGCTTGCGTGCTGCCATTGTCATAATTTCTCCCCACTGTGCTGATTCATCGTCCTCTGATGTATCCCAAACACATACACTATCATTGGGAATGGCTTCGAGCATTTTCGCACGCTCAACCATTTCGTTTTCAAGGCTCAGATTCTTTGAACCTTTAATCGTGAAAACAACACCTGCAACCTTCATTTCCTCACGAAGGGGAAGAATGTTTGTGGGAAGTGTCTGGTAAAGATAGCGCATTTCTCTGAGCACATCATTTACCATAGGTGTAGTTACCTGCTCGTAGCGGTCACACAGCTCCTTTTCGCTAATAGGAAAAGATTCAGTTTTAATCTGTCCTCTCTCCTTTGTCAAATCTTCAAGATTCATATGCACACCATCCTTTCAGCTATAGAGTAGCATTAACACGCCTTTATAACAATATAGAAATAGCTTTTTATTTGTATAAATCGCTCGTATTGGTTGACACCGATAACCTGATATGTTATACTCTTCAAAGGTGATAAAAATGTATGATATAGACTTTATCATAACACGCTTAAACCGTGTTATAAGGCGGAAGCCAAATCTGCACTGGCATAATAGCAGGCTATATTATGAAAGCGAATATAATATGGTTATAGTCCTTGGCGGCAAGGCAAAATACATAATAAATTCTGAAGAAATTTATCTAAAGAAAAATGATGTAATAATTTTTCCGCCGGGAATTGTCCGTGCAGGATATACAGATAAGAGTGACCCGTGGGAATTTATAACAATCAATTTTAATTTAGAGCTTAATGAGGATGGAAAAGAGTTTTTTGATAAAAAATATCTGCTTTTTAATAACATTGGCACAAATATTCGTGACAAATTTCTTGATATTGCTTACTTATGGGAGGGGAAAAATCCTCTCTTTGCAGTAAAATGTAAAGCTTTAATTTCCGATATTCTCTATGAGCTTATTCGCAGTTTCCTTCCACATAGTAAAATGCCGCATTCAGAAGAACTAGAAGCTGTGCGTACATATATTCAGGCAAATTTCAGAGAAAAATTAAGCATTGAAGCTTTAGCGGAGCGTATGGAGTTAAGTGTGTCATATTTCAGGAAGCTTTTTACCCGTGCTTATGGACAGTCCCCTCAGCAATACATTATAAGCCTACGGATAAATACTGCATATGACCTTCTTGAATCCGGAGAAGCAAACGTAAGCGAAGCAGCAATCCTCAGCGGGTTTGAAGATATCTATTATTTTAGTACACTGTTTAAAAAACAAACCGGTCTCTCCCCCTCGCAGGTGACAAGGGGACGTGTGACAAGGGGACGGTTCTGTTGACACACCATCTTTTCCGCCGGTGCAATACTTATGGTACGCTTCCCTATAACACATGCGTGCTGTTTCAGGCACCGCCAAAAGCGATCGAAACAGGAGGAAGCGCACCGTATTCACGATAACTCACCAAAAACCGCTTAAATCTTAGGATTTAAGCGGTTTTTTCTATGTCTGGAAAGCTTTAGCTCAGCACTCAATACTTGATATAAGAATCAAAGCTATCGATATAGAAAATACCTTTCGTAGTGGGATGAAGATATTTCTTTTGGCCAATTTGTAAGCTTTCGACATAATTAAATATAAATCATCAAAAGGCGATAAAATGATTGCTTTTTCATAGGTGCTGTGATACAATAAAAATAAGAATGTGCATTTTCTATAATCGCACTGTAAAAGGAGAAAAATATGGAATTTTGTGGGATTTGTGGAGACCTTATTACAGAGAATCATGCCGAGTGTAGTCGATGCGGTGCTACGCTTCGCGGAAAAACATGTTCTCTTCTTTCTGAAAATTTTGATGACATTGAAAATGCTGCCTTCGAAGGCGACTGCGAGGCAATGTTTTTGCTGTATTGCGCATATAAAGAAGGTGTCGGAACGGATAAAAATGAGTTCTCTGCTTTTTACTGGCTGAAAGAGGCAGCAGACCATGGATGTATAAAAGCCTACTATGATTTGAGTTTAGCTTATGCAAACGGTTTGTCTACACCTGTTAATCCGATCGAAGCCAAAAAGTGGATGGATTTGTTCGAAAGCAATGTGAATCAGGAGATTTCCTTAACCAATAACACGATAAACAATATACCAACCGATAACAATGATGCATGTTCCCCCAAAAACAACCCATCTGAAAGTTCGGAAGAAATATGGTTTGACGATAAGGTTGAAGAGGATTTTGATTGCGAAAATAATGAAGAATATACAGACGATGAAGATGATAACGAGTTCTATATAGAAGATGACAATGAAGAAGATGAAGATGACGATGATTCCGTGTATCTGGGCGATTTAGATTTTAAAGAAATTTATGACGGCGCAGTACAAGGGGATTGCGATTACGCTGCGGAGCTCGCGGTCCGTTATGCAAAAGGTGAGGATTGCGATCAGGATTTAAATATGGCTTTTTTCTGGGCGGAGAAAGCAGAAAGCATATGCGATTCAAATTTGTGCCGTGAGATTTTGTGTCATTTTTATGCGATTAATAAAGATGTGGAAAAATGCAACGAATTGTTACACGACATTGAAGCAGAAGATGAATTCTATGCAGCTCAGGTTTGTGCATGGTATTATGAACTGCTCTTTGAAGAAAAAGCCTTTAGAGAATTTACAGAACAGGATTTCGAAGCACATTTAAAGCTTTTAAAAAGTGTGAAAATGATAGCAGAGGATGATATTGAAGAAGGTCTTGAAGATACAGAAACCGTTAAACAGTATTTGGATTTGTTAGAAGTTTATATGCAGGATATCAACAGCAAACAATTCAGCAGAACAAAGGCACAGGATGAGTGGTTGTATTTTGCTCAAAAACTGGTTGATTGCGGTGAAACGGATATGGCAGAAAAACTTGCCGATCAATACGATAGTTTACGGGATGAAGATGTAAAGTATGCGAAAGCGGCTTTGGCATTGTATGAAGAGTTAGGCGAAAACGGCAATGTTGAAGCGCAGTATATGGCAGGCATTTACCATGAATTTGGCATTGGTACAAAAGTTGACCATATGGCGGCAAATCAGTGGTATGAAACTGCGGCAAGGGCCAACCATTCAGAAGCCTGCACGAATTTTGCCTATAATCTGCATAATGGTATCGGTGTTGGTCAAAATCATAATTTGGCAGTTGAATATTACCTGAAAGCTGCAGAGCAAGGGCATCCCAGAGCCATGTATAATCTTGGGTGCCATTATGAAGATTACAGAGATTATGTTGAAGCCGCACGATGGTATAAACGGGCAAAAGAATGCGGATATGAAGATGCCAAACAGGCATATAAAAATATTATAAAAAATGTACCCAAATTATCCCGTATGTTTTTATAACAAACGAAGCGAAAATATTATTTTTAAAGGAGAATGAATCATATGGACGAAGTAACAAAGCAGGACATTCTGAACACGGAAGAATCTGTTGCAATAGCTGAAGACCTTGTTGATGCACCGCAGGAGGACTTTGATGAAGAAACTGATGCTGTTGCCGAAGAAGAACTCAAAATGTTTAAAAATGCTTATTATGACCTTGTAGAAGATACGTATCCTGAGGATAGCGAAATCTGGAGCGATTTTAAACGATATTTAAAATCTCCCAGAAATATGCAAATCAATACGGAAAGCATTGTGATTGGTGCTATGGCAATTATGTTTATTGTTGCCTTGTTTTTAGTAAGATAGGAGGAGTACTGAGATGAATTACGAAGCAGAACTGACTGAGCAGTTACAGTCTTCTACAAAGACAGAGCTTTACAGCAAATTATATAATACATATCTTGATACAGAAAACGAAATTTCTTCAATTCAAAATGGAAAAATTGCAGCATGTAAGAGAAAATTAAAATCCATAGAGGATGCTCTTAAAGAAATTGAAAATGAAGAGGCATTGCTTGCAGACAGTGATAAACTGCGTGCGCAATATCTGGGACAAATCAGAGCCTCCGAAGAAGAGAACATTAAGCGCAAGTTTTCTCTGCAGGGTAAGGAAATCAAAGAGAAAATTAGTCAGTTACAAAGGGATATAGAGGAGGAAAATTCAGCGATAGCATCTCGCCAGATCGAGGACGAAGCAAAACGCTTCAACACTTTAATTGGTAAAACAAAGAGTATGTTTGCTATGACCAGCGACGAAAGAACATCGGTGGAAATCGCTGCCTCCAACGAGCCTGGTGCAAGCCTTCGAAAAGACTATGAGCAATATAGTGACGATTTCTTTGAAACCCTTTTTAAAGGGCAGAAAAACTTTAAACAATATATCAACTTGTTTGATAAGGCTTTGAGCATTTTTCAGCCAAAAAAACATTTTGCAAACCTATCATTAATCATTATATTTGTGTTAATCGAAGTTTTAATTCAGCTTATTGCTGCTGTCTTTATGGATGGTGTATTTTTCAAAACCATTCTATTGTGTATCGGATTTTCCTGCACCGGTCTTGCCGTTAATGAGCTGATACGATATGCATTATTGGATTTAAGAGAAGAAAAGAACAAAAAATCAACAAGAGCCATCATTGACATTGTGTTGCTTGTGGTTGCCGCGGCAATGTTGTGGCTTTCCTGCTCATTTTTGGTGTCCACCTTTAAGAGAAAGTTATTTAAAGGTATTTGCGGATTGATTTTTGGTGCTGCTGCAGTATTTTTCGGGTCTGTTATATATGATGAGATATTTGCAAACGGAAAATTTATTATGCCCTTAACTGCCAAAGAAAAAGATAACATTGTTATTTGGCATGCTATGATGGATATAACGGGCGATATTGACGATGAATTATCCAAAATTTTCTGCGCCGTTGATGTATTTAAAGAAAAACAGGCGGATAAAAAACAGTTTACCCACATTATGAATATTATTGCACAAGATGACTCTCCGGTGATAGAGCAAATTCGTCAGGACTTTTATAGTGACTTGTTTGGCGAAGGCGGAATGGTCTCCAATAAGCTTTTGAGCTTGCAGAAAAAAATGTCAGACCTTAACCAAAAATTATCAGACCTGGATGCAGAACGTAATAAAGCTATCGCACAAGTTAAAAATGAATCTTTTGCAGAACAAGTAGATGCAAAGTTACATGAACACAAAGAAGCCATTAAAGCATCTATTGCGGCTAAAAATAAGGGCAAGCTACTGGAAGACAAACAGGACCAGGAAGCAAATATTAATTATTTTAACGAACAAATCAAAACAATGAAAGCCAGCGAAACCGATGCGATTCAGAAAATGCAGGAATTAAAAGAGATTTTCAGCAAAAAAATTGATACCCCGGTTGCCGCTAAAATTGATAACAGACTCCCGTTAGGCTTTGCTCAAACAAGTACAGGCACAGATGCACTGATTCACATTGAGCATAATATGAAGCCGGTTGTTATTAAATGTACCGATGTGCAGGCAGAAAACAACGGTAATGAAATGTCTGAAATTGAGGAGTTTGTCTGTCATGCATTTTGGGGCTGTGTGTATAACAATATGAAAGAAACAGCTCTTCATCTTTATGATGAACGTGCAGCGTTTTCTAACCTGTTCTATGACAGAAATGTTGCAGCAGCATCCCAGAATCGCTATATTGTTCATAAGATAGATGCCAACGATGTCAGCCGTGATATTGCGGAAATCATTGAGAACAAATCAAGACTGACCGGTAAGATTGAGGATTATAACAGAATCTGTCTTACAGAAATGAGAAACATCATTAAGTATGACATCATCTTCATTTATGGTCACAATAAGCTATTAAATGATAAAGACTTTATCAGAATATTAAACAACACCGAAAACTGGGGTATTGTTCCTGTTTTAATCATAAACGAAAACAATTATGCTGAAAATGCCGACAGTGAGTTTATTAAGGCCGCTGTTAAAAACAATGCCGTATATAGACTCAATAGAAGTGCATTTGCAGATAAGTTTGTTGTTGAACAGAACTACATAGAAAAAGTTTTATAATCTTTGGAGGGATTACATATGCAGTCAAGAATATCAGTCAATGTTGAAGCACAAGAAGAAATTATAGCCGTCTTACAGAAATGCTCCTGTGATATCGGCGAAAATGCCAGCGAATTGGTTCAGGCATTCAAAAATCTTGCTGCCGACAGCCATTATGAACATCTGGTGAAACAATCCAATACCATTATTGCTTTTTATAATGAGGTTATTGTATCTAAAATTCTGGAAATTTGTGAAGATTGGTCAAATTCAAATCAATCTATTGCATCCTATTGTGAGATTGCACGTGCCGGTGAAAATGCTTGTGAAACGGCACGTCAGCTGATGAAGGATATGATTCTCACAATCGAAGACAATTTGCCTAAGATTATGGAAATTGACGATGTTGATACATCTGAGTTTTCTATGTCTGAAGAGCTTTATGAAGACCTGAAAAAAGAAGCTGCAACAAGATTGGATAACATTAAAGATGCTTATATGAATTCTAAAAAGGAAGCAGAAGATATTGAACAGAACAACGCCATGGCCGGCGGTTTATATGCTCCCATTGAAGCAATTGGCATCAGTATCATCAATCCTTTTGAAGAAATTGTAGACAGAGTGATTGACAGCATCAGAGAAGAATTTGTAGAAATCAATGCCAGCATCAGAAATATGTCTTCGGCAGCGGCTGAGGAAGTCGCAAGCGAATCTTCCAATGTCAACGCAGATGAACTGATGGGTGAATTACTTTCTGATATAATGTAGGTGAATGTTTTATGAATTTCAAGTTTAATGTAAAAGGAAGCTCCCAAGGCTCATCCTCCAATGAATTTATGGACTTTTTTGAGCCTCAGAAGCAGGTTTTTGCATATTCTGATTTTCTTGATGTTTTCTCAAAATACTTTGAGCTGGGAAAAGAAAAAAATCTGTCAGCGATTGATTATGGCGAGGGACAGTATGTGACCATTTGTCCCGAACCCATTACATTCATGGAAAATTTTTATGATGCACAGACGACAGATGCCAGCAGAAAAATTTTTGAAGAACTAATGGAAAGCTTTAAGCAAATACCTCTTTCCGAAACACCGGATAACGGGATATGGTTTAATAAAACATTAAATGGCATTAACTTAAGACCAGGACGGAGCGACCCGCCTGTGGATGTTGCTGCGGTTGAACTAGGCGATCACAGCGTGCATGGCATGATTGTCGGTAGAACCGGTTCAGGTAAATCTGTATTTTTAAACAATCTGTTATTTAATATGATGACAGAATATCCACCATGGGAACTGGATTTATATCTTGCTGACTTTAAAAAAGTGGAACTCAGCCGATATATGACCTGTGATTTTGGTAGTAGTCCTCATGTGCGTGCTTGTGCTGCAACCAGCGAGATTCGCTATGTGGTGTCCTTACTTACCTATATTACAGAGTGCATGCGTGCCCGGGAAAACTTCCTGAAAAAAATGGGCTTCACCAAAATTGCCGATTTAAGAAATTATTATAGCGAAAAAAATCTTGTACTGCCCAGAGTGTTGCTTTTAGTTGATGAATTTCAGCAAATGTTTTTAGAGGCAACATCACGAGAAGCTCTGATGATTGAAACCTTGCTGACAACAATCACCAAGCTTGGTCGTGCAACCGGGTTTCATTTACTGTTTGCCAGTCAGGAAATGTCTGGGACATTAAGCGGCAAAGCTTTTGCCAACTTTAAGGCAAGATTTGCCCTGCCCTGCGATGCAGAAATTTCAACTGCAATCTTAGGCAATTCCGCAGCTGCAGATATCTTTGAAAAGGGTGTCGTAATTGTCAACACAAAAGCAGGGGCAAAAGAAGATAATATTAAATATAAAGTTCCCTTTATTTCCGACGATGTTAATTCCTTGACGGCAAATGATGTGAGCTTTTATGATTATCTCAAGTTCCTTGTCACGGCTGCACAAAAGTATGAATTTTCGAAAGTTCAGAAATTCTATGATGAAGATGCAAAAGAGAACATAGCAGCCGTTGAGGATTTAAGAAAGAATCCGGCATATGTTTCTCAAATGAATCTTATCATCAAAAATAGTTTTGAGGCTTATGAATCCTTGCTTTTGGGCCGTCCCGTTGTGTTTAACTCAAAAAAAGTTGATTATGAAACTGTATTTTTAGAAAGAGGCAAAAAGAAAAATATCAGTATCATTTGCAACAAAACGGAAGATGCGGCCTACGTTACCAAGCTCTTAGCAGAAAATTTCAAGACTTCAATAAAAAGAGACCATTATGTACATTACATTGTACAGAAGAATCCGATTTTAGAATCAGTCTATTCTCTTGCAGATGATATGGGCATACCGGAGGAAAACATTGACAGATATGGCGAAAGCCTTGAAAAGTATATTACAAGATGCGAGTGCAATAAATATTTGTTTGCTATTTTACAGAAGTATAACGACATAGCAAGCTTTTTGGCAGCGGCATCTAAAAGTATTGTAAAACAATACAGAATCAAGGCAGAATCTGTTAAAAAGGTTGATAACGGAAAAGTCTCTGAACAAATCAACAAGCTTGCCGATCAGATAGACGGATATACACCTGAGACCTTCCGTAAGCTTCTTGAACCCTTTGACGGGGGAAAAACAGAACAGAATTTGCGGGATTTCTGCAATCATGATAACCACAACAAAACCTACCAAAGCTACGTGGATGCCTTTATTAACTACAGAATAAAGAAACTGCCTTTAGCTGATTGCATCCCTATGTACGTGGTGTGGATTTTGGGTCTTGAAAATGTGGAAAGTCTCAGCAGACAATTTTTAAATAGTACAACGGACAGTTTGTTTTATAACGTTTTGTATATTTTTTGTTGTGCAACTGATGATGGCGTTAGCGACTATATTAAACAGTGTGATTACATTTTTATTAATACACCTGATGAAAGAGTTTACAACAGATATAAAATAAACTACACGCAAAAGAACGAAAACTCAATCGCCATTGATTTTAAAGTGAGAAGTGCAGAAACAGAACGTGCATTCAAAAAGTTTCATTGTACATTTAAAGATTATTATGTACCGTTTATTGATTTCGATAAATTTTAACAAGGGTGATGATTATGGGAATATCTTTTACAGATGTTGCAAAAAGTGAAATTAAAGATCACATAAGCATAAAAGCACAAGGCTATGCCGGATTTATCAACAATATTTATGACAAGATTAATGCAAAAGCAGAAGAAACGCAGTTTAAACCCATTAAAGATATTGCGGACAAGCTATGCATTTTGTTACCGTCAAAATTCTTTGCTACGTTTACAGAAAAGTCCGTTGACTTACTAAGACAAAGCAGGCTTTCTTTCAAAAACGTGGTTTCAACTGTCAAAGCAGGAGAAAAAGCCGAAGATGCTGCCGATGATTTTACCGGCGAGGTGCAAACCGCTACAGAAAGTAGTTTTGTGCTTCAAATGCATGAACCAACAGGCAGTTACAGTGAATTTAACGTTGATGAAGAAGATTTAAATCAGCTGTGTAACGACATTGCTGCTGAAATTGCAGAGCTTAAAGTATATGCAAAACAGACAGAAGACGAGATTCTGGAAAAAATGCAGGAAAATACAATGTATGTAGCGGTACTTGTTTTGAATAAAGCAAGAAGTGCTATGACCATTGCTATGTGCGAAGCTATGTACGCAACAGTAAAAAAACTGACAGATTTGTACATGGATAGGGTTGAACTGATCAGAAAAACGCAAGCAGATATTTCCCCGAACATTTCCCTAGAAAACATTCTTGCTCTTGGTTTGTATGGCGGTTTTAAAAACATGGATGGTTGTGCAGGCAATGGCGGATACCGCGCAGGAAAAGAAGGCGTTGGCACCATCCCGGTTCCGCCTGAGATGCAGGGCGGAGATGAGGAAGATAATCCGTTTGATATGAATGTGGATGGTCAATGCTTTAATCGCGAAGAGCAATTCAAGTATTTTGGGTTTAATTTTATTGATTCACGGGCGGTTACAACAGATGACGATGGCTCTGTCAGTGCTATGGATGAGTTTGGCAGATGGCTTTCCTCTTCTATGCAGACTAAAAAGATATCCTGTCAGGATGTCCTTGACATTTTGCCAGCTTACAGTGAAAGCTTACTGTGTACAGCAGCAGACCATTTTGCTTCAAATGACTTTTTGGCAACGGCGAATTCCAAAGCTTTGTTTGGTGATGCTGTTCCAGCCGATGGCACGACAGCCCTTTCGGAACTTTTAGAAAAAACGCGTAAATATTGCGAAGAGATTAAGCTCGATAAAGCAGCAGAGTGTATGATGCAGATTACATCGTTTGCTGACGGATATAACTGTGAGGATGTACAAGCCTATCATCATGCATGCGATGTGATGAGTCAGACTCTGTTCTCTATGATCGGTGCCGAAGTTGACTTTGATGATTATATCGATTATAAAATTATGAAGGGGGATATAGCAAGTGGAGAATAATACTTTAGATTATTGTGTTACCCCTCAACTGGCCTCAGAAATAGAGCAACATGTAACGACAATCGCTAAAATGACAGAATATAAAATGATTATCTACAATCTGATTGTGCAAATTGTTGTTAAAGACAGTGCCATCTTTAAAATGCTGGAAGTTCTGACATCGCCTAAAAAGCTTATCTGTGCCATTCCGTCAGCCTTAAAAAATGTTTTTAAGCGCGTCAAGTATAACAAAGAAGATTTAGATGACATTCAGGCTATGGAAGATTTACTGGATACTCTGGAAAAAAACTACGAGGATTTAACTTCAGGAAAGTTCCTACCCTGCTTGAATGCAGTCTATCAAAACGGAATTAAAGCACTTGAAAGCTGTATTATCCTTCTGGAAAGACAACAAGTTCCAAGTGTCAGCAAGTTGATGTACCATGTTGAGTTTGTTAGAAATATGAACAGAATTCTGTTGGCTGTTCAGTCCTTTTTAAAAGGAGATATTTTAGAAAAAATCAGCTTTGTTATTGACAACGCTGAGAACATTGCAGAAGCAGCTGCAGAAGGAAACGAAGAGGCAATTGAGAGCTTTGTTGCCAGTCATCCAGACGTCATAGAAAACTGCAAGACTGCACTTGCGGCCTTAAGAGGCATTATGAACGTTACAACGACATTTAATCCCGACTTAGCAGACAATTATAAGGACCTTGTGAGCGGAAATCTGAGCGATACCTTAAATGGCGGATTGTCTATTTTGGGGAATGTAACAGCAGCAATGTCAGAAGTTGCTCAAGGTACAAATGTAGAAAATAATTTGAAAAAAGCAAGTGACTGCATCGAAAAATTAAAAGAGATGAGTGGTCTGTTCAGTGGCAATATGCAGGATACCATCAACAGCGCCATCAGCACGGTGGAAAATGCAATTGATGAAATGGGCAAAGGTGCCAAAACTGAAATTGGAAAAAACAATGCCGGCACAGCGCGTACAGCCGTTGAACTGTTAAAAGGTGTAACAAAGGATGTATCTCAGGTGGGCGAATGGGTCGCAACCTGTGCTGCTGGTGGTTTGGGCATTGTTACATCCAGTGTGGACTTTTTACAAATTAAGGGCGTGCACAGAGGTCTTTCACATTTTTATAAAAAACTCTTATTGAAGACCATGGGCCCCATTGAAGACCCTGAAGATCAGGCGATTTTCGATGAAGTCTTTGGTTATGAGTGGGCAAAATATGACCATGAAATGCATGCTTCCGGCGATTTTGGTATCAGACAAAAATCTGCTTATACACCTCTCCTGAGATTCATAGAAACCTTTGATTTATCGCCAATGGCAGGGGATGAGTTTGCGTTTCTTACCTTACATGAATTTGTTGAAAAACACGGTGTTGACTCAAAAAATTATAAACAAAAACGGCAGGAGATTATCAATCAATCAACAGAAACACCCCTTGCGGAAATTGAACTGGCCTTTTTATGTACACATCTGTTTTGGTGCAGAAGCAATTATGGGGACGTGGATGAGGCAGATAAATGCATTAAGTTCCTTTCTATTATGAACGGCTTTTTACAACGCATTGCACCTGATTTTGCTGAAGAGGCAAAACCGATGGTGTTTGAAAAAATGAAAGAATTAATTGCACGTTGGGATGATAAACATATTGTACAGTTTTCTTAATTATGCAAGAAGACTTTATATCTTTGGTCTTGACCAACGGTAAATGTAGTAATTCTTTAATACCAAAAAAAGAAACGACGATTTTATGGAATCGTCGTTTCTTTTTGTATCTATTCTCTTACATTAAGGCAGGAATATTTTCATAATGAAATATAACACTGACGGGCAAAGCAGGCAGCCAAGACCTGTATAGAAAGTAGCAACCATTGCGCCATAAGGAACCAGCTTCGGGTCTGTTGCCGCAAGACCGGCAGAAGTGCCGCTTGTGGTACCCATCAGACCGCCAAACACCATAGCCGCTCTGGGTGTGGTAAGGCCAATCTTTTTGGCAACCATTGGCGTTAAAAGCATAACGGTAATGGATTTCACCACACCTGCCGCGATTGAAAGCGCAATAACGGCTGAATCTGCACCAACAGCTGCGCCCGTAACAGGACCAACAACAAAGGTAACTGTTCCTGCTGCGATGGTTGTAACGCTTGCCGCATCATGATAGCCAAAAGCAATGGCAATTAAGGCGCCCACAAAGAAGGTTCCGATAACGCCGATTAAAAGTGCCACAACACCAATAACGCCACACTTTTTAATTTCAGAGAACTTTGCACCATAAGATGTTGAAATGATAGCAAAGTCACGAAAAGACGAACCGCCAAGAATGCCTATACCTGCAAAGATGGGCAAATCGGAAAGGCCCTTTGAACCGCCTGTCGCTCTGCCGCCAACATAAGCCAGAATAAGACCAAGAAAAATAGCAATAGCCGAGGAATGTATTTTCCCGCGGGTAAGCTTGTCAGCAACAAATTTAGAAAACAACGAAATGATGCCGACAATCAGAAAAGACATAACAAATGCATTATCTATAAACAGTTCTACAAAAATGTTTGCTATTGCTTTCATACCTCTACCTCCTCACTCACCTTGTCTTCCGCCTTTTGGGGTATCAGCTTGTTAAGCAGGGGAATCATCAACATCATAACCACCACAACGCCGACACCTGCCAGCAAAGCAAGAAGGCCGCCGTCAATAGCGCTTGCAACATTTTGTGATGCAGAAAGCGCAATAATTACAGGAATAAACATTTCTTTCCAGAATTCAACGCCTTTTGTATATCCTGCCGGCATAATCTTGTTGACAGTTTTGGAATTGGTTGCAAGTAAAAGCAAAATCATTGCAAATCCAACACCACCGATGTCAGAATTAAGGCCTGTTAGTATACCCAACAAGTTCCCTACGAATGAACCTGCAAACATACAACCGGCCAGCAAAGCCACACCATAAATCATAAAAATCCACCCTTCTTATTTTATATTCCTCATCATTATAAAATGAAAAAGGTATATTGTAAATAATGAAATATAATGCACCTACTATACATTTTATAGTAAAGCAGTATTGACAAACATCTCATTTTTTTATACAATTAAAACGAGGTGAGAAGAATGGAACTTTTACAACTTCAATATTTTTGCAATGCGGCTGAAACAGAAAACCTTTCTGAAACTGCAAGACATTACGGTGTGCCCACATCAAACATCTCCCAAAGCATCCGCCGGCTTGAAAAAGAGTTAAACACTACCCTGTTCGACCACGCCTCCAATAAGGTTGCTCTGAACGAACAGGGAAAATTACTGTATACCAATGCTAAAACGGCTCTGATGCTGATTCACGAAGCAAAAATCAAGCTTTGCGATGATGAAAAAATTTCCGGTGAAATTAAAATTCTTGCAGAAACCAACAGACGTATCGTAACGAAAGCAATAGAGACCTTTCAAAAAAGCTATAGCGATGTCGTTTTTTTCATCAATCATTCGGCTGACAATTCAATCGATGGGTATGATTTGATTATTTCAGATAGAATTCTTGAGCAAAAAAAATTCAAAAAGCATTTACTGGTTGTGGATGACCTGCTATTGGCCATGAAAAAAGATAATCCCTTGGTCAACAACCCCCGGATTTCAGTAAAGGATTTAGAAAATGAAAAATTCATTACCATGAATAACAAAAGCGGACTATATAAGCTGACAAATGAAATTTGCCATGCAGAAGGCTTTGCCCCGAACATCGTCATTCAGAGTGACGACCCCAACTACATCAGAAAATATATTGAAATGGGCCTTGGCATTTCTTTTGTGCCCTCTCTTTCCTGGAAAGGTACCTTCTCCGAAAATGTGGAATGCAGGCAGATTTTTAAAACAAAAAGATATACCTTTGCCTATCTCAACACGCAAAAGTATCTCTCGAAAGCCACTCATTCCTTTTTAGATACATTGTTGGCAGTAGCAGGGGAATATGCCCGGGAAGAGCGCGAATAACAAAAGCGAAACCCTGTATGGTGCGCTTAGATTATCATAGCACTTTCTGGAAAATTTTTATCTCACTCTTCGCCATCGTTGACTCAAAGCTTCACGTATGATATGTTTTAATGTAAAAGGAGTTGAAGGACATGGCAAATATTAACGTTGATTTTGAACGAATTACAGGTAAAATCAAGCCTATGCACGCGGTGGGTCAACCGCCGTTTATCCATAAATCTGAAGCATTGGATTTTTCACCCATGCAGATTCTCACGGATGCCAATATTCCCTACTCCCGTCTCCACGACGTTGGCGGCCCCTATGGTAGCTACCGTTATGTGGATATCCCCAACATTTTCCGTGATTTCGATGCAGATGAAACCGATCCCGAAGCATATGACTTCGCTTTTACGGATGAGCTGTTAAAAGCATTACACGAATACGGTGTAGAGCCTTACTTCCGTCTGGGCGTTACCATTGAAAACCAACGGTACATCAAGGCATATCGCATTCATCCCCCAAAGGATTACAAAAAATGGGCACGCATTTGCGAACATATCATAAGGCACTACAATGAGGGTTGGGCAAACGGCTTTCACTACGGTATCACATACTGGGAAATATGGAACGAGCCGGATAACCGTCACACTCCGGAGAGAAATAAAATGTGGACGGGCAGTGCCGAACAATATTATGAGCTGTATGATGTTGCGGCAAGGCATCTGAAACAATGCTTCGGCGACTCAATCAAAGTAGGCGGTTATGCCGCTACCGGTTTTTACGGCATTTTTGCAGACCCCGAGAAATACGGAATGGACATCGAAAAGCGTGACGACATCCGCTATAGCGGTCCCAAAGAACAATACCGTATGCAGTTTTTATATGGATTTTTAGACTACATAAAAGAGCACAACTCCCCCATGGACTTTTTCTCGTGGCACTCCTATTCCACCGTGGATGTTGTTACTGTTTTAGCCGATTTTATTGATAAGGTGCTGACCGAATATGGCTACGGTGATGTTGAAACCCACTTAAATGAGTGGAATAATTCCCACAACAGAATACTGAACAGAACCTCCTCTTTTGCTTCTGCAAATGTGACGGCAACCATGTGTGCCCTGCAGAACAAAAAAACAAGTATGCTCATGTATTACGATGCAAGATATGTGGCATTGGGTGCATACGCCGGTTTTTATGATGTGAATACCTATGAGCCCTGCTGTGTGTATTATGCTTTTAAAGCCTTTGGGGTTCTGTACGCTATGGGAAACCAGGCAAAAGCAGAATGTGATGCCGAGGGAATTTATGTTGTTGCGGCGACAGACCAAAATGAAAAAGGTGTTCTGCTCACAAACGCTACGGATTGTGATCAAACAATTAAAACCAATCTTACCGAAAACTTTGAGGCTTTTCTCATTGATGAAAACCATTTGATGACGAAAGCAAAGATAAACCCTGCTACCTTTGTGCTAAAAGCAAACCAGATTATTCTTTTGAGACAAAAGTGAGATAAATAAAAAAGAAACGGCCATTTTTTCTTCTGAATATGCCGTTTCTTTTTGTTTTTTTCTCATTACTTTTACCTCCTAATTAAAAAAAGCACACCCCGAAGTATGTGCCGAAAAAGTGTTTTCCATCGGTTTTGCTACCACACTACACCAATAATTAATCCATAATAAAAGGTAGAGAAAACACCTTTTACCAAGGTAATTTTCCCTTATTATGTATTAATTATTTAAATGTAGTATGGTAAGATAAATAATTTAAAGGGTTAAAACTATTTTGCGTTCTCCCATGATAAACATTTATGTAACTAATTGCGTGAAAATCACCGTGTATTTAAAATTCCGATAAAATCCCCGTGAAAGTTTTGCAAAATCATCGTAAAACAAGCTGTTTCGACTTCCTTTGCTGACAGCTTGTTTTAGTGCACGGGAGACATAAGTTGCCGACTGTGCACGACGATAAGATTTTGCAAAAATAAGCGGTTGGATTTTTAGAATTTTGAATACTTAGTGCGGCAGGGGATTCGTAAAGGGGATGAGCGGTCATCCCCTTTGCATATAATAATTAAATTAATAATTGAATATATCGTTTTAACCGATACATTTTCTTTTTATGCCCTGCCGGGCGGGACATGAGGTAGGAGAATGGCGACAAACTTTCGTTTGGCGACTTTCCCTAACTCAGTTGTTCTTTCTGCGAGTCGAGCAAAGCGAGAATCGAGAAAGAACTTCGACTATACATAATAAGG
>JAFQAZ010000013.1 GCA_017416855.1 Clostridia bacterium
AACAGAAACGATTGGAAAATTATAAACCGTATCAAGAATAGTTTAGCAAATGCGCAAGGTTTAATTTATGAAAACGATTCTCATTGTTTACACCATCTCAAAATTTAATACCCCAAAAACAAACGGCACGGATTTAGTCCGCGCCGTTTATGCATTATTTTGAGGTTTCATTTTCGCTTTTTCAGCAGCAATCTCTGCTTTCATTTTTCTAATCAGTTCAGCCAGCTTTTGTTCGCATTCTGTTTCTGTTTGGGCGTAGACATTTTTGGAGATACGTTTTCCATCGGCGCCTTTTGGTGAATATCTGCCCTCATAGAGGTGGTCGTTTATCTTTGTGATACATCCTGTGCCTGGTTTTCTGTATTTGCCCTTTGTTGGCTCAAATTTGGCTTGTGCCGGCTTTTCTTGTTCCTTGGGTGTTACTTCTTTGGTGGTGCTTGCATTCTTGCTGAAACGGGCGTTTATTTTCGCGGCAGCCTGTTGCTTCATCTCCTCGGTTGTGTGGAGGTAGATATCCATGGTTGTTTTTCTGGATACATGCCCGATGATGGTGGACAGGGTTTTAATGTCCATGCCGTTTGCCACGGCAACGGTGGCGAAGGTGTGCCTCAGATCGTGGAAGGAGACGTTGGGGAGTCCCGCTTGTTTTAGCAATCTCTTTGCTCTCCGGTAGGCAGCAGCAGGGGATACAGGCTTGTCCGGATTGAGAGGATTGGAGAAAATCCATTGTGAGATTCTCTTTCTTCGCTTAAGCATTTTTGCCGTCATCTCGGGCAGGGTGAGGGTTCGTTCGCTTTCTTCTGTCTTTGGTTTGTCTTCATATAGCTCACCGCCCTTGCGATAAGAGATGCTTCGATTGATTTTAAACTTGTTATTTACTTCATCAAAGTCATCCCACTTGAACCCACAGATTTCGCCTCGTCTGGGTCCTGTGGTTAGCTCCAGGAGGAAGAAGTTGTCCCATTCTTCATCACTTTCTATAGCTTTCATCAACCTGTCAAGTTGTGTATCGTTTAGTACCTGCAGTTTCTTTTTCCTACTCTAATATATTCCGCCGAATTTTTTTGGTCAAATCGGAGCATCATATTAGCTTGCAGATTCAGTTTTTGAATCCATATATTTTTGAAATTTCTTTTCTAGTTCGGCTTTTTTTACTGCAAGAGCATTTCTCTCAAACTGTTTTGCTACATCATAATTAATTGCTTCCTGTATGGGACGAATAGTGTACATCAAACTACCACATTTCGTTTCTTTCCATCCTTTGTGAAAATGTATGTATATTCAACTGTAATTAACTGTTTCTCGCAGAGTTTATCTACATATGCTTTCACAGTATTTTTCGTAATATTTAATGCTTTGCTGATGGTTTTATAGCTTGGCCAACATTTGAAGGTTTTTCTGTCTTCACATTTCAATAAAAATGCATAAAGTGCAATTTCACCTGCACGCAAACCAAGATTAAAAATCTCATTAGGCATTGGGAAATAGTTTTTAATGGCGTCTCGTTTTGGGTATGGATTATATTTCATATTCGCTCCTTTCATCCGCCGGATTTTTTATCTATCCAATCACGGAATCTGTCCTTGGGTACGATCAAACTGTTACCGATTTTTATACTTTGATTTCTTTAACGGAATTCGGCATAACTATATTCCAAACCAATGCAAAAATTGCGGAAAGTATTTTTTGATTCAGGGCGGAAAATATTTCAGCTATTGTGACAGAGAATTAAAAGAAGCCCCCGCCAAAACCTGCCGCGCTGTGGGTTCCAGAAGAAGATACGGAGATAAGTGTAAGAACGACCCTATCTGGCAAACTTATAACCGAGCATATAAGACTCATTATGCAAGATACATGAAAAAGAAAATGACCATCGCAGAGTTCTAAGAATGGTCACGATTTGCTTCAAAAATTAGGGATAAAGCTATTGCCGGAGAAATTCCTTTTGATGAGTATTATACTGAGATTCGAAAATAGCCTGTTTCTTTGTTTACAGCGGGTCAATTTTTGATATGAGATATTGAACGAAAAGCGAAAATGATAATTGCGGTAATGCAACTTCATTTTCGCTTTTTTTGTATCACAATATTCAATAAAGTGTAGAAGCTTTGATAAAAAGCGTGTATACCACATTACAGAAAGCCTTTCTTCGCTTGAATGCTTCTGAGAAAAATACAGTTCAAGCATTTGGGAATGCTACATTATTCATTCAAAAATTTAAGTGTAAAGGATGGTATAACATATTTTCCTGCATATATGGCTATGTGCTTTTAATAATTTGCTATAATAATAAATTTTACTTGACTGCATTTAAGATTAGAGTTAACATAACAAAACTGCCGTAATGGTCTTTATGACAAAAAATACTAATTATAAAAAGCAGTATTTTAATAGATTTCTTTGACTATATAACCAAAAATACGTTTTGAAAAAGCACTTTTGTTATAGAATATAGCTGAAACTTTTTGTATAATGAGTATAAGAGGTGAAAATATGCTTATTACAGACAAAAATGAACTGAAAAAATATACTGCCAAGCATAGAGTTTGGCAGGGAATTCCCGGCATTGAGGTTACTAAAAAAGGCAGAATTTTTTCAACCTTTTATTCGGGCGGTGTCAAAGAAGAGTTAGGCAACTATGTTATGTTGGTTATGTCAGATAACGGAACTGATTTTACAGAGCCGATTGCTGTTGCTTATAAAGAGAATCATCGGTGTTTCGATCCCTGTATTTGGATTGACCCGCTGGGGCGTTTGTGGTTTACCTGGTCAATGATTCCGGCTCACGGTACCTATGCAGTTATTTGCGATGACCCGGATGCTGATGAGCTTATTTGGAGCAATGTAATATTTGTCGGGCATGATGTTATGATGAATAAGCCCACGATTTTATCAACCGGTGAATGGTTCTTTCCCATTGCGGTATGGAATGACGGCATCAGAGTTCTGTCATCTGAATACGATACCCAGGAAAAGGATAAAGGTTCTTTTGTATATAAGACTATTGATAATGGCAAAACTTTTGAAAAGCTTGGCGGAGCGGATGTAGAAAAGCGTTCCTTTGATGAGCATATGATTTTAGAACTTTCAGACGGTCGATTAGCAATGTATGTAAGAACAGAATACGGCATTGGCGTTTCTTACTCCTTTGATAGCGGCAAGACCTGGACGAAAGGTAAGGATAGTGGTTTGGGTGGTCCCTCCTCACGTTTCTTTATTGGTCGACTGCAATCCGGTCGTGTGCTTTTTATCAATAATGCAGATGATAAAGAACGAATCAACCTGACGGCATTCCTTTCTGAAGATGACGGCGCAACATGGAAATATCAGTTGCTGCTGGATGAACGTGAAAATGTGTCTTATCCAGATGCAACAGTAGGCGAAGACGGATATATTTATATAACCTATGATCGCGACCGCGGTGCTTTGAAAAAATCATTGGATGAAGCGTATGCTTCTGCAAGAGAAATTTTATATGCTAAAGTTACAGAAGAGGATATTATTCAAGGAAAACTGACAAGTCCTGACAGCAAGTTGAAATGCATTATTTCAAAGCTTGATAAATACAGCGATGAAGAGGAAAACCCCTATGGAGAGGTTAGCCGATATACGGATGAAGAGTTTGCGACCCTTTTGCTCGAACAATATTCTGACAAAATTGTGGATAAGATTTTTGAGCATTATTCCATTAACTGTGTGAATATGCACAAGCTGGAAAGTGCAGAATTTGATAAACTGGCAGAATCCTTAGAGCAGGACAAGGGCGATAAACTCAAGATTGTTACAGAAATGATTGCATTGGTGCGATCGGTTTCTGACATAAAGATTGAAAGCTTCCCGATTGTTGAAACCATTAAAAGAATTATTATGGAGAATAAGGAAAGCGACCTGACTATTAAAGATATTGCAAAGAAAGCCGGCATCAGTATGTACTATATGATGCACACCTTTAAAAAGGTTACGGGCACAACAATCACAGAGTACAAAACATCGCTCAAAATTGCCTGTGCCAAGAAGCTTCTCATTTGTAGTGATAAATCCATTCTTGAAATCTCTCAGGAATGTGGATTTGGCAGTTCCAGTTATTTTTCAAAGGTGTTTATGCAGAGCGAGCATGTTTCGCCTTCTGAATACCGGAATATGCTGAAAAAGAATTTAAACGCAACATTATAAGTCGTGTGAAAGGAAAGCAGGTGCAATAATGTATAGTAAAGTTGTAGAATCCATTATAGAGAATAAGCTGATTGTCATTGTCCGTGGTGTGGAAAAAGAAAAAATTCTGCCTCTTGCACAAGCAATGTATGATGGTGGGATCAGACTTTTAGAAGTGACCTATGATGCCAGCAAAAAAATAAGCGATGCAGAAACTGCTGAAAACATCCGAATTCTGACAGAACATTTTAAAGATAAAATGTTTATCGGAGCAGGAACGGTGTTGACAGAAGAACAAGTGGAATTAACCCATAAAGCAGGTGGATGCTTTATCATTTCACCCAATACAGATAAGACTGTTATTGAAAAAACCCGCGAATTGGGTATGGTGTCTATGCCCGGCGCCGTAACACCAACAGAAATTCAGCTTGCTCATACATTGGGTGCCAGCTTTGTCAAGCTTTTTCCCGCTGGCGACTTAGGCCCTGGCTATGTGAAAGCAGTGAAGGCACCGCTTTCGCATATTATGCTCACAGCGGTAGGCGGCATCAATGATGCAAATATTCCTGATTATATGAAAGCAGGCGTATCCGGCTTTGGTGTAGGAACTAACATTGTTGACAAAAAAATGCTTGCTGCTGGTGACTACGACGGAATCCGTGAATTGGCAAAACGATATGTTGCAGTTATAGGGTAAGTATATAGGAAATTTTTGTGACTTTACAAGTTTACTCATTAAAAGATATAATTAAGCTAATTAAAAGTATAGAAATTTGTATTGAGAGGGTTGAAAAAAATGGCAAAGACAAATTTGACAGTGCAAAACAAACCGGCCAAGAAAAAAGGTCTCAGTCTGAATGCACGCAAAAGTTTACAGCTAGGTGTATTGACAATTCCGGGTGTTATCTGGTTTTTGGTTTTCAGTTATATTCCGATGGCAGGTGCGGTAATTGCCTTTAAGGATTATAAACCGAAGCGAGGTATCTGGGGTAGTGAATGGGTAGGGTTTGATAATTTTGAATTCCTGTTTTCTTCTAACGATGCAGGCAGATTAGTATTTAACACAGTTTTCCATAATTTTATATCGATTTTTCTAGTTGCTTTTGTTGCTGTGGCGATTGCTGTTTTTATGGATTTAGTTGATAAGCGTATTTATGTGAAAACTTATCAGACGATGTTGTTTTTGCCACGATTTATTTCTTGGGTTGTAGTTGGCTTTATTGGCACGATTTTGTTCCATTACGAACACGGCATTTTAAATCAGGTTGTTGCATTCTTTGGCGGTGAGGCAGTCTCGTGGTACTTAACACCAAAATATTGGTGGTTTATTATCCCGGCTTTTGGTGTATGGAAAACTATGGGATATACAAGTTTGGTATATTATGGAACAATTATGGGTATTGATACTCAAATTTTTGAATCTGCTGAAATTGACGGTGCCAACACCTGGGGTAAGATACGACACATTACTTTGCCACTGTTAAGACCCACGATTATTATTATGTCACTTATGTCAGTTGGTTCCATTATGCGTGCGGACTTTGGCTTGTTCTACTATGTGCCGAACAATAGTGGCTCACTGTATTCGGTGACAGATGTTTTGGATACATATATTTTCCGCGCTCTGCGTGGAGCAGGTGATATGACAAGCTCGGCAGCGGCTGGCTTGTTCCAGTCTGTCGTAGGTCTTATTATGGTTGTGACCTGTAATACGATTGTGAAAAAGTTTGAGAGCGAATCGGCGCTGTTCTAAGGAGGTTGCTTATATGAAACATGCAAACGTATTTCTTAAAATATTTGTACATTTATTTTTGATTATTATGTCGCTTTTGTGCTTGCTACCTTTTGTTATGATTTTATCTGTGTCACTAACAAGCGAAACAGGGATACAAGCAAATGGCTATAGTTTGATTCCCAGTGAGTTTAGTTTAGAGGCATATCAATATATATTCAGAAATCCGACAGAAGTTATTTCTGCTTATGGCACAACGACTTTTGTTACGGTCGTAGGTACGCTGGTCAGCGTTTTGATTATGGCGATGCTTGCCTACCCTATGTCACGTAGCGATTTCAAGCTGAAAAACGGGCTATCGTTTTTTGTATATTTTACAATGCTTTTTTCCGGTGGCTTGGTGCCGATGTACATTTTGGTAACAAAGTATTTGGGATTAAAGGATAATATTCTGGCATTGTTCCTACCTATATTAATAAGTGGTTGGAATACTATGTTGCTTCGAATGTTTATGGCCAGTGTGCCGGTATCGTTGATTGAGGCAGCAAATCTTGAAGGAGCCAGTGAATTCAGAATTTTCTTTACAATTGTTATACCGCTTTCTAAGGTTGGTATTGTGACCATTGCATTGTTCCAGGTACTTACTTTCTGGAATGATTGGTATCAGGCAATGCTTTACATTGATCATGGTGATATGACAACCTTGCAGTATATGCTGTACCGCGTACTCAATAAGGTAAATCTTGCCAAGGAATACGGTGGTATGATGGCAACGCAAGAAAAATTGCCAAACGAGAACTTGCGTATGGCGCTTTGTGTTGTGGCAGCCGGACCTATGCTTGTCATTTTCCCCTTCTTCCAGAAATATTTTTCAAAGGGTATTACCGTTGGCGGCGTAAAAGGTTGATAGTGAATCGTTAGTTTATCTTTAAAAGCAAAATATTTTAAAATAGAAACAATTATTAAAAGGAGGAAACAAATATGAAAAAGACACTTGCAATCTTACTGGTGCTGGTCATGGCACTGGGCGTACTTGCCGGGTGTGGCGGTACAAAGGACAATGATGGAGAGAAAACTTTAATTTGGTATGCGCGTATCAATAAAGAGCCTGATAGTGCAGAAGTTTTCCAGAAAGTCAGCGATATGGCTAAGGAGAAAATCGGTGTAGCTGTAGATATTATTGCTCTGGAAGATTATCACGGTAAAATGCCGGTTATTCAAGCAAGCGGTGAAGATTATGACATTGTTTACACTTCAAGCGTAATTAACAATATCTATAACAATGTCAACGATGGTAACTTACTGCCGCTTGATGATCTTTTGAAGGAATCGGCTCCTAAACTGTGGGAACTGTTTGGCGAAGAAATCTGGGAAGGCGTTAGAATTGGCGGTAAAATTTACGGCGTTCCCAACCAGCAGATTTTTGCTCGTGGTCCGGGATATATGATTCCCACTCAGAACATTAAAGCTTTAGGTCTTGATTTAGAAAATACTAAATATGAAACTCTGGAAGATTATGAAAGTTATTTTAAAGCCATTAAGGAAAAAACAGGTTCTTATGGCTATCTGCCCTCTACATGGGGTGGCGATGGTCCGCAGCTTTATGGGTTTGAACAGGTTATCGGTTCTGAAATCCCCGGTGTTATTCGCGTAACTGATGACAGCCTTGAAGTTATTAACCAGTATGAAACGCAGGAATTTATTGACCATATTAACTTGCGTACCCGTTGGGTAAAAGAAGGTTTAATTTCTCCCATGAAAGTAACAATTGACGATGTTACGAAATATCTGACGGCAGAAGATCAGGTTATGCCTTGGCTTATTTTCCAGAACACCTGCGCTCCCGGTGCAGAAGCAATCTTTAAGAAAAATAATAACTTAGATGTTACATACGCAACTAAGAGTGAAGGTTTAGTTAGTAGCTATAGCTTAGTTTCTACTATGGCTGCTATCAATTCTGACAGCCGTTATCCTGAAGAGGCAATTAAGTTTATTGAATTACTTAACACAGACCCTGAGATTTATAATTTGCTGGTATACGGCTTTGAAGGTAAGCATTATACCAAGACCGGTGACAAGACCATCGAACTCTCTACAGAAAATTCATACACACAGCCTGCATGGGCTATCGGTAATACCTTTAATGCATACATCTTACCCGGACAGGATTTAGATGTACATGAGCAGACAAAGGCAGTTAATGATGCAGCAAGACGCAGCCCGATCTTAGGTTTTGCACCTGATCAGGAGCCCATTAAGGTGGAGGTCGCAAACTGCAGAGCGGTTGTTGAAGAATATGCAGACTTAACAGATGGTATTATGGATACCGAAACAGCTTACCCTGCATTTATTGAAAAATTAAAGGCAGCGGGTTGTGATAAGATTATTGCTGAACTGAATAAACAGATCCAGGAATGGAAAGCAAGTAAGTAACCTTTTTGGAGGAAACTATATGAAAAAGCGCTTTTTAGGACTTTTTCTAACTGTTATTTTTGCTTTATCGCTGATGCCGGTTTCGGCATCAGCGGAAAGCAATGTGTGGAAGAGTTTTTATGTGAGCCCTGTCGGCAGTGATGATGCTGCGGGAACAGAAACAGCTCCCTTTAAAACTCTTATGCGCGCACAGGAAGAGGTTAGAAAATATAATCAAAATATGCAGGGAGACATTGTGGTTAATTTGATGCCTGGCAGGTATCAATTAACAAGGCAATGGGAACTGGAACAAGAAGATTCAGGCTTTAACGGCTTTAATGTTATCTGGCAGGGAACAGACCCCGACAATTTACCCACAATTTCAGGTGCAGAAGAAGTTACCGGTGAGTGGACTAAGGGCGAAGACGGTATATGGCATGTGAAAGCCGAGAATCTTAATATGGCTCGCGAAATGTTTGTTAACGGCAAGGCTGCAGTTCGTGCCAAAACAAGCAAAAAGGTTTACGGTGGTAAAGAATATACCAGAGCAGTGAACTATTCACATCCTTACCGTGGTGACCAGACAACAGAATTTTTAGGTTTTTATGCCGATAAAGCAAAAATTGGTATCTATGAAAATCCGGAAGATGTGGAAATTCATTCTACCATGATTTTCAGAACGGCAATGTTTCATGTAACGGATATCATTCAAGATCCCGATAATGAGTATCAGGTTATTGTTATGTTAGACGAATACTGGAATGAGTATCGTATCGGTAACAATACAGAATGGGTTCCGTCCCGTGGATTTGTGGTTGAGAATGCCTATGAACTTTTAGACCAACCCGGAGAATTCTATTTTAATAAGAAGACAAAGACCTTAAGTTATCTGCCTTATGAGGGCGAAGATATGAATAGCGCTGAGGTGCTGGTTCCTACAGTTGAACAGCTTATGTATATTCACGGTGGCAATTACGATAACTTGATGCAGAATGTTCGATTTGAAAATGTCCGTTTTGCACACGCCACAAGCTATGAGCTGGAAGAGAATGACAATGCCGGTGGTCAGGGCGACTTTCACTATTTGCAGGAGTCTGTGGAAGGTTTAGGCAAATTTGCGATTAATATTGACTGGGCCAAAAATATTGGTTTTGAAGCGTGTACATTTTATGGCATCTCCCCACATTGTCTGTATTTAAGAAACGGTGTATATGACTCTGAAGTCACCGGTTGCGTGTTCTCTGATTTAGGCGGACACGGCATAATGGGCGGCAGCATCCGTCACGACATATTGACACCCCATAAGGATACAGATGGTCCGTCAGATGCAGCTTTTCAGGGTGCATGGACTTCGTCATACCCTATGGGCGGTATGGGTTACGGACGAGCAGCGCTGAATCTTGACCGTACATATGATGCTGCAATGCAGGTGGGCAGCGGTTGGTATTCCGATCCCTTACTTTCTGAGGCAGATGGTAATCCCTGGGTCAGAATTGAGATGCTGGCAGAGAAAAAACTGGAAAGCATTGAATTTTCTTTCCCGAAAAATGCTACGGAGATTCAACGGAGCAATTTTGAAATTCTGGTTTCCAATGATAGATACTTTAAAGAATATGAAACCATTAAAACATTTGATGGACCTGTTGATTTCAAGGTTAAAGTAGAAGTAGAAAGCGACAAACCGTGGCGTTACATTATGTTCCGTAAAACGAAGTTGGAGGCTTTCGCGTTAAACGGTGTGTGGGCCTGGAGTAACGAAATGCTGCCCCAGGGTAATGACGGTCTTACAAAAAACAATAAAATCTGTAATAACTACTTTACCCGCGTCGGTCAGCAAAAATGGTGTGCCGTTCCCATCTTTTTAATGTACACAGCTAACTATGAGGTGTCACATAACACAATTTATGATGTGCCCTATACAGGTATTTCTGTTGGTTGGGGTTGGTGGCACACTCCTAACAATACAGCAGGCGGTAATAAGATTAATTATAACCATATAGAGGATTGTACTAAATCAGCAAACGACGGTGGTTGTATTTATATTTTCGGTTTGCAGAATCAGCAAGAGGAGCGCAGTGAAATCCGTGGCAACTTCTTGAGTAATGCCACTTCCGGTTGGGGTTGTGCACTTTATATGGACTCCGGTAACTGTGGTATTAACGTGTATGATAATGCAGCACTCAATGTAAGAGATGCAATTGCACAGAATAATTCCTATGGTGAAATTACTGTCAAGAATTTCTGGACAGGCGACAGCACCTTGCGCACCTTTACGCAGTTAAAACCGAATAATGGTGCTATTTATGAAAATGTAGATAAATTCTACAAAGAGAATAAAGACCTCTTTGATATGGATGACCCAATTCAGTATGTTTATTCAGATATACCGGAAGCGGTTGCCCGTATTCAGGCAGAAGCCGGCATTGAAGATGAGTGGCGCTGGATTTTAGACCGTGTGCCTGTAGGGGATGATGTTCAGCGTACCATTTTAATTGGCCCTGATGCGACAGAGGCAGAAAGAATCAAAGCAACACAAGGTATGATTCCGGGCTATGGTGCAGAAATTGAATTGGGCAGCGCAAAGCACATTTTAACCAATGGAACCTTTGGAACACTGCCGTGGAACTTTAAACCGGAAACGAAAGTGGCTTTAGAAAATGCTATTGAAGCATTTACGGAGTTCCCCAATCGTGAAGGGGACTATGCACAGGGACACATTGAAGATCAGGAATTGATTAAAGACGGTCTTTACAATGCATATAAGCTGGTAGAACACCCCGATTATGAAACAATGATTTCTATGTGTGAGGATTTTGCGAAATCAGCTGATACCAATCAGTATTTAAAAGCTGATATTGAGAAGTTTAAAAAAGCGGTGAATACCATTACTGCTGCAGCTTATGAAAACCGTGGCGATAAGGCGGTAGCAGCTCGCAAGCTAGAAAAAGCATATTCTGATCTGTATAACACAAACCGTGTTAACGAATTGACAGCAGTTTATGTTGAAGAAGCTACTACGGTTATGGATGCGGCAAACAAAAAGACAACAGTCACGTTGCCTTATGGTGTAAAAGCACAGGATGCAAAAATATATTATTTCACAGCACCTAATTGTGAAATTGTGGCAGATTTAAATGAAATTGATTATTCTTTTGACAAGGTGAGCATTCCTCTTTACAACAGCTTAACCCAAAAATATGATGCCTGGACAGTTGTTTTTGAAGAAAGCAAGGAAGTTGCCACCGCCGGAAGAATCTCTGCTAATCCGGCAGATTGGACCGCCGGCAATATCAATTCTACTTATCAGAATGTGGCGGGTTATATGACTATAGAACCCTGGTTCCAGCCATCTATGTATAAGAAACTGATGAACAATCAATTATCATTCAGTCTGTGGGCACCGCGACCTGACCGCTATGATGGCATTAACATTATCTTCGGTGCGCAGACTTGCGAAAACATTGATGCTAATGCTTATCAGGACGGTAATACATTCTATAAACTGAAATTTGTGAATCAGGATTTGACTCTCTCTTTAGTTAAGGGAGGAAAGGAAAAAGTTCATTATTCGGTTTATGAATCTGGTTTTAACTATGGCGAGTTTAATGACTTTGAAATTGTCACTCAAGAGCACCACGGCATTAACAGAATTACCGTTAAGCTAAATGGTGCTACTGTGATGGACACATTGGTGGCCGAACCCATTGGCGCGACCGGATATTTTGGTATTCTTTCTAAAAATATGGCGGTTAAAGTTAAATAAACAAACCATAAACTTTTAAGTGGGAAGAGAATCCCACTCGCATATCGTTAAAAATTATTATAAAAAGGAGAAGAAAATTATGAAAAAGTTTATACTCCTGTTCTTAAGCGCGTTATTATTGTTATCGGTTGCACCTATGACAGTTGGTGCAGCTACAACCGAAAGCTGGGATGCATTTGCCTATTATCAGGACGGTCCTGAATTTTCATTTAAGGCTACAGAATTTGTTGGCGAGCAAGATAAGTATCAATTTGTTGTAGCAGCCTACAACAGCAAAGATAATTTGGTTGCGGTTAAATGTGCAGATGCAACAGTTGATATAGATGGAACATTAACTGCGGCGGTTAATTTTGAAGAGAATGGCACCGAGGCCGATGTTTCTATTGAATATGTTAAAACCATGTTATGGGATTCTTTTGATAGTCTTCAGCCTTTAGTTAGAAATGGTTATTTTGATATAGAAGCTCAGACTGTTGATGAAGATGGCGTTTACAACAATTTAACCAACGGTTTTTATGAGCCGGTAACAAACTATGATAAGAAGGAATGCTATTGGTGGGGAAAATCCACAGATACAGCCAGTCATCCCGACGGATTGGTTCTCATTAATGGTGCAGATACACCTTTAACAACAGACCATAATCCATCTACATTTGAAAGACCCACTTTTGCAGCTCAGTCTTCATTAATGGGTTATTACAGCAATAAGTTGAAGGCAGCAAGTGTGATTGACCGTGTGGTTGTATATTATGGCTATACAGGCACAGCAGTTAATGATGTACAGTTCTATTTGAGCAATATTCCTATTAATTATACGATTAAGTTAGAAGATGGCAAGTCTTACGCATATCCTACTAACTTTAAAAAACAAGATACTGCTGATGTGGAGTATTTGGGTTACAGAGGCGATTCTACCAGTTATGTTTCCTTTAAGGATATGAACGGCACAGGCAGAATCGTGTTTAATGCAGATGGTAATGAATTTTCCAACATTGTAGCAGCCTATGACTTTAATACAATCGGTGGTTATATTAAGGAAATGCAGGCTTATAAAAAGGTGCAGGATGAGGACGTTGTTTCCAAAGCGCAAATCAAGGCTAAGTGGGACACCCTTTCTTATGACCAGAATGGTCCTGCCTTTGCAGTAAACGCTACGAATTTCTCTACCAATGCAACAGAGCCTTATTTTGTTGCAACAGCTTATAAAACCGACGGTACAAGCATTGTTAAAGAAGCGGCTATTACGGCACCGGCAGCAACCCTTTCTGTGGGTGTGGACTTTGAAGAGGGTGGCATTGAAGCCGATGTGAACATTGACTATGTTGAAACAAAGGTGATTGACAAGGCAAGCGATACCGTTTTGGTGGAAGCAAAAGAATTTGAAGTAGAGGAACAAACCGTTAGCGCCGAAGGCGTATACAACAATTTAACCAATGGTTTTTATGAAACCATTACGGATTATAGCGGTCAGGAATATATGCATTGGAATAAAACAGATGACCTTGAGGCTCATCCTGATGGTATCTATAACGCAAGCGGTCAGAATACAAAGGGTACCACGGACTATAAAGTGGCAACAGACTATGAAAAACCGACCTTTGCTGCCAACTCATCCTATATGGGTTTTTATAGCAATAAGCTGAGAACGGCAACCGTGATTGACCGTGTGGTTGTCTATTATGGTTATACCAGTAATGCAGCCAATGATGTTCGGTTCTATTTAGCTAATGTT
>JAFQAZ010000014.1 GCA_017416855.1 Clostridia bacterium
AGTGTATGGTACGTTTTTAGATTTGAGCCTTAGCACTCTTGCTGTAAGTGCAGGGGAGCTTTCGCCTGCTTTTGACCCTGCAGTAATGACCTATGAGGTGACAGTTCCTTCATTAGATGCCATACCGCAGGTAACAGCAACGCCCAGCAATTCAAATGCTGCTGTTGTTATTACACAGGCTGATGCTACGACCAAGAAGGCAACCGTTACGGTAAGCTTTGGTGAAGGTTTGCCTTCCTTGACCTATACCATCAATATAGTTCTTGATTTGAAATTGGCTACACTTACTGCTAATGCAGGCGTGCTATCCCCGAGTTTTGATCCCGACGTAACTGAGTATGAGTTGGCTCTTCCATCTTTAGATACAATGCCGGAGATAACAGCAACGGCCAGCGATTCAAGTGCTACTGTTGCCATAACCCAGGCTGATATTACCACCAAGAAGGCAACTGTTACGGTTACAGCAGCTGATGGATCCGACTCTCTTATCTATACCATTACGATGGTAAAGCAGGAAACCAATTTTGCTTTAGCTGTAAATGGAGGTAAAGCCACAAGTCCTGCTGGCTATAGTAATAAAGGTGCAGGTCAGGCTATAGATGGCGATATAACTACCGTATGGCATCCCAATCCCAATAGCTATGATGAAGTAGGCACAGCTTGGTTCAAGGTTGAACTTTCAGATGTAATCTTAGTAAAAAAGATTATTATCTATGAAGGCTATAGCAACAACAAAGATGCAATGTACAGTAACCTTTTTGCCTCTTTAGACGGTGAAAACTGGACACAGCTTTCCTGTCAGATGGAAAAAACTGAGGCAGTAGGAATGTCCAATGGCCGTAAGAGAGTATTCACATTGAATACACCTACAGGAGCTAAGTTTGTGAAAATGGTGAATCCGCTGACGGGAACCATCACCATGACAGAATTTGAGGTGTATGGTGAGCCAATAGACTTAAAGTTAAAAGAGCTTACTTTTTCTGAAGGTACTTTGTCACCGGCCTTTACGCCCGGTACTATTCTTTACGAATGTGCATTACCTTCTTTGGAAGCGATGCCTGTCGTTACCACTGCAACAGCTAATAATCCTGAGGCACAAGTGGAAATCTTGAATGCAACAACGGCTACAAAACAAGCCAAGGTTAAGGTTTCTTTAGGCGAATATTATTTAACATATACCATTAATATGCTCCAACAGGAAAAAAACTGGGCGTTGGCCGAAAACGGCACAACTTTAACCAGTAGCCGAACCTACACCACAACAGGCGTAAAAAACGCTGTGGATGGTTCTAAATCCACTAACTGGCAATCTAATTTGGAAAAGCCGGATAGAGAGTATGCCTGGTTTCAGGCAGAATTTCAAGATGTTCTTTGTGTTACGCGCGTAGTGGTTTACGATAAAACTAGCAACGGCAATGGTAATACCATGAAGCTTCAATATTCCTTTGATGGGAAAACTTACTATGATTTACCTTGCGAAGAGACGCGTACAACCGATATAACAACATCTAACGGACGTAAAAGAGTCTTTGCCGTGACCGAGCCTGTTGGTGCAAAATATTTGAAGGTAGTTAATCCTAAAGCGGGAAACTATTTTATTTCAGAGTTTGAGGTGAATGGTTACCTCATCAACCCCTATCTTAGAAGTCTGCAATCCAGTATCGGTGAGCTTTCTCCCTCCTTTAACCGGAAGGTAGTAAGCTACGATTTGGTGATTGCTTCTAAAGATGTGCTTCCCACAATTAGTGCGACTGCAGATGATGAAAATGCTCAAGTAGAACTTATTCAGGCAGACTTAAATACTATGGAAGCTAAGGTACTTGTAACAACAGCCGGAGAGGAATGTACAATGCCCTATACTATCCGGATTCTTTATCCCCCGGATAACGTTGAGCTTGAGTATCTGACAATATCCTCTGGCAAATTGGAACCGTCTTTTGATCTGAGCACCGAGTCCTATTCTGTTACCTTAGGGCCGGATGATGAAATTCCGGTTGTGATGGCCGGGGCATTATTCCCCGAAGTAACAAATGTGGAAATCACACAGGCTACTGATGAAAATGGCCTTCTGGCAAAGGTAGAGGTTGGTTCCGGTAATGGTTTATTTACCAAGACCTATACTATTCAGTTTAACAGAACCGGTGTTGATCTTAACACACTCACAGTTGGCACCAAGGAATTAAATCCTGCGTTTTCTCCTGATGTGCTGGACTATTCTGTTATTTTAGAGGCTGATGAAGCTTTACCTGAGGTTGCGATTACCATAGACTATGCTTTGGCAAGTCAAACAATTACTCAGGCCACAGAAAGTACGATGAAAGCCACTGTTAAGTTGGTTTCCTTAGAGGGAGAAGAGCAAGTTTACACCGTTTATTTCTATCGTAGAAATAATGCAGCAGATAATGCAAACTTATCTGGTATCAAGTTTTCATCCGGCAGTCTTTATGAGGTGTTTGACCCTGCCAGAACAGAATTTTCCTATATTGCAACAGATGAAATGAACCTGCCGATTATTTCCGAGGCTGTCACAGAAGCCACAGGAGCTACGGCAGTAATCACTCAGGCAGACAACAAAACAATGACTGCTACCATTGTTGTAACCAGTGCAAACGGTAATGTTACCAAGACATATAAGGTATATTATCTTACGAATCTGGCTTTGGGTAGGGAAACTTATTCTTCCAGTGCGTATAGCCCCACCAAGCCGGTACGTGCCACCGATGGTATTTATAAGACCTATTGGGGTGCATCTAACGGTAATGTTAAGGAGTGGATTGTCTGCTATCTGGAAAATAAGGGTACCATTCGACATATGCGCGTTCATGAAAACTGTTCAGGTGAAGTAGAAAACAATTACTTTAATCATATTTTAAAATCTGATGATGGCCGGAACTGGACAGAAGTTGAAACCACAATGACTGTCTCTTCATTTCCCGGCAGAGAAGGTCTGAAAGAATATTATATTCTGGAGTATGACTTTGAGCCCTTTGAAGCAAGATACGTAAAAATTACCGGCGACGATTGCTCGCGTGTTCGTCTGAATGAAATTGAGCTTTTTGGCGTTTGGGAAGAGATTATATCCACCAATGCGTACCTTAAAAGCTTAGAACTGAGCAACGCTACCTTAACACCCGCTTTTACTTCCTATTTAATGGATTATACAGTAAACCTTGGCAAAAATGAGCCTCTGCCCACAATCACCAAAGCAGAGAGCGTCGATCCTGCGGCTACTGTTACCATAACGGATGCTACAGAAGAAATGCCACAGGCACAAGTGCAGGTGTTGGCAGAAGATGGCGTTACCAAGAGGACCTATTCCATTATGATGAACAAGGAAGTTGATCCGGAAAAGGATACAAGACTTTCGAGTATCAGCACATCCAAGGGAATTCTGGAGCCGGCTTTCTCACAAAACATTCTCAGATATACATTATATCTCCATCCGGGAGATGTTCTTGCAGAAATTTCCGGTCAAACGGTGACCAAAGATGCTTCTTTGGAAATTATTAAAACAGCTTCTGAGGCAAAGCTTGTGGTTATATCTGCTGATGGAACAGCACAACGTAACTATGTGATAGCCATTGTTTATGTAAATGCTGAGTTGGGTACTCTGGAGGTCCCCGGCGCGGTATTAACCCCGGCTTTTGACCCCGGCGTTTATGAATACAAAGCAGAGCTGCCTGCCGGTAGTGCAATTCCGGATGTAAATGCCAACCCGGCAGATGCTGAAGCCTTTCTATCCATTACACCGGCAACGGAGCAGAATATGACCACCATCATTGAGGTAAAAGGTGCCGGAACAAGTTTAGTTAAAACCTATAAGATAACCTTCAGCCGCAGGCAGAGCTTCTTAGAGGGCGTGGAAGCGGCAATGGAGGCAGTGAAAAATTATCAGGTATCAGAGACAACTACAGCGGCTGCTATGATGGCAACTATACGGTCATCGATAACCAATGGTGATATTTCTCTAACCTGGCATCAACCGTTCCAGAACCAGGTGCCCACAACGACAAATCAGGGTTTAGTTGCCGGTCAAATAACCATAGCTCTGGGCGGTGAAAGTGCAGTTATAAAAATAAACAAACCCTATGGCACGTTGCTGCCTGGTGCTATAACACCTGCTGGCGGCGGAGGTGGCAGTTCCGGTGGTGTTTATAATGCAGCTGTATCGGTAACACCGGGCGATGTGTTGGGCACAACAGAAGTAGAGTCTGGAATACTGAAAAACGAGTTGGCCGGCCATTGGGCGGAAAAAGAGATTACAGTTCTTTACGAAAAAGGTATTGTGAAGGGCAATGGCCAATCTCTTGATTTAGAATCTAAGGTCAGCCGGGCTGAGTTTGTTTCGATGCTGGTACGAGCCAGTGGCCTTGAAAAAGTAGCTTATCAGGGCATCTTTAGTGATGTGGATAAGAGTAAATGGTATGCAGACGATGTGCAAATGGCCTATAACAAGGGTTTGGTTTCCGGTTACGGTGATCAATTTGGTCCGGAAGATGAAATGAGTCGTGAGCAGGCTTCTAAAACCTTACTTTCCTTCTATGAGATGCTGTATGGCAAGTCAGAAGAAGCAACAGTGTCCACCTTCACAGATGCTCATGCAGTGAGCCAGTGGGCGCAGGAGAGTGTTAACCGTTCTGCTGCTTTAGGTCTCATACAGGGTTATCCCGATAATAGCTTTAGACCGATGGCTCCCTTAACGCGAGCACAGGCTATGGTTTTAGTTTATAGACTTTGCAGATTCTAAGGAGGAACCGAGAATGAAAAGAATATGTTCAATTTTGCTGGCGGCCATTTGTTTATTTGCCGCCCTGCAGGTATCGGCTATTTCGGTAGATCCAAAGAAGCAATTTGATATTGTTTCGCTGGGTATTATGGAGGGTGACGAAAATGGCGAACTTCATTTAGAGGATGCTTTAACTCGCGCGGAATTTGCCGCTGTTATTACAAGGCTTTTGCGATACGAAAACCTGGTGGACTCCTTCTCCGGAGTCCCCGGAAAATTTACCGATGTTTCTCAGGATGCCTGGTATGCAGGCTATGTGAACCTGATGCATGGTATGGGAATAATGAATGGTGTAGCAGAGAATGCTTATGCTCCACAGCAAGAAGTTACTTATGAGCAAACCATTAAAACCTTAGTCAACGTTTTAGGTTATAGTGTATTGGCAGAAAAAAAAGGGGGGTATCCCAACGGCTATCTGGCTGTGGCAGGCAGTATTGGCTTAACCCGTGAGGTATCTAAGGATGAGACCTTTACCCGTGGACATTTGCTCCTTTTGTTACACAATGCCCTGAGCATTGATATGATGGTGGAGAGCTATAACGCTGATGAAGAGTACTATATAGAAAAAGGAAAGAATTTTTGGAATTTATATTTAAGCAGTACTACTCAGGCCCAGATGGTGAAGGGTGAAGGCGTTGTAACGGCCAATGTGGATACTTATTTAACCGCTGTCAATGTTTCTTTGCGACCTGATGAGGTTGAGATTGATGATGTTATCTTCCATGCAGGGAACACAGATGCTTACAATTATATTGGTCAGCGTGTGAGCTACTATGCTATGATCGATGAAAGCGGTATCAGAACATTGCTTTCTATAAGCCCTGCCAAAGGCAATTTGGTATATGAAATAAACAGAGCAGATGTGCTGTTTGCTGATGCTTCCAAGGTGACTTATGAACAAAATGGTCGCATTAAGGAAGAAAGTATTGTTGGTGCTACAGTGGTGAAAAATGGTCGTATGCTTCTGCCTAATGCTCAAAACGCAGACTTCACCGGTTTAAAAGGCCCCTTGACAATGATCGACTGGAACGATGATAACGATATAGACGTTGTATTTTTAGAAAGCTTTAATGCATATCGCGTGCTTGAAAACAAAGATGGCCTTATCGAGTTTGTCCCCGGACAAACCTTGGATGGTTCCAAGTTCCTTCGCATTGACTTAGAGGATAACCAGATTCATTACCGTGTGGAAGATGAAAACGGCAATATTGTTGATCCGGTAGAGATTGAAGCGGATAGTCTTTTAAGCATCAGTCAGGATGCAGGTAAAAAGCTCTATACCATTGTGGTATCAACCGAAAAGGTTGAGGGGACCATTTCTATGGTAGATGCAGATGGAGTAACCATTGGGGATATCACATATCCCGTCTATCCCGGTTATGCTTTAGACTTTGCACCCGGTGATGCCGGTATTGCATACATAGACCATCAGGGTTATCTGGCCGATTTTGAAGACAAAACAACAACCAGCCAGTATGGCTATCTGATTGCAGCTACCCAAGAAGGCAACTTAAACACAAATGTGCTTGTAAAGATGGTAATTGGTGCACAGGTTGAGTTTAACTACGATAAGAACACAACAGACTTAGACGATACTAACCTGATTCCGGTTATCAACTGTCACAACGAAGGTGTTCGCGTTTTAGAAACTGCCGAACGTATCGTGGTAAATGGTGTTTCCAAGAAAAATGCCGGCGAGATGCTTTCAGCCTTAACCCCCGGTCTTTATAGCTTTGAAACCAATGCTGATGGGAGTTTAACCCGGCTTAGCCTGGCTGAAAAGAAGGGTGGCGGCACCAATATGACCTATAACGCCTATGATAAGGTATTTGGTGGCAGCCAATGGCGCACGCCGTTTGCAGTTGACAAAAATACAATCGTTATCTGTCTGCCTACCAATAAGGCGTACAATCAGGCCAGTGATGCTGATTATTTGGTGCCTTTAAAAATCAGCAACAAAGCTACCAGTATTACCTTCTATGCAGAAGGTTACGATTATGATGAAACGGATAAAAAAGTTGATGTTTTAGTGTTCCATGATGCAATGGATGCAGAATCTGTTCTCTCTGCCTATGAGTCCAGCTCTTCTATTGGTATGGTTTCAAAGGATACCATAACAGTTGATGAAGAAGGCTTAGAGGTCAGAATGATCAGCATCGTTGATAAAAGTGGCACAACTGACTATTTAATTAACCATATTCCCGGTAAAAATGATATTTTAACCACATTAACACCAGGCGATTTAATTTATTATGAGGTAGACTTGTTTGGCAAGCTGAGCAATGCTCTTATTATTCGTTCCTTTGCCAATGGTGTTAGCTCCTATGACGATACTAAAGAAATTTACGGAACTGTTAACGATTTGGAATATGATGAAATTCATACTTCTACTGCAAATTTGGTAACTCGCGCTTATATAACTACAGATTCTGGAATCGGCACTGTGGATATACCGCAGCGAAATGTACCGCCTATCTTTATTTATGATAGTTTGAGAAAGACCGTCACAATGGGTTCTATTAGCGACCTGTTCCCCAAGAGCAGCAGTGAAACATTCTACGCCTTAAAGCCTTCCGACTTAGCCGGTCGTGCTAAAGTCTGTGTGATTTGTAGATAGGAGGGAAGTTACATATGAAGGGAATAAAATCTTTTATCAGCCTGCTTTGTGTAGCTTCGATGCTTTTCTCCTGTGGTATAATGGTTTCTGCCGAAACAACGAATGGCGAGCCCTTAAGTGGTGCGACTACAAGCCGTGCTTATTTTGAGCAAACCATCAGCCAATATGAGCAGAGTGAAGCGGAATTCCGTGATCCACAGGCAAAAATCACCGATGAACAGTTTTTTGGTGTATACGATGCTTCATCAGAGACTTGGACAACACAGCCTCTTTTGAACTATGAAGAGTATGTGGCGCTTTCGGATGTAGAAGGAGCCGCAAAAGAAGGCGATTACAGTAAAGCAAAAGAAGGTATTTTAAACTATTATCAGCAAAAGTTTTCCACAACAACAGTGGGTCTTAATGCTTCCACCTCTAAGGTAGATGAATACAAAGCCAAGCTAATGCTGGAAAACATCATCGCCACTTGCACTGTGGCGGACATCATCCAGTTAACGAACGAATTTCAGACTTTTGATGTAGATGTTACCTCTTTGGTCAGTTCTGCAAAATCAACGTCTACCAAGCGTCAGTCGTTTTCTTTACTGGCTCTGAAAAAGGATGGCAGTATGGGCTTGTTCTATTCAAAGGAATCGGAACAAAAGCCATATATTGAAGCAACGGTTAATGGTCGTCTGCGTACCTATTATCCCATTGCTGATACTTACATTGAAGCGGGTACAAAAAGTACTGTGGTAAATGGTACAAGTGGCATTATGGCAGTAGAGGAGTCTTATTCAAGTATTGGTATTGCAACCTCCAGCCGAACCGATACGTATACAAAACGCGGTGTACTCTTATTTGAATTTAGTGATATTAACGCAAATGATAAGGTTACTGGTGCCCGTTTGGTATTAACCGGCTGTAAAACCATCTCCGACAATCCACGCGGTCCTGAAACACTGCTTTCTTATAAGGACATTGTGGTTGCGAGTGCTTCAGATGAACAGTGGGATGAAAACTCTTATTGCTGGGGTCAGGCCACTACTGGTGATTTTCATTCCTTCAATGGCGAATATGCCTGGGAACCCGGTACCAGTCTTGCACTGGTTGATCCCTTGCGAATTGGTATTCGTGTTTGGAAAAATACGCAAGAAGAGGCCTATGCTTATAACACACTGCGTATGATGACCACAGCTATGGGCTTTCACCTGCAGAGAGCAGAGGGCTTAGGTGAGCAAACAACGTTGGCTTTAACGAGCTTTTTAGGAGACTTTCCTCAGCTTGTTGCCGATGCTACAAGAATGCCCTGTATTACGCCGGAAAAGTTTACTTTAATTCTAAAATATATGCACGAGGCAACCGAAACAGCAGTACGTCAATGGACGCCTAATGAAGAAGGCGGCAACTTTGGTATGTCAAGCGGTGGCAGTATTTTAATGTCCGGTTTGTTATATCCTGAATTCAGAAAGGCAACAGAGCCTTTATCAGAAAAACCAATGGATGAAGATGCACCAGGTGGCCGTACAGGTGGTTGGCGTGCCGTTGGCGATTTTCGTGTAAATTATAATGCAAATATTGAGTTGTTTTCTGATGGCTCCTGTATTGAGGTCGCTTTTGGCTACGTCCGATATGTTTTAAATCTGTTCATTCGTGTGCCAAACCTTTGCGCTAATATGAACATTGATATGAATGAAGTTGTCAGTCCTGAGTTGATGAAAACTATGGAAAAATTCATGATTTATCTTATGAATGTTTCCACCCCTTCAGCCAATGGTGGCAGTTGGGGTCAAGGTGATGAAAAGGGTTTAAACACCAGCGCTCTGACGAATTTTAAAAGTCTGATTGATGCGGTGGATAATCCCAATTTAGAGTGGCTGTATTCCGGTAAAACAACAGGTGAGGCACCTGATTATCTTTCTGTTGCCTACGATGTAGGCAGAAAAGCCGTTCTTCGTTCCGGTTGGGACCCGCAGGCAATTGCTGCACAAATTAATGCAGACGGCGCTAATGAAACTCACGGTCACTCAGATGATTTATCTTTGAATTTCTATGCTTATGGCCGTAATCTGTTGATAGATCCTCTCTGTCCGGATTATGATACGGTTGAGGATATAACTGCCTGGTTTTATACAAACCGAGCCCATAACACCATCGAGATTAACGATGTGAAGCAAAAGGGTAAGGGTAGATCCGGTGAATTGACTTATACAACCCCTCGAGGAGAAACAGAAACTGTTTACTCAAAGCATGGCACGGAAACAGAGGCCGGTGATTTACATCCGGAGGATAGGGAACTGAACCCTATGTATAACTACTTTAAGGCAGAAACCTATAGCTATCAGCAAAACAACGGCCTTTATGATGATTATGAAGTTCTCCGCGAAATTCTGTTTATTGAACCGGAATATATGTTGGTGACAGATTACATAAATCCCATGATGGATCAGCGTGCGGTGAATAACTACAAGCAACATTGGCATGTGCCTTTAAATGCCGGCCTGACGGTAGATAGTGAAACCGGCATTGCCAAGACAAACTTTGAAACAGGTGCTAATGTTATTGTTGCGCAGGCTATGGGTGGCGAGATTCCTTTAGAAAGTAAGTTAGCAAGCGGATGGTATAACACCAAAGACCAGCCTGCAGATTACATTCGCTATGAAAAAACAGCCCCCGGTACAGTAACCTTTAACACTATTTTATATCCTGTGGCGCCTGGTGGTCAGGCTGAGGTAGAAGCTCAAAAGCTGCCCATTGCTTTAACAGAAGCGCAGGCCAGTGCCTTTAGCTACACCATTGAGGATAAAAAGGCAGGTAGCAATAAAGAAGCAGCTTGCTATAGCCTCCATGATGTAACGAAAAAGCAGGAAATTATCTTTGGTGACTATAAAACAGATGGTCGCCTGGCCTTTGTACAGAAGCAAGGCACAGTCTATGATAAAGCCATTCTTCGTGATGGCACAAGTCTGGCAATAGATAATAGCGATATTGTTCTTCTTTCCTCAACGGAAAATATTTCTGATTTAGGTTTAGATTGGAACGGTAATGAGATTCATTTGGCAACATCTAAAACAGATGAAACTGCTGAGAACTATGTAGACCTTTCTAAGGTTAAAATTTATGCTCCTTATGCAGAAAAGTTATATATCAACGATGTTGAAACAGGTTTCACCCGTGATGGTCACTATGTGATTCCGGTGCCCGGCACCTCCGGCGATAATAATCCCGACTTGCCCACCGATATTCCTGCAGATCCAGGCAGCACACCGCAGCCTCCCAGTCACGGTGATGTAACCGGTGGCGTTACCGACACAACAGTACCTCAGCTTCCTCCCATTGCAATAGGTAATGTACCTATTGGCGGTGCTACAAGCGGCGGTGGCATAAGCAGTGGCGGTATTAGCGGTAATGTTCCGCAAAATCCTTATGCAAAAGAACTTTCCGGTCATTGGGGCAAAGCAGAAATTGAAGCCTTGATAGCGAGTGGGATTGTAAATGGTTCCGGCGATTCTCTGTTCTTAAATAATGCCGTAACCCGTAGTGAGTTCGCAGCCTTATTGGTTCGTGCTCTTAAATTAGAGATTGTTCCCTATGAGGGCGCTTTTTCTGATGTTTCCGGCACGGAATGGTATGCAGATATTTTACAGACAGCAGAAAAATATAACATAATAGAAGGTAGCGACGGTAAGGCGATGCCCAATAGTGTGCTCACTCGTGAGCAGATGGCCAAAATGCTGGTAATCGCTTTAGAAAAAACAAAGCCGGAGGCACTAATCGGTACGGTTCCTGCGTTTGCCGATGAGGCCAGTATCAGCCCCTGGGCCAGGGATTATGTGGCAAAAGCCACAGCCTGCAGTTTGATGAATGGGGTGGGTGACAACTGCTTCCTGCCCGGTGGCACGGCTTTAAGAGAACAAGCCTTTGTAACTGTTTATCGTTTACTCAATAAGTAATATTCATTAATATATTTAAAGAGGTGTTTAAAATGAAAAAACTGTTCAGTTTAGTCCTCAGCTTATGTATTTTAGCCGGTTGTCTTTGTCTGCCTATAAGTGCATTTGCTGCGGCTCCCGCGCTCTCTTCTTTAGAGATTAGTGTAGACGGGGTAACCTATGAGTCTGTGGAAGACTTTAACGCCGAAACATTGACTTATTATTACAAATGCAGAGGCGAAGTGCTTCCTACTGTTCGTGCAACGGCGGCTTCCAAGGATGCAACCGTAACTGTGCACCAGGCAGGAAAGTATTATCGCACAGCTGAAATTATTGTTTCTGAAGGCGGTCAGGATACGACTTATGAAGTTGTTTTTCTGCAAAATCTTTCCCATTTAGATGGCGTAACGGCAACGGCAAACCTTGGGTATCAATCCAACCCTGCCTCCATGGCGATTGATGGGGTATACACAGCAGCAAGCTCCTGGCTTTACAGTACCACTGCTACCGAAAAAGGTGTTTTCAATCTGGATTTAGGCGCTGTTTATGATGTGTATGACATTTCTATTGTTTACAATTATAATGTGGGCAACGATGCAGAAAATCATGATATTATTTATAGCTCCACCACCGGAACAGAGGATGCAGATTATGGTGACCCTATTGGTGTGACCTCTACAGATAAGGGAGAATTTAATGAAGTGGCAGATGCCAAAAATGTTGACTGGTTCGACCTTACCCTTGATAAAGCCATTCCTTTTAAGGCGCGTTACTTTAAGCTTACAGGTAGCGCAGAAAAAGGTGCTATCGGTTATTCCGAGGTGGAAGTCTGGGGTTTAGGGGAGCAATATCCCACAGCCTTAGATGATATTAAAATCAGTGAAGATGGTGGTGCAACCTACACTTCTTTTGCTGATTATAATCCGGCTACAAACACCTATTATTATAAGTGCGGCAGAACTGCTGATGATTCCGGTAACATTCTGCCCTTGGTGCAGGCTATTGCCGCCGATGGCACAACCGCCACCGTTCTGCAGGCGTCTGAAGGTATTCGCAATGCTAAAATTACCGTGAGCAACGGCACCGAAACCTCTACCTATACCATTTATTTTTTGATAAACCTATCCTTGGAAACAGATGTAACTGCAGCTGCGACCACTACAGGCTGGAACGCTAACAGACCCATCACAACCATAGACGGTGACTTAACGACCTATTGGTCTTATGCCTCGAATTCAACGAAAGATAGTATCTGGGTTGATTTGGGTGCCTCCTATCAGGTTTATGAAATATCAGCTTTAATTTTTACAGCCCATGCCACAGGCGGTTCTACGAATGTGGATGAACTTGCCATTAAGAATACAGCCGCAACGGCTGCAACGGATGCTGATTGGACCAAACCGACAGCCACCTTTGCTCAGAATACGACGAATCCACCCAGTGGTGATAGATTAGAAGAATATAACCATACCTTATCCGCCCTCACGACCCTTCGCAGCGTTAAGATAAGCGGTTCTGCTACAACCGGAGCCAGAGGTATTTATGAGCTGCAAATATGGGGTCTGCCGGCACAGGCAGCCGACAACGATGCCAGCCTGAGTAACATCAGCCTCTCAACCAATGGCCGTACCTATGAGAATATTGCTGATTTTGATAGTGAAAAAGACACCTATATCCATTATTGTCAGGATTTCAGCACCTTTGAAAACGGCGGAAACTATCCGCTTACCTCCAACATTCCCAGCGTTAAGGCAGCAGCTTCCCATCGCGATGCGAGGGTAGCAATCACCCAGGCAACTGCCGGTGATGCCACGGCCACCATCGTGGTAACAGCGCCCGATGGTGTGACCCAAAAGACCTATAAGGTTCTTATGGTATCGGATGTGGCTTCTACCAGCACCGTAACAACGGGAGGTTCCTATTCTGACCATAGAGCACAACCGGTAATTGATAGAAATATTACAACCTATTGGCAAGCTGGTTCGGCAGCAGGCGGATATTTACTAACTATCGATTTTGGCGCAGCTAAGACCATAACCGGTTTTGACTTCTATGTGCATAAAAATTCTCAATCAACAACTCATTGGGATGTGGTTACTATGGATACAGACACATCGACAGATGTACCAGTAACTTTGAGCACCATATCTTCAACTGCAGTTGGTAGCAAGTATAAAGTGTCAGGCCGTTTTGAAACACCGGTAACAGCAACCAAACTGAAATTTAAAGGTTCTACCACAACCAGTGTTGGACGTTTTCTCTATGAAGCTGTCGTTTGGGGCAATAGCTCAAGAAATGCAATATATCAGGATGCAGAGCATAATTTTAATGCTACCTTGAACTGGGCTTCTGCAAAGAGCGAGACAGGTACTCTTTATTGGGGCTGGTACGATGGACAGGGCAACTTGTTAAAAATCGGCAAAATTGCAAACCCCGTAGCTGTAGCGCCCGGTACCGGCCAGACAACTGGAAACACTTCAACTAATGCAGCGGCAACCGGCACAAATGTTACTGCAAGCTTAGGCAAGGCTCCTGCAAATGCGGAAACAATTCGTTTCTTCTTCTGGAACGGTGACATTCAGCCTGTAGAAACAACTTTATGGATTGGCCTTTAAAAACAGCTTGTAGTGGCCTTTTGAAAAATGAGTCAAAATTATCCAATAAAAGGCTAATGCTGTACATTGCTTCTACGAAAGCTTTAGGCTACAATTAGAGTAGATACGATGTTTTGGGGAGGTTTTTTTCCTCCCCAAAACTATATCTATCCACCGGAGCAGGGGTTTGTTCCTTTTAGATAAAAGAAGTAAACCCGTTCCCCGGAAGCCTCACTTCGGTGCGGCAGACCCCTTAGTTTTTTTAAGGTAGCTTTTATCCGGCCCAAGAAAAAGCTATCCTTTACATAAAATAATTTTACTGGGCAGAAAGGTGATTGTCATGTGTATAGACAAATTTAACCCAAATTATTATGTGGATTTAGCCGACGACAGTGCAATGATTCAAGCCGCTGTTGATGAAGCTGCCAAAACCGGCGATGCAGTAACCATTCCCAGAAACAATGCCAGAACCGGCAAAAATGTCTGGGACATCAGCCGTGCCATCATGCTTTATACCGGTAGTGTGATTTATTTAGATAACTGTCATCTGCGTCAGGCAGATGATGTAATTACCAATATTTTTCGTAACTCCAACAACGAAACGGAATTAGGTTGTACCAGAGAGGGCCGTCAGAGCAACATCACCATTATTGGTATGGGCAACTGCCTGTTAGATGGCGGCGTTAAAAATGGTTTAACTGAAGTTAACTGTGCAGAATATGGTGTAAAAAGTGCTTGCGAAAACAGTATGTTTAACTTTATGAATGTGGAGAAGGTTAACATACGCAACATTCGCATCACCCATCATAGATATTGGGCATTTGTATTCCATTATTCTTCTCATGTACAGATTTCCGGCATTGATTTCTATGGTCCCTATCATTGGCGTAACCAAGACGGCATTAACTTAAGAACCGGTTGCTCCCACTTCTTTATTGAGAACCTGACCGGTGCTTTAGGTGATGATGTTGTGGCTATGACCAATCTTAACAACTACCGTGATGAGTTAATGGCCGGCTGTGGCTATGATGACTCCATTCATAATGTAGTCATTCGCAACATTCGTGCTACGACCCGTGCTTCTTTTGTTCGCATTTTAAACCACCATGGCAAGAAAATTTATAATGTTTTAATTCAAGACTTAATGTTCGATGCTGAAGCTGACCCCACAGATCCAAGAATGGCCGGCTATGATCCGATTCATCCCGAAGTTTACAAGTTCCGTCAGCATTACTGTGTGCGTATTGGTCAATGCCATTACTTTGGCAAGGGCTCCATGGCTCAGCTTGGCGATACCTATAATATCACCGTTCGTAATGTAACCTGCCGTGGCCTTGCTGCTGTAAACATTGGCTGTGCTGTATCTGATGTTTTGGTGGACAATGTTCGCCTTTATGGTGAAGCCAACACCGTTGCCTACTTTGTGCAGGGTGTGGCCAGAAACATTATGATCCGTGATGTATATTATTCTGAGCATTGCCGTCCCAATCCGAACAATCCTGAAGACGATAACCGTAAGATTGAGGTTGAGTATGAAGGCTGTGAAAAGGACTGCGAAATTATGCCTGAAAAGCAGGTTTGTATGGCCTATTTTAAAAACACCGATGCTGATGATGTTACCTTCCGTGATGTTCATGTGGGCAAGGGTGTTACCGCTGTGTTTGGTGGTTATGGTAAGGTTCGTGTTCGCACCTCGAATATTCGTTATCCCGAAGGCACACCTTTAACTGTGGGTCAGGGTATTGAGGTTATTGAAGAATAAAATATAAGGGATGTAAAAAAAGGTCCTGAACGCAAAAAGGCAAACAACTACTGATAAAACCATTGGTATAAAGTAATATGTTTGCGATAAAATTGTTGAAAAATCTCATTTTTTGAGATTTTTCTCAAAATTAAACCTTTTTGCTACAAACAAACCTCACCTCTCGCCGTACCCACGTACGCCTTCGGGATTCGGTTTGTCCATTCAGGAACCTTTTTTCCTATCCCCTATAGAGCGAAAAAGAAAGGATTTTAAAGTTATGTTCGATTTTAAACAAGCAATAGCACAAGATAAGGCTTTTGCCGATAGCGTTTGGGAAAAGCTGGATAAAAAGCTTCAGGTTATGGCAGTTCGTTCACGTGAAAAATTGCCCTATACCACCGAAAACGGTGAGCATATTAACTCTTATCTTCGTGGCATTTGCAGCTGGACAAACGGCTTTTGGCCGGGTATGATGTGGCTTTTATATTATGGTACAAAAAACGAGACCTACCGTACCACTGCTGAGCGAAGTGAAGAACTTTTGGATGAGGGTTTAAAGGAATATGAAGGCTTGCATCACGATGTGGGCTTTATGTGGCAGCTTTCTGCCGTTGCCGATTACAAAATTACCGGCAACAAGGCCTCTCGCATTCGTGCATTGCACGCAGCTAACCTGTTAATGGCTCGCTATAACATTCGCGGTGGTTTTATCCGTGCCTGGAATGACTGGGATGAAAAATGTGAGCAAAGAGGCTGGACCATTATAGACTGTATGATGAATCTTTCTCTTTTATATTGGGCCAGTGAAGAAGTTAATGACCCCCGGTATAAATATGTGGCTATGGCACATGCAGATAAGGCAATGGAGCATCATATTCGTCCTGATGGTTCTGTTCGTCACATCGTTTCCTTTAATCCGGAAAATGGTGAATTTATTGAAGCTTTGGGCGGTCAGGGTTATGATGCAAACTCCTCTTGGTCTCGTGGACAGGCGTGGGCTCTTTATGGCTATGCCATCAGCTATATGAAAACCGGAAAAACAGCCTATTTAGATACGGCTAAGCGTGTGGCTCATTACTTTATTTCTTGTGTTTCCAACGATTATATGCCTCGTTCTGATTTCCGCGCACCGAAGGAGCCGGTGATTTACGATAGCAGTGCCGGTGCCATTGCAGCCTGTGGATTATTAGAGTTGGCACGTTTGGTTCCTGCTAATGAAGGCGCGTTTTATTATGATGCTGCAGTTAAACTCTTAAAGGTTATAGATGAAAACTGGTGTAATTATACCTTAGAGGAGGATTCTATTCTGCAAATGTGCACCAGTAGCTGGACACAAGAAGGTCTTGCTCATCGCTGGGCTCATAAGCCTCTTATTTTTGGTGAGTATTATTTTGTAGAAGCCATCTACAAATTAAAGGGCTTTGATTTGTTGTTTGAATAACGGCCCTATATATGAAATGTAGAGAATAGGCAAAGTATAGGAGAAACAGCTGATGTTTAAATTAGGAATAATTACCGATGAGGTTTCACAAGATTTTGAAGAGGCATTGCAATTTGCCCAAAAAAATAAGTTAGACTGTGTGGAACTTCGTTCTGCCTGGGAAAAAAATCCCTTTCAATATGATGAGGAGGATTTTCAAAGAATTGCGGGCTTATTAAAGCAATATGAAATGCCCTTGCTTTGCATTTCTTCTCCTTTATTTAAATGTGATTTTTATAATCCCGAAGAAAGAAAAGAGCATTTGGAGGGTTTAAAGCGACTACTGGCTCATAAAGATCTTTTGGGCTTTACCATGATTCGTTGTTTTGACTTTTATCTTAAGGAAGGGATGCCCGTTAGCCATGAACAGATAAAAGAAGCTTTTGCTGAGCCCATTGCTCTCTGTAAGGCTGCCGGTGTAACCCTAGTGTTAGAGTGTGAGCCTTCCACTCATTCGGGCAACTGTGAAACCACCGCAGCAACCATTCGTGCCGTTGGCTCTGAAACCCTGCGTGGCGTTTATGAACCGGGCAATGTGCTTTTTAGCGGGACTGATGAAGTACCATTTCCCCAAGGTTATGAACGGATGAAGGACGTTTTTGCCCATGTGCATATTAAAGATGCTAAAGAGATTGACGGCAAAATGCAAGGGGTTTGTGTGGGAACCGGTTTGGTGGATTATCCCGGCATAATTCAGGAGTTTATTGACTCCGGCTATGAAGGCGCTTTGATTTTTGAACCACATTATAAACCCAATGGTATTGTGATTAGCGAAGAAGTGTTTAGAAATCCACAAGGTAGCGCTATTTCCGCCTTTGGTGATATTGCAAGCCAGGAGTGTATTGATTCTCTGCGTGATATTATCGCTAAAGTGACGAAATAAAAAACTGACAATTAAAAAGTCAATATTGTCCGTATAAAAGCCAATGCAATGCATTGCTTTTTGCTTGATTCTAAGATACAATAAAAGTGTTCATGCTTTTGAATTTTTTATGTGTTTTTAGGAGGATAAATATGATAAAAGTAGCAATTTTAGGAATTGATAATAGCCATGCCTGGGCTTTTGCAGGGGCTCTTGCCAATAAGGATGGTTCTAAATTGTTTGAAGATGTAGAACTTATTGGCATGTATGGGGATTATGATACCGAGGATGGAAAAATTGCCATGGCTGAAATTGCCAAGTGCAGCAGCTGTAGCAATTATGCAGCGCATTATAATGACTTTTTAGATGAGGCTGATGCCATTCTGGTTACCGCTCGCCATGGTAAATATCATTTAGAATATGCCAGAGAGTATATTAAAAAGGGCATTCCTGTTTGGATCGATAAGCCCTTTACCTGTTCTCCGGAAACGCTTTGTGAAATGCTGGATTTGGCTAAAGAGTGTGGTTGTACCATTACGGGAGGTTCGGACCTGCCTCATTTGCCCATAATAAAAGAGGCTATTGCAGAAACAAATGCCTTTTCTAAAATTTTAGGCGGTCATGTAACGGCACCCATTCATATGAATAGCCCTTATGGCGATTTTTGGTTCTATGCTCAGCATCTGGTGCAAATGATAACCTCTGTTTTTGGCACTGAGGTAAGAAGCGTGCGTGCATTTCGGGAAAATGATGGTGTAACAGCTCTTTATTCCTTTGATGATTTTACTGTAACAGCCCGATTTGGCAGTGGTTACACCCTTTTAGTCTATGGTGAAGATAACAAAATTGTTCAAAAAGAAATTATTTCCTCTGCGGAGCACTTCGTAATAGCTTTACACGTTTTTTATGATGTGATTAAAAGCGGTAAATCCGATATGACTTATCGGGAAATGGCGGCTCCTGTTTACATTATTGATGCAACCATAAAGGCTTATACAGATGGCAAGGAAGTTTCAATCACCCTGCCTTATTGAGGATGTGAAGCATAAGCCACTTGCTATGGCGAAAAGGCTTATAGCAAGTGGCTTTTTCTTTTGTACTAACAAAAACTATGGCTATGCTCATAGTTCCCTTTGAGTAAACTATTTATCCTGACGAAATGTACGGAAGACGACCACAAGATATCAATTATTTTGTTTTCAAAAGAAAGGATTTGATACGATGATTAAAAAAATTAAAATAGATGCCTTAGGTGTGCAGGTTTTTGCCACTCGTGATGAAATGGGAAAGGCCGCTGCCGATGATGTGGCCGCTTGTATTAAAGAGCTACTTTCTGAAAAAGAGGAAATTAATATGATTTTTGCAGCGGCTCCTTCTCAAAACGATGTTTTATATCATCTTTGCGAGAAAGAAGATATTCCATGGGAAAGAATTAATGCTTTTCATATGGATGAATACATTGGTTTGCCCCAAAATGCGCCTCAAGGCTTTGCTAATTTTCTATTAGATAAAATTTTCTCCAAAAAACCTTTTCGGTCTGTGAACTTAATTGATTCCACAGCTATTGAGCCGGAAACAGAGAGTGCGCGCTATGGTGCCCTTTTGGATGCTTATCCTACCGATATTGTCGTTTTGGGCATTGGGGAAAATGGACACATAGCCTTTAACGATCCCCATGTGGCCGATTTTAATGATAAGCTTGTGGTAAAGCCTGTGCAGTTAGATGAGGTTTGTCGCCAGCAACAGGTGAATGACGGCTGTTTTGAGAAGCTTTCGCAGGTGCCGAAATTTGCATTGACACTCACTATTCCCACTTTGTTTCGTGCTCAACATTTGTTTTGTGTTGTGCCTTGCCAAACTAAGGCAAAGGCGGTTAAGGCGACTGTTGAAGGTCCCATTAGCGTGGACTGTCCGGCATCAATTATGAGAAAGCATCCCTCTGTCACTCTTTATTGCGATGCTGAGAGCGCATCTCTTTTGGAGGACTGATTATGACCACAAGAATAAAAAACGGAAAATATATTTTGCCTGATGGAATTTATGAGGACTTATATCTCTATTTTACCGATGATACTATTACGGCTATTACCAAAGATGAACTTACCTATGAGGAAGAAATTGACGCGAAGGGGTATTATGTTTCCCCCGGTTTTATTGACATGCACGTACATGGTGGCGGCGGCCGGAGCTTTGCAGCAGGTGATAAAGAATCCATTATTAAAGCAGCCAACTTCCATGCCTCTCATGGTACTACTTCTATTTTAGCTACCTCTTCGGCTTGTTCACCCAAACGGTTGGTAGATTTTTTAAGAGCTTTACATGAAGTGATGGAAGAAAAGAGTGCCCCCAGCGTGATTGGTGCTCATTTAGAGGGTTCTTATTTTTCACTGGCCCAAAGCGGTGCTCAGAATCCGGAATTCATTAAAGCACCGGACCCGAAAGAATATGAAATGTTTTATGAAGAGGGTAAGGGGCACATTATGGTATGGTCCTTTGCACCAGAGCTTCCTGGTGGCGAAGCATTTGTTAAGTTTTTAATGGAGAAGGGCATTATTCCATCTATCGGTCATTCCAATGCCACTTATGCCGATGTGAAAAAGGTCTATGACTTAGGTTGTCGAGCCTTTACTCATTTATATTCCGGTATGTCTACCATTACAAGGGATAATGGCTTTCGTCGTTTGGGTGTTATTGAATCGGCCTATCTTTTAGATGATGTTCATGCAGAAATCATTGCCGATGGCTGCCATCTGCCACCAGAACTTTTACAGCTGATTGTAAAACGTTTGGGTGTGGATAATCTTTGTCTCATTACTGATGCTCTTCAGGTGGCCGGTATGGAGCATATGGAACAATCCCTTACCAGAGAGGTAGAAAGTCTGGCCTTCATCGTAGAGGATGGAGTAGCCAAATTGCCGGATAGAAGTGCCTTTGCCGGGAGTATTGCTACGACCAATCGGTTAGTGAAAACCATGATTGATAAAGCTGGTGTTTCTTTGGAGGAAAGCATTCAGATGATGACTGCAAATCCGGCCAGATTTCTGCATCTTACAAAGAAAGGCAGACTGGATCCCGGACTGGATGCCGATATTGTTATCTTTGATGATGAAATTGACATTAAGCGGGTGATTATTGGTGGCAACACTTTTACAGTAGCCTGATTTATGGTTTTTTGAGAGGAGGAAAGGATTTGCCTTTACAAAATCAAGAAAAGATGATATTTGAGAAGGAAGATTTTCCTATTCGGGTTTCCTTCCTTCCCTCTGTCAACAGCACCAACAGTCTTTGGCACGAGGACATTGAACTGAAATGTGTTCTTTCCGGTCAGGTTCAAATGATGATCGATACAGAAATTATAACGGCTGGTGCGGGAGACATTATTTTTATTAATCCGCATCAGATTCACTCTAATGTGACTTTGGGGGAGGAAGGGAGCTATCAACTCATTATACTGGGGCTGGACTTGTTTGCTCCTACTGATACTTTAGATTTGCGAAGACTCTTTTTGGAGGAAGGAATGCAGATCAAAAATCTGGTGCAAAATTCAATGGCTTTTTCCATAGCGGAGCGCTTGATAAATGAATATGAAAGCCATCAGCCCTACAGCCAACTGGCTATGGAAGGACTTGCAAAAGAGCTTTTTGCAGTGTTACTGCGTCAGGAACAGGACAAAGGAGCCTTGCGTGGGAGTCTGAAGGGACATATTAAGTTTTATAAAACCATTGAACCGGCGGTGGTTAAGCTTCGGGAGTGTTATGATGAAAGCTTTTCCGGTGATGAATTAGCTGGCTTTTGTAAGTTGAATCGCCATTATTTTTGTCGTATATTTAAACAGGCGATGGGAGTCACTCCAATACAATACCAGAATGCTTGCCGATTAAAGATGGCCGATATTTTCATGAAGGATATGAAACTGAGTATTTCTGAAATCGCTCATCGTGTAGGCTTTGAGGATGAAGCTTATTTTAGTCGCGCCTATAAAAAATACCGTGGGATATCTCCTAAACAAGCGAAGTCAACATTGTCCAAATAAAAGCTAATACAATGCATGGACTTTTATTTTTTTCTAAGATAAAATATTTTTGTTGAAATATTTTGATTTAATAGGAGTAAACTGATGAAAGCATTGATTATTGGTGGTGGCGCTATTGCTGAACAACACTGTCAGGCGTTAACCAAGCTGGGCGTGGAGGTTTATGCCATTTGTGATTTAAACATAAAAGCAGCTCAGACGCTGGCAGAACAATATCGGGCTAAAGCATTTGGCGATGTTAGCCTTGCTTTAGCAGAACAGGTTGATTTTGTGTCCGTTTGTACCCCTAGCGGCACACATCCGGCTCTGGCTATTCAAGCAATGGAGGCAGGTAAGCATGTGGTTGTAGAAAAACCATTAGCTTTATGTGTTGAAGATTGTAAGTCTGTGATAGAAACAGAAAAGAAAACCGGAAAAATTTGTGCCCCTATTTCTCAGCTGCGTTTTTCTGAAACCTATAAAAGCGTTAAGCGCATTATAGAGGCTGGCGAGCTTGGCACCTTAGTTACCGGTTCTTTATCTATGCACTATTATCGAGCGCCGGAGTATTATGCGGGTAGCTGGAAGGGCACCAAAGCATTAGATGGTGGCGAGTTGTTTAACCAGGGAATTCACGGTTTGGATGTTATGTGCGGTCTTTTGGGAAAACCTACCCAAGTATCCGGATCAGTTGTTACCCGGCTTCATCAGATTGAAACAGAGGATACGGCTGTTGCTTCTATGATATATCCCGGTGGTATGATGGGTACATTAGAGAGTTCTACTGCTGTGTTTTATTCCACACCAAGACGGATGGAAATCTGCGGTACCAAGGGTAGCATTACGATGATTGAGGATACGATTTCTGTAGCTGAGGGAGTTTCCTTAGAACTAAGCCCCCAAAAGAAGTTTATTACCAATGATCCGAAATTAGAAAGCAGCGAAGAACATGAACGTATTTATAAAAACATTCTGGCTGCCTTTCTTGGAAAAGAAAAGCTTCAGTATACAACAAAAGATGCAGCAAATACTGTGCATCTTATTTGTGCCATCTATGAATCATCAGAAACGAAACAAGTCATTACTTTGAAGGAGGAATTATAATGGTAAAGGAAAAACTAGCATTACTTGGAGGAACCCCTATCATTGACAAAGAGCCTCCAAAGGAATTATTTAAGTGGCCCATCATCACAAAAGAGGATGAAGAAGCAGCTTTAGAGGTTATTCGTTCCGGAAACTTTTCCGGTACAGATATTTCAATGCAATTTGAAAAGGAATTTGCACAATGGATCGGCACAAAACACGCTTTGGTATTCTGCAACGGAACCCAGGCTCTTGCCGCTGCGATGTTTGCCGTCGGTCTGGGTGCAGGAGATGAAATCATTTGCACCACCAAAACCTATTGGGCCAGCATTACGCCGTCTCTGATTTTTGGTGCAACCCCTGTATTTTGTAATGTTGATGAAAATCTGAGTATGGATCCGGATGATATTGAACGTTGCATTACCCCAAAGACAAAGGCTTTAATGGTGGTTCATTATTGTGCATATCCCTGCGATATGGATAGAATTATGGCTATTGCAAAAAAACACAACTTAATTGTAATTGAAGATGTTTCTCATGCACAAGGTGGCTACTATAAGGGTAAGAGACTGGGTACCTTTGGTCATGTAGCAGCTATGTCTTTAATGAGTGAAAAATCCTTTGCGATTGGTGAAGGTGGTATGTTCGTTACGAATGAAACTTATATGTATGAACGAGCAGTTGCTTATGGCCACTATGAACGTAATAATGAAAAGTTTTTATCTGAAAATGAGGACATCAAAAAATTTTATGGCTTGCCTCTGGGTGGCGTTAAGGCAAGATTAAATCAGGTTTCTGCAGCCATTGGTCGTGTGCAGCTTAAGTATTATGATGAACGCTGTGCAGAAATTGATGAGGCAATGAATTATTTCTGGGATATATTAGAAGAAATTCCCGGTATTCGTGCCATCCGTACAGAAAAGGGCAGCGGATCTACTATGGCTGGTTGGTATGCTTGTAAGGGAGTATATGATGCTGAAGCCTTTGGCGGTCTTCCAATAAAGAAGTTCTGTGAAGCTGTGCGTGCGGAAATGAGTAATACGGCCGGTGTTTATGCCGGTGCAAACTACTGTCTGCACACCCATAAGCTGTTCACGGAACTGGATTTCAGAAATGCAGGCAAGCCTTCTTCCATCGAATATTTGGAAACTTCCTCCTACCATGGTGCTGAAAACTGCGACGAATCTATTATTGATAACAGTTTTTCGGTGCCGATGTTTAAACGCAATTATAGAGAATGGTTGGAAAAATATGCTCAGTGCTTTAAGAAAGTTGCAGAAAACTATGAGCAGCTTTTAGGTGAAGTGTCTGTGCAAGACACTCAAGGTGGCCGTTGGTTTGGTTCTGTAGACTAAATCGGGCTTGAAATAATATCAAACAGGAGATAAGAGAATGATTAAAATTGATGCACATAATCATCCGGACTTTCTCGGGATGGGAATTCAAAAATTTATTGCCAATATGGATGAAAACGGCATTGATAAAACCGTTTTGTTAACTGACGAAAAACCTTGGGAAGAAATATATATGAATGAACTTGGTGTAAATCCCAGTCCTTTGGCTGCCAGTGAGGAGCATTGTATTCCTTTTAATCGTTGCTTGGATTTTTATGAAAAAGCACCTGAACGTTTCATTTTAGGCTATTGCCCGGATCCACGTCGGCCACAGGCAGTACATAAAATGAAATCAGCTATCCATACCTACGGCGTTAAGGTTTGCGGTGAGGTTAAGTTCAGAACTATGTATGATAATCCTGACTGTATTGACCTGTTTCGTTACTGCGGTGAACAGGGGGTGCCGGCAATTTTGCACTTTGATGTGGCAGAAGCCCAGATTGCACCTAAAGGCTCCTATTGGAGACATTATTGGTATGGCGGTGATATTAACACCTTAGAACGACTGTTAGAACTTTGCCCTGAAACTAATTTTCTGGGTCATGCTCCTGGTTTCTGGGCTTGCATTTCGAATGACGATTTGTGGAAAACGGTAGACTATCCCCAAGGACCTGTAATCCCCGGTGGTCATATTGAACGGTTGCTGGAAAAATTCCCAAACCTTTATTGTGATTGTTCTGCTTATTCTGCTTTGGCGGCACTTTCACGCGACTCTGAATATACCAAGAAACTGATTATGACCTTTCCGGATAGATTTGTATATGCCCGTGATAATTTTGAAATTCAGTTGGCACCATTTATTGATTCCTTAGGCCTTTCGCAGGATGTCTTGGAAATGTTTTATCACAAAAATATTGAGCGTTTAATCGGGGAAGGCAAATAAGACTCCAATCAAATTGGACATTAGAGCTCCAATGCACACTATTGGCACCACCATTATGCTGTTGGCAAGCTTTTGTTTCAGCTTAAAAGAGACTTTTCAGGCACTTGTGCTGGGTCTTTCATTATTTTTCAATATATCAACCGACGACGATATTTGGGTGCAAATACTATGTGATACTTGCAATTCCAACGTGTGTGTGATAAACTTTCTGTATCAAGTTTCATTACTTGATTCCTCCTTTGATTAATTTCGGCGGTTGGCTAGACCTGCCTCGATAATATCAAAGGAGGATATTTTTTTACTACGCATAGCTAAAGCTTTTTTATCCCACCAGCACTGCTGGTGGTTTTCGTTATACAAATAAACCGTCAAAAACGTAATTGTTTTTGACGGTTTTTGGCGTCCCCAAGAGGATTTGAACCTCCGACCTACCGCTTAGGAGGCGGTCGCTCTATCCAGCTGAGCTATGGGGACATAAGAACAGGGGTGTAAGACAATCAGTTAACAGATTGCTCATATAATTTACGCAGGTGGGCAAGAACTCTCTTTTCCAGACGGGAAATGTTCATCTGAGAGGTGTGCAAAATCTGCGCAATTTCGGTTTGGGTCATTTCTTCGTAAAAACGAAGCCGGATAAACTCCTGCTCGCGTTCAGGCAAGGAACGGATACCGCTTTCTACAAAATCCTTGTTTTCAATCATTAAATATTCATTATCTTCAGCACCAATGCAGTCAGATAACATGGCATCGTGATCGTCAATGGAATAATCTAGTGAATGAATTTCTTTAATATCTCCCCAATGGAGAGCCTGGGTTACTTGATTAACAGGAATATCCATAGCTTGAGCCAGTTCTTCGGTACTGGGCATTTTTCCGTTCTTTATCAGTTCCTCATTACGGATTTTACTGGCTTTTACAAAGGTTTCATATAAACGACGGGGAATACGGATGCAATTTCCCTTGTCGCGGAATAAACGCTTGATTTCCCCTAGAATTGTCGGGGTGGCATAAGTTGCAAAACGAACACCTCGGGAGGGGTCGTAGCGTTTAATGGCATTCATTAAACCGATGGAAGCAGATTGATAAATATCATCAAACTCAATTCCGCGTCCGGTAAAACGTTTCGACAGGATTTCGGTTATATAACTGTAAGTTGCCATAATGTCAGCCAAAAGAGAAGTATCACCACTGGATTGATAACGTGTAAACAAGTCTTGCTCTTCAGAAAGTGCTATTGACATTGTGTTAGTCCTCCGATACTAAAAAATCCGGCGATGCTACTTAAGAAAACTTAATTGGCTTCAGCCTGCTTCACTAATTCCGCCAGCACTAAAGCTGCATTTTCGTATTCGGCAATGCGTTTAGGATCGGTTGTATCCTCGGGACGGCGAAACAGAACCAGAGCATATAAATCATCCTCAGTAAACTGCATATCAGATAACACTTTGCTGCCGGCAAGCGAGAGCGCAACCGGCACATCGTTACGATAAATCACACGATCACCATAGGATGAAATGTCAATCAATTCATTTAAAGGGCAGAAAGCATCTTTCTTTATCATGCGGTCAAGATTAATTTTATCAAAAATGAAGAGAGTAGCACCTTTATCGGATAATTGCCCCATCAATGTCTGATAATAAGTCTGATTTTCATCGGAGGTGATATCTTCCCCTAAGAAGGTGCGCTGGATGGTGATGTTTGCTTCACCGTCATTATTGATGTCTTTAATGAGACCGGGCATACCTTCGTTAAAGTTAATGGAGCCTTCGGTCAAGGGATTTTGGGAGGTTAACGAAATCTTCAGATCAGATGAGACCGAAGAGGTCAGTTCAGAAATTAAAAAAGCGGCAATTGCGATCAGGATTACAACAATAATAACCGGGGTTTTATAATAGTACCAAAAGTTTTCCAGTTTTTCTTTCACGGAAGTTGATTGCTTATTTTTTGTATTCAACAGTTTCACCTCAATTTACAAATCAAACATCATAACTTTAATACAAAATTATAACATTTTCCTCTCGTTTTGTCAAGGGAACAGAAGTGGTTTTGCGCTTGACAGAGAAAAAACTTTGGAGTATAATTAAATTACATAATTAAAAATTTATTGTCTGATGGGGAGGAAAATGAAATGAATACTTTTTTATATGTTTTAATTGGTGCACTTGTACTTTTGGGTTTAGTGTATGCCATTGTTAGTATAAAGAAGAAGACAAATAGCCCTTGTGACTGTTGCTGCAGTTCTTGCAAAGAACAAGCAGAAAAGGCATATACCTATATTGTACGGATTGACGGTATGAGCTGTGAGCACTGTAAAGCAAGAGTTGAGAATGCATTCAACGAGCTGGAAGGTTGCAGTGCTGAAGTTAATCTGGAAGAAAAAGCAGCCACTCTGCGTTGCGCCCAGGCGTTGACAGAAGACGAGATTAAACAGACGGTTGAGAATCTTGGCTTTACTTATGTGAGTTATACAGAAGAATAAAAGAGAAGGCAGAACGAATTTCGTTCTGCCTTGTTTATTATCTTTTTTCTAAAAATTCTTTTAATTTTTCGAAGGTTTCCTGGCTGATATCGTGTTCTATTTTGCAACTATCTTCATAAGCAGTTGTTTCGTTTACGCCTATTGCCATTAAAGCTTTGGCAATAACCTGATGCCGTTCATACACCCGTTCAGCAACGGAAAGGCCTTTTTCGGTCAGGGTAATGTTGCCCTCTGCATCGATCACAATGTATTCATCTTCACGAAAATTTTTCATAGCAACTGAAACGCTGGGCTTTGAAACGCCTAATTCGTTTGCGACATCAATGCTGCGGACATAGCCTTTTTCTTTATGTAACATAAAAATGGCTTCGAGATAATTCTCGGCCGATTCTTTAATAATCATATGACATACCTCATATCAATTTTGAAGTATTTTAATTATAACATAATTGAGAGTGAATGTCAAACGAAGAAATTTTTAAAAAAAGTTATCAAAAAGACTTGACAAGACTGGTTAGTTATGGTAAACTAACCGTGTTGGTTAGTTATGACTAACTTGTTGATGGATACGGAGGTGACAACTTACATGTTTACATTAAAAGATGCTAAAATCGGCCAGACAGTCAAGGTTGTTAAACTAGAAGGCGAAGGTGCTGTGAAACGCCGTATTATGGATATGGGTATCACGAAAGGAACAATGATTACATTGCGCAAACTGGCACCGTTAGGCGATCCTATGGAATTAACCGTGCGTGGTTATGAACTGTCGCTGCGAAAAGAGGATGCTCAACGGATTATAGTTGAGTAGTGTATAGTTTTTTGATAAACAGTTAGTTTCTTCTAACTGATAAATGGAGGCAAAAGAATGATCAAAATTGCTCTTGCCGGTAATCCCAACTCCGGTAAAACAACTTTATTTAACAGTTTAACAGGTGCGAACCAATATGTTGGTAACTGGCCTGGTGTTACGGTAGAAAAAAAAGAAGGAAGTTTAAAAGGTGACAAGGAAGTTGTCTTTACAGATTTACCCGGTATTTATTCATTATCTCCTTATACTTTGGAGGAGGTAGTTGCCCGGGATTATTTAATCAATGAGTGTCCTGACGCTATTTTGAATATTATTGATGGAACAAACTTAGAAAGAAATCTTTATTTGACAACTCAGCTGACAGAGCTGGGCATACCGGTTGTTGTGGCCATCAATATGATGGATATTGTACGCAAGAATGGCGACAAAATTGATTTACAGGAACTGAGCAAGCTGATTGGATGTCCTGTTGTGGAGATTTCTGCATTAAAGAATGAAGGCATTGAAGAAGCTGCGGAAATAGTAATTCTGGCAGCGAAGGATAAACATAAAGCTCGCGAACATCGTTTTTCAGGTGCTGTAGAGCATGCTATTGCACATATTGAAGAGGCCGCAGTTCACGATATGCCGGATGTTCAGCAACGCTGGTATGCAGTGAAAATTTTCGAAAGAGATCCTAAGGTTTTAAAACAGCTTTCTTTAAGTGACGAAAAGATGGAGCACATTGAGGAAGATATCAAGGCTGTAGAACAGGAATTGGATGATGATGCAGAGAGCATCATTATTAATGAACGTTATGAATACATAACTAAAGTGACAGCTAAATGCTACTATAAAAAAGATGCTTCCAGGCGTTCGGTATCTGAGAAAATCGATAAAGTTGTGACTAACCGCATTCTGGCATTACCTATTTTTGTGCTGGCTATGTGGGCGGTTTATACCATCTCAATTGGAACGATCGGTGACTGGACTGTTGGGTTTATGAATGATACTCTGTTTGGAGAATGGATTGTTCCGGGAGTTACAGCTGGACTTGAAATGATTGGTTGTGCGCCCTGGCTGACCTCCTTGGTGGCAGATGGTATCGTGGGTGGCGTTGGTGCCGTTCTCGGTTTTGTGCCTCAGATGATGATATTGTTTTTATTGCTATCTCTACTGGAAGACTGTGGGTATATGTCCCGTATTGCATTTATCATGGACAGGCTATTCAGAAGATTCGGACTTTCCGGTAAAAGCTTTATTCCTATGCTGGTTGCATCCGGCTGCGGGGTGCCGGGCATTATGGCCAGCCGAACCATTGAACAGGATCGTGATCGTAAAATTACCATTATGACTACTGGATTCATTCCTTGCAGCGCCAAAATGCCTATCGTGGGTCTGGTGGCAGGTGCACTTTTTGGTGGTAGTGCCTGGGTGGCCACGGGCGCTTACTTTATCGGCGTGGCAGCCGTAGTAATTTCCGGCGTTATTCTCAAAAAAATGAAGGCTTTTGCTGGTGATCCGGCACCGTTTGTTATGGAATTGCCTTCTTATCATGCACCTGTTGCTTCTAATGTGGCAAGAACTACTTGGGATCGCGGTTGGGGCTTTATTAAACGTGCAGGTACCGTGATTGTGGCAGCGAGCATTATCATTTGGGTGCTGAATAATCTGAGCTTTACCGGCGGATTGCATTATATTACCGATGAAAATGGTGGCACTTCTGTTCTTGAGTCGATTGGTCAACTCATTGCATACCTGTTTCTGCCTCTTGGCTTTGGTAAGTGGCAGGCTGCTGTTGCAACGGTGCTGGGCCTTGTGGCGAAAGAAGAGGTTGTGGGTGCCTTTGGTGCTTTGTCTGCAACGGGCAACGCTGAGCAGGCAATGGTTGAAATCTTTTCCGGCAGCGCTCTGGGTGGATTTTCTTTTATGGTGTTTAATCTTTTGTGTGCACCTTGCTTTGCGGCGATGGGTGCCATTAAACGGGAAATGAACAACGGCAAATGGACATTTGCAGCCATAGGCTATATGTGCCTGTTTGCGTATGGTGTGTCTTTAATCATATACCAGCTTGGCTCATGGTTTACAAGTGGTGCTTTTGGCGCTGGAACAGTAGTGGCAATAGCTGTTTTGGGTATGTTGATTTATCTTATATTCAGAAAACCATTTCAAGCAACAACTGATGTCAAAACCGGAATTAACAGTTAAGGAGTGAGTCAGATGAACTGGCCAACGATGATTGTTGCGTGTATTATTGCTGTGATTTTTGTCAGTATAATTTATTTTGAAATTAAGAAACGAAAAAGTGGCAAAGGTTCCTGTTCCTGTGGTTGCTCAGGATGCGGAATGGCGGATGTTTGCCATGGTCAGATGGAAACAAAAGAATAAATTTGCAGGGATAATTGTATGAACAATTATCCCTGTTTTCATTATGACATAATATGTGGAATTAAGTTTTTCTTGTAATTTGTCGAATTTTGTGGTACAATGTATGTATCAAAATAAGTGGGGTTATTATGATGAGTAGAAAAGAAGGCAGAAGAATCCGTGGTGGGATTCCAATGGATGCGGTGTCTCCTTTTATTATGCCCAATCGAACAGGAGCATCGAATATTTTTCAGGCAACGGTGGATATTGGCCGTTGCGAAGAGCTTCTTCGCCAGAAAAAGGCGGAAGGGCTTAAAGGCATTGGCATGATGCATATTTTTATGGCGGCTTATGTTCGTATGCTGTCTCAGTATCCCGGGGTTAATCGGTTTATCAGAGGTCAGCGTGTATATGCCCGTAAGAATATCGAAATTTGTCTGACCATTAAAAAAGAGCTAAAGCTCAATGCACCGGAAACAGTTATTAAGCTGTGTCCCTCACCCAGCGATACCTTAGATGTTATCTATTCTCAGCTACAGGAAGAGATTATTAAAAATAAAGAAGAAGGCGACCAGAACAGTATGGATTCATTTGCACGCCTGTTGATTTATATGCCGCGCGTGTTGCTTAAGTTTGTTGTCTGGATGCTTAAATTCTTTGATTATTTTGGCATGTTGCCTCGTGCGCTGACAAAATTAAGCCCCTTCCACGGTTCTATGTTCATTACTAATTTAGGTTCTTTGGGCATACCTCCGGTTTGTCATCATCTTTATAATTTTGGCAATTTACCGGTGTTTGTAGCTATGGGTACCAAACGCACGGAATATGTTTTAAACAAGGATGGCGAGGTAGAAAAACGCCGCTTGATTGATTTTACATTTATGTGTGATGAACGTATTTGCGACGGACATTATTATGCAACAGCATTCAAGAAACTGAAGCGGTTACTGGAAAAACCAGAAGAGCTTTTAACGGCTCCGGAAACAGTTGTAGAAGATATTAGATAAAAACAATCGGCAGACCATCGGTTTGCCGATTGTTTTTTATTATTGAATTATGCCGATAGCTGCATAAAAGAATTTTGTGATTTCCTCAGGAGATTGCTCTCTTTTATGACCTACCCACCAGCGAACAGTTTCCACAAAGGTAGAGGTGAGATGATTCACCCAGAATGAGTGTGGCAGTTCAGATGTTTTGCTGTGTGTAAACAGCTCAGGCATTGCTTCCAGCAGCTTTGACAATTCTGTTTTGAAATAACGTAAAAACAAATCGTTATTCTCGCAGGCGAGAAGCTCTAAAATTTGATTATCATTGTTGGCAAGATGCTGAAAAAGGTGCAAGAAAACGGAATCAGGGGCGTTGCAGTTAAAGATGTGTCTATGATTATTTTCAACATGGCCGGTGGCATCGAAAATATGGCAGAAAAGCTCTTCGCACAACGCTTTCAGCAGGAAATCTTTCGTTTCAAAATGAGCGTAAAATGTTGCGCGGCCGATATCTGCGCGCTTGATAATTTCGCCAACTGTGATCTGACTGACATTTTTCTCAGACAGCAGTTCAATAAATGCTTTAAAAATAGCTTCTTTTGTTTTTCGTTGTCTTCTATCCATTGGCATTCTCCATACAATTTTAAAATTTTGTTCAGTAATGAACAAGCCGGAATAATTATCTCTTGTTATTTCTCTTTGTATTGAATATGATAATAGTGAACAATGTGTACGGTAACGTATATATTGTACATTAAAAATTGTATTAAGTCAATATAGGAGGCACTATGAAAACAGAGAAAAAACTTTTGATTGCGTTTATACTGAATTTATCCTTTTCGGTTTTTGAACTGGTGGGCGGTATGCTGACGGGAAGTATAGCCATTCTGTCAGATGCTATTCATGATGCAGGGGATGCGCTTGCAATCGGCTCGTCTTATTTTTTTGAAAGAAAGGGCAAAAAAGAATCGGATGAACAGTATACCTATGGTTATGGACGGTTCTCGGTTGTTGGAGGCGGAATCACCACCTTGATTTTATTGTTTAGTTCGATTACGGTTATGTATCACGCAATTGAAAGGATATTCCATCCTGTTGCCATCCATTATAACGGTATGATTCTGTTTGCGATTGTAGGCGTTATTGTGAATCTTGTGGCATCTTTTGTAACAAGCGGCGGGCATTCCGTCAATCAGAAAGCAGTTAATTTACATATGCTGGAGGATGTGCTGGGTTGGGCTGTTGTGCTGGTTGGCGCTGTTTTAATGCGATTTACAGATATTACAATTTTAGACCCCCTTATGTCTTTCGGAGTCGCGCTGTTTATCCTGAAACACGCCGGTAAGCATTTGCTGTCAGTGATTCATTTGTTTTGTGAAAAAGTACCGGAAGGTGTATCGGTTGCCCATGTTAAAGAACATCTTGCCCAGCAGGAGGGCGTGTTAGATGTTCACCATCTTCACATATGGAGTTATGATGGCGAACATCATTATGCCACCATGCATCTCGTATTTGACGGAGAGTTGGCAGATATAAAGTCAAGGGTAAGAGAAGCGTTAAGGCATTTTAATATTGTACATGTAACCATTGAGACAGAAAGAGAAGGGGAGCATTGCGAAGAACGGCGGTGCGTGGTAAAACATAACGAAGGTACAGGGTGCCATTGTCATCATCATTAAAATAATTTTATCCCTTAATTAAAAGCAGTAAAACTTCGGTTTTGCTGTTTTTTTATTATATGCCCAATCAGGATGAGTAGCATCTGATTTTAAAATCCACATCAATATAACAAAAATACACTTGTGTCAAATTTTTGCGAATGATACAATTAATGTGAGAAAAAACAAAGAAAAGAGGAAGAATATGAAATTTAATAGGTTTGTTGCAGTTATTTTAGTAGTCGTTATGTCCTTTTGTTCTATGAGTTTTAATGCTTTTGCTGAGGAGGATTTGCAGGTGCTTGCAGCAATTGGTGAGATAGAATATACAAGCCTGACAGATGCCTTTATGGCAGCCAAAGAAGGCGACACCATTGAGCTTTCAGAAGGTACTTTTGAACAGGGAAAGGTTGTGCTGCCTCCTGAACTTCACAAAGTAACCCTGAAGGGTTCTCCCAATAAGGCTACGGTTCTTAAAAACTCAATTATTGCCTCGGCGACCGGCGATATCATTAACTATACGGATATCACCATTGACGGTATTGTGTTTGACAATACCTACATCACTTTAAAGTCAAACGGCAAAGGTAACTCGGTGTTCAAAAACTGGACCGTTACAAAC
>JAFQAZ010000015.1 GCA_017416855.1 Clostridia bacterium
AATATTGCTACGAAAACGGCATTGTCGATTATTTGCAGGAAATTTCTGACGGCAAGGAACTGACGCCGATTTACACTTTTGATGCTGAGCGTCGTGGTCGCGACCGTGCTGACAAGCCGGAATATAAAGTAAAAATGCAGTTTGCTTTTTGCTTTAATAACGAAATTAATATGCTGGAATATTATCACAACTCCAGCTTCTTGGAGCATGGTGGTGCACCTGATAAAGCCGTTCGTAATGCTTTTGTATACGAAATTGACCAATATTTGAAGAATAATAATAAATACAACAAAACAGAGGCAAAAATTGGTTTTCAGGATGTGGCAGACAGTTTAATTTTAGTTTCTAACTCCTTCTCTACCATTACCAGCTACGAAAACCAGACGAAAAAATCTATCACAAACAAATTTATTCAGGAAGCAATGACAGAGCTGCTTCGCCAGCAGTTGGAAGTCTATTTCATTGAAAACAAGGCAATGGCAGAAAAAATTGCTGAGCAGGTATTAATTAACAAGCGTAGCCGTGAAACTGCTGAGCGCACCCGTGTGAACATTAAAAAGAAGCTCACCGGTACTATTGACATTACTAACCGTATCAATAAATTCGTGGATTGCCGTACCAAAGATACCTCCATCCGTGAAATTTACATTGTGGAAGGTGACTCCGCTTTAGGCTCCTGTAAACTCAGTCGTAACGCAGAATTTCAGGCTATTATGCCAGTTCGCGGTAAAATCTTGAATTGCTTAAAAGCCGGTTACGATAAAATTTTCAAAAGCGAAATTATTACCGATTTGGTCAAGGTGTTGGGTTGCGGCGTTGAAATTGCCCATTCTAAATCCAAGGATTTAAACACCTTTGATTTAGACCTTCTTCGCTGGAACAAGGTTATCATCTGTACCGATGCTGATGTGGACGGCTTTCAGATCAGAACCTTGATCTTAACTATGATTTATGTGCTGATGCCCACCTTAATTGAAGCCGGCAAGGTTTATATTGCTGAAACACCTTTGTTTGAAATCACCTGTGGCAAAGATACCTTTTTTGCTTATAACGAGCGCGAAAAACAAGAGATTTTAGCCAAGATTGAAGGCAAAAAATACACCATTCAACGTTCAAAAGGTTTGGGTGAAAATGACCCTGAAATGATGTCACTTACCACCATGAACCCTGAAACCCGCCGACTGATTAAGGTAACCGCAGAAGAAGCGCAGAAAACCGCTGATATGTTTGAGTTGCTCTTAGGTGATAACCTCCAGGGCAGAAAAGATTTCATTGCTGAAAGCGGACATTTATATCTCGATATGACGGATGTAAGCTAATGGTGCTTTGATGAAATGTACAAACTGCGTAAAGCATTTTAAAAACAAATAAAACAAGGGCTGTGACTTTCGTCACAGCCCTTTTACTGTTATCTTATCTGATATTTTTATACATGGGACCATAAGCCGCGCAAGCTCTGTAGTCCTGACCTTCCTTATCCATACCAAACGCATTCCAGCTGGAAGGACGGAAGATTTTTTCTTCCGGCACATTGTGCATGCTAACCGGAATTCTCAGCATTGAGCAAAGGGTAATGACATCAGCACCGATATGACCGTAGCTGATGGCACCATGGTTAGCACCCCAGTTATTCATGACTTCATAAGCGGTTTTGAAAGCACCTTCACCGGTTACACGGGGAGCAAACCAAGTACAGGGCCAGGTGTAGTCTGTTCTCTTCCACAGAACATCAGAAACCTCATCCGGCAGACCTACAGTCCAGCCTTCTGCAATCTGCATCACAGGGCCTAAGCCTTTTACCATATTGAGGCGCATCATGGTTACAGGCATTTCAGCTCTGGTTAAGAAACGGGAAGAATAACCGCCACCACGGAAATAGCCTAAGTCGGCTGCGTTCCAGGTAGTAGCTTTCAGACAAGCTTGCTGGTCGGCCTCTGTCATTTCCCAGAAGGGCTTAATAATGCCGTTGCCAGCAGCATCCTTTACTTCACCACAGGCATCAATACAGGCCGCACCGGAATTGATTAAGTGAATAAAACCACCGGCTTCTTTCGCCTTACCTTCTAATTCATAGCCTGCAGCTTTTTTAACAGCCTCAGGACTCCAATAGGTTCTTACATCAGCAAAAATCTGTGCTGTGTTGGTGAGTAATTTACCAAACAGCATACAAACACCATTCAAGGTATCATTCTCAGTTGCTAAAATATAAGGCTCTCTGGCACCGTTCCAGTCAAAAGAGGTGTTGAGCATTGCTTCAGGAAAGTCACAGTTAGGATAGAAGTCTGTCCACTGTCTCTGACCCTGGAAGCCTGCCGCAATGGCATTATGACCAACCTTTTCTTCTTCGCAGCCAGCAGGCAGGTTGTCGTTACCGTTCATAAGGTCTTTGATGATACACATCATCTTAACAACAAACTCCCACTCCTCTGCTTTCTTTTCAGGGGATTTCTGCAGTTCTGCCGGATTTTTATCAAAGCCTTCAGGACAGTTTGCCTTTGTCCAGGCCAAAGCTTTCTGGAATTCTGCTTCGTCATAAATGCCCTCTGTCATACGGCGGATAATTTCCACTTCATCAACTGATTCAACACGCATACCTAAATATTCTTCAAAAAGCTCGGTGCTGATGATGGAACCGCCAATACCCATACAAATGGAACCGATCTGTAAGTAGGATTTACCGCGCATAGTTGCCACAGCTACCGCAGCCTTTGCAAAGCGCAGGATTTTTTCCTGTACATCAGCCGGGATAGATGTATCATCAGCTTCGCAAACATCGTGGCCATAAATACCGAAAGCCGGTAAACCTTTCTGCGCATGAGAAGCCAAAACAGATGCAAGGTATACAGCACCCGGTCTTTCTGTTCCGTTAAAGCCCCAAACGCCTTTGATTGTCATAGGGTCCATATCCATTGTTTCAGAACCATAGCACCAGCAGGGAGTAACAGTTAAAGTAATATCAACATTTTCCTTCTTGAATTTCGCCGCGCAAGCTGCAGCTTCTGCAACACGACCGATAGTCGTATCTGCAATGACAACCTTAACAGCTTCACCGTTTGAATACTTTAAGTTAGAAGAAATCAGCTCTGCGGCAGATTTTGCCATATTCATTGTCTGTTCTTCCAGAGATTCTCTCACCTTTAAAGGGCCACGTCTGCCATCAATTGTGGGACGAATACCAATTACAGGATAATCACCAATTAATCTACTTTTTGCCATAAAAACACCTTCCTTCGCTTGCAGAATGCAAGCGTTATTTTTCATCTATAATATAATTATATACTTGCCTTCCCTTGATTACTTGTGTTATAATGGTAAAAAGTATAACAATATACAGAATTGAGGTTAACTATGGTTTATAACGAACTGGAGCAACGCGGTACAACTGATTTCCCCGTTTCATTGTATCTTTTAGACAAAGACCATTCTCGCTATCATATGGCAGCCCACTGGCATTCTGAAATTGAACTGATGCGCGTTTTGGAAGGTGAGCTTTCTGTCACCTTAAACAACAATCACTTTGTTGCCCAAAAAGGTGACGTTGTGTTTGTTAACTCCGAAACGGTACATCGTGCCACCCCGAGGGATTGTTTATACGAATGCATTGTGTTCCACATCAATTTTTTATATATGGATACCCATAGTTGCCGTTTTTTTGTTGAAAGCCTGTTAAACCGAGATTACATTGTAACGGAGCATATCCTCCCCACCAACAAAGAGCTGAACGAAGCCGGAAATGCTGTTTTTGATGCTTTAAAGAAACAATCCTCCGGTTATAAATTCCGCGCCATTGCCGCTTTTTATAACTTTTTCGGCACCATCATCGACTCTCATGCTTATGGTCTTTCATCAGGAAATGCAAAGCTTACGGATGATAAAAATATTGCAAGATTAAAAAAAATACTTTCATTTATCCGCGAAAATTATGACCGACCCATCACATTGGAAAACATGGCTCAAACTGCTGAGATGTCTCCTAAGTATTTTGGCAGTTATTTTAAAAATATGACCGGCAAAACACCCATTGAATATCTGAATGAGTATCGCATTGAAAAAGCCTGTCGAAAACTGACTTATACAGATAAAAATGTCACCGACATTGCCTTTTCCTGTGGATTTAATGATCTGAGCTACTTTATCAAAACTTTTAAACAAATTAAAGGCTCATCACCTGGAAAATTCAGAAACAGATAACTTTTTTCGACTTTTTTTCACCATTTGGCTACTTGTACATATATTGTAATTGAGGACACTTCCTCAAATAAATTTATGGAGGTACAATTATATGTACAATTGCTGTCATTCTACACTCGACACCCGCACCATAGAACGTTTGGTGTGCGAAGCAAAGAAAGCTGCCGCAAAAGCTTCTCAGGCTGCCAAAACCGCTGAATGTGCTGCTGCAACTGCACGTGAAGCTGCTTGTGCTGCTGAAGCTGCTGCCGAAAAGGTTGTTTGTCTGGTTGAAGAATACCTGAGTCAGAATCAGGGTTGCGGTTGCCAGGTTCACAACAACTGCTGCTGCGACTAAATTTAAAAGAGGCTGTAGCAAAACCAATCGTTTTGCTACAGCCTCTTTCACATTTTTTGTTTATTCAATTGGGTTTCCTTCAGCATCAAACAGCGGCAGAGGTGCGAGATATGTAATATCCTTTCTGCCAATGGCATCTCCTTCAGCCAGTACCGTTACGCGGCCAACAATGTTACCACCAACTGTGTTGACAAGCTTTTCAATCGCCAGCAAAGACTCCCCTGTGCTGATGACATCATCCACAATCAGAACCTTTTTGCCTCTCATAGCATCAGCTTCGCGGTCACCGATACAAAGCGTCTGAGTATGCGCCGTAGTAATGGAATCCACTTCTGTTGTAACGACATTCTTCATGTAAAGTTTAGGACCTTTACGAGCTACAATATAATCGTTGTGCCCTGCTTGTCTTGCCATTTCATATAAGAGTGGAATACCTTTACATTCCGCTGTAATCATAATATCAAACTCAGGTGCAACAGCCAACAGCTCTTTGGCGCAATGTTTCGTTAACTCAACATCTCCAAACATAATAAAGGCACCAATGAATAATTTTTCATTCAGCGGACACAAGGGTAAATCTCTTTTTAATCCGGCAATATCAATAGTATAGCTTGTTTTCATTATATCCGAATCCCCCTTTAACGTTCTTCTCTGAAATATGGCAAACCAAGAGCCGCAGGCGGTTGGTTTTCCTTTTTATTTCTTATGCTTGTGATAACCAATACTAAAATGGTCACAACATAAGGCAGCATTTCAAACAGTTTCTTGGCGCTAACTGAAATGTCGGGAATATAGGTTGGTATAACATATAAAAATCCGAACAGAATAGAGCCTAAAATGCTGATGCTTGGTCTCCACATAGAGAAAATAACCAGGGCAATGGAAAGCCATCCTCTATCACCAAAACCATTGTTGGACCAAACACCGTTTGCATAGTCCATAACATAATACAAACCACCAAGTCCTGCAATTGCACTACCGATACAAGTGGAAAGATATTTATACTTGGTAACATTGATACCGGCCGCATCGGCTGTTTCGGGGCTTTCGCCTACAGATCTCAAGTGGAGGCCTACTCGTGTCCTATTTAAAATATATGTTGAAATAATAGCAACTATAATCGCAACATATACTAAAAATCCGTAAGACAGAAAAATATCGCCAAACCATCCTAATTGATCTGCAAAGGGTAACTCCGTCTTGAAAATTTTACTGGTGGTGGAAAGTGCAATAGACGGAACATCTGAATCAACAAGCTTAATCAGCGACCCGCCGAAAAAGTTACCAATACCAATACCAAACGTTGTCAACGCCAAACCGGTTACATTCTGATTAGCACGCAGAGTAACGGTTAAAAAGCAATAAATGAGTCCCATAAGTCCTGCACCGATTAAGCAACAAAGAAGCGGAATCAGCACCGCTAAAAAAGGATTCATTAACTCAGGCGATGCAACGCTCTGTTCATAGAGAAAAGAACCAGCTACACCGCTGATTGCGCCAACATACATAATGCCCGGAATACCAAGATTCAGGTGACCGGACTTTTCGGTTAAAATCTCACCGGTTGAGCCAAAAAGTAAAGGCGTTCCCTGCATCACTGCACGTTGTAAAATTGTGATTAACATCTCTCCGCCTCCGTTTCCTTTTTGTTGGATTTCAGTTTATAATTGATAAAGAACTCAGAACCAATAATAAAGAAAATGATAATGCCCGTTATAATATCCGAAAAAGACGGATTCAAACGGTAAACTTCAGAAATTTTAGAGGCACCTTTTTGTAAAAAGACAATCAAAAACGATGTTAATATCATAAATAATGGGTTGAATTTTCCCAACCAGGAAACCATAATAGCCGTAAATCCGCGACCGCCGGCCGTATCACTTTTTAATGAATGATCGGTACCTGCCACAAGCAAAAATCCTGCAATACCACAGATAGCACCGGAAATAGCCATCGTTCTCAACATAACTTTTTTAACACTGATGCCAATGTACTTCGCTGTATTTTCACTTTCGCCAACAACAGAAATTTCATAGCCCTGTTTGCTGTATTTTAAATAGATATACATAATGACAGTAATAATAACAACAATGATAATGTTGATTAAATACTTTTGTCCAAACAAGGCCGGCAACTGACCCATTTCCAGAGTTCTCGGTGTTCCAGAGCCCTTTGGCACAGACCATTCCAAAGTAAAATATGCCACAATCTGAATGGCAATATAGTTCATCATAAGGGTAAATAATGTTTCATTGGAATTAAACCGGGTTTTAAAGTACGCCGGGACCAGGCCCCATACAGCACCGGCCAGAATGCTTAGAACAAGCATCACCAGTATCAGCAACGGTGTAGGCATTGTGCCACCTAAAAAAATCATACAGGTAGCAGTCGCCAGACCGCCAATCAGAACCTGACCTTCAGCACCAATGTTCCAGAAGCGCATTTTAAAGGCCGGTGTTACAGCCAGAGAAACACACAAAAGAATTGCCGTATTCTGGAACAGATTCCATACCAAGCGTGTCGTACCCACAGCGCCTTCAATCATTGTAAGGTACATTTTCACAGGATTGATGCCAGTTAAAGAAATTGTGATAACGCCGCAAACAATCAAGGCAAGAATAACAGAGATAACACGAAACATCCAGGCTTTCCACCAAACAATATCGTCTCGTTTTACAATATGAAAAGGAGAACTGAAATGAGATGTATGCAAAGAATTATTCACTTTTTTCATCGTTATCACTACCCCCTTTTTTTACATTATCCTCATAAGAAGTTTTCGTCATCAAAAGACCGATTTCTTCTTTTGTAGTATTTCTGCCATCAACTGTACCGGCAATTTTACCGCCGCCAATGACCATAATTTTATCACACAGTTCAATTAAAACATCCAGATCTTCACCAACGAAAATAACGGCTACTCCTTTTTTCTTTTGTTCGTTGAGCAAATTATAAATGGTATAGGAAGAATTGATATCAAGACCTCTCACAGGATATGCCGCCATCAAAACCGTAGGAGATGATGCAATTTCTCTACCAACAAGAACCTTCTGTACATTACCGCCAGAAAGTCGTCTGACCGGCGTACTGGAAGATGGCGTAACCACTTCTAAGCGTTCAATAATATCTTCAGCTAAGGATTTCGGTGCTTTTCTTTGCAGAAACACAGACTTACCCTTTTTATAGCTGCGAAGCATCATATTATCAACAATATCCATATTGCCGACCAAGCCCATACCTAATCTGTCTTCCGGTACAAAAGCAAGACGAACACCCATCTGACGAATTTCCATAGGCGATTTGTCACGTAAGTTTTCTTCCTGATTGGTTTTCGGATCTATATAGATAATCTTACCTTCGTCAATATGCTGCAAGCCGGCAATTGCTTCCAAAAGCTCACGCTGGCCGCTACCGGCAATACCGGCAATACCGAGGATTTCACCGGAGCGCGCTGTAAATGTAACACTGTCTAGCAGTTTAATCCCTTCACGGTTTACACAGCTTATGTTATCAACCACCAAACGATCGGTACAATTTTCAGGCTCACTACGTTCAATATTCAAAAAAACCTTTTTGCCAACCATCATTTCCGTCAATTCGGCTTCGTTGGTTTCTGAAGTTTTAACTGTGCCGGCATATTCACCTTTTCGCAGAACCGTTACATAGTCAGAAAGGGATAAAACTTCATGAAGTTTATGTGTGATAATGATGATGGCCTTGCCGCTTTCTCTCATATTCTTTAAAACAGCAAACAGTTTAACGGTTTCCTGGGGTGTTAAAACCGCTGTAGGCTCATCCAGAATTAAAATATCAGCACCACGGAAAAGAACTTTAATGATTTCAACCGTCTGTTTTTCAGAAACAGACATTTCATAAATCTTTTTATCAGGATCAAGTTCAAAACCATACTGTGCAGTAATTTCTCTAATTTTTTCAATGTATTTGGGCATATCAAAGCCCTTTTCATCTTCGAGACCAAGCACAATATTTTCAGCTGCAGTAAACACATCAACCAGCTTAAAGTGTTGATGTATCATACCGATTTTATATTTAAATGCGTCTTTCGGAGAAGCAATAACAACCTCTTCTCCATCAATGAACATCTGTCCGGCATCAGGAAAATAGATTCCGGAAACCATATTCATAAGCGTTGTTTTACCGCTTCCATTTTCACCGAGTATAGAAAGGATTTCGCCTTTTCTGACCTGTAACGATACATTTTTATTGGCAACAACGCTACCGAAGGTTTTAGTTATATTTTTTAATTCAAGAGCTATCTTCTGTTCCATAATTATCTCCATCGTATGAAAATTCTTTAATTCTTTCATAAACACACCCTTTGCTTATGAAAGAACAAAAGTTAAAATTGAATAAAGGGCGGAGAAATTCCCCGCCCTATATCACAACTAATTAGAACATATTGTTTAACAGTGTAATACCATCAATCTGCAGATCGAAGTAAGGAGCAGAACGGAATTCGGATTCATGGAAGTAACCGTCAGCAATAACTTCGGTGTCAGGTGTGTATGCTTCGTCAGTATCAACGTCGGCTTTGTAAGAATCTAATGTCTTGCCTTCAACGGTGAAGTTAGCGGTATCAAATACCTTGATTTCGCCGGAGATCAGCTTAGCTTTAGCTTCATCTAAAGCAGCCTGTGTGCCTGCAGCAGCAGCCTGTTCGTTAACTTCGGTCAGTTTAACGGAACCAGCTTCAAAGCCTTCGCACCAGTCAGCAACAATTGCTTCACCCTTCAGGTTAGCATTGATGATGTATTTGAAGTAAGGAGCCCAGTCGATTCTGGAAGAAACGATAAAGGTGTTGGGACAAGCACTCTTTGTGCTACCATTGTAAGAAACGTTGGGAACGCCAGCGTTTTCACAAGCAGTAGGAGCACCCATGGAGTCGGCATGCTGGCTGATTAATACACAGTTGTTGCTCAGCAGTTTGGTTGCAGCTTCTTTTTCTAAAGCTTCATCATACCAGCTGCCGGTAAACTGTACTTCCATTGTTACAGACGGGCAAACAGATTTTGCACCCAGGTAGAAAGAAGTGTAACCGGAAATAACTTCAGCATAGGTAAATGCACCAACATAACCCATCTTAGCCTGCTCAGCGGTGATTTTGCCGCTTTCAATCATTTCGTTCAGCTTCATACCAGCTGCAATACCAGCCAGGTATCTGCCTTCGTAAATGGAAGCAAATGCATTGTGGAAGTTAGCAACGTTTTCGGTATGAGCGGTTGTACCGGTTGCATGACAGAATTCAACTTCAGGGAATTCTTTTGCAGCCTTTAAAATGTAAGGCTCATGACCAAAGCTGTTTGCGAATACAATATCGCAACCCTGGTCAGCCAGGTCAGCTGCTGCTTCGTAGCATTCGTTACCTTCAGGTACATTAACCTTGTAGATAACCTGTTCATCAGTTAAGCCCAGTTCTTTGGTTGCTTCTTTTGCTGCATCTAAGAAGTTCTTGTCGTAAGTTGAGTTTTCATCGTGCAAGAAAATGAAGCCAATTTTAAAGTCTGCATTAACAGCACCCTTGTCATTGGCTTTTTCACCACACGCTGAAAGCATTGCAACAGATGCAACAAGCATAACGGCAACCATCAGCAAAGAAAGAATTTTTTTCATTGTAATACCTCCTGCCTTTTGGCAAAATTTTATGTAAATTAAATTTACAATCAAATTTATTTGCGAAATGTTAAAGAATTTTCAGTCATTGAATCAATAATTGCCAGAGAATCAACTCGAATGCCATGTTCTCTCAACACATCTCCTCCACCCTGAAAACCTTTTTCAATGGCAATTGCACACCCGCAAAGCGTTGCTCCTGCCTGATTGATAATATCAATCAAACCGTTTAACGCATTGCCTTTTGCAAGAAAATCATCAATAATCAGCACCCTATCATTTTTGCCGAGAAAATCTTTACTCACAACAGCATCGTACACATTTTTACGGGTAAAAGAAGAAATTCTGGACGAATAAACATCATCTGAAATGTTGCCGGATTTATTCTTTTTAGCGAAAACAACAGGAACATTCATATGCTGAGCGGCCGCGAATGCAATAGGAATGCCGGAAGATTCTATGGTCAGAATTTTGTTGACAGATTCAGACTGATACAATCTTGCAATTTCCTTACCCATTTCCATAAGAAAAGACACATCGAGCAAATGATTCAGGAAGCAATCAACCTTTAAAATGTCACCTGGTAACACTTTACCTTCTTGTAAGATTTTATCTTCTAAAGCAGTAATAGCTAATCACTCCCCAAAAAATGTTAGTATAACTAATACAAAAAGTATAGCATAGCACAACCTAAAAGTCAACAAAATTCTTCCTTTTCTTTCACAAAATAACTATTTTGAATTAAAACTCTTTTATGCGAAAAAAACTTGATTTTTTTGGTAAAAAGGTATATAATATTTGAGTGATTTTACGTTAAGGAGTGTTATCATTGAGCATTAAAATCGGTATTTACGGTTACGGTAACTTAGGTCGCGGCGTTGAATGTGCCGTCCATCAGAACAAAGATATGGAGTTAGTTGGTGTTTTTTCGCGTCGCAGTCCGGACGCTGTTAAAACCGTTACCGGAGCCCCTGTTTTTCATATAGATAAGGCATTGGAAATGACCAATGAAATTGATGTTATGATTCTTTGTGGCGGCAGCGCAACAGATTTACCTGTGCAAACCCCTGCTCTTGCAAAACTGTTCAATGTAATTGACAGTTTTGATACTCACGCAAAAATCCCCGAGCATTTTGCGGCCGTCAATGCAGCAGCTGAAGAAGCCGGTAAGGTTGCCATCATTTCCGTCGGTTGGGATCCCGGCCTGTTCTCTTTAAATCGCCTTTATGCCGGTGCAGTTTTATCCGACGGTGCTGACTATACCTTCTGGGGCAAGGGCGTTAGCCAGGGGCACTCTGACGCTATCAGACGCATTGAAGGTGTGCAGGATGCCAAACAGTATACCGTTCCTGTGGAAAGTGCCTTGGAAGCGGTTCGCTCCGGCAAAAATCCAGAACTTACCACTCGTGAAAAACACACCCGTGAATGCTTTGTTGTTGCAGAAGAAGGTGCAGACAAAGCAAGAATAGAAGCTGAAATTAAAAATATGCCTAACTATTTTGCTGATTACGACACAACTGTTACCTTCATCACGCAGGAAGAGTTGAATCGTGACCACAGTGGTATCCCCCATGGCGGTTTCGTTATCCGTAGTGGCAGAACAGGTGCGAACTTAGAGCATAATCATATTATTGAATATAGCTTAAAGCTTGATTCCAACCCGGAATTCACCGCCTCTGTTTTAGCAGCCTATGCAAGAGCAGCTTACCGCCTGAATCATGAAGGTGCCAAAGGTTGCAAAACCGTTCTGGATATTCCTCCCGCTTACCTTTCAGCTAAAAGCGGCGAGACATTACGAAAAGAATTGTTATAACACAAAAGCAGGTGCTGTTTTTTCACAGCACCTGCATATTTTTCATTTTTTTGCATAAAATATAGAAAAAGACTTGACAACCCAACCATATTGTGGTATTATAATTAAGCACTACATCGCAGGGTAGAGCAGCTTGGTAGCTCGTCGGGCTCATAACCCGGAGGTCGGTGGTTCAAATCCGCCCCCTGCACCCAACTCACGGCAGACCGTTTGGTTTGCCGTTTTTTTATGCCTGGGTTATGAGACCGGCGAGCGTGGCTCGTTGGGTCAGCGAAACAAAAACAATCCGGTGAATTGTTTTTGTAAGCGATGTCGCCCAAAGTGCGAGTTTTGGAGAAAGGCTATGCCTTGCGAACAAAACGACACACGACGGCGACCGGCCCTTTAGGGATAACCCGGAGGTCGGTGGTTCAAATCCGCCCCCTGCACCCAACAATGCGAACCGATTTAGATATCGGCGCAAGAAATCCAGTAACCACAACGGTTACTGGATTTTTTTATCCCATTTTTTCAAGTGAAACTCAATAGATATCCTAAGCCAAAAACGGCTTTCGGGGAGGACTTGAACTAAATTCAACAGATATCAAGGGCAGATTTTACGATTAATTTCGTAAAGTCTGCCCCTTTTTTTGTTTTTATAAATGTTAAATGTTTGTGTCTTGAAGAATAGC
>JAFQAZ010000016.1 GCA_017416855.1 Clostridia bacterium
AGGGGATGAGCGGTCATCCCCTTTACGCGTTCATAACAATGAAGTTCTTTTGCGGTTATAACCACCCAACAAAAGAACGGCTGGATTAAGCGCATTCTATTTCATAGAATGCCTTACTCCATGCCTCCCCCGCACCCCTTAAAACGACACAGGGGCGCTGCCCCTGGACCCCTTTACATAGAAAGAACACCTACATAACCTATTTATGGGTAACTAGTAATAATTGCATGGCTGGCAGGCCAATAAAAAGCGCACTTGTGCGTAGCCAGTAAAGGGTAGGGCTATGCCCGAAAATGAAATACCCCCGTTATACGTGGGGATATTTATTTTGTGCAAAAGAATCGAAGTAAGTCAGCTGGCAAATGATTTTTTTGCATAAAAAAAATCGAAGCAAAGCGAACTTTGCTCCAAACTGGTGCGAGAATTCATAATGTGTTACAACAAAACTCACAAAAAGTTGGTAGCGACAGCGAACCGTTGTGAGCGCGTTTGCAAGCGAACAGGTAAGCCGAGCGTGACTTTTTGTGAAAGAGGAGAAGCAAGGAAGCGGGCGAATGATTTTTTTGCATAAAAAAATCGAAGCAAAGCGAACTTTGCTTCGACGTGGTGCCGGTGGCCGGACTCGAACCGGCACGGTGTCACCACCGGTGGATTTTGAGTCCACTACGTCTGCCAATTCCATCACACCGGCACAAAAATGCTTCGATTTAACCGAAGAACATTCATATTATATACTAAATGGTTTAAAAAGTCAAGACCTTTACTTTATTTTTTCATTTTTGACATTTCTTCTTGCTGATAGAACTCAATTTTATTTTATGGCATTGTACTGTAAAATTATACCATCGTAAATAAAGATATCAGTTAATAAATAAAGATTCAAGATACTGTTAATGCTATTTTTGAAATGATAAACTAAAATAAAGGTAGGTGTTAATGTTTTGAACTACGAATTATTGGGAAAACACATCAGAAAGCGCCGGAAAGAGAAAGGTTACACGTTGGAGCAACTAGCAGAGAAATTGGATGTTTCGACCACCTTTATAGGACAGATAGAAAGGGCAAAAGGTATTCCTTCTCTTGAAACTCTTGTGAAAATTGCAAATATTCTTGAAATCTCAACGGACTGTCTGTTGTTTGGTGATTTGTGTACGAAATCCGGACATGACTATTTTGTAAAAAAAGTTGAAGAATTAACAGCGACCTTTTCTTCGGAGGAGAAAGAATTACTATTGAACAATATAGAGATCATCAATAAATTCAGAAATAATGCTAAATAAGGCATCGTTTCTTGTTTTTTTGTTAAAACATTAAAGTGAAATTTACATAAAGGTTTATGAGAAACCTGATTAATCGGTTATTATGATTCAGGGAGTTGGCAGCATGCGCAGAAATTTTGTTCATAAAAATGTACTTTTGGGCTTTATTTATTCTTATATTCCGATTATTTTATTGATTTTTATCCTCCAAACCGTTTCTGTGTATACCATTCTGCACGGTTTGGAGAAAAACTCTATCAATGTAATTGAAAATGCCATTTCCCGTGACGTCTCTATGGTGGAACAAAAACTGTGGCAGAGTGAAAGTATTGCCTTTAGCCTTTCTCAAAATGCAGAGCTCTCTCCTTTTATTCAGGCAGGGGAAGACGTGGCTTTTACCTTTGCTGAGCAACAGCGGTTCAAAACAGTTGTCAAGTCTTACCATACGGGTAATCCCTTGATAGAGAATATTGTGTTGCAAAATGATGTGCGGGATCAGCTTGTCAGCTGTTTTGCATTTTACACCAAGCGTATCAACTTTTATAAAAGCAGTTTTGCAGAAGGGACTACTGACGGTGAGGCAATGCTGGCCGATTCAGAAACAGCAATTGATTTCAGTGCGGATGGTATGTACTCTCTGTCTGGAGGTATGACGCCGGTGGTGCCCTACGTTATGCAGCTTCCGTTTAATGAAGAACGAACCGGCTCTGTTACAATTTATATGAATAAAAATACCTTATTGTCTAATGTTCTGGATCTGGTTGAAAACAGTGGCGGTATGATACAGATTTATGACCGTCAGAATGAACTTTTGTTGGAAGAGGGTGTAGAGACGGAGGGCATTTCCTTATTTGACAATGTGTCCGGTAGCAAAACGAGAATTAACGGTGAAACCTATTGTGTTTTTAAAGAAAGCGCCTTTGGTTATCGGTGGAGGTATGTATTACTGCTACCGGAAAAATATGTGCTGGGTGATACAAAGTTTTATCGGGTATTTTCCTTGTGCTTTAATTTTCTGTCTATCTTAGGTGGATTTATCCTTTGCTTTTTTGCTTCTTTGCGCAAAAGCCGTTCTTATCTGGAATTGGTAGACCTTTTGGGGATAGGTGTGGGAGCTATTGACTTTAAAGGAGATGAATTTAAACATCTCTATCCTCACATTTCACAAACCAAGCAGGAAAATAAAGAACTTTCACAAAGCGGCATTCAAACGGCGTTAAATATGCTGCTTACCGGTGCATTTGGAAATGCAAAAGAAATTGAAAATGAACTATTGAAATGTAAAATTGTATTCAATGGGGACAATTACGGCGTTTTGGCGATTCGTCATGAAAACAAGAGGCAATCCGATCACTTTGGAGAGAACTTCAAGAACTTTCTACAGCAGGAAATTCAGACGCTGATTCCGGATGCGCAAATTTATTTTGCTGATAAGAATACGACGGTATTACTGTTTGCTTTTGATTATGGTCCGGAGCAGTTTTATTCTTATGCAAAGCTTTGTATCTCCCGTCTGGAATGTGAAATTTTCTTGAAATACCAGATTCCGGTTTTGTTTGGTGTGGGCAAAACTGCTCACGAGATAAAAGACATCAAAACAGCTTATGCGCAGGCACTGGAAGTTGTGGCTTACAATCAGCTGATCAGCGGATACAATCAATGGCTGTATTCAGAGATGCCTAAGCAGACAGACGATTGGTATTATCCTATTGAACTGGAAAATGCCTTGTTTGAAAGTGTTTTAGAGGCAAATTTTTCTACAGCCCGCGATGTGCTGGCAAAAATTCGCGAAGAAAACTTTGTCAACCGTCAATTATCGGTAGAGAATATTAATGAACTGTTAGGTGAACTAAAAGCCAGCATTAAAAAAATATCCAGCCTGCAGTCTGAAGAAATAGAATTTGAACAAATGGGCGCTTCAGTGCATCATTTCTTTGAATATACGATTAATTTCTTTTATATGCTTTGTTCCAATTCTGAACAAAGGCCCCGGACAAGAGGAGATAAAATTTGTCGGGATATTCAGAATTATATAGGAGAGAATTATCACGATCCGGCCCTTTCTTTAAATTCGCTAGCGGCACAGTATCATCTGAACCCCAGTTATCTTTCTACCTTATTTAAAAAGAATGTGGATTGCGGTCTTGCATCTTATTTAGAGAATGTGCGCATAGCAAAAGCTTGCGAATTGCTATTGAATGGAAAACATACCATCAATGACATTGCAGAAAAGGTTGGGTTCAGCAATAATCTGACCTTCCGCAGGAGCTTTAAGAAACTGAAAGGCGTCAATCCTTCTGATTATGGAAAAAACTAAAAAATTGTATCTTTATCTATAGAAATGAATATTGTCCTCCCTTGTCATCCGATGTTATACTTATGGCAAGGGAGGTTTTGCATTTATGAAGATAAAACAAACAAATGTTGTATCTGCTAATACAGCAACAAAAAAGAAACCCCATAAAATATTAGCAGAGATGAAACGGAACTGGCAGTTATATGTTATGATAGCGATTCCGTTTATTTACATACTGATATTTAAATATTACCCCATGCTGGGTGCACAGATTGCTTTTAAAAAGTATACACCCAAGGGCGGTATTTGGGGTAGCCAATGGGTGGGTTTAGACCACTTTATCCGATTCTTTAAGAATCCCCAGTGCTGGACATACATCAAAAACACACTGGCTATCAGTACCTATTCATTGGTGCTGAACATTCCGTTCCCCATTATCCTGGCATTGTGTCTGGATTATTGCCGGAGTAAGGCTTTTGGTAAAACCGTACAGATGGTTGTGTATCTGCCGCACTTTTTATCAACGGTTATTGTTATCAGTACCATGAACATGATTCTGGATAACCGTATTGGTGTTGTGAACAATATGATGCAGATTTTAACCGGTTCAAAAGTTAACTTTTTGGGTAATGCGGAATACTTCCGTTCCCTGTATGTATGGTCCGGTGTATGGCAGGGTACAGGCTGGGGCTCAATTTTATACATTGCGGCTCTGTCCGGTGTTGACCCCCAGATTCATGAGGCAGCCATTATCGACGGTGCCAACAAGTTCCGCCGTATCTGGCACATTGACCTGACCTCTATCCGTCCCACCATCGTGATCATGGTTATTATGAAGCTTGGTACCATCGTAACGGTTGGCTTTGATAAAACGTTCTTAATGCAGAATTCAGTCAACCTGCGTGTGTCAGAGGTTTTGAGTACCTATGAGTATAAAACCGGTTTGGGTGGTGCTCGTCCGGACTACTCCTATGCAACAGCCATTGGTCTGATGCTTTCGGTGGTAAACTTCGCTATGATTGTTACATCCAATAAAATATCGAATAAGCTGTCCGGCAGCGGATTGTGGTAAGGAGGAGCAGCAATGAAAAGTATCGTGAATAAAAAGAACAAAATCAAAGGCTGCTTCGCCGATAAGGTATTTGATGTTTTAAACTTCATTGTGTTGTTTATCATCTTCTTTCTGGTTGGCTATCCTTTGCTGATTGTTATCAGCTCATCGTTTTCTGAACCCACGGCACTCTTAGCCGGTAAGGTCTGGCTCTATCCCATTCAGCCCACCCTGGCAGGCTATCAGGCAGTTATCCACCACAAGCAGATCTGGGTTGGTGTTGGTAACTCAGTATTCTACACAGTTGTAGGTACTGTCATTAATATGGTCATTACGGTTTTGGCGGCTTACCCCTTATCCCGTACTGACTTTGCACCCCGCAAGTTCATTTCCTTAATGTTTGCCTTCACCATGTGGTTCCACGGTGGTCTGATGCCCACTTACCTGTTGGTGAGAGACTTAGGAATGTACAACACCCGCTGGGCGCTGTTAATCCCTACAGCAATGAATGTTTGGAATATGATTATTGTCCGTACATATTTCCAGAACAGTATTTCCGAATCGCTGTTTGAATCGGCAAGGCTGGACGGTTGCGACGACTTTACTTATCTGTTAAAAATTGCACTGCCCATATCTATGCCTACTCTGGCGGTTGTAACCCTTTACTATGCAGTTGCGCACTGGAATGTGTTTACCGCAGCCTACATTTATCTGCAGAAGCAGAGCCTGCAGCCCTTGCAGACAGTGCTCCGTGAAATCCTTCTGCTGAGTAAGATGCAGGAAGTTTCAGTCGATGCAACAGCCGGTGAAACCAATGCCCAACAGATGAGCGAAATTTTAAAATATTCGCTGGTTGTTGTGGCAAGTATCCCCATGGTGATCCTGTATTTCTTAATTCAAAAGCACTTTACAAAGGGTGTTATGGTTGGCTCTGTTAAGGGTTAATCACATATATAAAAATAATTTAATTTCTTTATTAAAAGAAAGGATGAAAAAATATGAAAAAAGGAACAAAACTGACAGCAATTATTGCTTCTTTACTGTGTGTTGTGTTAATTGCCGGCTGCGGCGGTGGCGGCAACAAGGCTGTTATCAAGTCAGATATGCCTCTTTCCGATGTGAATGAATTCCCCATTGTGGAAGAGCCTGTCACCTTATCAATGTTTGCTGTTAAAAACCCCTACATTGAAGATTTTGCAACTAATGATTTTACCAAATTCTATGAAGAAAAGACCAATGTACATATTGAATGGAATGTGGCAACAGGTGATACCACCCAGGCCTTTAACCTGATGCTGGCCAGCGGTGAGTATAACGATATGGTTATGGAAATTGGCCTTTCCAAAGCTTCTATGCTTGACTATGCAGAACAGGGCATTTTAATGGATATTAAGCCTTACATCGACGAGCATGGTTATTATATTAAGGAAATGTTTGAAGAAGCACCGGCTATTCCCAATGACCTGACAATGGATGGCGCTATTTACGGTCTGCCGAAAGTAACGGAAAGCTACCGTTATGAATATAAGGAAAAAATGTGGGTTTACAAACCCTGGCTGGAAAAACTGGGCATTGCAATGCCTGAAACCACCGAAGATTTCTACCAGATGCTGAAGGCATTTAAAGAAAAAGACCCCAACGGCAACGGTATCGCCGATGAAATTCCTCTGGCGGCCAGAGGCGTTAAAGATAATCATGGTATTGAACCTTTCATTATGTCTGCCTTTATTCCTACCTTATCTACTCGTGTGTATGTAGATGATAAAGACAAGGTACAGTTTGTAGCTGTTCAGCCTGAATACCGCGAAGGTCTCCGTTATCTGAATAAGCTGTATAAAGAAGGCCTGCTGTATTCTGATACCTTCATTTTAGACAGAGCACAGATTATGTCCATTGGTGAAAACGACCCGGTTATCTTAGGTGCCGGCCCCGGTATGTTCCCCGGCATGTTTACCATCTCCAACGGTAACAGCCAGCGTTATTATGAATATGTTGCCATTCCGCCTCTGGAAGGTCCTGAAGGTGTTCGCGCAGCAGCAAAGGCTCCTAACACTTATAAAGGTAACTTTATGGTAACGACAGATTGTCAGAATCCTGACATTGCCATCAAATGGGTAGACTGGTTCTATTCTGCAGAAGGTAAGAGCAAAAGCCAGGCAACTGTTAGTGGCGGTGCTGAAAAGCGTCCAGCAAGAGAAGGCGAGCTGAGCTACAACGGCCAGCAGGCTAAGTGGGCTATTGATAAGGTGGAAAGTGCGGCAAAAGATGATGCCGGTATGACACATAACCGCAGCTGGCAGAACTTTGGTGTTTATTATTCTTCTTTTGAAGACAGCTTCAACACCTGTAACTACAATGATATCTTAGACCCCCACCACGAATGGTACAATGCGTATGCAGCACATGACAAATATAAGACCGAAATTTATTTAGGTGACCTGGTCATCCCCTCCGAAGATATTGCAGAATACAACGACATTAAAACAGCTCTGAATGATGTGGAGGTATCCTTTGCAAGCTTCGTAATCGGCGACCTGTCTTTAGATAACGACTGGGATACCTATGTTGCCAACTTGGAAAAATTAGGTCTTTCCAGATATCTTGAAATTCTGCAGAATGCATACGATGCAAGCAAAAACTAAATTCCTTTAAAAAAATAGTGGCGGCTATGTGTCCAAAGGGCACATAGCTACGCCTGCCTTTATAATTAAATAGGAAGGAACGATTTTTAACAATGAAAAAGTTATTATCTTTAATCCTAGTGACATTAATGATGGTTAGCATGGTGCCGAGTGTTATGGCGGCAGAAGTAACTGCCACGACCAATCTGTTGGGTTATACCTATCCTTATGCTGCAACCAGCACCACTGCATCTGATTTCACTGAAATGCCTGTCTTCACTGCCTATGGTAATGGCGTTACAAGCGGTACAACGGAATATGGCACAGAAGGTGATGCAATTCCTTATGCAGCAGGGAGTACCCTTGGCAACCAGCTGACTGACGGCTATTACTTTACCTATGGTGAAACTGCCTGGGCAGCTACTTTAGGCACTAACGAAGAAGTGGCTGAAGGCGTGGATACAACAAAAATGGCGCCGGCTGAGAGCACCAAAAAAATGATTAAGCTGGCAGAAGGAAACGGCTTTGATATTAACTGGACAGAAGCACAGACTGTTGCCCGTTTACATATCTGGGCATGGCCTGCTAATGTGATTAACGGCTATGAAATTTATGTTAAGGATGCATCCGGCAACTGGGGTGCAGAACCGGCTATGACCGATTCATTAAAGGATTTTGAACCCACTGCAGAACCTTCTGCTACCAATTCAACTTTCTATGCTATTATTCTGCCACAGGAATACAGCACAACCGGTGTCCGCTTTGTGGTAACCGATTTGGTAGAAAATCACAATGAGGTTTATATCACAGAAGCTGTGCCCAGAAGCACCAATGCGATTGACCTTGCAGACATGAATCCTCGTAGCACTATTGATACCACTACTGTAGCAACAAATAAGGTAGAACCCTCCTTATATGTTAATCGTTCGACTGCAGGATATATCAATTCAGAAATTCAAACGAATGAAGTCACCAATCGCATGGGAAGCTGGGGATTTGCATCTGTTACTCCCGCATTTGGAAAAATGATGACTTATGGCGGCAGCAATGCTTACAAATGGATGGTGCAAACTATTGAGGTGACAGAAAACGAAACAACAACTTACAATAACCGCGACCCGTTTTATGCAGTGGATTTTGGTGAGAACAAACAACGCATCAATCGGATAAAAAGCTATATTCACAGTAGTAAGAGTGGTGTGAAAGCTGTGCAGTTATGGTGCAGCGATTCTGAAGCATCCTACACTGCTTTAGCCACAGAAGGTGGCGAATACCACGAAGGCTGGACACTGGTGGGCGAGCGCACAAGTCTCACGACCTCTTCGCAAACCTCAGATTTCCTTAATGCACCTGAGGCACGATTCTGGAAATTAGTATATGTGATTGAAGATGGCGCGACTTCATATGGGCGTATCGTAAGAACTGCCGGTATGTATAGTATGCGTGAGGATGAACTGGCAGGCTATGTACCACCAGCAGAACCCACAGCAGAACCGACTGCAACCCCGACATCTACTCCTACACCGACGCCTACTCCCGAACCCACACCCACACCGGTTCCCGTAGTTTCTGCTACACCGGCACCGGGTAAAGCAGGTGCAATTGGTGCTGTTACTACCGGTGACAGACGTGAAGGCACTGTGGTAGAGGCTGTTCATTATGCAGACGGTGCGGCTCTGCCGGAACTGGAGGACGACTATCACTTAAACTGGCCGGAATGGCGTACGTTGGCGGCTGCAACTAATTATACAAAGAGCCGTCCCTTTAGTAACACGGCTGACTTCATTAAATTTACAGAAGCCAACTCAGGTGTTTATTGGAACTATGATGCACCGAAAACAGTAAAACGTTTGGATTTATGGGTATATCCTCTTCGTTCTATAGATACCTGTAAGGTAGAGTGGTATGATGAGGCAACTTCTTCCTGGAAGTCTCAGACTGCTGATTTCAACCTTATGGATGGTGCACCGGGCGAAATGGCCAATGATACAGGTAACTCAACCAATTGGTACTCTATTGTATTGGAAGAAGAGGTTTCCACCTCCAAGCTTCGGTTTGTGATTACCGGCTTGACGGCAAGAACTGACGATATTGCTCCTGTAACTTATTTGGCAGAAGCAAATGTTGAGGAAACCAATGATACCAATCTGACTTCTCCTTTAGCAGAAGACAATCTCGGCAAAGCTTATTCTATGTATGCATATGACTCAATCGGTACTACTTCCACCGGTACAACCAAGCTTGCTGGTAACGACTCATTCCGTGGTTGGGGTTCTAACAGTTATATTATGAGACGTACCACAACCGGCAATATGTGGTATACCGTTTCCTTTGGTGATACTTCACCCCATAAAATTAACCGAATCGGTTTTGAAGTGGACAGCGGTACCGTTACCGAGTTTGAAATTTGGTATTCCAATACAAAAAGTGACTTTGAGAATGGCAATTTAGCCGGTTCTCAAGAAGCAAATACCTGGCAGAAGCTGGCAACCGTTAAGGGTGAGTATTCAGCAAGTAACAAAGCTCGTGTGGATATTCCTGGTGCCCCGTCGGCATGTTACTGGATGATTCGCATTACCGAATCTACTTCCGGTGCAAGACTCTATGCACCTGCTTATTTCTATGAACTGGCTGAATATGAGCTGAACAAAACCTGGAATGGTACAGTTGCAGCCGGCGAAGTGCTGACCTTGAACCTGGATAATTATGATGCAGGCTTAGCAGCAAAAACAGATGACGCTGCCGATGTTTACTTTGCATTATATGATGGCGATACACTGCTTGACGTTGCAAAAGCAGAGTCTGTTGCTTTAGACGGATATAAAAACTATGCTCTTTATAAAATTCCTGCCAGCGCAACCGGTACCTTAAAGGTAAAAGCCTTTATCTGGGATAATGAATTGAAACCTATGACAATTGTTCCGGCAGTGAAACAGTAGGGAAGGGGTTTATCCCTTCTGAAACGGAACGGATGAATCCGTTCCCTACGGCAAAAATGAAACCGATTATCGTTGATGAAACAATGTAGGGACCGGCCTCCCGGACGGTCCGTTAATCGGGATGTCGAGGACGCCATCCCCTACAAAAAGAACAAAGATAATGTAAACAAAAGAACAGAAAGGTTCTGTTCACACCTGAGGCAGATGCTTCTTATGTATATACACAAGTGGCATCTGCCTTTTGAGACGAAAGATTTTGCCCAAAGAATGGGAGGCTGATTATGAAAAAATATTTAAGTATTATGTTGGCAGTCATTATAATTATTCTGGCTGTGCCGATGCAGGGCTTTGCAGCACCGGTGGTCGGCTTTGTGGCCGGCGATAATGCTCTGTTAAACGACGATTTTCGTTTAACCTATCCCGAATGGCGTAATTTATATGCTACAGAGCATGCAGCTGATTCAAGCTATGGTTATGATGATGCCCGTCCCGGCAGTCAGACAGATAAGTTTATCCAGTTTGATGCTATAGATACCGGCATTGAGTGGACCTATGCTTCTGCCCAGTCGGTTAAGCGTCTGGATTTGTGGGTATGGCCGGCTTATGCCATTAAAGAATATGAAGTGCAGAAATATAACGGCAGTGCCTGGGAAAAAGTTGCCGAGGGCAACTGGAATCCCAACAATGCAGCCTTAGGCCCTATGGGTACAGGTAATTCCAATACCAGCAACAATACCTTATGGTATTCAGTTGTATTAGATGAAGCAATTTCAACCGACAAGCTTCGATTTGTGATAAAATCCTTTACGGACAGTACTGTTGGCGCCTATGTGGCAGAAGCTGATGTTCGTGACACCAACAATTTCAATGTGGTTGGTAATGATGCTGAAAATAATGACGGCTCTGCGTATTCTGCTTATATTAAAGCAGGTAAAGGCTCCGCCAGATATTCCAGCGGCAATTTGACCACAGCAACTGTTGGTGCTAATGCGGATTTTCGCGACTGGCCATGCAATACAGCCGGTTCGTCCTATTATTCCATTGCGCCGGATGCAAACGGAAATCTGTGGTATGCAGCCCAGTTCGAAAAATCTCACCACAGCTTTAAAAGCTTTAGTGTGAATATTTCAAGCGGCAGCGTGCAGAAGTTCGAAGTTTGGTGCACGGACAGTGCTGATGCATGGGCAGACCCCAACAGCACCACCGGCTGGCAGAAGGTTGCCACCGCAAGCGGTAACTTTGAAACCATAGCAACCATTGATGTGTTTAACGCACCGAAGGCTGAATATTGGCTGTTAAAAGCAGTAGAATTCACAGGCGGCACAGACATCCGTCTGACTCGTCCTGCTACCATTAAAGAAGTAACAGCAGATGAACTTTCCGATTTCGGTAAGGCTTTTGCTGAAATCTTTGATGTGGTAACCAACGAAGAGAAAGTTACGGCAAGTTTGAATCTGCCGGCAACAGTTACCACCCAGAGCAAGGGTGAACTGGCTGTTACCTGGTCTTGCGATTCTGCTTTGGTGAATGTAGCAACAGGTGCAGTTAGCCAGCCTGCAGAAGATACTGTGGTGACTCTTTCTGCAACGGCTACCTATCCCGGTGATTCAACAACATGGACCATTCCCCAGCAGTTTGTGCTGGCAGGTACAGCAACACCGACACCGGCTCCTACACCGAGCCCGACACCAAGTCCGACTCCAACACCGAGCCCGAGCCCGACGGCAACAGCTACTCCGACAGCAACTGCTACTCCGACAGCAACGGCTGCTCCCACAGCAACAGCTGCTCCCACGGCAACGCCGACGGCTTCTATCGTAGCCTTTGAAGGCGGTGCCAAGGCGTTTGGCGAAGGTGTAACCAAAACGGCTGACAATCTTTTATATGATGATTTCCGCTTAACCTACAAGGAATGGCGCCAGTTAAAGATTGACAGTGGCGAAAGCTGGAATAATGTGCGTCCCAGCAAAGTTACAGATCGGTTTGTGCACTATTCTCAGGCTAATTCCGGTGTGGAATGGTCAGGAGAAGAAGCAACCGTAAAACGTCTGGACTTATGGGTATGGCCGGCGTATGCTATTGATACCTACGAAGTGCAGGCATATAAAGACGGACATTGGGAATCCGTTTATGAAGGAGATTTAAACCCCAACAATGCAGACCGAGGGGCTATTTCGGGCAATGTTGTGGATAATGATAATGTAAACTGGTATTCTGTCGTACTGGACGAGCCGGCAACCACCGATAAACTGCGGTTTGTGATTAAATCCTTTACTGACAGTACCACCGGTGCTTATATTGCAGAGGCTGATGCACGCACCAGCAACAACTTCAATTTAATCGGCATGACAGCGGCTGAAAATGACGGCTTAGGTTACTCCATTTTCCCGCAGACCTACAAAGTATCTCAATCCACAGGCAGTACCACCGTTTCGCCTAATTCTGAAGCACCCTGGCGTGGATGGGCATCCCATAAAGACGGTTCTCCCGTTTATACGATTGAGGAAAATGGTGACGGCAACCTGTTTTATGCTGTTCGTTTTGAAAAATCTCAGCATAAGATTAACCGTGCTGTGCTGAAGGTTGCCAGTGGCACCGTAAAAGAATTTGAAATCTGGTGCTCCAATAACGAGGATGCATGGGCAGATTGTGCCAATGATTTACATTGGAAGAAAGTTGCCAATGTAAAAGGTGAATTCACCGGTTCTGTTCAGGTGGATATGCCGGAGGCTATAGCGGCAGAATATTGGCGCATTAATGTATTAGAATCTGAAGGTACAGTCAAATTATCTCCTGCAGCACTCTATGAGATGGAAAATAGTGAACTTTCTGAGTTTGGTAAGGCGTTCAGCACCATCTTCGGTGCAGCCTATACCGGTGATAAGGTAACCGGTAATATGAACTTCCCAGCAACGGTTTTAACCGATGCCGGCAATCTGGCTGTCACCTGGAAATCAAGCTCCGAAGCCGTAAATGTAGCTACCGGTAATGTAGCCCGTCCGGCTCAGGATGCAGAAGTAGCCATCAGCGCACAGGTGAAGAACCCCAGTGATGATACCGAAACCTTTACCATGACGAAATATTACACTCTGGCAGGCACAGCAACACCGCCACCGACGGCAACGCCGGATCCCGAGGCTACGGCAACACCTGCTCCTACAGCAACACCTGCTCCCACCGTTGCACCGGGTGCAGATATTGCCTTTACGGGAGCACCGAATACTTTTGGTGCAGGTGTATCCGGTGCAGGCAATGTTTTAAATGATGATTTTAGATTTACCTATTATGAATGGTATGTAGTACAAAAACCCATTTCCGGTGGTTGGCCGTCAGCACGCCCTCATAAGAATAAAGACCGTTTTGTAAGCTTTTCACAGCCGGATTCCGGTATTGAATGGACGGCTGAAACAGATCAGACAGTTAAACGTCTGGATTTGTGGATTTGGCCGGCAAGAGCTGTTGACCGTTACGAAGTGCAGGCTTATGATGAGGCAACCTCATCCTGGAAGACGGTAAAAACCGGTGATTTCAACCCGACAGATGCTGAAATTGGTGATACAGGTACCGGCAGTAATAATAGCTATTGGTATTCAGCCGTTTTGGATGAAACGGTAACAACAAAGCAGCTTCGCTTTGTAATTAAGGAATTTACCAGCATAGGCACCGGTGCTTATATTGCAGAAGCAGATGTTCGCAATACCAATGGTTTAAACCTGATTTCTACCAGCACATCAGAAAATGACGGACAGTCCATCAGTATTTTCCCTCAGTCCTATCGTGCTTCCAACACAACTAGCGGCAAAAGCTTGACACCAGGCTCAACAAGTGCATGGCGCGGATGGCCGGGTAGTGCAAAAATTGTTCCTGATGCTGAAGGCAACACGTATTATGCAGTTCGCTTTGACAGTGCACAGCATAACATCAGCCGAGTCAATATTAATGTGGCTTCCGGTACCGTTAAGGAAGCTGAAATCTGGTATACCAATGATGCAACCCTGTGGACGGCAGACGGTGTTAAAGCAAATATCGGCTGGACAAAAGCAGCGACTATCAATGGTAGCTTTACCGGCAGTGTGCAGATTGACATTCCCGATGCTCCGGCAGGAGAATTCTGGAAAATTGTCATTACTGACGGTACAAGCGACTTGCAGTTTACGGCAGGTATGTATGAAATGACAAACGCTGAACTTTCTGCTTATGGTCGTGCACTGACTGAAGTGTTTGACAATGTTTGTGAGTCGATTGTGGTAACCAATCAGATGACTCTGCCTGCAACAGTGAATACCCAGAGTGCAGGTAATGTAAATGTTGTATGGAGCTGTGATTCTCCCTATGTAAACATTACAACCGGAGCTGTAACACAGCAGCAGGAGGATATTGAAATTACTTTGGTTGCCAAAGTAACCGATCCGGCGGATAGCACAGCCAGCCGTGTTGTAGAACGAAAATTCTGGATTCGTGGCGTGGATGCACGTCCCAGAGTAGGGCTGATTACTGAGTTCTTTACCGGTTCTTTGGAAGAGAACTTTACTGAAACCACAGGAACAGTTACCGTTGGTAGTGGAGGCGCGGTATTGTCCGGCACTGCAACGGCAACCTATCCGGTTTCTTTTGATGATACCTTCACCTTCCACGGTAATTCAACCATTGGTCTTACCTTTGGCGACAGCACCACCGGCGGTGCCGTTTCCTTAAAGTATGGTAATCGCGTGTTGCTTGAGATTGCTGTAGCAAACAATAAATTGCTGGTAACATCCGGCAAAGGAACTCATGAATTTCCCTATACCAAGGATATGCAGGTTGAATTGATGAACGATTCCTTCAATTTATTGCTTAAAAACGGTAGCGAATTCCTGATTGTATTATATAATGAAGAATTACTTGCAAGTGGAGCATTAGATACCATCGCTTTGCAGACAGCAGGCACAGAGGTGCTTTCCATCAGCAAAATTACCCAGACTGCCGTAAGCGCTGACTTTATCGGTGAAATTGAACAGCAGTTTGATTTTGCAAAAATCAGTAGCTATGGCAGTGCCAGCCTGGCCGGCGATTTGGATTTAATCAACTCCCTTATGGATATTGCCTTTACCTATAGTTGTCCAGATGGTTATATTGATGCGTCTACAGGTGTAGTAGATCTTTCTACATCCGCACACGCAAGAATTATGGTTGAGGCAACAAGTGCCGGCGGAAGCTTTACAAAAACCTTTAATACGATGATTACCGGCAAAGAGAATGTTTTAAAGGATGCCGGTGCAACCTCTATCGGTATTGTTCGCGATGATTATTCTGCAGCCAATGCAACGGATGACGACCTGTCCACACAGTTTATCTCTGAAGCAACTACCGGTTGGACAGTAACAGCAACAATGCTGAGAAATACATATTTCAATAAAATTGCTCTGCATGAATCTGATGCCGAAGGCACCATCAACGGTTTTGTTATCAGCATCAGCACAGACGGTATGAATTATACTGATATTTATACCGGCGGTGTGGTAACAGACGGTGCTATGATAGATGTGGGTGTTCAGTATGCGCGTTACATTCGCGTAAGAGCAACCAGCGTGAGTGGTGCCGGCAGTGGTTTGAAGGATTTTTGTGCATATCTTGATCCCTCAGATGCAGAACGAGTAGCCTTTGACCTGGCAGAGGTAACAAAGAATGTTGAGCACATTACAAATGGTCTGACATTCTCGAAGGTTGGTCCTTTTGGCAGTGCTATTACCATTGAATCCAATAACAGTCTGTTGACAGCAACAGATAGTGGAGACAACTGGACAATCGCGATTGGCAAAACCACGCAGGAGGTTACTGTTACCATTACGGTTAAAGCAAGCTGTGGTCTGGAAAATGCATCAAAAGAATATAAAGAACCCTTGTGGGCAGATTCGGAAGATATCCGTGACAACGTCATTGTTCCCGGCTATGGCGGTGGCTTCGGTGGAGGCGGTGGCGGCTCCGTCAGCGTATCCGGCGGCGGTGCAGGCTATGTACCCGGCTTCCAGAATGTACCGCAGACAAGCATCTTTGATGTATATAAGAAAGAATTAGAAGGTCATTGGGGTGCAAAAGAGATTCAGTCTCTTATTGATAAGGGCATTGTTTCCGGTAACGGTGAAAGCCTGAACTTAAAGGGGACTGTAACCCGTGCAGAAGTATTAAAAATGATTCTCACCGCCTTTGGCTACGAGCCGGCAGCATACACAGGCGGCTTTGCTGATGTAAGTGCCGACCGGTGGTATGCAGGCTATGCTGAAGTGGCCTTGAAAGAAGGCCTTATGGTTGGTGATGGTGTACATTTCCGTGGTGATGACCCCATCAGCCGACAGGAAATGGCTGTTGTGATTGTTAATATTTTAAGAAGAATGACAACAGAATTGTCGGCAGAATCCGGCAGCAACTTTACAGATGATGCAACAATTGCATCCTGGGCAAAAGAAAGTATTGACATAGCTGCAGGTTTGGGCCTCTTAAAAGGCTATGAAACCGGTGAGTTTATGCCCGGCAACAATCTGCTTCGCGATGAGGCTATGGTTGTGATTTATAGAGCTATTGAAGCGAAAGCGAACCTGATGACGGAGGTGGTACAGTAATGAAAAGAATATTAGGACTTTTATTAGCATGCATAATGGTGCTTTCCGGCACAGGGACAGTATTTGCTGCCACTCAGGATAAAGTGACTTTTGATTTGGTCGGTCTTTCCATTGTATCGCCGGACCGCACAGAAGAAACCGTTACCCGCGGTGAATTTGCAGAAATGGTCGTGGCTGTTTTGGGTCTGCAGAAATTAGCAGACCAGATGGCTCCCACCGCACAGTTTGCTGATGTGGCGCCCAATGCGCCTTATGCGAAAGCAGTATCTTTGCTTTCGCAAATCGGCATCATCAACGGTGTAGAAGAACGCCGTTTTGCTCCCAATGAAATGGTTTCTTTTGAACAGGCGGTTAAGGTTTTGGTGGTTTGCACCGGCTATGAAGAAATTGCCAAGGCAAACGGCGGCTGGAGCGTTGGTTATACCACCGTTGCAGCGAAAAACGGATTTTTAAATGATGTAACAGCGTCTAAACCCTTTGCCCGGAAGGATTTATATCAGCTGATCTATAATGCACTGGATGTTAAACTCTTGGTGCAGGCTGTTGGCAGCCCCGAAGTGAAGCTGGAAAAAACCGGCGACACCCTGCGCAGTCAATTAATGACCGGTAGCAGCGAAAATGTATATAAAATGACAGGTACGGTCACGGCCAATGCCTTTTCTTATACCGCATCTGCTGTTTCTAACCTGCGTGAAAATGAAGTGGTTATCGATTCCGTGATTTATGAAATTGGTAACACCAATGCTTATGAACTGTTAGGTCATCAGGTGGAGTTCTTTGCGGCAGAAAAGGAAGACGGAGACGGTTATGTGCTTCTGTACATCCGTCCTACCAAAACAGATAATGTCATTACGCTTTCGGCAGATAAATTCTTATCCAAGAGTGGCAATAATCTGACATATTTAGATGAAAGCGATCGGGAAAAGACTGTTTATCTTACAGATGATACCAAGATTCTGTATAACGGCACCCGTGTTCGTTATCCCTCTGATGATTTGTATGATTTCGAAAACGGCAGCATCTCCTTCTTTGACCACGATACCGATAAACGGTTGGAAGTGGTTATGATTGAAGAATATGTGAGTACCGTTGCCAAAAGCTTTGACGGTCAGCTCTTCACTCTGCGCACCAACTGCTTCTATAACGGCAGCAACTCACTGTTTGTGGATACAGACAGCGACTATGTGATGATGCGGGTGACAGATGCTGAAGGTAATCCCATAGAAAGCTTTACCGAAGAACGTACTATCAGCATTTATGCCGACCAGAGCGGTACCCGTTATAAGGTGCTGGTTTCTGACAAGGCTGTAACCGGCGTTCTGCAGATGATCTCTGAAGAAGGCTTGATGGTAGAGAATGAAATCTACCCCGTAGATGCTTCTCAAAGTCTGAATGTTCGCGTTGGTCAGCAGTATGTTATGTATATCAACGCTTTCGGCGAAGCAGTATTTGCCGACAGTAAACACATTTCCAACTACGCCTTTGTTATGGGTGTGAACCGCAAGGGCAGCCTTTCCGGCTATGAAGCCAGAATGCTCCTGGCAGGTCCCGTGGATTTCGGTGTTGATGTAAATGAAGAAGACGTGAACGACACATCACAGATTCCCTTCCTGATTTCTCAGAATGCAGGTGTTGTGGTGTTTAACCTGGCAGAAAGCGTGCGCATTGACGGCAGAGCCTACACAGGAGATGCCTTAGGAACAAAGCTGGCAGGTCTTCAGGGCAAAGCTATCAGCTATGCGACAAATGAAGCCGGTCAGATTACAGCTTTTGATAATCTGATGGTTTGTGGTGGCAGCACCATTAACCGTTCCAAGTATAACGTATATGAAATGCTCTTTGGCGGTACTACATTGGTTGAAGGCTTTGGTATCACTTCTGATACTCAGGTTCTCTGTATTCCCAACAGCTCAACAGCCGGCGTGGTGAATCCTCAGGCTGCTGATGATGACTGTATGGTAACCTTAAAGATTGACGTAGAAAATAACGAAACCGGTTATCTGGTTTCCGGCTATGACTACAACGAAAATAAGAAATCTGCACGTCTTTTAGTGATTTATGCAGATATGAATGCTTCTCAGGTTCGTGGTATGGAATTAACCACCTCTAAGGCAAGTTTCATTTCTTCTGTTATGAATCAGTATGACGAAGAACTGGGCGAAAGTAAAACCGTTGTAAACATCTTAAACGGTTCCTCTAAGCTGACCTTAGATCCTATGGATATTACTCCTGATAATGCAGAACTTGCCAATATTAAGGCAGGTGACCTGGTCACCTACCGCACCAACAACAACGGACTATTAGAGAACGTAATGATTCTCCGTTCCTTTGTTGGCCTTACAAACGACCTGAGAGTTTCCAACTACGATGATAACTATACCGAAACCTTAGGTACAGTAACCCAGATGGTTCGGGATGAAATTGACACAGCAAACAATGTTCGTGTAACGGTTATGACCATGACCGTAAACGGCGCGACTTACAGTATCAATGTACCCCAACGTAACAAGCCACCGGTATATATTTACAATGCGGCAAAGGGCACCGTGGAATCTGCCGCTGCTACAGATATTATCCCTGGTCAGGAACGTGTTTACGTTCTGCAGCGTACCGGTGACTCTGCGGTTCGCGCCATCGTTCTTATTCGATAAGGAGGGTATGTTATGAAAAAAAGATTTCTATCCGTACTCTTAACCTTAGTATTGGCTCTTAGCTCCTCACTTTTTGTCTTCACTCCCGCTATGGCAGTGGAATGGGACAGAGAAGCCTTTTACAAAGAGTCCATCGCACAGTACGGTGCTTTGGATTTTTCCGACCCCCAGCTGATTGCCGATGAAGATTTCTTTGGCGTTTGGAATGGTTCGGAATGGACAACAGAGTCAGAATTGCATTATGAATTATATCCGGCTATGGCAGCTATTGAAGAAGCAGCAAAAAAAGGTGACTATGCTACAGCAAAAGCAGAACTGCTAACCTACTTCAGAGGCAGATATGCAAGCTTCAATATTTCCAATCCTTCCAGAAAGAATTTGTCAGATCAGGAACGGGTGCAGGCCGAATCTTATTTTGATAACTTTATGCCGGCCTATAAAAACAGCATTTCTGCCCGCATTCTGTTTGATGAAACTGATTCCTGGCAATCTACCAACGTGCTTTCGGATGTTAAGTCAGTGGCAGCATCAGAAGAAGGTAAAATTTCAAAATTCCAGTTGGTTGCTTCTAAAAAAGACGGTTATTTAGTTGAAGTTGATACCCGTGAATCTGAATTTGTGCCTTATATCCGTGCGTTGGTAGACGGTTCTTACAAAAACTATTATGCTACAGCGGATACCTATGTTTATGGTATGGAGCCAAAGGTTGTGCAGGGTGCAAAAGAAACTATGCTGGTAGAAGAATCCGTTTCTTCTATTGATGTACCCACAAACCGAAAGGATGCCTATACCAAGGTTTCCTTTTTGGAGTTTGATTTTGACGGGTTAACACCCCAAAATAAAATCACAGAAGCAAGACTTTACCTCCACGGTAAAATGATGGAAAGCGAATGTCCTGCCGGTATCCGCATTCCCTCTACCACCAAGAGCGTGTATGTAATGCCCTTTATCCGTGGTGCTTCAAGACTTGCTGAGTCTACGTTGACTTATTCGGAGTATGCAGGCTTTACCAGCGACTACACCTTCTGGGATGGTTATGATTCTCCCATATTCAATAAGAATAAAGAAGGTTACGATTCAAACAACTATATGCTGATTCTGAGCCGTTATTTTAACAAGACGACAGATGCCTATGGTTCAACCGGTGATGAAACCTTTGCATGGCATTCCATTCGTCTGTTAATGGGTATGATTAAAGCAAACGGTACCTTTGAACAGATGGTGGCAAGAGACGAAGCCGGCGGTATGACAGGCGGCCCCATTGACGGCACCTTCTACATCGGCCAGCTTGGCTATGAAGTGCCGCCTATGATGCATAAGCTCATTAACAGTGAGCATATGACGCCGGATATTTTTTCCACCTTCTTAAAGCATATGTATAACTGTACGAAGTTTATGGTAACCCAGTGGTGCGACCAGGACGAAGGCCATAACTGGGGTACTTATTCCACTCGTGGTCTCAGTGCCTTGACCATGTACTTCCCCGAATTCCGTGATGCTCACGATCCCCTGGTGACAGATGAAAACGGCAATCCTGTTATCAAGAATGAAAATGAGCCCGGTGGTGTGCAGGGTGGCTTTATTGAAGTAGCAAAATATCGTTATGCCTATAAGGTAGGGGACGTTATTAAAGATAACGGTGCTTCTGTTGAGGTTTCCATTGAATATGGTATTGAAGCACTACTGAACCTGTTTCGTCCTATTGTAGAAGGTGCTAAACTCAATGTAGATCCCAAGGATTATTACACACCGGAAATGATAGAGGCTCTGAGCCTCAATACCATTTTCCTTTGCGGTCACTTAAACCCCTGGTTTGGTGACTGGCAGGTGGGTGATGGTGCAGGTTATGATATGGACCATCCCAGCCGTGTAAAACGTATTTTAGACTTAAATGATGATCCCGAGATCAGATATTTGGTAACAAGAGGGGCTGACGGCAAAGAACCTTCTTTCTTAGCTCTGATTCACGATAATGTGGGTAAGGTTACCTTGCGTAACAGCTGGAACAAAAATGCAGTGGCAGCTCACATTGAAGGTAGTGGCGGTCACGGTACTCACGGCCATAACGACGACCTGAGTATCACCATGGCGGCTTACGGTCAGTATCTCTTAGCTGACCCCCGAATGGGCTTCTATGGCACCGGTGAACCCAATGAAGCGTTCCTCAGCTCCACTCGCGGTCATAATACAGTGATTATCAATGATACCATTGGTAAGGGCGATAAAAACTATATAGTGGAAGAAAAACTGAACAGAGTTATGGTTGACGGTGTGCTCCAGGGTCCTGACGTTGTGGGTGAAATAACCAAATACCCCAAACAGCAAAGAACGGATACGCCGGCAAACTTCTACCCTGAAAACCGTGAAACCAACACGGTGTATGACTTTGTTCGCGGTGAAACCTATGCATATCAGAACAACAATGCTATGGATAGCGATTACTTTGTGTTCCGTGACAGTTTGTTCCTCCATAAAGGCTATATGATCGTAACCGACTATATTAAGCCTGAGGATTTGACTGAAGAAAATAACTATGAGCAGATGTGGCACTTTATGCCCAGTGCGAACTTTACCATGGATGCATCTAAAAACAGTTTCCGCACTCATAATGATAATGCGGCGAATATTGTTGTGGCAACCGTAGATGACGACCAAACGCTGATACCTTCTATTAAACCCGGTATTATGGCCTTTGGTAAGGGTAATAACGTAAATGCTCCCTATGGTAACTTTGAAAAGAATCATACCGGTATCGTAACCTTTAACACCGTGCTCTATCCTATGACATCCTCTGAAGATATTGAGGTTTACACCGATGCTTTGGATCTGGATGTTAACAATGATGAGGGTAATGCTTTTAAAGCTCAGGTGCTGGAGAAAAAGAGTGGTATCACCACCGATATTCAGTATTTCACTCTGTTTGCAGAAGACTTAAAGCAATTAAGAACCTTTGGCGATTATATGACTGACGGTGTGCTGGCTTTAGGTGAAAAGGGCGTACAAGGCTACAACACAGCAGTTTTGCGCAAAGGTAAAGTGCTGGAGGATACCACAACAAATTCTTACCTGATTTACTCCAATAATGAAGTTGCCGATTTAGGCGTAGAGTGGAGTGAATCCACCATTAAGCTGGCAACACAGCATGTTGAAGGGGAAGGCAGCGTAGACTTAACACAGCTCACCATTCTGGCCAACAATGAAGTAACAGAAGTTCAGCTAAACGGTCAGAACATTCCCTTTAAACAGCAGGGTAAATATGTGTATTTTGGTTTGAATCCGATTATTGCAGACGATACTGACTTTAATGAAAATCAGAACGCAGGCACAACGCCTACTTTGCCGAGCGTACCTATGCACGGTAGTGGCACTGTCATGGGCGGAGGTACTGTTGGTGGTTCTGTTGGCGGAGGTACTGTTGGCGATGTTACCAGTGGTTCTGACAATCTGGGAACTTTCTCCGATGTTAAAGGTCACTGGGCTGAAGAGCACATTCGTGCAGCCTTTGAAGCCGGCATTGTAACCGGTGATGATAAGGGCAGATTCAACCCTGAAAAGGCTATTACCCGCGCAGAACTCATTGCTATGGCAATGCGTGCTTTGGGTGGCGAAGAAGCAGCTTATAACCGTACCTTCTCCGATGTTAAGGAGGGCGATTGGTATGCCGGCAGCGTAGCTCAGGCAATGGCTATGGGCATTATTTCGCCCGATATCTGGTTCCGCCCCAATGATCCTGTTACCCGCGAAGAAATGTGTAAGATATTAGTTGGTGTAGCAGAAAAATTGGGCATAGAGGTATCAGAAGATGCTGTAGCGACAGAGTTTGCAGACAGCGCTGACATTTCCGGCTGGGCGAAGAGCTTTGTAGATAAAGCTACCAAGCTGGGCTTGATGCAGGGTATGGATGAAAACAACTTTGGCGCCAAGGCTACAGCCAACCGTGCACAGGCTATTACCGTTATTCAGAGAACATTAGCAAAACAGTAAAGTTTTCAGGGCTCAGCATTGACTGATTTAATGTTCAGCATCGACTGAGCCCTTGTTTTTTGTTATAAAGGATGATATAATTGATGCATCAAACTTATAATAAAAAATCAAGGAAAGAAGGAAAAATGTAGTGAGAATTCTATTTCAGGGTGATTCCATCACGGATGCTTTGCGCTCCAGAGAAAATGATACAAACTTTGGTACGGGCTATGCTTTACTGGTAAAAGCAAGCTTAGGCTTTGAAGAGCCGGGAAAGTATGAATTTTTAAACCGCGGCGTCAGCGGCAATCGAATTGTGAACCTGTATGCACGGATGAAATGTGATATTTTGAATCTTAAGCCTGATGTGATGAGTATTTTAATCGGTGTAAATGATGTGTTCCATGACTTTAAAGAATCCCCCAATGGTGTGGATGCAGAAAAGTTTTACAAGATTTATGATATGCTTATTACAGAAGTGAAAGAGGCTCTGCCTGACCTTAAAATTATGATTTTAGAGCCCTTTGTTTTGCAAAGCGGTATGCCGGAAGAACAATGGAAAATTGCAGATTCTGAGGTGAGAAAGCGGGCAGAAATGGCAAAGAAAATTGCTGAAAAACATCAGCTGACCTTTGTTCCCTTACAGGATGGCTTTTGCGAGCTGGCTAAAAACGGAGGAGACAGCTATTGGATTGGTGATGGCGTACACCCTACAACAATGGGACACGAATACATTAAGAACGAATGGTTGAAAGCCTTTAAAGAATTATAAAAGCCGTTTTTGTGGCAAAACAGAAAGGAAAGAACATAATGAATCGTTTTAATCCGAATTTCTATGCAAATCTGGAAGATGACAGCGCTATGATTCAGGCGGCGGTGGATGCAGCGGCTGAAACCGGCGAAACTGTTACCATCCCGAGACATAATGAACGCACCGGAGAAGATATCTGGATGATTACTCATGCAGTACGTCTGCACACGGGCAGCGTGGTTTGTCTGGATAACTGCATCCTGCGTCAGGCAGACGGAATGTTTGAAAATATTTTTATTAACTCCAACCACGGTACGCCAGAAGGCTTTACCCGGGAAGGCAGACAGTATGATATCCGCATTTATGGCTTGGGCAATGCAACATTAGATGGCGGTAACCACAACGGATTAACTGAAACAACCGCAAAAGAGCCGGGCAGACCGCCGGTTATGGTTAACTGTATGTTCGACTTTTTAAACTGCGAACGTATTTATATTGACAATCTGCGGATTACCAATCAGCGGTACTGGTCTATGGTGTTTCATTACTGTTCTTATGGCCACATTTCCAACATTGATTACTATGCGCCTCATTTGACACCGAATCAGGACGGTATCGACCTGCGAACCGGTTGCGCTCACTTTATTATTGAAAATATTACAGGTTGTACCGGTGATGATACCGTGGCGCTGACCTGCTTAAGAAGCCGTTATGATGAAGATATTGCCGGGGCTGAATATAATGATGCCATTCACCACGTTATCATTCGTAACATCAGCTCTAACACACCTTGCTCTTTAGTTCGACTGCTGAACCACAGAGGCAAGCTGATTTACAATATTATCATTGAAAATATTATGGAAACATCTGAAAAAGAAGCCGGTCACAGCCGTGGTGCTGGCTTTGCCGAAATGGATCCCATGCGCGAAAAATGGCGTGGCGGTGCCGTTGTTCGAATTGGCGAGAACTTCTACTATGGTGATGGCGCAAAGGCAACAGTTGATGAAACCTTTAACGTAACCGTTCGCAATGTTTCCGGCCGTATGCGTACTGCCGTTCGTGCAACCAACGCACTGAGCAATGCTGTATTTGATAATATTCAGGTGTATGGCGAAGGCGGCACAGCGGTCTTCTTTGGCGAAGGGGAAATGAAGAATATCAGCATTTCTAATATCGGCTATCCCTTGTGCCATGCCCCCAGACCCAGCGATGATAACCGCACGGAGAACTTCTTTAATCAACAGCCTAAACAGCGCGATCCCATCCCCGATCGCAAGCTGAGTGCCGTTTACTTTAAAGAAACCAATGCAGAAAACATTATTGTTCGTGATGTTTATGCCAGCGACAAGCTGACATCTGTGTTTGGCGGCAACGGTCATGTAACCTTGAAGGCAGAAAACATTGTTCGAATGAGCAAGGATGTGCCTTTGTTTGACCCCGATTTAACCGTTGAAAAAATGGAAATGGATGAATTTTAAGATGGAATAATAAAACACGCTACGGTTTTTACCGTAGCGTGTTTTTGTGTATAATGGCGTGACGTCGAGAACGCCGTCCCCTACTTGAGTTCATTTAAGAGGGCAGTCATACCTTCAACCATAATATCATCACCGCCGGCGCGTAATGCCGAACCACGTGCTTCGTAGCCGCCTTCGCTATAGGCCTGAGTTGTGGGGATATAGCCGCCGGCACTATTGGTTAAGCAGCACAAAATGGTGGTATCAAAGGGAGAAGCGGCACGAATCCGGTTGCCAATCTCTGTAAAGGGTTCACCGCCAATGCCGGCAAAGACTAGATTGCCGATGCGGATAGCGGAGAGGTGGAACGGGAAGGACTCCGGTCCATTCTGCAGATTTAAAATGCGTTTGGCTTCGGCAACGGCCGTTGTCAGTTCCATCTCTTTAAAGGGCAGCTCATCGGTTCTGCCGGCAGTGTATAAATCAGAGATGTGTTTTGCTTCTTCCAAACGGTCATTTTCCTGATGAGAGGGTAGGTGTACCGTTTTGGAGGCAAAGGAAATGGTATCGGTTTCGACTTTCTCCGTAATGGAGCAAATGGAAAGTACGGAACCGGCAATGATTCTGCCCATGTGTTCCGCGTGCTTGAGGCTTCGGGGCACACCGTCAAAATCAATGGTGGAAATGGCACTTTCGCCCGGGGTTGGATGAACGTTAACGTGGTTTACATCCCCCTGGGGTCCTAACAAAAAGATGCATTTGGAATTGGGAATAGCCTTTTCTAAAATGTCACATACAAAGCCCATATAATCAGCGCAGATGTATTCACCGCCCACTGAGTCGGGATGGGTACCGAAGTTTACCATATAAATATCATCAGCGTTTTCACGAACAATTTTAAGCAGCTTTACCGTTTCATTGGGTGTGCCCAGGGCGTGGTCAATGTTTTCGTTATTCACGCCGGGATTGGTGGCCACATAGCCATCCTTCATACGGTAGCGACGGATAAAGGAAATGTTTTTTGCCTGACCTTCGGCAGTTTCAACGGTGGATTCGGCCAGGTCCTGCAGGGCATAGACTGCCGCATCGCGGACAGAGGCAATTAAATAGGCGTCATAGCTTTCGGAGCTATGCAAATCGCTGGCAAAGTCCTTGCCTACCAGCGGACCGGTGTGGGTGTGTGAACAGTTGATATAGATGGCATCTTTATCCATACCGGTGGCTTCACAAATGGCATCTTTCATGGCCTCATAGTACTTCTGAGCCAGAATGCACAAGTCAAGAGCAATGATAACGGCTTTCTTTTGACCGTCATCAAAAGCAACGGCACGAGCAAAAAGGTCTGTGGCGATGCCTTTGGTCAACCGTTTCTGATAATAGCCCACGATGGGTGCGCCGTAAGGCGGATTGATACAAACTTTAGAAAATCCTGTTTTCATAAAAACACGTCCTTTTCCTGATTTTGTGAACATTATAGCACAGAAAGATGGCTCTGTAAAGTGGATTATTTGTGAATCATGGGTGTAATTTTTGCGGTGTTGTCTTTACTTTTTTGCGTTTAATATGGTACGGTGTTGTCATAAGATAACTTTTATAAAGGTAAAAATCAATATAATTCCATACATTGTGGCAAAGGTGGGGTCCAGGGGTGTAGCCCCTGTGTCGTTTCGAGGGGGTCGAAGGGGGAGGCATGGAGTAAGGCATTCTATGAAATAGAATGCGCTTACTCCAGCCGTTCTTTTGTCGGGTGGTTACAACCGCAAAAGAACTTCCTTATTATGTATAGTCGAAGTTCTTTCTCGATTCTCGCTTTGCTCGACTCGCAGAAAGAACAACTGAGTTAGGGAAAGTCGCCAAACGAAAGTTTGTCGCCATTCTCCTACCTCATGTCCCGCCCGGCAGGGCAT
>JAFQAZ010000017.1 GCA_017416855.1 Clostridia bacterium
ATATTATTATGAAAATGAAGCGGAACAATATTTGTTTTACAGAGTTCCTCAAATGCTATTTACAGATAAACGCTTTTCAAAAATATCATCTGATGCTAAACTGCTTTATTCACTTTTTTTGAACAGAATGTCTCTGTCCAGAAAAAATGGCATGGTTGATGAAGAAAAGAGAGTGTACATATACTTTTCGATTGAAGAAGTTATGGAAGTGTTCGGGATTGCATCTCAGAAAGCTACAAAAATAATTGCAGAGCTTGATGAAGTGAGAGGCTGCGGCTTGATTCACAGAAAGAAGTCCGGGCAAGGTAAGCCTGCCAGAATTTATGTTATGAAATATACATCCGTAAACTACGATGATGAACCTGAAGATATTGAAGAATCATATGATGAGTATATAGAAATAGATGATAATTTTGTAGACAAAGACTCTGAAGAATATATGAAAAGCTTTATTCTAGAGGGTACTTTAGACGATCCTAAAATCGTAAGTTTCTCCAATAAAAATTCCAGACTTTCGGAAATCAAAAATCAAGACTTTCGGAAATCAAAAATCAAGACTTTTGAAAAGCGAAAGTCAAGACTTTCGAAATTCAAAATGTAGTAATAATAAATATAATAATACTGATTATAACAATATCAATCCTATCTTATCTCATCAAAAGAAACAGGAAGATGCGATTGAAGAAAGAGAAGAGTATGAAGAATTAATCAAAGATAATATCGATTATGACATTCTGGCAGAGAATAATCCCAATGTGGATATTGGTGGCATGGTTGAGATAATGCTTGATGCAGTCTGCTCAGGTAGGGAGTATCTTGATATAAATCAGGATAAAGTTCCAAAAGAGATTGTTAAAAGCAGACTTTTAAAACTTGATTCAGAGCATATGAATTATGTTATTGAATGTCTGCAAAAGAACACAACCAAGGTTAAAAATATCAGAAGTTATCTCTTAACAGCACTATATAATTCATACGAAACGTTAGATCATTATTATCGGGCAGAAGTTAATTATGACCTCTATGGACGAGAGCAAAATCCATAGTTTTCATATCACAAAATATGTCGCAAAAAAACAGGGGTAAAAAAGATATATGAAAAACCAGTGACGATGCGGGTTTGAAGGCGATTTTTGGGCAAAAATCTCCCCAGATGTAGAAAGCAGGGGGTAAAAGCAACGGTCCCAAAAACAAATCTGTGATAAAAGTGAGCAGACGAATAAACTCAAAAGCTGAGATTGTTTAAAGCTGAGATTGCAATAAAACAATGAGCAGACAAAACAGACGAAACAGACATTGTAACTATAAACATTTTAACAAATACAAATTTGATTGATTGTAAAAAAAAGCTCACTTGGAAGAAGTGAGCTGATGAAATAAAGAATTTTTAATAAGTGAAAAATGGGTTTATAATAATTCTACAACAAATATTGACATTTGCAAAAATGTTGTATATAATAATAAATAGGTGATAAGTATGAACTTAATTATTAATACGATATTGAAAGAGAAAGTCAGAATTGAATATCTGCTTGAAAAATATTATAAAATAATTGCAGAACTACCGAAGGGTTCGTTATCTGAAACAAATAAAAACGGTCAGAAATATTTTTATTTAAAATATCGGGATGGCAAAAAGGTAGTTACAAAATATCTTGGTAAAGATGCAGGGGATATACCTGCTCTTATAGAAAAAAGAAAACATACGGAAGCTATGATTAAATCACTGGAAGAAGAGTTAAAAATAGCAAATAAAGCACTGGAGGGAAATATATGATAATTTATCACGGAAGTAATCTTGTGGTTGAAAGCCCTAAGCTTATTGCGCAGAACAGATATCTTGATTTCGGATATGGATTTTATACTACAACAAATAAAGTACAAGCGATTAGTTTTGCTGAAAAAGTATATAAGAGAATAAACGAAGGAACAAAACAAGTTAGCATTTATGAAATTGATGAAGAAAAGTTATTTTCAGAATGTTCTGTTCTTAGATTTGAATCTCCTGATGAGGCTTGGCTTGATTTTGTCACTGAAAATCGAAGTGGAAATTACGATGGTGAAAGCTATGATGTTGTCTATGGACCTGTAGCAAATGATGATGTTTATACAACATTTACTCTTTATCAGTCCGGTGCATTATCAAAAGAGCAGACACTTGAAACATTAAAGATTAAGAAACTTTACGACCAAATGGTGTTCACAAGTGAAAAGGCACTATCGTTTCTTAAGTTCATAGGAACAATACCGGAGGAGGAAATGTAATGGATAAAAAGAAATACGAATCAATGCTTATTTTGATTGTTCCTGCTGTGGTAAAGCTTATTACGGAGAATTATTCTTGGGATGAAATTACAGCATCCAATAGGTTTTATGAATCAAAAGTTTTTGAATGTCTGGAACGCGAAGAGACAAAATTATGGCATTTAAGTCCGTTGACACTATTTAATATGTTTGATGAAGAACAGAAGACAGGTTCTTTTGTTTTCCCAGAGGAGGTGTGAATTATGAGTAAAGAGGGTAACTTTTTAATATTTTGTATAGAGCAGTACAGAACCGCAAAGAATTTGACTGGTAAACAGGTAATAAGCCTTTTTAAACAGTATAAAATTTCTGAATATATAGTGAGTTGTTTCGAGGCACTGCATACAACCGGAGCTAGCTATATTATTGAAGATATTGATTTGTATATTGAAGCTCGTCAGGCAGTTTGATGCGTGCTTGAATAGAGTATGTCCGTGCCATTGTGGGTATTTCCCCGATTTTGTGTAAAACTTCAAGATGATAATATAATCTAAGTGATTTTAGAGGGATGAAATCCGTATTTCGGGATTTCATCCCTTAGTCCATATATAACATAAAAACACAGGCTTGCCAAGGGAGTCCTCGTTTTGAGGACATTAATTTTACCCTTCCTTGCAAATAGCGGAAAATTTGTGCTATCAGAGTCTGCCGTCTAATTGACGGTTCACCATACTTTTCCCCGGCTATGGGGCGGCATAGTCCATTTTTCGTTGCTTTAAAAGTTGCCAGAGACAATGCCTTTAAAAGTGCGGTATCGCTTGAAAAACACTTCTTTGACTATTTGAGCGGCGTAAGGCACGGTTAAGGCTTTCTATCGCATTGGTGGTATACATAACCCTTCGTTCTTCTTTCTCTTCTTCTTTTTGCCATAAAAAATTCCTCCTATGATATTTTTATTCTATTATAGAAGGAATCAATTTTACAGACCTTTTCTCACACTCTCCTTATCCGTTTGAAATGTTCACTTTATAATTTTAAAACTTTATATATATCCAACATCCATTTTAACCACATCACCCTTATCAGTGTCATCACAGAAATATGCTTCATAAAGTTCTTCGGCAAAATGGTCGCGAGCATTACCCCAGGCTGAGTTTGAAAGAAAGATAATATCAAAATCATCTTCCGGCACTTGGATGTGCAAGGTTCTGAAACCTTCCCACCCGCCACCGTGTGTAATACGGGTTTTGCCGTGCCATTCGCTTACGGTACAGCCAAAACCCATTGAATTGAGTGGAGAAGGGGTTAACACTTCTTTCCAAGTTTCCGGCTTTAAAATCAGCTGATGTTTAATGGCTTTATTCAAGCAATAAATGTCATTTACGTTAGATATAATATCAGCACAGCCTAACACCCATTCATCTACACGGTGAATTGGAACAATATTGCCATCTTTTTTACAATAGCCCTGCACTCTGTCTGCTATGCTGAGGTGCTTGTTATCCACTTGCGTATGGAACATACCCAATGTCTCAAACACATTGGTTTTCATATAGTCTGCATATGCCATTCCGGTAACATTTTCGATAATTAAAGCACAAATAATGAAATTAATGTTGGTATATATACCATTGGTTCCCGGGGCAAACAACATCTCTTTTTCAGCGATTAAAGTAAGTTGTTCTTTCAATTGCTCAGAGGTTTCACCATGATATTTCTGGCGAAAATCAGTATGCTGATCAAAATCCGGCAAACCGCTTGTGTGGTTTAATAAATGACGGATAGTGATATCCTTATGTAACCCTTTTGCTTCCGGCAGATATGTTCCGGGGTGCTTATCAATATCAATTAATTGTTCATCTTTTAGTTTTAACAAACCAATAGCACAGAAAGGCTTTGAAAGGGAATAAAGCGTGAACAGGGACTTTTCTGTCACAGCTAAACCTTTTTCAATGTTAGCATAACCGAGAGCTTTTTCATATATTATCTCGTCTTTTACTGTCAGGCGCAAAAAGCCGGAATTTTGATTTTTTTTATAATAGTTTTCTACAAAGTTTTCGATTCTTGCATAAAATCCTGCATTCATATTATTACCTCTTTTGAGTTGTTTATTTCAGTTTGAAATTGTAAGTTGGTTCACCGTTTGCCGGGTAAACACCAGCCAAAACCTCCAGGCTTGTATCGACACTTTCTAATGAGGGGCCACCAAAAATGATGTTTGGAATGTGTGGCAGTTCCTCAAGCACATAGGGGTTGCCGTAATGAATCATATTAGAAATTCTACCGGTTGTCTGCATAGCATCGATGAGGTTAACTAAACGGCGCGTCAAGTGTTCTAAGCCTGTATAAGGAACAAATTCAGAGAAGGTCATCATAACTAGCTTATCACAACCTAATGAATTTTCCAAAACGGTCATCAGCTCAAATTGTGATGGGAACTCATGAATAATCTGATATTTTGCATTGGGGAACAGTTCGTTGATTTTCTGAACAATTCTATCAGGCTGATGCCAACCATTGCCGCTGAAAGTATCTACAGCAACTTTCCCATCAGAAACAGATGTTTCCTGCTTGGCAACAATGATAAAGAAATGCTTGCCATCACGGGAAATGGTGCTTTCCACATCATCGTCCTTTTTAATGTAAATGCCATCTTTATTAATACTTTTAAAGGTTTTCATTTCTTCTTCCGTCACTTCACTGTTTGTTGGAAGGAGGGTAGCCCTGTGTTGTGCCGCAAGCACTCTTTTTGTGGCGGCATCTAAACATTCATCAGAAATCATGCCTGTATCATAAGCTTCGCAGTATGATTCAAACTGCTCACGGTTATAGATGGTGTAAGGCAGTAAAAGGTCGACACCAGCATTCATAGCAAGAGCCTTTGATTCCACATCATCATATTTTGCTTTGACAGCCATCATGCAAAGAGCGTCGGTAATTAAAAAGCCTTCATAACCCTGTTCGCGAATAATGTCAAGTAAAGGTTTTGAGAGGGTTCCAGGGTGTTCATTATCAATGTTGATATACTTTTTATGAGAGATCATAGCACCGTCTAAAACGCCTGCCTTATCCATAGCAAGATAAGGGGTTAAGGCGTAATCAAGAAGGATTTCTTTCGTGTCAGCAGAGAGACTTTCACCCATGTGAGCATCCATTTTATTGAGACTGCTGCCGCCGGGGTAGTGCTTGGCAACGGTTAACACGCCGCCGTCACGCATACCTTTTGCTTCTGCAATGGCAAGGGCAGAAACTTTGTCTTTATCAATGCCCAGACTGCGCATACTGCCTGCTCCCATATCCACAACAGGATTACAAAGCACATTATAACCCATTTTACGAGCGGCAACGCCAATGGTTTTACCAAAAGCATAGGCATGTTTTTCACTACCTGTGGTGCCAATGGCATTATGCTTGCCAACCAAAAACTCACCGATACCGCTTTCGGCGTCAGTGATAATTAAAATAGGGTAATCGGCAATGGCTTTTACTTTTTCAATCTGTTCCTGTGCGTGACCGGCATCATATTGAATCCACACGGCCCCCAGAGAATGATTTTTAATTAAGTCAAACACAAATTCATCATCACCATCAGGGCGTTCATCACCATGAATACAAGCGGTGAAGGTCATACCCAATTTCTGGCGAGTAGAAAGTTCTTCAAATTTTAATTCTTTCATCAGGTTGCTCCTTATCTGTTTCTGGCATTTCAATTTTAACATATTTTACTAATCACGGTCAATCTATAATAAGCAATAAGCCCCGGAAACCAATGATTTCTGGGGCTTGCATGTATGTATTTTTATATTACAACGAAAGATTTTTAATGAAATTATAGTTGTTCTTTGCGCTTTCTTTGTTGCTTCCCGGTGCGGTGTCAAGCTCAATACAATGATATCCATGATAACCTGCATTTTCCAGAATCTTAAATACGCTCTTGAAATCGACGCTGCCGCTGCCTAATTCGGCGAAGTTGGTATATACTTCCATACCGGCGCTGGCAAGACCAACAGAGCCAACATCAGCACCCAGTGTAAAGTCTTTTAAGTGAGTAAAACCAACACGGTCTGCATATCGTTCAATCACAACTAAAGGATCGCATTCGCCAGCGATTAAGTGTGCTGTATCCGGCACAAAAGAAAGCTCTTTAGCAGACGTGTTCTGAAGCATGTAATCAATTTCGTTTTCCATCATAACACGGGTGTTGTGATGAGGGTGCAGGCAGGTCGTAATATCAAACTGTCTGGCAGTGTTGGCAAAACGCATTACCTTATTTAATTCGTAATCAAGGTCTGCCTTTAAGTTTTCTTTGCTGTTATGGCCTAAAGGTGCTTGCAAGCTAAGAACCTTAACGCCAAGCTTGGCAACAAACTCTAATTCGTTTTCTAAATTGGAGAAGAATGCATTTTCGTCTTCTTTTTGGGGAAGATGAAAATAAAAGCTGACAGGTTTTAAATTGTTACGTTTGAGCACTTCGTTATAAGCCTCCAAATCCATATCGTAGGCATAAATTGCGGCTTTAACGCTTTCGAAACAACGGAAACCAACCTCGGTAATATCCTTTGCGGCCTGTTCCATTTCTTCGCGTGTTTCTGTGCCCCAAGGCCAAATGGCATAAGCAAATTTTTCGATATTCATAGTACTCTCCTTATATCATTAATTATGTTACATTCATCTTAACATTTTGATGTAAATTAATCAATGACATAATGTAGCGAAAACTACCCAAAAACTTGCAGAGTGCGCCAGATTTATTGAATTAGAAAAAAAGGTTTGATAAAATGTAATCGTGAATCTGTCGCCTTTTTGTTGAAATTTAATAAATAAAGAAGGTGAAACCAATGGAATATCAAAAATTGCTCTGGGGTGATGAGCCATATATGGTTGCCTGCGTGCAAGCGTCTTACCCGTTGCATTGTCACCACGAAATAGAAGTTATGTACTGTTTGCGCGGCAAAGGTAAGGTCATTATGGATGACCAAGAGTATGAATTAGTCGAAGGCAGTATTATTTTCATTAACAGTCTTGCTTTTCATCAGCTTTTCGTCGATAACGATTCAGCGATTTTAGTCTTAGAGTTTGGTTCTCAGCTTTTGGGTACTGGTTTCAGAGATGTAGCGGAGTACAGTTTTACAAAGTGTTTGCTAGAACCGAATGAGGAATGCCCATATAGAGATTACATTATCAATCCACTTGAAAAATTGTATTATGAACAATTAAAAGTGAAAAAAGGATTCAAGTGGGCTATACAAGGATATTTATTTGAACTGTTTGCAATGATTGTGCGCTATGTGCCTATGAACAAGCGCAATTTACAGAATCGTAAAAAAATTGACCATTATATTAAAATACAAAATGTGTTTGAGTTGGTTCGCACAAGTTATCATCAGGATATTACTTTAGAAATGGCGGCAGCTTGTGTCGGCTATGAAACCAGTGCCTTTTGCAGGCTTTTCAAATCCACAACCAATATGACGTTTCATAACTATTTGAATTACTATAGAATCAATATAGCAATGAGACTGTTGGAACAAGAAGGATATTCCATTGAAACGGTTGGACAGATGACTGGTATACCTGTGCCGAAAACCTTCAGTCGTTTGTTCAAACAGTATACTGGAATGTCTCCCAGTAGTTATCGAAATAAGTATATGGGTGGTCTTTCTGAATTATAAAGATATAATTAAATGACATAATTTTAAAAGGAGTTGTAGATATGTTTAGAATGGGTAAAGAAGAAGTTGAAGCGGTGGGTCGTGTAATTGCCACCAAAGAACTTTTTCGCGTAAACAACGGCTTAAAAGAAGCAGAAAAATTTGAAGAAGAATGGGCAAAGACTATTGGTACTGATTATGCTATTTTAATGTCATCCGGTACAGGTGCATTAATTGCTGCTTTAGTTGGTATGGGCATTGGCCCTGGCGATGAAGTCATCGTTCCTGGTTACACCTTTATGGCTAGTGCCAGTGCAGTATTAGCTGTTGGTGCTATTCCGGTGTTGGCAGAAATTGATGAAACAATGACCGTTGATCCTGCTGATATTGAAAAGAAAATTTCGAAGTACACCAAGGCAATTGTGCCTGTACATATTTGTGGTTATCCTTGCAATATGGATGCTATTTGCGAAATTGCCAAAAAACACAACTTATACATCATTGAAGATGCCTGCCAGGCAGACGGCGGTCGCTATAAGGGTACAAGATTAGGTAGCATTGGTGATGTAGGTGCTTTCAGTTTTAACTATTTCAAACTGATTTCTGCCGGCGAAGGCGGTGCTTTGGTAACCAACAACAAACTAGCTTATGACCGTGCTATGATTTACCACGATGGCGGTGCTGCATTCAGACCGTATGCCAGTGATTTTGAAGTTCCTGTGTTTATGGGTACCCAGATGCGTACCAACGATATTACCGGTGCTATTATGAGAGTTCAGCTTACACGTATGGATGGTATTATTGCTGATCTGAAGAAGATTAAGAAGACGATGACAGAAGCATTTGCCAACAACGGTAAGTTTGTTGTTGCGCCCAGCCACGATATAGAAGGCGATTTAGGTACACATCTGCCTCTTCGTTTTGCTGATGCAGAAACTGCAAGAAAATTTGCTGACGATAAAGAACTGGGAGGCTATCTGGTTGTTGACAGCGGCAAGCACATTTATTACAACTGGAGTCCCGTTATGGAACACAGAGGCGCACACTGCGATGTGCTGAATCCCTATAACTTACCGCAGAACCAGGGCTTAAATATGACCTATACGAAAGATATGCTCCCTAATACACTTGATTTGATTAACCGTACATATCATCTGACACTGCACTGTGATTGGACTCAGGAAGAAATTCAGCAGAAAATTGACGCTATCTTAAAGCGTTGCTCTGAAATCTGATTTAATCCGAGTGAAAGAGGAGTTTAATTATGAAAAAAATTAAGGTTGGTATTATCGGCATGGGTTACATCGGCGAAAGCCACATAGAAGCCGTTCGCAGAATCGGCTGTTGTGAACTCTATGCCGTTGCAGACACAAATGCAGATCTAGCTAAGGCGAAAGCTGACTATTATGGCATTGAAAAATGCTATTCCAGCGTTGCAGAACTTTTGGCAGATACTGACATTGACGCTGTACATAACTGTACCCCCAATTTTCTGCATTTATCCATTAATAAAGAAATTATCAAATCCGGCAAGCATTTGCTTTCTGAAAAACCGCTTTGTATGAACTATGCAGAGGCCAGTGAACTGGTGGAACTGAAAAAGCAGCATCCTGACAGTGTAGCGGCGGTTAACTTCAACTATCGTTTAAACCCAATGATTCAGGAAATTAAAAACAGAATCGCTGATGGTAAAATAGGTGATGTTCGTATTATGACTGGTTCTTATCAGCAGGACTGGCTTTTATATGATACAGATTACAGTTGGCGTTTGGAGCCGGAAGTCTCTGGTAATTCCTGTGCAATTGCTGATATCGGTTCCCATTGGATGGATGCGGTACAGCATGTTACTGGTCACAGAATCACAGAGGTTATGGCAGATTTAAAAACCTTGATTCCTGTTCGCAAAAAACCCAAAAAACAAACAGAAACCTTCACAAGCAATGTGCCCACAGAGTTTGATGAGGTAGAAATTAAGAACGAAGATTATGGTGCTGTTATGTTTCACACAGATAAGGGTGCAACCGGTGTATATCATGTTTCTGAGCTGGCTGCCGGTCACGGTTGCTATTTCAATTTTGAAATTAACGGCTCCAAGGCATCCTTAAAGTGGAACCAGGAAGAAAATGACAGACTGTGGATGGGTCTTCGTGGTGACGACAACCGGTTTATCATCCGTGATCCAAATGCTATTTCTCCTGCAGTTAAACCGTACACAGCTTTGGCAATGGGACATCCCGAAGGCTGGAACGATGCTTTTAAGGGTAACATTTATGCTTTTTATAAATTTATTGAAGATGGCGCGAAAGGTGAGCCGATTTTTGCAACCTTAGAGCAAGCTGCATACATTGTTAAGCTAACTGAAGCTGTTATCGAAAGCAGTAAAGCAAAAAAATGGATTGAAGTTAAATAAATTAATTTTTGGAGGTAAACAAGATGAGTAGATTTAAGTATTCTGTAGGTCCCTGGAATGTGCACGAAGGTGCAGATGCATACGGTCCCGCTGTTCGCGACACCATTCCCTTTGAAGAAAAAATTAAAACTTTTAAAGAAATTGGTTTTGATGCCATTCAGTTCCATGATGATGATGCCGTTCCCAATATCAATGATTATACCGAAGCTGAAATTATTGAAAAAGCTAAGGAAGTTAAAGCGCTTTTAGATAAATATGATTTAAAAGCAGAATTTGTTGCACCACGTTTGTGGTTTGACCCCCACACAACGGATGGTGGTTTCTGCTCTAACTATGAAGAAGACAGAGAATATGCAATGTGGAGAGCTTATCGTTCAATCGATATTGCTAATGTTTTAGGTTGTGACAAAATCGTTTTATGGTTGGCTCGCGAAGGTACTCTGTGCTACGAAAGCAAGAGCCCTGTAGAAACCACCAACAGATTGATTGACGCTATTAACAAAATGCTGGATTATGATAAAAATATCAAAATTTTAATCGAAACCAAGCCTAACGAACCCATTGATAGAAGTGCTTGTCCCACCATGGGTCACTGTATGGCAGTTTCTGCTGCGACAAAAGATCCCTCCCGTGTTGGTGGCCTTTTAGAATCTGCTCACGCTATGCTGGCAGGTCTTGACCCGGCAAATGAAATCGGTTTTGCTATGGCTATGGGCAAGCTGTGGGGTGTTCACTTAAACGATCAGAACGGCATTAAATATGACCAGGATAAGAGCTTCGGCGTTGAAAACCTGCGTGCTGCCTTTAACCAGATTAAAGTACTGATGGAAAATGGTTATGGTAACAATGGCGAATACATAGGCCTTGATGTTAAGGTTATGAGAACCGAACAACAGGAAGGTAGTTACCAGCATTTGATTAACAGCTTAAAGATTGCAAAAGCATTAGAAGAAAAAGCTGCTAAGTTTGATTATGACTATCAGGCAAAATGTGTTGCTGAACGTGACTACGAAAAGCTTGAAATGTATGTAATGGAGCTGTTGATGGGTCTGTAAGAAACAGCATAAAAAGGGTAGCAGGGATATAATCCGTCTGATTATATCCCTGTAGAAAACGAACAAGCACTGTGCTAATGAAAGGAAAAGAATTGTGGATAAATTAAAAAAGGTTTTTATACAGCATTAGGTACACCTCTTAATGAAAAAGGTGAACTTGTTGCAGAAAGTTTGGCAAAACAAATCCATATGCAGATTGAAAATGGTGCTTCCGGTCTTTTGTTAATGGGTAGCATGGGCATTCAGGCTTCTATTCCGGATAATGCTTATGTTGAAGCAGTTAAAGTTGCCGCAGAGGCTGCTACCGGCCGCGTTCCTCTGTTTGTTGGCGTTATGGATAACTCCATCAAACGCGTAATGGATAGAATTGAAGCAATTAAAGATTTTGCATTTGATGCTGTTGTTTTGACAACACCTTACTACTTTGCAAGTTTAGAACATGAGGCAATACAATTTTTTGTAGCTGTTGCCGATGCTTCTCCGAAACCGGTTTTCCTTTATGATTTACCCAGCGTTACACAGTGCAAAATTACATTTGATATGGTAAAGAAACTGGCAAAACACCCCAATATTGTTGGTATTAAATCCGGAGACTTGCTGTTGGCTAAACAGGCAAAAAGAGAATTGCCTGAATTTGAAGTTCTATGTAGCAATCTGGACTGTTTTGATATTGCATTTGCTTACGGAATCGATAAGGTGCTTGACGGCATGTTCAGTGCAACACCGGCAAATGGTAAAAAGTTTGTTGGTGCCGCTATCAGTGGCGACATTGAAAAAGCGAGTGAGTACTTAGATAAAATTTTATATCTACGCGATATCTATATGGTCAACAATGAAATGGCAGTTTTTTCTGCCTGCATGAACTGGCTTGGTTTAGAAGGTAATTTTGCTCCTGACTACATGGGCGTTGCAACAGAAGAAGAAATCAAAATTGCTGAGAACGCCATGAAAGAGATTGGTGAAATATAATGATTTCCTGTACAGAATTTATACCTCTTTACAGTGAGTTTTTTAAGTTTCTTGAAGCAAAAGGCGGTCGTGAAGCTGTTTTGGAGTATTGGTATCATGTTTCTGATAAAGGTCTTGGTGATAAAACAAATCCTAATAGTTTGATATCATTCGTTGAACGCGATGGTGGATTAGAGGGTGCAGTTCATTATTTTGACCATACGCTGGCAGAAGAAGCTTGCGATGTTTTGAGAATCACTGACTTGAAGAACGGCTATTACTATGAATGTATGCGTCATTGTCCTTCCAGAGGTATGTTGAACGCCTTAGAGCACGTGGAACCGTATCATAATTATTGCGAACACTGTGATGTAATCTATGCCAGAGTATTGAATCAGTATGGTTTGGAATTTGAAATGGACCTCGCTAATATTGATAAGGCTGCTTGTACCTCTTTGATTTATGCAAAGGGTAATCGTCCGGAAAATTTTGATGCGATTGACGATAGCAAAATTGTAGTGGATTTAAAACCGGAAGATAACAAATATTTGCATCGTGATTTTCATTTATCTGGAGATTTGGCTCTTCAATACTGTGGCGATACATTTGGAGAAGAGGGTGTTTTGGAGTTTTTGCAAAATTATACAAAGCATTTTTATTCTCCACAGATAAAGGATATTAAAGACCGTGGTCTTATTGCCATTAAAGAGTGGATTGAACATAATTATGAAGTGGAAGAGGCATCTGAGCTTCTGCACACAGAGTTAACAGAAAATAAACTTATGGTAACTGTTGATTACAGTCCTGTCATTGCTTATATGCGGAGCTTGAATCAGGAACCAAGTATATATTATATAGAAGAAACTCGGACACTTTATAAAACAATTGCAGAAGAATGTGGTCTTGATTTTGTTCTTGACTATTATGAGGAAAATGGTGCTTGTCGCTTCATGTTTTCAAAATGAAATTTTGCGGTTTGAGCGACTATGACAAGTTGCCATAGTCGTATACAATCTAATTAACAATAAAAATAATTTTGAATTTAGATAAAGGAGTCTTGTCTATGAAAACAATTGGTCACGAAGTTCATTCGGTGGTTCCCACTCTAGAGTTCCCCCGACACACTGAAGCAACATTTGCTGTTTTAAATGATGGAACCATTATAATGGCATATAACAGACATGTTGGTTCATCAGATGATTCTGCTACATCTGATATATATGCAATTTTTTCTCACGATGATGGCGAAACCTGGGGCGATGGTAGGGTGCTTATCGCCAAAAGTAAGGAAGAAACAAATATTATGTGCCCAATGTTTATTCGCTTGAACGATGGTGCATTAGGCTTAATTTATAGTCGTAAAGTAGGTCCTGATCCTGGTCATATGGATTGTCGTCCGGTTTTGCGTCGCTCTTATGATGAAGGCGAAACCTGGTCTGATTTTACATATTGTATTGATGAACCTGGTTATTATGTTTCAAATAATGACCGCATTATCCGTTTAAAGAGTGGTCGTGTCATTATACCCACCAGTTGCCATCCTAATTGTCGAGATCGTGCTGAGAGTTGCTTCTTTATTTCTGATGATGATTGTCATACTTTCCACGAAGCAAAGCAGAGGTTGCATCTTCCCTTCGAGCATAGATTTACCGGCATGCAAGAAACAGGGGCAGCACAGCTGTCTGACGGCACGGTTTGGGGATTTGCAAGAACTGGTCACGGGTATCAATTCCAGGCATTTTCTGAAGATGAGGGTGAAACCTGGAGCAATGTAGCACCTAATGAATATTTTACATCTCCCAATTCCCCGATGAGTGTGAAATGGGTAAATGATGAAAAAATGGTTGCAGTGTTTAACCCTATTCCAATCTATAATGGTCGTTATCCCCATTATAACGGAGAGAAGAAACATTACGACATTTACCATCCCTTTAGTGTATACGAAGGCAGAACACCGTTGGTGTGTGCAGTTGGTGATGGGACCATTAAAGGTTTCGACCGTGAACTTAGATATTTGGAAGTCGACGAGCCGGATCCCTTTATCGGCTATTGCTATACAGGTATTCTTGCTCATAAAGATTATGTATTATTTGCTTATTCTGTTTTTAATTATGATTATGGCTACAAGGATTTAGATATACCGATTTATGGTATTAGAATCAAAAAGGTTATGCTTGATGAGTTGTAAAATCGGTAATCAAATTATCGGTAATCAAATTAAAGTAGTTATTTTAGTGAGAATTAAACAAAGAGGTGTTCTTAATCATGAAAATAGAAAATAATCCTAATGTAAAAATAAAAAAAAGAAATCGAATTACATCACGCGAGTGGAGTTTATACTCCATGTGTGCCATCCCGATGATTCTGGTGTTTGTATTTTGCTATCTACCCATGGGCGGTATCATCATTGCTTTTAAGAATTACAAATTTAACAAAGGTATTTTCGGCAGTGATTGGGTTGGTTTTAAAAATTTTGAGTATTTCTTTACAACCAACGATTTTTGGCGAATCACACGTAACACCATAGTTATGAACCTTCTGTTCATTTTTATTGGTCTTTTTTGTGCAGTCGGTCTGGCTATCCTTTTATACGAACTGAAAAGCCGGGCGGCAACCAGAGTATATCAAACAATGTTGATTACGCCACACTTTGTTTCTATGGTTATCGTATCATATATGCTGTATGCTTTCCTGCATCCGCAGAACGGTATTTTGAATCAGTTTTTAGTCAATTTTTTGCATTTAGAAAAAGTTGACTGGTATGCAACACCAATGGCGTGGCCATTCATCCTTGTCATCTGTCATATCTGGAAGGCAACCGGTATGAACTGCGTTATCTATTATGCTGCCTTAATGGGAATTGACCAGAGTTTGTTTGAAGCAGCCAGAATTGATGGTGCTAATAAAAGACAAATTGTCTGGCATATCATTGTGCCCTGCTTAACATCATTAATGACTATTATGACTATTTTGAACATTGGCGGCATATTCCGTGCTGATTTCGGAATGTTCTATCAGTTGCCCCGTGACATTGGTACGTTGTATCCTACCACAGATGTTATTGATACGTATATTTTCCGTACTATGCGTGTAATTGGTGATATGGGTATGTCTTCGGCTGTAGGTTTGCTGCAATCAATCGTCGGCATAATTATGGTTTGTACGACCAATTCCATTTCCAAAAAAGTTTCTGAAATCAGCTTATTTTAGGAGGAAGGGCAATGAGAAAAAAGACAATTATTGGACAAACCGTTTTAAACTCTGTGTTTGTTTTATTATGTATAGCCGCTGTGGCCCCCTTTGTACTTCTGGTGAGTGTTTCTTTTTCGAATGAAAAAGACCTTGTTTTTAACGGATATAAATTTTGGCCGGAACATTTTGATATCAGCGCTTATAAATACATATTTTCGAATCCTGCTGCTATATTTAATGCCTATAAAGTGACAGGTATTTTCTCCATTCTTTCAATGTTCTTGGGCGTATTCTTAATGGCTTTGATTGCTTACCCATTAGGCATTGGAAAAATGCGTGGGAAAAGCTTCGTTTCTATGTATTTGTACATTACGATGATGTTCAGCGGCGGTTTGGTACCTAGCTATATTCTGATTACACAGTATCTTCATCTGGATGACACCATCTGGGTTTATATTATCCCCAGCTTAATCAGTCCTTGGTATGTATTTATGATTCGTACCTTCTTTCAGGGGTTACCATATGAAATATATGAATCATCTGTTATTGACGGAGCAAGTGAATACCGTATTTTCTTCCAGATGGTCATTCCGCTTTCTAAACCGGTTTTAGCTACAGTGGCGTTGATGACATTCTTATCAAAATGGAATGACTGGAACACCTCGTTATTGTACATAAACAAAAGTGAATTGTTCAGCTTACAGTATTTGTTGCAAAAACTTATGAGAGAAATAAAGCTTTTACAAGATATGCAGGGATCGAATGTATCGTCATTAATCAATCCTAGAGACATTCCTACAGAGTCAGTACGTATGGCAATGGCTGTAATTGTTGCCGGGCCGGCCCTCTTCATATTTCCATTTTTCCAAAAGTATTTTGTAAAGGGATTAACTGTAGGTTCTGTTAAAGGTTGATGTGTATTTACAAAAACGTATCATTGGTAACTGCAAATATTTGAGTGTAAAATGGCAAATTTTTAGGTTTGGGATCAGTTATAGCAAATGTTATAACTAAAGGATGATAATTAGCTAACGGAGAACAAAACAAATAGTAGAGGGATCAACCCACTACATTATATATAAGGTAATAAACTAGTAAAACTATACATTCAAAAAGGAAGGAAGAGTTATTATGAAAACAATGAAAAAAGTTATTTGTGTCGTTTTAGCATTCGTTATGCTGTTGATTATGACAGCTTGCGGCGAGAAAACAACCGGTGGCAATGGAGACAACGTTACAATTACATGGATGTTACCTATCGGCGAATTGCCTGACGAAGAAAAAGTAGAAGCAGCCATTAATGAAATTGCTATAGAAGAAATTGGAGTAGCTGTTGATTTAGTTTGTATCGATGGTTCTGCATATACCGAACGAATGAACATGAATATGGCTTCCGGTAAGGATTATGACCTGTGTTTCACCGGTTATGTAAATCCATATACCAAAGCTGTTGACAACGGCGGTTTGCTGCAGCTTGACGATTTGTTAAAAGAAGTTCCAAAGCTGATGGAATCTATGCCTGAATATGCGTGGGATGTTGCTAAGATTAAAGGTGGTATTTATGCAGTGCCCAATCTGCAAGGTTTTGCACCGCCGACTAGTGTTACTTTCTACAAAGATTTAACTGAAAAATATAACTTCGATGCCCGTTCTATTAAACACATTGAAGACTGCGAGCCTTATTTTGAAACTCTGGTGGCTAATGAACCGGGTATTATTCCTTTCTGGCCTAACTATGGAACAACTCATTGGACTGATCCTGTTTGGGAACAAATTAACAGCCTGCCGCTGGTAATCCGCAGAGATGGTAGTTCATCTAAAGTAGAAATTTTATACGAAACCGAAGAATACAAACGTGGTATTAATGTTCTGCATAGTTGGTATAACAAGGGTATCCTTCGTGCTGACTTAGTAAGTGCCCAGAGCAACTCCGAAGACTGGAAAGCCGGTAAAATCGTAGCAAATGGCAGCGGTTGGTTGCCCGGTAGTGAAGAAAAGAATTCTCAGCTTTACGGCCGTGAAATCATTACAGTTCCCGTTGTAGAACCCTATATGCAGAAAGAACTGTGCTTAGCTGCTATGACCGGTATTGGCGTTAATAGCAAACACCCTGTAGAATCCATTAAATTTATTGAATTGGTTAACACCAATGCAGATGTTTTGAATCTGTTAACATTGGGTATTAAAGATGTTCACTACACTTTAGGTGAAGATGGTAAATATACCTTAATTCCCAACAGTGGATGGACAACCGGCGGTGGCTGGCAGTTTGGCAACAACTTTATTCAGTATGTAGCCAGTGGTGTTGCTGATGATGTTTGGGAACAGACCGAAAAGATGAATCTAGAAGCTATTAAATCTCCTCTGTTAGGCTTTGTTCTTGATACTGAACCCATTAAAACTCAAATTTCACAGCTCACAGCTGCAGAAGGAGAATTTGGTGGCGGTATTGAAATTGTGAACAACGGTGCTGACCATGAAAAGAGAATGAAGAAATTGGAAGCAGCTGGTCTGTATGAAATCCAGGCAGAGGTTCAGAGACAGATTGACGAATATTGGGCAACAAGATAATTGGTAAGTTTTAATGTAATATACCTAAAGCAATACAATTTTTGTATTGCTTTAGGTATTACATAGATATTTTTGAACCAGAGGAGGTAGAGTAAGTGAAATTAATGAAGAAATTAATTGCATCTTTGTTCATTTTTTCTTTATTGCTCTCGATTCTTCCTATGCAAATGACAACCTTTGCAGCAGAAGATCATAATGCTCGTTTAAAGAAATTAATGGATTTGGGTATTTATTCTGTTAATGATGACATGGAATATGATACAGAGTGTATCAAACGAGAGAGCATGGCATCTATCTTATCCGTTTTTTACGGTGTAACAGAAGAAGATTACCCTGAAGAAACAATTTTTGAGGATGTTTCGGCAAACTGGGCCTCCGGTCACATTATGGCAATGGTGAATAATGGCATTATGAATGGTTATTCTGATGGTTTATTCCGTCCTATGTCTTATGTAACAGGAGATGCTGCTATTAAAACATTGGTTTCGATGGCAGGTTATAGCTTTTTAGCAGAAAGTAAAGGCGGTTACCCGGAGGGTTACCGCAGAATGGCAGCTGAGTTAGGTATGCTGAAAGGCATCGAAAATATGGACCGTGCTGCTAATATTACCCGCGGTGAGTTTACAACGCTGCTTTATAATGCATTGGATGTTCCTATGCTGCAGCAGGTTACTGCCGGTGCAACAAACAGATTTGAAACGGATGGCACCACTACATTATTATCTTTTCATTTAAATATTTACCGTGAAAAGGGTGTCATCACAGCGCTGCCTTATGTTTCAGCAGGTCTTGGCGAAGGAGCCGGTGCCGGCAAAGTTCATCTTGATAATGTTGCTTATTTATGTAATTTGGATGCATATCCCTATTTAGGCGAACAAGTAGAGGTATATTTTCGTTTGGGTGAAGGGGACTTAAGCGAAATTGTTAGTATTGAGCATAACTCAAATGCATCTACTAGCGTAATGGTAGATGCAAAAGACATTGTTTCTTATAATAATTTCAAATTTACTTACACTGTGAAAGACCGTGAAAAGTCTCTGACTGTCCCCAGTGATGTGTTAGTCATCTTCAACGGCAAGCCGATGACTTATTTCACCGATGCTCATATGATGCCCAAGCAGGGTAATGTGCGCTTTTGTGATGTAGATAATAATGGTGAATTTGATCTTGCAGTTGTCACCTATGAGGTTGACTATCACGTTGCAAGAATAAACCGTTCTTCTTTTGAAATCAGTATTGCAGATATGAATGGCATCAAAGAAAACAAACCGGCTTTGACCATTGATACAGATGATGATAGCTATCATTACAGTGTTTATAACGCAGGTCAAGCTTGCGATTTAGAAGATATTCAGACCAATGAGATTATTAGCATTGCTGCTGATAGTATGGATTTAGCGACTGGCAAAATTCTATCAAGCAGTAGAATATACCGTATTCAGCGTTGTGAGACCAGAGTTAAAGGTATGCTTCAGATCATTGGCGACAACGAAATTGTTGTAGATGGTAAAACATTAGAATTGTCCTATTCCTATCAGAAGTTAAACCAAAAGGCTACAATAGGAAAAGAGTATACCTTTTATTATAATTATATCGGAAAAATTGCTGATTTTGACGGTAAATCGGACTCTGTTATGTATGCTATTTTAGTTAGAGCCGGCACAGAAGGTGGCCCACTCAGCCAGACGATAAAAGTACAGTTTTTCACCCAGGATGGTAGAAAAGTGACGACAAATTGTGCTGATAATCTACAGCTTGACGGTAACAACAAAAATGCGTACAGTAATGCAGTGGATTATTTAAAGGCAAGTGCCGTTGATTTTGTTAATGTTACTGGTATTACTCCGAATAACAATGATGTTTGGCAGTTGATTAAATATAAAGAGGATGAAATCGGTCTTATAACATCCATTGATACCATTAAACCTAATGTAAATCCAAGTGGCAGCGATTTAACTTGGAACGATAGTACAAGCAACAGTCATACATATATTGATGGTGTTATTGCAAACGATGGAACCGGAAGACGCCACACAATGCGTGATGATTGTATGTTTGTTATTTATGACCCTCTAAAAACGTTTGATATTGATAATTTACATCTTAAAAAAGTAAGCTATTTACGACGCGGTAGTGATTATCCAAATGCTAACGCAACGGCACTTCATAATTACTTTGACTCAGATGAAATTGGTGCTGAGTATGTATTGTTGCGTGGTGAGCAAGGAGCTAATATGGCACCTGATGGCGAAGATAGAGAATCGGTTGCTTTATATTTAAGTGACATCCAGATATTGAATGCTGAGGGCGAAAATAAAGATGCTATTATAGGTGTTAAATTAACAACCGGCGTTGCACAAAATTATGTAATAACTGACAAAAGCTTATTGACAACAAATAATATTAATCCCGGCGATATTATTAATTTTACAACGAATACAAATGGTGAAATTACTCAGATCAAAAAGCTTATCAACATTAATAATGCCAGCGAAGGAACTTTGACCTGGAACTCCGTTACTGCATGGTCAGGTCCAATATCGGCCTATGTAACTACAACCTGCGGTGTTGTAAGCGACCGGAACGACCAATATATTCGACTGGAATCTCCCAACAGCATTACAGTTGGTCCTAAAGACTTTAGTTTAGGCTCTATTACCAGCATTTTTAAAATTAGCACTTTGAAAACAATCATTATTTATGACCAAGTAAACAACAAAGCATTTAAAGGTACTATCGAAGATATTCGCATGGCAAATGAATTCGGTTATGATGGAGCAGATTTAGTTGTTGGTTATAGAAATGCAGGAGTATTGGATACAATAATTCTTTACAGATAGGGGGTGTTCTACTTGAAAAAAGTACAACATTTTATCGCGCGGCTTGTTTGCTTGGTAATGTTTATTTGTATGGTTATCCCAAGCGGTGTAGTACTGGCAAATGATGAATATACAATAGCTTTTTTAGGGAACACCACCTTAAAAAATGAGTTAGTTAAACCATATCCTAAACAAATTCAAGGGTATTTCGAGGGAAGATTAGAAACAACAGTTAATGTCATCAGTGCCAATCCGATTGATTTTGATTCTGATGACTTTATGAATGATTTAGTTGAAAATGTTCTTCCGAAAAATCCCGATGCTGTCTTTTTAGAACTAGATGTCAGCAAGCATTATGCGGTAACAAATGAGGATTTAACCGCAAGATTAGAATCTATGGTGCTTGCTATGCTGGAAACTGAAAAAGTTCCCGCTATTTATCTCATTTATTTCCCTGAAGAAAATATGTGGGATGGTCGTGCACCATTTCAAAAGGTGGCAGAGCGATATGAACTGATTGTTTTAGATGCCTTTAGTCACTTTAAGGCGCAAATTGAGTCCGGCAAAATTGTGACCAGAGAAATTTTAACAGCAGGCATTATCCCCGGCGAAGAAGGGCATGATCGTTTATCCCGCTTTGCTATTAATGAACTGAAAAAGATTAATGATTTATTTAAAAAACCAAATTTTGAGGCAAAGCAAATCACTTCTAAACGTTACACAACTGTAGTGCAAGAGGTGATTGAAAAAGAAGAACTAAAAACAGACGGGACTGTACTTTATGTTGCACCAAACGGCAGTGACAATGCAAAAGGCACACTTGAAGCACCGCTTCAGTCTGTTGAAGAAGCCCGGCGTCGTATTCGTGCGGTGAAGCAAAAAGAAATGGAAAACTTCCGCGGGGCAACCGTGTATTTGCGAGCAGGACTTTATCAGTTCCCCGATGGTCTTAACTTTACAGAGGATGATTCCGGAACGAATACAGCCGGTGTTGTTTATACAGCATACGAAGGAGAAGAGGTTCGTTTTACAAATGGTTCGCTTATTAAGCCACAAGACTTTAAACCTGTAACAGATCCGAAGGTTTTAAAACGTCTACATTATAAGGGTGTAGCCAATATTTTAGAATATAACTTAAGAGATGCAGGTATTGAGCCTGGTGAATTTTTAATTCATCCAACCTCTCCCAAGACGGATATTGTGCGTACTAACTGTAATACTGGTTCTGAAACAAGACTTGCTTTAGGCAATATTTTCGTTGTGAATGGTAAAGACCAGCAACGTGCTCAGTATCCGAATGGTGGTTGGGATGAAGTAGCCGCTCACCAGGATGGTATTGAAAAACACCTTGCCTTCTCCGGCTCCGCACCGGACCGTTGGAACACCAATTCAGGCCAGGCGTTTATTAAAATGATTGTTAACCGTGGTTATTGGCATTGGCTTGTTAAGTTTGTAGGAACAGATACCGAGCAGCGCTTCCTTGAAATGGTAGACAGAGGTGATAAGCCTACGGTAGGCGGGTATTGGTCCATCATGAACCTGTTAGAAGAACTGGACATCCCTGGTGAATGGTGCGTGGAAGAAAAAACAGGTATGCTGTATTACTACCCTCGTGAAGGCTTCGAAAATGCAGAATTGCTTTTCTCCAGCAACATTAAACCCATTGTTAAGATGAACAGAACAAAGAATATCACACTGGAGGGTATTACCATAGAGGGTGGCTGTTACATTGGTATTAACATTATTGATGGTTATGGCAATACCATTAAAAACTGCACCATCCGTAACATGGGTAACCGCGGTGTAGCCATTGACCATAGTGGTAAACCCGGTCCTGGCAATAACGGTGTTGTTGGTTGCCATATTTATAACACAGCTTTATCTGCCGTAACCATTATTGGCGGCGATAAAAGCGGTTTGACTCATCAGAATGACTATGTGGTAAACAACCACATTGAAAACTTCTGTACCTATGGTAAACACGGTAGTGCCGGCATTTACATTTATAATGCCGTAGGTACATATATCCGAAACAACAATATTCACAACAGCACGGCGCCTGCAATCGAAATGGCGGGCAACGACATGTATGTAGAATATAACGAAATGTATAATGTCATTCGTGACACGGACGACTCCGGTGTTATGTATGACCAGCATCAGGGTTATGTGGTGCAGGGTAAATATGTTAACCACAACTATTTCCATGATGTGTGGCAGTCATTAAGAGCTTTTGCCGTAGGGCACGTTATGGGTTATTATGCTGACTGTACCAGTAGTAGCGGTAGCCGCATTGAAAACAATGTGTTTGTTAATCTGGGTCTTCCGATACACACCAGTACCGGTAAAAACATAACCATCGCAGAAAATGTCATTATTGATGGTCCTAATGTTGATTCTAGTGGTATAAGTATAGTAGATGCCCATTGGGGCAATCGAAATCCCGGAGGACGTTATGGAGCAACGAACGACGTTATTTTAGACATGATTAAACAGGCCAATGGTGATTTTGAAGCCTTGAGAAAACTCGGTAAAGCTCATGTTACAGATCCGTCCGGTGCAGATTTATATTATTATAAACTGGCTTATTTAGATACTAAAGAGTTTACTGGTGAGAATAGGGATAATTACTTCTTGCAGTATCCTTGGATGGAGCGTTTTGACGATAGCTCGTTGCCTTATAGTGCTGAGGATATTCTCCTGCGTGATAATGGCTTGTTCGATTATTTTGATACAAGAGGCCCTGCCATCGAATTACAAGGTCTTTCTCATAAGAAATATAGCGAGGACAACTATGTTAGCGACAAACCGTTAATGCAGGGTGAAACTGGTTTAGACCGTTTGGCTAAAGTGGATGAAGCTATGCAGATCATGAAAGAAAAATCACCTGATTTTGAGGTTTGGGATGTCCGTACCACCGGTATTTTAGATGGTCCTAAGCCTGTTGGCAACTTTGATTTGTTATCACCCCGAAACGGCGAAAAAGATGTTGCTACGAAGCGAACCTATTTCTTCTGGGATTTTGCATCCGGAGCCGATGAATATCGCATCGAAGTTGCTACCGATGCAGACTTCAAGAATATTGTCCATTCTGAGATTGTGAGAAACAACTATGTGACCGTGACTGGTCTTAAAGAAGGCGTTCGCAAATATTATTGGCGTGTAACTGCCATCAGTGAATCTGATAAGTTTTATGGTAATCCTCAGGCAGGACCCTTCTCCTTTACGACCGAACGTTATATGGAGACAGATAAGGGTGAACTTTCTATTGCGTTGAGTGCCGCTTATAGTGTGCTCGACCAGATTGTTGAAGGCACTAACCCCGGAGAATATCCTATGGGCACCAGAGCAACCTTAGAGAGCGTGATTGCAGAGGGTGAAGCAATGCGTTCTGCTCAGCGTTCAACAAAAGAAGATGTTCATACGATAACTGAAAAGATAAACGAAGCTTGGACAAAAGCACGCTGTAGCATTATCATAACAGAAGCTGATGCAGGTACGATTTTTGCACAACCTGAAAATATAGTTTTTGTTGGTAAAGGTGATGCAGTTGATGCTGCCACAAATAGTGCAGATGTGGTTTTCGGTGAGAACAAGATAAGTATTTTAGATAAGGCGAATGATAGAACCACGGTATTTAGCAAAGCGAAGACTAAACCCTATAACGTTATGCGATTAAAAGGTACCATTAGTTTTGATCAAAATGATGGTCACTGGGTCATTTTAGGTCTGGGTTGCTATAACCAGCTATATACGCCTTGGAACATGTCTAGTTATGTAATTTTAATTCGCAAAGACGGTATCGAGTTGCAGGCCTTTAAGCCTCACACCAACAGTGCGGGCTCAATTTATACAGCAGTACCGAATGATTATATTAAAATGGGTGTTCCGCATGACCTTGAGTTTGCGGCGGTTCCTTGTACAGAAGGTATCAGACTCGTCTTCAGGGTAGATGGAAAAATTATTTTTGATCAGATTGATGATACTTATCCAATGTTTGAACCCGGTCACATGATGTTGCACTCCTTAGGACCAACAACAACATTTGATATTGAACCGGCTATGACAGAACAGGAGTATCCCTCCCTGTATGAACTGCTCAGCGACCCTGAATCCGAACTGAATAAAAAATAATTGAAATTGATCGGTAGTATCAATGACTTACTAAGGAGGTAACCTATGGCAAACGCAAGTTCAAGAAAAACAAAACGCTATATGGCTATCTTACTGGCGGGCATACTCACGGCTATGAGTTTTGCCCCGCCTGTGAGTGCAGAGCCTGAGTTATACACATCCAGTGAAAATTTTGAGTATAATGGTGGACTTACAGATGGTGGTTCTCCGGTACAAGGCAAAGATGGCGTTTTCTCAAAAATCAGCAATGATGGAAAGGCAACTCTCTATTGGAAACATGATGGTAGCAATACGATAAGCGATAGAACGTATTATGACCTTAGATCTGGTCGCTCTGCCAGCATAACGGCAACCTCAGCGAATGGCGGTGCCTTTTTAGAGTATGAATTTAATGAGCTGTTAACCGGCCAGGTAACGATCAGCTTTCAGGCAACCGGTGGTACCGGTGCAGGAGTTAATCCCCGTTGGCAGATTTTAGATGACCAGGGCAATGTGATTTTATTTGGCGGTAGTGGAAATAATGCTTTCCTGGGCAGCAATGCAGACATGGAATGTGTGTATTGTGATAACGGCATTCATCAAAAAGGGCATAACAAATCAGATGGAACTTCATATGAAAAAGACCATATGTCCGGTAACGGTCACAGCTTGACCACTCAAATGGGCTGGTACAAAATGCATTTGGATTTTGATAACGGTGTGGCAACATTTGAAGAAAAATTCACAACGAGCGGAGAAGAATGGAAAACCTTTTACGGTTATGCGGCAGATGGCACAAAGAGTGACCCTTATGTGATGGCATTGGGTAGCACCCGCGGCGCAAAGAAAATCCGTTTTAATTTTAGCGGTACAGCAGCAACTACTACAGCGTTTGTTGCAGATACTATAGAGGTTAAGCAGACGGCTTTTGCAACACCGCAGGACGTGTTGACAAAGCGTGCGGCAATTATTTCGGCAGCAAAAACACAGTCTGATCAGGCTTTGGTCGATGCATTAACGGCAGGAATTGATGCGGTTGACGATAGCTTAGCTGCAACCTTTTCAAACTATAACGCAGACCAAAAAGGGTATGTGGCAGATTATGTTGAAGCAAATCGCCCCAGCTCCGTTCCTAAAACACCGGCAGATGCTCTTAAAGAGCTTACCGATATTTTAGCTGTTCCTATTGGACGGATTGAAACCATTATTGGTTTGAATACAAAAACAGAAACTGAATTATTTGAATTTCTTGCAAGTAATGAAGCTACAGTGTTGTTAACTCCGGCATCCCTTGCAGCGTATAACAACTTAAATACCACCGGTGGAAAGCAGCGCGCAGTAGCAGCTTTGCTTGAAGCAGCTGCGACAAATGAATTTAAAATGCCGGCAGATGTTTCAGCTGCGTTGTTAACTGCAGTTGGTATTGGTGAAGCATATGAGGAATACATTGCAATTAATGGTGGCCGTATTATCGCTGCTGCCAAAACGCTATCTGATGAAGAACTTGTGGCAGCATTAGATGCCGATATGGATGTTGTTAGTCCTGTTTTAGAAGCAACCTATGGTGCTTATAATGATGACCAAAAAGAATATGTGGCAGATTATGTTGAAGAAAATCGTCCCACAGCCACAGATACAGTAGCGGCTCTTGAAGAACTTGCCAATATTTTAGCTGTTCCTGTTGAACATATAACAACCGTGGTTGGTTTACAAGCTAAGACTGATGCTCAAGTGCAGGATTTTCTGGTAAGTGCAGAAGCTGAGGCAATGTTAACTCCAGTATCTCTTGCGGCATATAACAATTTAACGATTGTTGAGAAACCCAAAGCGGTTTCGGCATTACTTGCCGTAGCAACAGATTTTAAAGTACCGACAGATGTTTCTGCAGCGTTAATTTTGGCGGCAAACGCGGCAGCACAACTTGATCCGAATGAAACATATATTGCTCCTGTTCCCACATTTGTTTTAGAGAACGGTGCGAAAAATGTGCATCCTGATCAGCCTTTACACATTTCGTTTACTCCCGGTGTTGACTCCAGCAACTTAACTGGTTTTGTCCTCGAAACCCTGTCGGGCACACCGGTAGCTATTACTGCAAGTGCAAGCTACGATGGTACAGATGTTGTGGTTAAGCCAAACAGTAGCTTAGCAGCAAACACAACCTATATTTTAACGATTCCGGAGGGAACAATTAACAGTGCAGTAAGCTCTTCCATTAAGGCAAAAGGTGCTGTATTAACCTTTAGCACCGGTGCAAATGATGGTATTTATCAGGAGGAAAACTTTAACCGCTTTACTTACGGTAGCACAAACACCTGGGATATTATTAATGGTTTGCAAACAGAAAGCTTTGACGGAAACTCAGCGGCAACCATTATGGGCACAAGTATTACCGACCAAACAACTTATGAAGCTGCTGTTAGCGGGGGGGTTCTTGATAACGGCAACGGATTTAATCTGAAGACAAACGGCTCGGTTAGTATGGTACAGACAGCGGCAGCGGGGGTATATAAAAAATCAAGTTTCGTAATTGATTTTGCTGATGTTAGTTCAGGTCGCTTGCAAATTGGTTTCGATTTGATTTTAGAAAGCAATCCTTCCCTTGAAAACAGCGATGGATTTATTAAAATTAATAACATGTCATCAATAGGTAGTACTGGCATGTATTATAAATTTTCGCATTCTAAAGACAAAGTGTTAAATGTTGCTTCTAGCGTTGAAAAGACTTTTGGTGACACACCTATGATTTGGACTCGTGAAGATGGCACAGAAGCTTCTCAGGGTGAAACTCTGTTTACTGCCGGGCACTATAAGTTCATGTTAGATATTGATATTGATAATGGTACGGCTGATGTCAATATCGTTAAAACGAAAACAGATGGTTCAGTAATCTATGGTCACCGTTCAACAACGCCGCGACCGGGCAGTAGCGGAATGGAACCCATTGGTCAAATTGTTTTTGATGTGTTGTGTCAGAATGCCTATGTTAATGAAAATGGCGTTGAATACAATTTCTACACTGAAGCACTTGATGGTGATATGAAACAATATGCCTATGGTTTAGATAATGTGTTTGTCCGTAGTTTTCCTGCTACTGCTGCACCGAAGGTAGAATATAATGGTGCAACTACTGATGTAGCGCTCACGGCTAATCCGGTGCTGTCCTTTGCAACACCTGTAACCGAAGCTGCTGCCGCAAAAGCCATTACCGTTACTGATAAACGTGGCAACAAGGTATCGTTTACCGGTAGTATGGATGCAGCTGGCTTGGCTTATACAATTATACCCACTGGCGGATTAGTGTATAACAATTCAACTTACACCATCAACTTTGCAGGTTGTAAAGACTGGGCGGGCAAAGCCGTACCTGAGGCAACCTTTACATTTACAACCGTTCCCGATGCAGGCTATGAAGGTCGAAGAACAACACTTATGAATGCAGCAGTGAATGAAAGCGGAACTGCTTTGATAAGCGCTATTGATACAGCTATCAGCGATGTGAACGACAAAGCTAGCATGAGTTATGAAAACTATAACGGTGAACAAAAGAAATATGTAGCAGGTTATGTAGAAGCAAACCGTCCTGCAGATGGTGATTTTGCAAGTCTTGGCACAACATTAGGTGAGGTTGTGGATGCACTGGATGCAGTCGAAGCGTTAAGCACGGCTGACCGTGCTGGAATGAGCGACCTTTTGGCAACACCTGAAAAACGTGCCGCCATGATGCTTTCTGCTGAGGCGTCAAATGCATACAACGCATTAGACCAAACGCAAAAGGATAACACAATCATTGCACTGGCACCGCTTGTTCCCGGCGTTATAACTCCAGAACAGGCATCTAGTGCACTTCTGAGTGCTATTGCTACGGCTACAGCACCTCAACCTGTTATTACACCGTCTACCAACCATACAGGCATTGTTTCAGGCGGTGGTGGCAATTGGGGTAGTGTGAATGTTCAGGTTACGGATAAGGTTCTTGCTGAAAACACCAACACAGCATTGCCACAAGGTAATAATGCATTTAATGATTTAGGCACAGTTTCCTGGGCGCGCAATGCCATTAATATTTTAGCGTCTCATGGCATTATTAGCGGTCGAGGTGACGGATCCTTTGGTCCGAGCGATTCTGTTACTCGTGAAGAATTCTTAAAAATGGCATTGCAAGCTTTTGAGGTTTACACCATTTCAGAAGGTACATTGCCCTTTAAAGATGTGTCAATGGATAGTTGGTATTACCCCGTTGTTTCTCTTGCTTATGAAACCGGAATTGTCGGTGGCGTGAGCAGTGATGCCTTTGGTGTTGGTGCCCCTATCACCAGACAGGATATGGCATTAATTTTAAGCAGGGTTTTAAATTATCAGTTCATTGAATTAAAAGCCGATACTGAAATAGAACCTTTTACAGATAGTGATTCCTTTAGCACTAACGAGGCTAAAGAGGCTATTGATACTCTGGCAAAAGGCGGCATTATAAACGGTCGCGAAGATGGATCCTTTGACCCCATAGGCACAGCAACCCGTGCCGAAGCGGCTGCCGTTATTTACCGCGTGTTATATCGCGTTGGTTTATTATAAAAAGTGTAAACTTATTAAACAAAAAAATTATAGGCAGGAGGATGAACAATGGAAACAATGAAGAAACAGGCAAAAAAGTATTTGGCAGCCCTTTTGGCATGCCTTATGCTGCTCTCACTGGTTACTGTGGTAGGGGCCACAGAACCGGGGGAAATGATACTCTACACATCCAGTGAAGACTTTGAGTATGGGACACGACTTGCAAGTGATGCTGTAGCAGTAGAAGGCAGAGAAGGGGTAGTTGCAAGAACCAGCAAAGACGGCAAGGCTACTATTTACATTAAGCATGATGCTGGCGGTGCCTTTGTACAAGACACCCTATATAATGACCTTGGGTCCGGTAACTGTGCGACTTTGCCTAATGCCACAGCAAACGGCGGTGCCTTTTTGGAGTATGATTTTAATGAGCTGATAACCGGTCAGGTAACCATCAGCTTCCAGGCAACCGGTGGTTCCGGTGCTGGCGTGAACCCCCGTTGGGAGATTTTAGATGATGTGGGTAACGTAGTTATACTTGGCGGTGTTGGAAACAATGCTAACTTAGGCAGCGATAACAATATGGAATGTGTTGGCTGTGCAAACGGTACACACACAAAAGGTCATATACATGAAGACGGAAGAGTGATGTCAAGTGACCATATGACCGGTAATGGCTATGTTGTTAGTTCGACTATGGGCTGGTATAAAATGCATTTAAATTTTGATGCCGGCACAGCAACCTTTGAACAAAAAGCAGATGGCGTATGGAAAACATATTACGGTTGGTCGGCTGATGCCACCAAGAGCGACCCCTATGTTATGGCTTTGGGCAGCACCCGCGGCGCAAAGACAATTCGCTTTAATTTTAGCGGTACAGCAGCAGCATCACAGTTTGTTGCCGATTCTATTGAAGTTAACCAGACTGCATTCGGCCAGTTAAAAGCCGGTTTTGATGTGGAAAATGGCGGTATGCTTGCCCTGGGTGAGCCTTTAAAGGTTAACTTTAACTACCCAATGGATTCAAGCACCTTAGAGGGTAACATTACCCTGATGAAAAATGGTGCACCTGTTAGTGTTACTTTTGAACCCTCTGCCACCGGCGTAACTGTTATACCGGCGGGCGGTTTAACGGCTGGTAACTACACCTTAACCGTTGGCACAGGCGTACAAGCAACAGGCAATGTTAATCCTTTAAATACAGAAGCTACAGTAACCTTTAATGTTGCGTTAAAAGCGCCCGAATGCTTTACATCAGTAGAAAATTTCAATTCACAACCTAACACTGCAACTCTTAGTGGCGATTATTATGTGATGGATGGCGGTAATGGCACTGCTAAGATTAAGATGAAAAAGGATGCGACTGCTACCGCATTGACCGACACTTATTCCGTTTCTACCGGTTGGACTGGGGAAGAAAGCGGTTTAAAGGCTAAAACAAGTGCAAACGGCGGTGCTCACATGATTTATGAGCTTAACCAGGCACTTACCGGTAAGGTAACCCTCAGCTTTATTTGTTATGGCGGAATACCGCTTAACGCCTATTCACCTAATAAAAACCAAGGACCTCGTTGGGAATTGTTAGATGATCAGGGCAATGCCATTTTAGTGGGGGCTACCGATGGTAGCGCAAATGTGGGTTCTACTACAGCTATGGCATGCGTAACCGAAAACTGCAAAGGTCATTATCACACTGACGGTAGACCCATGACAGCAACACACATGTATGGCAACGGTCTTACCTATGTAAACGGTCGGTACAAAATGCATTTAGACTTCGACAAAGGTACAGTTACTTTTGAATACTACGATACTACTAATAAGGTGTGGTTACCTTATTACGGCTGGAGTGCTGCCGCTGCATCCAGCGATATTTACACCATGTCCTTAGGCGATGCCAAGAATTTAAAAGCATTAAAGTTTAATTATAACTCTAGTGATGGCGCTCGTTATTGGGTGGATGCAATTGATATCGCACAAACACAACACGGCAGCCTGCAAGCAAGCTTTAATGTTCCGGCAACCGATGTGCACCCCGACCAGCCGCTGCACATTAACTTTAACCATGCAGCAGATGTCAATGCGCTGAAAAACAGCGGTGCCATCACGCTGACAAAGCAGGGTGAAAGCACCCCGACAGCGATTACCATTCTGCCTTCAGGTGACGGTACAGATGTTGTGGTTAAACCCAACGCTTCTTTAACACCGGGTGCAACCTATACCTTGGCTGTTGCCGGTGGCACGATCCCCTCAACCGAGGCAGGGATTTACCCCGTAGCAACTGCTGCCAGCACCACCTTTACCGTTGGTGCCAATGTGGGCTATTACGTTGAAGAAAACTATAATCAGCTTACAGAGGCTACAAACGTTGATAACTCTGCACAATTGCTAATGACTCGCGATGGCAATGCAATTCTTATAGGCGGCGGCACAGCAATAACTAATCAGAGCCAAATTGATGGTATTAGTGATACGGAATTGAATGCAACTTCCGGTGCATTTTTAACAGAAGATGGCCGTTTGCGGATTAACAGAGCAGATGCATCAACCCTTGATTATTTTGTTGGCATTCCCCGCGTGAGTCAGGGCAACCTGAAAGTTAGCTTCGATGTAGAGCTTACTAAGGCATATGGCAATAGTGACAATTATTTCTTCCTTAAAAACCGAGCAACCTATGGTGGTGATACTGCAAAGTATTTCAGACTTGGTAATGCTGGTAGCACTGGAATGTATGGCTCTGTTCCGACGGATGCGACTAAGGATTACTTAGTTTGGGGTGATCCGATTACCACATTTGGTCATGGTGTTGAAACAGCGGTAAACCACAAGACCATGCAACCCGGCAAGTATAATGTTGTCTTTGATTGTAATTTAGATGCCGGCACAGCTGTAGTTACTGTTAAGAGCACACGTAGCGATGGCATTTGGACCGGTAGTGTTGAAAACGTTGGACCTATCGTTTACCATGTATCTTGCCCGGCAGTTCAACAAATTGGTTTCTCAATTCCCAGTGGCGGAGAAACATATATAGATAACATTGCTATGCGTTACACTCCACCGGCAGACGGCTTAATGCGTGTAACCGATTTGAAGGCATATAAGACAGCTGATGCAAATAAAGCAGCTATCACATCCATCAAAGCCCTTGATGAGATTACCATTTCTGGATATTTGACTAACGATGTGAGAGATGATGTAAATGTAGAGTTCTATGCTGCAATCTATAGCAATGATGATAAGCTTTTGAAGGTCTTCTCAGGTGATGCTGTTGAAGTAAAGACCTCTATGAACGTATCCTCTTGGTCTGGTGCAACGAAGAACGTTAAAGTAGATCTTACCGTTCCAGCAGACACTCCCGAAGGCTCTTATATTAAGACCTTTGCTTGGACAACAGACCTGCAGCCTGCGACAGAAATTTTAAATCCTATTCCTAAGGCGTAATAATTTTATAAAATGTGTCCGGGACGGCAAAAACCGCCCCGGACACCTATCTATGGCAAATCATGGACAGCAGTAACTTTTTGTCTGCTGTCTATGATTGGCTATATATAGATTTATTTTAAATGAAAATAATTAAAAAATGTAAAAAACTGATTTCGGAGGTAACCTATGGCTAACACAATAATTAAAAAAACAAAAAGATATTTGGCCTTATTCTTGGCTAGCCTACTTTTGTCAGCGACCTTTATCCCACAGGTAATTGCTGCAAGCAATGTAGCGACAGGGAGAACACTCTATGTATCAAGTGATAATTTTGAATATAACGGAAGTCTTGTAATTGGTGGCACACAAGCAGAAGGAAGAGAGGAAGGGGTTTTTACAAAACCCAGCAAAGACGGTAAGGCTACACTTTACTGGAAACACGATGCCGGAGGAAGCAGAATAACGGACAAGTTAGGGGTTATTAATTATAATGATAGAGCAGCTTATATAGAGGCGACGACTGCAAACGGCGGTGCCTTTCTGGAGTATGATTTTAATGAGCTGATAACCGGCCAGGTGACCATTAGCTTTCAGGCAACCGGTGGTACCGGTGCAAGCGTTAACCCTCGTTGGCAGGTATTAGATGACCAAAACAATGTAGTTATGTTCGGTGGTGTTGGGAATAATGCCAACTTGGGCAGCAATGCAGAAATGGAATGTGTTGGTTGCGCAAATGGTACACACTTAAAAGGTCATAATAAAACAGATGGAACCTCATATAAAAAGGATCATATGTCTGGTAACGGCCACAGCCTTTATCCGCAAATGGGCTGGTATAAAATGCATTTAGATTTTGATAATGGCATAGCCACTTTTGAAGAAAAGTTTACAACGAGCGGAGCAGAATGGAAAACATTTTACGGTTATGCGGCTGATGCTACACTGAGCGACCCCTATGTTATGGCCTTAGGAAGCACCCGTGGTGCAAAGAAAATTCGCTTTAATTTTAGCGGTAGTAGCGCGCCAACATCGGCATTTATCGTGGATTCCATTGAAATTGAGCAAACTGCGTTTGGTATCGACAGAGAGTTAATAGCGAAGCAGGAGGTTATGATTACGGCAGCTAAAACACTTTCCGGCGATCTGTTGGTGGCAGCTTTAGATACGGGGATTGATGCAGTTAGCTTTGAATTGGCAACAGCCTATAGCGAATATAATCCAGAACAAAAGGCTTATGTGGCAGACTATGTAGCTAATCATAGACCGACTGCAGAAGAGCTTGAAGAAGCATTAAATCAACTGTGCACAACACTTGATACGGTTATGGAAAAGCTTAATGCCGTTAACACAGTGAAAAATGGTGGCGACACTGAGCTTAGAAGTTTTATAAATAACTACGGCAGTCTTTTAGAGGCAGATGTATTAGATAGTTATAATAATCTGTCACAATCTCAAAAAGATAGTGTCATTACTATGTTATCTGTTATGACGCGCGGTTTTTATTTACCGCAAGATATTTCCATTGCGCTGGATTATGTAGTGAATAGGGTACTGAATCCCACGCCGGAAGGAACAGTAATTCATCCTGTTCCCACATTTTCTGTTGTTAACGGAGCCAAAAATGTACATCCTGACCAGCCACTACATATCACTTTTAATTGTCCAATGAAATCAAGTGATATGGGAAGTATTGTTTTAACAAGGGGAGTAGGAGAGCTGATAGCAACTAAAACAGAAGTGAGTATTGATGGCAGTGATGTTGTTATAATTCCCTTAAAAAGCTTAGAGCCATACACTACATACACACTTTCTGTACCACCACATTCCATTCGTGGTTTTAATGAAACATTGGGGACAGCTGTATCTGGCGCAGTGACCTTTACCACTGGCGCACAAGAAGGATATTTTGTTGAAGAGAACTATAACAATCTTTCCGCAGGTGCAACTATGCTGGATGTGATTACAGAAACAAATTATAGTGCAGCCACCAAGGTGCGTTTGGATGATGGAGATTTTGACATTAATTCTGTCTCATCCTGGAACAATGCAAATGCAGCTGGACAGTTTGAAAACGGAGCAGGTTTATATCTGCGCAATGACGGCAGAGTTGACCTGATTGAAGCAAATCCTAAAGCCAGCACGGCAAACTCTGGAAATATGTATTATATTCTGGATATTGATGATGTTAGCACCGGTGGTATTCATATAGAATTTGATATGGAACTATTGGATACACAGGTAGGTAGTGTAGATTATTTCTTTGGAATAAATAATGGAGCAACCTATGGTGCCAATGGCAATTACTGGCAATTAGGCTTCCAGAACGGTGTGCTGAAAGCATATTCAAACGGAGAGAGTTTGACAAATGGTGCATTAACCTGGACAAATGAAGCCGGAGAAGCAGTTTCTGAAAATGTGGCAGGTAAACTGGTTGCCGGTAAATATCATATTAGTTTTTATGCTGATATGAACACCAATATTGGTACCTTTGTTGTACAAAAGGAAACAGACGATGGTATTTTGATTGGTAAACGCACCACGGCAGCACGTGTTCCTACCACAAATTTTGAAGCATGCAGTTTTTTAGTATTTAAAGCTACTTATCAGACAGATGGTAGTCTGTATAACTTTACTGACAACGAAGGCAACAAAAAAAGCCGTTTTATTTTAGATAACATCAGCACACATCATACCCCCTCTGCTGTAGTCGCATCAGCGATACTTACAAGCAGCGGCACAGGTGTTGGACTGTATGATAATCAAACTATTCGTTTTTCAACTGCTATGACAGAAGCTGGTCTTTCCGGTGCAATTACATTAAGAGATCCCTATGGAAAAACCATTCCTTTCAGCGGTATCTTAAGTGAGGATGGGTTAACTTATACGGTGATTCCATCTGAAGCGTTTCTTTATGCAGATGCTACTTACAACATCACAATAGATGGTGCAGTGAATTGGGCAGGGCAAATTATGACAACTCAAACCTTGTCCTTTAGCACGGTAACACAGGCTCAAATGGTGGAATGTTCTATCAAAAAGAATGCTAAAGATGTTCATCCTGACAGTCAGATTGTTCTGCAATTTGGTGCTGCAATGAACACTGAAAATATGAATGCAATCACCTTAAAACGGCAAAATGGATGGGAAGAACCATTCTCTCTACAGATGAGTCATGACGGTAGTGATGTTGTGCTTGTTCCAGAGAAAGGACTTAAACCTTTAACCAGCTATATCATTACGATACCCGGTGATAAAATTGCCACAAAGGCTGATGGAACAATTAAAACGGTTGATACGGTTATTACCTTTACAACCGGTCGTGATGAAGGGTTTTATTTAGAAGAGAATTATAATCAACATAATCTGTCCAGCAACGTTTGGGAAATTATAGAGGGTACTCGCTATACTTATTGGGGCGACAGTATGCTGAATATGGATAGCGGAACCTATGTTAGCTCTGCAAGCAGTTATGAAACAGCAAAACTAAACGGTCAGTTTGATGAGGGGGCCGGTTTATATATGCGCGAGGATGGCGCCATAGACTTTATCGAAGCCTCTGTGGGTCAAGGCAGCAGATATGGTGAATCTGTTTATAAACTGGATTTCCAAGATGTGGAGAACGGTCGCTTGCAAGTAGAATTTGATTTAGAGATGCCTGGTGATCAAAATGATACACAAAATGTTCTATTCAGCATCAGCAATAAATCCAGTATGAGTGATAGTGGTGCTTATTGGTGGCTGGGATTTGAAAATGGTATTTTACATGCAAACGGTAGAGGAGAGAGTAGTAGCGGTGTGTTAAACTGGACAAAGGCAGATGGTACAACAGCCGCAAGTTCGACAGGGAAACTGACTCAAGGTCGTTATCACATTCGTTTAGATGCAAATTTAGATACAGGTATTGGCGAGTTCACCATCATCAAAAATACTACAGATGGACAGTTTATCGGCAAACGAACCACAGCTCCTATTACCAAAATGGATGGTTTTGAAGCATGTGATTCTATAATTTTTAAAAGTGCTATAGGGAAAACTGTTTGGGGTACGGTTTCGTTGTACAATTGCACAGATGCCTCAGGCAAAAGAATTAACAAATATATTTTAGATAACATTCGCACACGGTATAGTGCCAATCCCGATGCTTTTGTGAAGACTGAAAATCAACTGATAGAAGCAGACGGCACACCGGTAATCACCTTTAACACGCCAATGACAGAGGCGGGACTTTCCGGTAAGGTTTTATTAAAGGATGCAGGTGGTGCAGTGGTTGACTTTACGGGTGTTTTAAGTGATGATGGGTATTCATATACGCTGGTGCCTGAGGAAAGCTTGGCAGGCAATACAACCTATACCCTTACTGTTAGTTCGACAGTTGATTGGGAAGGCAAGGCGATGAACGAAAAAACGCTTTCCTTTACAACGCAAGATGCACCTCAGGTCACCATGACAAAACTTAAGTTATATGCTAAGGTTGCAGATAGAGAACAAAGTATTACAGAGATAATTGCCGGCGAAAAGGTTATTGCTTCGGCGATATTTACAAACAGTAGTGAGGTCGATGTAGTTGATGGCATTTTATACATTGGTGTATATAATGTTGCTGGCAAATTACTTAAAGTTGCTGTAGAAAAAATAGACATCCCTGCCGGTGATGCAATACAGGTGCAAACAACCTTTGTTGTGCCGGAGGATATTGGTAACGATGGCTATGTTAAAGTTTGTGCATGGGGTGAAACAGGCAGACAACTTTGCGACGAAAGAGAATGGCCTTATTAAGCCGATTGGTGAGGAGGAAATTATATGAAAGTCATTCAAAATAAACTAAAGCAAGTGCTTTCTTTGTGTCTGGTTGCTTGTTTGTGCATTGGGCTCATGCCGTTAGTAGCTTTTGCCAGCGGCACAACCTATTATGTGTCACCAAACGGAACAGATGCTGGCGGTACGACAGAAGCTACCGCTTTTAAAACGCTGACAGCAGCCTATAACGCTATGGTAAGTGGAGATACTTGTATTATTTTACCCGGTGTGTATCATGAAGAGCTTAACATCAACGGAAAAAATAATCTGACATTTGCGGCACAAACACCTGGAACTGTTACCATTACCGGTGGTGATGAAGTGACCGGTTGGGTTAAGGATACTATGGAAAATGTCTGGGTTGCCAATGTTGGTGCTGGTATTTATAATGGTGATGGTAATATTGTATTCCAAAATGGCGAACTTTGTCAGGAAGCTCGCTGGCCTGATTTGACTCAGGAGGATGCTGATGGAGCGCATAAACTGTTAAACCTTGATAACTATGCTCGTGTAGAGCAACAGGGAACAGCAGTGCCTACGATTACAGACAAAGATTTAGCAGAACTTAATAATCTTAATTTAACCGGTGCTTATGTTTGGACTGTGAGCGGCGCAGCATATTGGAGTTATGTTGCCAAAATTATGTCACATGATAAAACAAATCATATTTTAACTCTTGAAGATGTATTTGGCAGCACTGGTTACTGGCCAAGAGGAAATACGCAAGGTTGGCCTGAAAATATTTATTATATTTTTGACCATAAGGGGTTGCTCAGTTGCGAGGGAGAATGGTATAGCGAAGAACCGGTAGAGGGAAGTGCAACCGGCAAATTGTATATGTATCATGCAGGCAATGATGCACCTCAGGATGTTGAACTGCGTAGCCGTGAGTATACTATCCGTGTTCAAAATGCGCAGAACATAACCTTAGAGGGTTTGCATGTGCGGAGTGGTTTGGTAAGTTTTAGCGATACAACTAGCAGATGTACTATCAAAGATATGAAATTAGAAACATTGGACTATCGTATGCCCCGTGCTTTAAATAGTCTTTACGATGGAAAATTACATCGTCCCAGTGCCCGTGGTGCCATTATCAATGGCAATAACCATTTAGTGGTTGGGTGTGAGTTTTTCAACCTTTATGGTGAAGGCATCAACCTTTTAGGCGATGAAAGCCGTGTGTTAAATAACTATTTTCATGATTTTAACATGGAAGCTACTTATGCAGACGGTGTACAGATGTTAGATGATAAAACCCTGGAAATGAATGGTGTTGATTGGAATAATGCTAACATAGTAGAAAATAATACACAAAGCGTTAACTGTTATGGAAAAAAACATTTAATTAGTCATAATACGTTTAAGTATTTTGGCCGTAGTGCTATTGGCGGAACCTTTACAAAAGCAGTTATTTCTTATAACGATTTATCAGATGGTAATCGTCTCACTCGTGACGGTTCTTTATTTTACATTGTTAATGCTGATTTTGGTGGTTCAGAGTTTCATCATAATGTATTAGGTGAAAGCATTAACGGCGAGGGTATGCAATTAGGACTTTATTTAGATGGTTTTACCACTGGTATGGTGGTTTACAAAAATCTTGTATATGGTCAGGAATCCGAAGGGAATGTTTTTTCACGAAGTATGACGATGAATCATCATGCTCTAGGCAATGTGATTGTTAATAATACTATTGTCAACAAGTCAGGAATCAGCATTATGACGGCAGACCACGCTCACACAGTGTTTATGAACAACTTATTCCAGAATAAGTTGGTGCCGCAAGGTGAATATGTGGGGGTAGATTTCCACAACAATGTAGAAAACTTTTCTAATTGGACTAATGCCGAACAAAATGATTATAGCTTAGCTTCAAATGCCGAAGAGGCCATTAATAAGGGGGTGGAAATCCCCGGGGTGACCGATGGTTTTGTGGGAGATAGACCAGACTTGGGTGCATTTGAATATGGAGCAGAGAAGTGGAAAGCAGGTCACGAGTTTAGTAATGCTACTTATGAGTCAGAAATCTGGCAACTGAACACTGCTATTCCCTATGTGAATATTTTGGGAAATAGCGGTTTTGAAAAGTATAGCAAGTCCGGTGGTATCTTTACGATCGAAGGATGGGAAAGTACTAGCTCAGTTACACCGGTTACACATGATGCATGGGGTACTGTGGCTCGATATGCTAAAGAGGGTAGGAATGTGTTAAAACTGCCAGCTAATGCTTCGATTACAAAAACTATAACTGGCCTTGCTCCCAACACAGCCTATGAAGTTGGTGCCTATGCTATGGTAGCGGGCAAAAAATTAGGCCGCACGGAGGCTGATGAGAATGCTCCAGGTACATCTGTTTCTGGGTTTCCGTTGCTCACAGAAACCGTTAATAGCCTGAATGGCTTTACACAAGATGCGCAGGAACATTGGATTTGTTATGATTCTTTAGATTTCGGTTCTGTTGGCTATAAAGATTTGTCTATGGAGTTGAGCTACGGTGCCAATGCCGCGAAAACAACCCGTACTATAGAAATCTATGTAGCAGAAGAATCTGCATCAAATTCTATACAAAATGGTGCACCATCAGGTGCAACAAAAGTTGCAAGTTATGACATTAAAAACAATCCAAGATGGATTTCAGTGCCGTTTGACTCTGTTATTACAGGTAATAAAAAAGTTTATATTGCCTTTAAAGGGGATTTTTATGATGTGTCTTTTATCAAAGACTATCAATTCTTTTACAATCGTGATAGCGGTGAATATGTAGCCTTAACAGCTGAAAGCGATTCTGGCGAACATGCAGAGGTTCGTTTTAATGGTTCTTATATGCCCAGCACCATCCAAAACCTAACGATTACCACAGGAGATGCCGGTACTGTTACGGTTAAAGTTTCTAAAAACGGTGGCGGATTGTATGGTTTTGTTGATCAGGTGCGTATGCGCGAAGCTTATAGCATTACCATTGAAGAAGCATACAACGATTGTTCTTTAGAGAGCTACACAGTAACAGATAGCGAAAACATGCTGGTTTATGGCGTACAAGAAGGCATGGAACACATCATCAGTGGTCAGGTAAAAAATTCTATTGGTAAAAACGGTCTGATGAGTGTTGATATTACAGCATTTGACGAAAATAACAAAGCTTACACAACTGTTTGTGATACCAAACCCATTGAAGGTTTTGGCTCTGCAACATTCTCTTTAACTTTAGAAGCGCCTTTCGCTAAAAATGTTTATTTTATTGTAGGTATAACCGGTACCAAAGGAGAACGGACAGAATACATTCTTTCGGACGATGAACTCCGGAAGCAATATTCTGGCGAAAACGCTTTAGTTGTGCAGGATTATTCTATCTGGAACACCGAAGGCCGTATGCTCTCTGCACCGCAAGGTGGAGCAATGAACATTTTTGAAATCAGCTTATATAACGGAAGCAATAACGATGTACCTATGGTCGGTATTTTAGCCATCTACAAAAATGGTATATTCGTTGAAACAACCTATTTAGAGGGTGTTGTGTCAGCGCAAAACAATAGTACATTCTATGTGGGTACTGTTGTACCTTCGGGAGAAAATGTGACGGCAAAACTGTTTGCATGGAATAATTTAAAGGAATTAAAACCTTTAACAGAGGCACATTTATTTGAAATGACCATTGATTGAGCAATCTAAATGTACTTTAAAACTTTTGAGGAAAAGCAGTATAAATAAACCAACATTCAAAGGAGTATAACTATGCTGACAGAAAAACAAATTGAGTCATTAATTGATTCTCTTACGTTAGATGAAATGATTGGGCAGATGCTTTGCTACAATGTAGTTCTTTCTGGAGATGATTTGAGCAGAACTGAAGAATTTCTTAGCAAAACGCACGCCGGTAGCCTTTTTGTTGACGGTGAGGCCAAGGCAAACCGAATTGATGACTTAATGGCTATGTTTAAAAAATATAATAAGATACCTGGCATGATTGCTGCCGATATCGAAAATGGTCCGGGCAGTTTATGGTCTGATGAGGTAAAATTGCCTCATCCTATGGCGTGGGGTGCCTGTGGCGATGCAGACTTAATTCGCAGAGCCCACGAAGCGATAGCCATTCGTTGCCGCCAGAAGGGGGTTCATTGGTCCTTTTCGCCATTGGTTGATATAAATTTTAACTGCGACAATCCGTTGGTTAACATCCGTGGCATTTCAGACAGAGCAGAACTGGTTGCCAAAATCGGTCGGGCAGCGGTGCAGGGCTTTGAAGCAGGTGGCAGAATGATGTCTTGTGCCAAGCATTTCCCTGGTGATGGTGTAGATGACAGAAATCAGCATTTTTGTACAACTGTTAACAGCCTTTCCAAAGAAGAATGGATGAACACATTTGGTGCTGTCTATAAAGAAATGTTTAAGGCAGGGGTAGCCTCTGTTATGGTGGCTCATATTTCTCTTCCTGCTTATGATGAAAAAATAAATGAATGGTTGGGATATCCGCCGGCAAGCCTTTCTTACAATTTGCAGACAAAGCTATTAAAAGAAGAATTAGGCTATACGGGTTGCGTTATTTCGGATGCTATGAGTATGGTTGGCGCTTGTGCCTGTGTACCTGCTGACCGATTGGCAATTGAGTTTTTCAAAGCTGGTGGCGATCTGATGATCTTTCCCGTGTTAGAAGATTTTGACCGTATTAAAGGCGCTGTTTTAAGCGGTGAGATTCCTATGGAACGCGTTCGTGATGCTGTACGCCGCGTGATTAGATTAAAAGATAAGGCAAGATTGTTCGAAGACCAGGATGAAGTGTTAAAAGGTATTGATTTTAATGCGAATGTAGAAGAACTGAAAAATTTAGCAACAGAAATTGCAGAAAAATCTTTGTGCTTAGTCAGAAATTACGGTAAAGAAGTGCCACTATCATTAAAACCCGGTGATAAAATTTTTATTGCTAACATTAAAAATATTGAAGGTGGTGGCTTACCTGCCGGTTCTTTAGACTTTGTTGAGGAAGAATTAAGAAACAGGGGCTTTAATGTTGTCAGTAGAGATAATCCTCATCGTGGCGATATGGAAGAAATGGCCGATGCAGCGGTGGTTTTGGTCAATTGCAAAATCAGCAGTCAGGATTATAATGGTGGCAGCCTGCGAATCGGCTGGCCGCAGATTGCACCATTCTGGCGTGGTGAGGTTTTGAAACATCCCCATGTGATTTTTACTTCGTTTGGTGATCCCTATAAACTGCATGATTTTCCCTTTTTGAAAACATACATTAACACATTCTCTTTTAGTGAATATACACAGAAGGCTTTTGTGAAAGCCCTATTGGGCGAAATACCATTTCAGGGTAAAAGTCCAGTGACATTAAAAGACGAATAATATTAGAAAAAGGAGAAAGATTATGTCTAGTTATAAGGTAAAAAAAACCCCCGGCAATACGGAATGGTTTATGCACGACCGATTTGGCATGTTTATTCATTTCGGCTTGTTTTCTATGCCGGCACGAAATGAGTGGATTAAAACCTTGGAATTTATTCCCGAGGATAAATATCAGAAATATTTTGACAATTTTAATCCCGATTTGTTTGATGCTAAAGAATGGGCAAAAAAAGCTAAAGAAGCCGGCATGAAATATGCGGTGTTAACGGCAAAACATCACGAAGGTTTTTGCATGTTCGACAGTCAATATACCAATTATAAAATTACAAATACAGCCTTTGGTCGTGATGTGGTTCGTGAATTTGTGGATGCTTTTAGAGCTGAGGGATTACGTGTGGGTCTTTATTATTCTTTGGTCGACTGGTATCATCCTGAATTCCCCATTGATGTTCTGCATCCCCGTCGTAATGATGAAAATGCAGAAGAATTAGACCGTGGTCGTGATATGAAAAAGTATGCCCAATATATGCGTAATCAGGTTAGAGAACTACTGACCAATTACGGACAAATTGACATTTTGTGGTTTGATTTTTCTTACAAGGGTAAAGATGCGGCTCCCTGGCGCAGCAAAGAGTACAGACCATGGATGCAGCACAACGGCGGTAAAGAACAAAATGAATGGGAAGCAGAAGAACTGCTTAAAATGGTTCGCGAGTTGCAGCCTGAGGTAATTATTAACAACAGAACTCGTATCGATCAGGATATCTGGACACCGGAGCAGTATCAGCCGCTGGATTGGGTTAAGGACAAAACGACCGGTGAACTAGTGCCTTGGGAAGCATGCCAGACATTTTCCGGCTCTTGGGGATATTTCCGCGATGAAATGACTTGGAAATCACCTAAAATGCTAATTGATTTGCTGATTAACACAGTTTCTGTGGGCGGCAATTTAATCATGAATGTAGGTCCTACAGCAAGAGGTTATTTCGATTACCGTGCTAATGAGGCGCTGAGTGTTTACGCTGAATGGATGAAATATAATTCTCGTTCCATTTATGGATGTACCATGGCTGAGCCTGAATTTACAGCGCCCAGAGGTGCACGGTTAACGCAAAGCCTTGATGGAAAAAAATTGTATGTTCATATTATGGAATATCCCCATGCATTTTTAGAAATGAATAATATGGCTGGTAAAATTGAGTATGCACAATTTTTGCACGATGGAAGCGAAGTTATCTATTATGAAAACGCTTTCACAACAGACCAAGATACAAAAGAAACCGCCGGTATGGTTGCTTTTGCAATTCCGGCAGTACAACCCAATGTGATTGACCCGGTTATAGAAGTGATTCTAAAATAAGTATGAGATGGAGATGTAAACATTATTTATATAAGAAAGCATCGTGTAGACTTAGAGGATACATAAGAATATTGTATTGCAACCAATGTCAATGAAGTGATTCGTAAAGTTTAACCTAAAATTTTAATAAAGAAAGGATTAAAAAAAATGAATGCATTAAAAAAAGGAGTTTATGTTGCTTTAGGTACACCGTTAGACGGTAATGGGGATGTTATTGAACAGAGTTTGCGAACGGAGATTCGTCAGCAAATTGAAGCAGGAGCATCTGGCTTGTTGTTAATGGGATCAATGGGTATTCAGGCTTCTATTAAAGCCTCTGCTTGTCGCAGAGCAGTCGAAATTGCCGTTGATGAAGTGAAAAATAGTGTTCCTTTATTTGTAGGTGCTATGGATAACTCTGTCGCACGCGTTAAGGATAGAATTGATGCTATGCGTGATTTAGATTATACTGCTGTTGTATTAACGACTCCGTATTATTCCACCAGCCGCGATGCTAATATTGTTGCTTTCTTCAAAGCTATTGCAGATTATGCTGATAAGCCGGTATTTCTCTATGACTTACCTGTTGTAACAAAACAGAAAATTACCCTTCCTATGGTACTGGAGTTGGCACAGCATAATAATATTAAAGGTATTAAATCTGGTGATTTGGTATTGGCAAGAAAACTGAGACAATTAGCTCCAGAATTTGAAGTTCTCTTTAGTAATATTGATGTGTTTGATGTTGCTATTTCTTATGGTATTGATAAGGTGTTAGACGGCATGTTTAGTGCCACCCCGAAGAATGAAGCTGATTTTGTAAAAGCTATTGAGGCGGGAGACATTGCGGCTTGCACCAAAAGCTTAGATAAAATTTTATATTTAAGAGACTTCTACCTAAAATACGATTTAATGGCTGCGTTTACGGCATCTATGAACTTGCTTGGTTGTGAGGGACAGTTCTCACAAGATTATATCAATGAAATTGAAGTTACAAGAGAAGGCGTTTTAGGCGCTATGAAGGAAATTGGCGAAATTTAACAGTGACGTATAAAGAGGAGTAATACTATGATATCATGCACAGAATTTATTCCGCTATATAGTGAATTTTTTAAATTTTTAGATAGTATAGGCGGTCATGATGCAGTTTTAGAGTTTTGGTATAATTTATCAGATAATGGAATTGGCGATAAAACGAATCCGCACAGTCTTGCTTCTTTTATTGAAAGAAGCGAGGAAGGCGCCTTTGCTGGTGCGTGCAATTATTGGAAACACACACTAAAAGAAGAAGCCTGTGATGTGATTAAAATTTATGATTATAAAAAGAAGTGTTGCCATACGCATATGCGATATTGCCCGTCAAGAGGTATGCTGAATGCACTCAAACATGTAGAGCCATATTATGATTATTGTGGTCATTGTAATGTTATTTATCAAAGGGTTTTAGAAAAGTATGGCTTAAAATTTGAGATGGACCATTCAAAAATTGATAATGCTGAGTGTTATTCTCTTCTCTATGAAGAAGGACATAAGCCAACGGGTGATTGTTCTATCATAGATGATACTAAAGAAGTGCTTGATATGAAAGCTGAGGATAACAAATACTTACACCGCGATTTTCACTTAATTGGTGATATGGCATTAAAATATTGTGGCGAGACATTTGGTGATAGCGTTGTGATTGATTTTCTTACATCCTATACAAAGAATTATTATGCTCCACAAATTGAACAAATTCAATCATGTGGTCTTTCGGCCTTAAAAGAATGGATCGAAAATCTATACACCATTGAAGAAGCATCTGAGGTTTTACATACAAAGCTGGATGAAGATGGTTTGACCGTTATAATTGATAAAAGTCCTGTGATAGAATACATGCACTCTCTTAATCAGGAACCATCAAAGTATTATATCGAAGAAACCAGAACACTTTACAAAGTAGTTGCAGAAGCCTGTGGATTTGTTTTTTCACTTGACTATTACAACGAAGACGGCGGTACAAAATTCCATTTTCATTTAGCAACGTAAAACAACCACTCAGCGCTAAAATAAAGAGCAAGCAACCTTAGGTCACTTGCTCTTTATAAATTAATGATTAGATTTTAGTCCATTCATCATCCATAAACCAAGTTCTAAACTCATCAGCAGAAATTTCTCCATTTCTGTATGCGGTGAGTTTTTCTCTTCCTTTTATTTTCCAGACATCAAATTCAGGCTTGAGAATTGGGTTGCGGAGAGAGCGGGTGCTATAACGCTTGCGAGCAGCATAAAATTCTACTTCTATATCGGGTTGCTTACTTTTGTAAGCGTTTTGAGCACCGATTGAAACGCATTTATATTTGAATCCCGGCATTATTCTGTCGCAATAGAGAGAGTCCGGTCTTCCTTTTGGGATAAATGGTTTGTTACAGTTTTTGCATAATTTAATGGGTAAATCTTTTTCCAATGAAGTAAACAAATCATAATACATCAATTGCTCAGTTGAACATTGTGAAATAGAGGATACTATGCTTCCTTCGTCAGTAAGTTTAGAATAAAAGAATTTTGAGTTGACAGAGTTTCCTAAATCTACACTGAGACAAGTAGGAAATTCCATCCTGAATAAATCTATTTTTCTTTTTGTATCTAATCCGTTAAGTCGATCAAGACCTTTAACCTCAGCAGGGGAGTTGCATATATCAAAAACATCTCTATATATTGTATCAGTAAACGCCTTGAATTTATCCAGTAAAAAGCCTGCAGCATTATTCCACAATTTCAAGCATCCTTTAAGTTGTATTTGCCCATCTTTTTGTATGGTTCTTAATTGTTCTGTTAGTTCCAGCTTTTCCTGAGGCTTGAATGTATCTATAAAATCAATTAAGTCACCCAAAGAGTAGTTTGGGTGTATTTTTTTTATTGCAGTAAGGAGAACTTGGGTGGTCTCGTGCAGATATATGCAATAATCATCTATCTGAAACAATGCATTTTCATATTTCTTAAAATTCGATTCGTTTTCATCATCAAGATATGATATATATGTCTTAATTAAATTGCAATAATATTTTTCAACTTGTAAAACATCCAATAGAATTGCATTTATCAAATGGTGTCCAAGAGGAAACTCTGTTCCCAGATAATCGGGATGAATAAAATTGTCGCTGAATTTGCACTGCAACATATTCTCTTTTTTATAAATGGCATCAAAAACCTGCATTATACAGCCTCCTTAAGTGTAAAATAAAAACATCTAAAAATATTATACACAAACTATTGACAAAAGTCAAGACCTATGTTATTATGTAAATGTGCAAAATAGAAACAATAATAATTATATTGCACTAAACAAAGCTTTTGAGGTGATAGCTGATGAAAATAGAAGAATTGAAGAACTTTAAACATATACCTGAAGAAGAACTTGACAGGGGCTCCCTGATTGATATTTCAACCATTGATGTAAGATGTGATTTGCCTCCTAAGGAAAGAATGGAGGAGGTTCTGGAAAAAATGAAGAATCCATTTGCTTTTAAAGTTGGGAAGTATGTAGTTAAAACAACATTTGACTATGAAGAAGGATGTACAATCGGCGATTGTGTAGATGCGCTTTTGATATTGTAGCTTACATATTTAATAAAAAATAGCAGGAACGAAATTTTAGGTCTTGTAAATTAAACCTCTATATGTTATAATATATTCGAACCGCGAAACTTTTCGCAAACTGAATATAAATACGAAATAACATATGAAAAACCATATGTGTTTTTGTATGCATAAATACTGGTTTCGTTCCATTTTTTAAAAGGAGCGAATTTTTTTATGCCTAAAAAAGAAAAAGTGTTCAGATGCGCAATGTATTTGCGCTTATCAAAAGAAGACGATTCTATTGCAACTGCAAGCAACAGTATTGTCAATCAGGAAAAAATGATACGTATGTATATCGACGACCACGATGATTTGGTTTTCAAGAAAAAGTACGTCGATGATGGTGTAAGCGGTTCCGGTTTTGACCGTCCCGGATTTAATCAAATGATGAGAGATGCTGATGCCGGGGAAATTGATTGTATTATTGTAAAGGACCTTTCGCGTTTCGGAAGAAATCACTACGAGTGCGACAGATATATGCAGATG
>JAFQAZ010000018.1 GCA_017416855.1 Clostridia bacterium
GTTCCGGTTTTGACCGTCCCGGATTTAATCAAATGATGAGAGATGCTGATGCCGGGGAAATTGATTGTATTATTGTAAAGGACCTTTCGCGTTTCGGAAGAAATCACTACGAGTGCGACAGATATATGCAGATGGTATTTCCTCAAAAGGGAATAAGGTTTATTGCCATAACTGACAATTATGACAGTAATAATGATACAAGCGAAATGGATATGTTCATGATACCTATTAAAAACATTATAAACGATAATTATTGTCGTGATATATCGGTTAAAATCAGAGCACAGCTTGATACAAAGAGAAGAATGGGGGAATGTGTTAAAAACTTTGCCCCGTTTGGATACATAAAGGATCCTGAAGACAGACACAAATTGATTATTGATGAATATGCAGCATTTGTAGTAAAAGAAATATTTCATATGATGCTTAAGGGACACAGTGTTAACAGTATAGTTAATGAACTGAATGAAAGGGGTATTAAATCCCCTGCAGAGTATAAAAAGAGTCAGAACAGTAAATACACAGCTACACTTCAACGCAAATTGGTTGCCAAATGGTGTGCAACAGAAGTAAGAAATATACTCTCGGATATGACTTATTGCGGTTCTCTGGCACAGGGACGTACTACAAAACCAACATTCAAGTGTAAAAAATCAAAGCCCGTTGATAAAGAAAACTGGGTTGTAGTAAATGACACACACGATGCTATTATTCCTTTATCGCATTTTAAGGCAGTGGAGAGATTGCTTGAACTTGAAACACGCATCTCGCCATCACAAAAAACAGTTTATCCGCTTTCGGGAATGGTCAGATGCGGAAAATGCGGCGGTAAAATGACGAGGAAGGTAAAAAGCACGAAGTCCGGGAAATATCCGTATCTTGTATGCTGTAATAAGGCTAACAAATCCTGCGATATGCCAATGATTCCCTATAATGAGGCAGAAGAGGTTGTTTTAAAAGCATTGCAGTTTCATATTAGATGTATGATTGATGTTAATTATCGTCTGCAAAAGCATGGTAACACTTCAATTGCAGAGAGTATCAATAACATTTTGCTTATGGATATCAGCGAAAAGAGAAATGAAATTAAAGCAATCGAAAACTCTATTGTTTTTCTCTGTGAAAAGCATATAAGCGGTGTATTAGGTGATGAGGAATATATAAGACTCCGTAAAGTCAAGACGAAGATGCTGGAAGATGCGGAGGCATCGCTGGAAGTTTTGCAAAAAAAACACGAAACATCGCAAAATGTTGTAGAACAAAATGATTCGTGGGTAGAGGTGTTCAGACAATATCAGAATTTAGGTGCACTCAAACGGGAAGCAGTTGCTTTGTTTGTTAAAAATGTTGTGTTCGGTGCTGACAGGACGGTAGATATACGATTTGTTTATCAAACCGAACTGGATGAGCTAAATAAAATCTCTGATAACATTAAATCGGAACAGTTTATATGTTCCGAGGCAGTGTAAGGGAGGGAATACAACATGGCACGAAAAAGCAAAGAAACAATGCTGGCTGAAAAAAACAAGCAGGAGCAAATTACCACTACATACAGAACTGCAGCTTACATCCGCTTATCAACTGAAGACTTCAGACACAAAGGCAATGTAAATATTCTCCGTGATCAGGAGCATTTTGTAACAAACTATATTAATACCAAAGGAGACTTGATGCTGTGTGATGTGTTCTGCGATAACGGAGAATCAGGACTAAGTTTTCAAAGACCGGGATTCGAGGCAATGATTAAAGGTGTTGTAGATGGTAAATATAACTGTATTGTTGTAAAAGACCTATCCCGATTTGGAAGAAACCATCTTGAGGCGGCTTATTATATTTACAAGTTTTTTGCTAAGTACAATACAAGGTTTATTGCAATAAACGATGATTATGATTCCTTATACGGAAACAATACCGCACTTGAAGACATCTTACTTCCAATTAAAAATCTGATAAATGAGAACTATGCCAGAGAAGCATCAAGAAAAGTAGGAATCAGCAGGCGTAATACAATTGATAAAGGTTTATTCATATCCGCTTTTGCTCCTTTTGGATATAAAAAGAGCGGAACAAAAGCGGGTAGACTCGAAATAGATGAGGAAGTTGCTCCAATCGTAAGACGAGTTTTTGATATGTTTGTCATTCAGGATATGTCGATTGTTGAGATAAGCAGACAACTTAATGATGAAGGAGTGGTATCGCCGGCACAGTATAAGATAAAAAAAGGTATATCCAAAAACAAAAGATGGGCCAATGCCGTCTGGAATACACATACTGTTAAAGCTATACTCAGTAATCCGTTATACGTTGGCTATCTTGTCCTTGGCAAAACAAGGATAGATATGTATAGGAATGAACCTTTAAGAATAACAAAACCGGAGGAACGAAATGTTGTTCCGAATGCTCATGATTCAATTGTTTCAGACGAAATTTTCGAAATGGCACAAATGAAACTTGAAAAGAGTAAACGCGAGCCGATAACAAATAAGATGACTATTCCTTATATATTCAATAACCTATATTGTGGATGTTGTGGTGCAAAATTAGTCAAGCAATATAAGAAAGACAAAACAGGTAATGTAAGTCATATCTTTTATGCTTGTCCGTCAGATTCCAGGGGAAAGCAGACACATTGTAGCTTCAGAAAAATAAATGAAGACGAACTATGTGAGGTTGTTTACAGTTCATTGCAGTTTTATATATGTATGGCTGTCAAAAACAAGAAAATCGTTTTAAATCCCAACTCTAAGGTTTTGACGGAATATGAGGAGGACATCGCAAGGTGCAACGAGATAATTGAAGATATTGATACTTTGCGAAGTAATCTGTTTGATGATTTTCGAACCGGCAAGATAACAAGCGATGAATATAACGCACTTACAGAAGTCTACAGGGAAAAGCAGGAACGTTATCAGACATTGCTTAAAAGTCTTGAATTTGACAGAGAAAAGTATATCAAGGATAGGCTTGAACGACTAAACTGGTTTAATAAGTTGCTTCAGTTTGAAAAAGATAACCATCTTACAAAAGAAATTGTTGATGCATTTATAGAAAGAATTAATTTGTCAGGTGATGATCAAATAGAAATCTGTTATAAGTTTTCAGATGTCTTCAAAGACATTATCTCAAACGGTGGTGTCTGCATTGGGTAAGGTTATAGCAATGTATATGCGTCTGTCCGTTGCCGATGACGACTTTGAAGAAGATGAAAGTAACAGCATCAAAGCGCAGAGAGATTTAATGTATCAATATATTAGTGAAAAAGAAGAATTCAAGGATTACGAAATCGAAGAGTTTTGTGATGACGGATACTCCGGTACAAACTTCGATAGACCTGGCGTCAGGCGTATGCTTGAACTTGCTGAAAGCGGTATAATAAATGTTATCATAGTCAAGGATTTTTCCCGTTTTGGAAGAAACAGTATTGATGTGGGGCATTACATAGAGGAGATATTCCCTTATACAGGCTTGAGGTTTATAGCAATTAATGATCGCTATGACAGTAACAATTATGTCGGGGATACCGGCGGATTTGAAATATCTATAAAAAATCTCATATCACAAATCTATGCGCAGGATGCATCAAAGAAAATCAGGACAAGCTTTCACTCTAAAGCCCGAAACGGTGAATACATTGGATTTCAGAAAATATATGGTTATATCATTAACGAAAACAAAAAGCTTATACTGGACAGAGAACCTGCAGCAGTTGTGAAAAAGATATTTGAAATGCGAAGTCAGGGAAAAACTTACGATGCGATTGCAAAGTATCTGAATGATGAAAAAATTCTTGTTCCCCGACTGTATTTTAAATACAACAAGCTGAAAGATGATGGTACAATCCCTGAAATGAGTATGTGGACCCGGACAATCCTTCATAAAATGCTTAATAATGAACAGTACACTGGGAAACTAATATTCGGAAGGTATAAGGTGGATAAAATTCGTGGAAAAACAGCCACCAATGTTCCACGAGATAAGTGGATCATTACCGAGAATGCACATGAGCCGATTGTAAGTGAAGAACTGTTTGATAAAGCTAAATCAAAACAGGGTAAATCTCGGAAAGGAATTACAACTGGTACAACCTTATTTAGTGGAAAGGTTGTCTGTGGCAACTGTGGTAGGAATTTTTACACATGGTCAAAGAATCGAGTTCTTCTCTGCCAGACCCCAGTTTTGACGGGAAACACGGGTTGCTATGATAAAAAGATACGTGAGGATTATTTGATTGCTTTAATTGAAGACTCTATTAAATGCGTTCTGCAAAGCAACAAAGAAAAAACAGCAAAGTTCAAAGAAGAAGTTATCATATCTGCAAGTGAATTAAATATGGCTAATAAAGAACTCCAAGCTGAAGTTAGTATCCTTGACAGAATAAGAAGGAATAAAGAAAAACTGTTCCAGAAATTAATGGATAATCAAGTAACTGATGATGAATACATAACATTATCCAAAGAGTTGGAGTTTGAACAAATAACTGTCGAGGACAGAATCAGAGAACTGAAGAAAAAACAAAAAGGCGTTCTTGCACAAACGAATGAAAAAGAACTCAATGCAAAAGTTTATAAAGAGATTGGAGAGATTAAAAAGATTGATAGAAAGGTAGTAGAAAAATTAATTGATAAGATGATAGTAAAAAAAGAAGGGAGCGTTGAAATCCAATGGAGATTTAAAGAAATTTTCAAAATGAATAAAGACTTGACAGTACAATAAAATGCAGTCTGACAGGTCGCAAAATTTAATAGTAATAGTTTGCAATTTTTTGATATTTATGATAAAATAAATTAGCGGGAAAATCTAACATTCCCACGGGTCCTTGAAGTAAATTGTTCAGATTAAATCAGTTGAAAATATAGGAAAAATTCTTTAGTCCCTATTATTCACTGTTCACCTGACTTGACACGAGCGTTGTAAGGCAACACAGCTAAATTACTTCGTAGCTAAATTGACCTTTCGGTCAGCTAATAGCGAATTTAATTTAGCTATTTTGAAAAACAATTTGGCTATGGAGCAAAGCGGAATAATTTAGCTTTGAACTTTAGTCCAAAATTTAGCTATAATAAATTAAACGAATGATGTTTAAAGGAGATTTGATATATGAATTATGATAAGCTTAAAAACCTTATGGAATATTTTGTAGAAGAAAACTATGCACCCGGAAATACTATTAAAGTATATCTTGGCAAGAACAAGGTTTTTGATTATTCCTGCGGATATTCCGATATAAACAAAAAAATAAAGATGACCGGAGATGAATATTTCAATTTATATTCGTGCTCTAAAATAACAACTGTAACAGCTGCTTTACAACTTGTCGAAAAAGGGATAATTATGCTTAATGACCCACTTTATGAATATATCCCTGAATATAGAGATATGTACGTAAAAACATCAAGTGGTGATATTGTTAAAGCAACCAAGGATATAAAGGTTTTGAATCTTTTTAATATGACAGCGGGTCTTACATATAATGTGGATACGAATGGTATAAATAAAGCACGGGAAATTACGCAAGGGAAAATGGATACAGATAAGGTTGTAAGATGTATTGCAAGTGATCCTCTTTCTTTTGAACCGGGTGAAAAATTTCAGTATAGCTTATGCCATGATGTACTTGCTGGATTGGTTTCGATTGTAACAGGACAAAAATTTCGTGATTATGTAAAACAAAATATATTTGACCCATTAGAGATGTATTCTTCCACATATCATTTAACTTCAAAAGTCGAAAAGAATATGGCGGCACAATATAGGTTCGTGACTGATAGTAGCCATGCACAGCTTGATATTGTGAGTGCTCAAAAATATGGAAATGATAAAAATGGAACCTTTGTAGATGTGGGAATTAAGAATGGACATGTTTTAGGTGATGAATATGACAGCGGTGGTGCCGGAATAATTTCTGATGTAGCTGATTATGTAAAGCTTGCGGCAGCCTTGGCAAATTATGGACAGGGACTTACTGGAGAGAGAATTCTATCGCCTTCAACAGTAGATTTAATGAGAACTAATACTCTCGACGAAAAGCAGATAAAAACATTTAACTGGAAACAGCTTGAGGGCTATGGATACGGACTTGGTGTACGAACTATGACAGACCGTGTAAAAGGAAGTTCGCTTAGTAACATAGGTGAGTTCGGCTGGGGTGGAGCTGCAGGTGCATCAGTTTATATAGATCCTCAAATTGGACTGGCGGCAGTTTATGCAAAACATACATTAAACCCAAGGGAAGAGTATTATCAGCCAAGGATAAGAAATGTTTTGTATTCGTGTTTGTGATATTATTGTGTTGGCATACAGATTATACCGTCTTTGAAACACAAGAGAAGGGTCCTATTGTGTTCTAGTTTGCATCGAATGTATAAATTTAATAAATTAGTTTGCCGATTTTGATATTTACATATACTATCGGATGCGAGAAAATCTAGTATTCTCGTGGGTTCTGATGAAAAGTGATTCAGAAAAAACAGTTGAAAAATTAAGGAAAAGTGGTAGGTCTTATTATTCACTGTTCACCTGACTTGACACGAACTGTAATTATGTCGAATAAAGTTGAAAGAAAAAGCCTCTCCTGTGTAAGGAGAGGTGGGTTTGCAAAGCAAACTCGGAGGGGTTGTGAATAAACAAAGCAAATACAATCCCTCAGTCAGCTATGCTGACAGCTCCCTTTGCACTTGGCTTGACAATCTGACGAGCCTTTGATAAGTTGCATCTAAGCCTTATGTCTCGCAATCGAAAAAATATAACCATTATAATTTGAGGCGAAAAATATGCTAAATGAAAAAAGATACATAGAAGTCAAAAATGTTTTTGCGGAACATGGTGTTGAGTTAACGGAGAGTGACATTAGATTATATGCGGATGTATTTGAAATCATAGCCCACTATGTTAACGACAAACTTACCACTAGAGAAATAATGGAAGCCTATGATTTTTTAAGTGATGTAATCTTAAATCGACGTCCTGATATAAAAGTTCATGTTGAGAAAAGTGAAAAGATTAAGCTACAGGTTGCTCTTATGGATAAGATACCTTTTATAGGAAATAAATTGGATTTAGAAGAAAAAACCACCTTTGCATTTTGCATATATCTTGGTGAATGTGTGCGTATATATGATGAGGAAAATGACACGATGACAAATGGGATTGTGTTATTTAAGTCTGTAGAAAGCATTGGACAGGAATTTGAGAACTATAAGTCAATAAATCCAACCATGTTTGGGTGCGTTATAGATAATACTGCTAATGAAAGCAGAAAGGATTTTGGATATAGCAAAAGCAATCCTGTTTTAACAAAAACAATTGGTGAAGCATATAATTACTTGTCTCGACTTGTATATGAAGGTGGTAGTATTACATATACCAGAATTGGAAGTGTTAGTGGAGGTAATGGGTATATACTTGATATGTATAAAATCACAGTAACAAAAAGTATATTATTTTTCAGGAAAAGTATGGATTATACAATTTATATTGACTCGTATGCTAATTCAACCTCTACCAAAGCACCTAAACCGTTTATTTTAAAGTAGTTTTTATATGTTGCTTTAATCAGTTAATTGATAGATGTATTCGTAAAACGAAGGGTGATATATATGAATTTTATAAATGATAATATGAGTATTACGGTGTATATTGAAGGGTATACTGAGAAGCCTGAAGTATTTATTGATGAAAAAGAGGGGAGAAATGCCCTTGACTGCACGGTTGCTTATGTGTCAAAAGACCCCTTTCTTGACGGTGTTATGTGGGATGAAATTTTCAAAACGGATGGAATTGCTTGCTTATATAGTCTAGTATTTGATTTACTAAGGGGCAAGACAGATAAAATGGCATATAAAGATGAATGGGAAAACTTCATATTAAATGTGTATAAAAAAACAGAAGACTTATATGAACTTCACCTTTCTATCCTTCAAAGATCACGGGGGAGTTATCTAAACGGAACTTTTGATTATACAAAAGACAATCTTAAGGAATTAGCAGATGAGTTACAGAAATATACAGAGTTGTATCCTGTTATAGAGTAACTTTTTGTTAAATAATCAAAGAAGGATATGACTTGCGGCAGCAAATGGACACAAAGGGACGGTTTTATTGTGTTCCAAATCGTGTCAAGTCCATACAATTTAAAAGATTAGTTTGCCGATTATAATTATTTACATATATCACATCAAGAAGGGAATTGTTGCTATGAAAATTGGAATTATTGGAGCAATGGCCGTTGAGGTTCAAATGCTCAAGGACATTATGCAAAATGTTCATGTGGAGAGTATAAGCAGTATTGAATACTATTCAGGCACCATATCGGGCGTTGAGGTTGTAGTGGCGCAAGCAGGGGTGGGCAAGGTTAATGCAGCGGTTTGTGCCGAGGCTATGATTCTGAAATATGAACCCTCTGCTATCATCAACATAGGTGTTGCGGGAGGCGTGTCCTGCCAATTAAAAGTGGGGGATATTGCAATTGCCGATACGGTTGTTGAACACGATATGGATACATCGGTATTAGGCGATCCAATTGGGTTTATAACAGGCATCAACATGGTGAACATTCCCTGCGCGCAATGGGTTATCGAAATGCTGCTTAAAGCTGCAAAAAAAATCGATGGTGTGAACGCCGTTTGCGGCACCATTGTATCAGGGGATCAGTTTATCAGTTCAAAGGAAAAGAAAATACAACTTGAGGACAGGTTTAACGCTGTTGCAACAGAAATGGAAGGGGCAAGCATTGGTCATGTGTGCTATATGAACGGCGTTCATTTTGGGGTGCTTCGTGCCATCAGCGACGGTGCAGATGATGAGGCGGATATGTCCTTTAATGAGTTTTGCGAGATGGCGGCCAAGAACTCTTTGCAGGTTATTCTGAGCTTGTTAGAGATGATTAAGGAGAAAAACATATGAAAAAAATAGAAAGCTTTTGTGTAGACCATCGGAAACTAAACGAAGGTGTATATATTTCCCGCGTTGACGGTGATGTTGTTACCTACGATATGAGAGTGTGTAAACCTAACACAGGCGTTGTTTTAGATAATGTTACCATGCACACAACAGAGCATATGATTGCAACCTTTGTACGGAATTCAGATATAGCAGACAGTGTTATATATTTCGGACCTATGGGTTGTCAAACAGGCTTTTATTTACTGGTGCGGGATAATGTTGCCGCTGAAACTGTTTTAGAAACAATTAAAGAGGTACTGCTAAAAACAAAAAACCATACCGGTGATGTTTTTGGTAAAAGCGAAATTGAATGTGGTAATTATAGAACGCTTGAGATTGAAGCTGCGCGTAAAATGTGTGGAGATTATTATGAAAAGATAAAGGACTGGAACAGAGTCCTGACGTATAAAGAAGTAGAAGATAAATAATAAAAAGAAAGCAGGTTATACAATGTATACACAATGGGCAGAAGAAACAATGGAAAAAATCCTTGCAAAGCTGGAAAAAACAGCACCGGCTATTGGTGCACGATTTCCTCATGCCACCAAGGGTGGCGAGTTTGATAACCGGATTCCCAGCTGGTGGACCAACGGTTTTTGGCCGGGGATTTTGTGGATGGCTTATCAGGAAACCGGTAAGGAAGAATATAAAAAAATCGCCGAGAGTGTAGAAGAACAGATGGATGTGGTGCTTGACGAATACGATTTGGTTGACCACGATGCCGGCTTTATCTGGCTGCTTTCTGCCGGAGCAAACTATAAGCTGACGAAAAATGAAAAATCCCGTATTCGCTTAATGAAGGCGGCCTGCTTTTTAATGTCCCGCTTTAATTTAAAAGGTCGTTTTATTCGTGCGTGGAATGGTGATGACCGTTTAACGCAGGGGCTTGCCATTATTGACTGTTCTATGAATCTGCCTCTTTTATACTGGGCATCAAATACCGATGGTGACGGACGGTTCCGTTACATAGCGGAAGCCCATGCTGAAACGGTTGTAAAGCGGTTTATCCGTGAAGACGGTTCTGTGAATCATATGGTGGTTTTTGATCCTGAAACAGGGGAATTTGAAAAGGTTTTGGGCGGTCAGGGAGCGGCGCCGGACAGCGCCTGGTCCCGTGGAGCATCCTGGGCACTATATGGTATGGCGCTTGCCTACCGCCATTTAAAAGATGAAAAATATCTGCAGGCCTGCCGTAAGGTGGCAGATTTCTTTATTGAAAGTCTGCCGGAAGATTATGTGGCACATTGGGATTTTCGTGTTGAACGAACGCCTGAAACACCCAGGGATACCTCAGCAGCTGCCTGTGCGGCTTGTGGTTTACTGGAACTGGCAGATAGCTTGGGTGGAGAAGACGGGGCTTATTACAAAGAAAAAGCCTATCTCATTTTAAAGTCATTAACTGAAAACTACTCTAATTTTGATAATGATAAAGATCAGGCTATTTTATTTGGCGGTACAGGCAACAAACCCCGCGAAGTGGATGTAAATGTTGGCCTCATTTACGGTGACTATTACTACATGGAAGGCGTTAGCCGCTTAAAGGGTAAGAAAGATATTTACTGGTATAGTGTATAAAAAAAGGGACTGTAAAAACTGGTTTTTTACAGTCCCTTTAATCTAAATTATGCTTGGATCAATTTGATGTAATACGTTGAATAAAGCGGAAGCTCCAAATTCAGTTTAAAGGAATCACCAGCGCAGGTTTCTTCCTTAACCAGCTCATTGCTGTGTTCTTCGTCCAGAACAAAATACTGTACTTTCACATCCTTGCCGGGGAAGGGATTCACAATATCAAGGCATACATCCTTTTTGGGCTCAGCTAAAGGCATGTCTTCGTGGAAACCATCATCGTTATCATGGAAATAGGTCAGCATCATGCCGGCGGTGTTTTCGCCTTTTGCCGCACAGGTGAAAATGCTTTTAATGTCGTGCTCCGGTTTAACATATTCGCCCATTTCTTTCAGCTCTGAAAACATTAAAAAGATGTAATAAGGCTTTAAGGGTTTGAAGGTTTCGTGCTCAAATAAGCCATTCATGCCGCAGGGACGTGCATCGTAATACATAAGCATATCCAAAGGATTTGCCTGAGCAGCGCACATAGCACCGGCGATAAAAGAAGCGCCCTTTACATTTTTTTCGGTGGCTAAAGAGTAGTCCCATATATCACCCTGCCAGCCACGAACATAGTTCCATTCGTTTAAAATGGTGAAGGTTCCGGCACGGCCTACGCGAGCAAGTTCTTCCTGATTGATGTGAATGCCATCGATTAAATCCTCGAGATGCTTGCCATACCAGTGATAAGAGAAGAAGTCCATAGGGATATCCCGTTCTTCCACGGCCTTTAAAAAGTCCTTTTTAAAATCTGTTGCCCAGGTTCTGCAAAAAGCAGGACCACCGATTTTTAAGTGTGGGAAACGGTTTTTAAGATATTTGGCAGCAACTTCGAAAAAGTCAATAAACTGTTCTTCGGTACCTTGCCAACAGGGGTTGGAACCATCGGCGTTGTGGCAATCCGGCTCGTTCCAGATTTCCCAGTATTCTATATCGTAGTGAAAGCCGTTTGCCCAGTCTTCGGTATAATGCATAATGATGTGTTCGCAGATTCTTGCCCATTTTGCGAAATCTTTCGGTACTCTGGTGCCATATTTATAGCGGTGCTCAATGGCGGCACCCAATCTGTAAAACACCTTGGTGCCGGCATCCATGGTGATTTTAAGGTAATCGTCGGTAGGCTCAAAGATATAGGATTCCGGGTCATTTTCGTTCGCATCAAAATTTTTAAAAATGCGGTGTACATCCACAATGTGTTCGCCGCCGTAGGGCGTATAAAAAGATGCATCGTGATTTCGTGCGAAAGGAATTTTTGCTGCTTTATAAGCCTCGAAATTGGTTTTGGTCTTACGGACACCGGGATTGGTAGGGCCGTTGTTTACGGCATTCATTGGTTTAATAAATCCATTTGTTTTTGAAAAGTCAAATAAAATATTTTCCATGGTGTAAGCCCTCCTTGAGGATAATCTTTTAAGACAATTGTTATTATAAACCATTATAAAGCTGTTTTCAGAGAGAGTCAATAAAGAGAACTTTGGAAAAACTTAAAAAATTTTAGAGGTTTTAAATATACAAAATAAATATCGCATTATGAACACCTAAAAGGCAATACTGAAGAATTCAGAAGCTATGTAAGTTTGAATTATGGTACCTTGCCTTCTCCTTCTAACGAAAGAATAACACCTGTAATATTGCTATTTATCGCTATATTACAGGTGTTTAAATTTAAACATTTTTCTATTTACAGCATATCTGCTTTTTTAGTTTATGTAATATAAAGCTATCAAAAATTAGCTGGAAAACGAGTAAGGCTTTTATGTAAGAAGAAGTGCAGGAAAGCCTTTTCGATGTTATGTTCTATTTGTATGTAATTCCTGATATGGAGTCTGTTGTATAGCTTTTAAAGGTTATACAATTAGGAAAATCCAACAGAAATTTTTCTAAAAATGGTGCATAGCATTTTTCAGTGATGCATAAGACAACACTTGTATCTTCGTTTGAAAAAGCACCTTTGGCATTAATAACAGTTGCTTTTTGATGTAATTCCTGGTTTATGTATGAAATGATTTCTGTGGGTGTTTTTGTAATGATTTCGTATTTTATATTTTCTTGTTTTTTATTCTGCAGATGGTTACATGTATAACTGTTTATATATGCATATAAGATACTGCATATGACAGGCTCTATGTTCATCCCGTAAACCCAGAAAGACACTATAGCAATTAAAGTGTTGATTACAAAAATATTATCCATAAAATTCAGATGCGGTTTTTTGATTTTGATTACAGAGGAAATAATATCAATTCCTCCGGCGGAACCATTTAATTTTAATGTATATGCATATATGATACCTCGTATTGCTCCTGAGGCAATTGGAGCAAGGACTGTGCTGGTGCCGGTTTGTGTAACATAGTATAGTTTAGATATGCTACTTTCTTTCATTATGATGACTGATACCGAAAAGACAATGACATATACGAGACTTTTTATCGCATAATCACGGTTTAGCATAATAAAAGCAATAATGATAAGGGGAATGTTTACAATCAAAGAAAAATATCCCATGTTTATATGCAAGACATCCTGAATCATTGTGCAAATACCGTCTATTCCGGCAGGTGCAAATTTGTTGGGAAATACAAATATACAATAATTTATCGAGGATGCTATGGCGAGCAAAGATATTTGGAGTAAACGGATGACTTTTTTGTACAAGAAAAAACACCTTCTAAAATAAATTCTTGACTCTATTATAAAATGGTGTTATGCTATAGTCAAATACTTTAATAAAATATTGATTATAGAAAAAAACTATGAGGTAGCATATGTTTAGCAAATATGAGTATGTATATCAGGTATATAAAGAAAGAAGCTTTACAAAGGCTGCAGAAAAACTGTTTATCTCACAGCCGTCTTTAAGTGCAGCTGTAAAAAATATTGAGAAAAAACTTGGAGCAGACATATTTGAAAGAACAGGTAACGGAATTAAGCTTACAGATGTTGGAGAAGAATATATAGCTGCGACGAAACAAATTATAAAGATTGAAGAAGAGTTTAAGAATAAAATTAACGATATTTATAATTTAGAATCGGGACAGATTACGGTAGGCGGTTCCAACTACCTTGCATCATATGTTCTTCCGAAAATAATTAATAGGTTTACTTCTTTATATCCAAATATTATAGTTACACTTGTAGAAGGTAATTCCACAATTTTGAGAGATATGTTAAAAAACGATCAAGTTGATATTATTATTGATAGCTATGATGAAATTATGGATGAAAATCAAGGATATTCTCTGGCAACTGAAAAAATTTTACTTTGTGTACCGAAAGATAACAAAATTAATAATGATTTAAAGAAGTTCCAGATATCTCCGGACAGTATATATGATAAAACGGTTGATCTTGAAAAAGTACCATCTGTACCTATTGAGCTATTTAAAGATGAAAAATTCATACTTTTAAAAAAGGGCAACGATATGTATAATCATGCGATGGATATTTTTAGTAAAAGCAATATTGAACCGCAAGTGATATTCAGTGTTGACCAGCTTAATATATCTTATGCGCTGGCAGATTCGGGGATGGGTTTATGCTTTGTTACTGATACATTTTTTAAATATGGAAATTTTCAAAAAAATGTTTTTTTGTATAATGTTGGTGAAGAATGCTCCAGCAGAACACTATACATTGTTCATAAGAAAAATAAATATTGCACAAGAGCAATGTCTAAATTTATTAGTGTGACAAAAGATGTCATATGATGATGAATCGTATTGTCAATTTAAGTAGAATTATATGGTTCAATCTCGTCAACAAATAAATCTGGGTCAATGTCGTTTGGCTAAATGACATTGCAGGGTGTGAAAGGATAAAAGAGTCTGAAATCATAAAGATTTCAGACTCTTTTGTTAATGATTTAATTAGCATAACAAACAGATTAAAAAATGGTCTAAGTAATAGATTTTTCTCAAAATTTATGCTACTCTTGTCGCTTATCAACGGAAGAGCATCGTAAATTTTAGAATTATTTTTTTATATCTCCTCTTCACCGTGTTTGTTAAGCCATTCTTTTGTAAAGGTAACGGCATCAAGACCAATATCGCCGATACAATTGGAGCAGAGAATGACACCTTCAATCTTTCCTTCTTTTAGCCACTTGTAATAGAGGTCAAGCTGATATTCCATGAGGCTGATTGGTATATGACGTTGGCGATGGTAATCCCACATATAACATCCACAGTAAATGGGCTTATCAGGGGCAAGGAGCTTAAGCTTTTCAAAGTTTTTTTCAAGATTAATAAGGTACTTTGCGTTAATAGTCCAAAACGTCAGCACATCACATTCGTTAATGTATGGGACTCTGTTTTCAAAAAGCTCTGTGCAATAGATCACCGACCACAACTCAAGGGGACGGTTTGCGCATGTATGCAAAAGCTCTCTTGCTTCCTTTACCGCTGAGGGCGGCTGCTTTGCGAGACTGCTATCGCTGAAGAAATCATCGAGTACAGCACCGATAATATTTGGATGATTATTGGCGACCTCTACAACTGCTTCTCTTATCTCCTTGTCATTGACATCCATTCCCCAAACAACCTTATCCATAGAGTCAAGAACCATTGCCTCATTTTCAAAGGGGGGCTCAGGATATCCTCCCATCATAACCCGACAAACATTGGGGATGCCGAAGAACATAGCGCCTTCGAAAGCGGTCATTTTGTTAATGCTGGGAAGACCATAGCCATCGCCTCTGTGATGAAGGTTGGGCGTTTGGCCCCACAGCCAGAATTTTTCACGGAGTTTCATTTCGTTTCCACCTCTATTTCTTCATCACCATGCTCTTCCATCCACTTTTTTGCTTCATACGAAGCCGCAAGATTTATATCAGCAAGTGTATTGGAATATAAAACCATGCCGTCAATGCTGCCTGCCTTTATCCACTCACGGTATTTATCGAGGCAACACCTTAAAGAAGCGGGGGACATAATGGTTTTTCTCTTAAAATCCCAAAAATAGGCACCCCAAACGATTTTTTTGTCTTTACCTCCGTATTGATAAATGGAAGCGAGATGATTGTCCAGCTCGTGAATTTCAAGAGCCCCTCTGTTGAAAAAACATATGACATCAGCAAGCTCAAAGTAGGGTGTGATGGAAGCTTTACGGACTTCTACAGCTATTCCGTAAAACTGAATCCAAATTTCAAAGTCATTCCCCAGTGCTTCTTTGAGTTTTCTTCTTGCTTCGGCAATCAAGTCAATATCCGGTGCAAGGAATTCATACATTTCAACATCAGTGTGGATGATAGCACCCTTGATATTTTTATGATATTTTGCAATTCTTATCACTTCATCTATGGTTTCAGGTCTGGTTGGATCAACAGTCCAGACGGTTTTATCCAGACTGTCGAATCGTTCGGCTTCACCGTCAAGCGGAGCCTTGGGAAAGCCGAAACGTTCAGCTCTTATTAGGTTTTTTGTGCCAAAATAGTAAGCACCCTCGAAAGGTGTCATTCTGTTATAACCTACGAGTCCGTTTTCGTCGCCGTAATGGTCAGCCCCGGGGTTAAGCCCCCAAAGCCAAGTCTTTTCTCTTAATTTCATTATTGCCTCCTTGATCTCGTGACAAGTTTATATCATTATGCTTATTATTTTTATTGACATGGTTTTTTCTCAAGTTTGAGAGGAAAATCACCTAATTTATTTACTTTAAAACCATTTGCCTTATATTCTTCATAATTAAATTCTTCAAGTTCGTCGATGGCCAGTTTATGAAATTCATAAAAATTATGCCACCATTCATAACCGCTGCCGAGTTCAGCATTTAAATATGCATCTGCTATATCACAGCCCATGGCAGGAGCAACATAGAAAGCCCCCATAGCAAGAACATTAACACCATTTCCAGTAATGGCGCGAAGAGCAGCAGGAACGCTTTCAACAACACCGGCATGAACATGTGGACATTTACTTGCGGCAATATGTATACCCATTCCTGTACCGCAAAATAGAAGAGCTCTCTCAAATTCACCTTCTGAAATCATGGAGCCAACTCTAAGACCTACTCGATGAAACATAAGGTCCGTATCGTTTGGATCAGAGTCGGTTTGAACACCAACATCTGTAACAGTCCAGCCCCTCTCTTTAAGGTGCTGAACAACAGCTTCTTTCAGCGGGAAGCCTGCAAAATCAGCCCCCACCAGAATTTGTTTGTCTTTAACTTTTTTCATTTTCTTTTTTTGTAGAAAAAATTCTACTCTCCTTTCTTCAATTTATTTAACTAAAAAAGATTGTTTCTGCTAATGAGTATGCAAATAATTGATTCATTTCTTTAATTGGATGATTAATTTTATTAGATAAAAGCTCTGTGGTGTTAACGCCGCATTCCTGTAGCTTTTTCCATTTGATATAGCAATCACAAACGGGAATGTTCATGCTGAATGCAAGCTTTTTGGCTGCCTCTACAAACATTTCAAGTCTTCCGGAGTTTTGCACCTTTGCTTTTCTTTCTGCAATATTTTTTATAAGCTCAGAGGATATATGACAGCTAACTTCAGTACACATAGTATTTGGTGTCATAAATATGACTTCTATATCATTTTTTATCAGTTCTTCGAAAATCGATTGTAAAGCAGAGAGGTACTGATCTAAACTGTCAGGAGAATCAGGATTTACACCGCTATCATTAAGACCGAAGCATACAACACATAAATCAGGTGAAAACCGGAGCACGTCACGCTCTAAACGCTCAAGCCCCTGAGGCGCAGAACCGCCGCTTATACCTGCGTTGATTATATTGATTGGCACATTTGGGTACAGCATGTTCAGAATTTTCCGGAATGAGGTATGATAAGCATGCTCTGCATCAAAATATGTCTCAATTGCAGTTTCCGAGACGGGATAAACATCAAAACAACCTTGTGTAACGCTATCTCCTAAAAAGGCAATGCAAACGGGACCTTCTTCGTTTGGATTTTTAGATTTTGCAATGAATTTCTCTATAATTTTCATCTTTTCACCTCAAAGCTTATAAAGAATGGAGCAGAGCTATTGCACCATCAATGATTTTGTCAGACACCTCTGCATGAAAAGGAGAGGATTTAGCTTCGTATCCACCTTCATCGTAGGCTTCCTTTGTTGGGAAGTAGCCCGTCATTCCGTTGGTAAGTGCACAAGGCATAATCAGTTCCCAACCACTAGCATCTTTAATTTTCACACCGATATCAGTAAAGGGTTCGCCGGAAATGCCCACCATTGCAACCGGACCGATTTTGACACCTGTAAGCCGAACGTCAAAGTATTCCGGACCGTTTTCTAATCGACACATCCGAAGCGCTTCAGCAACAACGGTTGTAAGTTCCATAGCAGTATATGGAATTTCGGAATCTTTTCCTGCTTCGTGTAATTCTTTGTATTTTTTTGCAAGAGGTAAATCCTTTTTGTCCGGCATATTTGAACGTACCTTAACATCGTTTCGAATGATATTAATATCATCAACTTCAACATATTTTACTTTATCATATACCTGCAGGATTGTTCCGGCGATAGCGCGGCCTATGAAGCGAGCCATTCCCGGACTTTTCATTTCATTGTCAAAGCTGATTTCCGTATCATTCATATCGCCGCCCTTAGGGTGAACGTTTGTGCTGCCCACATCACCTTCGGCACCATTAAAGAAAATACACTCTGCGCCATCCAAGGTTTTTTTTATGGTTTTCCGCATCCAATAAGGCCAGTCGGCAGAAACCATTTCTCCGCCTATTGTATCGGCATGAAGTCCATAATTAACCAATAAGATGCTGGCTGCATTTTCTCTGTCAAACCGAAGCACGTTTACTCTTTGGTCGAGGGTGCCAAGAGGGTAGTCGATATTGGGGTCATCAATGGTTGGGCAGGTCATCGTGGTACCGTCTTTCATTTTATAACGTCTTATGTATGCCACCCTTTCAGGAGCATAGCCTACGATGTATCCCATTTTAGCCGGAGCTAAATCGTTACGTGCAATTTTTACAGAATCTACAATTCGCTCTCCTAAAAATCTGGTGTAGCTTTCCACAAGATTCATATCAGCAACAAATGCAGTAGATTTCTCAATTAGCGGACCTGTATGGGTGTGCGTGGCGGATAAAAAGATGTTATCTTTTGAAATGCCGGTTTCCTTTTCTATAAGCTCTACATACCTGTCACATACATTTTCGTAAAGGCCGCAACAATCAACACTAATCAGCGCAATTAATGTATCATTTTTATTAAGCACCAGGGTTCTTATTTCAAGATCATCCAAAAATCCTTTGGCAAACCGTGGTACATAATACCCCCAGAGACCAATGCCTAATGGCGGATTGGCATTTACGATGCTGAAACCAATTTTTAAACTTTCCATTTTTATATCTCTCTTTCAAGTCAGAATGTTTGTATTTCTCCACCGAGCATAACATTTTTTACGTTAAATTTATCGTCAACAAACACTAAATCAGCGGTTTTACCCACATCAATAGAGCCGATTTCTTCGTCTAATCCAAGTGCTTTTGCGGGATTAGTTGATGCCATTTTAAAAGCCTGCGCTATACCGCAGTTTGTATGCGTCATAATATTTCTGCATGCCATATCCATAGTGAGCTTACTTCCTGCAATATGCCCCTGATGGTCAAAATTAAGGTCTGTAACACCGGTATATTTTTCAGGAATGGGATTTTCGTAATAGGTACAGTCCGTAATTAAAATAACCTTATCAAGTCCCTTTGTGTGCAGAAGAAGTTGTTGCATTTCGGGGTGAACATGAATACCAAAGGAATCAGAAATGAGCTCAGCGTACATATCAGGTTCTTTAAAACAGTATTCATCGGGTCCAAATCCCAGGACAAAGGCTTTTTGTCTGCCTGTTGCACACATGGCGTGTGTGAGTATTTTGGGAAGACAATTTCCCATTGCTCTTATCTGCGCAGGTGTTGCTTCACTGTGGCCTAAGGCAAACTTTACATTGGGGTTAACCTTTCTTGCGTATTTTGCAAATTCGTGTATTCCCGCAAGCTCAGGTGCAATAGTCCAGACATTAATGTATTCACCCGCTTCGTCAACAATAGCTTTATATTCCTCTTCTTTTATGCCGTGTCTCCATGGATTGAGGTCAGCGTGAGAACCGTATTTAGGGTTGGTATAAGGGCCTTCGGAATAAATGCCCTTTACGCTTTTTGCTTCACCTGAATCCATTGCTTCCTTTATGGAACGAAACGCTTTCATTAATGCATCAAAATTCATACCATACGATGGCGTTGCCAGTATTGATGTTTCTCCGTGCTTTAAAAAATATTTTGATGCCTCTATCGTATCATAGGAGGTTGAAAAACCGATGCCGTTGTGCACGTGAATATCGACGAAACCGGGGCCGACATAGGCGCCACAAGCATCTATAATTTCAGCAGAATCGGGAATTTTTATGTCTCTCTGCGCTTTTACTTCTTTAATTTTGTCGTTTTCTATTAAAATAACGCCATCCCATAAAATACCGTTTGTGAGCACTATGTTTGCATTTATTATTGCTTTCATTTTGTTTCTCCTTATTTAGAAATTATATTAGAATTTGCAGAGGTCGCCTCCAAGCATAACCTTTTGCACATTGAATTTATCATCAACAAAAACTAAATCTGCTATTTTGCCTTTTGCAATTGAGCCGATTTCTTCATCTAATCCAAGCAATTTTGCAGGATTTGTTGATGCCATCAAAAAGGCTTGGGCTATCGAGGTGTCAGTGTGAGTCATTATGTTTCTGCACGCTACATCCATAGTCAGCTTGCTTCCGGCGATACCCCCTGTTGGTGTAAAGTTTAAATCAGTAACGTGAGAGAGGGCTTCAGGTGGCGGATTTTTGTGAATGGTACTGTCTGTTATGAGAATAACACGATTTATGCCTTTATTTTTGATAACGAGGCGTTGTAAATCGGGATTTACATGGACAGCGCAGGAATCTGATATCAGCTCGGCATAGATATCAGGCTCTAAGAAACAGTATTCATCAGGGCCGTAGCCACGGGTTCCACCGGGTACAGGTTGTCTTCCTGTAGCATCCATAACGTGTGTATGAACCGCTGGCTTGTATTGTCCCATAGCTCTTATTTGTGCAGGAGTTGCCTCTGAGTGCCCTACGGCGAATATTACGTTGGGATTAACCTTTCGTGCATATTCTAAAAATCCTGTTATGCCTTCCAGTTCAGGTGCGACCATCCAGATTTTAACCACATCTCCGGTTTCATCAAGTAACGGCTTATAGTCCTTTTCGTTTACGCCGTCGCCCCAAGGGGATGATTTTGCAAATGCGCCGTATTTTGGATTTAAATATGGTCCTTCAACGTACATACCCTTTAACTGAGGGATTTTATTTATAAGCTTTTTTACGTTTTTAATCGCCTCAATTTTATCCTGATTTCCTGAAGGTGTTGCCAAAAACGATGTCGTTCCGTGTTGTAGGAAAAAATCAGCTGCTTTTTCTGTTTCAAAGCAGGCTGCAAAGCCGTTTCCGCCGTGTACATGAATATCCACGAAACCTGGCCCAACATAAGCCCCTTGTGCATCAATCACTTCTGCGTTGTCAGGAATTTTAATGTCAATGGCACTTCCATAATTGATAATTCTGTCATTGCTGATACCAATTACGCCATCCCAAATGATGCCATTTTCCAACACGACTTGCGCATTGCTTATGTATTTAATCTTTTCCATAAAACTTGTTCTCCTTTTAACCAGTTTATCTGTTTTCTGCTATCATTTTTTTTACCATATCTTCGCACATAGATAAAAACTCAATCCATCCTTGCGGATCAATAAAAGGGTTCTCTTTTTCTATTAAGCTTCTTTTATATTTGCCTATGGTGTCATTGTTTTCTACATGATTTCCCAAAAATACATCCACAGGCTTTGACTTCAATTTTTTTATTCCATTTAAAAACTGCTCTCTGCAATTGAGAGATAAGCCGTTTTCTGCAAGCCATTTAAGTTTCATAGAATTAGCGCCTACGCCGCCGTGCATACCGACTTTATAAGTTTGTTGGTTTTCTTCTGTATCAAAGAAGAGAGATATTGTGCCTGGTGTGTGTCCGGGTGTTGAGAGTATCTCTATTTTTGTGTTGCCGAGTTCTACACAATCCCCATCATGTAATATTTCATCTGCATCAAAAGCCCCATGATATTCATAACCAAGTTCTCTTGCCCAGGTCAGATCTTTTTTACCGTTTACGTAATCTTCATCGCCGGCACCGATAAAGGTTTTGCCGCCATAAAGAGAAGTAAAAGCACGGGTGGCTCCGCAGTGGTCGTAATGGCCGTGCGTGTGAATAATATATTTAACATCCTTTGGATTGAATCCAAGTGTATAGATGGAGTCTATAACAAGGTATAGTCCATTTGGATAGCCTGTATCAATCAAAATGAGCCCGTCTCCTGTGTCAATTAAATGAGATGAGGCAGCAATATAACCTACAAAATATACGTTGCCTATGATTTTAAAAGGCTTGACTTGGTTTTCCCATGGTTTGTTCATGCTATCACTTCCTTTTTATTTGATGATTTAATGTAACCTCATTATATCATTCATTTTGAGTTTGTCTACAACTACAGCTAAATTGAAGCAAATTACGAAGCCAAAAAATCACATTTAGAACTATTCAAAAATTAAACGGGTTGCTATAATAATGATAGTATGGTGGATACATTTTTCTTAAAAAGACTGGAACATCTAATCCGAGAGTTTTCTATTGTTTTATTGTTTTTACTATAGTGTGACCAAAGGAGTTGTTTGATTTGAAGCGAAACAAATTTATCTTGATTTTTACACTATGTCTTATAAGCATCATTAGTCCGGTTTTCAATGGGTTCTCGATGGAAATGCCACAACTTGTAGCGAGTCAGTCAAATTTAGAGAACATTCCTGTAGCACAGAAAATTCTTGCTAATGATGATTATATCTTTGTGGCTGCCAGGAATGTGTTAGTAGATAAAGAAAGTTCATATTCAAATGCAACTGAGATTCAAATCTATGATGTTAATGATGTAAGCACCCCTTTAACGACCATATATAAATGGCCGTTTAAAGATAGTGGATATGGCAGACAACCTATACAGAATATGATTCTTACAGAGGATAAGCACCTGATCGTTAATTTTAATGCGACACCAAGCATTGGTGGTGGAGACCGAGTCATTAGTGTATATGATGTATCGGAGATTGCAAGCGGTCAGAATATGGAGGAAACAGCGACGTCCGGCAAGCCGGCGAATGCAGCGGTTATGACAGAGGGTTCAGGCTATCTGTTTGTTTCTGTAAGAGATAATACGAGCACGACACACGCTGATGAAAATTGTATTCATATTTATGATATTAACGAGTTTGATAATCCTGACGCGTCCGGAATGGCTGAACCCATAGCGAGAGTAGACGGATTTGCTCCGGAAGGCTTTTGGGTAAGCGGCGGTTACTTGTTTACAAGAAATTCTGACAAAACTATTGTCAATATATATAAAGTCAGTGATTTAATCGAAAGTCAGAGTGCAACAAGTGCGTTGGTCAGAGAAAACTTTTCCGTTGCAGAGGGATATCCGATTTCTTCTATCGTATCCAATGAAAAGCATCTGTTTATATCAATCGATAAGTACGATGTCGGAGGCGTGTATATTTATAATCTGTCTGATATAGAGGGGGAAGAGGAGCTTACATATAAAGCCCTTTATAGACCCGGTGCGCAGATAACAACCCTTTTAGTTAATGGGAATATGCTGTTTGTATCTGCCAAAGGCAGAAAGGATGTAAGAATAGTAGATGTTTCTGATGTTTCCAATATCCAGGAGCTATATGAAATAGATGTTTGTAAGGAAAATGCGTATGGCTATGACTTTTGCCTTAACAATAATAAACTGTATGTTTGCGACCGCACGTCAGGGGTAAATGTTTATAACTTACATAAAACAAACTTTATAGATGTTGGTGTTTATAAAGGCAATGTAAATCTTGGCAGACTTTCAAACGGTAACATAAGAGCACAGATATCGGTTGATAATTATTTTGATAAAGATAAAGTTTCCGGCAAGCTGGTTATAGCTGAATACAAAGACGGACGTCTTGGACAGATGAAAATTCAAGATATTGATGTGATGGCTGGTTATGGCACCAAAACAATATCTACAGAAGATATCTGTATTGAAAATAGTGACGAAAGTTATGTCAAAGTATTTTTTCTTAATGGGTTTGATACCCTGATTCCTCTTACGAAAGCTCTTGAAGTAAAGAATATTACGACAAGTATCCCAAAGGCTTTTTATGTTGATTCGTTAACAGGAAATGATGAAAATAGCGGAACAGAGTCAGCCCCCTTTAAAACAATAAAAAGGGCACAGGAGGAAGTAAGAAAGTATAACAGACTTATGTCCTCTGATATGTATGTCTATTTAAAAGGTGGGACTTATTATATAGACGAAACATTAGAGTTTACAGATGCAGACAACGGATTTAACGGTTTTAATGTTATCTATCAGGCGGCAGAAGGCGAAAAGGTATCTATCAGCGGCGGCATAGAAATTAAAAACTGGGAGCTTCATGATAAAGAAAAGAATATTTTTAAAGCAAAGGCTCAGGGGGCAGATAACCGACATTTATTTGTTAATGGAAAGAGAGCAGTTCGTGCAAGAAGTGAGGGCGATGTTAAAGACTTTGTAAATGATCGGAAAAATGATGATGATGCCGTTGGCTTTACTTGTTCTAATATGGAATTTTTACAGTATGCCGATATAACAAATGTTGAATTTGTTTTTAAAGAGAATTGGTATTCAAGACGTTCACATCCTTTAGAAATTACCAAAATAGATGATGACACGGTTGAGCTTACAATGAGAAACTGGAAGAGTGTTAATGCCAATGAAAGCGGCATGCCTAAAAGTGTATATTATTATGAAAATGCATATGAACTTTTAGATGAAGAGGGAGAATTCTACGTAGATAAAACCAAAGATATTGTTTACTATCGGCCGGTAAGCGGTGAGGATATCCATTCATCAGCTATAATCGCACCTAAACTGGAGACGATTTTACAGGTTCGTGGCAGCAGTGTTATACGCCCTGCAAACAATATTAAATTTATTGGCATTGAGTTTAAGGATACCACATGGCTTTCACCTAACGAAAATGACTTTTTGGACAGCCAGAACTTATATCCCGAAATGCCGGCATCTGCAGTGTATATCGAAAATGCACATGACATAAGGATGGAAAAATGTATTATCAAAAACTGTGGTGGCGATGGACTGGCTACGGCAAGGACAGTTCAGAATTGTGCATTTATCGGAAATAAGATTTATGATATTTCAGCTCGCGGTATGCATATAGGCGACTGGAACGGTCCTGAAGATTCTAATAATCCCCTTGAAATCGCCAGCGGATTTACTGTGAAAAATAATTATATACATTCCGTTGGTGAGGAATATTATGCTTCTCCGGGATTATCGGGCGTGTGGATAGCAGATACGGAGATCAGTCATAACGAGATATTTGATGTACCGTATAGCGGCATGCATATTGGCTGGGGATGGAACGATCATGAAAAAACCTCTTTGAAGAATCTGCTGATTGAGCATAATTACATTCACGATGTTATGCATACCTGTATAGATGGCGGAGCCATATACTTCCTTGGGGCTAACAGAGCCACCGTGGAGAATATGAATGTTGTAAGAAACAATTATTTTAAAAACACGGGCATGGGAACTATGGGTGTTGTATATTGCGATAGCGGTGCGGTCAATTACAATATTTCACAAAATGTAATGGATAATCATGAGAGTGTTTGGAATGGAAATTATGGCATTACAGGCGAAGGCAATGTATATAGCGGAAATTACACCACGACAGATACCTTCAGAGCCTCACCGTTAAATTCTGTGGTGCCGACAGATACAAAGGTATATCCCAGAGCGAATTGGCCTGATGAAGCATTACAGATTGTTAATAATGCCGGGCTCCAAGAGGAGTATCGATATTTGTCAGATAGCTCAACGCAATTTAAACTAAAAAAGAATATGGCAATAGACGGTGTTTCCATGCTTATGCGTGCAAATGCTGACTATGCTTTTATCAAAACAAGTGATACAGATGTAAGTGTCTACGGAGTAAGCGATTTAGAAACCATAACAAAAATTGCGACTATCAGTGAGCAAGAAGAAGTAAATAATGGAGGATATACGGTTAAATCCTTGGAGCTTACTGAAAAACATCTGATAATACATTTCAGTGGAACTGCTTCTGACAAAATTGTTGCCTATGATATATCTGCACCAGAAGCAGGAATAACAAAAACGGATGAAATTTCTTTAAATAATAATTTTGTTATGCTTTTAAATGATCATTATTTGATGGCAGCTTACGAACAGGATCGGATAGAGTTCTATGATATTAAAAACATTGATCAAAATGGGTTTGTTTTAGAGACAACAGCGGATTTTGATTGCGAAACCGAGATGTATGTTGATAATGAGTATCTGTATGTACGTCGTAGCAATGCAATCGCCGTCTACGACTTAGAAGGTACAGCATTGAGCTTTAAAGGGGCTTGCCCCATAACTGATGCCGGCGTAAACTCTATTGTCAGACATGGAGAATATATTTATGTTACAACAAATCTTCCTACAGGGGACAGAAATTATATATATTCCTATCATATCAACAATCTGCGTTCTGATGATGCTGACGGCAGCGATATGCAGCCATTAGAGAGTCAGGCACCGGTAAAGAATTATGAAATTGTTGAAGAGTTACAAAAAAGCAGAGTGGTTACCCAGGCTCAAAATGACAAGTATCTCTTTAAAATCAGAGAAGACGATGGGACTTGCATTGATATTTATAGCGTGACAAATACTGCTGAGAAGCTTACAACAATTCAATATCATATGGGTTATGAACTAGCAAATCCATATTATACGTTTGGTTCCCTTTGTCTTAAAGATGACAGGCTGGTTGTGGTTTGTAACAGAACCAAAGGAAATGGTAATCCAAGAGTAGCGGTATATGATGTAAGTCATGTTACCTCAGGAGCTACGCTGGAGCCATTGGGTTCAATTAGCATATATAGAAAGGATAATGGGATTGTATTTAAAAATGATAACTATGTATTTTTAAATGATCAAACCTTATCTACACTTTATATCTGCACATTAGATTCAAAACAGAGTCCGATTCTGAGAGTTGCGACGCTTATTACAGATTCTAACAATATGTATGCAGATAATAATTTCCTATATGTACACAATGAAGAAGAAGGGGTCATAGATATTTATTCTTTAGCAGGCATCTCTGATGGTTCTTTTGGTCCGATGCATATAATAGGAAGCATTCCTGACGACAAACAAGGATTAGATGAAATCTCACAATCCTCAACATATCCTGCAACAACCTTGTGTCGGTCAGAAAGTTATTTATTCTCGGTTAATGAGGACTTAGGGTTTATCAATGTTTTAGACATAAGCAATCCGACAAAGGTCAAGAGCGCATTTACACTTCCGTTATATGAAGATAAGACTGCAGCAGGTGTGTACGTAAGTGGGAACAGAGTTTATGTTTTGGAAGAGAACAAAAGAATGTTGATTTATGAAAAAAATAAGTAAGTACAACATAAGAGATTTGATTTAAATAATCGAATTTGCAATTATTTATATGGGAGGGTTATTCATGTTAAAAAGAATTACTAGTGTTATGGTTACCGTGTTTATTTTGGTTATGTGTGCCACTTGTGTCACGGCAAGCCCAGCACCGACGTTGAATCTCAAAGGCACTACGCCCAGTGCAGTAACGCCGGGGACATCGGCCATTGGTATGTGTGCAAGCAGCAAATATGCATTTGTTAACTATAAAGAATGGATTGAGGTGTTTGATATTGAAACAAATCCCTATAGTCCTTCTTACTTAACAAAGATTGTGGTTTCCTATGACGATGCAGGAACTAAGCCGATGTATATGGGAGACATACGGATAAGAGACAATTATTTGTTTGTTGCGGCATACAGCAAAAATGCCAATACGGTTAATTGCAAATATATTGCTGTTTATGATGTAAGTAGTATTTCGAAAAACGAAAATTTGTTGCCTGTGGCAACGACAAGTAAATCTATGGATTCAGCTACAAAGCAAGAGACGGCAGTTCTTGGAACAGCAGGCCATGAATTTAATCTAATTGTAGGTGAAGAAAAGGCCGTCGCTTTGTCAGCAACTTCTGGTTTATACTGGTTTGATGTGAGCGATGAAGCGATAGCTGAGGCAAAAGTTAATGGTACATATCTTCCCAGAACAAAGGCTGTTACTGAGGCAGATGCACTTGTAAATAAAAGAACAGAAGCAAATGTGGTTGGCAGATATTCTGTTGGCTGTATAGATGGTGACTACTTGTACTACACCGCTTATAACAGCACCAAATATCTGGAATTATTTATTGCAGACACTTCAAACGACGGTTTTGAGGTTATAGGAACATATCCGATATATTCTTCTGAAACAGCGGCAAATTATTATACAGAGGGTTTGGATATGCATGTGGCTAACAACTATATATATTTGTGCTCGCATTTGCCGGGTAACAGAAATACGATCACATTAGACGGAACCACACCACAGACAGCAAACGGCGTGTATATTTTAGACGTAACTGATACAAAAGCAACCGGAACTCAAGCGAATCCGGTTGCACCCAACCTTGTAACACTGACAACTCCCAGCGGTTCGGGATTAACTAATGGCAATTCTCAGATTGGCGGCGTTGCACTTGATGGAGATTATATGTATGTTTGGGGTACGGGAAGTAAATTTCAGAGAATATATATGTATGATATATCAAACCGACAAAGCCCCGAGTGTATAGCGCAGACAGGGCAGCTTGCAACAACGGGTGCAAGGGGTGATTGTCTTCACTCTATTAGTGTAAAGGATAATGTTATTTATTCTTGCGCTACAACAAACGGTTTAGTTGTACATAGCTTGTCAGATTGTGTCATTGATGGAATCACCATAAAAAACGAAGCCGGAAACGAAGTGACAAATCTTGAACAAGGAACGCTTACAGTTAATATGACGGCTACCAGTTATGCCTCTGAACCTAAAGAAGTTAGCATTCTTTTGGCTTTGTATAATAATGATGAACTTGAAGATATTGCTATTTCTACACAAGAACTTCCTGCTAATCTGAGTACACCGATTAGTGGATCTATTAATGTTCCGGCGGTAGCTGGCTATAGATTAAAGGTTATGGTTTGGGATAGTTTGGATGGTATGAATATAAAAAGTGTAACCTGGGACGGTGATACGGCTATTTCAACTGGCGTTGAATTGGTAGAAGCATCTAACCAGTAGAGAAGGGAGGCAGTCAGCTATGTTTTATAAGAGCATTAAAAAAAGTTTGGCATTTTTGATATGTTTGGCATTGGTTTTGGTACAAATGGGGGTTTTGGTTTCTGCAGCAGGCAGTATTAATGTAAGTGATATTGACACCAATGGACTTATCACGATATCGGGGAATATTTCTTCCGGTGTTGGAAAGCCTGTTTCCATTGTGGTGAGGAATTCATCGGTAGATTCAAATAGTGATAGATTAGGCGGAATCAGAATGAGTGATTCCTGCATTAGCGGAGAAAACGGCTCCTATAGTTTTCGGTTAAGACCTACTGATGGCGGTACATATACAGTAAAGGTTGACGGAAATAATGGCGTTGAAAAACTGGCAACAAGCTTTGTGGTAGCTAGTCCTATTGTTAAAGTTGCAGATAGTGTTGATTCGCCCGGAGAATCTTCGTGCATTCAGGCAAGCTTAAACAAAGGCGGCAACATAGATACGATTGAACTTACATTTTCGTATGATCCAAATGTTTTTACGGCAAGTGAAAGTTCTTCCATAGCTGGTTCAGAATATTTCGAAGTCAAATCTTCTCAAGTAAATGCATCAGGCAGTGTTACTTGCACATTAAAGAAAAAGAAAAGCCTGCCTTTAGAGAAAATGACAGTATGTTTAGTCGATTTCGATATAAAAGCCGGAATACCATATGGTAATTATACCGTGAGCGTAACGGCTGCAGCAAAAGATAAATATGGTTTTTCAACAAGTGTTACAACAGAAAATGGTACCTTTACAATACAAGAGGTATCACCTAAAACAGAAGCACGCCAAGCAGCACTTGACGCTTTGAAGTTAGTGAAAGCTGTTGAGAATATAACGTATGATAATTATGCTTCAGAATTAGCTGCGACAGAGAATGCCAGAACAAAACTTGATTATGCACTCAGCTTAAACATAAAGAAAGCTGATTTTGCGAATTATCCTTCTGTTTTGGAGCAGGCAGAAGCTAAACTGGCAGAACTGAAATTAGGTTTGGATGCCCTTGCCCTTTTAAATGGAGCTACTAGCGAAACTATTGACGGCATTTTGAAAAACAACAAAGAATATTTTGGTGTGACTGAAGAAATGCTTGCGGTTTATGGAATGTTGGAAAATTCAGCAGCAGTCAGAGATGAAATTGTTAACAAATCTTTCACAACACCGGTTATTGCAGGAGATACCTTTAAAGAAAAACTGGCATTAGAGGCTATGCGCCAGATCAACTGGCCCAGTATGCCAACAGTTCTTTCAGCGTTAAATTCTGTACTTGAATTAGATCTGGGAGGAGCATTTGCCCAATTAAGTGAGGAACAGAAATCAGAGGTTTACAGAAGTATAGCTAAAACTGATTATGCCACTTTGGATGCATTAAAAATTAGCTTTGGTCAGGCAGTGACTCAAGCTGGAATTATAACACCGACATGGAATTATAACAACAACAGCGGTGGTAGTGTTAGTGTTATGGGTTCAGGAGTTACTACAGCACCGATTCCCAACAATGAAATACCCTCTGACTATGCAAAAGGCTTTTTGGATACTGATGACATTGAATGGGCAAAAGAAGCTATTGATTATTTAGCTGAAAAAGGCATTCTCAACGGAAAAAGCGAAAGCATGTTTGCACCTAACGATACAATTACCAGAGAAGAATTTGCAAAAATTATTGTTTGTGCATTGGGAATATATGATGAAAATGCGACTACTGATTTTGGTGATGTGGACGCTGGAGCATGGTATAGCTCTTATATTGCAAGTGCGGTATCCCATGGTATTATCAATGGCGTTGGAGACTCTTTGTTTGGCGTAGGACAGGAAATTTCGAGACAGGATATGGCGGTTATGATCTGCAGAGCCTATAACATTACTTTACAGGAAGAAAATCCGTCAAACGCTTCCTTTGATGATTGGAATGAAATATCAGATTATGCACAAAGCAGTATTGCTGCGATGATAGAAAGTGGTGTTATAAACGGCGTTTCAGAAACAGAGTTAGCGCCGAAGGCGACAGCCACAAGAGCGCAGGCTGCCGTTATGATTTACAAAGTGATTCAGAACGGAGTAGCTTAAAGAAGCAAATGGTGTAAGGAGGATACGTGATATGCTTAAATGTATACAAAAAATGCTTATATTGGTCATAATATGTGTACTCATTCCTGCAAATACTGTTTTTGCAGAAAATAATGTCCTTGAAGGGAAAACCTTCGAAGAAGCAGTTAGGGTTCTGGATGCTTTGGGTGTTATTAGTGACAATGAACTCAATGTAGATGCTAATGTAACACGTGCTGAATTTACAGTTATGTTATGCGAAATTTTGGGATACGATGATGCCTTATACGGCACATATACAGATTTATTTTTGGATGTAGCAAATGATCATTATGCTATCAATTCTATTGGGCTTTTGTCTGAATTGGGTATTGTTAATGGTTTCGAAAACGGAAGATTCTATCCTGATGAGCCAATTGTTTTTGAACATGCGGTCAAAATGACAGTTTGTGCTTTGGGTTATGATGTTATGGCCGTGCGCAAGGGTGGCACGCTAAGTAGTTTTATGTCTGTAGCGCAACAAATTGATTTGTTAGAGAACATTTCCTTAAAGGGAGACTCAGTTGTTCCCGGTGGAATAGCTGCACAACTGATTTATAACAGTTTGTTTGTTGATCTTATTGGACAGACAAATTACGGTGATAATTTTTCCTATGAAGTGCAAAGAAATGTAAATCTGCTTTCTGAAAAATTTAATGCGTTTAAACTTAAGGGAAGAATTACCGCAGCAGAGTACACCTCTCTTTATAATACAGAAGGAGCAGGTGAAGGAAAAATTATAATTGATGGACAAAAATACAACTCTGCTCTTGTTTCACCGGAAAAATGGTTGGGATATGAAGTTGAGTTTTATGTACAATATTCCGACGGTTTTGGAGGAGAAGGAACCGTCATATATGTAGAGCCGAAATTTGAGGAAAGAAATGTTATCACCGTAGAAGCAGAGAATGTTTCTTCAAGGACTACCGATGATACATTTGTTTATTATGAAATGCCGGACTACAAAGAAAAAACAGTGAACATTAAGAACGCCTATGTTGTATATAATGGTCAGGCAGCAACAGAATATTCAGATGTTGATTTTAAACCGGATTGTGGTTCTGTTACGCTTATCGATACTGACAGCAATGGAATTTATGATGTTGTCATGATTATTTCATATGATGTTTGTATCGTCAATACTGTTTCAAGCAGCAAGATAACTTTTAAATATGGCAAACCAGGTATCAATCTTGACCCCAAGGACAAAAAAATAGAATATAAATTCATTAAAAATGGTGAAGAAATCGATTATCATGAAGTAGCAGAATGGAATGTTTGCTCCGTTAAAAAAACAAAGGATGAAAAAAGATACGAATTCTACATATCTGATGCGCAAGTTACCGGCATGGTAAAACAATTAACAGATGAAGCTGTTACCATTGGTGAGAAAGAGTACCCCTTCGGCGTAAGCTATACAAAAGCTGTCGATAATCCGGGTGTAACAGTTGTCACACCTCAGGTAGGAGAAGATTTTACACTTTATCTTGATGTTTTCGGCTACATTGCAGGAACACGTAAGGAAGCATCTCCTATGTTAGGGGAAGGGTATGGCTTTCTGCTTGATTGTAAGCAGGAAACAAGTGCCCTGAATAATGAAATGTGGTTTAGAATCCTGACAAGTGATATTGGCTGTAATGTGCAAGTTTTCAAGGCTGCCAAGAAAATGAAATTAAATGGCACAGTTTTAGAAAATATTCCGTCTTCACCTGAGTTGTTTAATGCGACGGAAAGAAAAATTAATAAGCAATTGGTTATTTATGAATTAAATGACTTAGGAGAAATCAAGGAACTGCACACGGCTAAGGACAAATTCCATGAAACGATTGATGGCGCTCCAAATCCTGATTACGAAGCGAATTACATAGGTTACTCAGATGGTGAATTTACACTTGACTATGCTTTTGATAGAGCACCATATCGTGTGGGAAGCAACCGTTCCTTCCACTATAATAAATTCAGAGTCTATACAAATAGCTTGGTTTTTATTGTTCCCAATGTAGAGAACCCAAAAGATGAAGAGTGTAGAGTAACCAAAGCAAATTCTTACCTGAAAAGTGATACTTATTACAGTAATGTATCCTTATATGATACCACAACAGACTATGATGTTTCAGTTATGGTTGAGCTTGTTGGTTCTAACGCGGTCTTTGGCTTTGATACCATAGATGATGGTGAACCACTTGCAATCGTCGATAACATAACCTGGTCATTAAACAGCGACGGAGAACAGGTGCCATGCTTTAACGGATATTATGACGGAAGCTATGTAAGCTATCCGGCATTTAGTGAAGAAGTAAAAGATAGTGGTGTATGGGATGATGAAAGGTATGGTATGAGCTATAACGGCAAAAAGTTACAGGATTTGCCTAAGGGCTCACTCCTCCAGATAGCAGTCAATGCTAAAAACGAAATTGTTCAAATGCGTATAATCTTTATACCCACCAGCACAAAGCATGTATTTTTTGAAAAGAGCACCGGTGATTTAAGTAAGACTGACGCCGGTGGCAGACTCTATACTGCTTATGGTACGATTGTGAAACGGTTAAGCGATGGTGTGGTTTATAATGCACGTCCTCACTGGGATGATACAACGAGAAAACCCAGTAATAACAGAGAGTTAGACGGTACAGACAGAGGATGGGATAGAAACGTCATTGCCAATACTGCTGATGTATATCTGTTTGACAAAGAGAAAGATAAGCTTAAGAAAGTTGAGTTTAACGAAATCAACGACGGCGATACAGTATTTCTACGTAAGAGTACTTCGGGCATTAACAATATCATTATTTACAGATAGCGTTCAATTAAAGGAGCAGAATATGCGTAAAATAAAAAGAGCGATACATATTGATTTTCATACTATGCCGGGTATAGATGATTTTGGGGAAAATTTCAATGCTGCCACCTTTGCAGAGACATTATCCTCTGCAAAGGTGGGATATATAAACTTTTTCGGCAGATGTAATAAAGGGTTTTCTTACTATCCGACGAAGGTAGGCGTAACGTATCCGGGTTTGAAAACTAATATGCTGAAAGATGTTATTGATGAATGTCATAAACGTAATATTGGTGTTACAGCATATTTAAACGGATGTATTTCCCATGAAATTATTTTGCGCAATCCTAAATATGCAAAGCAATCAAGAGATGGCTCAACAGTTATTTATAACCCTGAAACAGAGCATCATGCCTATCAGGTTGGTTGCTTTAACACAGGGTATAGTGAACATATTATTTCTGAAATAAGGGAAATGCTTGCATACAATCCTGACGGTATTTTTTGTGATTGTATGAGAATTGACCCTTGCTTTTGTCCTTTGTGTGTGGAAAAAATGGAACTGCTCGGTGTTGATATGAATGATGATGAAGCGGTTTTAGAATTTCAGTATAACACACTTTTGGATATGATTGATGCCATCAGAGATATTGTACCGGAGGATGTACGGCTCTATTTTAATAGTAGCATTCCTTATGATAAAATTGCTGACCGTCAGTCTCATGTTGAAGTAGAATGTCTCCCAACAGGCGGTTGGGGATATGAATTTTATCGGTCTCAGGCAAATTATTTTAAAGCTATCACCAACGAACGGGTGTATATGTCGGGCTGTTTTATTGATGGCTGGGGTGACTTTGGCGGTAAAAAAAGCAAAGCTTCCATGGAGAATGATGCATATGATGCTCTTATCTATGGCTACACGCCGTCAATTGGCGATCACTTGCACCCAAAAGGTGAGCTGAATCAAAAAATGTATCGGGACATTGGGGAGATTTATTCTTATGTGGAGCAATTAGAGCCCTGGACGGAACAAACCTCGCCCTATGCGGAGGTCGCAGTTTTAAGAAATCAAATTACCCATAAAAATGTGATGAAATTCTTGACGGAAAGCGATAAAGGCGTATCAAGAATGCTTGCAGAGCTTAAAATTTGCTTTGATACCATCAATGAGAGTATGGATTTTTCTAAATATAAGCTTTTGATACTGCCTGATCACATTGAAATTACGGATACGCTGTTTGAAAAACTCAAGTCCTATAAAGGAAGCATTTTATCAAGCGGAAGCAGTATCAGGCAGGGTGGTATATGGGATTTTGTCCAGTCTTTTCAAAAAGATACAAACACACACGGTTTTTATCATCAGGGCGAAGAAGTTTTTGGCATGTATAACTGTGGCATTAAAATGACCAGTCATGACTCAATAGCCGATTACATAGAACCATATTTTAATGAAACCTTCGACGGAAAACATTATTATTTTTACATTCCACCAAAGGAAAGTGCAGGTTTCTCAGCAGTTGCTATGAAAGGCAGATGCGCCCATATATGCTTTAATATCTTTGAGGCCTATAATCAGCATGGTGCTATTTTCCATAAGGAACTGATAGACGCGATGATCGCCAAATTGCTTCCTGAAAGAAAAATTACAACGGACCTGCCGTCGACTGCAAGAGTTACCCTGGCAGAAGGGGATAATTTCGATATCCTGCACATTAAAACAACATTTCCTGAAATAAGAGAAGCAAGGGGTGTTGTTGAGGAACATGTACGGGTTCCGGCGGGGGATAAGGTAATACTTTCCGGACAATATACGGCAGTTAAAACCCTGCCTGATTTGAAGGAATTACGTTTTATATGTAACGATGGTAAAACAGAAATAACCCTTCCTGAAATTAATGGTTATATACCAATTCTGCTTGAAAAACAGAGCTGTTCGTTATAAAAGGAGTGATGATACATGAATAATATGAGGCGACTTATTTCGCTGTTTGTTTCACTTGCTTTGTCATTAAGCTTGCTGACAGCTGTGCCCGCATATGCTCAGGGAAACACAGAGAGCACTACTGTTAGCCATAGCGCAGGGAACTGGCTGGCACAGGACGCAACAATCAGCTCAGAAACAGTAACATTTTTAGAAGAGAACACCCAGGCGACTAAGGTGACGCTTGAAAAGATGGGCGGATATGCGGCAAAGGAAATTACATTACAAAATGGTAAAGAATATGAGCTCTCTGCCTGGGTGAAAATAGACGGAGGAACATATTCGGCTGAGTTTGTCATTGATAAAAACCAACGTAATGAAACTTTGAATATGGATATGGTGTCAGTCGGCACCATTGCCGGCAAAGAGTGGACAAAGATTAGCGGAAGTTATATCTATCAGGGAAATGAAGATAATGTTCCGGCTAAAGTTTACTTACGGTTTGACGGCGGCTTGAAAATGTTAACCTATTATATGACTGATTTTAACATTCAATCAGGAGAAGTTTCTGCCACATCTACCTGGTTTACAGATGTCAGCAGGACTCATTGGGCAAAGGATTATATTGAAATTCTCTCAAATAAAGAAGTGATTCGTGGTGTTGGCGAAAACTTATTTATGCCGGAATCTCAGGTTACAAGAGCAGAATTTTTAAAAATGCTTGTTTCCGCTTTTGGTATCTCAGCTAAAGGATATGACAATGTGTATACCGATGTGGAAGAATCGGATTGGTATGCAAAGGTTGTATACGCAGCGCATCAGGCAGGCATCATAGATGAAAATATAACACCGGATGGTGAATTCCTGCCCAACACACCCATAACAAGAGAAGAAGCAGTAGCTATGGTTATGAATGTTTATGATACATTCAATAAAACCGAAAGAAATCAGAAAGTTAGCTTTTCAGATGAAGCCGACATCAGTTCATGGGCAAGGGATTATGTACACGATGCGGCAGCTTTAGGCTTAGTGCTTGGCACGGAGAAGGGTTTTGAACCGCAAAAAACTATGACGAGAGCCGAAGCGACAACGGTTGTTTTAAGGCTTTTGGAAAGCAAGCAGCAAACAATTTTTTATGTTGATGGAGAAAACGGAAAGGATACCAATGACGGAACCTATTTTGCACCGTTTAAAACCATAGAAAAAGCGAAAACTGCCGTCCGGCAAGTGAACAAAAATATGTCAGATGATATATATGTTCTGTTGCGTGAAGGACGCTATATGTTAAATAGTACTTTAACATTAGGCGAGGACGACTCGGGCTTTAATGGCAATGATGTTATCTACCAGGGTGCCGCAGGGGAAAAGATTATTATCAGCGGCGGAAAGACCATAACTGGTTGGGAATTGCATGATGCCGAGAAAAACATCTACAAGGCAAACTCAAACGGCATTGAAACAAGACAGCTGTTTATTAACGGCAAAAGAGGTACCCGTGCAAGAAGCGAGGAGGGCACCTTTACCAATCCCACCATGGATAAAGAGGTAGGGTATATAACACCGGATACATATATTGCTAAATGGAAGAATATAACCGATGTGGAGATGGTGTTCACACCTAAGCACAGCTGGTCTGACAGAAGACTGGGTATCGACTCTGTCAGCATTGACGGTGAAAATGCCGTGATAAAGATTAAGGACCTTGCCTGGTATATGGCAGTTAACCAAAGCTCAAGCGGCCATGCCCCTGTTACCTTAAGGCAGTATGAAAATGCTTACGAGTTATTAGATACTGAGGGCGAGTGGTATTTAGATAAAGGTAAGAAAACCTTTTACTATAAGCCCCTTGCAGGGGAGGATATGGCAACCGCCGATGTTGTTGCTCCTGTTTTGGAAGAGGTTATGTCTGTTTATGGGCGAAGCTATGATACCCCTGCTCACAATATCTGCTTTAAAAATATCAGCTTTGAGCACGGCGGATGGTTAAATCCCAGTAAAATAGGCGGTCACTTTAACAACCAAAGCAACATGAACGTTTTGGAAAAGTTCACATCTTTTCCCGGTAACATTATGGTGCAGCGTGCCAATAATATTGATTTTATAGAGTGTGATATTTCCAAAATGGCAACAACGGCACTGCAGTTTATGGATGGTGCACGAAATTGCGTAGTAGAAGGCTGTCATCTTTATGATTTATCTGCCAGTGCATTGCATTTTGGCGATCAGGAATATACAAATAGTAAAATTTCAAATCCGCCGGAAGAGGAAATTGTAAAAGGCTTTACTGTTAATAATAACTACATTCATGATATAGGCCTTGACTACTATGCGTCCTGCGGCATTGTCCTTGGTTTTACCCAGGATTCTGAGTTTTGCCACAATGAGCTTTATAACCTGCCCTACAGCGGATTTCATATAGGCTTTGGCTTTGGCGAAAGAGGGGCCACAGCACTTAGCAACATTACCGTTGCCAATAATTACATCCATGACGTTATGATGAAACTGGTTGATGGCGGCTATATCTACACCAACGGCAGTACCAATGGGGTTGAGCCCATAGAGCTTGATTTTCGTGAAAACTACTGTATTAATAAAAACGGCGGTAGAATCACCATTGCTCTTTATAATGACACAGGCACGGATAACTGCACATGGTCCAAAAATGTTGTGAACATTATTGGCGCAGGGGCAGAGTCTATGTTTGCCTATGGTAATAGTTCAGATAGAACACCCGGATGTTACTACATCAGAAATTACACAACCCATGATTATATGTACGGACCGGTTGCCTATAAGGAAAAGGCGAATATAGACATGCAGCATTATCCCGATGCCAACTGGCCCCAAGAGGCTATGGAGGTTATTGCCAATGCCGGTTTAGAGGAAAGATATCAATATTTAGCACCTCGAAATACAGACTTAGATATTGTTACAACGGAAACAACGCTTTTAATGGATAGCGGTGAAGAAGCAACCGTTAACCTGAAAGGCTTTACGGAGCAAGGCGCGGTTTATGATATGGGGGATGTAACAACAAGCTATGCATCTGATAATGAGGCAGTGGCAATGGTCTTTGAAAACGGGGCTATCAAAGCTCTGTCCCAGGGTAAGGCCAACATTACCACAACGGTTACAAAGGGCGATTTTACTCAAACGAGAAATACAGAGATTTTTGTGGATGACCGTTTTGACAAAATGGTTATGAACGGTATGAGCGACCGTTTGGTTGTTGGTGCTGAAATTTACACGAACCTGCGTGGCGAAACCCTGTTTGGCAGACCACTTAATATTAACGGTACCATTAAGAGCGATAATCCTGAGGTGCTTTCTGTGGATGAAAAGGGTGTCATCAGAGCCTTAAAGCAGGGTGAGGGCATTATTGAGGTTACAGGCGAGCATGAGGGTAAAAGCATAACCAGTATCTACAATATCAGCGTTTTGGATTATGCTGACCAAAGCGGCACGAAATATCCTGAATATCCCATTGATGGTCTGTTGCATAATAAAGACAAGTGGGAACTGATGAGCGAAAACGGTGTCATTAATGACGTTTCAGGTGGCTTACAGTTCTATACCCCGGCTGGCTATGCACTGTATACCGATGAACAATTTGAAAATGAGCTGTTTACCTTTAATCTTAAAATCACCAATGGTAGCTGGCCGTCAATTTCCTTCCGTCAGCAGGCAAATCTGCCCTATGGTGACGCGGGCAACGAGCTCTATATGCTGACCTTCTCACCAAATACCATTGACCTGCAGCGTTTTAACAGGGGCGTCAGAACCGGTATTTTATATTCCGGTGCAGCGGACTTTATCACCGGTGGTCCTGCACTGCCTACTGTGGTAGACTATGATAAAACCTATAAAATTCAGGCAGGTGCCATCAATGAAGAAAACGGCGTTAGAATTATTGTGAATGTTGATGGCGTAAATGTTATCAACTTCTTAGATACAGTTGATGGCTATATTAAAGAACCCGGTTATTTCGGTGTATTCTGTACCAAGGGTACAATGGATTTTACAAGGTAAATTCATTTTTAGAATTCAATATTTGATTTGCACTATGTAAATCACAGAGGAAGTGATTGGGAAAATATTTAAGGAAAAAAGTATGAATACCCTGGTAAACTCAGCACGAAGTGCGAAATTATTAAAAAATCAGGAGGAAAGAAACATGTTAAAAAGAATTATGGGAATCGTTTTAATCATTGGAATTATGGTAACGGGTTTGGTGACGGTGTCAGCTGATGGAAATCCCGCATTGACACTGGAAACAACCATTGCCAGCCAAAACTCTTCCGGTGCTTCGGCATTGGATATGTGCATCAGCGAGAAGTATGCATTTGTTAACTATGGCGATTGGATTGAAGTATATGACATACAAACTACACCCAAAGCACCGGTCTATTTAACAAATATTCAGGTTCCGACCGGAAGAACTGATAACTGTGCTTACATGGATTTGTATCAAATTGAAGTGTATGGAAATTATTTATTTGTTGAATGTCACAGCAAAGATTTAAACTACATTTCGGAGCATTATATTGCAATTTTTGATGTCAGCACCATTGCGAAGGATCAGGTATTAACCGTTGTGGCAAGAACGCAGGATGTTGGTAATGGTAATGAGAAAGACCAATTAGTTTTTTGTGTGAACAATGATGTTCTGGTTGTAGCACAGTACAGAAAACCGGGTGGTTTTTACTTCTTTGATGTAAGTAGTGCTACGATAAACAGTGCTATGGAGAGCGGAACGAAGCTTCAATACAATAAACATGTTGATACAACAACCGCAGGTTGCGCATCTGGCGAATTGGTAGGGTATGTTTATGGTACATGCTGCTTAGATGGTAATTACTTCTATTATACGATTGGCAGTAAGACCAGGCTTGCAGTATGCGTTGCTGATGTATCCGGTGATGGTTTTAACATTATTGGCACCTATAACATTTCTGAGTATTCAACAGCAGTCAGCACAGCAACTTCTGCCAAAGCGATTGACGTTGTAGGCAATCATCTCTATGTAGCGACTTGCAGAACGGCTGGTGCAGTCCTTTCATATGAAGAAAATGGAGAAACAAAAACAAAAAATGAAAAAAATGGTTTATACATTTTTGATGTGTCTGCTACAAAGTCAACAGGCACAGCGGCAACACCTGTTGCGCCGGCACTGTTAAGTACAACTCTTCCCGGTGGTACCATTAATGATAACTCAAGAATTGAGGGTATGGCGATTAATGGTGATTATGCGTACCTTTGGGGCTCGGGCAATACCAGTAGTATGAAGAGAATGTTTATGTATGATATCTCTGATAAAACAGCCCCGGTATTGATGGACGATACACGAGAAGATGGACTGACGACTTCTCCCGGTGCGTTTCATTCCATTGCGTTAAAGGGTAGTCAGGTATATTCCTGCGCTAAAACTAATGGGTTATTGGTGCATTCTGTAACCGGCAACGAGGTAACAACACCTGAAATTCTTAAGGGTACGGTAAGTCTTGATTATCTGGAAAATGATAATCTGAAGGGTCAGATTACAGTGAAAAACTATTCTGCTGAACCCTATGAGGGTGTTTTGATTATTGCATATTACGAAGGCAATAAGCTTGGCGATGTGAAAACAAAGAATGTATCCGTTCCCGCAGGTTCAAAAGCTGCTGTTGTTACAACAGATGAGCTTGCAGTAAGTAATGGAACTCGTGTTAAGGCAATGCTTTGGAACGGCTGGACTACATTACAACCCATCAGCATGAAAGAGATTGTACCTGTGCAGTAGAACATAGTGAGGTTTTTCAAATGAGCAATTTATTAACAGGCAGTTTAGTGCATCTCAGTTGCAACACCGGTGCTGAAAACACCGGTGTTGATAAACTGACTTTTGATGAGCAACTGTGGAATACCATTGTAGAAGAAACGGTTAAGAGCGGACAAAATTCTCTGTTTATTGCATTGGGAGATGGCGTTATTTTTAACAGCCATCCCGAAATCGCCATCCCCGGTGCATGGACACGGCAACGACTCAGAAAAGAAATTCAGAGATTAAAAGAAATGGGCATTACCTTAATGCCCAAAATGAACTTTTCTGCCATGCATGATAATTGGCTGGGCATCTACAGCCGTATGATTGGCACGCCTACATACTACCATGTATGCCGAGACCTTATTTTAGAGGTATGCGATATTTTTCGGGATGCGCCTTATTTTCATATTGGTATGGATGAAGAGCAACCGAAAAGTATTCACACGTTTGAAAAATATGGTGTCGTAAGACAGAACGAGCTTTTCTGGCATGATGTCAACTTCTTTTTAGAGTGTGTTCGGGAGGGTGGGCTGACTCCCGTTATGTGGAGCGATTCTGCTACACGCAATTATGATGAGTTTAAAAAACATGTAAGTCCTGAGGAGATGCTTGTTTTTCTGTATTATTATCATTCAGTCAAACAAGAGCACTGGACACGGATTGACTCTCAGGAGAAGTACAGGGTGTTTTATTCTACACGGGAACCCTATAAATATATGAATTTGACTTATGTAGAAGAAGACCCTTATTATGCTGATTTCAGAGAGAACTATCCTAAAATTTTAGCCGATGGTTATAACTGTTTAGTAGGTGTTTCCACCTGGTATGAAAATGAGTATAACACCGATGAGGTGGTGGAACTGTTTTCAAAAGAAGCGCCGCAGGAACAAATTAAGGGATTTTTCACCCTGCCTTGGCTGAGAACCCTTCCGGAGAACAGAGAGGTATGGGTGAATGCGATTCACAGTCTGTCTGAGGCTGTTCAAAAGCATAATGCATAATTGCAGAAAGGAATTAAAGTTATGAAAGAATTACTGACGGGTAGCTTGGTGCATCTGAGCTGTAATACGGGTGCTGAAAACTCAAGCGTTGATAAACTCACCTTTGATGAGAATTTATGGAATGAAATTGTAGAAGAAACCGCAAAAAGTGGCCAGAATGCAATGTTTATTTCATTGGGTGACGGTGTTATTTTTAACAGCCATCCCGAAATTGCCATCCCCGGTGCATGGACGCGTCAACGACTCAGAAAAGAGATTCAGAGATTAAAGGAAATGGGCATCACCTTAATGCCCAAAATGAACTTTTCTGCTATGCATGATAATTGGCTGGGCATCTACAGCCGTATGATTGGAACCCCTGAATATTACCATGTATGCCGAGACTTGATTTTAGAGGTTTGTCATATTTTCCGCGATGCGCCTTATTTTCACATTGGCTGGGACGAGGAGCAACCGAAAAGTATTCACACGTTTGAAAAATATGGTGTAGTTCGCCAGAATGAGCTTTTCTGGCATGATTTAAACTTCATGCTGGAGTGTGTTCGTGAGGGTGGGCTGACTCCAGTTATGTGGGGCGGTACTGCAAGACGTATATATGATGAGTTTAAGAAAAATGTAAGTCCTGATGAACTGGTTATTTTCCAGACCCATTATCATTCAGTCAAAAAAGAGCATTGGACACGGATTGATTCTGAGGAGAAGTACAGAGTGTTTTATTCTACCCGTGAGCCTTATAAGTATATGAATCTGACCTATGTAGAAGAAGATCCTTACTATGTCAATTTCCGAGAGAATGCATTTAGAATTTTAGAGGATGGCTATAACTGCCTGTTTGGTGTTTCCTGCTATTATGAGAATAAATATAACACAGAAGAAGTAGTTGAACTGTTCTCAAAAGAAGCACCCCCTGCACAGATTAAGGGATTTTTCACCTTGCCCTGGCTGAGAACATTGCCGGAAAATAGAGAACCATGGCTTAAATCCATCCGGGAGCTTTCTGAAGCGGTTAATAAGTATAACGGTTAAGAAGGAAGGGGTGCTTTCGCAATGAATGATATTCTCACAGGGAGTCTTGTGCATCTGAGTTGTAATACCGGTGCAGAAAACACGAGTGTTGATAAGTTGACCTTTGATGAAAAACTGTGGAATGACATTGTAGAGGAAACCGCCAAAAGCGGACAGAATGCAATGTTTATTGCATTGGGCGACGGTGTTATTTTTAACAGTCATCCCGAAATTGCCATTCCCGGAGCATGGACACGGCAAAGGCTGAGACAAGAGATTAAAAGACTGAAAGAAATGGGCATTACCTTAATGCCCAAAATGAACTTTTCAGCCATGCATGATAACTGGCTGGGCATCTACAGCCGTATGATTGGCACGCCTACATACTACCATGTGTGTCGTGATTTGATTTTAGAGGTTTGCCAAATTTTCCGTGATGCACCTTATTTTCACATCGGTCTGGATGAAGAATGGCCCAAAAGCATTCACAGCTTTGAACAATATGGTGTTGTAAGGCAGAATGAGCTTTTCTGGCATGATGCAAATTTCTTTTTAGAGTGTGTTCGTGAGGGTGGGCTGACGCCTGTTATGTGGGATGGTCGTGCCATCGCTATGTATGATGAGTTTAAGAAAAATATCAGCCGTGACGAGGTAGTTATTTTCCAAACTTATTATCATGCTGTTAAAAAAGAGCATTGGACACGGATTGACTCAAATGAGATGTATAAAACCTATTATTCAACCCGGGAACCTTATAAGTATATGAACTTAACTTATGTGGAAGAAGATCCTTATTATGTTGATTTCAGAAAAAATGCCTTTAAGATGATAGAAGATGGCTATGACTGTATGTTTGGCGTTTCCTGCTATTACAACAATCCATATAATACAGAGGATGTAGTAGAAATGTATTCTACACAAGCACCAAGAGAGCACGTAAAAGGATATTTCACGTTGCCATGGCTGAGAACATTACCGGAAAATAGAGAACCGTGGCTGAAATCTATCCGGGAGCTTTCGGCAGCCATTCAAAAGTATAACGTGTTATAAAAGTTTCTTGAGCAGAAAGGTTTTCGGAAAATATGGATAGATTTAATATACCTCAAAAGTGGAAATGGTTTTATGAGGACAGATATGGTATCTTTATACACTGGGGACCTTATTCTGTCTATGGCAGAGGTGAGCAGATTGCCTTCAGAGAGCATTTAGACCTCTTGGAATATGAAAAAATTGCTTGTGACTGGAACCCAAAAGATTTTGATGCAAAAAAGTGGGCAAAAGTTGCAAAAGAGGCAGGGTTTAAATATGCTTGCTTTACTACAAAGCATCATGATGGATACTGTATGTGGGACACAAAACTGACCGACTATTCATCAGCAAAGCAAGCTCCCAAGAGGGATTTTGTACGCGAATATGTAGAAGCCTTTCGGTCGGAGGGTTTTAAGATAGGTTTATATTATTCGTGGATGGATTGGCGAATCCCTGTTTACTTTGAAGGGCCTAAGGCAGACAAAAAGGCCTGGGAAAGCTACAAACAGTATATGCATGGTCAGGTAGAGGAATTGCTTTCTAATTACGGAAAAATAGACTATTTTTTCTTTGATGGGGTATGGCCGAGAAATGCCGAAGAATTGGGTAGCCTCCAGTTGGTTGAAAAAATGCGTCAATTACAGCCTGATATTATGATCAATGACCGATTGGGTTATGACAAAAACAAAGACGAAAATACTGATGGCGGTATGGGTGCCGGTGGTGCTGCGAATCTTGGAGATTTCGGGACGCCTGAGCGTACTGTAGTTGCCGATGAATTTCGTATGTGGGAGTCGTGTCAGGTCTCCGGTTGGAGACTTTGGGGATATACAAAAGGAGAGCGCTGGTTAGCGGCGGATAAGCTTTTGGATATCTTATGCGAATGTACTTCAAAAGGCGGCAACCTGCTTTTAAATGTGGGACCTGATGCAGATGGGAACTTTCCGGATGAATTTATGGAAAGAACTCTTACCATAGGTGCGTGGCTTAAAAAGCATGGCGAGGCAATTTATGGGCATGGCAGCGGCGAACTGACAGAATTTGTCACGCATGGTTACCAAACAATAAAGGGAAATAATATGTACCTGATTATCAGGTTTTGGGATGGAGAACCATCTTTGCGGCTTGCAGACATTCTTACACCGGTGAAAGATGTAACATTGCTTACTACATCTGAAAAGCTGAAATTCCGGCAAAAGGATGAGGTTTTGTACATAGATGGGTTACCTAAGAAAAATCCTGCAGAATTATTTCCGGTTATTAAAATAGAATTTGAAGAAAAGCCTGAAACCAATCAATGGGGCAGAGAGAGACTTTGGGAGGGTGACCCCAATCGAGTTGCAGCCTGGGCAAAACAACGAGGAACAGACAATAATGTTTTAGCGGTACGGTGAAGGGTATTAAATTTGGTAAGGGGAGAAATGTGATGAAAACAAAAAATATGGCGATGAGCCTGAATACGACGAAGAACAGACATGGAATATGCAGCAATCTGTATAATTACCGTTATGCATATATTTTGCTGCTTCCGGCTATAATTGCCGTTATTATGTTCCTCTATCTGCCTATGTTCGGCTTGGTGATTGCCTTTAAGGATTATAATATTTTTGACGGCTTATGGGGCAGCCCTTGGGTTGGTTTGGAAAACTTTAAGGCCGTTCTGGAGCACAAAACAATGATGAAGGCAGTGCGCAACACTTTAGTTCTAAGCTTTATCAATATTTTTGGTGGTTTGCCATTTCCTATTATTCTTGCAATTTTATTTAATGAACTTTGGAATGCAAAATTCAAAAAAGTAGTCCAAACATTATCCTATTTGCCACACTTTTTATCGTGGGTATCAGTTGTTGGATTTTGTTATTCGCTCCTTTCGATTGAAGGGCCTATCAACAATTTGCTGATTCAGATATGTGGTGAGGAATATGTGGCAAAGAATTTTTTGATGGAGTCAAAATATTTTATGCCTATAGCCTTTTTGACGGCCTTGTGGAAGGAAATAGGCTGGAATTCAGTTATTTATCTTGCGGCCATTACCGGTATAGACAGTTCTCTTTATGAGGCGGCAACCATAGATGGCGCTAACAAGCTTCAGCAAACATGGCACATAACTCTGGCAGGCATTAAGAGTACCATTGTTGTGTTGCTTGTTATGAAGCTGGGTACATTATTTGGCGGAAATTTCGAACTTGTTTACGGCTTGCAAAACGTTTTCACGATTGACGATACGGAAATTATCGGCACAATGGTATACAGAGCCGGTATTCAAAATGGTGATTATTCTACTGCAACTGCTTTTGGTCTTATGCAGGGTCTTATTTCTGTAATTTTAATTTTAGCTTCTAACTTTATGAGTAAAAAGCTGACAGAAGTTAGTATCTGGTAGAATAAAGTATCGCAATATGATATGATAAGATAGGAGAGATAACATGAAACATACAAAGGGTGAAAAGGTTTTTCAGGTCTTTAATATAATCATTATGTTGCTTGTCTGTTGTTTGATGGTTTATCCATACCTCAATCAGGTGGCGATTTCCTTTAACGAAGGAATTGATGCCATGAAAGGCGGCATTGGTATTTTCCCAAGAGAATTTACATGGGCAAACTATAAGGCAATTTTTTCAACGAAAAGCATGTATACCGGTGCGGTGGTTTCTGTTTCTATAACGGTTTTGCACACACTGCTTTGTTTGGTTGTGCTTTTTGCGTCAGCATATGGTATCACTCGTCGCGGGTTACCATATCGTCGGGGGCTTACACTTTTTCTTATGCTACCGTGCTATGTAAGTGCCGGCGTTGTGCCAACGTATATTATTTACAGATACTTGGGCTTAATTAACAGCTATTGGATTTACATTCTTCCGGGATGCTTTTCTTTTTACAATATGGTTATTTTACGTTCGTTTTTACAGGAACTGCCGGCAAGCATTGAGGAATCTGCAAAGCTGGACGGTGCAAATGATATACAGATTATGTATAAAATCGCGCTGCCGCTTTCAAAGCCAGTATTGGCAACGATTACCCTTTGGGTGGCTGTGGGAAGATGGAATAACTGGACAGATGCAATGATGTACATAACAGACAGAAAGCTTTTTCCCCTTTCATATATTATGATGCAGCTTATTAAAGAAAGCTCTCTTGCACAACAAATGGCAGATGATTCCGGTATGATCACTTCGGTAGCTAAGCCTACGCCTGATACTATTAAGGCAGCAACGTTGGTTGTAACCACATTACCGATTATTATGGTATACCCGTTTTTACAAAAGTATTTTATCAAGGGTGTAACCCTTGGTGCAGTTAAAGGATAATTAAAATTTAAGGTTAAAAAGGAGCTGTATGAAAATGAAAAAAATGATGTCTATGGTAGCTGTTTTATTGTCAGTAATTATGTTAGCATCGTGTTCAGGATCAAACGAAGCATCGAAAACAGAAAAAAACATAAACCTTACCGTTTGGAACACTCAGGGCGTGGAGTATATCTATAAGGATATGAGTGAGAATATTCCTGAAGAATGGCTATTTGAAAGAACCGGTGTTAAAGTAGAAAATATTTACGGAAACGATGGTGGACAGTGGGATAGCAAGCTGACCAAGCTTGTTGCCGGGGATAATCTGCCGGATATTGTTTGGTGTCAGAGTGGCCAAGGCCCCTCTCACTTTAACAGATTAGACCAGTTGGGTAAAGTAAGTCTTTTAGACGAGGAAATGCTGAAACAATATGCCCCGAATATCTGGGGAAAAACCCCCTCTTTTATCTGGGAACAGTTTAAAAACGCCGATGGAAAAATTATAGGTATTCCCTACCAGATTAATTATTCATACATAGATGAAATTTATCCTGATTATACAGAAGAGGAAAAGAGCGTTCTTTTAAATTCCAAGGTTGTTCCGGCAGCAAGATTAAAAACAAATCTCTCTATCAGAGATGATGTTTTAAAACAAATTTATCCGGAAGCCAAAAGCTATGATGAGTTGGTTGCTTTGTTAGAGGAAACCGGCAAGCCCATTGGCGATGCCGTTGTAGATACTCCTATTGATACAACGGAAGAATTTATAGAATTTATGTATAAAATTCGTGATTTAAACATCGAAGAAAACGGCAAAAAAGTATATGCCTTTGGATATGCCGGTGATGGCAATGATAACTGGGAAGCACTGGTTTATCTGGGCAATATGATGTATGGAAGCGGCGGTCATGAATACACTGGCCACTGGAATACAAAAACAAAAGAAGTAGAAATTCCTCTGGCAACAGACCACGTTCGTCAAATGGCAAAAACCCAGAACCAAATGATTTTAGATAAGGTTATTGATCCTGAGAGTTTAGCCCATACCGGCGCTCAGTTTAAGGCTAAGGTTTTGCAGGGCAGATATGTTATTTGTTCAGCCACGAGAGCGGGCGATTATAATACGATTAACACGCAACTTAAAGAAGAGGGATATAACTTCAGTTACAGACCGTTATATATCGACATTCCGGCTCCGGAAGGCTATGCTCCTACACAGGTGGTAACGCCTTTTGCTTCTGCATTTACCATGTTAGACAGCTTATCAGAAGAGGAAGTCATTCGTGTTTTGCAATGGGCTGATTTACAGTATACAGAGGAATATCTGGAAGTGATGAACTGGGGCAGACCGGAAGATGAGCTTTATACAGTACAGGAGGATGGCACACGTCTGTTTAAAGATGATGCCTTTAATCAATATTTTATTAAAGGTGATTCCTCAGCACTTGATGCATCAAATTCAAAAGGTCTTGGCAATATGGCAGGCAGACTGTGTATTACTCCTATGGTTTACAGCAAGTGGACACCGAATGTATACAATAAGGATGTTTCTTACGCACCAACTTCAAACTCAGGCTTTAAGTTTGATGCAGAAAGTCCTTATGTTACTTGCGTTGAAACGGTTCCGCCTTCTACAGTTCGTGCAGCAGAATTCGCAGATATTGAAGAGGTTATTGAATTTTGGGCGAAGCGTGAAGAGTGGGAGATTGCCATTAAAAAAGCAATTGCTGCTGCCGAAGGTGAGTTTGACAATAAATGGAATGAAATGCTTGATGTTGTTAATAACATTGTAGATGTTGATGTTATGGAACAAAAAATGAACGAAATCGCAAAAGAGTATATCACAGAATAATTCTGTGTTTGCTTAAGTGCTTTAAAAAAGAAAATGAAATACCTCGTTGCTTTTGCATAAAGCGAAAGCAACGGGGTATAAAATACATAGGAGATTTTAGTATGAAAAAGATACGATTTGGTATTATAGGGGTTGGTGTCATCGGTAACGTACATGCAAGTTACCTTGCGCCCGGTGATGTAGAAAATGCAGAGCTTACAGCAGTATGCGATATTGAAGTGAGCCAGCTTGAAAAGTTTAGAGAAACATACGGTGCTGACATTAAGCACTATACTGATTATAAAGACATGATTGCTTCTGGAGAGGTTGATGCGGTTATCATTTCCACTCCGCATTATGATCATCCTTCTATTGCCATTGATTGTTTTAAAGCAGGTTTACATGTTTTGTGCGAAAAACCTGCCGGTGTATATTCAAAAGCAGTTTTAGAGATGAATGAAGCCGCCAAAAACAGCAATAAGGTTTTTTCGGTTATGTTTTGTTTAAGAACCAATCCATGTTTTGTTAAGATAAAGGAATTAATAGATGAAGGCGAGTTAGGAACGCTTAAACGTATCAACTGGATTGCAACAGATTGGTACAGACCCCAGGGTTATCACAATTCTTCATCATGGCGCTCATCGTGGAAGGGCGAAGGCGGCGGCGTGATTATTAATCAGTGCCCTCACAATCTAGATTTATGGCAGTGGATGTTTGGCATGCCTCAGGAGATTACTGCTTTTGCTGATTTTGGAAAGTATTATGACATTGAGGTTGAGGATGACGTAACCGTATATATGCGTTATGAAAATGGTGTAACTGGCGTATTTGTTGCATCAACGGGGGAAGCTCCGGGCTCTAACAGGCTGGAGGTTGCAGGAACGAGAGGCCAGTTGATTTTAGAAAACAATGTTTTAACCTTTAAACGTAACAGAGTTGATGAGCGGGAATTTAACGAGAACTTTAAAGGCCCGGGTATGGCAACACCGGAGCATTGGGAGTGCAAAATTCCCTGTGGAGCACTTGTAACGCCTCACAAAAATATAACGCAGAATTTTGTTAATGCAATTTTAAAATCTGAGCCTTTAATTGTACCGGGTGAAGAAGGCATCAACGAAATGAATCTATCAAATGCAATTCACATGTCAGCATGGAAACACGAAACGGTTAAACTTCCGGTTGACCCGGACGAATATTACCAATTGCTAATGGAAAAAATAAATGAATAATGTTTAAAGCGAGGAATGAAGATGTTTAGATTGGGAATTGCCGGTTTCAGACACGGTCATATTTATTCACTTTATGATACTGCACAAAAAAATGAGCGTATAGAAACAGTAGCCTTTTGGGAAGAAAATGCCGAGGCCGCTTTAGGTGCGGAAAAAAGCCGTAATATTGTTTTTACCCATAATAGTTATCAGGATATGCTTAAAGATCCGGATATAGATATTATTGGTATAGGAAATTATTATGGTGCAAGAGGCAGTATGGCAATTGAGGCTTTAAAAGCAGGAAAGCATGTTATTGCAGATAAACCTTTATGTACCTCTTTAGAGGAACTTGATGAAATTAAAAAGATAAGTGAAGAGAAAGGGTTAAGCGTAGGCCTGATGCTGGACCTGAGACATCACAAAAATGTTCTGGCAGCTAAAAAAGTTATTGCTGATGGAACGTTAGGAGAGATACATAACATTCAGTTTGGCGGACAGCATCCTTTACTGTATGGGGAAAGACCTTCGTGGTATTTTGAAAAGGGAAAACACGGTGGTGTCATTAATGATATTGCTATTCATGGTGTTGATCTTATTTCCTATCTGACAGGCTATTATGTTGATAAAATAATTGGAGCCCGCACCTGGAATGCTTATGCAACAGAAGAATCTGATTTTAAGGATTGCGGACAATTTATGCTTTCGCTTTCAAATGGTGCCGGTGTCATTGCAGATATTTCCTATAGTGTTCCAAACAGTATTGGGTTTAACATCCCTTATTATTGGGAATTTAAAATTTGGGGCAGCCATGGTATGCTTGCTTTTAGTGCAAATGCTGATGGGGTTAAGTTATATTTAGATGGTGAAAAAGAGGTATTGAACATTCCTGCAATTGAGCCGAAAGATAACTACCTTGATGCATTTTTAGATGAAATTGAGGGGAAAAAATCCTCCTTAATCAGCAGCGAGGAAATATTTAATTCTTCTAAAACAACACTTTTAATTCAAAAGTGTGCCGATGAATCTATTGGGTAAATATGGTTTGAAGTGCTACTAAACTTTTGTGGCAGGTGAGATAGATGAAATATAAGCTTTTGATTGTTGATGATAATTATATGCAGATACAAACATTGCTTACTTACATTGAAAAAGGGATGAATGGGGAGTTTGAAATTAAAACTGCCCGGAATGGCAGAGCAGGGCTTGAATGTTTTCAAGCCTTTTTGCCTCATATCGTCATTACTGATGTTGTCATGCCGGTAATGGACGGATTGGAAATGGTAAAGGAAATACGAAAAATTAACAATGATGCTAAATTTATTTTTATAAGCTGTTATGAAGAATTTGAGATTTTAAAAAAAGTTATGGAAAGCAATGCGGTATCATATATCTTAAAACCAATTCGTGCCGAGAGCTTATATGAATCCATTGAAAAATCCATAGCAGAAATTGAAACAGAGAGAAAATACGGTGAACTTGACACGCTTCTTTCTGATAGCTTAGAATTATATAGAGAGAATTTCTTTAACAGACTTTTATATGCTCAGCATTGGGAAGAGGATGATTTTGAAAAATCAATTGCCGTTCTTGAATACGATCAATATAATTCTTTTTTGATTGTAAAAATTGATGTTATGTGTACACGCCGTATTGACATATATAATATTTTTAATCTTACTAAAAAAACATTACTTTCGGGGCTCGACGGAACGGTTGTAGTTAAAAATGAAACAAGTATGTTTGCTATGTTCATGGGAAAAAACTGCACACAGGAACAGTTCAAAAAGAAAATCTATGAGTCCTTGGAGTTATATAGGGGAAGAGTGCATTCTGAATTTAAAGTAATGCTGAATATAGGCTTATCTGAGGTTCATGCAACACTTAAAGAAGCGGTGGTTATGATTGAGGAAGCAACCAATGCCCTTGAAAACAACCTTTCCTTTGATAAAGGTGGCGTGCATATTTATAACGAGTTACTTTATGAAAATCCGAAATATAATGTTCAGGAAATAAAAGAAATGCTTGAGCATTTGATCTATAGTGATGAATCTGATAAAACAGAAAGATTTATCAATAAATTTTACGAAAATATTGATGCAGAAAACATTTATGTGAGTAAAACATTTTGTACTACTGTTTTAGTTTTGCTTCAGCTTGTTCTTCACGAAAATAATTTGTTTGACAGCCAGATAATTTCTGTTTTTTCTGAGTTTTGGTCTAAAATTAATGATTTGAAAAACTATGAAGAAGTATGGAATTGCTTTAAAGAAATACTCCTGCAGATTTTATCTACTGCACTGACAAGGAATGAACAGCGCTATGAAGGTTTGATTGCAGATATTGACAAAATTATTGAAAAGGATTATAAACACATAAAAAATGTTCAGGATATCTGTTCAAGACTTTTTGTTTCAGCGAGCTACGCAAGAAAAATATACAAACAGCATACAGGCATAACCATTTACGAGAAATTGTTTATAACAAAAATGGAAAAAGCAAAAAGCCTGTTGGCTGAAAAGATTTCAGTACAAAATGTGGCGACCTTAGTAGGGTATAAAAGCAAAACAGCGTTTTTGGAAGCTTTTAAAAGATATACAGAGTCAGTGCCGATGGATTATAACGATATAATCGAGGAGGATTGAATACGGTATGCCGACTGAGAGTATTTTTACTACCATATTAAGAAGAGTGCTGTGGACAACCCTGGTGCCGCTGGGGTTTTTAATTCTGGTTATATCATTTTCGATATGTTACTTTGTGAAAAATGATGAGAATGTAAGAGTAGAAAAAGAAACGGAACAGTATGTTTTGATTGCAAAAGAGAGGATTGACGAGTCTTTATCTGTTGTTGAATCTATTCAGAGCTATTCATATATTTTAAATAATCTTCAAAATCAATTCGAAAACGCCTATGAAGTTTTTGATTTTGTTAGTCAAACAAATACTTATATGGATAATATAACGGGGACATTGGACGATGCTACTATTACAATTTATTATACAAATGATTCTTTATATGATAGCAAATACTTTTCATCGAGCAAGGAATTTGAACAATATGAAGAGATTTTAGAAAAAATTAATGTTGAAGAGAAAAATTTTATCTGGGAAAATGGGCTGCACGAAGATAAAGAGGGCAATAAGCAGGTAGTTTTTTACAAAAAATTTCCCTTATCTTCCTGTGATGTTTTAGAATGTGTTATCAACTTACCTCAAACAAGCGACGATATACATATTTTGGATGCGAATGATGTGATTTCAAATGAAGAACAGTATATTGTCAGAAGCATAAACGAGAATATTAAAGCATGCGGGATTATTAATCATCAAGAGCTGTATTTTAAATATATGATTATTGTAATCTTAGCGTTAGTGTGCATGCTCGCCTTGTTTATTCTCATTTATTTTGTAGCTTTTCGTGTTTTAAAAAAGACGACCTATAACATTACTAATTTTATTGAGCATTTAGACGTAAACAGTTTAAGCGAACTGGATGTAATTGCAAAAGAGCAGGAGAATATTGTTTCTAAGGAATTATTTACTGTGAGCAAAACGATTTCGATGTTGTGTGATGAGGTTAAAAACATTGAAAATGTGAAGAAAAACATTGAAATAGAGTTAGAGCAAAGAAAAATCAGCTATCATACAGTTTATAATGCACTTTCGGCAATTAGAATCAAGTCGTACGAAAATGGAGAAAAAGAAATTACAGAAATTGTAGACGGTTTGGTGGAATACTACAGAATGGTTTTAAACAAGGGTGAAAATATGACCTTTCTGAGTGATGAAATTTTAATGCTGGAAAAGTATGCTCTTGTGAGTAGCCTATCAAATTATGAAGCGTATAACTTTAGTGCAGAAATACCCTTTGACCTGAAGTTTTGTCGTATTCCTCATATGATTATATTACCGTTTATAGAAAATTCGATCAATCACGGCCTTTCAGGTGTTGATTATGAGGGTGTCATTACGGTAAGGTGTCAAAAAGACAAAGAATATCTGCAAATTAAAGTTAGTGATAATGGTGTGGGAATTCCCGACGAAAAACTTGAAAAATTAAATAATATTGAACTTTTTAGTATAGGATACGGCATTAAAAATGTGCATGCAAGGTTAAAGCTTTTATATGGTGAAGACAGCACCATTGTTTTTGAAAGTCAGGAAGGGAAGGGAACAACCGTTACCATTCGTTTTCGCGCTTTTGACGGAACCCAAGACCAAATGGACATAGAGTAAACATTATAATGATTGTATTCAATGAGCAGAAAAAAGGAGAGAAAAAATTATGAAAGACTTAACAAATGTTGATAAGAACTTTAAACTTAAGACGGAGATTGATAAAAAAGATATTGTTTTTTATGATACATTAAATCCACCTTTTGAGATTAACGGTCTTATTTATGAAAATGGAAAATTTCGTAGAATGCCTGAAGAAGCAGCTAAGTCCGTTACTGAAAGTGTGCACATTCTTCATGCGCACACAGCGGGCGGAAGAGTCCGTTTTAAGACGAATAGCCCTTATATAGCCATTAATGCAGAAATGGGCTATCTTCACAAAATGTCACGTTTTGCTATGACAGGCTCCTTAGGGTTTGATATGTACATAAAATATGGCGATGAGGAAAGATATTGCAAAACCTTTATACCGCCTTTTGCTATTGTTGACGGTTATACAAGCATAATTGAACTGGAAACAAAAGAAGATCGCGAGATTACCATTAATTTTCCTTTATATAGTGAAGTCTGTAAATTATATATAGGCGTTTCTGAAGATGCATATATTGATGCTCCAAGCAAATTGACAATCAGCAAACCGATTGTTTTTTACGGTTCTTCCATCACCCAGGGGTGCAGCGCATCAAGACCGGGTTGCAGTTATGAAAGTATTATCGCCAGAAGATTTAACTGTGATTATATTAATCTTGGCTTTTCAGGCAGTGCAGGTGCAGAAAAAGAAATTGCTGACTATATTAAAAAACTGGACATGTCAATGTTTGTGTATGATTATGACCATAACGCACCCTCCGTACAGTTTTTGATTGATACCCATGAGAGAATGTTTAACATTATTCGCGAAGAAAACCCGGATTTACCCATCGTTATGATGTCAAGACCTAAAATATATCTTAATCAGACGGAAAAGGAAAGACGTGAAGTTATCAGAACGACTTATGAAAAAGCGATTGCTAATGGTGATAAAAATGTCTATTTTATACCGGGCAATGAGCTTATGAAATATACAGACAATGGGGGAACGGTGGATAATGATCATCCTAATGATTTAGGCTTTGCTTCGATGGCAAAGGTTTTAGGGGATACAATAGAAACAATCTTACATAAGTAAGTTTTAGGGGATGTTTTAAATGGAGTTTAACGCAAAGTGGATTACCACAGAGGATTTTGCGGATTTGGTTCCCATCAATATGTTTCATAAAGAAAATGATGAAGTAAAATTACCGGAAAGTCCTTTTCAAAATTATCACATTCACTTTCGCAAAAGGTTCACGCTGCAGAATACAGACAATGTATTTATGAATATTTCTGCCGATGACAACTATAAATTATATGTAAATGGTGTTTTTGTATGCCAAGGCCCTGCTCCTGCTTATCCGGAATGCTATAACTACAACAGAATTGATTTGTCTGAGTATTTAAAAGCCGGAGACAATGTGATAGCCGTTCACGTGCACTATCAGGGCGTTGTTAACAGAGTTTGCTTCAGCGGTGATAACAGACAGGGTATGATTGCAGATGTTTATCAGAACAATGAGTTTATTTTTGGAACAGATGAAAGCTGGCTTTATTCACAAGCAATGGAGTTTAGCGGAGAACTAACGGGATATGAAACATTGTTTCTGGAGAATATAGATTTCAACCTTGAAGAAAAAGGCTGGACAACGCTTGATTTTAATGATAGCGGATATAAAAAAGCAGTAATAAAACAAGATGCAGACTATTGTTTTAAAGACGAACCTGCCAAAACTGTTGATGTTTATAAAAAACTTCCTGTTCGGGTAATAAAATTTGACAAGGGCAAGTATTTTATCGATTTCGGAGAAGAAATTACAGGACAGTTCTGTATGAGTGCAAAGGGTTTAAAGGGACAAACTGTTCGCATTATGTGTGGAGAGGAAGCAGAAGAAAACGACCCATTACTCGCAAAATATGATATGCTTTGTAACTGTCGTTATGATGAAACCTGTATTTTGTCAGGTGAGCAGGACGAATTTAATTTTTATGATTATAAGGCGTTCCGATATGTAAATGTATTTACCGACGAAGACAATTTAAACGAAAAAACCTTTTGCGCCATAGTCAGACATCATCCTTTTGAGGAAAAATACAGTTTAGAAACAGATATACCGTACCTTAAAGATATATGGAGGATATGCTCTAACGGCGTGAAATATGGAGCGCAGGAAGCCATTCTTGATTGCCCGACACGTGAAAAAGGTTTGTATTTAGGAGACTTTACTGTCAGCGGGCTTACGCGTTTATATTTAACTGAAGACGCAGAATATTATAGAAAAATTCTGTATGATTTTGCAGCAACAACCAGAGTGTGCCCTGGGCTTTTGGCCGTTGCAAATTGTAGTTTTATGCAGGAAATTGCTGATTGTTCCCTGCAATATCCTATGCAGATATTAAACTATTACAAAATTACTAAGGATAAAGCTACAGTTATAGACTTATATCCTACGGTATGCGGAATTTTAGAATATTTCAAGCAGTATGAACGCGCTGATGGACTGTTGGAAAATGTACATGAAAAGAACAACATTGTCGATTGGCCAGCCAATTTAAGAGATGATTATGATGCTCATATTGCATTAAAAACATATGGAATTGACTGCCACAATGTTTTAAATGCATTTTATATTGGTGCCTTGCAGATTGTTAATGAATTGCGCGAAATTATTGGAATAAGTGAAAGAATAGATGTAGAACGGAAAAAGAATGCATTTATAAAAGCTTTTTATAACCAAAAAACAAAGCTGTTTTGCGATACGGAAAAATTAACGCACAGTGCCCTTCATTCTAATGCATTACCATTATACTTCGGCATTGCTAATGAAGATATGCATGAAGAAATCAAAAAGTTTATTATGGAAAAAGGTTTGTCCTGCGGCGTTCAATTCGCATTTTTTGTTTTAAAAGGATTGGGAAGAATAGGCGCATACGAAGAGGAATTGGCATTACTTGTCAATGAAACAGAACATTCCTGGGTGAATATGCTTAAAGAAGGGGCAACTACCTGCTTTGAGGCCTGGGGAAAACCACAAAAATGGAACACCAGTCTCTGCCATCCATGGGCTAGTGCACCGATAATTATTCTTTTTGAAGACTTAAACAATAAATTTGGAATAACAATTAAAGTCAATACTCAAAAATAAAAACGGACATAAAATATTTCAATGAAAGGACATGAGGTCATGGTTAAAAGTTTACTAAAAGATAAATTAGCCGTAGAAATTTATGAAACACGCGATGAAATGGGAAAAGCAGCGGCGGAGGATATTGCAGATGCCATTCATGCTTTGTTTCAGGAGAAAGACGAAATCAATATGATTTTTGCAGCGGCACCATCACAAAACGATGTGCTTTTTCATCTGTGTGAGCGTGATGACATCGCTTGGGAAAGAATTAATGCGTTTCATATGGATGAGTACATTGGCCTTCCCAAGGCAGCGCCTCAGGGTTTTGCAAACTTTTTAATTGATAAGATTTTCTCAAAGAAGCCTTTTAAATCTGTGAATTTAATTGATTCAACCGCCCAGGACCCGGATGCAGAAAGTAAAAGATATTCCAAGCTTTTACAACAGCATCCTACCGATATTGTGGTTCTCGGTATCGGTGAAAATGGCCATATTGCTTTTAATGACCCGCACGTGGCAGATTTTAATGATGCTAAAATGGTCAAACCAGTTGAACTTGATGAAACCTGCAGACAGCAACAAGTCAACGATGGTTGTTTTGCATCCCTTGAGCAGGTTCCAAAATACGCAATGACTCTGACGGTGCCAACAATGTTTGCGGCAAAATACCTTTTCTGTGTTGTGCCTTGTACAACCAAGGCAAATGCCGTGCGTAATACAGTAGAGGGTGAAATCAGCGAAAAATGTCCTGCAACCATTTTAAGAAAGCACAGCGCTGCAAAATTGTATTGCGATAGCGATAGTGCTTCACTTCTTGAGATATAAGAATGATTACAAGGATAAAAAACGGAGTTTGGGTACTCTCGGAGAGACCCCCCAAATGGTTTTGTAACCGGCATCAGATGCATTAAAATGGAGCTAGGGGAGCCGGATGAAAGGGGCAGATGCCGACCTGTGGCAATTCCCGGTTCTGAATTTGAACTTGGGGTAGATACGGTTGTTATGTCTATTGGTACATCACCCACCCCCCCTGATTAAGGATACCACCGATGGCCTTTTGGTGAATAGCCGTGGTGGCATCATTGTCAATGAAGATGGTTTAACATCCCGCCATGGTGTGTATGCCAGCGGGGATGCTGTTACCGGTGCTGCAACAGTTATTTCGGCTATGGGTGCCGGAAAAAAATTCGACAAAGGCCATTGACGAATATTTAAAGAATAAGTAATACGTAAGTAAAATGAGTAAAGAGAGATTGTTATGGAATGTGTAACCAAAATGAATGAACAAATTACCCGTATAGTAATTCCTTATAAGGATATCTATACAACTGTTTTTGTTGTACAAACTGAAGAAGGGGTTTTGCTTTTTGATGCAGCCGGCTCCGATTGGGATATTGAAACCTATGTTTTGCCATATCTTAATGAGATTGGGATTGAGGCAGACGGTGTTAAATTTGTGTTTATATCACACAATCACAGTGACCACGCCGGGGGCATTTCTGCTTACCTTAAAGCATTTCCGAATATTTGCATTATCACCCGAAACCCAGGTTTAAAAGAAGCATATCAGAATAAAGCGGTGTTCATGCCGGAAGGTAGCGAGGTTGTTTTAGGTGATTTGAAAATTATTTCCATTCCCGGGCATACAAAAGACAGTGCCGGTATATATGATATGCGGACAAAGACGCTAATCACAGGAGATTGCCTTCAGCTCTACGGTATTTTTGGTTCCGGCAAATGGGCTGCCAACATTAGCGTTCCCAAAGAACATTTTGATGCGATTGATGAGCTGAAAGCAATGGATATTGAAGAACTGTTAATGGCTCACGATTATCAGCCATTAGGGTATCGCTGTGTTGGAAAGCAAGCAGTTTCAGATGCGCTGGAGGCCTGCATTAAGCCTTTGGATGAGGTGAAAGAGTTGATACTTTCTCATCCTGAATGTAATGACGAGGAGATTGCAGCTATTTATAATAGTCCAAATAGACCAACCCTGGGTGCCCATGTTGTGACTGCGCTCAGAAGTTTAATGGTGGGTTAATCGTTATGAATTTTAATAATTTAAAAGAGTTTATGAACCACCTGACAGAATGGAGAATGCCGGGAAACACGATTTCTGTCTGGTTGAATAATGAAGAAGTTTTTCGGTATCAATCCGGCTATCTGGATGTGGAAAATAAAATTAAGATGACAGACGACTGTCTGCTTAATATTTATTCCGCTCTAAGGTCGCTACGGTTGTGGCCAGCTTGCAACTGCTTGAGAAGGGTAAGTTTCTTTTGGATACGCTGGTGTATGATTTCATTCCGGAATATAGAGAAATGTACATAAAAGATGCAGAAGGTAACCTGAAACAAGCCAAAACACCCATCACACTGCGACACCTTTTTACCATGACGCCGGTATGACTTACGATATTCCCGATGAACTGCTTGCGGAGGCAGGGCGTAAAACAAACGGTTTATATAATACCTTGGACGTTGTAAAATTGATGTCGAAAATGCCCCTTTCCTTTGAGCCGGGAACATATTGGCAGTATAGCTTCTGCCATGATGTGCTGGCGGCAGTCATTGAAGTGATTGCCGGTAAAAAGTGCAGAGATTATGTGAAAGAGAACATTTTTGATCCGTTAGGGATGCAGGAATCCTATTTTCACGCGCAAGGGGATGTAGCAAAGAGAATGGCACCCCTGTATGATTTTGTGGCAGATGAAGCTATAGTTGATAATAAGCGCCAAGATGGGGGCTATACCCAGTCTGTGGATATGTCAAAGTTTGGCGGCCATCTGGAACGGCGGCCAATTTAAAAACGGCTGGAGTTCAGCGATGAATATGATAGCGGTGGCGCCGGTATCATTACCTCCGTTTCCGATTATGCAAAATTCGTCAATGCTCTAGCTAACGAAGGTGTAGGTGCCAATGGTCAGCGGATTCTTTCTTCTGCAGGGGTCTCTTTATTAAAACAAAATCAGTTAAATGAAGAACAACGTAAGACTTTCTCCTGGGCGCAGCTTGTCGGCTATGGCTATGGTCTTGGTGTACGGACGATGATGGATCCGGCTCGAGGCGGCTCTTTGAGCATCATTGGTGAATTTGGCTGGGGTGGCCAAGCTTTTGGATAAAAGTGCATTTGCCGGTAGCGTTGCAACCGCAGACCGATTGGTACGCACTGTGGTCAAAGAAACTGATGTTTCATTATGTGATGCGGTAAAAATGATGACCGTAAATCCTGCAAAACTCCTGAATTTTAGAGAAAAAGGAAAGCTTGCAGAGGGTTTTGATGCAGACATATTGTTTTTTGATGAAAACATAAATGTTAAAAAAATTTTGTAAAGGGAGAGGAGATAGCTTTATGAAAATGACATTACCTTTTGAGATGATTTAACGGATCAAGTGGTTGTAATTCCCGTTGATGGCAGTTTTTTGGCGTATAGCGGGGTATAAGGTGCTGTTAGATTCTTAATATCGTAATTACTAAGAAAAGAGATGATATTAAATGAAATCGTGTATCGTGGGGTATGGTTCTATTGGACCTATTCATGCAAATGCTGTGAAGATGTCAGAATTTGGAGAAATTGAAGCGATATGTGACGTTAGAAATTCGCGAGCTGACCAAGGAGCTGTACAAATGGGTTGCCGTGCTATTTATAGTTTTGAAGATGTGCTAAAAGATCCATGTATTGATGTAGTTCACATTTGCACACCGCATAATTTGCATGTAGAAATGGCTTGTCAGGCTCTTGCTGCGGGCAAACATGTTGTTTTGGAAAAGCCTGTAGCTATCACGCAAAACGAATTACAAAAATTAATAGATGCTGATAGAAAATCAAAAGCTGAACTTTGTGTTTCGTTACAAAACCGGACCAATATATGTGTTCGCAAAATGCAGGAAATTATTAAAAGTGATAGTAGTATTGGTAAACTTATAGGAGTATCCGGTTTTTTGGTCTGGAATCGTGACGCTACATATTATAATCAAGATGCTTGGCGAGGTAATTGGAAAACAGAAGGCGGAAGCCTTTTGTGTAATCAAGCAGTACATATCATTGATCTTATGCATGTTTTTGCAGGAAATGCAAAGCGACTCAGAAGCTCTATCTCTACAAAAGCTATGGATGGAATTATTGAGACCGAGGATACAGCAGATGTTTTAATAGAGTTTGAAAATGGAGTGCGAGGGATCTTTTTTGGTACAAATGCGTATGTAACATCTAATCCAAATGTTTTAGAACTGGATTTTGAAAATGTGCGTTTTCGTTATGCTGATCAAGCGTTATATAGAATTGAAGAAGGTGCTCCTGCCACAGTTGTTGCAACTGATGTTGCTCCTCAAATTGGTAAAAATGTTTGGGGTAATGGTCATCTTTCTGCCATTGAGCAATTTTATCGACATCTCATTTTAGGTAGCGAGAATTACTTAACGTTAGAATCGGCTTTACCCTCAGCCAAAAGCATACTGGCAATGTATGAAAGCGGTAAGTCAGGTGGCGAATGGGTCGAGGTTGATAAATAAAATTGCGGTTTTATTAGAATTAAAGCAATCAATATTCTTTTTTTACATATAACGAGAGTTATATGATGCTGGAAGAAGTAGGAAGTGAACTTAATATTACAGAGAAAAAAGCTTGTCTCATTTAAAAAATGTTAACAGAGAATTATTCTAATTTTGATAACGATAAAAACCAAGCCATTTTGTTTGGCGGAACAGGGAATAAACCTCGCAATACGGATGTGAATGTTGGTCTTATTTACGGCGATTATTTCTATATGGAGGAGATTAGCCGTTTAAAAGGCAAAAAGGATATTTATTGGTATAGCGGAGAATGGAAAATAAAAATGCTGCAGTAAAAGTAATCGTTTTACTGCAGCATTATTTTTATAACTTTATAATGCAAACCATTGCTATGCGGTCTTTGCTGCCGATGGCAAGATATTTGTCATCAGGAGAAATTGTGATGGAGGATAACACATTCAAAGCCACGGGACCGTCATAGTAACCGTAAGTGTTGTAGTTTAAAATGCCCAATTGACGTAGCCCGTTTTTATCATCGTAGCTGAACACATAACCCATGTCTTCGTCATCGCCGGCAACACCCCATAAACGTGTTTTATCCTTGTTTGCTACCATAGAACGAATGGGACCGTAAGCGGCGGCGTTGCCTAGGCTGAAAACATTTCCGTCAGGCGACACAAGAGCTAAAATAGCATCTAACGTTCCTACAAACTGTTTGCCGTCTTGCCAGGGAACAACACAGGATGCCTTGGCACGGTAACGGCGACCGGTGACTTCCGGTAAAGTGATCTGCTCATCTAAAGCGGGAGGCTGAGGTAAAATATTTTCTTTTAGCCATTGGTGGTATTCTGCATCCAGTTCAGTGAATTTTTTTTGCTCAATCACTTTTCCGTCTGCGATTGTTAAAACAGAATCGGCTGTTTCAAATAAACCGCCTTGACCGCAAACGACATGGAGTAAATAATCGTATCCCTTTGTTTCCTTATCAAAAGCCATGCCGATAACTTGTGAATTTTCAACCTCTTTTGAGGGAAAGCTTCTCCAAATTCGTACTGGTGTTAACGATTCCGGAGGAAAGGCAAAAAACGGATTTTTTGCAGTGTTTTCTTCTCTGGCACGTTTCTCAAATTTTATTCTTTTTGCTTCGATTTCCTCGGCGGATAATTCGTAGACATCCATCCATGAATCGGTTGTAATGGGCCCCGGTTCTTTATAATGCTTTCTGAATACTTTTAAATCAATACCGCCAACGGTGGGGCGGTCTTGACCGAGGGGGCGCTCTGTTGCGGTGTTGGTCCAGTATAGCACATCGTGAACGTGGTCATATTCCATTTCGGAAACACATTCATGGACACGCTCTTTTGTGCCCAGTATACCACAGCAATATGGTTCTTCGCCATTATCCACATCCCAACGAATTAAATAAGCGGCAGAGGGGAAATTATATTTTGTATCATTGCGCATACACCATTGCTGAACGGCAAGCCACAAAACACCATCTTTATCAATATCAAAGCCGAGAATTTGCCAACTGCCATCTTTTGCCGGCGGTTCATATAAACCATCTTTTGGCAGGCAACTGCCCAGTTCGGTTACCTTGCCGGTGGCAAATTCCAGCTTATACATGGTATCGAGAGCTGCAATAGAAAAATACAGATATTTGCCGGAAGAATGATTGCGACCGGAGACCATATAGCGGTACCAGGTGTAGCTGATGTAATTATCCTTAAAATCAGGTACGTGAAAATCAAGATTTTCAAGCTCTATCGTATCGGTGTTGATACGGAATAACTGACCGGATTTAGAACATCCGTAAATATGCCCGTCGCTACCCAAAACCAAGCGATAGGTAAACACTTCAGCGGCTTTGCCCAAATCTTTAATCACACGTCTTTCGTTAAAATCATAGCAATATACGTGACCTCGCATAAAGCCAATCATATATAAACGATTGTGCTTGGGGTCATATTTGGCACCATAAATGGTTTCCTGCGGTACGGGTATACCCAAGGAAATGGCGTGACCCTTTTTAGGGTCATACATTACGATTTGTGAGCCGGGAAAGCCTTCCCAAACGTGATTATGGTGACCGAAGGGCATCCATTCATCGTGGTGTTTGGCACGGTCTGTAGCATGGGTGGTGCCGATGACCAGATAGTCTTTCGGATCATAGGCCTCTTCGGGGTAAAAGGCACTGCGAGGCATGGTGTTTAATGAAGTGTGAAATTTAGAATGGGGAAGTTTTCTATCATTTGGCATTAACACCTTAGCGCCATCGAAGCATTCATGTACTTCGTCGTTTTCGAAATCATACCAGGCCAGTTTAGTAATGCCGCAAAGACCTGCCTCGGAGGACAGGGGATAATAAAATCTGCCATCGGGTGCAACCATGCCGTCCCATACAGCATTTAAGTTCTCGTTGCCTTCTTTTTTCACCATATTACATTTGACACCGTTTTGGTTAATCATACGACGCCAGTCATCAGAAAAACGCTCAAATACATAGTTTTTCATAAGATTCTTTCCTTATCTGAACAAAACAGAGTTGATAATGCCGTTCAAATATTCCTGTCTGCCGCTTTGGGGCTCTTTAGTTTGGCCAAGTTCCTCAGCATAAGCCGCCAATTCTTCAAAGGTTGCTTCGTTGCTAACGATTTTTTTACCTATACCATGGGTAAAACTATTATATTTTTCTTCTATAAAAGCATCAATGCGGCCGTCTTCGATGAGCTCAGCGGCTTTGATAAGACCTAATGCATAGGTATCCATTCCCAGAATAAAAGCATGGAACATATCTTCATATGTATTGCTTGGACGACGATTTTTAGCATCGAAATTAAAACCGCCTGTTAAGCCGCCGGCCTTTAACACTTCATACATACAAAGGGTGGCACTGTATACATCGGAGGGAAATTCATCGGTATCCCAACCTAAAAGGTAATCGCCCTGATTGGCATCGATGGAACCTAACATACCGTTGATGGCGGAAATTCTAAGCTCATGCTCAAAGGTGTGACCGGCCAGTGTAGCGTGGTTTGCCTCGATGTTCATTTTAAAATCTTTATCTAAACCATGTTGTTTTAAAAAGCCAATGGCAGTTGCGGCATCAAAATCATATTGATGCTTCATTGGTTCCTTCGGCTTGGGTTCAATGTAAAAATCGCCGGTGAAACCGATGGAACGACCATAGTTGACAGCCATTTTCATGAGCCTTGCAATGTTTTCCTGCTCAAATTTAATATCGGTATTTAAAAGTGTTTCATAACCTTCACGACCGCCCCAGAATACATATCCTTTGCCGCCGAGTTTAACGGTTAACTCAAGGGCTTTTTTTATCTGCGCAGCTGCGAAACAGTAAACTTCAGCTGAATTTGTGCTGCCGGCACCATTCATAAAACGGGGATTGGAGAACATATTCGCTGTGCCCCAAAGACATTTAATGCCGGTTTCCTTCATTTTTTCAAGAAGATGGTCGGTAATTTCATCCAGACGTCTGTTGGTTTCTTTAATATCATCAGCTTCCGGCACCAAATCTACATCATGAAAACAAAAATATTCAATGCCAAGTTTTTGCATACATTCAAAACCGGCGTCAACTTTTGCATGAGCATGGGCCATGGTTCCTTTTTCTGTGTTAAAGGATTTATCAGCCGTATCTCTGCCAAACATATCTGTGCCGCTGGCACATAAAGTATGCCACCATGCCATGGCAAAAGGCAGATGTTCTTTCATTTTTTTGCCCATAATAACTTTTTCGGCATCATAGAATTTAAAAGCAAAGGGATTTTTGCTGTCTTTGCCTTCGTATTTAATTGTTGGTACATTTTTAAAATATTCTTTCATAGTAATACCTCATATCTTTGTATTTAATGTTTTATATAAATCTTTAACGGCAGGGTAGATTGATTTATATTTTCCATATTTTTCTTCATATTTTTGCACAAGTTGCGGATCAGGTTTAATAATTTCTTTCATTTCAATCTCTTTAAAATCGTCTAACTTTCGGTCCTTGCAGGCAACCATACCTAAAATGGCTGCACCATAGCCGGGGCCTTCTTCGAAGGCAGGAACCAATAGCTCCAGATTTAAAACATTGCTGAGGATCGTAAGCCAAAGCTTTGATTTAGCGCCACCACCGCAAACCGTGCTCTGTTTAATGGTAATGCCAGATTTTATGGCAATTTCCAGATTATCTCTTACAGCAAAAGCAACGCCCTCTAAAACAGAAAGCAACATATCTGTTCGCGTGGTGTCAGGCCGCAGGCCTATAAATAAGCCGGTAGCATCTGTATCGTTTATAGGGCTTCGTTCTCCCATAAGGTAGGGTAAAAAGAAAATGTTGCTCATTCCTAACATATTTTCTGTTATTTTTTCCTGTTCAGCAATGTAGTCCTTTGTGTTTAGCACTTCGTCGCAGAACCATTTGTTGCAGGAAGCGGCAGAAAGAATACAGCCCATTAAATGATAAGCACCATCAGCATGACAAAAGGCATGCAGAGCATTATATTTATCAATGGTGCAGGTTTTTGAAGGAATAAAAATTGTGCCTGAAGTACCTAAGGAAATATTGCATTTTCCTTCACCAATCGTGGCAGTACCGATAGCGGCAGCTGCATTATCACCCGCACCGGCTGCTATGACAATATTTTTGTTTAAACCTAATGTTTCGGCCGCGTTGGGTAATATGGTTCCAATAGCTTCGTAGCTTTCAAAAAGATGAGGCATTTGCCATTCTTGAAGAGAACAAATGGTCAGCATTTCCTTTGACCAGCATTTGTTTTTTACATCTAATAAAAGCATTCCGGAAGCATCGGAATAATCGCAAGCGTGAACCCCGGTTAAACGATAATTAATATAGTCTTTCGGCAACATAACTTTTTGAATAGCATTAAAATGTTCCGGTTCGTGTTTTTTGAGCCAGAGAAGTTTTGGAGCAGTAAAGCCGGCAAAAGCAATATTGGCCGTTAAAACGGACAATTTTTGCTTTCCGATTACATCGTTCAAATAGGCAGTTTCTGCTTCTGTTCTGCCGTCATTCCAAAGAATGGCAGGGCGGATAACAGCATCTTCTTTATCCAGTATAACCAAACCATGCATTTGCCCGGCTACGGTTATAGACTGAATGTTTTCTTTGTCGAAATCTTTCGTCAGTTCGGTTACTCCGTCCACAAAGGCTTGCCACCAATCCTCAGGGCGTTGCTCACTCCAACCCGGGTGGGGATAGGCAACATCATATGCCTTGGTGACGGTATGAACGATTTTATTATTTTCATTAACCAAAAGTAGTTTTAGTGCTGATGTGCCAAGGTCGGCGCCGATATAAAATTTCATAAAATCACCTCTTAATTTGTATTATAAGATATAAAACTTGACAATTCTCGCAAAATTTCATATAATTATAGACAAAATTTGTCCTTTAGGTGATGTTATGTTTTATCAGTTTCAGCATTATGGCACCACAAAAGCTTTTTGTAAAGAAAACGGAAAAAATTTCAGTTTTCCAATTCATTTGCATCATTTTTTTGAATTGATTGTAGTCACCTGTGGCGAAATGGAGGTTGTTATAGATGGAGAGATATATTTATTAAAAAGTGGAGAAGGGGTTTTAGTTTTTCCGCATCAGGTTCATTCACTTTCAAGTATAGATAGTGAGCATAGCCTTTGTATTTTTTCACCGGAGCTGATTAAAGCATATACATCTAAATATATTGATAAAATTCCCGCTGATAGTAGTTTTGTGTTAAAATCTTATCTTTTGGAACGATTAAAACAAATTGACGAAGAATCTTCCTTATTTGATAAAAAAGGGTTTTTATATTCTGTGTGTGCTGAGTTTGAGCAGAATAGGAAATACAAAGAAAGGATGAAGGAGCAGGAGAGTTTGCTATATTCCTGTTTTGAGTTTGTAGAACGAAATTATAAGAATAACTGTACGTTATATGAATTGTGTCAAGAAACGAATTTCAGTTATTCGTATATATCCCGATATTTTAAAAAAATGACCGGTATATCATTTAATGAATATCTGAATCAATACAGAATTATGAAGGCCTGTCGTCAGTTTGAGGAATTAAATTGTTCTGTTTTATCCTGTGCCTATGATGTTGGTTATAATTCTCTCAGGAGTTTTAACAGAAATTTTAAAAAGTATGCGGGTGTAACACCGAGACAATATATGAAATGAAAAAAGCGTACTGAAAAATTCAGTACGCTTTAATGGTGACCCGTACGAGAATCGAACTCGTGTTACCGCCGTGAAAGGGCGGTGTCTTAACCGCTTGACCAACGGGCCTTAAGAAGTATAGAAACACCGGCAAACTATGTTCAGTTTAACCGATGGAATCTTTCGTCATCCCTGACGACTTGATTATTATAGCAAATACTAAAAGGTTTGTCAATAGTTTTTTGGAAAAAATTAAAATATTTTTTTAAAAATATAAAACCGGTGTAAAATTAGTATTTACACCGGCTTTATATTCTATGCATATCAGTCTATATCAAATCGGATTTCCTGAGTAAAGGGCACTTTAAAATGTGCATAGGCCTTGGCGGTTGCCATACGGCCACGAGGTGTACGGTTTAAAAAGCCGATTTGCAGAAGATAAGGCTCATACACGTCCTCGATGGTGCCGGCATCCTCGCCAATGGAGGCAGCTAAGGTTTCAAGCCCTACAGGACCGCCACCAAAGTTTTCGATGATGAACATCAGCATTCGGCGGTCAATGGCATCTAAACCAATGGGGTCTATTTCCAAAGAAGTCAGAGCGATATCAGCAATTTCGCGGGTGATGGTTCCGTCGCCCTGTACTTGTGCAAAGTCACGAACACGTTTTAAGAGGCGATTGGCAATACGAGGGGTACCGCGTGAACGGCGACCGATTTCTAAGGAACCAGCCGGGTCAATTTTCGTGCCTAAAATATCGGCAGAACGCCGGATGATTTCGTCAAGCTCTTCCGGCGTATATAACTCCAGACGGCTGATTACACCGAAACGGTCACGCAAGGGGGCACTCAGAAGGCCTGTTCTTGTGGTGGCGCCGATTAAAGTAAAGCGGGGTAGGTCGAGGCGGACAGAATGTGCGCCGGGGCCTTTGCCCAAAATAATATCCAGGGAAAAATCTTCCATAGCGGGGTAGAGAATTTCTTCTACGTTTCGGCTTAAACGATGAATTTCATCAATGAAGAGAATGTCATGCTCAGAAAGACCGGTTAAAATGGCCGCTAAATCCCCGGCACGCTCAATGGAGGGTCCGGAGGTAACGCGAATGTTTACACCCATTTCGTTGGCAATGATGCCTGCCAGGGTGGTTTTACCCAAGCCAGGCGGTCCGTACAGAAGAACGTGGTCTAAGGGGTCGTTACGCTCTTTGGCGGCACGGATAAATATTTTCATATTTTCTTTAACCTTGCTCTGGCCAATATATTCACTTAAATGACGGGGACGCAGGCTGTATTCCACATCAGAATCTTCACCCAATGTACGGGAGGAGATGATTCTGTCTTCGTAATTTTCATCAAAAGGCATAGGTTTTACTTCCTTTCTTTATAAGCTTTTGGCCAGAATTTTCAGGGCGTTGCGGATTACATCGGAAACATTGTCGCCCTCAGCCTGACTGACGGCGCGGGAAGCTTCAGACTGGGTGTATCCCAAAGCACAAAGTGCTTCTACCGCTTCATTGTTTCCGGTGGGTATAGTAACCGGAACAGAACCGGCAGATGCCGTATCAGCGTTTTTAATAAAGTCGCTGTTTTCCAGCTTATCTTTTAATTCCAATACGATTTTCTGGGCAAGTTTCGGCCCCACGCCTTGGGCTCTTGTGATGGCTTTAAAATCGTTGGTCACAACGGCCAGCGCAAATTCAGCAGGGCGGAGAACAGATAAAATAGCAAGACCTGCTTTTGGACCAGCGCCGGATACGGAGATAATACGGCGGAACATGGTAATTTCTTCTGCAGTTAAAAAACCGTATAAATCCATAGCGTCTTCGGCTACTTTCAAGTATGTATAAATTTTTGCAGAACTACCTGCCGAGAGAGTAGAAAGTGCATAAGGTGACATATATACCCGATAGCCAATGGCACCGGTGTCTATCACCACAGCGTTTTCTTCAATTACTTCAACGGTTCCGTTCACGAATGCAATCATATTGTACCTCCTATGTTATACACTTTCGGCTTTGGTGAGTTTCTGAAAACCTGAGTTGTGTGCGTGACAAATGGCAACGGCCAAAGCATCGGACACATCATCCGGCTTGGGAACAGCAGGCAGATTCAAAAGGGATTTCACCATGCGCTGCACCTGTGCCTTATCGGCACGGCCATAGCCCGCAACCCCTTGCTTTACCTGCAAAGGCGTGTATTCAAACACCGGCAGATTCTGTACCGAGGCCGCCAGCACAATGACACCGCGGCCATGAGCAACTGCGATGCCTGTGGTAACATTGGTGTTGAAAAATAACTCTTCCACGGCGCAGGCATCCGGCTTAAAGCGCTCAATTAAGATATTAATGTCTTCATAAATGTTCCGTAAACGGTCAGAAAGTTTCATGCCGACTTTTGTTGTCACAGCACCGTAATCAATCACTTTAAACCGACCGGCTTCGTACGAAATAACACCGTAACCAACAATGGCAATACCGGGATCAATACCCAAAATAATCATAGCGTTTTCCTTTTCTTTCGTAATTTTAGCTGAAAATCTAAAAAAAATCACATTTTTGTAAAAAATATGTTGAGATTTTCTTTGCTATGGGGTATAATATATAAGATAGAATCCAATTCTTGTGGATTTTCATCTTGTTTATTTTATATTTTATCATATTTTGGGAGGAAATGCAAATGGCAACGAAAGAAAAAGTTATTTTAGCGTATTCAGGTGGTTTGGATACCTCTATTATCATCCCCTGGCTGAAAGAAAACTACGATTATGAGGTTATTGCAGTCTGCGGTGACGTTGGACAGGGCAAGGAAACCGAAGGTCTGGAAGAAAAAGCATTAAAGACTGGCGCTTCCAAGCTGTACATAGAAAATCTGCAGGAAGAATACGTTCGCGATTTTATTTGGCCTACTTTAAAAGCAGGCGCTTTATATGAAGGCAAATATATGCTGGGTACCTCTCACGCTCGTCCCTGCATTGCTAAAAGAATTGTTGAAATTGCAGAAAAAGAAGGCGCAACAGCGATCTGCCATGGTTGTACCGGTAAAGGTAACGACCAGGTTCGTTTTGAACTGACTGTTAAGGCACTGGCTCCGCACCTTAAGATTATTGCTCCCTGGAGAATCTGGGACATCAAATCTCGTGATGAAGAAATTGAATATGCAGAAGCACGCGGTATTCCTGTACCTGTTACCAAGGAAGACAACTATTCCATGGATAGAAACATCTGGCACTTAAGCCATGAAGGTATGGATTTGGAAGACCCTGCTAACGAACCAAACTACGATAAAATTCTGAAATTAATGGTATCTCCTGAAAATGCACCGGACACCCCGACTTATGTTGAAATTGAATTTGAAAAGGGTATTCCTGTGGCTATTGATGGCGTTCGTTATGAAAGTGCAGCAGATTTAGTAAAGAAAGCAAACGAACTGGCTGCTGCTAACGGCGTTGGTATTGACGATATCGTTGAAAACCGTCTGGTTGGTATGAAGAGCCGTGGTGTTTACGAAACTCCCGGTGGCACTCTGCTGTATGCTGCTCATAAAGAACTTGAATATCTGTGTCTGGATAAGATGACTCTCCATTATAAATTAGACCTGGCAAACAAGTTTGCTGATCTGGTTTATGACGGCTTGTGGTACACACCCCTGCGTGAAGCAATGAGCGCTTTTGTTGATTCCACACAGGAAACCGTTACCGGTACTGTTCGTATGAAGCTTTACAAAGGTAACTGCATGCCTGCCGGCACCAAATCTCCTTATTCTCTCTATGATGAAGAGATTGCAACCTTTGATGAGGATGAAGTTTACGATCAGAAGGATGCAGGCGGCTTTATCAATCTGTTTGGCCTGCCCTTAAAGGTTCGTGCAATGATGAAGAAGAAAAACGGCGAAAAACTGGTTTAATGATTAAAAAGGAAAGGCCCGGTAACAATGAAGAAAAAGCTTTGGGGCGGTCGTTTCTCAAAAGAAACTGACGCATTGGTAAATGATTTTAATTCTTCCATTCGCTTTGACAGCCGGATGTATCAGGAGGATATTGACGGTTCTGTGGCCCATGCAGGCATGCTGGGACGTTGCGGGATTATTCCCCAAGCTGATGCAGAGCTGATTCAAAAAACTCTGTTGGAGATTAAAGAAGATATAGCAAACGGAACAGCTGAGCTTTCGGTTGATGCAGAGGATATTCACATGAACGTGGAAACCCTTCTGATTGCGCGGATTGGTGATGTGGGCAAACGCCTGCACACCGGCCGCAGCCGCAACGACCAGGTAGCTCTGGATATCCGTTTGTATCTGCGCTCAGCCTGTGATGAGGTGCGCGCCTTGGTGCAAAGCTTAATGGATACCTTGCTTTCTTTAGCAGAGGAGCATGTTGACACCATTATGCCCGGCTATACTCATATGCAGAAAGCGCAGCCCATTACTTTTGCCCACCATCTCATGGCTTATTTTGAAATGCTAAAGCGGGATGAAGAACGGCTTTCTGAATGCAGAAAGCGCATCAATGTAATGCCGCTTGGCTCCGGTGCATTAGCCGGCACCACCTATCCCTTAGACCGTGAATATGTGGCAGAGCAGTTAGGCTTTGATGCGGTAACCAATAACTCCTTAGACGGGGTTTCTGACCGCGATTTTGCCATTGAATTCTGTAGCGATTTATCTATGCTGATGATGCATCTTTCCCGTTTCTGTGAGGAACTGATTCTGTGGTCATCTCACGAATTTTCCTTTGTGGAAATGGATGATGCTTATTCAACCGGCTCTTCCATTATGCCACAGAAGAAGAATCCTGATGTGGCAGAGCTTATTCGTGGCAAAACCGGCCGTGTGTTTGGTGATTTAACTACTTTGCTCACTATGATGAAGGGTTTGCCTCTTGCCTATAATAAAGATATGCAGGAAGATAAAGAAGCCGTGTTCGATGCGTTAGACACCGTTCTGTTATGCCTGCCGGTATTTACTAACATGGTGAAAACCATGAACGTGAGAAAAGATGTGATGCTAATGGGCGCTAAAGGCGGTTTTGCCAATGCGACCGATGTGGCGGATTATCTTGTGAAGAAAGGTGTTCCTTTCCGCGATTCTCACAGCATTGTGGGTCAGATGGTGGCAAAAGCCATTAGCCTTTCCAAAAATTTAGACGATTTTACGTTAGAAGAATTCAAGGAATGTTCTCCCTTGATTGAAGACGATATTTATGAAGCCATCAGTATGCAAACCTGTGTGGGTGACCGCAAGGTTAAAGGCGGTCCGGCACCGGAACGCGTACGGCAGGAATTTGCAGATGGTCGTGCCTATATGCGGGCACGAAAATAACAAGGAGGGGAATTTGATGAATGAATTTGTAGAACTGGCACAGCGTATCAGTCTTTTGCGTGAAGACTGCGGTTACACTCAGGAAGAACTGGCAAAAGAACTGGAGCTTGATATTGATGTATACCGTGCCTATGAAGAAAACGGCAAGGATATTCCCATTAGTGTGATTTATGCCATTGCCAATAAATTCGGCGTGGATTTTACCGAAATTATGACGGGTACCAAAGCAAAGCTTGATACCTATCACATCGTAAAAGCCGGTCAGGGCAGAGTGGTTGACCGTTATCCCGGTTATTCTTATCAGGATCTGGCCTTCCGTTATGCCGGCAAAATTATGCAGCCTCTGCTTGTTACCTTAGATCCGACTGATGAACCGGCGGCTTTGGTTAACCACAACGGTCAGGAATTCAACTATGTGGTATCCGGCAAAATGGAGCTTTGCTTTGATGATCAGAGCTTTATATTAGAAGCCGGGGACTCCATTTATTTTAACCCCACCTACAAGCACGGCCAGCGCTGTGCAGGGGAGAAGCCTGTTGTGTTTTTAACTGTAATTTCCGAATAGAAGAGAGTGAAAAAATTGTTACTGGATCGTTTTTTACCAAGAATTGATTTTGATTCCTACGAGGATTTCAAGGCAAACTATAAAGTCAATGTGCCGGAGAACTTTAACTTCGGTTTTGATATTGTAGATGCCTGGGCTGAGCAAGACGAAAACAAAATGGCTCTGGTGTGGTGTGATGACCACGGCCACGAAAAGAAGCTCACATTTAAAGATGTGAGCCGTCTTTCCAACAAAACAGCCAATTATTTTGCCTCTTTAGGCATCAAAAAAGGTTCTGTTGTATTGTTAATCCTTCGTCGTCGCTGGGAATACTGGATTTGCGCTACAGCGCTCCATAAGCTGGGTGCGGTTTTAATCCCCGGCTCTCTGCAGCTGACGAAGAAGGATATTGCCTATCGTGCCAATGCGGCAGGTATTTCTGCCATTGTTTGCGTGGATGATGATTTTGTTATCAGCCAGGTAGAGGCAGCAGAACCTGAATGTACCACCCTGCAGAATAAATTGCTGGTGGGCAAAAAACGGGAGGGATGGCTTGATTTTGCTGATGGCATCAGCGGTCAGAGCGAAGAATTTGCCCGTCCTCAAGGTGAGGCAGGAACCCGTTGGGATGATACCATGCTGGTGTATTTTACATCCGGCACAACCGGTATGCCCAAAATGGTGCGCCATAACTTTTCCTATCCCTTAGGTCACATTGTAACGGCAAAATACTGGCAATGCGTTCAGGAAAACAAACTGCATATGAGCGTTTCTGATTCCGGCTGGGCGAAATTCGGCTGGGGTAAAATCTACGGTCAGTGGATTTGCGGCGCGGTTATTTTTGCTTATGATATGGACAAGTTTATTCCCTTAAATCTTTTGAAAAAGATTACGGAATATAAGGTAACCACCTTCTGCGCACCACCCACCATGTTCCGCTTTATGCTCCAGGAGGATGTAACGAAGTTTGACTTATCCTGCATTAAGCATTGTTGTATTGCCGGTGAGCCTTTAAACCCTGAAGTGTTTAAAAAGTGGTACGATTTAACAGGATTAAAGCTCTGTGAAGGCTTTGGCCAGACAGAAGGCTCTGTTTTAGTTGCTAATTTCCCCTGGTTTGAGCCTATTCCCGGTTCCATGGGTAAACCTTCACCCCTTTATAACATTCAGCTTTTAGATGCTGACGGTAACCCCTGTGAAGATGGTGAAGAGGGTAGCATTGTAATCTGTGGTATTGATAAAGAAGCACCGGTTGGTTTGTTTACCGGTTATTATAAAGATGAGGTTATGACAGCAGAAAAGTTGGGCACCGGTAACTATGACCTGTGTGATATGGCCTGGCGTGACTCAAAGGGCTATTATTGGTTTGTGGGCAGAAATGATGACGTTATCAAATGCTCCGGCTACCGTATCGGTCCTTTTGAGGTAGAAAGTGCCCTCTTAGAGCACGATGCAGTTGTTGAATGTGCCATCACAGCGGCACCTGACCCGGTGCGTGGTCAGGTGGTTAAAGCCACTATCGTGCTGGCGAAGGGTTATACACCCTCTGATGAGCTCATTAAAGAACTGCAGAACTACGTTAAAAAGGTAACAGCACCGTATAAATATCCCCGTATTGTGGAATTTGTGGATGAACTTCCTAAAACTTTAGGCGGCAAAATCAAACGTGCTGAAATTAGAAAAAGTAATCACGAAAATCAGTAAAGGAATGACAGTATGAATATTCAGTCAGTGATGACACCGCGGCTTTTAGCCATAGCTGACAGTGTGCCTTTTGGGGCAATGGTGGCAGATGTGGGCACAGACCACGGTTATATTCCCATTTATCTTTACAAAGAACATAAAATTAAGAGAGCCCTGGCCATGGATTTGCGCCAGGGTCCTCTTTCACGTGCAGAAGAAAATATAGACCGCTTTGGTCTTAAAGATTTTATTAAAACCCGTCTTTCCGATGGGCTTTGTGCTCTTTCAGAGGGTGAAGCCGATACAGCGGTGATTGCCGGTATGGGTGGCTTGTTGATTGCTGAAATTTTGGAAAAATCCCCTGTACAACTGGAGCACTATATTCTCCAGCCCATGACAGCTACGGCAGAACTCCGCGAATATTTAGCGCAAAACGACTATGAAATTACAGACGAGCGATTGGCTAAAGAAGACAATAAAATATACACAGTTATGACGGTGAAACACGGCAAAATGATGGTTTCAGACCCTGTATATTATCAAGTGGGTGAAAAGCTCATTGAAAACCGTGACCCCTTACTACCGGAGTTGTTAGATTTGCTCATTCATAAATACAGTGAAGCACTTGGTGGTTTGCTCAGGGCGGAAAAGGTAGATACCAGAGCAAAAGCCGATGAATATAAGAAGGTGCTCACCGGTTTGAAGAGATTAAAGGAGACGTGTGACCTATGGTAACCTTACAGGAATTAACCGCTTTTTTTGAAAAACTGGCACCAAAGGAACTGGCTGAAGATTATGATAATGTAGGCCTTTTGGTTGAGGGCGTGACAGATGAAATCGAAGGCATCGTCATCGCTTTGGATGCTGATGAAAAAACGGTGCTTGAGGCCGCAGAAAAAGGCGCGCAGCTGGTTGTAACGCATCATCCTGTTATGTTTCGACCGGTGAACCGTTTAACAGAAGGAGAGGGTGGTCAGCGTACCCTTCGCCGTTTGCTGCAAAAGGGCATTGGTCTATATGCGATGCACACAAACTATGATTCAGCTCAGGGTGGACTTTGTGATGTGTTCTTAGATGCCTTTGGCGAATTTTCTGAACGAAGTTCTTTCGCAGGAACCGAGGCAGGCATTGGCCGTATCGGAATCCTGAAAACGCCCTGCACATTAGCAGATTTGCTAAAAAAGGGGAAACAGGCTTTTTGTCCCAACGGCTTTTTGCGTTATGTTGGTAATGAAAACGCTCTGATTGATACCGTAGCTGTTTGTAACGGCGGCGGCGCTGATATGATTTATGAGGCTTATGCATTGGGTGCACAGGTATATGTTTCAGGGGATTGTAAACATCATCATGCCCGGTTTGCCTACGAAAACAATATGAATTTAATTGAAATCAATCACTATGATGCAGAGGTTGGATTTTGCAGACAAATTGCTGAACAACTACAACAGGCTTTCGGAAATAAATTAAAGGTGGAGGTTTCCTGCCACGAAGAAAGTCCCTGGAAATGTATATAATAAAGGAAAAATTTTAGTACATCAGGAGAAATGATATGAGAATTGTTACAGCTATTGATTCTTTTAAAGGGAGTGCTTCAGCACAAAAAGCTGCTGAAAGCATTGAAAGAGGTATAAAAAGTGTATTTCCTGATGCCGTTGTTTGTAATTATCCCTTAGCGGATGGCGGAGAAGGGCTAGTGGAGGCTATTTTGACCATTTGCCCCGGCAGTAAATGCGAGGCTATGGTAAAAGACCCTTTAGGCAGGAATATTACGGCGTTTTATGGGCTTTTAGATAACGGAACAGCAGTGATTGAAATGGCAGCGGCTTCCGGCTTGCCTCTTCTTACAAAAGAGGAAAGAAATCCGTGGCACACATCAACTTATGGAACCGGGCAGTTGATTCTGGCAGCGCTAGATGCCGGTGCAAACGAGATTATGTTGGGGTTAGGCGGTTCTGCTACCAACGATGGCGGTATGGGTATGGCACGAGCCTTGGGTATTCGGTTTTTAGATGAAAATGGTGCAGAGCTAGAGGGTGTTGGCGGCGATTTAGAGAAAGTGAAGACCGTTGATGTGACCGGAAAGGATAGACGTTTAGAAGCAGTATCCATCCGTATGGCCTGTGATGTGACCAATCCTTTGTGCGGCAGAGAAGGGGCTTCCCATATTTTTGCCGGTCAAAAAGGTGCCGATGAAGCTATGCGCTATCAATTGGATACAGGAATGAAGCAATATGCAGAGGCTATCAAAGAGGCTTGCGGTGTTGATTATGCTGATGTGGCCGGTGCCGGTGCGGCCGGTGGTTTGGGTGTTCCTTTGCTTGCATTTTTTGGTGCTTCAACCGCTTCTGGTATTGAATTGGTGCTGGATACTCTGCAAATGGATGAAGATTTGCAAAGGGCGGATTTAGTCATTACCGGAGAAGGACGGTTAGACGGACAAACCCTGTTTGGCAAAGCGCCTATCGGCGTTGCTAAACGTGCAAAACAATACGGAAAACCGGTTATTGCTTTAACCGGCTCTATCGGTGATGGATACCGGGATGTGTATCAGGGTGGCATTGATGCTGTATTTTCCATTCAGAACGGCCCCTGCAGTCTGGAAGAGTCAATGAACAATACAGAATATCTGCTGGAAGATTGTGCCCACAGGGTTATGCAATTTTATAAAAACGTAAAGAAAGCATCGCTGTAAAGCGATGCTTTCTTTAATAATAAAAAACGAAGCAAAGTGAACTTTGCTTCGTTTTGGTGGAGATAAGGGGAGTCGAACCCCTGACCTTTTGACTGCCAGTCAAACGCGCTCCCAACTGCGCTATACCCCCGAATAAATTTATTATAGCACAGAATGGGAAGTGTGTCAATATTTTTTAATCGTAAATGCAAAAAAGGGTTGTCATTTTTATGACAACCCTTTTTGTTACTCAAACTGTACCCATTTATCAGGCGTGAAACCGTTATCCTCACCATCGACAGGAATCATAATGCCGTAACCAGATTGGCTTGCATAACTATCAAAGTTGGCTTTTAAATAGAGTAACTCACCACGCTCGGGAATTGTATATAGCTTCAAAGCTTTGTAACCCTTTTCGTCGTTTTCATATTCTTCACGAGTTTCAATGTCTGAATAGCGGAAGGCCATTCTCATCAAACGAATATTGTTGCGGTGAAGAGGCGTATCAGCGGCGGATAAAGCCTTTTCAAAGCCATCGTACATTTTATTCTTATCAATGTGTTCCATCAGATAAATGCCGGCGGTCATAATTTCGTTCTGACCATCCAGAACAGATTCGGCATAACGGATGTTGTCAGCTATGTAAGAAGCACCTTTGCCGAACAGTTTGCAGAAAAGGGCCAGATTATCCTCTAAGGATAAATCAGTATTATAAGCCGTTCTGCCGTAGGTGTAAAAATTGAAAATGTTATTCCAGAGATTATACACCTCAATCTGAGTTTCCGTGCCGTCAATGCCTTTTTCCACAAAGCGTTTGCACATTGCCTGCATCTCATCTGCCATAGGAATGTAACGCTGTCTGCCAGGATATACACCCATAAAATAATCATAGTAGCTTACATTAGCACCGATGGCTTTCCAGCCCAGCAGATTTTCTTCGTAAAAGGTGCCGGCCAGGGTAGAACCGTCCGGCTTGCCGATGGTGCGGAGACCGGAAATGTGCCAGGTGGCTTCTGTAACAGAAACGTTGGGCGCTAAACTGATGTTTTCGGGAGCCTGCCACAAATCGGTGTAAGACAACATATTCACCAATACATCCGGATGGGCAACAGCTACGCGCTTGGCGATTTCGTTAATCATAAATACATAGTTCTCAACCTTACTGTAGTTACGGCACATTGCGCAACAACATTGCGGTGCTGTGCCGTCCTTATTCAGCAGAGCATAGGTTTTAACCTGAGGATTCTGATGGAGCCACTCAATCAAATTGGTTGAAATTTGCTCAATCATATCCATATTGCGGGAGCAAAGTGCCATCTGCCCCCAATGGTCAACAATTTCAAAGCGAGTTCCATCATCGTTTAAGCGGTAATATTCGGGATGTGTTTCATAGTAATGCTCTTCAAAATATTTGTTGCCTTTGGGTGGGAGAAGGGTATCGATGGCATCGTGATGACCCACTTTAAAGAGAATACCGCGCTTTAAAGCCTCATCCAGCATACCGATTTTCTTTAAATGCTCATAGGCAATATTCCAGGTATAGATATAATTATATCTGTTTTTGCAAAGCCAGTCCCAGAATTCAATATTCAATTCGTGGGTCATGGCTTTTCCTTCGCCGGAATATTGCGCCACAGCGGCACGGTATGGTACATCGGCGCATTTTTTTATGTACTGAATATTTTCAAGGTTGATTGTATCAGCTGTTTCAATGTGTTCGCCGGCGGCAACACCTTTTTTGGAGTAGGCAGCCAAAGAACAGCCCCAAAAACGTTCTAACAGTTCGTAAACTGCGTAAACGGTACCGCGTTCGCATTCGTTTGTGTTTTTGGAACTACCAGCCACAATCAGACAATCACAGTAAGATTGCAGAAAAATGCCTTCAGGGCCGGGAACCAGTGCGTCAAATTCATTTTCGCTGATATATGTTTTTGTAACGGTGTTGCGCTCAGGGCCGCCAATTAGAATTTTAAACGATGTTGGAGCCATATCATCGGTCGTGATAGCCACATCAGCACCGCAAATTAAATGAATATATTTCTTTAATTCAGAAGCGGCGAACTCCTCACGTGAGGTAGCGGAACAGGGAATAATAATGCAAAAATCTTTTTGATTCTCTTTTGAAATGAACATAATTATACATCTCCTAAAGCTTTCTGTTTACATTGTAACATCATTTATTTCAGCAGTCAAGATTAGCATAAATATGGTCAAGAAATTCCAAGAAAATATGCTGAAATTGTACTAACCTTATCCTGAAAAAATACAGGGAATTATTTTAGTAGGATTCCGAATCGGTATAGAACGATCGAACTTTTGAATTAAGTGGAATGTTTTTCCAAATTGGAATTATTTATGCTGAAAATATATACGGATGTACCTTTGGCAAACAAAACTGCTGGCGACTATTACAAAGATAATAACGGCACTATTTGCGTAATTAAAAAATCTATGTGCGAGCATCATCCGCACGGACTGGATGATCCAACACCCATTATCAGTTTTATTGAAAAGAATCTTTAATTCTTTTGACAGCACGGGCGTTGTCTGATATAATTGTATTAAATTTATCTGATAGGAGAGTTGTTTTATGTTTACGAGAAAGCAATTTGAAAACCATTATGAAGGCGCAATCAAGCCGTTTAAAATTATCGGTAATACTTATTTTGTAGGAACTTTTCCAGCATCATCTCATTTAATTGATACCGGTGACGGTCTCATTTTAATTGATACCGGTTACAGCGATACATTGTTTCTTTTGATTGATTCAATCTATCAGCTGGGATTTACCCCTTATGATGTGAAGTATATTATTCACACTCATTGGCATGGCGATCACACACAGGCAACAGCTGCTTTTGTACATTTAACCGGTGCTAAAACATTTATCGGGAAAAAAGATGCTGAAAAAGTGAAACAGTATTTTGAGCCGGATGTCCTGCTCTCTGAAGGCGATGTTGTCAGCCTTGGAAACACAAGGATTGAAGTTGTGGAAACACCGGGACATACAGAGGGAACGATTTCACTGTTTTATGAAACAGAAGAAAACGGAACAGTTTACTCTGTTGGTACCTTTGGCGGTGCAGGAGCCAACACTCTGGCACAGGGCAAGTTCGATTATGATAATTGCCGTGAAGATTATGTGGCATCCCTGAACAAATTGAGAGAGAAAAAGGTTGATGTGTTTATTGGCAATCATGTTTGGAATAATGATACAGAAACCAAAGCCAATATTTTAAGAGAAACAGGCGAAAACAAGTTTGTTGATGGAGAACTGTGGTTTGAGTTCTTGGATTTTTGCGAAAAACGACTGCAGGAAGTTATCGAAAAAGAGAAAAATCAATAATAAGAACAAAAAGCAAATTCCAAATTGGAATTTGCTTTTTTGTATAACGAAAACCACGCTAAGCCTGCGTGGTTCAATAGAGGTTAACCGATAAACCAAAATAAATCAAAAAGAAACAAACCAAAATTTAATTGAATAATAAAATGAGAATTTTGGCAACAATTTTTTTGTTATGCAAAGCCGCCCCTGTGTATACCCATTCTGGGCACGCGAGGGGAGGTGGGTTGGCGCTAGCCGAGCCGGAGGGGTTGTTAACTCTTTTAGTTTTGTATGCCCTGCCGGGCGGGACATGAGGTAGGAGAATGGCGACAAACTTTCGTTTGTCGACTTTCCCTACCTCAGTTGTTCTTTCTGCGAGTCGAGCAAAGCGAGAATCAGAAAGAACTTCGACTATACATAATAAGGAAGTTCTTTTGCGGTTGTAACCACCCGACAAAAGAACGGCTGGATTAAGCGCATTCTATTTTATAGAATGCCTTACTCCATGCCTCCCCCGCACCCCTTAAAA